>NZ_MSDV01000033.1 GCF_001931485.1 Burkholderia sp. SRS-W-2-2016 | reverse complement strand
CTGTCGACGTCGACTTCGACGGGCCTGAGCTCGCTGTCGACCTCGACCTCGACAACGGCCAGCTCGTTGTCGACCGGCTTGAGCACGACGAACAGCACGGTAGATAGCCTCTCGACGTCGACTTCGACGGGGCTGAGTTCGCTGTCGACGTCGACCTCGACGACGGCCAGTTCGTTGTCGACGGGAGTCAGCTCGCTGTCGACCGGCTTGAGCACGACGAACAGCACGGTAGATAGCCTCTCGACGTCGACTTCGACGGGCCTGAGCTCTCTGTCGACGTCGACCTCGACGACGGCCAGCTCGCTGTCCACGGGAGTCAGTTCGCTGTCGACCGGCTTGAGCACGACGAACAGCACGGTGGATAGCCTCTCGACCTCGACTTCGACGGGCCTGAGCTCGCTGTCGACCTCGACTTCGACGACGGCCAGCTCGCTGTCGACGGGTGTCAGCTCCTTGTCGACCGGTTTGAGCACGACGAACAGCACGGTGGATAGTCTCTCGACCTCGACGTCGACGGGCCTGAGCTCTCTGTCGACGTCGACCTCGACGACGGCCAGCTCGCTGTCCACGGGCGTCAGCTCCCTGTCGACCGGTCTGAGCACGACCAACAGCACGGTGGATAGCCTCTCGACGTCGACTTCGACGGGGCTGAGTTCGCTGTCGACGTCGACCTCGACGACGGCCAGCTCGCTGTCCACGGGAGTCAGCTCGCTGTCGACCGGTTTGAGCACGACGAATAGCACGGTGGACAGCCTCTCGACGTCGACTTCGACGGGCCTGAGCTCGCTGTCGACCTCGACTTCGACGACGGCCAGTTCGCTGTCGACGAGTGTCAGCTCACTGTCGACCGGTCTGAGCACGACCAACAGCACGGTGGATAGCCTCTCGACGTCGACTTCGACGGGGCTGAGTTCGCTGTCGACGTCGACCTCGACGACGGCCAGCTCGCTGTCCACGGGAGTCAGCTCGCTGTCGACCGGTTTGAGCACGACGAATAGCACGGTGGACAGCCTCTCGACGTCGACTTCGACGGGCCTGAGCTCGCTGTCGACCTCGACTTCGACGACGGCCAGTTCGCTGTCGACGAGTGTCAGCTCACTGTCGACCGGTCTGAGCACGACCAACAGCACGGTGGATAGCCTCTCGACGTCGACTTCGACGGGGCTGAGTTCGCTGTCGACGTCGACCTCGACGACGGCCAGCTCGCTGTCCACGGGCGTCAGCTCGTTGTCGACCGGCTTGAGCACGACGAACAGCACGGTAGATAGCCTCTCGACGTCGACGTCGACGGGCCTGAGCTCGCTGTCGACGTCGACCTCGACGACGGCCAGCTCGCTGTCCACGGGTGTCAGCTCGCTGTCGACCGGTCTGAGCACGACCAACAGTACGGTGGACAGCCTCTCGAGCTCGACGTCTACCGGCGTGAGTTCGTTGTCAACGGGTGTGAGCTCGTTGTCGACTGGCCTGAGCACGACGAACAGCACAGTGGATAGCCTCTCGACCTCGACTTCAACGGGCCTGAGCTCGCTGTCAACCTCGACCTCGACGACGGCCAGCTCGCTGTCCACGGGGGTCAGCTCCCTGTCCACCGGTCTGAGCACGACAAACAGCACGGTAGACAGCCTCTCGACCTCCACCTCAACGGGCCTGAGCTCCCTGTCGACCTCAACCTCGACCACAGCCAGCTCGCTGTCCACCGGAGTCAGCTCGTTGTCCACCGGCCTGAGCACGACCAACAGCACGATGTCGAGCCTGTCCACGTCGACCTCGACCGGCCTGAGTTCGCTCTCGACGGGCGTGAGCTCCCTGTCCACTGGCCTGAGCACGACGAACAGCACGGTAGACAGCCTCTCGACGTCGACCTCGACGACAACCAGCTCGCTGTCAACCGGCGTGAGCTCACTGTCGACCGGCCTGAGCACGACCAACAGCACGATGGACAGCCTCTCGACCTCGACGTCGACGAGCCTGACTTCGCTGTCGACCTCAACCTCGACAACAGCCAGCTCGCTGTCGACGGGCGTGAGCTCCCTGTCCACCGGCCTGAGCACGACCAACAGCACGATCGACAGCCTCTCGACCTCAACGTCAACGAGCCTCACATCACTGTCGACCTCAACCTCGACCACAGCCAGCTCGCTGTCCACCGGCGTCAGCTCGCTCTCGACCGGCCTGAGCACGGCCACCAGCACGATGGACAGCCTGTCGACCTCGACCTCGACCGGCATGAGTTCACTGTCCACCGGCCTCAGCACAACAGTCAGCAACATTGCTTCGCTGTCGACCGGCGTCGCCAATTCGGTGCAGTACGACAACCCGCAGCACACCAGCGTCACGCTCGGCGGCGCCGGCGCCACCGCGCCGGTCACGCTGACCAACGTCGCGGCGGGCGTCAATCCGACCGATGCGGTGAACTTCGGACAGCTGACTTCGTTGTCGACGACCACGGTGTCGAGCATCAGCTCGCTGTCGACCGGCCTCGTCACGACCAACAGCACGGTGAATTCGCTGTCGACGTCGACCTCGACCGGCCTCGGTTCGCTGTCGACGAGTCTGGCCACTACCGACAGCAACGTCGCATCGCTGTCGACCGGTCTGACGACGACCAACAGCAACGTCAGCGCGCTGTCGACCGGCCTCGCCAACGGCACCGTCGGTCTGGTGCAACAGGTCGGCGGCGCGCCGGGCAACGGCGCGATCACGGTCGGCGCGAGCACCGGCGGCACGGTGGTCGACTTCACCGGCACCGACGGCGCACGCCAGCTGACCGGCGTCGCGGCCGGCACCAACCCGACCGACGCGGTCAACGTGAGCCAGTTGCAGGCGGTCGCCGCGGTCGCATCGAACGCGGTGCTGTACGACAACGCGGCCCACACCAGCGTCACGCTCGGCGGCACCGGCGCGACCTCGGCCGTCGCGTTGACCAACGTCGCCGCCGGCACGGTCAGCGCGACCAGCACCGACGCGATCAACGGCAGCCAGCTGTATCAGCTGCAGAGCCAGTTCGGCGCACTGGTCACGCAGTTGACCCCGGTGCAAACGACGGGCGGCACCGACTCGAAGTACGTCGCGGTGAATTCGACCGGCAACGCGGCAGTTGCTTCGGGCACCGAATCGGTATCGATCGGCGGCAACTCGCAGGCAAGCGGCACCAACACGGTGGCGCTCGGCAGCGGAGCCCAGGCGAGCGCGAACAACGCAACGGCGATCGGTGCGAACGCGGTGGTGTCGGCGACGAACTCGGTCGCGATCGGCGCGGGTTCGGTGGCCAGTTCGGCGAATACGGTGTCGGTGGGCTCGGTCGGCAACGAACGGACCATCAGCAACGTGGCGCCGGGCGTGAATCCGACCGACGCGGCAAACGTTGCGCAGTTGCAGGGCGTGCAGCAGAATATCGACAACGTCGCCCGCAACGCCTACTCGGGTATCGCGATGGCCGGTGCGTTGGCGGGGCTGCCGCAGGTGGAGCAGGGCAAGACGTTCCAGCTCGGCGCCGGCATCGGCAACTACGGTGGCTATACCGCGCTGGCGGTTGGTGCGAGCGCCCGCGTCACCGAAAACACCATCGTCAAGATGGGCGTGAGCGCGACGAACGGTAGCCGTCTGCTGATCAACGCCGGCGTCGGTTACTCCTGGTAAGGCGGTCGCGGCGGGGCAGACGCGGTACGGTTTGCCTCGCGCCGTGCGAAAAAAGACAGGCTCCCGCGGCGACGCGGGAGTCTGTCTTTACAACTTAAGAACTGAACATGCGCATCGGGATCTCCGTCGTCACGCATTCCGGCCAGAACATCTGGCAGAACGGTCTGGGACAGAACGTCATCTTTCTGGCCGAGGTGTTTCAACGCCTGCCGTTCGTGCAATCCGTTGTCCTGATCGATGTCGGCGATCAGCGCGCGATGCCGCCGCAAGTCGACACCGACGCCAAGGCGCTGCGCATCATGACGAGCGCCGAGGCGACCGATGAAGTCGACGTGATCATCGAAATGGGGGGCGCGCTCAACGTTCAATGGCTGGACCTGATGCGCAAGCGCGGCAAGAAAGTCGTGTTCTATTGCTGCGGGCAGCCGTTCGTCGGTCTCGTCGAATCGGCCGTGTTCAACAAGCCCACCCATGCGTCGCGCCCGGATCGCTGCGACGAAATCTGGCTGCTGCCGAAAGATGCGGGGTTCGCGCCGATGCTGCGGATACTGCATCGCTGCGACGTGCACGAAGTGCCGTTCATCTGGCATCCGCAATTCATCGAGCGACGCATCGAGGAAGTCGCGCAAATCACCGGGCTGCGCTATGGGTTCGAGACTAGCGAGGCGGCCGCGGATCCGTCGCGTGGTCTGCGCGTCGCGATCTTCGAGCCGAATATCTCGGTCGTGAAAACCTCCAGCGTGCCGATGCTGATCTGCGAGGAAGCCTATCGCGCCGAGCCGGACTCGGTGAGCAAGATGAACGTGCTCAATACGCTGCATCTGAAGGACCATCCGACCATGCTGTACTTCGCGAACTCGCTGAATCTCGTACGCGAGCATAAGGCGCTGTTTCAGGGGCGCAACGACGTCGTCGGTTTCATGGTGCAGCATGCGGACGCGGTCGTGTCGCATCAGTGGCAGAACGACCAGAACTACAGCTATCTCGACGCGCTGTACGGCGACTATCCGCTGATCCACAACTCTCCATGGCTGAAAGACGCCGGCTACTATTACCCGGCGTTCGAAGTGCGCGAGGGCGCCGCGCAACTGCGCCATGCACGCTCGCAACATGCCGCGCGGCTCGACGACTATCGCGCGCGCTCGAAACGCGTGTTCGACGCGGTGAATCCGTTCAGTCAGGCCAACCTCGATGCGCATGCGGCGCGGCTGCTGCATCTGTGCCGCGATACGACTTTTATCGCCAACCGCCCGGGCCATTCATGAATTCCGTACCCAGCTCATTGTCCGGCGCCCGCAAGCTGCGGGTCGGCGTATCGATTTATGTGCGCAAAGGCGAGCAGTCGCTGTGGGAAAACGGCATCTACCAGAACTGCATTTTTCTGGTGATGCTGCTGATGCGCTCGCCGCTCGTCGAGGCGACTTACCTCGTGGCCGGCGGCGGCGACGGCGAACCCGCCGACGCGAAGAACTTTCTCGCCGATTCGCCGGTGCCGCTGATCGACATGAACGAAGCGGCGAATACGCTCGACGTGATGATCGAAATGAGCGCGCAACTCGCGCGCGAATGGGTCGTTGCGTTTCGCGAGCGCGGCGGCAAGATCGTGTCGATGCGCGTCGGCAACGACTACGTGATCGACATCGAACGGATGGTGTTCGACAAATCGCACGGACTGCTGATTACCGGCGCGCCGTACCATGAAATCTGGACGCTGCCCGAATACGAAGTGACCTGCCTGCCGTACTTCGAAAGCGTGTTCCGCTGCCCGGTGCGGCTGATGCCGCATCTGTGGAGTCCGCTCGTGCTGGAGCGCGAAGCGGCAAAGCTGCCGGAAGGCAAACGCTTCGGCTACCAGCCGGGCCGCAAGCGCTGGCGCGCGGGCATCTTCGAGCCGAACATCTGCATGGTGAAGACGAGCTACGTGCCGCTGCTCGCCTGCGAGGCCGCGCATCGCGACAACCCGGACATGCTCGAACACGTGTTCGCGTACAACACGTTTCATCTGAAGGAACACGTGAGCTTCAACGGCTTTGCGCGTAGCCTCGATATCGTGCAGCACGGGCTCGCGTCGTTCGAAGGGCGCTTTCCGTTTTGTCAGGTGGTCGCGGCGGACGTCGATGTGGTCGTCAGCCATCAATGGGAAAACGCGCAGAACTACGTGTACTACGAGGCGCTGTATGGCGGTTATCCGCTGGTCCACAATTCGCATCTGATCGGCGACTGCGGATATCGCTATCACGGTTTCGATTGCGAGGACGGCGGCCGCGCGTTGCAACTCGCGTATGCGGAGCATGACGCCGGTCTGGATGCATACCGGCGCACCGCGAACGCGTTTCTCGCCCAGCTCGATCCGGAAAGCGACGTCAACGTCGCTACGTATACCGATGCGATTGCCCGGCTCTTCGACAACAGCTAAACCATGCCCGCACATCGATCGACTTTATCGACACAGGCAGCCAGATCAGTCATGACGCTATTCCGTTCACTCGCTACGACCGTACCCAAACTGCTCGCCGCCGGCGTATTGCTGGCGCCGCTGCCGGCCGCCTTCGCGCAGGGCGTGCTGGTGCCGCAAGCCGAGCAGGGGCCGCGCAATTCTGTGGTGCAGGCGGCGAGCGCGATCGGCGCGAAGCAATGCCTGCCGGCGCTGAGCGAATTGTCCGCGCTGGGGATCAAAGGCACGACCGGCAACGACGTGCTGTTCGACTGGGATCGTGCGCGCGGCGGCAATAGCGCGATTTTTTCGCTGGTCGGGCTCGAAGCGGCCAACGGCAATGCGGCGATGTCGCTGACCGGCGTGCCGGAGGCGGACGGTACATGTTCGGTATCGGCCGAGCGCATTTCGGTCGAACCGGCCGATTGCGCGACCGTGGCCCGCAAGCAGTTGCCCGGCTACCAGGGCACGAAGCTGCTGTCGCATATGATGGTCTATACGGACGGCAAAACGCCGGGTTCGTCGGTGTCGCTGATCGACTCGAAGCCGGGCTGTCTGATGATCCGCCGCTTCGTGATGTTCCGTAAGGCGCCGCAGTAAGCAACAGGGAAACCCACACTATGAACCGTTTGCGCATCGGCATCACGATCGGTCTGCATCAGCCGAACGAAACGTTGTGGAATAACGGCATCAAGCAGAACGCCGCGTTCCTCGCGGACGCATTGCGCCACTGTCCGAACGTCGCGTCGGTCGCGCTCGTCAACACCACCGCGGTGCCGATCACGCCGGCGTTGCCGTGGGACCAGACGCGTTTTCCGACCGTCACGTTCGATACCGCGAAAGACGCGCTCGACGTGCTGATCGAACTCGGCGGTCAGGTCAACGCGGTGCAGACCGACTATCTGAAGCAGCGCGGCGTGCGGCTGGTGTCGTATTGCTGCGGCTTCGAGTACATCCACGCGATGGAATCGGTGCTGTTTCGCAAGCCGATGTGGGGCGAAAACCTGTTCGTCAACCAGCGCTACGACGATATCTGGATGATCCCGCAGGTCGACCATATCAGCCGTTCGTATTTCGAGGTATTGCGCCGGCAGACCGCGCGGGCGGTGCCGTTCGTCTGGAGTCCGATGTTTCTCGACGAGCGCGTGAAGAATCTGCCGAACGCCGGCGTGTACCAGCCGCGCGGCGGCGCGAAACGGCTCAGCGTGATGGAGCCGAATATCAATGTCGTGAAGTTCTGCCTGTATCCGGCGCTGATCGCGGAAATGGTGTACCGGCAGCGGCCCGAGAGCGTCGAGCTGCTGCAGGTCACCAATGCCGACGGAATCGCGCGCGAAAGCAAGGAGTTCATCGCGCTGATGAATCAGCTCGATATCGTGCGCAATCACAAGGCGGTGTTTCTGGGGCGCCACGAAACGCCCACGTTTCTCGCGGAGAACACGGATGTCGTGATCTCCCATCAACTCGAAAACCCGCTCAATTACTTCTACCTCGAAGTGTGCTGGCAGGGTTATCCGCTCGTACACAACGCGCATCTGTGCGCGGACCTCGGTTACTACTACCGCGGCAACGATGTGGAAGAGGGCGCGCGCAAGGCCATCGAAGCGCTCGAGAATCACGACGCGCATACGTCGTGGTATCGCGAGAAACAGCGCACCGCGATTGCCCGCTATCTGCCCGACGATCGCCAGCTGGTCGCCACCTATGCCGCGCTGCTCGACGATCTGATTGCCCGGCCGCTGCGCTAGGCGCGAGTTCGCTTCAATAGATCGATCATCGGGGCTTCGCGAGCGAAGCCCATCCTCCCGAGCCCTGGAAAGTGATCGTACTGAGTCATTTCTATCGCGATGCGCCCGCGAGCCTCGCGAACCATCGCTATTACGCGGCGTCGCGCGGTTATCGCCATGAATGGGTCGATGCGTCCGCGATGACGGACCGGCTGCAACTGCGCTGCCTGTACCGTTACGAAGTTCTGCTCGGCACCTTGCGGCGCGCAGCCGACGGCGAACTCGTGCTGTTGCTGAGCGAGGATGCCGCGATCGTCGAGCCGGTCGCACTCGATACCCTGATGCAGGGCCGCGACTGGTTGCTCGTTACGATCGGCGCGCATCCGTTGCCGCAAGTCGACGTGCAGATCTGGCGCAATACCGCTGCGGTTCGCGAGCGGGTGCTGCAACTGGTGAAACGCTGCCGCCTGGGCGGTGCTGCGCTGGAATCGGAGGCCGAGCTGTTTGCGCAGTTCGACACGCATCACTACATGCAGACGATCGACGGCGTCTGTCCGGTGATGCAGACCGGCTTTAACTTCGATCCCGCCTGGAGCCGGCTGCCGACGTTCGCGGTCAGCATCGACGACGCAACCGACGACCCGCGCCAGAAGGGCGCGTGCCCGCGTTTCAGAAACGTGCTGGTCGAGCAGATCAACTGGCATCAACGCACGCGCGCGCCGCTGTTCTCCCGCGTCGCGTCGGGTGTATGCGATAGCGCCGGACGCAGCACCTACAACCCTGGCCGTCCGATTGCGCTGATGATGCTGTATACGCCGAATATCGGCATCTATGCGGGCATCGCCGAACGCAATTTCCGCCGCTATTGCGAGCTGCACGGCTACACGCTGTATGTGTATCGCGAGATTCCGCGCGAGATCGGGCTCGACGCCAGCGGCAACTGGTTCAAACCGTGGCTGCTGCACGGCTATATGGAGCATCACGAGTGGGTCGTCTGGCTCGATGCGGACGTGCTGATCGGCAACATGGAGCAGAAATTGGAACCGCTGATGGAAGGCCGCGACCTGCTGCTCGCGCACAACGTCGGCCAATGGGCGTTCAATTCGGGCGTGATGGGGTTCCGGCGCACCGCGCGCAATGCGACGATGCTGCACGAGCTGATGGGCGATATCGGGCGCTTGCACGATACGTCGTCGGTCTATGCGAGCGACGGCGACCAGTTGTACTTCATCCGCTCGCTCGAACGCTCGGGACAACTCGACGACGCCGCGCTGCTCGATCTGGTCGCGCTCAATACGCCGTGGCAGTTTCGCCGGCCCGACAGTTTTATCGTGCACTACTACGGGATGTGGACTCAGATGCGCGCGTTGATGATGGCGCATGACGAAGGGCTGTGAATACCCCGACGGCTAATCGGTAGATAGAGCCCCTTTTTTGCGACGCGATCCTCTATACTGTATGAATGTACAGTATTATGGCTGGAACGGGCCATGCGTGGCCCGGTGAATCCAGCGAAGGAACGAGGCAAGATGCCTGAACAACTATGGCTGCCTGGGCTCGAAGCGCCGCCAGCCCCCACGGACGGACTCTTTTTTGCGGTCTATCCGGACCGCAACACCGCGGCCGGGATCGCGAAGTTCGCGCAGCAACTGTGCGTGGACGCGCGCGTGCGCAGCAAGCCGCTAGCGGCGAACCGTTTGCACGTGACGCTGCGGCATCTGGGCAATTTCGCGGGCGGCCTGCCGGACGAACGTATCGAGGCGGCGAAGCGGGCAGCGGCGACGCTCGGCATCGCGCCGTTTACCGTCGAGTTCGACGCGCTCGCGAGCTTTGCCAAAAAACCCCGGCCGGGCCCCGCGGTGTTGGTCGGCGAAGAAGGCGTGCATGGTTTGCACGCGCTTCACGATGCGCTGGAAGCGGCGTTGGGGGAACTCGGTATCGAGCCCGACGCTCGCTTTACGCCGCATGTGACGCTCGCGTACGGAATGCCGTGGGCCGAACGCCGGCCGGTCGAGCCGGCCTGCTGGAACGTGCGGGAGTTCGTGCTGGTCCACAGCCTGCTCGGACGCACCCGGCATGTCGAGCTGGCGCGCTGGTCGTTGGCCGGGAAGCCGTGAAGGCTCCCTGATAGAATGCTCGGGCCGCAACGTAGTGGATTGCAGATGAGATTGCTTGATGCGCTTGTCGAACAGCGTATTGCCGCCGCAGCCGCGCGCGGAGAGTTCGACGATTTGCCCGGCGCGGGCGCGCCGCTGGCGCTGGACGACGATGCGCTGGTTCCCGAAGAAGTACGTGTCGCCAACCGGATTCTGAAGAATGCGGGCTTCGTGCCGCCTGCCGTCGAGCAGTTGCGCGCGCTGCGCGACCTGCAAACGGAGCTCAATGCCGTGAGCGATCAGGCGACCCTTTGCCAACTGCAGGCCCGCATCCTCGCGCTCGATATGGCGCTCGAATCGCTGCGCGGCGGCCCGATGGTGTTGCCGCGCGAATACTGCCGGCGCATCGCCGAGCGGCTGTCGGAGCGCGTCGGCAGCGGCGCAACGGCCAACGCGGGTTCGCAGTGAACGAGCCGCTCGTTCCCGCTGATGCGTTGGGCGCGTCGGCGCCCGCGGAACATCACGCTGACGCTGAGGCTGGCCAAGCCCAGCTCGCTATGACCGCACCCGCCATTCCGCCCGAATCTTCCGAATTGCCCGACTCGCTCGCAGGCGCCGAATCGCCCGCGACGCCGCCCGTGTCCGAGCGCGATCTGCGCTTCATGGCGCTCGCCCAGGCTGCCGCCGAAGAGGCGCGCGCAGCCGGTGAAGTGCCGGTCGGCGCGGTGCTGGTGCGCGGCGACGAAGTGATTGCGAAGGGTTTCAATCATCCGATCGGCGCGCACGATCCATCCGCGCACGCGGAAATGGTCGCGCTGCGCGCAGCCGCGCAGTCGCTTGCCAACTATCGTTTGCCGGGCTGCGAACTTTATGTGACGCTCGAACCGTGTCTGATGTGCGCGGGCGCGATCATGCACGCGCGCATCGCCCGCGTCGTGTTCGGCGCGCGCGACCCGAAAACCGGCGCGTGCGGCAGCGTCGTCGATGCATTTGCGAATCCGCAACTGAACCATCACACGACGGTGAGCGGCGGCGTGCTCGAAGCCGAATGCGGCGCGGCGCTCAAGTCGTTTTTCGCGGAACGGCGACGCGCGAGCCGCGAAGCGCGCGCGGCCGCGCGGGGCGAAGGGCCGGGCGGTAACGTAGCATCGGGTAACGAGCCGCCGCCCGCCAAAGCGCTTTAAAACAATCACGTCCAACAGGTCTCGCCATGACCGCTCATCGCACCATCGAACTGATCGCGCCGTCCGGTTATCCGCATGATCCGGAGGTGCTGCATCGCGCGTTGCATCGGCTGCGCGCGCAAGGGCACCGGGTGCAAGGCGAGGACGCCGCGCGGCGTCGCTATCAGCGCTTTGCCGGCACCGACGGCGAACGCGCGGCCGACCTGAACCGGCTCGCGGACCCGTCGCGGGATCTGCCCGACGTGGTGCTCGCGGTGCGCGGCGGCTACGGCGCGGTGCGGATCCTGCACGGACTCGACTACGAAGGTCTGCAGCGGCGGCTCGCCGGCCAGCCGATCGCGCTGGTCGGCCATAGCGACTTCACCGCGGTCCAGATGGCGCTGCTGGCGCGCGCGGGCGTGAAGACCTTCGGCGGCCCGATGCTGATGAGCGATTTCGGCGCCGACGAAGTGAGCGAATTCACGATGCATCACTTCTGGTCGGCGCTGACGAAGCCGACCATGACGGTGACCGGCAACACCCCGCAGGCGCAAACCGTCGACGTGTCCGGCATGTTGTGGGGCGGCAATCTGGCCGTGCTGGCATCGCTGGTCGGCACGCCTTATATGCCGCCGGTGCAGGGCGGCATCCTGTTTCTCGAAGACGTCAACGAACAGCCGTTCCGGATCGAGCGGATGATCTATCAGCTGCATCTGGCCGGCATCCTCGCGCAGCAGCAGGCGCTCGTGCTCGGCGATTTCTCGGGCGGCAAGCAGTACGACTACGACAACGGTTACGACCTGCAGGCGATGATCGAGCAGGTGCGCGCGCTGGTCGGCATTCCGGTCATCACCGGTTTGCAGTTCGGGCATATCCGCAACATGCTGACGCTGCCGGTTGGCGCTGATGCGCGGCTGGTTGCTAATCCACATGGGTTCAAGCTGACGGTGTCGGGGTATCCGTATCTGGGGTGAGGCGGGGATGGTCGGAGAATGGGAAGCGGACTATGAGTCCGCTTTCTTTTTAATCCAAATAACGCAACTAACCGCCTACGTTTTGATCGTCACCGCCTCAAACCCCACCCACCAATGTATGCAGCTTTTGTTGACAAAAAACCGGTCTACATCAACCGGCTGCACCATCTCAATCAGGTAAGATTCCCAGAAGACGGCCGCCAGCCGGGGCTTTGGGCCCGACTGCCGCACCCATCACCCCAAGAATGTCGAAAATCGACACAAAAATTGTTGACAATATTTGTGTCCATCCTATGATGACCAACATACCGAGACGCACATCATGTCCGACACCGATTTCGCCGCGAACAGTTCGAAGCCCGAAGCAATTGCCGACCGCATCCGCGCGGCGATCCTCGAGCATCGGCTGGCGCCCGGCGCGAAGCTGACCGAAGCTCAGCTCTGCGAAGTATTCGGCGTGAAGCGCGGGCCGATCCGCCAGGCGCTGTCGCAACTGGCCGGCGAACGCCTCGTCGACCTCGAGCCGAATCGCGGCGCGTTTGTCGCGAGTCCGTCGCTGCAGGAGGTGCACGAGGTATTCGAAATGCGCCGCATCATCGAGCTGGCCGTCGTCGAAAAGATCTGTAGCGGACACGGCATGCGGCGTTTGAAGAGTATCGGCGGGATGATCGGCCGCGAGCGCAAGGCGTTCGAAACGCGCGATTTTCCGGCGTGGATCCGTCTGTCGGGCGAGTTCCACACCGAGCTTGCGGGTCTGACCGGCAACACCGTGTTGTGCGACTGTCTGCACGGGCTGGTCGCGCGCTCCACGCTGATTTCCGCGCTGTACGAGTCGCTCGGACGCAGCCCGTGCTCGTTCGAGGACCACGAAGCGATTCTCGCGGCGCTCGACGCCGGCGATGCGAAACAGGCGGCGGCGCTGATGTCGCGCCATCTGCAAAGCGTCGAGCTGAAAATGCTGGAGCGTCCCGCACGCGGGGCGGCGGATTTGCACGAAGTATTCGGCGCGCTGGCGTCGAAATAAATATCCTGGAGACAGCCGCGGCCGGGTCCACCCCAGGCTGAGGCAGACAGCCGGCGAGCGCCCGTTGCTGGTGCGCGCCGCACTGAGTTGAACTGAAACCACATCGAGCATGGCAGGGCGGCCCCGCGCGGCGCCGCCGGCCTGAACACGCACGTCCGTCGCCACACGACGGTTATCGGGCAGTGACGCATCGCCGGAAAGCCGCGGCGGCCGGCGATGCGATAAGCACAAGTACTTCAGTACGGAGACACCCGCGGCTCGGCCGACACCGTCGGCGCCGACCTCTGCGAGCGCAATTGCGCGAGAGGCGAGCGACTGGCATGGCCGATGCAATGTCCTTCGATTTTCGATCGACGGTCCCCATCCAAAGGAGGAATCATGGCTCAGTTCAGTGCATCGCCAGGCAGTCATCCTGTTTCGAACTATGCGGACGACGCGGCTCAGGCCAATCCGTCGATGCCGGCCGGCTACAGCGAGCGGCTCTATAACGAAGACCTCGCGCCGCTGCGCGCGCAAAGCTGGACCGCATACAACATCTTCGCGTTCTGGATGTCCGATGTGCACAGCGTCGGCGGTTACGTATTCGCCGGCAGCCTGTTCGCGCTCGGCCTGACGAGCTGGCAGGTGCTGGTGGCGCTGCTGGTCGGCATCACGATCGTCAACGTGCTGTGCAACCTGATCGCGAAGCCGAGCCAGGCGAACGGCGTGCCGTATCCGGTCGCGTGCCGCGCGACCTTCGGCGTGCTCGGCGCGAACGTGCCGGCGGTGATTCGCGGTTTGATCGCGGTCGCATGGTACGGAATCCAAACTTATCTGGCCTCGAGCGCGCTGGTGATCGTGGTGCTGAAGTTCGTGCCGCAGCTGCTGCCGTACGCGGACGTGCACCGGCATGGAATGCTCGGTCTGTCGATGCTCGGCTGGGCCGGCTTCATGCTGCTGTGGGTGTTGCAGGCGCTGGTGTTCTGGCACGGGATGGAGACGATCAAGAAGTTCATCGACTTCGCCGGTCCCGCCGTGTACGTGGTGATGTTCATTCTGGCCGGCTACATGGTGTATCGCGCGGGTTGGCGCAACATCGGCATCAACCTGGGCGGCGTCAAATATCACGGCATGGAAGTGGTGCCGGTGATGATCACCGCGACCTCGCTGGTGGTGTCGTACTTCTCCGGGCCGATGCTCAACTTCGGCGACTTCTCGCGCTACGGCAAGAGCTTTCGCAGCGTCAAGCGCGGCAATTTCTGGGGGCTGCCGGTCAACTTCCTCGCGTTCTCGCTGGTCACGGTGATCACGACCGCGGCCACGCTGCCGGTGTTCGGAGAACTGATTACCGATCCGGTGGAGACGGTCGGGCGCATCGACTATCCGATGGCGGTGATTCTCGGCGCGCTGACTTTCACGATCGCAACGATCGGCATCAACATCGTCGCGAACTTCGTGTCGCCGGCGTTCGACTTCTCGAACGTCGCGCCGCGCCTGATCAGCTGGCGCGCGGGCGGCATGCTGGCGGCGGTCGCATCCATCTTCATCACGCCGTGGAACCTGTTCAATAACCCGTCGGTGATTCATTACACGCTCGACGTGCTCGGCAGCTTCATCGGGCCTTTGTACGGGGTCCTGATCGTCGATTACTACCTCGTCAAGCGTCAGAAGATCGTGCTCGACGATCTGTACTCGGTCGCGCCGAACGGTTCGTACTGGTATCGCAACGGCGTCAACTATCGCGCGGTGGCCGCGTTGCTGCCGGCCGCGCTGATCGCGGTGGTCTGCGTGATGGTGCCGGGTCTCGACGGTTGCGCGAATTTCTCGTGGTTCATCGGCGCGGGGCTCGGCGCGCTGTTCTATCGGCTGCTGGTCCGCTGAATCGGTCGGACCAGGGAAGGGGTTCAGGCGGGTGCAGCCAGGTCGCACCCCGCGCAACAGAAGTCGAACAGGAGTCGTTATGCGTATCAAACTGATCAATCCGAACACGACGCGCCGCATGACCGAGGCGATGGGGCGCTGCGCGCGCGACGTCGCCGCGCCCGGCACCGAAGTGATCGCGGTCAATCCGACGATGGGGCCGCCGTCGATCGAAGGCTATTACGACGAGGCGCTCGCCACCCCCGGACTGCTCGCCGAGGTCGCGGCCGGTGAGCGCGACGGCTGCGACGGCTATGTGATCGCGTGCTTCGGCGATCCGGGGCTATACGCGGCCCGCGAGCTGGCGCGCGGGCCGGTGATCGGCATCGCCGAGGCGGCGATGCACGCGGCGAGCGTGCTGGCGCCGGGTTTCTCGGTGGTGACGACGCTTGCACGCACCTGCGGAATGGCGTGGCATCTGGCCGAACGCTACGGAATGAAGCGCTTCTGCCGCAACGTGCGTGCGACCGATGTCGCGGTGCTCGATCTCGACAAGCCGGGTTCCGCTGCGCGCCGGATCATCCTCGACGAATGCCGGCGCGCGCTCGACGAAGACGGCTCCGATGCAATCGTGCTCGGCTGCGCGGGGATGGCCGAGTTGTGCGCGGAGATCGAGGACGCGCTCGGCGCGCCGGTGATCGAAGGGGTGACGGCGGCCGTCAAATGGACCGAGGCGCTGGTCGCGTTGCGGCTCGCGACCGCCAAGCGCGGCGACTATGCGCGGCCGCTCGCGAAGCGCTACGACGGTGCGCTGGCGTCGTTCAGCCCCGGCGCCGTCGAGCCGGTGGCCGTCGCGCAGGGCGAGCGTCAAACGGCGGCGGTTCGTGCGGCCGGCGCGCTAAACGGCGCCGCCGAATTGCGGGTAAACGCCGATCCGGCGGATTCGCACATACACTCCGCGTAACACGCACTATCTGCGTCGCTGTATGGGCGCGACGGGGTGTTTTAGCTACACTGGGTCAACTCGGCGCGGCAGCCTGAGGCGCCGCCGGCGGGGCGCCGCAAGCGTCCACCAGCGCGCCAGCACATGCAACGGCACGCTGCTCGCCGAGAGTTTTCACACGACCGTGGCGATACCCACTTCAAATGTGCGCACCGCCCGGGCTTCACGCGAATTCCTGGTCCCGTCACTACGCATCCGTCAAACCATGCCACTCGATTCGAACTACCCACGCGATCTGATCGGCTACGGCCGCCACCCAGTACACGCGAACTGGCCCGGGCGAGCGCGTATCGCGGTGCAATTCGTCCTGAACTACGAAGAGGGCGGCGAAAACTGCGTGCTGCACGGCGACCCCGGCTCCGAGCAGTTTCTCTCCGAGATCGTCGGCGCGGCCGCTTACCCGGCGCGCCACATGAGCATGGAGTCGATCTACGAATACGGCTCGCGCGCGGGCGTATGGCGGATTCTGCGCGAATTCGAAAAGCGCGATCTGCCGCTGACGGTGTTCGGCGTTGGCATGGCGCTCGAACGGCATCCGGACGTGGCGCGCGCGTTCGTCGAACTCGGCCATGAGATCGCGTGTCACGGCTATCGCTGGATTCACTATCAGGACATGGCGCCGGAGCTCGAGGCCGAGCATATGCGCCTCGGCATGGAAGCAATCGAGCGCGTGACCGGCGTGCGGCCGCTTGGCTGGTACACCGGACGCGACAGCCCGAACACGCATCGGCTGGTTGCCGAAGACGGCGGCTTTCTGTACGACTCGGATTACTACGGCGACGATCTGCCGTTCTGGATGGACGTCGAGGTGACGGGCGGCGCGAAGGTGCCGCAACTGATCGTGCCGTACACGCTCGACACCAACGACATGCGCTTCGCGACCCCGCAGGGCTTCAATACCGCGGACCACTTTTTCACGTATCTGCGCGACGCGTTCGACGTGCTGTACGAAGAGGGCGACGAAGTGCCGAAGATGCTGTCGATCGGCATGCACTGCCGGCTGCTCGGACGCCCCGGACGATTCCGCGCGTTGCAGCGTTTTCTCGATCACATCGAACAGCACGATCGCGTGTGGGTCACGCGGCGCGTCGATATCGCGCGACACTGGCACGAAGTTCATCCTTACCAACCAGATAACCGCGAGGCGGCGGCATGAAGGCGATGCAATACACCCTGGACCAACTCAACAGCATTTCCAACGACGCGTTCGTCGCGGCGCTGTCGGGGATTTTCGAGCACTCGCCGTGGGTCGCGGAAGTCGCGGCCGCGGAGCGGCCGTTCGCGAACGTCGATGATTTGCACAAGCGGATGTCGGAGATCGTCGAGACAGCCGGCGCGCAAAAGCAACTGGCACTGATCAATGCGCACCCGGAACTGGCCGGCAAGGCGGCGGTGCGCGGCGAGCTGACCGCGGAGTCGACCCGCGAACAAAGCGGCGCGGGTCTCGCGCAATGTACGCAAGCGGAGTTCGACAAGCTGCATGCGCTCAATAGCGCGTATCGCGAGAAATTCGGCTTTCCGTTCATTCTCGCGGTGCGCGGCTATGACCGCCACGGCATCATCGCGAACTTCGAGTCGCGCGTGAACAATAGCCGCGCCGACGAATTGCGCGCGAGCCTCGAACAGATTTATCGCATCGCACGTTTCCGGCTCGACGATCTGATCGGCGCGTAACGCTTTCGCCAGCGGCGATCCGCGATCCGCGATCCGCAATTCGCAACTGGCAATACGCGCGCCGACACCGACGAACCGCAACGTTTTTCCAGCCCTATACGATATCAAGGACGACTAAGATGGCACTCCCGATTCTCGACCCGAACGCCCCGGAATTCACGCGCCGTTATGTGAACCTGGCGGACCCGCGTCTGGGCGCGCAGGCGCTCGAGGCCAGCGACGAATTCTTCGCGCCGAAGGACCGCATGCTGAATCCGGAGCCAGCCGTCTTCATCCCCGGCAAGTACGACAACAACGGCAAATGGATGGACGGCTGGGAAACCCGCCGCAAACGCATCACCGGCTACGACTGGTGCATCGTCAAGCTCGCGCGCCCGGGTGTGATCAAGGGACTCGACCTCGATACCAGCCATTTCACCGGCAATTTCCCGCCGGCGGCGTCGGTGGAAGCGGCGCGCGTGATCGACGGCGCGCCGAACCAGGCGACGCAATGGACCGAGATCGTGCCGTCCACCACGTTGCAGGGCAATAGCCATCACTACCTCGAAGTCGGCGACACCAACGCTTATACGCATCTGCGCGTGAACATCTATCCGGACGGCGGCATCGCGCGACTGCGTGTGTACGGTCAGCCGCAGGTCGACTGGGCCGGCGCGAGCCGCACCGAGCAGTTCGATCTGGCCGCGATGGAAAACGGCGCGTACCTGGTCGGCGCGAACAACCAGCACTTCGGCGCGGCGTCAACGCTGCTGATGCCGGGCCGCGGCGTGAACATGGGCGACGGCTGGGAAACGCGCCGACGTCGCGAACCGGGCAACGACTGGGCGATCGTCGCGCTCGCGCAGCCGGGCGTGATCCGCAAGATCGAAGTCGATACCGCGCACTTCAAGGGCAACTATCCGGACCGCTGCTCGATCCAGGCCGCGTACGTGAAGGGCGGCACCGACAGCTCGCTCGTCACTCAGGCGATGTTCTGGCCGGTGCTGCTCGGCGAACAGAAGCTGCAGATGGACAAGCAGCATTTCTTCGAAAGCGAGATCGCGGCACTCGGCCCGGTCACGCACGTGCGCTTCAACATCTATCCGGACGGCGGGGTATCGCGTCTGCGTCTGTGGGGTACGCTCGAATGAAAACGCTCGCTATCGAACCGCTGACCAAAGAGGCGTTCGCCGCTTTCGGCGACGTGATCGAACTCGAAGGCGCGAAGCAGATTCCGATCAACCTCGGCACGACGATCCGTTTTCACGATCTCGCGAAGGTGGACGTCACCGAGCAGAACGGCCGGACACTGGTGAATCTGTTTCGCGGCCAGCCGCGCGCGTTGCCGTTCGAGGTGAAGATGCTCGAGCGGCATCCGCTCGGCAGCCAGGCGTTCGTGCCGCTGAACGACAAGCCTTATCTGGTGGTCGTCGCGCCGGCGGGCGAGCTGGATGCGGGCAGGATTCGCGCGTTCGTCACGAGCGGCTGGCAGGGCGTCAATTACGCGAAGGGCGTGTGGCACCATCCGCTGATCGCGTTGGGCGAGGTGAGCGACTTTATCGTCGTCGATCGCGGTGGCGATGGGCTCAATCTGAACGAGCAGGATCTCGTGGAGTCGCTGTGGCTCACCGAAGATGCGTTGAGTGCGGTGGCGGTTTGATGGCAGTGCCGTGAGGTAGTTTGCGGCGGTGGTTTGCCGCAGAGAAAAAGCCCACGGTGGTTGCCGTGGGCTTTTTTGTTTTGCGGGTATTGGCGCTTGCCGAGCAACGCGGCTTCGAGCTTTATCACGGCCGGATCCGGTTTTCCTTGCGCTGTTCAGCGAGGATGTCTTCGAGCGTGCGCCCGTGCCCATGCGGGACGAACTTCAGATCGTAGCCGGCCGCTTCGAGCAGGCGCACCAGCACGGATACGCTCATGTCGTTCCGCGCGAGCGTTTCCATCCGCGCAACCGTGGTGCGGGCGACGCCCGCGCGGCGCGCCCATTCCTCCTGCGATAGCTTACTGTCGTGCCGAACGGTTGTGAGCATGTCGGCGACATCGGCGAGTTGGGTCATTTGTAGCCCTTGGGCAGCAATTTGAACGCTTTGCGATTGTTTTGTAGCCCGAAGGGCACAAAGGATCCAGCATCGTGTGGGTCAACGGCTACAGTTTGCCAATTTTGCCGGCTTTGTTAGCCGCCAGTCGACAAATTCATCGGCTTTTCGGCGCCTGCAAGGAAGCCCATTTCCGCTCGCCAAAAACCAACGGCCCGATCAGCGCAAGCCGATCGAGCCGTGAGTAGTCAGGCAAACCTGCGCTGAAGGCCCATCGCTATCGCGACAAGCCCCGCTTCAAGCCCCGCTACGAACCTATTTCGCCGCGCCCCCCTCGAACCACGCGGCAATCTTCATCCGCTCGTCATCGGTCATATGCGTGACGTTACCCAGCGGCATCGCCTTCAACGTCACCGCCTGCTGGTAAATCCGCTGCGCGTTCTGCGAGATCTGCTCCGGCGTATCCAGCAGCACGCCGGCCGGGGCGCTGCCCATCATCGTCGGATGGGCGGAGTGGCAAGCCGCGCAGCGCTGTTGCAGCACCGGCGCGATATCGGCGACCTTCACCGTCGGCGCATTGGCGGCCTGCGCCTGCGGCACCACCGGACGCGGCATCGTCCACACCAGCGCGGTGCACATCAGCGCGACGCCGACGAGCGGCAGATACCACAGCACCTGGCCGCGATGACGCATCACGAAGAACTGCCGGATCAGCGCGCCGGCCAGCATGATGACCACCAGCACCGCCCAGTTGTACGGATGCGTGTAAGTCATCGCGTAGTGGTTCGACAGCATCGCGAACACCACCGGCAGCGTGAAATAGGTGTTGTGCACCGAGCGCTGCTTGCCGCGCTTGCCGTAGATCGGGTTCGGCGTGTCGCCCTTGAGCATCGCGTCGACCATCTTGCGCTGGCCCGGAATGATCACGAAGAACACGTTGGCCGACATGATCGTCGCCAGCATCGCGCCCATGATCAGATACGCGGCGCGGCCCGCGAAAATATGGCACGCGAGATACGCGGCGATCAGCACATATGCGCCGACGCAGATGCCGAGCAGCTTGTCGCGGCTGCCCAGAATCCGGCACAGCGAGTCGTACACGATCCAGCCTGCCGCGAGAAAACCGATCGCGGATGCAACCGCCACCACCGGTCCCATGTCGAGCACGTTCTTGTCGATCAGGTAAGTGGTCGGCGAGAACAGATACAGGACGGTAAACAGACCGAAACCCGACAGCCACGTGGTGTACGACGGCCACTTCGACCAGTGCAGGTCCTCCGGCATCTCGGGCGGCGCGACCGTGTACTTCTGCATGTTGTAGAAGCCGCCGCCGTGCACGTGCCACAGCTCGCCGAATACGCCGCGGCGACGTTGATTCGGATCCTGCGGCGGTTTCAGGCTGTTGTCGAGCGCGACGAAATAGAACGATTCGCCGATCCATGCAATCGCGGCGATGACGTGGAACCAGCGAATCGCGAGGTTCAGCCAGTCGGTGATAAAGCCTTCCATGAAACTCCTCCACTTCTGATTCGTTGTGCGCGACGACGCTGTCGTCTCGGCGCCGCTCCCGCCATGCGAGTGAGGCGCGGCGGCGGGTCGTCGCGCCGACTGCGGGATAAAGGACGCAGTGCGCCCGGTTGGCCGGGCACCGTTGTTATGGATTCGGCGGGTGGCGCTCGCGCGGAACGGTGTCGCGTCCGCTGTGCGCAAACCGCCTGGGGAAACTAATTAACTTCCCCGATACGTGCTGTACGACCACGGCGACACCAGCAGCGGCACGTGGTAGTGCGCGCCGGCGTCGGCGACACCGAAGCGCAGCACCACGCGATCGACGAAGCGCGGCTCCGGCACCTTCGTGCCGATCGATGCGAAGTAGTCGCCGGCGCCGAACACGAGTTCGTACTCGCCGGCGACCAGCGCCGCGCCTTCGAGCAGCGGCTCGTCGCAGCGGCCATCGCTATTGGTGGTGGTGGTTTTGAGCGCGCGGCGGGAATCGCCCGCGAGCGCGAAGAGTTCGACCTTGATGCCCGCGCCGGGACGGCCGTTCGCGGTGTCGAGCACATGGGTAGTGAGCTTGCCCATTCGCAATTGTCCTTGTGTGAATGCGAGGTGTCGGCGGCGACCCGATCCATTACGTTGGCGGCGGATCGAGGCTCCACGTCAGTGGCTACATACCCGTCGGCGAACTGAAGCGAGCGCCGTGGCAGCCATTGTAAAAAGGATCGTGCATCCGGCGCGCGAGCGATAGGAAAGATAATGATTGCCGCATGATGGGGCGGCAGTCACGCGCGATGCGATGCGCGTGGACCGTTGCCGGCGGCGTGGCGGATGCGCTCCGCGCGCGGTGTGCCGGCTCCTGCGCCGATCGTACCGGCGCCAAAAAAACACCACTATATGAATGGCCTGAACTCCGGTATCGCAGCGGCGCGAGTTGTCAGCGGGATTTTGGTCGCCGAAGGTGACGGCTAGGCGGCGCGGCCGATGCGAACCCGATGCGGTTCGCGAGCGGTCCGGACGCGGCGCATTCGCCAGGAGGTGACGCGAGTTCCTGCGTTACCTCGCGGCAACCCCGAAGACGGCGCAAGCACGCTGGGTAACCGGGCCTACGGCGTTCACGCGAACGCGGCGGCACGGTGCGCGTGCGGCCGCATCGCGTTCGAACGGCTTTGCATGCACGCAATCAGGCGGAGAACACGGATGACGATGAACCCAGCACCCCGGCCAGCCGGCAAAACGATGCTCGTCACGCACGCGGACGTGCTCGTGACGATGGACGGCGAGCGCCGCGAACTGCGCGACGCCGGCCTGTATATCGAGGACAACCGCATCGTCGCGGTCGGGCCGACCGACACGTTGCCGGCCAGCGCCGACGAAGTGCTCGACCTGCGCGGCCATCTGGTGATACCGGGCCTCGTCAACACGCATCACCACATGTACCAGAGCCTGACGCGCGCGATTCCCGCCGCGCAGAACGCCGAATTGTTCGGTTGGCTAACGAATCTGTACAAGGTCTGGGCGCACCTGACGCCCGAGATGATCGAAGTGTCGACGCTGACCGCGATGGCCGAACTGCTGCTGTCGGGCTGCACGACGTCGAGCGACCATCTGTATATCTATCCGAACGGCAGCCGCCTCGACGACAGTATCGCCGCCGCGCGCCGCATCGGCATGCGCTTTCATGCGGCGCGCGGCAGCATGAGCGTCGGGCAGAAAGAGGGCGGTTTGCCGCCCGATTCGGTGGTCGAGCGCGAGGCGGACATCCTGACCGACACCCAGCGGCTGATCGAGACGTATCACGACGATGGGCGCTACGCGATGCTGCGCGTGGTGGTCGCGCCATGCTCGCCGTTTTCGGTGAGCCGCGATCTGATGCGCGAATCGGCGCTGCTCGCGCGCCAGTATGGCGTGTCGCTGCATACGCATCTGGCGGAGAACCTGAACGACGTTGCGTACAGCCGCGTGAAGTTCGGCATGACGCCGGCCGAGTATGCGCACGATCTGGGTTGGGTTGGCCATGACGTGTGGCACGCGCACTGTGTGCAACTCGATGAACCCGGCATCGAACTGTTCGCGCGAACCGGCACCGGCGTCGCGCACTGTCCGTGTTCGAACATGCGGCTCGCATCGGGGATCGCGCCGGTGCGGCGGATGCGGTTGGCGGGGGTGCCGGTCGGGCTCGGCGTCGACGGTTCGGCGTCGAACGACGGCGCGCAGATGGTCGCCGAAGTGCGTCAGGCGTTGCTGTTGCAGCGGGTCGGTTTCGGGCCCGATGCGATGACTGCGCGCGAGGCGTTAGAAATCGCGACGCTCGGCG
Source organism: Burkholderia sp. SRS-W-2-2016 (assembly GCF_001931485.1). Classification (GTDB taxonomy): domain Bacteria; phylum Pseudomonadota; class Gammaproteobacteria; order Burkholderiales; family Burkholderiaceae; genus Paraburkholderia. The sequence goes on along the minus strand of NZ_MSDV01000033.1, from coordinate 45,052 downwards.
GCGCGCGGGTGCTCAATCGCGACGATATCGGCGCGCTCGCACCCGGCATGGCGGCGGATTTCGTTGCGTTCGATCTGCGTCAGCCGCTGTTTGCCGGCGCGCTGCACGATCCGGTCGCCGCGCTGGTGTTCTGCGCGCCGTCGCAGGTGAGTCTGAGCGTGATCGACGGCAAGGTCGTCGTGAAGGATGGGCAACTGGCGACGCTGGAGCTCGGGCCGGTGATCGAGCGGCATAACCGCCTGGCGCGCGAGCTTTATCAGGCGGCGGTGTAAGCGCGGGCCTGCCCGACAGGCAGGCTCAGCAAAATGAAGGATCGCGAAGTAAAACCGCAGGTGAGCGTGGGCGGCGGGAACGAGCCCCGCCAGCGCCCTCAAGGCTTGTCGATCAGCGTTTTGGTCGCCTCCGCGACCAGCGAGCGCAGCCAGCGCACTTCGTCCGAGTAATGCACGCGTTCGTGCCACAACTGGTAGTACTGCATCGGTGGAAAATCGAGCGGCGCCGGCACCACGGTCAGCGGCAGGAATTTGGCGTAGTAATCGGCGAACAGGCGCGTGGTCGTGAAGATCAGCTCCGATTTGATCAGCACGTACGGCGCCAGATTGAAGTACGGCAGCGTGACGACCACGTGACGCTTCAGCCTCTCGCGCGCGAGGTGCACGTCGATCGCGCCGCGCTGGCCGACCGAGTACGGCGTCGGCGCGAGATGCGGCGCGTTCAGATACTGATCGAGCGTGAGGTTGCCGCGCTTCGCGAACGGATGCGTATTGCTCATCAGGCAGACGATCTGATCGACGAACAGGTTCGACAGGTGCAGTTGCTCGGGCGGCTCCGGCCAGTTGCCGACGACGATATCGAGCTTGCCGTCTTCGAGCGCGAGTTCATAGTCGAACGCGGGGCCGAGCGAATGGAATTCGAGCGTCGCATTCGGCGCCGCCTGACGGAAGCGTTCGACGACCGTCGGCACGAACAGCACGTTCAGATAGTCGGGACAACCAATCCGGTAGCAGCGGATCGACGTGGCCGGATCGAAGTTGTGCTGCTGGAACTTGATGCGCTCGATTTCGCGCAGCGCGTTCTGCACCGGTTCGAGCAGGCGCAGTCCGTACTCGGTCGGCACCATGCCGGACTTGCCGCGCACCAGCAGCGGGTCGCCGGTGATGTCGCGCAGACGGCGCAGCGCCGCGCTGATCGCGGGTTGGGATTGATTCAGTTTGACGGCGGCGCGCGTGACGCTGCGCTCCATCAATAGCGTGTGCAACACGCGCAGCAGGTACGTGTCGATCGCCTCGCGTTGCTGGCTCATGGGTTCTCCGAAATATATGTGCTGGCTGATCGAACGGGCGTGGGGGTATATGGGTTTTAATATGGACGAAAATCGACGTCAAGGGAGACATACCCGCAGCGCTTGCTGTGACGCGGGTTTGCGCGAATTTTGTCGGCTCGACTGAGGGGGTTGAATTAGGTATTGTCATCCGGTTGTGGTGACGGATCGGCGGCCCGCGCGCACAAGCGTTGCGCGATGCATCGCGGTAACCACCGGCGGTATTCAGGCGGCATGCAGGTGACATGCAGGTGACATTCACGCGCTACGCGACGTCACGAACGCATTACGGAATCCTTATGAGCGACTTTCCTTCCGGCGACGGCGCGCGGACCCGCGGCGCAGCGATACCGCGGCTCGCGCTGACCGGCATCACGAAGCAATACCCGGCCGTGCGCGCGAACGACGACGTCACGCTGATCGTCGCGCCCGGCGAAATTCATGCGGTGCTCGGCGAGAACGGCGCGGGTAAAAGCACGCTGATGAAGATCATCTACGGCGCGGTGCGGCCCGACGCGGGCGAGATCCGTTGGGAGGGCGACACGGTCGAGATCGCGAATCCGGCGGCCGCGCGCAAGCTCGGCATCGGCATGGTGTTTCAGCACTTCTCGTTGTTCGAAACGCTGACGGTCGGCGAGAACATCGCGCTCGCGCTCGACGAACCGTTCGATCTGAAAGCGCTGTCCAAACGCATTCGCGACGTGTCCGCCGATTACGGGCTCGACATCGATCCGCAGCGTCACGTGCATAGCCTGACGGTCGGCGAGCGGCAACGCGTCGAGATCGTGCGTTGTCTGCTGCAGAATCCGCGCCTGCTGATCATGGACGAACCGACTTCGGTGCTCACGCCGCAGGCGGTACGCAAGCTGTTCACGACGCTGCGCCGGCTCGCGGCCGAGGGCTGCAGCATCCTCTATATCAGCCACAAGCTCGACGAAATTCAGGAGCTGTGCGACACCGCGACGGTGATGCGCGGCGGCCGCGTAACCGGTCACGTGCAGCCGAAGCAGGAGACCCACGCGTCGCTCGCGCAACTGATGGTCGGCCATTCGCTGCCCGATTACACGCGCCGCGAGCATAAGCCGGGCGCGCTGCTGCTCGACGTGAAGCAGTTATCGGTGGCGAGCGACGATCCGTTCGGCACCTCGCTGCGCGACGTGTCGTTCAGCGTGCACGCGGGCGAAATCTTCGGCATTGCCGGCGTGTCGGGCAACGGCCAGGCGGAATTGCTGGCCGCGCTGTCGGGCGAGAAACGCGCGGACCGAAGCAGCGTGCCCGCCGACGCGATCGCGATTTGCGGCAAACCCGCCGCGCGTTTGAGCGCGGGTAGCCGGCGTGCGCTCGGCTTCGGCTTCGTGCCGGAGGAGCGCCTGGGCCGCGGCGCGGTGCCGGCAATGAGCCTCGCGGACAACGCGTTGCTCACCGCGCATCGGCAGAGCATGGTCAAGTCCGGCTGGATCAAAGCGGGGGCGATGCGCGCGTTCGCGAAGCGCTGTATCGATGCGTTCGACGTGCGTTGCGGCGGACCCGACGCACTCGCGCAAAGTCTGTCGGGCGGCAATCTGCAGAAATACATCATGGGGCGCGAGATCTTGCAGGCGCCGAAGGTGCTGGTGGTCGCGCAGCCCACGTGGGGCGTCGATGTCGGCGCGGCCGCGTTTATCCGGCAACAGCTGCTCGATCTGTCGGCGCGCGGCGTCGCGATTCTGGTGATCTCGGAGGAGCTCGAAGAACTGTTCGATATCTGCGACCGGATCGCGGTGCTGGCCGGCGGCCGGCTCTCGCCGGTGCGCGCGACCGGCGCGACCAACGCGGAAGAAATCGGCCGCTGGATGGCGGGGCTGTTCGGCGACCGCGGGGGCGCGGCGCCGGCGGCCGATCAGCCCGCGCATGCATAAAGCAGGAATACGAAACAGTTCGAGCACGCACCCTGACACGCAACCAAAGAACCAGAACGACTGCACCCCACCCATGACGCTTCCTTACCGACTCGAAGCCCGCACGTCGCCGTCCCGCGCGATGCAGCTCGCGGTGCCGCTGATCGCCGCGCTGCTGACGCTCGCGATCGGCTTCCTGATCTTCGGCCTGGTCGGCCGCGATCCGTTGCAGGCGATGCATGCGTTCTTCATCGAGCCGCTGTCGAGCGTCAACGGCTGGTCCGAACTGCTGCTGAAAGCGTCGCCGCTGTGTCTGATCGGCCTCGGACTCGCGATCGGCTATCGCGCGAACGTGTGGAACATCGGCGCCGAAGGGCAGATGCTGCTCGGCGGGATCGCCGCGAGCGGCGTCGCGATCTACTTCGATCAGGCGAGCGGCTGGTGGATCCTGCCGACGATGATGCTCGCCGGCGTCGCCGGCGGAATGGCGTGGGCCGCGATCCCCGCGTTCCTGAAGAGCCGCTTCAACACCAACGAGATTCTCGTCAGCCTGATGCTCACCTATGTCGCGACGCAACTGCTGATCTATCTGGTCAGCGGGCCGTGGCGCGATCCGCAGGGGATGAATTTTCCGCTCTCCGAAATGTTCAGCGGCGATGCGCTGTTTCCGACGCTGTACGGCGACTGGCACTGGAAATGGCTGCGTGGCACGCGCCTGAACGCGTCGATCTTCCTGACGCTGATCGCGATTCCGCTGGTCTGGCTGTTCATGCGCAAGAGCTTCGCCGGCTACCGGATGAACGTCGGCGGACTCGCGCCGCTCGCCGCGCGCTATGCGGGCTTCTCCGACAAGAAGACCATCTGGACCTCGCTGCTGATCAGCGGCGGCCTCGCGGGTCTCGCCGGAATGGGCGAGATCGCCGGCCCGATCGGCCAGTTGCAGGCGACGTGGTCGCCCGGTTACGGCTTCACCGCGATCATCGTCGTGTTCGTCGGCCGGCTGCATCCGCTCGGCATCGTGCTCGCGAGTCTGCTGATGGCGCTGCTGTATCTCGGCGGCGAAGCGGTGCAGACCTCGATGCAGTTGCCGCAGGCGCTGTCCGGTGTGTTTCAGGGCTTGCTGCTGTTCTGCCTGCTCGGCGCCGACCTGTTCGTGAACTACCGCGTGCGGCGCCGTTCGACGGCCGCCGCTCATTGATCCGCCCGTTAATCCGCTTATCGACTGCTTATGGATATTCAACAAGCCAGCGCGCTCACCTCCAGCGCGATCACCGCGTCGATTCCGCTGATGTTCGCGGGCGCGGGGGAACTCGTCGCCGAAAAGTCGGGCGTGCTCAACCTCGGCGTCGAAGGGATGATGCTGATGGGCGCGGTCAGCGGCTACGCGGTCACCGCGATTACCGGCAACCCGTGGCTCGGTGTGCTGGCCGCGATCGGCGCCGGACTCGCGATGTCGCTATTGTTCGGATTCCTCACGCTGACGATGCTCGCCAATCAGGTCGCGACCGGGCTGTCGCTGACGATCTTCGGGATCGGGCTGTCCGCATATGTCGGCAAGCCGTACACGTCGGCCGCGGTGCGCGCGACGATCGATACATGGACCATTCCGGGGCTGTCGAAAATTCCGGTGCTCGGCCCCGCGCTGTTCACGCTCACGCCGCTCGATTACCTCGCATTCCTGATGTTCGCGGCGATCGGCTGGTTCCTGTATCGCACCCGCGCCGGGCTGGTGCTGCGCTCGGTCGGCGAATCGCCGCAGGTCGCGCATTCGGTCGGCTTTCCGGTGGTCGGTGTGCGCTACGGCGCGGTCGCGTTCGGCGGCGGGATGGCGGGGCTCGCGGGCGGCTATTACTCGATCGTCAATCTGCATCTGTGGCAGGAGAACCTGACCTCGGGCCGCGGCTGGATCGCGCTCGCGCTGGTGGTGTTCGCGACGTGGCGGCCGGGGCGTCTGCTGATCGGCTCGCTGCTGTTCGGCGCGGTGACCGGGCTGCAGTTCTACGCGCAGGCGATCGGCGTGCCGGTGCCGACGCAATTTCTCGCGATGCTGCCGTACGTCGCGACGATCGTCGTGCTCGCGCTGATTTCGCGCAATCCGAACACGATCCGCCTGAATGCGCCGGCCTCGCTCGGCAAACCGTTTTTCCTCGCGGGCTGAGCGCCGCGCAGGTTGATATCCGCTCACGATGATTCGCTAAACACGACAGGGGAACAACATGAAGAGAAGAAATCTGCTGACCGCCTTCGCGTGGGGCGCGGCCTCGCTCGCATTGAGCGCGCCGCTCGCGCAGTCCGCGCAAGCCGCCGATGTGCCCGGCGTCGCATTCGTCTACCTCGGCAATCCGGGCGACGCGGGCTGGACCTTCGCGCACGACCAGGGTTCGAAGGAGGCCGAAGCGAAGTTCGGCAACAAGATCAAGATCACCCGTGTCGAGAACGTACCCGAATCGGCCGACTCCGAGCGCGTGTTCCGCGATCTCGCGAACAAGGGCAACAAGATCATCTTCGGCACCAGCTTCGGCTTTCAGGACTTCCAGCTGAAGGTCGCGAAGGACTTCCCGGACACCGTGTTCCTGCACGCGACCGGCTACAAGAAGGCGCCGAACTTCGGCACCTACGACGTGCGCATGTACCAGGGCGCGTATCTGGCCGGCGTCGCCGCCGGCTACGTGACGAAGAGCAATACGCTCGGCTTCGTCGCGTCGGTGCCGATTCCGGAAGTGGTGCGCAACATCAACGCGTTCACGCTCGGCGCGCGCTCGGTGAATCCGAAGGTGCATACGAAGGTCATCTGGATCAACAGCTGGTTCGATCCGGGCAAGGAGAAGCAGGCGGCCGAAACGCTGATCGGCCAGGGCGCCGACGTGCTGCTGCAGAACACCGATTCGAGCGCGACGCTCGCGACCGCGTCGGAGAAGCACGTGCACGCGTTCGGTTGGGACTCCGATATGAAGAAGTTCGGGCCGAGCGCGCATCTGGGCTCGGTGGTCGCGCATTGGGGCGTGTATTACACCGCGGTGATCCAGCAGGTGCTGGACGGCAAATGGAAGAACGATCCGGTGTGGTGGGGCATTCCGCAAAAGGCGGTCGACCTCGAAGATCTGAACAATTCGGCGATTCCGGCCGACGGCCAGAAGCGGGTCGCCGCCGCGCGCGGCGATCTGGCGAGCGGCAAGCGCGACGTGTTCACCGGGCCGATCAAGGATCAGTCGGGCACGGTCAAGGTGCCGGCCGGCAAGACGCTGACCGATCCGGAGTTGCAGCGGCTGAACTGGTATGTCGAGGGTGTCGACGGATCGTTGCCGAAATAAGCGGCGAGCGACGCGGGCCGTCGCTCGTGAATGAATCGTGAATGAAAAAAGCTGCGTTCACCTCAGGTTGAACGCAGCTTTTTTTCGGCCGCCGCTGTTGCCCGAAAGACGCGGCGGCATGGCAGTGCAGCGCTACAAAAGCCGCGTCAGTCGATCCGCAGGCCGACTTTCAGCGTCACCTGCCAGTACGCGACCTTGCCGTCTTCGATCTGGCCACGCGTTTCCGTGACTTCGAACCAGTGTAGATTGCGCAGCGTAGTCGATGCCTTGGCGATCGCGGTGCTGATTGCGTCGTCGATCGATTTCGTCGACGAGCCGGTCAGTTCGATCTTCTTGTAAACGTGGTCTGACATGGATGTCCTCCTGGGTTGGCGCCGCTGGTCGGAAAAACGCGCTTCGAAACGAGCGTTGCTGGAAAAAGTATAGGCAACGGTTCGCGGGGGGCGCGGCGGATTCGCGGCGGAAACGTGCTGTCCGAACGGGGAGCCGCACATCGCATGCCCGGCATGCCCGGTATCGCGCGGCAGGGGCGGCCGTTATCATGTCCGCGCTGAGAAATTCGCCATTCAATCTGATAGCCGACGAGGTTCGAACGTGGAAATTGGTTTTTGCGGCCCCGGTCTGATGGGCGCGCCGATGATCCGGCATCTGCTGCGCGCGGGGCATACCGTGCATGTCTGGAACCGTACGCGGGCCAAGGCCGAGGCGTTGCAGGCCGACGGCGCGAAGCTCGTCGATACGCCGCGCGAGCTGGCCGCGTGCTGCGATGCGGTGCTGTTGTGCGTCGCCGACGCGGCCGCGGTCGAGCAGACCGTGTTCGGCGCGGCGGGGCTGCTCGACGGCGATCCGGCAGAGCCGCGCCGACTGCGCTGGATCGTCGATCATTCGAGTATTCCGCCGGCGGCGACGCGTGGGTTGGCGCGGCGGGCGGCGGAATATGGGGCGCGGGGCGGGGCGGCGGCCGGCGGCAGTGCAGGCACCGCGATTGGCTGGATCGATGCGCCGGTTTCCGGCGGCGTCGGCGGCGCGACCGCCGGCACGCTCGCGATCATGGCCGGCGGCGCGGCCGGCGATGTCGCCGCGGTACGCCCGTTGCTGGAGGCGTACTCATCGCGCGTCACGCACATGGGCGAGGTCGGCGCCGGGCAAACCGCGAAGCTGTGCAATCAGGCGATCGTCACCGCGACCGTCGCGGCGATTGCCGAGGCGGTCAGTCTCGCGCAGCGCAGCGGCATCGACGCGGCGAAACTGACCGAGGCGCTCGCCGGCGGCTGGGCCGATTCGGTGCTGCTGCAAACCTTCGTGCCGCGCATGACGCAAAGCGGCCAGCCGCCGATCGGCGCGTTGCGCACGTTCCAGAAGGACGTCGATACGGTGGCCGCGACCGCTTACGAGACCGGCACGCCGATGCCGGTGTCGTCGACGGTGCAGCAATTGCTGCGGCTGGCCGCGGCGATGGGGCTGGCCGGCGCGGATTTCTCGGCGTTCGTCGACGTGTTGCAAACGCCGCGCGGCGGGCCGGGCGGCGCGGCGGAGTAAGGAAAGCAGCCAGAGAGACGACCGGCGCAAACCGGCCCGCCACGATCATCGCCGGTTGATTTCTCTAAATCTGCTAAAATATTGGGTTTTTCGCCGATATCACATTCAAAGGGACGCGCCGTGCTGTCTACCGCCAATATCACCATGCAATTCGGGCCGAAGCCCCTCTTCGAGAACATTTCGGTCAAATTCGGGGAAGGGAACCGCTATGGCCTGATCGGTGCGAACGGCTGCGGTAAATCCACTTTCATGAAGATTCTCGGTTCGGATCTCGAGCCCAGTTCGGGCAACGTGATGCTCGAACCGAACGTGCGCCTCGGTAAGCTGCGCCAGGATCAGTTCGCGTACGAAGACGTACGCGTGCTCGACGTCGTGATGATGGGCCACACCGAAATGTGGGCCGCGATGAGCGAGCGCGACGCGATCTACGCGAACCCGGACGCGACCGACGACGACTACATGCACGCCGCCGAACTCGAAGCGAAGTTCGCCGAGTACGACGGCTACACCGCCGAAGCGCGCGCGGGCGAACTGCTGCTCGGCATCGGTATCTCGATCGATCTGCACAACGGCCCGATGAGCAACGTCGCGCCGGGCTGGAAGCTGCGCGTGCTGCTCGCGCAGGCGCTGTTCTCGAAGCCGGACGTGCTGCTGCTCGACGAGCCGACCAACAACCTGGACATCAACTCGATCCGTTGGCTGGAAGATATTCTGAACCAGTACAACTCGACGATGATCATCATCTCGCACGACCGCCACTTCCTGAACCAGGTGTGCACGCACATGGCCGACATGGATTACGGCACGCTGAAGGTCTATCCGGGCAACTACGACGACTACATGCTCGCGAGCACGCAGGCGCGCGAGCGTCAGCAGGCCGCCAACGCGAAGGCGAAGGAGCGTGTCGCCGACCTGCAGGACTTCGTGCGCCGCTTCTCGGCGAACAAGTCGAAGGCGCGTCAGGCAACCAGCCGTCTGAAGATGATCGACAAGATCAAGATCGAGGAATTCAAGCCGTCGTCGCGGCAGAACCCGTTCATCCGCTTCGAGTTCGAGAAGAAGCTGCACAACATCGCAGTGGTCGCCGACACCATTTCCAAGAAGTACGAGCGCTCGATTTTCAACAACTTCAGCATCAGCGTGCAGCCGGGTGAGCGGATCGCGATCATCGGCGAGAACGGCGCGGGCAAGACCACGCTGCTGCGCTCGCTGCTCGGCGCGCTGCAACTCGATCACGGCACCGTGAAGTGGGCGGAAAACGCGAACATCGGCTACATGCCGCAGGACACGTACGAAGAGTTTCCGGACGACGTCACGCTGATGGACTGGATCGACCAGTACCGCAAGGAAGGCGACGACGAGCAGATGGTGCGCGGCACGCTCGGCCGTCTGCTGTTCAACGCGGACGATATTCGCAAGTCGGTGAAGGTGCTGTCGGGCGGCGAGAAGGGCCGCATGATCTGGGGCAAGCTGATGCTCGGCCGCCACAACGTGCTGATGATGGACGAGCCGACCAACCACATGGACATGGAGTCGATCGAATCGCTGCAGATCGCGCTCGACAAGTTCGAAGGCACGCTGATTTTCGTGTCGCACGACCGTGAGTTCGTCAGCGGCCTCGCGAACCGGATCATCGAAGTGAAGACCGATGGCACGTTGACCGACTTCGGCGGCAACTACGAGGACTTCCTGACGAGTCAGGGTGTGGAGTAAGTAGAACGAATCGTGCGGCGAGCCGTTCGCCGCGCGTGAATCGCCGGAAAGCCCGCTTCGTCGAAGTGGGCTTTTTTCTTCGTGCCAGATAATTTTTGCGCTGCTTTGCTGCTGGCTCGGCGCAATCGCTGTTCTGTTGTCCTTGATTGTTTCCCTAGCGCTGCTCGCGCAGCGATAGCCGCGTGGCCATTGTTCAGCCACGCTGGCCACTCTTTTCAGAGAACACCGCTTTTTCCAGACCGAATCGCCCCTTACAGTTTGGGCATTCAATCTGTCACCCGTCTCATCATGCAAATCGATACCGCTACGACTCCAATCTCCATTGATGGAACTTCAACGTCGACGACCTCGGCCGCGCAATGGCTATCGGTCATTGCCGTCGCCGTCAGCGCGTTCGCGTTCGTCACGGCCGAATTTTTGCCGGTCGGCCTGTTGCCGCAAATCGCCCATGATCTGGGCGTGTCGACCGGTGTCGCCGGTCTGATGGTCACCACGCCCGGCGTGTTGGCCGCGATCTCGGCGCCGACGCTGATCGTCAGCGCGGGCCGCACGGATCGACGCTACGTGTTTCTGCTGCTCACCGCGGTGCTGCTGATCGCGAACCTGATCTGCGCGGCGGCGCCGAATCTGGCGGTGATGCTGGTCGGCCGCGCGTTGCTCGGCGCCGCGTTGGGCGGCTTCTGGACGCTCGCGACCGCGGCCGCGCCGCGCCTCGTGCAGTCGAAGGACGCAGCCCGTGCGACCGCGACCATCCTCACTGGCGTGACGCTCGCGACCGTGGTCGGCGTGCCGCTCGGCACGTTCATCGCGTCGTTCGCGTCGTGGCGTCTCGCGTTCGCGGCCACCGCGGGCCTCGTCGCGCTCGCGCTGCTCGCGCAGGTGCTCCTCGTGCCGTCGTTGCCGTCGGCGTCGGCGTTGCGTCTGGCCGACTTCAAAACGCTGCTGGGCCGCTCGCAGACGCGACTGAGCATGCTGATGGTCGCGCTCGTGTTCGGCGCGCATTTCTCGACCTACACGTACATCGCGCCGCTGCTCGAACACGACTTCTCGATGAGCGCGATCACGCTGCTGCTGTTCGGCTTCGGTCTGATCGGCTTCTTCTCGAATGCGTTGACCTCGATGGTGATCTCGGACCACCTGAAGAAATCGGTCGCGGCGATGATTCTGTTGCTGCTGGGCGCGATGTCGTCGATGTTGCTGCTCGAGCATTCGCCGATCGGCGAAACCGCCGGGATGCTGCTGTGGGGCATCGCGTTCGGCGCGCTGCCGCTGTGCTTCAGCGTGTGGATTCAGCGCGGCACGACGGATCTGCCGGAAGCGGGCTCGGCGATGTTCGTCAGCGTGATTCAGGTGGCGATCGCGGCGGGGTCGGCGGTGGGCGGCACGATCGTCGACCAGGCGGGCGTGCATGCCGATTTCACGTTGGGGCTCGGGCTCGCGTTGCTCGGTCTCGCCGCGCTGCAACGGCTCGCCGCGGCGGAACGCGCGACCAGGGCGCCGGCGCTCGAGTGCGCGTGCGATGCGTCGGTTGATTGACGCAGCCGCTCCTTGAGCCGTTGATCGGGAAATATTCGAAACCAGTGCAAGTGGAGACGATGATCATCGTCTCGCACGACCGGCATTCCCGAGCCAGGTTTGCAGGCACGTGGCCGACATGGATTGCGGCACTCTAAACGATCCATTCTGTAAACTCCGACGGACTATACGCTCGCGAGCATGCAGGCGGGCCAGCGCCAGTAGGTCGCTCATGCGATGAGGTGTGTCGCCGAGTTACAGCGCCATTTCTGCTACACAGAGGCAGTGCTAACCTTTCCGACCAAGCCGAGATCCATCAAGTTGCCAAGAGCTGAGGCAAGCGAATCCCAACTTGCAGCGGCCAATCTCAATTCGTGGCCGCGAATCGAGCCAACATGAGGTACTGCCTGTAACAGATGAAGCTCTGTCGAAGTTAGCGAATATATCCTCCCAAGTGCGAACATTTCAACACGGTCTTTATCATTTCCTGGTGTCGCAACAATGAACTCTCTGGTAGTCCGTCGGAAAGCGTCCTCGGACGACGCCGTGTTCAATCCAGGTAAATTCGCCTTGGGTCTCGTTCCCATCTTGCTTGCATAAATCGTGGAGAGATAGACGTTCAGGTTCTCCGGTTGGAGTATGCCAGCAAGGAAGTCATTGCAAACAGACAGAGCATGTTCACGGCCGGGTTCGCCTGGTCGTAAGTCCTTGAACGGTGGGCCGTACGCATTCTGCGAGAGCGCCCAGGTAACGAAGTCGGCAAGTGTCGGATATATCAGGCTAACCGTGAGATGTAGGCTCTCCTCATTTAAGGCCGCCACGTCATGCCACATGCCCTTCGGGATGTACATGATGTCGCCGGCCGAAACCACAATTTCTTCGGCTCGTTCCGCCTTGGTGACATTAGATAGATGCTCCACGGTGGCTTTGCCGACTAGTCCTTCCTTTTGGAAAAACTGCCACTTTTTGCGTCCATGAAGTTGCAAGATGATCACATCGTGGTCGTCATTATGTGGTCCGAACCCCGAGGTGTTCCCAAAAGAGATGTAAGCATTGGCCGCCGACTGCGCGCCGAGCGTTCCGCCTAGCGTTTCCGTCAATTCACCTACGCTGGGTGAAAGTTCGTTGACTGCTTCGAGTACGGCCGTTACGCCTTCTCGCATTAGCTTGTGAAATTCGTGAATCAGGAGGTAGTCAGTATTGCGACCAAACCGGTCGCTGACGGGGCGGAATGCTCGGCGGTTTACTCTGTCATGATCGTGTTCCGTGGACATTCGAAGCCGGTCGTTCGTAATTCGGTTAAACGACAGACAGGCGTTTAGATTTTCCCAGCAGAAGATTTCCTGTAATTCCCTGCTGCCCACGTTCCTTGACCAGAATGCACGAGAGTCATAGTGAAATCGAAAATCCTTATCGAATAGCAAGATGTTACAAAGTTCGTTCGCTTTCATTATTGGCCTCGCATATGACGTACTTCAATTACAACTTTGGTGTTTGCCAGATCATTGAGAGCAACATCGATCGCGGCTGCGTTTTCCTGATCGAGATTGGCATCCCATTCGTCCAGCAGGATGTGTGTCACATCTTCGATAGAGATGATCTCCCGAAGCGATGAGATCATCTGCTGTCCCGTGGACATCGGTTTGCTGGTGCCTTCCCACGCCAAGTTGGCATGGTTCGTCGGCATGAGAAAGCTTCCTCCGCCAAACTGTTCTTTAAGCGCTGCGAGGGCGCTGGATTTTCCGCTGCCGTTGGGTCCAGTGATCCGGAATCGTCCACTTTCCACATCGGCAAAAAAGTTGATGATTTGTGATTTTCCTTGCACCTTGTTGCCGTTCACATAAATCGTGCCGACGTGATCTATGCTCACCGATTCTTCGTCGAGAGAAGTGGTGAGTGGGGCAAAAAGAACCTTGAGCTTCGCTCGCATGGAAGAAAGGTCAAGCATTTTATAGACTAGGGCACTCAACGAATTAAGTATGAGAAAGATGCGAGTGAGGTTAACGACGACCGCGGCGACAACTGATGCAACAATATGTTCGCCACGGAAAATCATGACGATCAAAAAAATGGTAGGTATCAGCGACGCGCCAGCGAGGAGCAAGTTTCCGAGTTGCTTCCGTAACTGCAGGGTAATGGCGGCCTTATAGAAGCGTTGGCTTGCCTCTTCTTTACTACGTTGCCAGATTGCCTCGTTATAGCTATTGCCCAGCACAATGTTGTCCCATGCTTTATCAAGGGTGTCGGTATAGGCGAGGTAGCGAATTTCGTAGCTCGAAGATGATGTTGAAATAGTCGATCGCAGTGCAAATACAAGTCCCAAGCATAAAGAAAAACTGATAACGTAGCCTAGCGCCAGCTCGGTTGGCAGCAGGAAAATCATGATGACCATACTCAAGACACTGTTTAGCGTAAAGCTAACCAGGTCGTGGATGAATGTTATATATTCTCGCAGCACAGGTAGCGAGTTTCTCGCGAGAGTTGCTGTAACGCGTTCGTGCAACGCAGTGTTGCGATATTGCGAGATTTTTCCTTTTATCTTATCTGTTAGCCGACTGACGAACGTGCTGTGCGCGTCGTTAATCCATCGCTGGAGAAAAACTAACGATGTGCAGCCGGGGATATAGGGTAACGCCATGGCAATAAGGTAGAGATAAACAAAATTATGATAATCTCTCCCATCTTGAAATCTCTCGATTATTTCTGTTAAGAATATAATCGAAGAGGCTACGAGGCTTTGGTGAATAACTATCAGTAAAATGGCGATCCATGCAGCACGATGACCATAAATAACGGTCATAGTGCTAGTGGTAGGATCGGCTCGATGGTGCCCGCGGCTCTCCTTGGAGCTTGAGATTGACGGCGCCGGCCATTCTGCATTTTGCATACTCGGCCTTTACTGTAATGGGACATTTATTGGTCGGGAGGAAAAATCACTGTGATGGGTCTGACGCGAAACGACTTTGCGCAATGATATTTTTACGTTCTCCAGAAGTTCTAATGCCCTCTGCTGAAGAATACCTTTGTGTAAGGATGCTATTTCTTCGGCCGACGAGATCGAATCCTGTAGCTGCGTGAGCAAGATTTCTGTAGGAGGATGAACCCGAGGTTTTACGGGATGTCCGAGATACTCAGACCGAAACAAAAGGACTTCAGTTGCGACGATAATGCTATGAAGTACCTTATCCAAGGGGCGTTGTACGTTGAGAATCGCAGAATGTGCCCAAGTTTTCTGATCGAGGACTGCGGCGTACGAGTAGTGGCCATAACGTAGTTCGTCGAGAAACATGGAATGATGAGTGAACTCGTGAACCAGAATCTCAATAATATCGGCTACGGTATACGTCAATTTTGGGTTGGCCCAAATAACACCAATAGCCTGTGATGTTGAACCACCCTTTGCAACGTCAGAGGGCAACACGAAGATGTCGGTAATTACTGTTCGAACAATTTCACCATATTCATGGCTACATAATGACAGTTCGTTAAGGGCAATGGCCAGTCTTGCTTCCTTGCTGGCACAGTTATCATCTCTTTTGTCGTTTATGACAATAGCCTGCTTCTTGTCGTCCAGCAGCGAGTCATTGGAGAAGAGGGTTCGCAACTTGTCGAGTGCCTCGCCATCGGTAATCCACATGATCTCTGTGCTATCGACGTTAACGGGACGCTGATCCAATTTCGCGAGAAATCCACGATAGCCTTTTCGTAGGTGTTCGAGCGATTGATATTTTTTACTGGAGGCAAATTGAATAGTGCCGGTTAGTGTTACAAGCGTCTCGATCTGTTGGGTCATACCAAGTTGTAAGATCATGGCTGCTCCTGTCTATGAAAGGAGGACACAGATAAACTGTGTCCTCTCACAACCACTACGAACTTAGCGCTGGTCTTCGTAAGCGATCATGTTTAGCGGTTGGTTCATATTCCACGCGCGCCCGTCGATTTGAGCTTCGACTTGTTTTCGTGCGTCTTGGATATCCCGTTCTTTCATCTTCTCCGCTGCGACTTTAACCGCGGTGCTGAGGTCAACGATAGCCATCATGTTCTCCATTCAGAGTTGACATACACCCGTCTAGGTCGACGGGTGTGTGATCAATGTAGAAAGTAAAATGCACTAAAACAATAATAAAATTGTAACTATGAAAAATGAATACCATCTCTGGACATAGTTATTTTTGAGGTTAACTTTGACTTGACGGAGAAGCTTATTTTTGAGAGGAGGGTGGGGGTAGTGTGGTCTGGTCGAGGTCGGAAGGTTAATCAATATGAAAAATATGTGTTTGTTATTATTTTTTAAGATGTTTTTGAGATGGTTTTAAAGTGGGGCTGGAAAGGAAAATAAGTCTTGAATTTCCGCGGCTGCTCAAGGCATTTATCCGTTGCGACGGAAGGCTAAGCGGTGGTTGATGAGGTCTGATATTGAGAGCGATCGGGGTGTCAGAATTTCCGTGTTCAAAGCGGGTTGAGATTCACACGGATGGTTGAGAGAATCGGTCTTCGTAGAGGATGGCGAACTGGCTCATGGTCGCCTTCCAGTCATGAGCGGCACGCTCCCAATCGGCAGTGCTGATGCGCGGTGCCAGCCAGATGAGTTTCGTGGCGGCTCCATCAGTCGGGAAGTGTCCCCTCGTTTTGATGATCTTGTGCAGCTGCGAGTTGATATTTTCAATGGTATTCGTAACCGGCATGATATAGCCGGTACCTCGCGGAGCGGTTTAAGCGAAGGGGGACTGGGGAGCACTTCGGGTGGGCAGGCCGTTGCTATACGATGAGCCGCGAGCTCGTGTTAGTAGTTGGCCGCCCCTGCGACCCGCCCGGTTGCGCTGCGAGCGCGAATCCGTAGTTGTCGTGCTGGCCCCCCGGCTCCCGTCAGTGATCTGAAATGGGAGACGGTTATGCGAATCGTAGGGTTAGACGTTTCGCGCTCCGTGGCCGAGATCGCTTACCTGGAGCATGGCCCGCGGCAAGCAGGAGGCCGAACCTGGTTGCAACACGACGAACTTGGACGCTTTGCTCTCAAGCTGCGCACGTTGTGCTTGAGGCGACGGGCAATACGGCCGGTATCGTCAATGTGCCGCGTATCTGGCGATCGCCAATCCGCTGCAGATGCGACTGATCGCGGAGGCGCGTCAAGACAGACAGGATCGATGCCGCCGTACTGGCGGAGCTGTATGCGAGCGACTTTCTGCCCGAAGTCTGGATGCCTGACGAACGCACACTAGCGTTGCGTCGGCATATCGCACGCCGCTCGCAACTCACCAGAGGCTGTTTAACAAGGTGGAAGCAGGTGTGCCCCAAATCGGACGGCACGCCGCTACGATGGCCGGAAGCGAACGAACGAGCGAAGGTCGGCGTGGGAGCTTGTGAATTTCATCCGTGGTGTATATCACCATGCGAACCACCGACGGAAAAGCGAAGAACGAAAGCACGCAATCCCACGCTTTGCGCCACGCCGTATTGACCGGCGGGAATTTCTGTCCGCGTGGTCCATCGGCAAATGCCTCGAGTTCCGCCTGAGCCGCTTCAACGCTGACAGCGGAGTAGGTCGGGAAAATCGCTGCCGCCAGCCCCTTGCGGTTTTTCCTGTTCGCGTAGTCCAGGCTGTTGCGGATCAAGTGAACGATGCAGGTTTGCAGTATGGTTGCCGGAAACGCCGCAGATAGCGCCTCGGGTATGCCTTTGAGACCATCGGTTACGGCGGCGATCAGGACATCATTGACGGCGTGTGTCCTGAGGTCATTGAACACCTTAATCCAGAACTTTGCGCCTTCGATGCTCTCGATCCACAGCCCCAGAATATCGCGCGTGCCGTCGGGCAGAATACCCAGTGCAACGTAGATCGCCTTGTTGCGCGCTACCGCGTCTTCGCAGATCTTGACCCGCAAAGCGTCGAAGAACACGACCGGATACATCGGTTCATGCGGCCGGGCCTGCCATCCAGTCACCTCGGGCATGACTTCGTCGGTGACCGAGCCGATGAAGTCGGCCGAGACCGCCGTGCGTATTGCTCCTGCAGAAATCCGTGAATCTCGCGTACAGTCATGCTACGGGCATACATGGCGACAATCCTGTCGTCGAAGCCGGTGAAGCGTCGTTCGTGTTTGGGAATCAGCGGCGGTTCGAAACGGCCATCGCGGTCGCGCGGTACTCGATTCGAATCAGGCCTTCTTCGGGCAGGATGGTCTTGGCACCCGTGCCGTTGCGTTGGTTGTTGACGGCGGTAGGCTTCACGGCGCCTGGTCGATAGTGGAGATGATGACTCATCTCGCCACCCTGAGCCCCCTCGGTCAGGGCCTTCTTGAACGCCAGCGTCGCGGTATTGATCGGGTGTCGGCCGTCATCAGGCCGTTGCCGAACTGTTCAAGCAGTTCGACAGGAATTGCTGGCAGGTCTGCCGGTGGGGTCTTCGGTGTTCAAGGTATATGTTCTCCTAAAGAACATATACCTTGAACACGAAAATACAATAGCCCCAGCGATCGCTGTGTACGCTCTGCATCGGGTGCCCGCTATCTGCAGCCTCCGCCGGTAAGCGGATAGGTGAGAATTTCGGCCGCACATCCGCTCGAAGCGCTACCCGAACGCCAAGCCGCAAAAAAAGCCGGGGTTCAGTTCCTAAACTGAACCCCGGCTTTTTCGTAACCATTGGCGCAACGCAGCGAACGACGACTCACACCTTATCGTTCTGAAACCGCATCGCGGTCCCTTCCTGCTCGATGCGGGTCCAGACCGCGCGCTTTTCCTCGTCGCTCAGAAACACCCAGTTGGACACTTCCGAGGCGGTGCGGCCGCAGCCTTTGCAGACCTCGTCGAAGAGCGTGGAGCACACGCCGATGCACGGGCTGTCGGGAAGATCGTGAAGATTCGAAGTCATCGGAAACCTTGAGGCGGAGAAGCGAAGTGCCGCTATGTTAACCGATCCGCGCCAGCCGCCGTCGGCCGCGGCGGTTCACCGTTGTTCACCGGGTCGCGCCCGCCGCGAGCTGCCACAACAACGCGCCGTTGAGCACGATGATGAACGCCGCCGACAACCACGCCAACACCAGCGGCACGCCGTGCACGCGCCAGCCGCGCATCAGCGCCGGATCGGACGCATAGCGGATCAGCGGCACCACCGCGAGCGGCAGTTGCAGGCTCAGCACCACCTGGCTTGCGACCAGCAACTGATTCGAGCCGTGCGGGCCGAACATCGCGACGGCCAGCAGCGCCGGCCCGATCGCGAGCGCCCGGGTGAGCAGCGCGCGCTTCCAGCGCGGTAGCCGCAGTTGCAGAAAGCCTTCCATCACGGCCTGGCCGGCCAGCGTGCCGGTCACGGTCGCGCTCAGCCCGCACGCGAGCAGCGCCGCCGCGAACAGGATGCCGGCCCAGTGGCTGCCGACCAGCGGCGCGATCAGCCGATGCGCATCGGCCAGATCGGTCACGTCGCGATGACCGCTCGTGTAAAACACCGCCGCCGAGACGATCAGCAGCGCCGCGTTGATCACGAACGCAAACGCGAGCGAACCGAACGTATCGAGATTGATCACGTGCAGCGCGACCTTGATCTGCGCGTCGCTGCCGTCCGGCGCGTGATGTTTGACGAGCGCCGAGTGCAGATAGAGGTTGTGCGGCATCACCGTCGCGCCGACGATGCCCGCCGCGAGCCACACCATCCCCGCGTTCCGCAGCAATTCGATGCTCGGCGCGGTGCCGGCCAGCGCCGCGCGCCAGTCGGGCCGCGCGAGCGCGAGCTGGACCACGAAGCACAAACCGACGAAGCCGATCAGCGTGGCGATCACCGCCTCGAGCTTGCGGCCCCACTGCTGGAGCGCGAGCAGGGCGAACGTGCAGACCGCCGACATCAGCACGCCGACCGTCAGCGACACGCCGAGCAGCAATTGCAGCGCAACCGCGCTGCCGACCACCTCGGCGACGTCGCAGGCGATGATCGCGACCTCGCTGGTCAGCCACAGGAACAGCGTGCCGCCGCGGCCGGTGCGCTCGCGGCACAGCTGCGCGAGATCGCGCCCGGTCACCACGCCGAGCCGCGACGACAGCCATTGCAGCAGCATCGCCATCAGGCTCGACAGCGCGACGATGCCGAGCAGGCGGTAGCCGAAGCCCGCGCCGGCGCCGAGCGCGGTCGCCCAGTTGCCGGGATCGATATAGCCGACCGCGATCAGCGCGCCGGCGCCGAGGAACGAAAACCAGTGCGCCGGGCGTGCCGGATCCCTGGGCACACGCCGGCGGCGGTTCGAGCGCAACCCGAAAGGATTGGTGTTCATCGATACCTGAGCCCGGAAAACGCATCCTGTTGCAAGCCACATGCCCGTTGCCGGCTGACGGCCCGACCCGCCCCGCAGGCAACGCCGGCTCACCGCTTCAGTCGCCCCGAGCGCGGTGCGATCGGCAACTGCGAGCAACCATTGTGCGCCGCCGGCCGCGATCCGGCTGGCGTGCGCCGGCGCACGCACTGCCCGTACGCACCACCGGCACGCACCACCGGCACGCACCACCGGCACGCACCACCGGCACGCACCACCGGCACGCACCACCGGCACCCGCGCTGGGCACCAAAAAATCATGATAGGTGCATTGCGGCGCTCGCGACGGCGCGCCGACCCTACAAGCCCATGACGACAACCCGCCAAACCGCCTGCAATCCACGCTCAGCATGGCTGCCGCGGCTTGCCGCCCACGTATTTTTCGGTGGACACACGCCGATAACCCGTTAAAATTGCCGCCATTTTGCAGTGGTACGGCCTGCGCCTGTACCGTTTGCGCGACAGCTCCGGGTTTCTTTTTGGAGCGGGCATTATTTGATGGTAGTTTTCGGGGTTTTCAGGGGGCTGCGCGCGCGAGGCCGCGGCTTGAGTGACGACAGGGGTTCGGAGATCAGGATGAATAAACGGATTGCAGGGCAGGTAGCGGCGCTGGTTTTGTGCGCGGCGCCGTGGCTGACGGCCGCTGCGAAAGATACGCAGCTCAACGTGTACAACTGGTCCGATTACATCGCGAAGGACACGATCCCGAACTTCACGAAACAGACCGGCGTCCAGGTCAAATACGACAACTACGACAGCGACGACACGCTGCAGGCCAAGCTGCTGACCGGCAACTCGGGCTATGACATCGTCGTGCCGACCAGCAACTACGCGGGCAAGCAGATCGCCGCCGGCATTTTCGACCCGCTCGACAAATCGAAGCTGCCGAACCTGAAGTACCTCGACCCGGCGCTGATGGCCCTCGTCGCGGGCGCCGATCCGGGTAACAAGTACGTGGTGCCCTGGGCCTACGGCACGACCGGTCTCGGCTACAACGTCACCAAGGTCCAGCAGATCCTCGGCAAGGACACCCAGCTCAATAACTGGGACATCCTGTTCAAGCCGGAAAACATCTCGAAGCTGAAGGCCTGCGGCGTGTCGGTGCTCGACGCGCCGGACCAGATGTTCGCGGCCACGCTGCACTACATGGGCAAGGACCCGATGAGCACGAATCCGGCCGACTACCGCGCCGCGCTCGAAGTGCTGAAGAAAATCCGTCCGTACATCACGCAGTTCAACTCGTCGGGCTATATCAACGACCTCGTCGGCGGCGACGTCTGCTTCGCGTTCGGCTGGTCGGGCGACGTCGTGATCGCCAAGCATCGCGCGGCCGAAGCGAAGAAGCCGTACAAGATCGAGTACTACATTCCGCAGGGCGGCGCGCCGGTGTGGTTCGACGTGATGGCGATTCCGAAGGACGCGAAGCACAAGGAAGCCGCGCACGAATGGATCAACTACATCGAGACGCCGCAGGTGCACGCGGCGATCACCAACGCGGTGTACTACCCGAGCGTGAACACGGAAGCGCGCAAGTACGTCGACAAGGACGTCGCCAACGATCCGGCCGTGTACCCGTCGCCGGAAACCATCAAGACGCTGTTCCTGCTCAAGCCGCTGCCGCCGGAAATCCAGCGGCTGCAAACGCGCCTGTGGACTGAACTGAAGTCCGGCCGCTAAGCGGCATGCGGTAGAGAGATCAGCATCATCATGAAGCCCTCGGTGTTCACCGGGGGCTTTGTTCGTCAAACGCCGGAGTGAAGCAGCATTATGATCAGTAGTGACCAGCCGGGCGCGCTGGCAGGCAACGCCGCGCCGTCCCCGGGCCCGAATGCCGCCGTGGGCGACGCCGCGGACCAGTTCATCCAGATCGTCGACGTCGTCAAGAAGTTCGGCGAAACCGTCGCGGTCAAAGGGGTCAACCTGACGGTCAGGAAGGGCGAACTGTTCGCACTGCTCGGCAGTTCGGGCTGCGGCAAGTCGACCTTGCTGCGGATGATGGCCGGCCTCGAAACCGTCACGTCCGGGCGCATCCTGATCGACGGCGAAGATCTCGCGCAGCTGCCGCCGTATCGCCGGCCGGTCAACATGATGTTCCAGTCGTACGCGCTGTTTCCGCACATGACGGTCGAGGCGAACGTCGCGTTCGGTCTGAAGCAGGAAGGCGTGCCGAAGGCCGAACTGAAGGACCGGGTGGCCAGCGCGCTCGAACTCGTGCAGATGAGCCGCTTCGCGAAGCGCAAGCCGCATCAGCTGTCGGGCGGCCAGCAGCAACGCGTCGCGCTGGCGCGCTCGCTGGTCAAGCGGCCCAAGCTGCTGCTGCTCGACGAGCCGATGTCCGCGCTCGACAAGCAGATCCGCCAGCGCACCCAGATTGAACTCGTCAACATTCTCGACAGCGTCGGCGTGACCTGCATGATGGTCACGCACGACCAGGAAGAAGCGATGACGATGGCCGACCGGCTCGCGGTGATGAGCGAAGGGCAGATCGTCCAGCTCGGCACCCCGCACGAAGTCTACGAATATCCGAACAGCCGCTTCTCGGCGGAGTTCATCGGCTCGACCAATCTGTTCGAAGGCCACACGGTCGAGGACGAACCCGATCACGTGTTCATCGAGACGCCGGACCTGCCGTGCCGCCTGCACGTCAACCACGGCATCACCGGTCCGCTCGGCATGCCGGTGACGATCTCGGTGCGCCCCGAGCGCATCGCGCTGACCCGCAAGCCGCCCGAGGGCGCGTACAACTGGGGCAAGGGCGTCGTTACGAATATCGCGTACATGGGCGGCTATTCGCTGTATCACGTGAAGCTCGACGGCGGCAAGACCGTGATCGCCAACGTGACGAGCCTCGCGCTCAGCGAAATCGAAACGCCCACCTGGGGCGACGAAGTGTACGTGCGCTGGAGCGCATCGGCCGGCGTGGTGCTGACGGCATGAAAGACGCGCTCACCTCGTTTTTCGCGTGGCCGGGGCGGCGTCTGAAGCTGACCGGCCGCACCGCGGTGGTGGCGGGGCCGTTCATCTGGCTGCTGCTGTTTTTCCTCGTGCCGTTCCTGCTGGTCGTGAAGATCAGCTTCGCCGATTCGCAACTCGGGATTCCGCCGTACACGCAACTGGTCGAGTTCAGCGAAGGCGCGCTGCGCATCACGCTCGACCTGTCGCATTACGCGTTTCTGCTGACCGACAGCCTGTACTTCGCGACCTACGTGAACTCGGTGGTGGTCGCGGCGATCTCGACGCTGCTGTGTCTGCTGATCGGCTATCCGATGGCGTATTACATCGCGCGTTCGAACCCGGCCAACCGCAATCTGCTGATGATGGCGGTGATGCTGCCGTTCTGGACGTCGTTCCTGATCCGCGTGTACGCATGGATCGGTATCCTGAAGAACAACGGGCTGCTGAACAATTTCCTGATGTCGATCGGCCTGATCCACTCGCCGATCGAGCTGTATCACACCAATACCGCGGTCTATATCGGCATGGTCTATTCGTACCTGCCGTTCCTCGTGATGCCGCTGTACGCGCATCTGGTGAAGATGGATCTGACCTTGCTCGAAGCCGCTTACGATCTCGGCGCGAAGCCGTGGAAAGCGTTCTGGCAGATCACGCTGCCGCTGTCGAAAAACGGCATTATCGCGGGCTGCCTGCTGGTGTTCATTCCGGCGGTCGGCGAGTACGTGATCCCGGAACTGCTCGGCGGCGCGAATACGCTGATGATCGGCCGTGTGATGTGGAATGAGTTCTTCAACAACGCCGACTGGCCGATGGCGTCCGCCGTGACCTGCGCGATGGTGTTGCTGCTGCTGGTGCCGATGGCGCTGTTCCAGCGCGCGCAGGCGAAGGCGCTGGAGGAGGGCCGTCAATGAAGCCGAATCGCATGTTGCAGCTGATCGCGCTCGGCATCGGCTTTCTGTTTCTGTATATCCCGATCGTCAGCCTGATCGTTTATTCGTTCAACGAATCGCAGCTGGTCACCGTGTGGACGCGTTTTTCGACGCGCTGGTACGTGGCGCTGCTGCACGACGACGAGCTGATCGCGTCGGCGTGGCTGTCGTTGCGGATCGCGCTCTTGACCGCGTTCGCGTCGGTGATCATCGGCACGTGGGCCGGTTTCGTGCTCGCGCGGATGGGCCGCTTTCCCGGCTTTACGCTGTACACCGGGATGATCAACGCGCCGCTGGTGATTCCCGAAGTGATTCAGGGCATCTCGCTGCTGCTGCTGTTCGTCGAAATGGCGCGCCTGATCGGCTGGCCGGCCGAACGCGGGATCTTCACGATCTGGATCGGCCACGTGATGCTGTGCATTTCGTATGTCGCGATCATCGTGCAGTCGCGGGTGCGCGAACTGAATCCGTCGCTCGAGGAAGCCGCGCTCGATCTCGGCGCGACGCCGCTGCGGGTGTTCTTCTCGGTCACGCTGCCGCTGATTTCGCAGGCGCTGGTGTCGGGTTGGCTGCTGTCGTTCACGCTGTCGATCGACGACCTCGTGCTGTCGGCGTTCCTGTCCGGCCCGGGTTCGACGACGCTGCCGCTGGTGGTGTTCTCGCGCGTGCGTCTCGGCCTGAACCCGGAGATGAACGCGCTCGCGACGCTGTTCATCGCGGTCGTCACGGTCGGCGTGGTCGCGGCCAACTTCTTCATGCAGCGCGCGGAGCGCAAGCGCTCGGTGATGGCGGCTTGATCTGAACGCGTGGGCGTCGTGCGCATGAGCGCGCGGCGCCCGTTTTCAGCGGCGCCGCTGTGCGAACCCGCTTGCACTCACACCTTGTAGGCAATCCTCACCGCCCCCCAATGCCGGCCGCCGACGAACACCGGCGCCGACGCATCCTTCTTCATCACGAACTGGCCGCCGCCCATGTCGCGGCGATAGGTCTGCAGCAGAAACTTTTTCGTATGCGATGCGGCTGCGATCCCGGTGCGGTCGTCGAACATCCGGCGGTTGCGGCAGTTCGCCGAATTCCATACCGCATCGTCGCGCTGCGGCAGCGAGAACTTCAGGTTGTGAGTCGGCAGATAGCCGCGCAGGTCGACCGCCGCGCAGAACACCACGCGCGGATCGAGTTCGAGCAGCGGTTCCTGCAAAGCCGGCAGCACGCGGTCGGTGAATGCGGTGAAGCGGGTCGTGAACTGCTGCGGATTGCTGCCCGGCACCGGTACATAGCGCGAGTCGAACAGCTCGTCGAGCGTGATGTCGCCGCGCGCGACCGCCGTGTCGAACAGCTTGCTGACTGCAAAGGCCGTCTGTTGCACCGCGCCGATGAAGCGCGTGTCGGCGGTTTCGACGCCGGTCGCGGCGGTCAGCTCGATCAGCGTTTCCGACACGCCGAGCAGATTGCCGAGCCGGTTTTTCGCCTGCGCGAAGTTCTCGCTCGAATCCTCGACGCCGCTCGCCATCTCCAGCACCTGCGCTTCGAGCCCATCGCACTGCGTTTCGATCTCACCGGTCAGCGACGCGATCTGGCCGGCCTCGGTGTTCAACTGCGCGATCGCGTCGCCGGTTGCGTGCACGACGTCGCCGATCTTGCGGGTGCCTTCACGCACCCGGTGAGCGCGTGCGGTATTCACCGAACCTTCGTTGATCAATTGCTCGGTCTGCTGGGTCAACTGCGCGAGCGTCGTTTCGATCTGGCCGGTCGCCTGCGCGGTTTTCGCCGACAGGTTCTTGACCTCGGCGGCCACCACCGCGAAACTGCGGCCCGACTCGCCGGCGCGCGCCGCTTCGATCGCGGCGTTCAGCGCGAGCAGATGCGTTTGTCGCGCGATCAGCGAGATTTCCTCCGACACGCGGCTCACGTGGGCGAGCGCGCTGCGCAGCGCGCCGATCTGGCTCTCGATCACGGTCACCCCTTCGACGAGCCCGTGAATGTCGGCGAGCGACGCTTCCAGCGTGGTCTGCGATTCCTGCACGCCGGTTGCCGCGTCGGCCGAGACGTTGCGCATTTCGCGCGCGGCCGCGGCGATCCGGTGATTGCCGGCGAGCGTTTGCGCGGCCGATTCGCGCAGCGCGCGGCATACTTGCGCCTGGCGCTCGACGCGCGCGGCGACTTCGTCGACGTGTCCCGACACGTCACAGATTTCGATGCCCAGTTTGCCGGCCTGTGCGGCAATATCGCCGACGACCGTGTGCGAACGGTCCGCGCGGCGAAAACTGAAGCGCGTCATGAAGGTCTCCTGATTGACGCATCCATTGCGGATGCGGCGATTTATAAAGTGGGGGCTTCCGATGCGTTTACGACCAACTTACGCGCGACTTGATCGGGGATATCCCGCAGTCGCTATGATGAACAGAGAGGCCGCGCCGGCGCGGCCATCACTATTTTCGACTTTGACGATGTTCGTAATGATCGAGTCCCTTCTGCGCGTGCTGGACTGGGAGCCGCTGTTTCGCTTGTGGGAACTGATCGTGATGATCTGCAAGTTTCTGTGGGAGTTGTTGCTTCTGCTGGGCGGCGGCCGCGGCTAGCGGCGCGGCGCGCCCCGTCGCGCCGCTAGCGGGCCGGGCCGGGCAGGTCAGGCGCGCGGCGCATCCAGAAACGCGCGCAGATCGTTCAGCACGCGCTCCGGCGCTTCCTCCATCGGAATATGGCCGAGCCCCGCATACATCACCGATTGCGCGCGCGGAATGCGGCTCGCGAATTCTGCCGCGTGCGCGGTCGGAATCCAGTGGTCTTTCGCACCCCATAGCACTAGCGTCGGTACGTCGAGGGTGCGCAGCGCATCGGTGTCCACTTCGCGAAAGTCGAGCGTCGGCACCATCTTGCCGATCGCCTGGCGCGTGCCTTCTCCCTGAAAGAACTCGATATAGCGGCGCAGCGCCAGCGCGTCGATCCTGCGCGGATCGCCATACACGTTGCGCACCGCGCTTTTAACGATCGTCTCCGGCAGCCAGTGCGTCGAACTCGCGCGCACCAGCGCGCTGTTGAACAGGTTGATATAGATCGGCAGTTTCATCGGGAATCCTGCCGAATCGATCAGCACCAGCCGCTCGACCGCGCCCCGATGGCGCAGCGCGTAGTCCCACGAAATCAGCCCGCCGAGCGAATTGCCGAGCAGCGTCGCGTGGTCGATTCCGAGCGCCTGCATGAACGTATCGATAAAGCGGCGGTAGGCCGGCAGATTCATCGTCTCAATCGCGCCGCTCGCCGAGCGCAGCGGCCCGGTGACGCCGAACGGCGGCAGGTCCAGGCGGATCACCCGGTGCGAGCGCTTCAGTTCGTCGGCGACGCGATTCCACGTATGCAGCGACGACGCGAAACCGTGCAGCATCACGAGGGTGTCGCCGTGGCCTTCATCGATGTAATGCACGTCGGCGCCCATGATCGATATGAACTTCGAACCCGGTTGCGTATAGCGGCGGCGCAGGTCCGCGCGCGCGACGCTGGTAATGCCCAGGCGCGCGGCCAGCGAGCGGCGCGGCAACGGCGCGGCGGCGTGAGGTTCGGGATTGAGCGCGGAATCGGGCGAGCCGGCATCGATACGTGTCATCTGGTTTGTCTCCGTTGTTGTGCCAGTCTGGTCGTGCGAAATCGCGCGGCGCTTCGGCGGCGCCGCGTTCACAAGCTACGTCATCCTGATCAACGCGCGAAGCGATAGTCGCGCGGCTTCACGCGCCGAGTGCGCCGGCGGAAACTGAACGTGAAGCCGGGCCAGAGCGCGGTGACCTTGCCAGTGTGGGTCTGATACCAGCTATGGCAACCGCTGGTCCACACCGAGTGCCGCATCCGCTGCTGCAGGCGCGCGTTGAATTCGCGCTGCACGTCGGCGCGCAGCGTCATCGTGCGGGCGCGCTGTTTGCGCAGCACGCGCAGACAATCGACGATGTACTGCAGCTGCGACTCGATCATGTAGATCACCGAGTTGTGGCCCAGGGCGGTATTCGGGCCGGCGAGCATGAACAAATTCGGGAAGTTCGCGATGCTGACGCCGAGATACGCTTCGGGACCGTCGCGCAGCCACAGCGCGCTCAGATCGGCGCCGTCGAGGCCGGTCACTTCGAACGGCGCGCGCACGTCGTTGACCTGGAAACCGGTGCCGCAGATGATCGCGTCCGCCGGGCGATGCATGCCGTCTTCGGTGACGATGCCGTCGGCGACGATCTCGCGAATCGCGCTCGTGACGACCTCGACGTTCGGCTGGCTGACGGCCGGGTAGTAATCGCTGGAGAGCAGTACGCGCTTGCAGCCGAGCCGGTAGTTCGGCGTGAGTTTCGCGCGCAGCGCCGGGTCTTTCACGCGCCGGTCCAGATAGCTGAGGCCGAATTTCATCGACATCTCCATCAGCTTCGGATTGACGACGAAGGCGGGCGCGCGCGATTCGTGCTGCCAGTAGAGCGCGCTGCGCACGAGGCGCTGGGTGAACGGCAGCGCGCGAAACAGACGCTGTGCGCGCTCGCCGATCGGCTTGTCGCGCTTGGGCATCACCCACGGCGCGGTGCGCTGGAACAGGTCCAGATGCGCGACGCGCGGCTGGATTTGCGGCACGAACTGGATCGAGCTCGCACCGGTGCCGATCACCGCGACGCGTTTACCGTCGAGCGGATACGCATGGTCCCAGCGCGCCGAATGAAACAGCTTGCCTTCGAAGCGTTCGATTCCTTCGATGCGCGGCAGCGCCGGGCGCGATAGCTGACCGGCGGCGGTGATCAGCACGTCGGCTTCGATGGTTTCGATGGTTTCAGGCGTGGCGTGCGGGTCGCTCGCGCCATTCGTTTCGAGCTCGACGAGCCAGCTTTGCCGCGCGTCGTCGAAGCGCGCCGCGCGCACTTTCGCGTTGCAGCGCACGTAGCGCTCGACCCCGTACTTGCGCGCGCAATGCCGCAGATACGCGAGAATTTCCGCCTGGCCGCTGAACGCGCGCGACCACGCCGGATTCGCTTCGAACGAGAACGAATACAGATGCGAGGGGATATCGCAGGCCGCGCCCGGATAGGTGTTGTCGCGCCAGGTGCCGCCGATGTCATCCGCGGCCTCGTAGATCGTGAACGACGTGATGCCCATCCGCAGCAGCCGGATCGCCATGCCGAGACCGGCAAAGCCGCTGCCGACGATCGCGATGCGCGGCGTAGCGGATGAGGCGGAAGGGGCAAGCGTCACGACGGTCTCCGGCACGGGGTGAAAGCGGTCCGCGCGTTGGCGTCTACAGCTGTCTACACGCGGGATAAAGCGCAGGGTAGACAACTGTACACATCGCGTCAAGATCGTTTAGAGTGCTGCTATTAAACGCGCACACCGCGCGACGATTGAAAGCACGATGACGACCTTCCCCGACGCATCGTCCGGCGCGGAGCTGGCGCCCGGCAAACGCAAGCTGATCGAAGCCGCGTTGCGGCTGACGGCCGGCGGCCGCAGTTTCGCGAGCCTCGGCTTGCGCGAGCTCGCGCGCGAAGCCGGCCTCAATCCGAACACGTTCTATCGCCATTTCGACGCGCTCGACGACCTCGCGCGCGAAGCGATCGCCTCGGTCAGCCGGCGGTTGCGGCCGATGCTGCGGCGCGAGCGCTGGCTGGCCGCGCACGACGAACCGCATAGTGTGCCGCGGCGCGCGTGCGTCGCGTTCTTCGAGTTCGCGCAGGAAAATCGCGAGGCGTTTCTGAGCGCGCTGGTCGAATATCACGGCACGTCGCCGGCGTTGCGCGACGCGGTGCGCGCGAATCTGCACGAGATCGCGGCGGAAATGGCCGACGACGTCGTGCAACTCGAACTGATGCCGCAACTCGCGCGAGCGACTGTCGACGAAGTCAGCACGCAGATCGTGCTGCAGCTGTTCCATCTGTCGGCCGAGTATCTCGACGCCGAGGCGGCGCGACGGGAAGCGTTGATCGGCTACGCGGAGCGGTTCATCGTGCGGCTGTTTGCGGGCGCGGCGTTGCTCGCGCAGCATGAGGGCAGCGAGGCGGAACCGGAGTCAGCGCAGGCGTGAGCGGCGGTGCGCGCAATACGGCGCGACCAGTAGTTCACCGAACCATGCAGGCAAAAAAACAGGCTCCGCGAAGGAGCCTGTTTTTTATTCAACGCGTGGCGAAATTCGCCGGCACGCGTCGATCAGGTATCCGTCCAGCCGCCCGAATCGTCGTTGCTGCCCATATCGATACCGCCACCGCCACCGCCGTTGTCGCTCCAGTCGTTCGAGCCCTGACCGAAATCGAGGCCGCCGCCGTTGTCGCCGCCGCGCCGGCGCACTTCGTCGTTATCGACGATCACATCGCGCTCGATCACCCGGTCACTGCCGTGATTGAGCACCTGGCCGAGCAGCACGCCGGTCAGCAGACCGCCCATCCCGCCGCCGAGCCCACCGCCTTGCTGAACGATCACGGGCGGCTGCTGTTGCTGCTGCGGGTAGGGTGCCTGCTGCGGATAAGGCGCCTGCTGGGGATTCAAACGTTCGGCTTCCTGAGCATATGCGGACTGCCCGTTGCCCACCGACGCGGCGGTCGGATCGGGCCGGCCGTCGGCGCGCGCGCGCAGGCTCGCGAGACGCTGTTCGAATTCATCGAGCTGATACGGCGGCAACGGATTCTTGCCGTTCGACAGCGTTTCGACCGCGCCGCGCAACTGCTCCTCGGTTGCTTCGACGTCTTTCTCCAGCATCTCGTGACCCGGCGCGGTGGACAGCTTCACGTCGAGTTTGAGCGAGCGCACCGCGTTCAGCATCTCGGTTGCGCGTTTCATTTGCGCGCGACGCTCGTCGTCGGCGCGCGTATCCTGCTGGCCGCGCGCGCGGCGCAGCGTCCAGCGCAGCACGAGTGCAATTGCGGCGATCAGAACGATGACACCGATCCACATACCCACCCCCGGACCATGCGATTGCGCTTGCGACGCGAGCGTCGACTGTTGCTGCACAGCAGGCGCATTCTGCTGCGCGAACGGATTGTCGGCGCGACGGGTGACGCGGCCGCCCGCGCGCTCGGCATCGCTGCGCAGGCGCGCTTCGGTTTGCGCGAAGCGGGCCGGGTCGGTGAAGCGGATCTGCGGATCGAGCGTTTTGGCCTGCTGGATCTGCGCGAGCGCGTCGGCGTAGCGGCCTTCGCGATCGAGAACCTGCGCGTACAGATAGTGCGCGCGGGCGTTGTTCGGATGCGCCTGCAGCACTTCGCTGAGGCCCGCGTCGGCCTGCTGCCAGTTGCCTTGCGCCATCGCCGACTCGATCTGCTGCACGGTCGGCACCGCGAACGCGGCGGCCGACACCAGCAGCAGCGAAGCGAAAGCGGTTGCGAAAAGTTTTTTCATGTGCGGACCGGGCGCGCTGCGCCCGTCTCCATCAGTCGATAACTACTTACTGCGCCGGCGTATTCAACTGCTTCTTCAATGCTTCGAGACGATCTTCGACCGACGGGCCGCGGTTCAGATCCGCGAGCTTGTCGTCGAGCGCCTTGCCGCTTTTCACGTCGGCGGAATTCAGGCGGGCGTCCGAACGCGCATTCGACAGCGCGACCTTGTCTTCGAGCTTCTGGAAATCTTCGGAGAGGTTCTTGCCGCCGATGCCGCCCAGCGCGGTCGCCGCGACATCCTTCGCTTCGGCGATCTGCTGCTTCGCCTGGAGGATGTTCGAGCGCGCGTTCAGGTCGTTGCGGCGCGAGCGCATGTCGTCGATCTGGCTCTTCAGTTGCGTGACCGACGGCTCCAGCGAGGTCAGTTCCTTGCTCAACGCATCGCGTTCGGCTTCGGCGGTGGCCTGCGCGCCGAGCGCTTCGCGCGCGAGCGCCTCGTCGCCGGACTGCAGCGCGCGGCGCGCGCCGTCTTCATACTTCTTCGCCTTGTCCGCGGCAACATCGCGCTTGCTCTGCTGGGTGGCGACCTGCGCCTGA
Source organism: Burkholderia sp. SRS-W-2-2016 (assembly GCF_001931485.1). Taxonomy (GTDB): domain Bacteria; phylum Pseudomonadota; class Gammaproteobacteria; order Burkholderiales; family Burkholderiaceae; genus Paraburkholderia. Next base: position 13,676 of record NZ_MSDV01000033.1, on the reverse strand, counting down.
ATCTCGATCAGCGAGTTCTCGGCCTTACCGATGCTGTCGTCGAGTTCGCGCACGATCTGGCGCGAGTCGCGCGACGGATCCTGCACCGAGTCGGCCGCATCGTTCAGAAGACCTTTGAGCGTGCGCGAAATGCTGTCAAAAAGCGACATGAAAACCTCCAGAGAATGTAAGCGGCGGCGGGACCGAATCCGCGCGCCGGCACTGCTTTGAACTGCTACTTTACGCCGCCGCGCACGATGCTGCGCAACGTTCGCACCGCAGTTCGGGGCGCACTCGCCAATTGCAATAGCGGCTTCGCCGATTGTCCGCGGCGCGCTGCGCACGCTGCTCACTGTGTCGATGCAGGAAAGCCGCAATGGACAACGCGCCGCGTATGAACTTGCCGGCGGATGTTACACCATCGGCTCTGTCGAATAGCGTTAAGAAAGGTGCGCGGGCGAGGGGAGCGGCAGCGCCGGAAAAGCCGTGATCACGGCGTGCGGGCGGGGCGATCGTGAGCCCTTCGAATACCCGTTTGAATACCCGCTTCGTTGATGTAACGATCTGCAACGGCACCCGGTCCGCAACGCGACGCGCGGTACGCGATAGCGCGTTGCAACGCGGCCGGCGCCGCGTAATTTTCCGTCACGCGTTCGTCACGCGTTCATTACGCGTTCATTACGCGTTCGTCACGTTTTGCGTCACGCGAAGTGGCCGCCTTCGGTGCTCGGATCGCCGTGCGGTTCGTCGTCGTCGGGAGTGGGGGCGACGCGGCGACGTTTCAGCGAATTGCGCAGACTTGCCGGCGTGCCGGCTGGCGGCGATGCGCGTTCGCCGGTAGCGGTGTCGGTATCGGCAGAATCGGCGGCTCTGCCCGCAATGAGTCGCGCGAGCGCTTCCGCGTTGGCCGCGACCTGTTCGTCCTGTTCGGCGGCGAGCGCGGCGAAGACGCCGGCGGGCAGCAGCGAGCCGCCTTTAGCGGGGGCGCCTGTCGGGGCGCCTGTCGATTGCGGCACGCTTGCGGCCGGCGATGCTTTCAATGTGCTAACAGATTCGTCGGGCGTGGCGGTGCCGGTAGAAGCAGAAATATCCGCTACGTCACGCGGATTCGGCGCATCGGTCGCGCGATCCGAATGCTTAGTGCCACTATCGATACCGCTGCCGGCATCACGCGTCTGCAACGCCGCCGGCACGCTCGCACGTGCGAAGCGGGTGCCGCGGGCGACGCGCTGCAGCGCCGCGTTCAACGCATCGGGCGCGCGCGGCGCGCGCAGCCGGTCGACGATGCTCGCCGCCTTGACCTGCTCGCTGGTCGCGCCGAAGTTCAGCACCGCGCGCCGCATCAGCTCGCTCACGCTGATGCCCAGATCCTCCGCGGTCGCGGTGATCGCGCGTTTCTGCGCGGTCGTGACGAAAACGACGATGCGCTCGCTCGGCTTGGACATAATCGGCTCGCAGACTTTGTTGGCAGTGCGGATCGGGGCGGGGCTCTGGTTGGATAACGCATGCTGGATGCCGCGCCCGGACCCGCCGTTGGGATCCCCGTTGCGCGCGTCGAGCTGTCCGGGCGCGCGCGTCCATCATATGACGAGTTGCGTCGCCGCGAAACGGGCGCGACGCGAAAATCGCATGACATCAATGAGTTGTAGCGGGTTTGGACGGATTGTCCACAGCCCTCTCCACATTTTCTGTTGATAACCCCGCATAAATTACGGGTTACGAACGATCTGCGCGCGGGCGCCGGTCAGAGTGCCCGAAATTACAGACCCTTACTACAGAATGGCGTCACACGAAGGGAATTCTTACAAAAAAACTGCGATGCGGTCCGTTTGATTTCTTTAAAATGCGCTGTTACGTTGCGTCGGACATGGTCCGAGGCGTGCCGTGCGGCCGGCCGGGGGCAAGGTCCGCGCGGTGGTGTACGCCGCGGCCAGGATGCTCGATCACGACCCATGCGCGCGCAGACAGGCGTGCCGTTGCGCGCCCACTATTCCAGTCATGCCAATCATCAAACGACCGCATTCTTCCCATTCTCCGTCCGGTGAAGACCGGGACTCCTATCAACGCACTCCTGGACGCAATGCCGCTTCGCGCGATGCCGAGCGCGGCCGCCGTTCGTTCGGCTCGACGTTCATGCTGTGGTTCGCCGGCCTGGTCGCGACCGTGGTGGTGGTCGGCGCGCTGATCGTCGGCTATGCGCTCGTCGTGATGGGCCCGCAACTGCCGTCGCTCGATGCATTGACCGACTACCGGCCGAAGGTGCCGCTGCGCATCTATACCGCGGATCACGTGCTGATCGGCGAATTCGGCGAAGAGCGCCGCAGCCTCGTGCGCTTCCAGGACATCCCGGATCAGATGAAAAAAGCGGTGCTCGCGATCGAGGACTACCGCTTCTACGAACACGGCGGCGTCGACTTCATCGGCATCCTGCGCGCCGGCTTTGCCGACCTCGCGCATGGCGGCGCATCGCAGGGCGCGAGCACGATCACGATGCAGGTCGCGCGCAACTTCTTCCTGTCCAGCGAAAAGACCTATACGCGCAAGATCTACGAGATGCTGCTCGCGTACAAGATCGAACGCGCGCTGACCAAGGACCAGATCCTCGAGCTGTACATGAACCAGATTTATCTGGGCGAGCGCGCATACGGTTTTGCCGCGGCCGCGCGCGTGTACTTCGGCAAGGACCTGAAGGACATTTCGCTTGCCGAGGCCGCGATGCTCGCCGGTCTGCCGAAGGCGCCGTCCGCGTATAACCCGGTCGTCAATCCGAAGCGCGCGAAGATTCGTCAGGAGTACATCCTGCGCCGCATGCTCGAGCTGAACTACATCACGCGCGACCAGTACGACGTCGCGGTGAAGGAAGAGATCCACACCAGGAATCCGGGCACCGAGTACAACGTGCATGCCGAGTACGTTGCCGAAATGGTGCGGCAGATGATGTACGCGCAGTACAAGGACGAGACCTATACGCGCGGCCTGAACGTGACCACCACGATCGACTCGGCCGATCAGGACGCCGCGTATCGCGCGGTCCGCAAAGGTGTGATGGACTACGAACGACGTCACGGCTATCGCGGCCCGGAAGGCTTCGTGCAACTGCCGGCCGCCGGCGACGAGCGCGACCAGACGATCGACGACGCGCTCACCGATCACCCGGACAACGGCGAGATCATCGCCGGCGTGGTGACCGACGCGAATCCGAAGCAGGTGGTCGCGCAGCTGGTCGACGGCACCGAAGTGACGGTGACGGGCGAGGGCCTGCGCTTCGCGGCCGCCGCGCTGAGCACGCGCGGCAACACGGCGCAGCACATCCGGCCGGGCTCGATCGTGCGTCTGATGACCGACGCGAAGGGCAACTGGCAGATCACGCAGCTGCCGCAGGTGGAAGGCGCGCTGGTGTCGCTGACGCCGCAGGACGGCGCGATCCGCGCGTTGATCGGCGGCTTCGACTTCAACAAGAACAAGTTCAACCACGTGACCCAGGCATGGCGTCAACCGGGTTCGAGCTTCAAGCCGTTCATCTATTCGGCCGCGCTCGACAAGGGCCTCGCGCCGGCGACGATCATCAACGACGCGCCGCTGTACTTCCCGCCGAGCACGCCGGGCGGCGACGCGTGGGAGCCGAAGGACGACGACCAGCCGGACGGTCCGATGTCGATGCGGCTCGGGCTGCAGAAGTCGAAGAACCTCGTGTCGATCCGTATCCTGTCGTTCATCGGCACCAAGTACGCGCAGGATTTCGTCACGCAGCGCTTCGGTTTCGACGCCGACAAGACTCCGCCGTATCTGCCGATGGCGCTCGGCGCGGGCCTCGTCACGCCGCTGCAATCGGCGGGCGCGTACTCGGTGTTCGCGAACGGCGGTTACCGGATCAATCCGTATCTGATCAACGAAGTGACGGACGCGCGCGGTGTCGCGCTGTCGCGAGCGCAGCCGCTGGTCGCAGGCCAGGACGCGCCGCGCACGCTCGAACCGCGTAACGCATACATCATGAACAGCCTGCTGCACTCGGTCGCGACCGCGGGCACCGGCGCCGGCACCAACGTGCTGCATCGCTCGGACCTGCAGGGCAAGACCGGCACGACCAACGACGCGAAGGACGGCTGGTTCGCCGGCTATCAGCAGTCGCTGGTGGCGGTCGCGTGGATGGGTTACGACCAGCCGAAGAGCCTCGGCAGCCGCGAATTCGGCGCGCAACTCGCGCTGCCGATCTGGATCGAGTACATGCAGCGCGCGTTGCGCGGTGTGCCGCAGGCCGAGCCGCAGCAGCCGGACGGCGTCACGGTGATGGACGGCGAGCTGTTCTTTACCGACATGCTGCCGGGCCGTGGTTTCGTCGCGAGCATCGGTCTCGATTCGGGCAATCCGCTGGCGGGTGCCGGCGATGCGGTCGGCGGCGTCGGGCCGGCCGGGATGACGCCGCCGGTGGTGCCGCCGCCGAACGTGTCGTCGAGCGAGAAGAAGCAGATCATGGATCTGTTCGAATCGAACAAGCCTTGATCTATAGGCGTTGAGGTACAAGCCTTGATGTAAGAGGGCGCGAGAGTGGTTCGCCGAGGCGGGCTGTTCCGCGCCCTTGTTGTATAACGGCCGCCCCGGTAAACGTGCAGTTATGCCCACTTGCCCCGATAAGTGCCCGTCCAACTTAAACCGATTCGCATCAAGCACTTACGCGCTTCGCCCCAGGCTTATCAACAGAGCTATCCACACGAATTGGGGATAACCCTGGCAATTTGTTCAGGCGTCCCAGGAGCTTGTACTCCGAAGCAATCTGCTTCGTGACCCGCGTTGCGCCATTTCGCACCTGCACCGTAAATCCCTGCGCGCTCAATGCGTTAGCCCGCTTCTCAGAAAGTTTTCAACAAGTTCGTCCACACGATCTGGGGATAACTGCGCGCGATTCCGTACGGAATCCCAGGTTAATCGGTGGCGGCGGCCTTCGTTGTGCCAATCGATGCGGACGCCGCCGCGGCAGCAGCGGACGGCGCGCCCGCGTCATCGAGCGGCGGATTGCCCATCGCCTGGAACAGCGCGGCGGTGTCGGTCAGACGCGCGCTCGTATAGCGGATTTCATCGAGCTGCGCGTTGCGCCACTGCTGCTCGCTCGAACGCGTCGATGCGACCGGCAGCGCGCCGAGCCGGTAGCGTGCGGCGGTGTCGTCGAATACGCTCTGCGCCGAACGCGCGGCCACGTTCGCGGCATCGAGCGATTGCGCGTCGTGGTCGAGCGCCGCGAGCGTATCGGCGACGTTCTGGAACGCGGCGAGCACGGTCTGCTTGTACTGCGAGACGCTCGCGTCGTAGCTGTCCACCGCCGCGCGGCGCTGCGCGAGCAACGCCCCGCCATGAAACAGCGGCTGCGACAGCGATGCGCCGATGCTCCAGATCGCGCCCGCGCCCGACATCGCAACCGGCCAGCTGAAGCCGCCTTGTCCCATCGATGCCGACAGCGACAGGCTCGGGAACATCTGCGCGGTCGCCACGCCGACGTCGGCCGCCGCGGCTTTCAGCGCGGCGTCGGCGGCCTGGATGTCGGGGCGCGCGCGCAACAGCTCGGACGGCACCACGACCGGCACCTGCTCGGGCAGATGCAGCTGCGCGAGTTCGACGTCGTCGGGCGCGGCGTCGGGCGTGCGGCCGAGCAGCACCGCGAGCGCGTGACGTGTGGTCAGCCACTGCTGCTTCAGCGCCGGCAGACTCGCCGACACGCTCGCCGCACTTTGTTGCGCGTTCATCAGATCGGCATGCGACACCGCGCCGAGTTCATAGCGCCGCGCGGTGTCGCGCGCCTGAGCGTTGGCCAGCGTGACGAGCCGCTCGGTCGTATCGATCTGCGCGTGCAGCGCGGCGCTGGTGATCGTCGCGGTGACGATGTTCGCGGCGAGCGCGCGGCGCGCCGCATCGAGCTGATAGACCTGCACGTTCACGCGCGCGGCGAGCGCGGCATTCGCGAGCCGCGCGGCGCCGAACAGATCGAACGTGTAGTGCGCCTGTAACTGGCCGACGAAGATGTTGTACAGAAACGTGTTCGGGCCGATCTCCGGAATCGCCAGCGCGCGGTTGCGGGTCGCCTGGCCGCCCGCGTCGATCGTCGGCAGCAGCGAACTGCCGACCTGCGCGCGCAACTGTTCGCGCGCGGCCGCGAGCGCGCGGTCGGTCGCGGCGAGCGTCGGACTGTTGCGCAGGCCCTCGTCGACCAATGCGTCGAGCGCGTCCGAGCGGTACAGCCTCCACCACTCCGGCACCGGCTGCGCACCCGCGACGAACTGCTGAGTGACGCCTTGCGCGGGCACCGTCTGGGTCGGCAATGCCTCGGCGCCGTAGTGCGCGGGCTGCGGCATCGGGGGCGCGTCGCCGTTGGGCCCGAACGAACACGCGGCGAGCGCGCAGGCGAGGCCGATGGCGAGCGCAGGGCGCATGGTGCGTGCGGGAAGCGTCGGAATAGCGATGCTCTTACTCATGCTCAGTGATCCGTATCAATTGCCCGTATGCGCGACACCGCCGCCGGGCGCCGGCGGCTCGCGCTCGTCGCTCCGCACGCGGAACGACGCCGCGTACAGCGCCGGCAGATAGAACAGCGTGAGAATCGTCGCGCTGGTGATGCCGCCCATCAGCGCGGTCGCCATCGGCCCGAAGAAGTTGGAGCGCAACAGCGGAATCAGCGCGAGCACGGCGGCCGCGGCGGTCAGCGTGATCGGCCGGAAGCGTCGCACGGTCGCGCCGACGATCGCGTCGAAACGCTTGTGCCCCGACGCGATGTCCTGCTCGATCTGATCGACCAGAATCACCGAGTTGCGCATGATGATGCCGAACATCGCGATCACGCCGAGCATCGCGACGAAGCCGAACGGCTGGCCAAATAGCAGCAGCGTCAGCACCACGCCGATCAATCCGAGCGGCGCGGTCAGCACGACCATCAGCACGCGAGCGAAGCTCTGCAACTGGATCATCAGCAGCGTCAGCACCGCGATCACCATGATCGGCAACTGCGCGACGATCGAGCTCTGCCCCTTGCCGCTTTCCTCGACCGAGCCGCCGATCTCGATCCGGTAGCCGACCGGCAGCGTCGCGCGGATCGGCGCGAGCGCGCGATCCACCGCATGGGTGACGTCGATGCCCTGCGCGCCGGGGCCCACATCGGACTGCACGGTGATGGTCGGTTGCCGGTCGCGCTCCCAGATCACCCCGTATTCGAGCTCGTTGCGCAGATGGCCGAGCGTGCCGAGCGGCACCGGGCCGTTCGGTGTCGGCATTGCGAGCGCGGTCAGTTGCGACGGGTCGACGCGCTCCGAGCGCGGCGCGCGCAAGTCGACGCTGATCAGCTTGTCGCGCTCGCGATACTGCGTGACCGTGTAGCCGGACAGCGTCATCGCGAGGAAGCTCGACACGTCTTCGGACGTGACGCCCAGTTCGCGCGCGCGTTTCTGATCGATCTCGAAGTGCGCGGAGCGCTCGGCCGGTTCGTCCCAGTCGAACTGCACGCTGCGGGTGTTGCGATTCGCGCGCAGCGTCGCGGCCACCCGTTCGGCGATCGAGCGCACGGTCGCGATGTCGTCGCCGCTCACGCGGAACTGCACCGGATAGCCGACCGGCGGCCCGTTTTCGAGCCGCGACAGACGCGTGCGCACGGCCGGGAAGTTGTCGCGCAATTCGGGTTCGAGCCACTGCGCGAGCTTCTCGCGATCCTTCACCGACTTCGCGGTGATCACGAACTGCGCGAAGTTCGGCTGCGGCAACTGCTGATCGAGCGGCAGATAGAAACGCGGCGCGCCGGTGCCGACGAAGCTCACCGAATGATCGATCTCGGGCCGGCCCACCAGCACCTTCTCGAGACGCGTGGCCTGGCGCAACGTTGCATCGAACGATGCGCCTTCGGGCAGCCGCACGTCGACCAGCAGCTCGGGCCGGTCCGAGCTCGGGAAGAACTGCTGCGGCACCAGCGTGAAGCCGGCCATCGCGAGCACGAACAGCGCGACGGTGATCGCGAGGACCACGAAACGTCGTTCGATGCACCAGCCGATCCAGCCGCGCAGCCGCGTATAGAAACGCGTGTCGTAGATGTCGTGTTCGTGATCGTCGGGCTCGTGCGCGTGCCGCTTGCGCTCGGGCAGCATGTGATAGCCGAGCAGCGGAATCAGCACGACCGCCGCGAGCCACGACGCGATCAGCGCGATCGCCGATACCTCGAAGATCGAGCGCGTGTATTCGCCGGTGCTCGACTTCGCGAGCGCGATCGGCAGGAAGCCGGACACGGTGACGAGCGTGCCGGTCAGCATCGGAAACGCGGTGCTGGTGTACGCGTAGGCCGCCGCGCGCGTGCGGTTCCAGCCCTGTTCGAGCTTCACCGACATCATCTCGACCGCGATGATCGCGTCGTCGACCAGCAGGCCGAGCGCGAGCACCAGCGTGCCGAGCGACACCTTGTGCAGGCCGATATCGAACAGATACATGCACAGCGCGGTCACCGCGAGCACGACCGGAATCGAGATCACCACGACCATGCCGGTACGCACGCCGAGCGACACCAGACTGACGATCAGCACGATCGCGACCGCTTCGGCGACCGCTTCGAGAAAGTCGTCGACCGAGCGCGCGACCGCGTGCGGCATGCTCGACACTTCGACGAGCTTCAGCCCGGCCGGCAGCGCCGCGCGCAATTGCGTCATCTGCTGATCGAGCGCTTTGCCGAGGCGGATCACGTCGCCGCCCGGCTGCATCGTCACGCCGATGCCGAGCACCGGCTGACCGCCGAAGCGCATCTGCGTGACGATCGGATCGTCGTAGCCGCGCTTGATCGTCGCGATGTCGCCGAGCCGGAAAGTGCGGTTGTTGATGCGGATCAGCGTGTCGGCGAGCGCGTTGACGTCCTTGAACTGGCCGCTCGGGCGCACGAACACGCGGTCGTCGTGGGTGGTCAGCGTGCCGGCCGGAGCGATCGTGTTCTGCGCGTTGATCGCCTGACCGAGCTGTTGCGGCGAGATGCCGAGGCGGGTGAGCTGGGTGTTGGCGATCTCGATGAACACATGCTGATCCGGATCGCCGAAGTAATCGACCTTGGCGACGCCCGGCACGCGCAGCAGCACGGTGCGCAACTGGTCCGCGTAGTCGTGCAGTTGCGCGGCGGAAAAGCCGTCGCCTTCGAGTGTGTAGATGTTGGTGTAGACGTCGCCGAATTCGTCGTTGAAGAACGGGCCCTGGATGCCGGGCGGCAGCGTCGCCGCGATGTCGCCGACTTTCTTGCGCACCTGGTACCAGGTCTCGGGCACCTCGCGCACCGGCGCGGAGTCCTTCATCTGGAAGAAGATCAGCGATTCGCCGGGCCGCGAATAGCTGCGCACGAAATCGATGTACGGCGTTTCCTGCAGTTTGCGGCCGATCCGGTCGGTCAGCTGCTCCTGCACCTGGCGCGCGGTCGCGCCCGGCCAGTAGGTGCGGATCACCATCACACGGAACGTGAACGGCGGGTCTTCGGATTGCGCGAGCCGGCCGTACGCGAGGATGCCGAACGCGGTCGCGAGCGCGATCAGGAACACCACCAGCGCCTGATGGCGCAGCGCCCACGCGGACAGATTGAAGCGTCCTTCTTCGTGCGGCGTGCTCATGAAGCGAAGTCCTCGGGATGCAGCGGCGCGATCGCGCGGACTTTCTCGCCGGCGCTCACCGTGTGCACGCCTTGCAGCACCACGCTTTCGCCGTCCTTCAGGCCTTCGCTGACGACGATCGTGCGCTCGTAATAGCGCGTGACGGTCACCGGGCGCAGCTCGAGCGTATTGTCGGCCGCGCGCACGACCCACACGGCCGGCTGGCGGCCCTGATGGAACAGCGCGGTGACCGGCAGCGTGAACACGCCGCCGGGCGCGGGGGCGGGCGCGGCGGGCGTGACGTCGGCGGTCATGCCCAGCCGCACGTCGGCGCCGGGATTGACGAGCGTCAGACGCGCGCGCCACGTGCGGCTTTGCTGATCGGCGGCCGGCGACAGCTCGCGCACCCGCGCGCTGAACTTGCGGCCCGGCAGCGCGGCGAGCGCGACGCTGGCGGACTGGCCGACCGCGAACGACGCGAGCGCGCTTTCGGGCACGTCGCACAGCACATCGACGTCGCCGCTCCACGCGAGGTTGTAGACGGCCTGGCCGGCCGACACGTTCTGCCCGGTATCGGCCTGCTCGGCGGTGATCACGCCCGCATGACCGGCGACGAGCGTCGTGTACTGCAACTGGTTCTTCGCGAGCGCCGCCTGCTGCTGCGCCTGATCGCGCTGCGCGAGCGCGCTTGCGTACGCATTGGTGGTCTGTTCGAGCTGGGCCGGCGCGATCAGGTTTTCTTTCGCCTGGGCGCGGTCGCGCTCGAGCTGCTGCTGCGCGTAGACGAGGTTGTGTTGCGCGGCGTCGAGTTGCGCCTGCGAGCTGGCGGCGTTTTTCTGCGCGTCGGCCGGGTCGAGCAGCGCGACCACTTCGCCGTTCTTGACCGTATCGCCGAGCCGCACGCGCCGCTCGATGATCTTGCCGGCGACCCGGAACGACAGCGGCGTCGAATAGCGCGCCTGCACTTCGCCGGGCAGCGACGCGGCCTGCAACGCCTGACCGTCCGCGTGGACCGCCAGCGCAACCACCGGGCGCGGCGCGGGCGCCGCGGCTTCGTGCCGCGAGCAGGCGCCAAGCGCGACGAGACCGGCCAGCGCGAGCGCGCGGGTCGTGCGGCTGGACACGGAGAAAGGCCGCTGCACGGGGGACTGCTGGCGCATCGCTGACGATGCGGGAGAACCGGGACGCTTCACAATTACCCCAACCTGGAGACAGCGAACGAACACGGCAAGCCGCAGCGGCCCGCCAGCGAAAACCCGTACTTCGCGTGATGCGATTGGCATACGGGTATGGCTTTAAATGACGATTTGCATTCTAATACAGAGATGTATCTGAATGGGCAGGCAGATTCCTGTTCCGGCGAAGATTAGAGTGGTGCGTATGAAACGGCAAAGACTGACGAGAGAGCAAAGCAAGGACCAGACGCGCGCGCGTTTGCTCGATGCCGCGCAGGCGACTTTCATGAAGAAGGGCTTCGTCGCGGCGAGCGTCGAGGACATTGCCGCGGCCGCCGGTTATACGCGCGGCGCGTTCTACTCGAACTTCCGCAGCAAGAGCGAACTGTTCGTGGAGCTATTGCGGCGCGATCACGAAACGATGCAGGCGGGTTTGCGCGCGATTTTCGACAGCGCGGCGACCCGCGAGGAGATGGAGGCGCGCGTGCTGCAGTACTACAGCACGCTGCATCGGCAGAACAAGTGTTTTCTGCTGTGGGTCGAGGCGAAGCTGCTGGCGGTGCGCGACGGCCGCTTCCGGTTGCGCTTTAACGCATTCATGCGCGAGAAGTTCGAGCAGTTGAGTGCGTATATCCGCGAGTTCGAGCAGCGGGTGGGGATGTCGATGCCGATGCAGCCGGAACAGCTCGCGATCGGACTGATGGGGCTGTGCGACGGCGTGCAGTTCTTCTACACGGTCGATCCGCAGAACGTGCCGTCGGAAATGGTCGAGACGCTGTTGGCCGGCTTCTTCTCGCGCGTGGTGTTCGGGCGCGATGCGTGATCAGCTAACCGGCGTCGGCGAATAAGCGCAAAAACGCGCGATCCGCAATGGATCGCGCGTCGGGTGCGAACCGAGAGTCAGCGGGGATTCTGCGGAGTTCAGTCGGTGGGCAGTTGCGCGCAGATGTCGGCGGCCGGCGCCGCGCACGCGAATGCGTATTGACCGCTGGCGCTGAGGAATTTCTCCCCCGCGTGCAGCACGGTCTGGGTGTCCGGGCAGCGCTCGTAACCGATATAGGCAGTGGCGGCGGCGGCCGACCAGCAGACCAGCGAAAACGCAATTTTTTCCAGAAGCTGAAAACGATGTGGCATGGCGGTAATTTCCTTTGGCCGCCATGTTACCAAAACTAGGGGTTTATACCTAGTCAAAATCCACAATAGACACCGCAACAGTGACCCGGTTTGGACGGCGCGCCGTTTCTGACCGGATTGTCATGTCCGGGTCAGGGTTGGGACAGGTCGCGTCGATACAATCGATCGGGTTGGGCAAGCTCGCGCGCAGTCGTGCCGCACGGGCCGATACGGGCGGCAATGGTGGCGCCGCCGGCCTGGCTTAACCGGTGCAGGAGTCGTTCCATGAATCAACTGCAGTCGATGCGCGTGTTCGTCAAAGTCGCTGACCTCGGCAGCTTCGTCCGCGCGGCGGGCGCGCTGGATATCTCCACCGCGGTGGTCACCCGCCACGTCGCGGATCTGGAGGCGCGGCTCGGCACCCGGCTGCTCAATCGCACCACGCGGCGGCTGTCGCTGACCGAAGCGGGCGCGACCTATCTGGAGCGGGTGCGCCATATCCTCGCCGATCTCGAAGGCGTCGAGCAGATGGTGGTCGCGCGCAATCACGAGCCGGTCGGCACGCTGCGGATCGTCGCGCCGGTCGTGTTCGGGCTGAATAGCCTCGCGCCGCTCGTGCAGTCGTACGCGGCGCGTTTCCCGGCCGTGGTCCCCGACGTCACGCTGGCCGATCGGCACGTCGATCTGGTCGAAGAGGGTTTCGACGTCGGCATTCTGGCGACCCGCTATATGCGCAGCGCGAGCATCGTCACGCGGCGGCTGACGACCGGCTATATGACGGTCTGCGCGACGCCCGATTATCTGGCGCGGCACGGTACGCCAATGCGCCCGGAAGATCTGCTGCGGCATCCGTGTCTGAGCCGGCCGGCCGAGCAGGGCGGCGAGGAGCGCGTGTTCACGGGACCTGACGGCGAGGTGCGGGTGCGGCCCGCGAATGCGATCGGCGCCAATAACACCGAAATGCTGCGGCAGTTCGCGCTGCTGGGGATGGGCGTTGCGATCCTGCCGAGTTATCTGATCGGCCGCGATCTGGCATCGGGGCGGCTCGTGCGGCTGCTCGACGACTACCTGCTGCCGCCGATCGAAATCACCATCGCCTATCCGAGCCGCCTGCATCTGCCGGCGAAGGTGCGCACCTTCATCGATCATCTGGTCGAGCATTTTCAGCCGGAGAGCACGCCGGCGCGGCTTGCGCGCGGCGCCGCAAACGGGCGTCGGGTGGCCGAGCCGGTTGGGCAGGCCGCCGTCGATCTGTTCGATGATGTCGATCCGGTTTCCGAAGCGGTCGCGGTCGCGGACACTGCGCGGCCGGCGCGCGAGAGCACGCGCCGGGTGGCGCGGGCGCCGCGCACGCGGATCGCCGCGTCTTCGCAGTTGTGAGTGGTGGGGAGCGGAGCGCGGCCGCAGCAGATGCTGCTCGCGTGAGTTGCCGCGACGCGGCGCCTATGCGCCGGGAAGGCGGCACCTAGGTGACACCCAAGCAGGTGACACCCAAGCGGCACCCAATGCGCCGCCGACCGCCGCAGGCTGCCGACTAGATGCCCAGCCCGGGGCTGAAGCTGCCGCCGATCAGCCGCGTGACCGACTCGATATCGATGTAATCCTGTTCCGGCATGCCGTCGAGCATCGCCAGTACCTCGTTGCTCGCGCCGGCTTCGCGCGCGGCGTCGACGAGCGCATCCTTGTTGGTCGGAAACTGGACTTCGCTGAGAACGTCGGCGATCTGCAGATCGATCGATTCGCCGGGGATGCCCGAGGCCGTCATGCGCATGCTCCTGTTGTAGATGTCTTGAGTGCCGCCGCCTGAGCCACCGCATGAGGGAGATGC
>NZ_MSDV01000039.1 GCF_001931485.1 Burkholderia sp. SRS-W-2-2016 | reverse complement strand
TGCGGGAGTAGCTCAGTTGGTAGAGCGCAACCTTGCCAAGGTTGAGGTCGCGAGTTCGAGCCTCGTCTCCCGCTCCATACACAAGGGGAAGCAGCGCTTCCCTTTTTGTTTGGAAGGCCGGCCGTTCTGATTAATCAGAATCCCCGGTTCTTCTGGTTCTCGCCAGATTAATCTGCGAATCTCGTTTCTAGATTCCAGTCCGCTTGCGGCGCGATAGCAAAGCGGTTATGCAGCGGCCTGCAAAGCCGTTTAGGCCGGTTCGACTCCGGCTCGCGCCTCCAGTAGTTGATGTAAAGAAAAGCCCCGACCTGTCGGGGCTTTTCTTTTTTCTGTCGCTGTTTTGCGCTGATCCGCATCGCGCGGTCCCGTCGCCGCGAGTGGGAGATAGAATCGTCGCATTCCATCGCCTGTAGTTCGACGCGCATGTATTTTCAATTCACCGGCACCAACGTTCGCCTGCTCGGCTCGATGCATCTGTTTCCGGCAACGAACCGCCGCACGCCGCCGTGGATCACCGACGCCTACGACTGGGCGGACGCGCTCGTCTTCGAATCGGACCCGGCGACGATCCTGCCGCTTCTGCGCGCCGACGCAAAATCCGACGCACAACTCGACGCTAATCCCAACGCAAACCCCGGCGCCGCGCAACTGCGGTCTTTGATGCGCGCCGACGCGTGGACCCAGTTGCAGTCGCTATGGCCCGCGAGTGGTGCGTTGGCGCCGCTCGACGCGTTGCGTCCGTGGGCCGCGCTGATCGTCGCGCCGACGCTGTTGCAACAGGCCGTCGAAGGTGTCGAGCCGCGGCTGATGCGTTCGGCCAGCGCGCAGGCCAAACCGTTCTGGTATCTGGAGACCGCGCAGGACGTCGCCGCGGCGCTCGAATCGATTTCGCCCGAGGTGATCGCCACCGCGCTCGAACTGCTGATGGCCGATCGCGCGGAGCCGCAGCGCACGCTCGAGCGAATGTACGCGGCTTGGCTCGACGGCGATCTGGCGGCGCTCCAGCGGATCGCGGTCGAGTCGCCGATGTTCAATCTGCCGGGCCTGCGCGACGCGCTACTCGACGTCCGCAATCGCGCGTGGGCCGCGCGGCTCGGCGACTCTCTCGACACCAGCGAGCGCACCCTGGTGGTGGTCGGCGCGCTGCATCTATGCGGTCCGGGCAATCTGCTCGACTGTCTCGCGCGGCCCGTCGAAGCGGTGTACGGCGCGTAAATCCGCGCTTGCCGGCCCGGTGCCGCGGCGCCGTCCACGAAAACCCGGCAGTTTCCGCCAATTCCCTGCCCGGGAGAGCCGCTATAAACTAGCCGCTGACGACTCCGCTTACCGCCGCTCGCGAGATCAACCCATGCTAGTTCCTCCGACTCCCGTCAACGAAAGCGCCCGTCTCGACGGATTGCGCGCGCTGCATATTCTCGACACGTCGCCGGAAGAGCGCTTCGATCGCCTGACCCGCCTCGCGCGGCGGCTGTTCGGGGTGCCGATCGCGGTCGTGAGTCTGGTCGATGCGAACCGGCAATGGTTCAAATCGTGCGTCGGGCTGGACGCGCGCGAGACCTCGCGCGACGTGTCGTTCTGCGCGCACGCGATTCTCGGCGACGACATTCTGATGGTGCCCGACACGCTCGCCGACACCCGCTTCCACGACAATCCGTTCGTCACCGATGAGCCGAAAATCCGTTTCTACGCGGGTTGTCCGCTGACGGTTGCGAACGGCGGCAAGGTCGGCACGCTGTGTCTGATCGATACGCATCCGCGCACGCTCGATGGCGAGGACCGCGCGTTGCTGCGCGATCTCGCGCGAATGGCGGAGCAGGAACTTGCGGCGATCCAGCTCGCGACCCTCGACGACCTCACGCAGCTGTCGAACCGCCGCGGCTTCGAGGTGCTCGCGCAGCACGCGCTCAGCGTCTGCAAGCGGATGGATAAGCCGGCCTCGCTGCTGTTCTTCGATCTGAACGACTTCAAGCAGATCAACGACACGCTCGGGCACGCGGAGGGCGACCGCGCGCTGCAAACTTTCGCCGAGGTGTTGCGCACCGCGCTGCGCGAGAGCGACGTGATCGGACGGCTCGGCGGCGACGAATTCGTCGCGCTGCTGACCGGCACGAGCCATGCGGAAACGCGCGAGGTCACGCAGCGTCTCGCGCACCTGCTCGACGCGCGCAATGCCGAGCCGGTCCGTCACTATCAGATCCGTTTCAGCGTCGGCGAGGTGTCGTACGAACCGGCGCGGCACGGCACGATCGCCGAATTGCTCGCGGCCGCCGACGCGGCGATGTACAGCCACAAGCAGGCGTTGAAGGCGCGCGCGGCGCAGCGCCGCTGACCTCGGCGCCGCTAGCCCGGCCACGCAGCGGGTCGGGCAGCGCATCCGCGGCAGCGTCACGCATGTTCGCGCTCAGGCCGCCCGCCCGCGCACGCCGCTCGATAGCCTGTCGATGGCGCGCGCGGCATAATTGCGGATTCGCCCGTCTTCGCGCTGTCGCGCATTTTTTCTCAGATCCCCCGATGACCGATTCGCAGCACACCGCCGCCGCGCGCCTCGCCCAACTCGAATGGCGCTGGAAACCGTTCGTGGACCTGACGAGTATCGAAGTCTATGAAATGCTGGCCGCGCGCAGCGCGGTGTTCGTCGTCGAACAGAACTGCGTGTATGGCGATATCGATGGACTCGACGCGCAGGCCTGGCATCTGTTCGCGTATGGCCGCGGCGAAGATGCCGCGCTGCCGCCGCTCGCCGGCTATCTGCGCGTGCTGTTGCCGGACGCGGCGGACGCCGATGTGCGGATCGGCCGCGTGCTGACCACCGCGGCGTTTCGCGGTATCGGTCTGGGCAATGCGATGCTCGCGCGCTCGATCGCGCATATCCGCGAGCAGTGGCCCGCTACGCCGATCCGTCTGCACGCGCAGGCGCATCTGCAGGGCTTTTATGGCGCGTTCGGATTTACGCCGGTCGGCGAGATTCACGACGAGGACGGCATCCCGCACGTGTGGATGCGTTCGCTTTAACAGCCGCTCAGCGATGCCCCGGCGCGGTCTTCGACCCCGCCGCATGAGTCAGCCCGCGCGCGGCGGACGCGCGCCGCTCGGCCCGCAGGCGGCCACGCGCCGATAGCCGCATCCAGTGACGCAGCGCGATCAGCGCGCCGATCACGCTCATCATCGAACCGGGAATCCACAGCAGCAGTCCGCCGATCTGTTGATCGCGCATCGGACTGAGCCACGTGAACGCGCGCCCGCAGATCGAATAGATCGGATACAGCTCGTGCGGGGTGAAGAAGATGAACGCGCCGAGGATGATCTGCGGCGGGATTGCGGCAATCACGATCAGCACGCGCTTGCCCGGCGACAGACGCGCGGGCGGCGCGGGACGCGGATCGAGCACGAGCCACCAGAACAGCAGCCCGTCGATCACCATGCTCCAGTTCATCACCCGATAGAGCCGCCAGTCGAGCATCGCGACGAAATGAATCGGCGACATCAGCCAGAAGTAGATCAACCCGACGAACAGCGTGACCGCGACGACCGGATGCATGACGACGTCGAGCACGGCGCGCACCAGCCGATTCTGTAGCGCGGGCCGCACGAAGCGCTGCCGCCAGCGCGGCGCAATGCCGGCGCGCAGCGCCGCGCCCGGATACGACAGCGCGATGAAGAACGGCCCGAGGTGATGCAGCACCAGATGCTGCAGGCGATGCATGAAGAACTCATGCTCAAAGAAGTAATCGAGCCGCGTATGCAACACCACGTACAGCGCGACCAGCCCGAACCAGAACGACAGTTGCCGCGCGAACGACACGCGGGCCTTGCGCGCACCGCGCACGAACAGGATCGCGGGAATGATCAGCGCGATCACGACGGTCGGCGAGAACTCCCAGGGATCGAGCCAGTAGAGCAGGTTCATGACGAGGGCTGCGGTCGGGCGCGGCGGCGGTGCGCGCTTACTTGGTCTGCGCCGGGGACTTGACCGCGAACGGCGTGCTCAGCGTTGCGCCGTCGGAAAACTTCAGCGTCAGATGCACGGTGTCGCCCGGCGCGACCTTGTGCTTCGCATCTTCGAGCATCAGGTGGTAGCCGCCCGGCGCGATCGCGACCTGGCCGTGCGCGGGCACCGTCAGCTTGTCGACCATCACCATCTTTTGCGTCGAGCCGTTCGAGACTGTCTGATGCAGCATCACGTCGCCGTAGTCGTCGCTCGATACATCGACCAGATCGACCGGCTTGTCGCCCGCGTTGACGAGCGTCGCGTAGCCGGCCGCCGGCAGGTTGTTCGGCAGCCAGCGCACCCACGCGTCCTTGACGCTAATTGCGTGAGCATCGGCCGCGTACGCCACCGAGCCGATGCCGAACGACAGCACGACAGCGCCGGCGAGGGAAGCGAGGGTTTTGAGCTTGATCGTCATGATGGAAGGGAAGTGAAGGTCAGGAAGAGGTATCGATGAGACGGCGCAGGTCCTGCGCGATCGCATCGGGTGTGTCGTGATCGGTCGCCAGCAGCCGCGCGCGGCCCTGGCTGTCGAACACGTAGACGGCGGAACTGTGCGTGACCTCGTAGTTGCCGTTGGGGTCGCGCTTCTCCATCTGGTAGGCGACGCGATAGCGCTTCGCCAGCGATTCGATCTGCCGGTCGGTGCCGGTCAGTCCTTCGGCGTGCTGCGCGTCGAATGCGCCGACGTAGTCACGCAACGCTTGCGGCGTGTCGCGCGCGGGGTCGACGGTGATGAACAGGATGCGTACTTTCTGCGCGTCGGGGCCGAGCTTGCCGAGCACCTGCATCAGACGGCCCATCGTCTCCGGGCAGACGTCGGGGCAATGCGTGTAGCCGAAGTAGACGAGCGACGCGCGGCCCTTGAATGCATCGGCGGTGACGGGGCGCCCGTCGTCGGCGATCAGTGCGAACGACAGGTCCGGCAGGTGGCCGCTCACGTTGGTCAACTGCCACGGCTCCGCGCGTTGCGAACAGCCGCTGAGCGCGGTGAGCGCGAGCAATGCGCCGAGCGTCGCGCCTGTCGCGTACTTTTGCATGAACCGACCTGCGGACTGGCGTACCAACCGACGTAAAAACAGCCGCCCGACCCGCGCTGGCCTGGCACGGCCGCAGTTCGGTTGGGTTCGGCGAGTCGTAGAGATCGGGAACAAAACAGGGTTCAATGGCTCGATTGAAAGCGGGCGACGCGCGATTGGGCAGTAGCATGCAACGATGGACGGCCCAACCCGGCAGCGCAACAAGTGGCAGCGACTGTAGCGCAATTTCACCGCAAGCGTCGCGCCATGCCCCGGGCGCATGGTTTGCGGGGCAATTTGCCGCAGCCGGCTGAAAGCGATGTGAAACCCGATTGTTCCGCTTTTGAACGCAATCGGCCCGCTCGCGCGGCTGCGCTGCCCGCCGGGATTGAGTCCCGGCTTACTTTCTCGAAAAATTGACGGATGCGCGGTAAGATGCGCACACTTTTCCGGCCGCAGCAGGCTGAAAGGCGAACCCAGGCGATGCAAGCACTTCCGGTTGTTCTGTCTCCGAGCGAGACGGCATTTTTCTTCGACTTCGACGGCACGCTCGTCGAACTCGCACCCACGCCCGACGGCGTGCGGGTGCAGCCGCGCGTGATCGAGCTGCTGCGCGAACTGCGCAGCCTCACTAACGGCGCGGTCGCGGTGGTGTCGGGTCGCGGCATCGATAGTATCGATAGCTTTCTCGGTATGCCCGATCTGCCGGTCGCGGGTCTGCACGGCGCCGAGCGCCGCGACGCGAACGGCGACACCCAGCGCGTCGGCTTTAACGACGACCGGCTGCTGCGCATGGAGCAGGTGCTCGCGCAGGTGGTCAACGATCACCCCGGCATGCTGCTCGAGATCAAGGGCGCGGCGCTCGCGCTGCACTACCGCAATGCGCCGGACCGTGAGCCGGTCGCGCGCGAGGCGACCGAGCGGCTGGTCGCCCAGTACCCGGCCTCGTACGTGCTGCAGCCGGGCAAGATGGTCTACGAAATCAAACCGAAGGACGTCGACAAGGGCCGCGCGACGCGCGCGTTTCTCGACGAGTTGCCGTTCACCGGCCGCACGCCGGTGTTTGCCGGCGACGATCTGACGGACGAAAAGGGCTTCGCACTCATCAACGAGCGCGGCGGCCTGTCGATCAAGGTCGGCGCCGGCGAGACGCTCGCGCATACGCGGGTCGAATCGGTGAGCGCCTTGCTCGACTGGCTCGAAACGATCGTCGCGGCGGCGCGCGCGGCGTGATGCCGGCGCCGCATCGCTGAACGAAAACAACATACTGCCTCGGGAATCGCGTTTCATGAGCCGACTGATCATTGTTTCGAACCGGGTTGCGCCTATTTCGGAGGGCGGTCCGGCGGCGGGCGGTCTGGCGGTCGGTGTGTACGACGCGCTGAAAGAGACCGGCGGCATGTGGTTCGGCTGGAGCGGCGAGGTGCTGGGTTCGGGCCAGCCGCAGATCAAGGTCGAAGAGCGCGGTCCGGTGACCTTCGCGACGGTGCCGCTGATGCGGCGCGATTACGATCAGTACTACCGCGGTTTTTCGAACGCGACGCTGTGGCCCGCGTTTCACTATCGCTCCGATCTGCTGCACTACGACCGTCACGACTTCGAGGGCTACTGCCGCGTGAACGCGTGGCTCGCGCAGCAACTCGTGCCGCTCCTGCGTGAAGACGACGTGATCTGGGTGCACGACTATCACCTGATTCCGTTCGCGCAGGCGCTGCGCGCGGCGGGCGTGAAAAACCGCATCGGCTTCTTCCTGCATATTCCGTTTCCGGCCTCGCAGGTGCTGCTGGCGGTGCCGCCGCATCGCGAGCTGGTCGAAGCGCTGTGTTCGTTCGATTTGCTCGGTTTCCAGACCGCCCCCGATCTGCGCGCGTTCGGCGACTACATCGTCAACGAGGCGGGCGGCACGATCGACGCGTCGGCGCAAGGTCCGCTCACCGTGCACGCGTTCGGCCGCACGCTGCGGGCGAACGCGTATCCGATCGGCGTCTATCCGGACGAGATCGCCGAACTCGCGAAAGCCGGCGAGCGCGGCAAGCCGGTGCGCACGATGAAGGCGACGCTGCATTCGCGCAAGCTGATCATGAGCGTCGACCGGCTCGATTATTCGAAGGGACTGGTCGAGCGCTTCCGCGCGTTCGAACGGCTGCTCGAGCACACCGCCGCGCTGCGCAACAAGGTGTCGTTCCTGCAGATCGCGCCGCCGACCCGCGCCGACCTGCATGCTTACCAGGACATCCGGCTGCAGCTCGAAGGCGAGTCGGGGCGGATCAACGGCCGCTTCGCCGAGCTCGACTGGACGCCGGTTCTGTATATCCACAAGCAGTACGAACGCTCGGTGCTGGCGGCGCTGTTTCGCACCGCGCACGTCGGCTACGTGACGCCGCTACGCGACGGCATGAACCTCGTCGCGAAGGAATACGTGTCGGCGCAGGATCCCGACAATCCGGGCGTGCTGGTGCTGTCGCGCTTCGCCGGCGCCGCGCAGGAGCTGGACGGCGCGCTGATCGTCAACCCGGTCGATATCGACGGGATGGCCGAGGCGCTCGCGCAGGCTCTGGCGATGCCGCTCGCCGAGCGCCAGGCGCGCTATCGCGACATGATGGAGCAGCTGCGCGAGAACAACGTGTCGGTGTGGCGCGATAACTTCATGCGCGATCTGCAGAGCGTGGTGGACGCGAAGGGCGCCCGCGCCGGCAAGACGGCGGTGGCGCGTAAGAGGGCGGGGCGCGTGGGTGTGACGGGCTAGGCCGCGTCAAAGGCGCGAACTACGAGGCGCAAAAAAGCCGCTCCATGGAGCGGCTTTTTTATGGTTGCCGCGGCGCGCCTGCAATCGATGACGCGCGCCGTCGTGCACTACGTCCGTCAGGCCACGTGCTGTTCGTCGACCTTCTTGCCGCCGATATGCAGCGTCGCGCCCTTGCCGTACTGCTTCGCGAGCAGGTCGCGATACAGGCCCGGGCGCTGGCGCAGTTCGTCCGGCGAGCCGTCGTCGATGACCTTGCCGGCGCTCATCACGATGATCCGGTCGAAGTTGTTCAGCGTCGACAACCGGTGCGCGATCGCGATCACCGTGCGGCCGACCATCAGCCGGTCGAGCGCTTTCTGGATCGCTTCTTCCGACGCGCTGTCGAGCGCGGAGGTCGCTTCGTCGAGCAGCAGGATCGGCGCGTTCTTCAGGATCGCGCGCGCGATCGCGATGCGCTGCCGCTGGCCGCCCGACAGCTTCACGCCGCGGTCGCCGACGATCGTGTCGTAGCCTTCCGGCATCGCTTCGATGAAGTCCGAGCAGCGTGCCTCGCGCGCGGCGGCGAGCACTTCCTCGCGGCTCGCCTCGGGGCGGCCATAGGCGATGTTCTCGTACACCGAGCGATGGAACAGCGAGATGTCCTGCGGCACCAGCGCGATCGTGTGGCGCAGGCTGTCCTGGGTGATCGACGCGATGTCCTGGCCGTCGATCTTGATCGCGCCGCCCTGGGTTTCGTAGAAGCGCTGCAGCAGCGCGAGCACCGTCGATTTACCCGCGCCGGACTTGCCGATCAGACCGACCCGCTGACCCGGTTCGATATTCAGGTCGAAGTGGTCGAGAATTGCGCGGCGGCGCGGATAGGCGAACGTCACGCCTTCGAACGTGACCCGGCCGCCTTGCGGCACGAGTTCGGTCGCGTCGTCGCGATCGGGCATGCCGTGCGGCTCGAGCAGCGTGCGCACCGCTTCGGCGAGACGCGCGACGTGCTGGGTAACGTCGACGAGCGCAACCGCCAGATCGCGCGTGCCGTGCAGGATAGTAAAGCCGAGCGAGCTGACGAGCACGATGTCGCCCGAGGTCGCACGACCCTGGTCCCACAGCCACAGCGCCCAGCCGAGCAGCCCGGCCGACAGCAGCGCGGTGATCACCGCGTGCAGCAACCGCAGCTTCTCCAGATAGAGCAGGCTCTGCTGGCGCGCTTCCATTTCCGACTTGACCGTCGCGGCAAAGCGGTGCTGTTCGCGGAAGGTCATGCCGAACGCGCGCACGAGCCCCATGTTGCTGATCACGTCGACGAGCTCGCCGTCGACCGACGCCGCCTTGGTCGCAAAAGTGTGATGGCGCGCGGAGCCGCGGCCCGCGAGCTTGTACAGCACCACCGACAGGATCGCCGAGCACAGCATCAGGCCGAGCGCCATCAGCGGATTGACCGAAATGATCATCACGATCGCGCCGAGCACCGCGATGCACGGCGGCAGTACGTTCCATGCGGTGGTGTTTTCGGCGGTGTAGACCGCGTTCGAGGTCGCGGTGATCCGGCTCGCCAGCATGCCGGGCTGCTTCTCCGCGTAGTAAGTGGGCGAGTGACCGCTGAGGTACTGGAACAGGTCGCGGCGCAGGTCGCCCGTCACCGCGACGAACGTATGCGCGGCGACCCAGCCGCCGACTCGCCATAGCAGGTTGTCGGCGGCGATCAGGCCGACGAGGATCGCGAACGCGCCCCACAGCGGGCCGGGGTGATGCCGGCCGCCGGCGAGCACGTCGATCAGATGCTTGATCGCGTATTGCGAAGCGAGTGCACAGCCCACGGCCGCGAACACGCTGCACAGCACGATCGCATGGGCGAGCGGGTGGCGGCGGATAAAGCGGAAGAGAAACGCAAGCGGCCGATGCGCATAGCTCGCGAGCTTTGCGTTCTGGGCGTTACGCTGGGCGATGGTCAAATGTTCCAATTGAGCTGAGATCGTTGTGTTGCGGGTTGTGCATGCAATGCGCGGGCCACGCGGAACAGGCATGAACGCTCCGCGAAGCCGATGCTTCGCATTGTAAACATGCAAAGACGATTGCGCCCTGTGATTCCGGGCCTTGGCGCGATTGATTTCGCGATGGACTTCCGCACCTTGATGTGTCTCGACACGCCGGTTGCCCGACGGTTCAGGCAGATTGCGGAAAATTTCGAGATATAATTACAGATTGCATTCAACCCGGCCGGGGCATTTCTTCAATCCCTACCGGCAAAGTTGACGCTGCAGAGCCGGGATACTGTCCCGCCGTGTCCGGCCGAACCCCTGTTGTCACTCTAGAACTGTCTTAGAAAACAAGGGTTTGCAAAGTGTTTCGCGTTTGTAACAACGTAAAGACTTTGAAATGCGGCAGTGCGGCACGCAGATGGGCACCGATAATGCGTGGTCGTTAGCCCGGCAAATTTTCTGACAGTTTGTCAACGTAGGTGCCAGATGCGCGTTTACTCGCACATGCCCGGAAATTGATGCACTGGTCGGGCTCGTAACCCAAGCGATCCATCGCAGGATTTCTCGAAAGAATCAGGCCCGCGCCGGCTTATCCGGCCAGACTGCCCTGGCGAGCAAGCGAGTCGCTTTTTCCAAACGCAGTACTTTTGCCTGATTTTTACTAGGAGTTCGTCATTATGCGAATCGCTCAAATCGCTCCGTTGCACGAGGCGGTTCCTCCCAAGCTGTATGGTGGTACGGAACGTGTGGTGTCCTATCTGACCGAGGCGCTGGTCGAGCAGGGCCACGACGTCACGCTGTTTGCAAGCGGCGATTCGCAAACCTCGGCGAAGCTCGAAGCCTTCTGGCCGCAGGCTCTGCGCCTCGACCCGACGATCCGCGACGTGATGGCGCCGCACATGCTGCTGCTCGAAGAAGTGCGCCGCCGCGCGGACGAATTCGACGTGCTGCATTTCCACATCGACTACTACCCGTTCTCGCTGTTCGCGCGTCAGCCGGTGCCGTTCCTGACCACGATGCACGGCCGTCTCGATCTGCCGGAACTGCAGCCGATTTTCAACACGTTCAACGACGTGCCGGTCGTGTCGATCTCCGACAACCAGCGTCTGCCGCTGCCGCAAGCGCACTGGCTGCAAACCGTCTACCACGGTCTGCCGGAAGACGTGCTCACGCCGATCCCCGGCGTCGAACCTGGCTACCTCGCATTCCTCGGCCGCGTGTCGCCGGAGAAGGGTCTTGACCGCGCGATCCGCATCGCCGGCCAGGCAGGCATGAAGCTGAAGGTCGCCGCGAAGATCGACAAGGCCGACCGTGCGTATTACGAAGAAGTGATCAAGCCGCTGATGGCGCTCCCGCACGTCGAGTACATCGGCGAAATCGGCGAAGCCGAAAAGCGTGAGTTCCTCGGCAATGCGCATGCGCTGGTGTTCCCGATCGACTGGCCGGAGCCGTTCGGTCTGGTGATGATCGAAGCGATGGCATGCGGTACGCCGGTGATCGCGTTCAACCGCGGTTCGGTGCCGGAAGTGATCGAAAACGGCGTATCGGGCTTCGTCGTCGAAGACGAAATCAGCGCGGTCGCGGCGCTCAAGCGTCTGCACACGCTGCCGCGCGCGAATGTGCGCAAGGCGTTCGAATCGCGCTTCTCGTCGAAAGTGATGGCGAAGAACTACGTCGCGACCTACGAAGAACTGCTGCGCCGCAAGCACCGCACGGTGCTGCGCGAAGTCAACGCAGGCTAAACCGCGCCGCTGCTTTTCACGCTCGCAACGCCCCGCCGGCATCTCGCCGGCGGGGCGTTGTTGCATGCGCGCCGCGGTTTTTATCCGGCGACGCTTAAAAATACCGGTTTCGGCCCGGCGCGAGCGGGCCACTCTCGGTAATATCCCTATAATGGCCGTGCCGCGAACTGGACTGCGGCGCCGCCGACGACAGGAGGATGCCTTGGCGAGAACGAAAGAGACGCGTGCGAACGCCGCGCCCGGCGCCGGAACGATTTTTACGTTACGCGCCATCGGTCTCGTGCTCGCCGCCCGCTGGTTTTTCTCGATGGCGCAGATGAACCTGAGCTCCGCGCTGACCGCGATGGCTTCGTCGCCATGGGCGTGCATCAACCTCGTATTTCTGTTTCTGCTGATCTTCCAGCCGGGCGCGCGCGCCGTTGCCGAGCGTCCGTTCCATCCGCTGCCGCAATGGCTGCGTCAGGCGCTGCGTCTGTTTGCCTTCCTCGGATTCCTGTTTGCGCTGTGGTCGGTCGGCGCGTTCGTCGCGAGCGCCGGCTGGCGGCGCGCGATGCAGGTGGTCGCCGCGACCAACGGCTGGCTGGTGGCCGCGCCGGTGCTGTATGCGGCGGTGCTCTGGATCTGCCGGCCGCGGCCGCTGTGGCGTACCAACGTCGCGGCGCGGCGCTTCGCGATCGGCCGCTATGCGGTGTCGCTCGATCCGCTGACGCGCACGGTCGTCGTGTGGGCCGAGCGGCGCAAGGTTGGGCAATACGATGCGCGCGAGTTGTCGGTGCGCTGGGCCAACGGTCCGGCTGCGCGCGCGACCCCGACGCCCACGCCGGCGGTCGCGTTCGGCGCCGCGGGCGAGCCGGGCGCGTCGGCGGCACCGATGGCATCGGTGGCGGCGCCGGCGCTGACGCGCGGCGCGTTCGGGATGCGGCCTAAAGTCGAGTTGCTGTGGGATTCGCCGGCGGCCGCCGGGCATAACCGCCAGACCGTGTTTCGCGCGGCGTTGATGACCGAGGGCGATCGCGTCGCGGCTAGTGCGCTCGACGCGACGTTGCGGCAGGTCTGACGCCGCACGGTTCGTGCTGTCGGTCACATCGCGCGACCGATGCGCGCCAGCCGGAGCGCAGCTTCGCCGATAATGCAGTCAGGACGCCCGGACTCTGGGAGCGGGCGAGTGGGACACTCATCGATCGTATCGCGTCTTTCGCAGGAGTCGCTATGCTGGTTCGCTGGTTGCTTGCCGCGCTTCATCTGCTTGCTTATGGCTTTGCGCTCGCGTCGATTCTCAGGCGCACGTGGTCGTTGCGTCGAGCGTCGGTACCCGCCGCGTTGCGCTCGGTGTTTCGCGCCGATACGCGCTGGGGTCTCGCCGCGCTGGTATTGATCGTCACCGGGCTGATGCGCGTGTTCGGCGGCTACGAGAAGGGCGCCGACTTCTACCTCCACCAGCCGTTCTTTCACGCGAAGATGGCGTTGCTGGTGTTGATCCTGATCCTCGAAGTGCCGACCATGCTCGGCTTGATGCGCTGGCGCGCGTCGATTCGCAGCGGCGCGGCGCCGGATCTGAAGAAGGCGCGTTCGTATGCGCATTTCAGCGTGATCCAGACCGTGCTGCTGGTGCTGATGGTGTTCGCCGCCACCGGGATGGCGCGCGGTATCGGAATGTCTGTCGGCGCGGCGTAGCGCGGCATCGTCTGCCGGGCCGGTTAGCGCGAGTTCGCAACCACGCCAACCGGCCCAATCCCTTCCTGGCCGACAGGCCATCCGCTCACTCGACCAGCAAGCCCGAGTCGTGGCCCCGGTTCGGGTTGCCGCCGACGCTCTCGCGCGCGAGTTCCGGCTCGCCGAGTCCCTTGATCAGCTCCAGCGCCTGACGCTCGAACAGCCGCCGGTACAGGCCGTTGTCGCGTTTGATCAGCGCGTCGTGGCTGCCTTCCTCGACGACCTTGCCCTTGTCCAGCACCAGCAGCCGGTCGAGCGCGCGCACGGTCGACAACCGATGCGCGACCACCAGCGTGGTGCGGCCTTGCATCAGCCGCTCCATCGCGCGCTGGATCAGCACTTCGCTTTCGCTGTCGAGGCTCGAGGTGGCTTCGTCGAGAATCAGGATCGGCGCGTCGGCGAGGAATGCGCGCGCGATCGCGACGCGTTGCCGCTCGCCGCCCGACAGCTTGATCCCGCGCTCGCCGACCAGCGTGTCGTAGCCGTGCGGCAGCGCGGCGATGAACTCGTGCGCGCTCGCGAGCCGCGCGGCCCGCTCGATCTCCGCGCGGCTCGCGCCGGGCTTGCCGTACGCGATGTTCTCGGCCAGCGAGCGGTGAAACAGCACCGGCTCCTGCTGCACGATCGCGATCTGGCTGCGCAACGACGCTTGCCGTACGTCGGCGATGTCCTGTCCGTCGATCGTGATGCGGCCGCCCGAAATATCGTGCAGGCGCTGGATCAGCTTGATGAAGGTCGTCTTGCCCGAGCCCGAATGGCCGACGAGGCCGACGCGTTCGCCCGGTGCGATGCGGATCGAGAAGTCGTCGTAGAGCGGCCGGCTGTGCGCGCCATAGTGAAACGACACGTGCTCGAAGCGGATCTCGCCGGCGCCGATCGCGATCGGGCTCGCGCCCGGGCGATCCTCGATGCCGAGCGGCTGGCTGTCGAGCGACACCAGTTCTTCCATGTCGTTGACCGAGCGCTGCAGATTGCGGATGTGCATGCCGATGTCGCGCAAGTAGCCTTGCAGCATGAAGAACATCGTCAGTGCGAACGTGATGTCGCCGACGCCTGCTTCGCCGCGTGCCCACAGCAGCAGCGCGACGCCGAGAATCGCCGCCTGGATCGCGGCCAGCATGCCACCCTGCAAGCCGCCGTTGAGCGTGCCG
Source organism: Burkholderia sp. SRS-W-2-2016 (assembly GCF_001931485.1). GTDB lineage: Bacteria > Pseudomonadota > Gammaproteobacteria > Burkholderiales > Burkholderiaceae > Paraburkholderia. Next base: position 56,983 of record NZ_MSDV01000039.1, on the reverse strand, counting down.
CGCACCCACGTGCGGCGCGTGCGTTGCCGCCATTTGCCGATCACGTGCGCCAGACGCGCTTCCTCACGCGCTTCGGCGCCGAACGCCTTGACCACGCCGTTGCAGCTGACCGCATCGGCGAGCGCGCCGCCCATGCGGGTGTCCCACGCGTTCGCCAGACGCGCGGCCGGCGCGACGAAGCCGAGCGAGACCGTCACGGTGATGCCGATATACAGCAGCGAGCCGGTGCCTACCACCACACCCATCAGCGGCCAGCGCCAGCCTAGCAGCGCGGTCGCGCCGACCAGCATTACGAGCGACGGCAACAGTGCGATCAGCAGTGTGTCGTTGAGCAGGTCGAGCGCCCACATGCCGCGGGTGATCTTGCGCACGGTCGAGCCGGCGAAGCTGTTCGCGTGCCAGTCGGTCGAAAAGCGCTGCACGCGATGAAACGCGCTCGCGGCGATCTCGCTCATCATCTTCAGCGTGAAGCGGATGATGTTGAAGTAGACGCCCTGGCGCAGCAGGGTCGCGGTGAGGCCGAGCGCGGCAAGCACGCAGAACGCTTCGAGCGCGTGCCGCCAGATGAGCGCGGACGAGGGCGGGCCGGCCGCGATTGCGTCGACGAGCCGGCCGGCGAACACCGGCGTGAGGATGTCGGCGGCCGCGGTGAAGAGCGCGAGCGCGGCGATCACGACGATGCGCCACGGCTGTTGCGCCCAGTGCCGGAAGGTGAAACCGAGGACGTCCTTGAAGGCCTGTCCGCGAAAGTCGAGTTTTTTGCTGGTCATTGATTACGACCCGGCGACGCGCGAGCGCACCGCGGTTCCAGTCAGAAGAAGCGAAAAAGGCAGACAGTCGACGGATGCCGGCCGACGCGCAGCGGCTACACGCAATGGCGCGGTCGGGAACAACGACAACGAAACAACGGACTGTCCAGAATGAATGCGGCGCGCCGCTGGAGGCGGCCCCGCATTGGCGACGACGTTGCGGCTGTTAAGGTCGCATCAGTCGTGTCGGGCGGGCCGACGGTCGCGGGACCATGCAAGGGAGCGCGCGATGCACGTTGAACATGTGGCGCCTCCCTGTGATGGTTGAGATGAAAAAACGGCTGGGCGAAAAGCCCGAGTGCCGAATATATCAGCAGTGCGATGCGCTCGCCAACCTACGGAATCACGGTGCCGGCGGATGGGCCGGGAGTCGCATCGCAACTCATGGCTCTGCGCCAGCCGGGCGCCAATAGAAAAAGGGCTTACGCATTGCTGCGTAAGCCCTTTTGTCTTCGGTGATCGACACACCAAGAATCTGGTGGGTAGTACTGGGATCGAACCAGTGACCCCTGCCGTGTGAAGGCAGTGCTCTACCGCTGAGCTAACCACCCGAAGAGATTGAAATTATGTCAGGCTTTTTCGAGTTCGTCTAGTACTTTTTAAGTAATTTGCTCATCGGTTGCCGGAGCGGGTTCGAAACGCCAGACGCTCGCGCCTTTCATCGCCTTGTCGAGACCGTCGAGCACCGCTTCGTGGGCGGCGATTTCTTCATCGTTCGCGGTGACCACCAGCAGTTCGAGCGACTCAAGCGCGACGCGCGGCGTATCGGCGGCGCCGCTGCTTTGCGCTTCGCCGAGCATGTCGATGACGAGGCTTTCCTGGCCGCGCGTCATCGCCAGATAGACCTCGGCGAGCAGTTCCGAGTCGAGCAGTGCGCCGTGCAGCGTACGGTGCGCGTTGCTGATGCCGAAGCGGTCGCACAGCGCATCGAGCGAATTACGCTTGCCCGGGAACATCTGCTTGGCGCGCGCGAGCGTATCGATGATTTCGCCGCAGTGCGTTTTCACCTGCGGCAGGCCGAGCAACGCGAACTCGGCGTCGAGAAAGCCGATGTCGAACGGCGCGTTGTGAATGATCAGGTCCGCGCCCTGAATGAAGTCGCGGAACTGGTCGACGATCTCGCCGAACTTCGGCTTGTCGCTCAGGAACTCGGTGGTCAGCCCGTGCACCGCCAGTGCGCCCGGATCGCTGTCGCGCTCGGGGTTGATGTAGAAGTGCAGGTTGTTGCCGGTGAGCCGGCGGTTCACCAGCTCGACGCAACCGAGTTCGAGAATCCGGTCGCCGCCACGCGCATTCAGGCCGGTGGTTTCGGTATCGAGGATGAGTTGACGCATGTCGGATTAGCCTGCTGCGAAAAAAATTGCGAAAAAAATCGGAGAGGGCGGGGCGCGCCGCTAACGGCGGCCGGCCACGCGGCCAGCGGTTTTAGACCTGCGCGAGCGATGCGACGCCGCGATTGGCGAGCTGGTCGGCGCGCTCGTTCTCCGGATGGCCGTTATGCCCGCGCACCCAGCGCCATTCGATCTCGTGCTGCGCGACCAGCGCGTCGAGCCGTTTCCACAGGTCGGCGTTTTTGACCGGCTGCTTCGCCGCGGTGACCCAGCCTTTTTTCTTCCAGCCGTGGATCCACTCGCTGATGCCTTTCTGCACGTACTGCGAGTCGGTGTGCACGACCGCCTTGCACGGACGCTTGAGCGCTTCGAGCGCGGCGATCACGCCCATTAGCTCCATCCGGTTGTTGGTCGTGTTGGCTTCGCCGCCGAACAGCTCTTTTTCCTGCGCGCCGAAGCGCAGCAGCGCGCCCCAGCCGCCGGGGCCGGGATTGCCCTTGCAGGCGCCGTCGGTATAGATGTCGATGTGATCCGGAGTCATTCGATGTGATTGCGTGTATTGGGGGTGGCGGCGGGCGCGAGGCCCGCGGCAAGCACGGGCTTCTTCACCTTGAGCGGGCCGACGAGGCGCATGCCGCGCACGCGCTTGATCGCCTTGATCATGTAGGTGGCGCCGAAAATCGGCCACCAGCGGTCGCCGGCGGCCTCCATGAAGCCGTAGCGCGCGAGCCACTGTTCGCTCGCGAGCGGCGGACGATAGCAGCCGAAGCGCCCGCGTTCAAGATCGAAGCCGAGCAGTTTGATCCAGTCCTTCAGGCGCGTGAACGCGATCAGATCGACGGCGGACGGCACGAACGGGCGGCCCGTCATTTTGCCGACCGACTGCCGCACGCCCCACAGCGACAACGAATTGAAGCCGAGGATGATCAACTGGCCTTCCGGCATCAGTACGCGCTCGGCTTCGCGCAGCAGCCGGTGCGGGTCGCTCGTGAACTCGAGCGTGTGCGGCATCACGATCAGGTCGACGCTTTGCGCTTCGAACGGCAGGTCGAGCAGATCGCACCAGAGCGCGCTGCGTTCGGCCGGGGCGTGCAGGCCGGCCGAACCTTGCGGCGGCGCGGCGTTGCCGTTCATGCCGTTCAGGTTGGCGCGCGCCGTGCGCGGATAGGTGTACGGCGCGCTCGCGCCGCTCGCCGCATCGAGCACGAGGCCACGGCACGGCATGCGGTTTTCGCGCAGCGCGTCGAGCTGCGGCAGCCCGAGTTGCAGCGCATGATAGCCGAACACGTCCGACACCACCCGGTCGAGCTGGGTCTGTTCCCACTGCAGCACGTAGCGGCCAGGCGGCGAATCGGTCCAGGCGGGCCAGTCTATAATCGCTCGGTCAGTCATATCTAGAATGCGTCGCCTATGAATGCGCTCGAGTACGTACCGGTCCCGGCGTTTGAGGACAATTACATCTGGGTCATTGCCGACGGACGCCATGCGGTCGTCGTCGATCCGGGCGATGCCGCCCCTGTGCGCGCCTACCTGGCCCAACGAGGCTGGCGGCTGAGCGCTATTTTACTCACGCACCATCATCAAGACCACGTCGGCGGATTGGCCGATCTGCTGAACGGCCAGGACGTACCGGTCTACGGCCCCGCCGGCGAGGCGATTGCGCATGTTACCCAGCGTCTGAAAAACGGCGACCGGGTGATCATTGCGGCGCCCGCGCTCGAATTCAGCGTGCTCGACGTACCCGGCCATACGAGCGGACACATCGCCTATTTCCAGGCTGCGGATCCGAACGGCACCCCGCATGTGTTCTGCGGCGACACGCTGTTCGCCTGCGGTTGCGGCCGGCTGTTCGAAGGCACACCGGCGCAGATGCTGACCTCGCTCGACTCGCTCGCCGCGCTGCCCGGCACGACCGAAGTGCATTGCGCGCACGAGTACACGCTGTCGAACATCCGTTTCGCGCTCGCCTGCGAACCGCACAACACCGCGTTGCAGGCGTGGCGCGACCGCGCGAGCGAACTGCGGGCGCGCCACCAGCCGACCGTGCCGACCACGATCGCCCACGAACGCGCGGTCAATCCGTTCCTGCGCGCCGGCGAAGCGACGGTCCAGGCGGGCCTGCGCGAGCAGTTGCACGAAACGGTTTCTGACCGTCTGGCCGCGTTTACGCTGATGCGCGAATGGAAGAATCGCTTCCGCTGATTCGTGCCGCATTCCGGGCGATGTTCAAGCGATGAGTCGGAAAAATTCGCCAAGCCCAAGATTTGTTTGATTTTTTTCTCGATTTTCCGATTGACGGAAACGTTGCCGTTTCGTACTATCGGCTGCAAATTCCAGCCCTTGTGGAAGCCGAGACGTTCATGCGATTTATCTTTAGTGCGTTATTGGTCCTGACACTCGCCGCCTGCGCGAGTCAGGGACCGACAACGAATACCGCCAACACCCCCGCCAGCAAGCAAGCAGTAGCCGATTCCCTTCGCAAGAACGCCACCGCTAAAGAAACCATCAACGTCGACCAGGGTTCCGTCACACAGCTGACGAGCCAGGACGCCGATCTGTGGGGCCGCATTCGTCGCGGCTTCCAGATGCCGGATCTGCAGACCGACCTCGTCGACATGCAGCTGAACTGGTACGTGCAGCGCCCGGACTACGTGCAGCGCATGACCGAGCGTTCGCAGAAGTACCTGTATCACATCGTCGAGGAACTCGAGACGCGCCATATGCCGACCGAGCTCGCGCTGCTGCCGTTCATCGAATCCGCGTATAGCCCGCAGGCGCTGTCGGTCGCGAAGGCGGCCGGCATGTGGCAGTTCATGCCGGGCACCGGCCGCACCTATAACCTCAAGCAGAACATGTGGCAGGACGAGCGCCGCGACGTGCTCGCGTCGACCAGCGCCGCGCTCGACTATCTGTCGAAGCTGCACGACATGTTCGGCGACTGGCAGCTCGCGCTGGCCGCCTACAACTGGGGCGAGGGCAACGTGCAGCGGGCGATCGCGCGCAACGAGGCGGCTGGTCTGCCGACCGACTATCTGAGTCTGCGCATGCCGAACGAGACGCGTAACTACGTGCCGAAGCTGCAGGCGGTCAAGAATCTCGTGATGAACCCGCAGATGTACGGCCTCACGCTGCCGACCATCCCGAACCACCCGTACTTCGTGACGGTGACGACCTCGCACGACATCGACGTCGACGTCGCGTCGCGGCTCGCCAATATGTCGACCGACGAATTCCGCTCGCTGAACCCGTCGTTCAGAAAGCCGGTGATTCTCGGCGCGACCCAGCCGCAGATCCTGTTGCCGTTCGACAACGCGTCGGCGTTCGAGCGCAATCTGAAGGCGTACACCGGGTCGCTGTCGTCGTGGACCACCTACACGGTCGACCAGCGCGCGACGCCGGCGGCGATCGCGCAAAAGATCGGCGTCGATGCCGACACGCTGATGGAAGTGAACAAGATTCCGGTCGGCATGCGCCTGAAGCCGGGCTCGACGATCGTCGTTCCGCGCGGCACGGACGACGACGAGGACATCAGCGCGGACGTCGCGGAAAGCGCGGTGCTCGCAATGGAGCCGGACGTTCCCGACACCCGCAAGATGCTGATCCGCGTGCGCCGCAACCAGTCGATGGCCGCGATCGCGGTGCGCTATGGGGTGTCGGTCGGTCAGTTGAAGGCGTGGAACAAGACGCGTCGCGATTCGGTGTCGCGCGGCCAGGTGGTCGTGCTGCACGTGCCGGTCGGCCGGGCGATCCCGAGCGAGCCGGGTCCGGAAAAGATCGCGACCGACGTGCAGGGCGGCGGCGTGCAGAAGATCGGCACCCGTGTCGCAGACACCCGTAGCGAATCGCGCTACGATAAGAAGAAAGGGCATGGCCGTTCTTCCATCGTCAAGGTCGCCGAGCCGGTCGCCAAGGGCAGCAAGGCTGAGGCGTCCGCCGCGAGCAGCAAGGGCAAGGTGACGAAGGTGTCGGCGTCCACGTCCGGGAAGGCGTCGAAGGCCGCGGCAGAGAGCCGCCCGAAGACCGTGGCCAACGCGAAGAAGAAGGGTAAATAGACCAATAGCGGCTCCCACGGTAGTGACCACATGCGTTGCGGGGGCAGCGCATGGATTGCGCTCCGATCACGCACCGTGTTCATCTGACGCCGTCACCTGAGGTGACGGCGTTTTTCATTGCGCAGACCATTTGCGGCGGATTGCGCGCATTTGCTTTATCGTGGAGGCCTCGATCGCGGCGGCCGGGTTCGCCATGTCGTGCCGCCCCGATCCACCCGACTTTCCCGCTCTTCCAAAAAGCTCAACCAGATTTATGTCGTCGACCCAACTGCGCGTCTTTCTGCTCTTTTCCGCCGGCTATTTCGTCTCCTATGTGTTTCGCGGCGTCAACCTTGGGTTCGCGCCGTTCATCACGCACGATCTCGGGCTGTCGGCAGCCGATCTGGGGGTGCTGACCAGCCTCTATTTTCTCGGTTTCGCGGGCGCGCAGATTCCAGCCGGCGTGTTGCTCGATCACTTCGGCGCGCGTCGTGTGACGGCCGTCACGCTGCTGTTCGCGGCGCTCGGCATCTGGGTGTTCGGCGCCGCGCACAGCCTCGGCATGATGATGATCGGACGGCTGTTGATCGGCGTCGGCGTGTCGGTGTGCCTCGGCGCCGCGTTCAAGGCGCTCGCGCAGCATTTCCCCGCCGCGCGTCTGCCGCTGATGAACGGACTCGTGATGGCGATCGGCGGCTTCGGTGGCGTGATGGTCGGTTCGCCGCTGACGTGGGTACTCGGTTTCTCGAGTTGGCGTACGGTGTGCGTCGGGCTCGGCGTGCTGACAGTGCTGGTCGCACTCGCGCAATGGACGCTCGCGCCGGAGGCACGCGACACGCATCGACAGGCCAGCCTCGCCGCGCAATTCAAGGGCACCTGGCATATTCTGCGCAGCGCGGCGTTCTGGAAAATCGCGTCGTTTTCGGTGGTCACGCAAGGCGTGTTCTACGCGATGCAGTCGCTGTGGGTCGGCGCGTGGCTGCGCGACGTGCAGGGTTTCGAGCCGCACGAGGCCGCGGCGCTGGTGTCGATCCTCGGTTTCGCGATGATGGCCGGCTGTGTCGGTTTCGGCGCGGCGGCGCGCAGCCTCGAGCGGCGCGGCATCTCGCTGTATGCGTTCTGCGGAATCGGTATGGCGCTGTATGTGCTCACGCAATTGCTGATCATGTTTCAGGCGCCGCTGCCGGCGAGTTTGCTGTGGGCCGCGTATGGGATTTTCGGCGGCACCGGCATCCTGAGCTATGCGGTGATGGCGCGCCATTTCCCCGCGCAGATGATCGGCCGGGTCAACACGACGCTGACGCTGATTATTTTTCTGCTGATCTTCGGTTTCCAGATCGGAGTGGGCGCGGTGCTGTCGCATTGGCCGGCGATCGGCGGCCGCTATCCGGCGGTCGCGCATCTGACCGCGTGGGAAATTCTGGTGGCGCTGCAGGTGCTGAGCGCGATCTGGTACGTGTTGCCGGGCCGGCAGGCGACCCGGTCGGCCGAACTGCGTGCCGAGCAGGAGGCTTGAGGGGAGGCTTGAGCGCTGTCGCGTGGCGAACCGGTGAGTTGACATTTTTTGGGTTTCGTCCCCGCAGCGGCTAGTCGATCGAGGTCACTTAAAGTGCCGCCGGGAGGTGCTGAAAGGCGCGCCAGGCAAGACTTCGAGCGTACGCCGAGGGGGGCGCCCCGAGTCCGCGTCCTATCTCAGATTTGGAGGGAAGGGCGGATTCAGGCTATAATTTCAAGGTTTGAGCTTATCAACCCGCACCCTAGCGCCTACCTCTCCCCAACCGTTCATCCGCCGCGCGCCATTAGCGTAGCAAGAAGGGCCCCGCACCCAGTCGAATCGTCCACACAATGGACCGTTTGCGCCCCCTTGCAACGTCACCGGCAGCACGCGAGCGAGTCTGCGCGCGCATTCACAATGCGTTTCGCTGCGGCTCGCAATCGGACAGACAGGTGGCAACAGGGTGTTCCCCCAAGGAGTCTCCCGTGTTGCCGTCATTTTCTCCCGCTCTCCTCGCGCTCGCCGACGGCACGGTCTTTCGTGGTTATTCGATCGGCGCCCCCGGGCACACCATTGGCGAAGTCGTGTTCAACACGGCGATCACCGGCTATCAGGAAATCCTGACTGACCCGAGCTACGCGCGCCAGATCGTAACCCTCACGTACCCGCATATCGGCAACGTCGGCGTGAACGCCGAAGACGTCGAAGCGACGAAAGTCCATGCCGCCGGCCTGATCATCCGTGATCTGCCGGTTCTCGCGTCGAATTTCCGCATGGAGCGCACGCTCCCGCAATATCTGCAGGACGAAGGTGTAGTCGCCATCGCCGGCATCGACACCCGCAAGCTGACCCGCGTTCTGCGCGACAAGGGCGCGCAGAACGGCGCGATCCTCGCCGGTTCGGACGACGAAGCGAAAGCGATCGAACTCGCGCGCTCGTTCCCGGGCCTCGCCGGCATGGACCTCGCGAAGGTCGTGTCGACGCAGCAAAGCTACGAGTGGACCCGCACCGAATGGCGCCTGGGCACCGGCTACGGCGAGCAGAAGGCGCCGAAGTACCGCGTCGTCGCGTTCGACTACGGTGTCAAGCAGAACATCCTGCGCATGCTGGCCGAGCGCGGCTGCCACGTGACGGTGCTGCCGGCCCAGGCGAGCGCCGCCGATGCACTCGCGCTGAATCCGGACGGCGTGTTCCTGTCGAACGGCCCCGGCGATCCGGAACCGTGCGATTACGCGATCGCGGCGGCGAAGGAATTCATCGAGCGCGGCGTTCCGACCTTCGGCATCTGCCTCGGTCACCAGATCATGGGCCTCGCGGTCGGCGCGAAGACGATGAAGATGAAGACCGGCCACCACGGCGCGAACCATCCAGTCAAGGATCTCGAAGACGGCCGCGTGGTGATCACGTCGCAGAACCACGGTTTCGCGGTCGACGCCGCCACGTTGCCCGCCAACGCGCGCGTGACCCACACGTCGCTGTTCGACGGCACGCTGCAAGGCTTCGCGCTGACCGACAAGCCGGCGTTCTGCTTCCAGGGTCACCCGGAAGCGTCGCCCGGTCCGAACGACGTCGCGTACCTGTTCGACCGCTTCACCGCGCTGATGGACGCGCACAAGAACGGCAAGAGCGCGGCGGCGTAACGCCAGCACGCGGAGCGGGGGCGCGGCGACCGAGGTCGTCGCCAGAGCCCGCGGCAAAAGCGCGGCGGGCTCGCCGCGCAATAGCGCGCGCTACGTGACAACGGCGCGCGCCGACGGAAAGAATTCAGGAATATTTAGCGAGAGCGTTATGCCCAAGCGGACAGACATTAAAAGCATCCTCATCATCGGCGCGGGTCCGATCATCATCGGCCAGGCGTGCGAGTTCGATTACTCGGGCGCGCAGGCATGCAAGGCGCTGCGTGAGGAAGGCTACAAGGTCATTCTCGTCAACAGCAATCCTGCGACGATCATGACCGACCCGAACACGGCCGACGTGACCTACATCGAGCCGATCACGTGGGAAGTGGTCGAGCGCATCATCGCGAAGGAGCGCCCGGACGCGATCCTGCCGACGATGGGCGGCCAGACCGCGCTGAACTGCGCGCTCGATCTGCACGCGCACGGCGTGCTGACGAAATACAACGTCGAGCTGATCGGCGCATCGCCGGAAGCGATCGACAAGGCGGAAGACCGCCAGAAGTTCAAGGACGCGATGACCAAGATCGGTCTCGGTTCGGCCAAGTCGGGCACCGCGCATTCGATGGAAGAAGCGCTCGCGGTGCAGGCGAAGATCGCGGCCGAAACCGGTAGCGGCTATCCGGTCGTGATCCGTCCGTCGTTCACGCTGGGCGGCTCGGGCGGCGGTATCGCATACAACCGCGACGAATTCGAAGAGATCTGCAAGCGCGGTCTCGATCTGTCGCCGACGCGCGAGCTGCTGATCGAAGAATCGCTGCTCGGCTGGAAAGAGTACGAGATGGAAGTGGTCCGCGACAAGGCGGACAACTGCATCATCGTCTGCTCGATCGAAAACCTCGACCCGATGGGCATCCACACCGGCGACTCGATCACCGTCGCGCCGGCGCAGACGCTCACCGACAAGGAATACCAGATCCTGCGTAACGCATCGCTCGCGGTGCTGCGCGAGATCGGCGTCGACACCGGCGGCTCGAACGTGCAATTCTCGATCAATCCGAAAGATGGCCGGATGATCGTGATCGAAATGAACCCGCGCGTGTCGCGTTCGTCGGCGCTGGCGTCGAAGGCGACCGGCTTCCCGATCGCCAAGGTCGCGGCGAAGCTCGCAGTCGGCTACACGCTCGACGAACTGAAGAACGAAATCACCGGCGGTCAGACCCCGGCATCGTTCGAACCGACGATCGACTACGTCGTTACGAAGATCCCGCGTTTCGCGTTCGAAAAATTCCGCGAAGCCGATTCGCGCCTGACCACGCAGATGAAGTCGGTCGGCGAAGTGATGGCGATCGGCCGCACGTTCCAGGAATCGTTCCAGAAGGCGCTGCGCGGCCTCGAAGTCGGCGTCGACGGTCTGGACGAAAAGACCACCAATCGCGACGAGATCATCCGTGAGATCGGCGAAGCCGGTCCGGACCGGATCTGGTATGTCGGCGATGCGTTCCGCGTCGGCATGAGCGCGCAGGAAATCTTCGAAGAAACCGCGATCGACCCATGGTTTCTCGCGCAGATCGAACAGATCATCCTGAAGGAAAAGGCGCTGGCCGGCCGCACGCTCGCGAGCCTGTCGAAGGAAGAGCTGAAGTACCTGAAGCAAAGCGGTTTCTCGGATCGCCGTCTGGCGAAGCTGCTCGGCGCGAAGCCGGCCGACGTGCGCGCGCGCCGTATCGAGCTGAACGTGCGCCCGGTCTACAAGCGCGTCGACACCTGCGCGGCCGAGTTCGCAACGAAGACCGCGTACATGTACTCGACCTACGAGGAAGAGTGCGAAGCGAACCCGACCAACAACAAGAAGATCATGGTGCTGGGCGGCGGCCCGAACCGGATCGGCCAGGGTATCGAGTTTGACTACTGCTGCGTGCATGCCGCGCTCGCGATGCGCGAGGACGGCTATGAAACGATCATGGTCAACTGCAACCCGGAAACCGTATCGACCGACTACGACACGTCCGACCGTCTGTACTTCGAATCGCTGACGCTCGAAGACGTGCTCGAAATCGTCGACAAGGAAAAGCCGGTCGGCGTGATCGTCCAGTACGGCGGCCAGACGCCGCTGAAGCTCGCGCTCGATCTCGAAGCGAACGGGGTGCCGATCATCGGCACGTCGCCGGACATGATCGACGCGGCCGAAGACCGCGAGCGTTTCCAGAAGCTGCTGCAGGACCTCGGTCTGCGCCAGCCGCCGAACCGCACCGCGCGCGCTGAAGACGAAGCGCTGAAGCTGGCCGACGAAATCGGCTATCCGCTCGTCGTGCGTCCGTCGTACGTGCTGGGCGGCCGCGCGATGGAAATCGTTCACGAGCCGCGCGACCTCGAGCGCTATATGCGCGAGGCCGTGAAGGTGTCGAACGACTCGCCGGTGCTGCTCGACCGCTTCCTGAACGACGCGATCGAATGCGACGTCGATTGCATCTCCGATGGCGAAGCCGTGTTCATCGGCGGCGTGATGGAGCACATCGAACAGGCAGGCGTGCACTCGGGCGACTCGGCCTGCTCGCTGCCGCCGTATTCGCTGTCGAAGGAAACTATCGCCGAACTGAAGCGCCAGACCGCCGCGATGGCGAAGGCGCTGAACGTGGTCGGCCTGATGAACGTGCAGTTCGCGATCCAGCAGGTGCCGCAGGCCGATGGCTCGAAGCTCGACATCATCTACGTGCTCGAAGTGAATCCGCGCGCATCGCGTACGGTGCCGTACGTGTCGAAGGCAACCAGCCTGCCGCTCGCGAAGATCGCGGCGCGCGCGATGGTCGGCCAGAAGCTCGCCGAACAGGGCGTGACCAAGGAAGTCGAGCCGCCGTACTTCAGCGTGAAGGAAGCGGTGTTCCCGTTCGTCAAGTTCCCGGCGGTCGATCCGGTGCTCGGACCGGAAATGCGTTCGACCGGCGAAGTGATGGGTGTCGGCCAGACCTTCGGTGAAGCGCTGTTCAAGTCGCAGCTCGCGGCGGGTTCGCGTCTGCCGGAGTCGGGTACGGTGCTGCTGACCGTGATGGATGCCGACAAGCCGAAGGCGGTCGAAGTCGCGCGCATGCTGCACGAGCTCGGCTATCCGATCGTCGCGACCAAGGGTACGGCTGCCGCGATCGAAGCGGCCGGCGTGCCGGTCAAGGTCGTCAACAAGGTGAAGGACGGCCGTCCGCACATCGTCGACATGATCAAGAACGGCGAGATCGCACTGGTCTTCACGACGGTCGACGAAACCCGCGCGGCGATCGCCGATTCGCGTTCGATCCGCATGAGCGCGCAGGCGAACAAGGTCACGTACTACACGACGATGTCCGGCGCACGCGCGGCGGTCGAAGGTCTGCGTTATCTGAAGAACCTGGAAGTCTATGATTTACAAGGACTCCACGCTCGCCTAAACTAAGGCTTCGACTGTCAGTCCAAGATGTACGTGCCGCGGTTAAGCGGCGTTCCGCAGGTGCTGTGACCCGAGTTTGTTCCGGGCGCGGCTTTCGCGGAATGCACTTAACCGCGGTGATTTTTTTTACGGCCGTTTTTTGCCTCCAGAGTTGTTTATGAGCACTATTCCATTGACGAAGCGCGGCGCAGACATGCTGCGCGATGAATTGCAGCGCCTGAAATCGGTTGAACGTCCGGCGGTCATCAACTCGATCGCGGAAGCGCGCGCTCAGGGCGATCTGTCGGAAAACGCGGAATACGACGCGGCGAAGGAAAAGCAGGGCTTCATCGAGGGCCGCATCGCCGAAATCGAATCGAAGCTTGCCGGCGCGCAGGTGATCGATCCGTCGCAAGTGGAAGCGGATGGCCGCGTGGTGTTCGGCGCGACGCTCGAACTCGAAGATCTGGAGTCGGGCGCGTCGGTCAAGTACCAGATCGTCGGCGACGACGAAGCGGACATCGACCACGGTCTGATCTCGATCAGCTCGCCGATTGCGCGTGCGCTGATCGGCAAGTCGGAAGGCGACGTCGCGTCGGTGCAGGCACCGGGTGGCGTGCGCGAATACGAAATCATCGCAGTCAGCTACGTCTGAGGATGGCGCCGGTGTCCCTGATGCCGCATCGATTTTTCCGTCTGTTGACGATGGTGTGGGTCGGTAGCCTGCTGACTATCGGCTATGCGGTCGCGCCCGTGCTGTTTACGACGCTCGACCGCTCGACCGCGGGCGAAGTGGCCGCGCAGCTGTTTCGCATCGAGGGTGTGATCGGTGTCGTTTGCGGCATTTTGCTGCTGGGGCTCGCCAATCTGCTGGTGCGGCGCGGTGCCGATGCCTATCGGCGGGTGCGGTGGCTGGTCGCGGGCATGCTCGTGTGCGTGCTGGTCGGCTACTTCGCGCTGCAGCCATTCATGAATGCGATTCGCGTGGCGGCGCTCGAAGCGGGCACCGACGTCGGTCATTCGGCGTATGCGGCACGCTTCGGCATGCTGCACGGAGTGTCGAGCCTGTTCTATCTGATTCAGAGTCTGTTGGGTCTGGCGCTGGTGTGGTTGCTGCCGGCTCGCGTCGGTGCGGCGGCTGAGGAAGAGGGCGCTCGGCGGGTCGCCGGGAAGGCGGTCGGCTGAGGCTTGCGGTGGACTGATCGTCGCTCGATCGGTTATGTCGCTACTGCTTGTGTGTCACAACGGTGCGGACGCCGTCCGCACCTTCCTGCAATCCCGCTTACTTCGACGACTGATGCGAGCGCTTCGCGCTGGTTTGACGCTTTTTCGCGCGCTTGATGTTGCCGCCTTGCGTGACGCGCTCGTTGCCGCGCACCAGCACTGCCTTGGCTCGCGGCTTGCGCATCGGCACGTCGGTCGGCTTCACGACCTTGACCACGCGCGGCGCACGTCCTTTGGACGAATTGGCTTCGGTCGCCGCTTCGCGAGCGCTCGGCAGCGCGCCGCGTTTGGCCGCGGGCGTGGCCGGCTGCGCCGCTTCGGGCTTCCAGATCACCAGCAGCTTGCCGATATGCTGGATCGGCGCGGCGTTCAGCGTGTCGCAGATCTGTTCGTAGATGGCGATCCGTTCGTCGCGCTCATCGCCGAACACGCGGATCTTGATCAGCTGGTGCGCGGCAAGGTGCACCTTGATTTCGGTGAGCACCGCGTCGGTCAAACCTTCGGCGCCGACAAGTACGACCGGTTTGAGCGCATGTGCCTGGGAGCGCAACTCGGCGCGTTGATCGGAAGAGACTTTGAGGGCTGGCATGGAAAGTAGGAGACTCGACTAAAATGGCGGCTCCTGCGTGTTCGTCCGATTGCTTGGCTGAATGGGACGGTTCGATTCGACAGGGCGCGCGTCAGAACATCAGAATCGCGGCTGCTCGCCAGTCTGGCGATGGCCGCGCGAAATTAACCGCGTATTATCCCCTAAAGCGCGACACGACGCAGCAATAGTTCAATCTTTAATGGCAAAAAACAAGTTCAACACCGCGTGGCTGCATGACCACATCAACGATCCGTACGTCAAAATGGCGCAGCGGGAAGGTTATCGCGCCCGCGCGGCCTACAAGCTCAAGGAAATCGACGAGCAGGACAAGCTGATCCGCCCGGGGCAGGTGATTGTCGATCTCGGCTCCACGCCGGGCAGCTGGAGCCAGTATGCGCGCAACAAGCTGGCGAGCGGCTCGCAGCGCAACGCGGAGCGCGAGGGCGGGATCGACGGCACGATTATTGCGCTCGATATCCTCCCGATGGAGCCGGTTGCCGACGTTCACTTCATCCAGGGCGATTTCCGCGAAGACTCGGTGCTGGTCCAGCTCGAAGAATTGGTCGGCGAGCGCCAGGTGGACCTTGTAATTTCGGATATGGCGCCCAACCTGTCCGGCGTGGCGATCGCGGATGCGGCACGGATCGAGCATTTGTGCGATCTCGCGCTCGAATTCTCGCAAAATCACCTTAAACCGGATGGTGCCCTTTTAGTCAAATGCTTTCACGGCAGCGGTTATAGTCAGATTGTCGAAAAGTTCAAGCGCCAGTTCAAGGTAGTGGGGGCCCGCAAGCCGAAAGCGTCGCGGGATAAATCGTCAGAAACATTTATTTTGGGTAAGCATCTGAAGCGTCTCGCATAGGGGCGCAGCCGGACGACTCAATCTCTGCCAGCGCCGGGAGCAACACGTTCCAAACCGGCGTTAAAACGGCCCGCTGCCCTATTTCTGTGGTAGTGAAACGTTATGGCAGGGGTCTGCGGACTGGATTAGAATGCTTTCGTGGTGCCGCAAGGCAAATGTAGGCGCCCGTCTAAGTGAAGGAGTGGTGCTTTGAACAACAATATGTTTTCGAAAGCAGCAGTGTGGTTGGTAATCGCACTGGTGCTGTTTACGGTGTTCAAGCAGTTCGACAAGCCCCGTGTCCAGGAAGGCGTTTCCTATTCGCAGTTCATGGACGACGCGAAGAACGGCAAAGTCAAGAACGTCATTGTCCAGGGGCGGAACCTCACGGTCACTCCAGCAGACGGCCAGAAATACCAGATTGTGTCGCCCGGCGACATCTGGATGGTCGGCGATCTGATGAAGTATGGCGTACAGGTGAGCGGCAAGGCTGACGACGAACCCAATGCACTGATGTCCGTGCTGTATTACCTCGGGCCGACGATTCTGATCATCGGTTTCTGGTTCTACATGATGAGGCAGATGCAGGGGGGCGGCAAAGGCGGGGCGTTTTCGTTCGGCAAGTCGCGTGCGCGTCTGATCGACGAGAACAACAACGCGATCAATTTCACCGACGTCGCCGGTTGCGACGAAGCGAAGGAAGAGGTGTCGGAGCTGGTCGACTTCCTGCGCGATCCGCAGAAATTCCAGAAGCTCGGTGGCCGGATTCCGCGTGGTGTGCTGCTGGTCGGCCCGCCGGGAACCGGTAAGACGCTGCTTGCCCGCGCGATCGCTGGCGAGGCGAAGGTGCCGTTCTTCAGCATCTCGGGTTC
The DNA here is from genome assembly GCF_001931485.1 of Burkholderia sp. SRS-W-2-2016. Taxonomy (GTDB): domain Bacteria; phylum Pseudomonadota; class Gammaproteobacteria; order Burkholderiales; family Burkholderiaceae; genus Paraburkholderia. The sequence continues at coordinate 40,778 of NZ_MSDV01000039.1, read as the reverse complement.
GGACTTCGTTGAAATGTTCGTTGGTGTCGGCGCGGCTCGTGTGCGCGACATGTTCGAGCAGGCCAAGAAGCACGCACCGTGTATCGTGTTCATCGACGAAATCGACGCGGTCGGTCGTCATCGCGGCGCCGGCATGGGCGGCGGCAACGACGAGCGCGAACAGACGCTGAACCAGATGCTGGTCGAAATGGACGGCTTCGAAGCGAACTCCGGTGTGATCGTGATCGCCGCAACCAACCGTTCCGACGTGCTCGACAAGGCGCTGCTGCGTCCGGGTCGTTTCGACCGCCAGGTGTATGTCGGTCTGCCCGACATCCGCGGCCGCGAGCACATCATGAAGGTGCATCTGCGCAAGGTGCCGATCTCGAACGACGTCGACGCGGCAGTGATCGCGCGCGGCACGCCGGGCTTCTCGGGCGCCGATCTCGCGAACCTCGTGAACGAAGCGGCTCTGTTCGCGGCACGCCGCGGCAAGCGCATTGTCGAGATGACGGACTTCGAAGATGCGAAGGACAAGATTTTCATGGGTCCGGAGCGCAAGTCGGCCGTGATCCGCGAAGAATCGAAGCGCGCTACCGCGTATCACGAATCGGGTCACGCGGTGATCGCCAAGCTGTTGCCGAAGGCCGATCCGGTGCACAAGGTCACGATCATTCCGCGCGGCCGTGCGCTGGGCGTGACCTGGCAGTTGCCGGAGCACGACAACGAAACGTACTCGAAGGACTATCTGCTCGACCGTCTCGCGATCCTGTTCGGTGGCCGTGTCGCTGAAGAGCTGTTCCTGAACCTGATCAGCACCGGCGCGTCGGACGACTTCAACAAGGCGACGCAGACGGCTCGTGCAATGGTCGCGCGCTTCGGGATGACCGATGCGCTCGGACCGATGGTCTACGTCGACGACGAAAACGACGCTTCGCCGTTCGGCCGCGGCTTCACGCGGACCATTTCGGAAGCGACGCAGCAGAAGGTCGATGCGGAAATCCGTCGCGTGCTGGATGAGCAGTACAACCTCGCACGGCGCCTGCTGGACGAAAACCGCGACAAGGTCGAAGCGATGACCGCCGCGCTGATGGAGTGGGAAACGATCGACGCCGATCAGATCAACGACATCATGGCAGGCCGTCCGCCGCGTTCGCCGAAGAGCTCGCCGCCGTCGGCAAGCGATGCCTCGTCGGGCGGTAGCACGGGTACCGAAGTCAAGCCGGGTAGCGCGACCGCCCCGGCCTGATAGGCAGCCAGTAGAAAGTGCGGGCCGGTGTGTAGCACACCGGCCCGTTTTGTATTTGTCCGTTCTAAGTGAAGTACTGCTACGTGTCGACAGCCGATTTTTCTTCCGCACCGCTTCCCGAGCCGCTGCAATGCGGCCGCTTCAAGTTGACATTCGAACGCCCGCTGGTGATGGGCATTCTGAACGTCACGCCCGATTCCTTTTCCGATGGCGGTAAATACACGTTGCGCGACGACGCGCTGCGCCAGGCCGAGCAGATGGTGCGCGACGGCGCAGACCTCATCGACATCGGCGGGGAGTCGACCCGTCCCGGCGCGCCGCCGGTACCGCTCGACGAAGAGCTGGAGCGCGTGTTGCCGCTGATCGAGGCTCTGCACGGCGCGAACGTGCCGTTGTCGATCGATACGTACAAGCCGGAAGTGATGCGTCATGCGTTGAGCGCGGGCGCCGATCTGATCAACGATATCTGGGGTTTCCGGATGCCCGGCGCGATCGATGCGGTACGCGACAGCGCCTGCGGGCTTTGTGTGATGCATATGCTCGGTGAGCCGCAGACCATGCAGCTCGGCGAACCGCATTATGGGGACGTCGTCGGCGAGGTCCGCGATTTCCTCGAAGAGCGCGTCGAGACCTTGCAGCAGGCCGGAATCGCGCGTGCGCGCATCAGCGTCGATCCGGGTTTCGGCTTCGGCAAGGCGATCGTCGAGCACAACTATGCGCTGCTCGCGCGGCTGCGGGACACGGCGCCGCGCGCCGCGTCGCCGTATCCGATTCTCGCCGGCATGTCGCGCAAGTCGATGATCGGCGCGGTAATCGGGCGGCCGGCCCCGGAGCGGGTCGCCGGCAGCGTCGCCGCGGCGGTGTGCGCGGCCGAGCGCGGCGCCGCGATTCTGCGCGTGCACGATGTCGCGCAAACAGTCGATGCATTGAAAGTATGGGCCACCCTGCGCGACGCGGCGAACGCGAGCCGCGCACACGGTGCTTGAGCCCGCAGTCATATAGGGGAGATTGAAGATGGCACGTCGTTACTTCGGTACGGACGGGATTCGAGGCAAGGTTGGCGAAGGGCCCATTACGCCGGAGTTCGTGTTGCGGCTCGGCTACGCGGCCGGCAAGGTGCTCGCCGGCGCGGACCAGTGGGCAAAGACCGGCGCACGGCCGACCGTGCTGATCGGCAAGGACACGCGCGTGTCGGGCTATATGCTCGAAGCCGCGCTGGAGTCGGGCTTTTCGGCGGCCGGCGTCGACGTGATGCTGGCCGGCCCGATGCCGACCCCCGGTATCGCCTATCTGACGCGTGCGCTGCGGCTTGCCGCGGGCGTCGTGATCAGCGCGTCGCACAATCCGTACTACGACAACGGCATCAAGTTTTTCTCGGCCGACGGCAACAAGCTGCCGGACGAGGTCGAAGCGCAGATCGAGGAGCAACTCGAGCAGCCGCTCGCGTGCGCGGCCTCCGAGCAGCTCGGCAAGGCGCGCCGTCTCGACGACGCGGCCGGCCGCTACATCGAGTTCTGCAAGAGCACGTTTCCGGCCGCGTACGACCTGCGCGGGATGAAGCTGGTCGTCGATTGCGCGCATGGCGCCGCATATGACGTCGCGCCGCACGTGTTCCACGAGCTCGGCGCGGAAGTGATTCCGATCGGCGTCGCGCCGAACGGCTTCAATATCAACGACGGGGTCGGCGCGACCGCCCCCGACGCGCTGGTGCGCGCGGTGCGCGCGAACCACGCGGACCTCGGCATCGCGCTCGACGGCGACGCCGACCGCCTGCAGGTGGTCGACGCATCCGGCCGGCTCTACAACGGCGACGAGCTGCTGTACGTGCTGGTCAAGGACCGGATTGCGACCGCCGGGCACGTCGAAGGCGCGGTCGGCACGTTGATGACCAATATGGCCGTCGAGGTCGCGCTGCAGAACGCCGGCGTGAAGTTCGTGCGGGCCGCGGTCGGCGACCGCTACGTGCTCGAGCAGTTGCGCGAGCACGGCTGGCAGCTCGGCGCGGAGGGCTCCGGCCATATTCTGTCGCTCGACCGCCATTCGACCGGCGACGGCATCGTGTCCGCGCTGCTGGTGCTCGCGGCAATGCAGCGCAGCGGCAAGTCGCTGGAGGAACTGCTCGACGGCGTCACGCTGTTCCCGCAGAAGCTGATCAACGTGCGGATGAAGCCGGACGCGGACTGGAAGGGCAGCGAGACGATCCGTCGCGCGATCAAGTCGGCCGAAAGCGCGCTCGACGGCCGCGGCCGCGTGCTGATCCGCGCGTCGGGTACCGAGCCGGTGCTGCGCGTGATGGTCGAGGCCCAGAACGCCGCCGATGCGAAACAGCATTCGGAAGCGATTGCCGACGCGGTGAGGGATGCGACCGCGGCCTGAGCGAATGTTTCGCGGGCCGAGGTAGGGCTGGAACAGGCGGCGGGGCGGCGAGTAACGCGTCCCGCCGTTCGCTTATCCGCCAGCCCGCCAGTTAGCCAGTCAGCCGGTCAGCCAGTCAGCCAGTCAGCCAGCCAGCCAGCCAGCCAGCCAGCCAGTCCCGCGCATCAGAAAAAAACCGGCGAGCAGGAACCGATACCCTGTCACTCCCCGCGCACGTCTCCTCCAGCGTGCCACCCCTCAATTTCCCCTAGTCCCCCCGCGCAAACGTTCGCGCCCCATCTTTTTCGCCTAATCTGTACGCAACGTCGAGCGCAACGCTGGCCGCAATGCCAGGCGCATCGCCCAAGCATCGTTTCGTCCGCTCGAGCCACCTTTCAGCGAGTAATACAACTGTCACGTCTGTTTCACGATTAGTCACGGCTTTGTCATAAAGAGACCCTAAGCTTCGCGGTGTTCGTGATAACGCTCACACCACACGCTTACACCCCTTGGAGGTCTCATGAAATTGATGCACACCGTGTTCGCTGGCGTCGCTGGCGCGCTCTTCGCAATCGCAGCGCAAGCCGCAGACATCACCGGCGCGGGCAGCACGTTCGCAGCACCGATCTACACGAAGTGGGCTGATGCTTATCAGAAGTCCGGCGGCGGCAAGGTCAACTATCAGGGTATCGGTTCGTCGGGCGGCGTGAAGCAGATCGTCGCGAAGACCGTCGACTTCGCCGGTTCGGACGCTCCGCTGAAGGACGACGAACTCGCGAAAGAAGGCCTGTTCCAGTTCCCGACGGTGGTCGGCGGCGTGGTGCCGGCGGTCAATGTGCCGGGCGTGAAGCCGGGCGAGCTGGTGCTGTCGGGTCAGGTGCTCGGCGACATCTACCTGGGCAAGATCAAGAAGTGGAATGACCCGGCGATCGTCGCGCTGAACCCGAAGGTCAAGCTGCCGGATCTGGACATCGCCGTGGTGCGCCGCGCCGACGGTTCGGGCACCAGCTTCATCTGGACGAACTACCTGTCGAAGGTCAACCCGGAATGGAAGTCGAAGGTCGGTGAAGGTTCGACGGTCAACTGGCCGACCGGCACGGGCGGCAAGGGTAACGACGGCGTCGCGGCATTCGTGCAGCGTCTGCCGGGCTCGATCGGCTACGTCGAATGGGCGTACGCGAAGCAGAACCACATGAACTACGTCGCGCTGAAGAACGAAGCCGGCACCGTGGTTCAGCCGCAGACCGACACGTTCAAGGCGGCGGCTGCCGGCGCGGACTGGTCGAAGTCGTTCTACCAGATCCTGACCAACGAGCCGGGCAAGAACGCATGGCCGATCGTCGGCGCGACGTTCGTGCTGCTGCACACCACGCAGGACAAGGCGCCGCAAGGCACCGAAACGCTGAAGTTCTTCGACTGGGCGTTCAAGAACGGCAACCAGGCTGCGAACGATCTGGACTACATCTCGCTGCCGGAATCGGTTGTGTCGGAAATCCGCACGCAGTGGAAGCAGAAGGTGAAGGACTCGGCGGGCAAGGCGATCGCCGACTGAAGGGCAAAGCGCGTATAGCGCGCGACGCGGTGCTCCGGTACCGCGTTCTGTAGTACCCTGGCCGTCCCCGTGTGGGGACGGCCAATGACATTAACCCGGCACGTGCCGTAGCATCGCTGGCCGCCCGACAGGTTCGGTCCCGCAACTGGAAACAGGTCCCTCAGGCTCTCATGTCCGATATTCATTTAGCGTCCGGCACGAGCCGGGCCACTCCGCCTGGCAGCGCGTCGCAGCAGAAAGCGCCCGGCCGCTCGGGCGACGTGATCTTCGGCGGCCTCGCACGCCTTTCCGCCATCGTGACGCTGCTGCTGCTCGGCGGCATCATCGTGTCGCTGATCGTCGCCTCGATGCCGTCGATCCGCGAGTTCGGTCTCGCGTTCCTGTGGACGGCCGTCTGGGATCCACCCAGCAAGCAATTCGGCGCACTGGTACCGATCTACGGCACCATCGCCACCTCGCTCATCGCTCTCCTTATCGCGGTGCCGGTCAGCTTCGGCATCGCGCTGTTTCTCACCGAACTCTCGCCCGCGTGGCTGCGCCGCCCGCTCGGCATCGCGATCGAACTGCTCGCCGCGATTCCGTCGATCGTGTACGGCATGTGGGGTCTGCTGGTGTTCGCGCCGATCTTCGCGCAGTGGTTCCAGAAACCGCTCGGCACCGTGCTCGGCGGTATTCCGATCATCGGCGCGCTGTTCGCCGGCCCGCCGATCGGCATCGGCATTCTGTGCGCGGGTGTGATTCTCGCGATCATGATCATTCCGTACATCGCGTCGGTGATGCGCGACGTGTTCGAAGTCACGCCGGTGCTGCTGAAAGAATCGGCGTACGGGATCGGCTGCACGACGTGGGAAGTGATGTGGAAGATCGTGCTGCCGTTCACCAAGACCGGCGTGATCGGCGGCGTGATGCTCGGCCTCGGCCGCGCGCTCGGCGAGACGATGGCGGTCACTTTCGTGATCGGCAACACCAACCTGCTCGACAATATTTCGCTGTTTTCGCCGGGTAACAGCATCACGTCGGCGCTCGCCAACGAGTTCGCGGAAGCGGACCCGGGCCTGCACACGTCGGCGCTGATGGAACTCGGCCTGATCCTGTTCGTGATTACCTTCATCGTGCTGTCGATTTCGAAAGTCATGCTGCTGCGCCTCGAGAAAGGGGAGGGTGCGAAATGAGCGGGCCGTCCCTGAACATGCCGGGTCTGAAGGATCCGGCGACACTCGAAGCGATGCGCACGCGCCTGCAAGGACGCCGCCGTTTCACCAACGCGATCGCGCTGACGCTGTCGCTCGCGGCGATGGCCTTCGGTCTGCTGTGGCTCGTGTGGATTCTCTATACGACGCTGCGACTCGGTATCGGCGGTCTGTCGGTCGAACTGTTCACGCAGTCGACGCCGCCGCCGAACACCGACGGCGGCGGTCTCGCCAACGCGATCGTCGGCAGCCTGATGCTGGTCGCGCTGGCGACCTTCGTTGGCACGCCGGTCGGCATCATGGCGGGCGTCTATCTCGCCGAATATGGCCAGAAGGGCTGGCTCGCGAGCCTCACGCGCTTCATCAACGACATCCTGCTGTCGGCGCCGTCGATCGTGATCGGTCTGTTCGTGTATGCGCTGGTGGTCGCGAAGATGGGCCACTTCAGCGGCTGGGCCGGCGTGCTCGCGCTCGCGCTGCTGCAGATTCCGATCGTGATCCGCACCACCGAGAACATGCTCAAGCTGGTGCCGAACGCGATGCGTGAAGCGGCGTTCGCACTCGGCACGCCGAAGTGGAAGATGGTGCTGTCGATCACGCTGAAGGCGTCGATCGCGGGTATCGTCACCGGCGTGCTGCTGGGGGTCGCGCGGATTGCCGGCGAAACCGCGCCGCTGCTCTTTACCGCGCTGTCGAACCAGTTCTTCTCGGTCGATATGGGCCAGCCGGTCGCGAACCTGCCGGTCACGATCTACAAGTTTGCGATGAGTCCGTTCGCGCAGTGGCAATCGCTCGCGTGGGCCGGCGTCTTCCTGATCACGCTCGCGGTGCTCGGACTGAATGTCCTCGCGCGCACGATCTTCTCGAACAAGTAAGGGCGGAGTGTAATCCGATGAATATGGCAGAAACCCAACTGAATCCGATCGGGCACGTCGCCGCGCCCGCCGGCTCCGACCCCGTGCAGAGCGGCCAGGCGCAAACGCCGTCGCGTCCGAAGATCGAGGTCAAGGACCTGAACTTCTTCTACGGCAAATATCACGCGCTGAAGAACATCAATCTGCAGATCCCCGAAGGCAAGGTGACCGCGTTCATCGGCCCGTCGGGCTGCGGCAAGTCCACGCTGCTGCGCACCTTCAACAAGATGTACGCGCTCTATCCGGAGCAGCGCGCCGAAGGCGAAATCGTGATGGACGGCGAAAACCTGCTGACCACGCGCCAGGACATTTCGCTGCTGCGCGCACGGATCGGCATGGTGTTCCAGAAGCCGACCCCGTTCCCGATGTCGATCTACGACAACATCGCGTTCGGCGTGAAGATGTTCGAGAAGCTGTCGCGCTCGGAAATGGACGATCGCGTCGAATGGGCGCTGACCAAGGCGGCGCTGTGGAACGAAGTGAAGGACAAGCTCGGCCAGAGCGGCTACGGTCTGTCCGGCGGTCAGCAGCAGCGTTTGTGTATCGCGCGCGGCATCGCGATCCGTCCCGAAGTGCTGCTGCTCGACGAACCGTGCTCGGCGCTCGACCCGATTTCGACCGGCCGTATCGAAGAGCTGATCGCCGAACTGAAGAGCGACTACACGGTGGTGATCGTCACTCACAACATGCAGCAGGCGGCCCGCTGTTCGGACTACACTGCCTATATGTACCTTGGCGAGCTGATCGAATTCGGCGATACCGAAAAGATCTTCATCAAGCCGGCTCGCAAGGAAACCGAGGACTACATCACGGGCCGCTTCGGCTAACCCGGGCAAACTACGGAGTACGACATGTCCGATAAGCATCTGTCCAGCCAGTTCGACGCCGACCTGAACCTCGTTTCGTCGAAAGTGCTCGAAATGGGTGGCCTCGTCGAATCGCAGATCGTCAATGCGATGCAAGCGCTCAACGAATTCGACCTCAATCTCGCCGAGCAGGTGATCGCGGCCGAAGACCGTCTGAACCGGATGGAAGTCGAGATCGACGAGGAGTGCAGCAACATCATCGCGCGCCGTCAGCCGGCCGCGCGCGACCTGCGTCTGCTGATCGCGATCTCGAAGACCATCACCAATCTCGAGCGCGCCGGCGACGAAGCCGAAAAAATCGCCAAGCGCACGCGGCGCCTGATGGAAGACGGCGCGTCGCGCACCATCAACATCGCCGAAATCAAGCTGTCCGGCGAGATGGCGGTGTCGATCCTGCGCCGCGCGCTCGACGCGTTCGCGCGTCTCGATACGGTTGCCGCCGCGCAGATCGTGCGCGACGACAAAGCGATCGACGAAGAATTCCGCGCGTTCGTGCGCAAGCTGATTTCGTATATGACCGAAGATCCGCGGTCGATCTCGGTGGGCCTCGACTTCCTGTTCATCGCCAAGGCGATCGAGCGGATCGGCGACCACGCGAAGAACATCGCCGAATTCATCATTTACATCGTCAAGGGCACCGACGTGCGGCACCAGTCGCGCGACGCGCTCGAACGCGAAGCACTCAGCTAATCCAGAGATAAGGAACAGAGGTGCCGATGCCCAGCAGCATTCTCGTCATTGAAGATGAGCCCGCCATTTCCGAACTGATTTCGGTCAATCTTCAGCACGCCGGCCACTGCCCGATTCGCGCGTACAACGCCGAGCAGGCGCATAACCTGATCAGCGACGTGCTGCCTGATCTGGTGTTGCTCGACTGGATGTTGCCGGGCAAATCGGGCATTTCGTTCGCGCGCGACCTGCGCAACAACGAACGCACGAAGCACATTCCGATCATCATGCTGACCGCGCGCGGCGACGAGCAGGACAAGGTGCTCGGCCTCGAAATCGGTGCGGACGACTACGTCACGAAGCCGTTTTCGCCGAAGGAACTGATGGCGCGCATCAAGGCGGTGCTGCGCCGCCGCGCACCGCAGCTGACCGAAGACGTGGTCGCGATCAACGGGCTGAAGCTCGATCCGGCCACCCATCGGGTCGCCGCGCACGCGGAAGGCAGCGAGATCAAGCTCGATCTCGGCCCGACCGAATTCCGGCTGCTGCATTTCTTCATGACCCATCCGGAGCGCGTGCATAGCCGCACGCAACTGCTCGACCAGGTGTGGGGCGATCACGTGTTCGTCGAGGAGCGTACCGTCGACGTGCACATCAAGCGCCTGCGCGCGGCCCTCAAGCCGGCCGGGTGCGATGCTATGATCGAGACGGTTCGCGGCAGCGGCTACCGGTTGGCGAAGAGCGCCTGACAGCCGCCGGCGGCGCACCACGACGCGCCGCCATCTCCTTTCTGCGCAGTTTTTCTCTTCGATCCACCTGAACCATGAACATCATCTGGGCGCGCTCCCTCATATCGGTCGTGCTGCTTGCTGTTCTGTGCGCGGTGGTCGGCGCACTGGTCAACGTCAAGGCGGGGCTCGTTCTCGCCATCGTGATGCTGCTCGCGCAGAGCATCTTCGGCACCTTCCACAAGCAGCGTCTGTGGCGTCTGCTCGATGCGCCGGTGTACGGCGAAGTGCCGAGCGCCCCCGGCATCTGGGGCGAAATCTACTACCGTCTGCACAAGCTCGCGAAGCGCTGGCACGCGCAGGTGCGCCAGGTCGAGCAGCAGCACTCGCGTTTCATCCAGGCGATCCAGGCGTCGCCGAACGGCGTCGCGATGCTCGACGACCACGATCAGATCGAGTGGTGCAACGCGATCTCCGAAAGCCATTTCGGACTCGATGCGAAACGCGATCTGCGCCAGCACATCACGCATCTGGTGCGCCATCCGGATTTTGTCCGCTATCTGAACTTGCATCGTTACGAAGAGATGCTGATCATGCGCGGGATGGGCGAGAAGCGCCAGAACGTGCTGTCCGTGCAGGTGTTTCCTTATGGCGATAACCGCAAGCTGGTGCTGTCGCAGGACATCACCGAGCTCGAGCGCACCGATGCGATGCGGCGCGACTTCGTCGCCAACGTGTCGCACGAACTGAAAACGCCGCTCACCGTGCTGTCCGGTTTTCTCGAAACGATGCGCGAGCTGCCGCTCGGCGAAGCCGAACGGGCGCGCTATCTGGAGCTGATGGATCAGCAGGCGTCGCGTATGCGCCATATCGTCACCGACCTGCTGGTGCTCGCGAAGCTCGAAGGCGATAACAAGCCGCCGAGCGATCAGATGATCGACATGCGCGCGGTGGTGCGGCATCTGCGGGACGACGCGCAGAGTCTGTCGAGCGACCATCACCGGATCGTGTTCGACGCCGACGAAAGCCTGACCGTGACCGGCGTCGAGACCGAAATCCTCAGTGCGTTCGGCAACCTCGTGACCAACGCGATCCGCTATACGCCGGACGGCGGCACGATCAAGGTCAACTGGCACGCGCACGGCGGTCACGCGGTGTTCTCGGTGACCGACAGCGGTCTGGGCATTCCGGCCGCCGATCTGCCGCGGCTCACCGAACGCTTCTACCGCGTCGATCGCAGCCGTTCACGCGATACCGGCGGCACCGGACTCGGTCTGGCGATCGTCAAGCACGTGCTACAGCGCCACGATGCGCAGCTCGACGTGAAGAGCGAGGAAGGGCGCGGCAGTACCTTCACCGTGCGCTTTCCGGTGTACCGGACCGCGCGTTGCCAGGCGGCCGTGGTGTAAGCGGCGCGCTTCGCTCTGCCTGTTTCGCGTTGCTCGTTTCGCTTCACTGGACACAGCGGCAAAAAAGAAAAAACCTCCTGAAACAGGAGGTTTTTTTATATCCGGCGGGTTTGCGGCAGCGGCTACGAACAGAACTTCGTGAGCAGGCTCATCTGCGCATTGCGCGACGACTTGCCGGGCCGCCGGCGCCGGTAGTGCCCGTCGCTTTGCATCAGCCACGCGGACTGGTTGTCGCCGAGAAACGCCGACAGACCTTCCGCGATCACGCGCCGCTTCAGGCGCCGGTTATTGACCGGGAATGCGACTTCGACGCGGCGGAACAGATTGCGATCCATCCAGTCGGCGCTCGACAGATAGACCTGTTCGCGGCCATCGTCGTAGAAGTAGTAGATGCGATGGTGTTCGAGAAAGCGCCCGACGATCGAGCGCACCGTGATGTTCTCGGAGAGCCCCGCCACGCCCGGCTGCAGCGAGCACACGCCGCGCACGATCAGATCGATCTTCACGCCGGCCTGCGATGCTTCGTACAACTCGGCGATCACCGTCGGTTCGAGCAGCGCGTTCATCTTCGCGACGATGCGCGCCTTCTTGCCGGCGCGCGCGTGTTCGGCTTCCTTGCGGATCGCCTCGACCAGCTTCGGATGCAGCGTGAACGGCGACTGCCACAGCTCGTGCAGCTTCAGCTCGCCGCCGATGCCCGTGAGCTGCTGGAACACGTGGTGCACGTCCTCGCAGATCTTCTGATCGGCGGTCATCAAACCGAAGTCGGTATAGAGGCGGGCGGTGCGCGGATGATAGTTGCCGGTGCCCAGGTGCACGTAGCGCTTGAGCGTGGTCTTGCCGCCGACCGACACGCGCCGCACGATCAGCATCATCTTCGCGTGGCACTTGTGGCCGACCACGCCGTAGACCACGTGCGCGCCGACCGCTTCGAGCTGCGACGCCCAGTTGATGTTGGTTTCCTCGTCGAAACGCGCGAGCAGCTCGACCACCACCGTGACTTCCTTGCCGTTGCGCGCGGCCTGCATCAGCGCGTCCATCAGCGGCGAGTCGGTGCCGGTGCGGTAGATGGTCTGCTTGATCGCGACCACGTTCGGATCTTTGGCCGCCTGCAGCAGCAGTTCGAGCACCGGCTGGAAGCTCTCGTACGGATGATGCAGCAGCACGTCGCCCTGATCGATCACGTCGAACATGCTGGCGCTGTTGGCGATCTGCGGCGGCGTCGACGGAATATGCGGGACGAACTTCAGATCGGGGCGGTCGACCATCTCGGGCAACTGCATCAGCCGCACCAGATTGACCGGACCGTTCGCGTAGTAGCAGTCCTTGTTCGACAGGCCGCTTTCGTCGAGCAGGCGCCGCACCACGTGCGCGGGCGTTTCCGCCGACACTTCGAGCCGCACCGCATTGCCGAGATGGCGCGCCGGCAGTTCGCCCTGCAACGCGACGCGCAGATTGGTGATTTCGTCTTCGTCGACGAACAGTTCGCTATTGCGCGTGATGCGGAACTGATTGCAGCTGCGCACCAGCAGATTCGGAAACAGCTCGCCGACAAAACGTTGCAGCAGCGAGCTCAGCAGTACGAACCCATGCGGATAGCCGGACAGTTCCTGCGGCATCCGCACCAGCCGCGGCAGCGCGCGCGGCGCCTGCACGATGCCCATCATCGCCTGGCGGCCGAACGCATCCTTGCCTTCGAGTTCGACGACGAAGTTCAGGCTCTTGTTGAGCACGCGCGGAAACGGGTGCGCGGGATCGAGGCCGATCGGCGTGAGCACCGGCAGCAGTTCGTCGAAGAAGTAATTGCGCGCCCATTCGGTCTGCGCGTCGCTCCAGCCTTCGGTGCCGTGGAAATAGATGCCTTCCTGCTCGAGCGCGGTCAGCACGGTGTCGTGCAGCATCGTGTACTGGCGGTGCACGAGTTTCTGCGCACGCTCGACCACGAGGTCGTACACGTGCTGCAGCGACATGCCGTCCGGCGACAGCGCGCCCGGGTTGTCGCGCATCTGCTCCTGAAGTCCGGCCATACGGACTTCGAAGAATTCGTCGAGGTTGCTGCTGGTGATGCAGATGAAGCGCAGGCGTTCGAGCAGGGGAACGGCGGGATCGGCGGCTTGCGCCAATACGCGCTCGTTGAAACCCAGAATGCCCAGTTCGCGATTCAGTAAGGGATAGCGGATGGACATCGGCAGCGAGAGAGGTATGTCTGGAATGGAGACGGAAAGACGCTCGGAAATTCTCACAATTAGATGACGCCCTTATGACACTCGCGATGTTTTTGAGATTTTATGCCGCATTCTTCTATTGTCGTCAATAAGACTCACTGCTTATGCGACGATACGCGGGTCTCCCACCGCAGCGAGGTGACACCGTGAGGCCTGCTACGCTTAGAATGGCGTCTTTGAACAGCGCGGCCGGCCGCGATGCGCGCCAGGGCTATGACGCGGGCCACGCGCCCAGGACGCCGGGTAAGCGCGGGGCGCCTGCCGGGTCCGCCAGCGCGCCCGCCGCCGCAGCCGCCGCGCTTGCGCGCATGGAGTCCGCCTACCCGATGTCCAATACCTCCCAACTTCTCGCCGCCGTCGATCTCGGTTCGAACAGCTTCCGGCTGATCGTCGGCCGGGTCGAGGAAACCGATGCGGGCAGCCAGATCTATCAGGTCGACGCGCTGCGCGAGCCGGTGCGGCTCGCCGCCGGACTGTCGCGCGACAAGATGCTCGATCGCGCGTCGCAGGTGCGTGGCTGGGACGCGCTGAAGCGCTTCGGCGAGCGCCTGCGCGATTTCCATCCGGACCGCGTGCGGGCGGTGGCGACCAATACGCTGCGCATTGCGAAGAACGCCGGCGAATTTCTCGGCGAGGCGCAGGCGGCGTTGGGCTTCCCCATTGAAGTGATCGCCGGGCGCGAGGAAGCGCGTCTGATCTATGCGGGCGCCGCGCATTCGGTGCCGGCGAGCGCGGGGCAGCGGCTGGTGGTCGATATCGGCGGCGGCTCGACCGAGTTCATCATCGGTTCGCACTACACACCGCTGAAGATGGAGAGCCTGTATATCGGCTGCGTCAGCCATAGCCGCGCGTTTTTCCCGGCCGGCAACGTCGACGAATACACGATGCGCCAGGCCGAGCTGGCCGCGCGCCGCGAAATCCAGATCATTTCCGCCGAATACAAGGAAACCGGCTGGGAGCAGGCGATCGGCTCGTCGGGCACCGCGCGCGCGCTCGCCGAACTGGTCGAGGCGAACGGCTTCAACGACGCGGGCATCACGCACGGCATTTCGCGCGGCGGTCTCGAACGCCTGAAGCGCGCGCTGATCAAGGCCGAGAATGTGAACCGGCTGAAGCTGGTCGCGCTCAAGAGCGATCGCGTGCCGGTGCTCGCGGGCGGGCTGTCGATCATGATCGCGGTGTTCGACGAACTCGGCGTCGACTACGTCGATACCACCGACGGCGCACTGCGCCTCGGCGTGATGTACGACCTGCTCGGGCGCTCGCAGCACGAGGACATGCGCACGGTGACGGTCGAGGGTTTCATGCGGCGCTATGGCGTCGATCGCGCGCAGGCCTCGCGCATCGGCGATCTGTCGACGAGTTTCTACGATCAGTTGATCGAGCCGGACGCTGAACGGCGCGAGGAAAACCGCATGTTCATCGGCTGGGCCGCCGCGTTGCATGAAATCGGTCTGTCCATCTCGCACAGCGCGTATCACAAGCATTCGGCCTATATCGCGAGCAATGCCGACATGCCGGGTTTCTCGCGCACCGATCAGGCGCGTGTCGCCGGGCTCGTGCTCGGCCACGCGGGCAAGCTCGGCAAGCTCGCGCAGACGCGCGAAGTCGAGTGGCCGCTGCTGTTCTGTCTGCGGCTCGCGTCGCTGCTGTGCCGGCGCCGCTCGGATGTCGGGCTGCCGTGGATCGCGATCGCGCAGGCCAATGGCGGTTATGAAGTGCGCTTGCCGAATGCGTGGGTGGTCAATAACCCGCTGACCGATTACAGCCTGATTCAGGAGGCGGCGGAGTGGGAGAAAGTTGGGATTCCGTATCGGGTGGTTTATACGGAGGATTGACGCGAACGCCGGGCACGTGTGCTTCGGCTGAAGCTGAATTGAAAAAGCCCTGCATTTGCAGGGCTTTTTTTATGCGCGGCGATTTTGCGAAGGTGGCGCCGCGACTGCTGCGTGTGGCGTTGCGCTTGCCAGTCAGCAACCGCCATTTCATCGTGTATTCGCGACGCTCAACGCGGCATCGCATCGCCGAGGAAGTGCCGCGCGTAACGCGCGTTGATATCCGACAGACGGAACAGCGTCAGAAAGTCCGCGGTGTTGAAGTCGGGATCCCACGCCGGTGCGCCGCAGATCTTCGCGCCGAGCCGCAGATAACCCTTGACCAGCGGCGGCGGCGTGACGGCGGCGCCGGTCTGCAGTTCGTCGACCGGCAGCGGGGTATGCGCAAACGCGCGATATTCGGGCGCGGTCAGCGCGCTCTCGCGCAGCGAGCAGTACAGATTGGCCGCATAGTGGCCGCCGTCGACCATCGCGACGCTCGCGCAGCCGAGCATCGTCTCGTAGCCGTTGTGCTTCATGTACGCGGCGAGGCCGGCCCACAGCGACATGATCACCGAACCGCTGCGATAGTCGGGATGCACGCACGAGCGGCCGACCTCGACCATCTTCGCGCGCAGATGCGTGAGACGCGACACGTCGAACTCGCTTTCCGCATACAGACGGCCGATGCGCGCGGCCTGATGCGGCGGCAGCGCGCGATAGGTGCCGACCACTTTCAGCGTGTCGAGATCGCGCACCAGCAAATGATCGCAGTACGAATCGAATGCATCGACGTCGAGACCGGCGGGGCCCGACAGGCGCGCGCCCATTTCGTCGGCGAATACACGGTAGCGCAGACGCTGTGCTTCGCGCAGTTCCTCGTCGCTACGGGCCCACGATACTTGCAGGCGATGCTGCGCGGTGACCGTTTCCTCGGCACGCGGCAGACGGCGCGATTCGAAAAGCGAGGCGAAGGGCAGGGTGGGCGTCGGCAGTTCTCGCATTGGCGGTCCTGATCGAAAAAAGTGGGATGTCTTTTTTCGCCAATGTAGTAATGCGTGGTGACGCTCGCATGGCAAAGCCGTGACGATTGGATGACGGGTCGTAAGCGTTGCCGCCGCGCTGGTGATCGCGGCGGCGGTGCGCCGCCGCCGTGGCTCAGATCAGATCGGGGCTGATCGCCGCGCGCAGCACCGCCTGTTCCGCGCCGTCGCGCTCGCGGCTCGCGATCCACCAGATACCGGCTTTTTTCAGCGGCCAGCTCGCGCGGCTGTTGGCGAGCAGTTGCGCGGCGACGTGACCGAGCGTCGGTTGATGGCCGACGATCACCACGGTCTGCGCGATGCCGCCGGGCCAGCCGGCCGCTTCGAGCACATCGTTCGCGCTCGCGTTCGGCGCCAGCTCGCGGATTACGCGGTAGCGGTCGCTTAGCGTTTCCGCCGTCTGGATCGTGCGTATCGCGGGGCTCGCGAGGACCACCGCGTCGTCGGGCAGACGGCTGCGCAGCCATTTGGCCGCGTTCTGCGCCTGTTTGCGGCCGTGCGTGGTGAGCGCGCGGGCGAGATCGCTGGAGGCGACATCTTCGGCTTCGGCGTGTCGCCAGAGGATTAGGTCCATGCGTGTCTCCTTGTGGTGGTTGTGGGGCGGCGGGTCGGCGAGCGGGCTGGAGCGTGGGCGCGAAGAGTTTGCGCGGCGTCGCGCGGATGCGGTCGACGCGGCTCACGCGGTTCACGCGCGAGCACTGTCGCATGCGTGCCGGTTGGTTTGCAAGGCGAGTGCCTGAGGCGGGGAGAGTCGGCGTTTGCTGGCGCGCGGTAGCCGGTGCAACGCACAGCGTGAGAGTCGGTGAGCCAGAAAGCAAAAACCCGCGAAGCCAGAGGCTACGCGGGTTTTGTACGGCTTTTCGTGGTCGGAGCGAAAGGATTCGAACCTTCGACCCTCTGATCCCAAATCAGATGCGCTACCAGGCTGCGCTACGCTCCGACGAATCAAAGATTGTACGTGCCCTACCTAACCACGTCAATCCCTAGTCGGGCGTAACAGGCATGTTTAATGCAAACGACGGTCGATAACCGGCGCGCGTATCGCGCGGCATGCCGATCGCCGCATCATCCATCGGCAACGCCAATGCTGTGCGTCAATGACGCGGACGCTTCCAGTGCGGCATATGCAGCACATGCTGATGGGTGAACCAGTGATGCAGCATGCCCTCGCCGTTGTGCTCGCGACGGTACATGCGCGATTCGAAAACCGACAGCGCCACCAGCACCACCAGACCAATTCCAAGCCCGATCAGACCCGCGATCGATTCAGCGTCCATGGCAGTCTCCCGAAACAAGCGACCATGACGTCATAGTAGTTCAGGTCTCGTGAAATCTCACGAAATGGGAGCGCGGCTCGTGTGCGCCGCCGCGCAATCTGCTTTGCGGGTAGACTCTTCGCGCTTCGGCGGCCGACCGTCCGCCCATGTTTCAGGAGATGTTTGCAGATGACCCGTATCGTGACCCTTGCCCTGCTGCTGTGCGCCGGCCTCGCCGGCTGCGCGGACAATCCGTCGGCCCATCATCGCGGGCCGCCGCAAGATCCCGCCGACTACCACGGCGTCCCGACCGACGACCGGCCGCCTTCGATGGTGCCCGCGCCGTCGGCGGAGTGAACAAGTCCGGCAATTGACGCGCCGCAATTGCGACGCGGAAGAAGGGGAGAGGCGAAGCACCGGCGCGGGCACGCCGGCGCCTCTGACCCGCACAGACTGTTCGCGCGGAGAGTACGGGCTGAGGGCATTCTAGGGCGCGTGCGCGAGGCGATATGTATGTGCTTGTTTCAAGCGGTAACCGGCTGTGGCCCCGGCTCGGACCGGCGCCGCGCAAGCGGCTCCGGTTGCACCGTCGATGGAGCGAACGAGGGCGCCTTAATTGCGAGATATCCGACACAAACGGATACGCCAAGACCACCCACACACCACTACGCCGCCGCGATCCCCCGCGCGACCCCCGGCAGATAGCGCCCCAACGTCACCCCGCGCGCGGCCATGAAGATCAGCAGCGCGACCCACAATCCGTGATTGCCGTGCATGGCGAGCAACGTCGACGACGCCGCGACGAACACCGCGAGCGAGATCACCATCGACACCATCAACTCGCGCGTGCGCGTCGCGCCGATAAACACGCCGTCGAGCAGGAACCCCCAGACGGAAATCACCGGCGACAACGCGGCCCACGGCAAATAGGTTTCCGCCGCGGCGCGCACCGAGGCCTGGTCGGTCAGACGTTCGACGATCCACGCGCCCGCGCCCCAGTACACGAACGAGAAGCCGATCGCGCCGAGCGCCGACCACAGCGCGGCGACCTTGACCGCCTGCACGAAGCCGTGCCGGTCGCGCGCGCCGATCGCCGCGCCGACCAGCGCTTCGGCCGCATGCGCGAAACCATCGAGCCCATAAGCCATAAAGGTCTGGAAATTGAGCAGCAGCGCGTTGGCGGCGAGCGTCGCGTCGCCCTGGCGCGCGCCGAGATGCGCAAACCAGCCGAACGAGCCCAGCAGACACAGCGTGCGCACGAAGATGTCGCGATTGAGCACGACGAGCCGCTTCAACGCGGCGCCGTCGAACAGCGCGGCGCGATTGAGCGCAGGCAGACCGCGCGGCCGGCCGTGCCACAACAGCGCGAGACCGAGCACGAAGCCGAGCGCGTCGGCGGTCGCGGTGGCCGCGCCGATGCCGGCCACGCCCCAATCGAACGCGTACACGTAGAGCAGCACCGCAACGATGTTCACGCTATTGATGAACACCTGCGACAGCAGCGCGAGCCGCACCCGCTGTGTGCCGAGCAGCCAGCCGAGCACCACGTAGTTGCCGAGCGCGAGCGGCGCGGCCCAGATGCGCGCGTGGCAATAGGCCAGCGCGTGACGCTGCACCGCGTCGCTGCCGCCGAGCAGGCGCAACGCGTAGCCGATCAGCGGTTGCTGCACGAGCAGCACGAACGCGCCGATCACGGCTGCCAGCAACAGCGCGCGCAGCACGGTGTTGCGCAACTCGTCGTCGCGGCCCGCGCCGTGCGCCTGCGCGACGAGGCCGGTGGTGCCCATGCGCAGGAAGCCGAAGCCCCAGAACACGAAGTTGAAGAACAGTCCGCCGAGCGCGACGCCGCCCAGATACGCCGCGCCGTCCAGGTGACCGGCGACGGCGGTATCGACCGCGCCGAGGATCGGTTGCGTCAGGTTGGCGAGGACGATCGGGAATGCGAGCGCGAGCACCCGCCGATGCCAGCGCACCGGTAGGGCGGCGGCCTCGGTGTGCCCGGGCTTCGCGGCCTCGGGCGCGGCGTCGCTCAAGAGCGCTCCTGCACGCAGACCCACGGCGACACGACGACCGCCCACAAGTCGGGGTCGCGCGCGGCGAAATCGGCGGCGGTCTCCGCCTGCACGCGCTCGACGAGGCCCGCGGACAGCCATTGCGTGACCTGGGCGGTGTCGTCGCTGGCGATCGCCTCGGCGACGCTGACGAGATCGAGGTCGCGCGCGACGCGCAGCAGCATGCCGCGCGCAAAGAAACGTTCGAGTTCGCTCCAGCCGATCTTGGCGGTTTCGCCGAGCAGCTTCGCGTACAGGGGGCTGTGGGAGGCGTCGTTGGAAGTCATCGTATGCGGGGGTCGGACGGGGCCGTCACTATAAACCATCGGCGCGCGCGGACGGCGCGCTGGCGCGGGGAGCCGGTTGAATCGAATGCTGAATTCTGAACCGTGAGGCGAGCGGATTCAATGGCGACGGCGCGGCGATTGCGGCGACGCGATGCGTCGCTATATTGTCCAATTAGTGAACGAGTGGTGGAAGCGCAAACCGCTGTTTGATTCGCGCGGTTCATTTGTCGGTGTATTCGCCGCTATTATGGTTTCGCCGTTCGCGAATTTTTTGTTGTGATGAATTAGCGGCGCTTATTCACGATCGCGTTGAAAACTATTCGCATCGTTACGTGCGTTTCCGCACCAAGTCTTTAGCGTCGAAAAATGGGCGCCATTACGCCGTACTGGTTAGTTAAAAACAGCCACAACCCTTTCTTCAGGTGTTTTTCGGCTGATTTCCGCAGACCTGCGGAGCGCATTGGCTGGTGCGGCATGCACGAGTTTCAAGTGGCGCGATTTACCGATATCGATATCGCATGCGCGGCGCATTTGGCCGGTCGCATTCCGACATTGCCGATTCACTGTTTGCGAAAACCGTACGGCGAGTAACATTGACCGCGACATTAAGCGATTGCGCTTGTAAATGGGGATTGTTAGATTTCGTTCTGGCGCATGGTGAACCGGTCCTTTGCCGATATGCGCCGAACCCCCGTTAGCCCGGCTTCGTGCCGGGCTTTTTTTTGCCCGTTTTTTATGCCGGCGATTACGTGGCGGCGAGTGGCGAGTTTGGCCGCATTCACCGCGAATTCACACGCGCGTCCGATGATGGCGGATTATTTTTCGTGCGCGGCCCATGACCTGGTTGCTCATCTTCGTCGGCCTCTGGCCGATAGCCCTCGCGTTGCTGCTGCGCTTTGCCGCTCGCATCGATCCGCGCTCGGGGCGCCGGCTGCGGCGCTAGCCGGCGGGGGGAGATCGCACGTGCGGTGCGCGCGGGGATCGTTACTGTTTGCAGCGAATCACCATCGAGCGGTTTTTCACGTTCGCGCCGAAAATGCCGCCGATCGTGCCGCCGGACGTCGCGCCGTTGTCGACGTCCTTCGATACCACGTCGTACCCATAGTTACCGCAGGTTTCGCCCGCGCGCTTGTAGCACTCGGCCCAACTGGTGCTCGCGTCGCTGCCGCTGCAGTTGATCGCGAAGCCCGTATCGCCGCTCGGCAGATAGGTCATCGTGGTGGTGGTCGAACAGCCGCCGAGGCCGCCGAGAGTCAGCAGACCCAGACCGAGCGCCGCGGCTGTCGCGACGCGCGCCAATGCGCTCTTCATGTCAGATTCCTTGCAGATAGCGGAAGGCGGCGCGGCCCGAAGCCACGCCGCCTCGAATTGAGCGTTGTTTATAGCACGCCGGGTTCCCGCGGCCGGGAGGCCGGTGACGGGCGGGCAGGGCAGTGCGGCGCCGCGCTGCCACCCACCGCGCCAGCTCAACGCGGCGGCAGCGCCCTCGACGGATCGATCGAGCGTCCCTGATAGCGCAGCTCGAAATGCAGCATCGTGCGATCGCTGTCGGTGTCGCCCATTTCGGCGATCTTCTGGCCGCGCTTGACCGCTTCGCCTTCCTTCACGAACAGCGCGCGGTTGTGCGCGTACGCGGTCAGGTAGTCGGCGTCGTGCTTGAGGATCAGCAGATTGCCGTAGCCGCGCAAACCGTTGCCCGCATACACGACGGTGCCCGGCGCCGCGGCGACAACAGGCGTGCCGGGCGCCGCGGAAATATCGATGCCCTTCGAGTTCGAGCCGTCGAAGCGTCGGATCACATTGCCGTCCGTCGGCCACACCAGCGAGATCGCGGTGGGCGCGGTGGCCGGCCCGTTGTCGGCCGGGGCCGGTGCCGGGCGTGGCGCGGCCGACGCGTTTGCGCCGCCGTTGTTGCCGCCGCTACGAATCGCGCCGCTCGTGGACGCGGCGCCGGCCGGCGCCGCGACGCGCAGCACCTGACCGACCTCGATCGCGTCGGGGTTGCTCAGGTTGTTCCAGCGCGCGATGTTTTGCACCGACTGGCGGTTGCCGCGCGCGATTTTCGACAGCGTATCGCCCCGTTCGACCCGGTAGTAGCCCGGACCCACCGGTGCCGATCCGCACGCGGCGAGCAGCGCGAGCAGTGCCGCGCAGCCGAGTCGTTTGATTCTTATGGTTTCCAGCATTGGACCTCGCAAAGCGCTGCCGCGCGCCGATCCCGATCACGCGGCAGAGGAGACAAAGCGTTCGATTCTAACGGTTTTGCATGGCGGCACCCATGAACGGGGTGCGGGCGAGGTTCAGACAAGCGGCGGATGAGGTTAGCGCGGCCGGGCGGCCGCGGCATTCTCAGGCCGTCTTTTCGACGCTGATCCGCAGGGTCGCCGTTTCGGTCTGGCCCGGTTCGATCCAGCGCAGGCCCCGGCCGTTGTGGATCGCATCAGGCAAGCCGAGCCACGGCTCGACGCAATAGAAGTCCGATTGCGGCGTCTCGGTCCAGGTGGTTACCGCGTACCAGGGCACCGAGCCGGGCCGTTGCAGATCGATCGTGATCACGCGCTGGATGCCCGGCGCGATCAGCCGCACCGGTTGGTCGGGCGTGCCGGCGAGGCAGTGGAAGCGGTCGTGGATGCGCGCTTCGTCGAGCGTGTAGCGCGGCGCGCCCGGTTCCGCGGCGCTGATCGAACCGTCTTCCTGCTGATGGCAACGCTCGGTGCGCGGCAGCTCGAGCGTGGTGTCCGCGCGTTGCGTGTGCGGCAGCGTGAAATAGAAATGGTGGCCGGCGTAGTAGGGCAGCCGCGTGTCGCCGGTGTTGGTGGTGGTGAACGTGACCTCCAGCGTGCGCGCGTCGATCAGCTCGTACGCGGCTTCGAAGCGGAAGCCGAACGGATAGGCCGCGCGGGTGGCCGGGGTGTCGGTCAACACCATCCGCAGGCCGGCGCCGTGTACGTCGGCGTGAGCTTCGAACGGGAGGTCACGCGCGAAGCCGTGCATCGGCAGTTCGCGCACCGTGCCCTGCGCATCGCGCCAGTAGCCGATCTTGCCGTCGACGCGATGGCGGCCGAGAAACGGAAACAGCAGCGGATTGCCGCCGCGAATCCGCGCCGGCACGCTCCAGTCGGCGTGCTCGGGCCAGTGGATGACCTCTTCGCCGTCGATGACCCACGACAGCAGACGGCCGCCGGCCTGCGGCGAAAAGCGGAGCACCGAGGCGTCCTGGTCGATCTCGAGAATGTCCTGTTCCGGGGAGAGGGGCATGGTGAATGAGTAGCCAGATAAGAGGTTGACGGGGGCGCGGAACCGCGATTTTGCGCTGCTTTGTGCTACGGGGAAACCCTTCTGGGGAAATTGCGAGTGTCGCGATCGCGCGAACCTTGCCGATAATCTGCCGAGCGTCCGGCAATTCAGACTCCCGGGCGGTTTGGCTCAGGAGGGCACGATGGATCTCGCAATGGCAATGGCGGTCGCGTTGTTCGGCATGTTCACGGCAAGCACGTATTTCTTTTTTCACGCGCTCAAACGTTGAGTTTCGGTGGGTCTTGCCAGATCTCGCTGGGTCTTTCCGATCTCCGCTGAGTTTCGTTCGATCTCGTTCGCTCTCGCTGAATTTCGCTGATTCTCATCGGCCGTCGCCGGATTGAGCGGCGGTTACTCCGGCTGCGGTGCAGCGTTCCGATTCAGACAGTGTCGCCGTTTCGCTGTTCGCGTTTAACGCGTCCGCCGAGCGTTTTTGCACGCTCCAGTTTGCGAACGGCTTTCAGCCTTGTTACTCCCCGATTGCGGTAATCGAGCCGCTTTCCTTGTCCTCGCGTAACAACGGTGTCGAGTTGTGTCGCAGCGCGTCAATATCTCCCTGAATGTGGCCTAACCGCTTGGCGCTGCCCTGGCTGCCAGGCATAATCGGTGCGCTTTTGACGCGCCGATTCTTTCCATTGTGCGGCGCGCAGTTCCCCGACACTTTCCTTACAAGGACCGCCGCGTGAACCTGTCGTTTCTGATCTTCCTGAGCGTGCTGCAAGGCGTCACCGAACTGTTTCCGGTGAGCAGTCTCGGCCACACGCTGCTCGTGCCGGCATTGTTCGGCATGCATATCGATAAGCATGCGCCGCAACTGCTGCCATTTCTCGTCGCGCTTCACCTGGGCACTGCTTTCGCGTTGCTGTGGTACTTCCGCGCGCGCTGGTGCGCGCTGGTGCGCGGCTTCTTCGCGTCGCTCGGCGGCCGCCGCAACGACGACGGCCACATGATGTGGGCGCTGATCATCGGCACGATTCCCGCGGGCCTGGTTGGCTTGCTGCTGGAAAAGCGCCTCGAGCGGATTTTTCATGATCTGCGGATCGTCGCGATTGCGCTGATCGTCAACGGCGTGCTGCTGTGGGTCGGCGATCGTCTGCAACGGGCGCGCGCGCATCGGGCGCCGGAGAAATTGACGTTCCGCCAGGCTTTCTTCGTCGGTCTCGCGCAGATCGGCGCGCTGATTCCGGGCTTCTCGCGCAGCGGTCTGACGATGATCGCCGGCAACGCGGCGGGCCTGACCGCCGAGAAGGCCGCGGAGTTTTCGTTCCTGCTCGGCACGCCGATCATCTTCGCGGCCGGCGTGCTCGAATTGCCGAAGCTGCTGCACGCGCCGGGCCAGTTGGCCGACGCGCTGCTCGGCGGCGTGCTGACGCTGATCGCCGCGTATCTGAGCGTGCGTTTCCTGATGCGCTATTTCGAGGGCCGGGGACGTCTCGGCTCGTTCGGGGTGTACTGCGTGATCGCCGGGATCGTGTTCCTCGGCTGGTTCATGCTGCATCCGCAGCCGGTCTGAGGCGGCGCGGGCGATCGGTTATAATCCGGACCCCGCTCAGTTAGAATTTCAGCTTGCATCACGTCGCGCGGTTCGCCGCGCGTTGCGCTTCGATGCAGGCAGCAGTTAATACGGCAGTAGCTCAGCTGGATAGAGCATCGGCCTTCTAAGCCGAGGGTCGTGGGTTCGAGTCCCGCCTGCCGTGCCAGTCAGATCGAAGGGCTACGCGATTTTTCGCGTAGCCCTTTTTGTTTTTTGCGGCTAACGTAGGCGTGGGTACAGACGGACGTGCTAGTTTCATCGCAATGTGTGCTGGTCCCTGCCTCGGCTTCGCATCCGGAAGCCATGTCCTGATGGTGACTTATCTTTGACTTTGACCCACCCGCGCGAGCGCCATGGAAGGCGGTCGCACGCTGGTGTCGCACCGCATTCCACTGAAGGAGTGATGGTTATGTCTCTGATGAAACGCTTGGGCCGCTCCATTGCGCCGATCCGCAATTTGCACGATAGCCGCAACGCTCTGGCTATAGCGCTCCAGGTTGCAGAAGTGCGAGCGCGGAACGCGGAAGAGCGGGCTCGAAATCTTGAGAGTCAAGGGGGATCCATGAGCGGGAGCCCCTTTTTCGCTTACTTCACCAACTTCGATGCACTCGCCTGTATGCGCCGGCACGAGGTGCATGACAGAACTCCGACGGCAGGATTCCAGACGAACTGGCTTGGCGTTCTGGTCGATACCAAGTTTTTCCCCTTTTTGGCGGATGAGGGCGGCAAACTGGATCAGTTTCCGTTGCCTGCGAACTGGCACGCCGACATCGCGGAATGGGCCTCCGCATTACACGCTGTGGAACTCGCCCGGCCCGACTCCTTCACGATGATTGAGTTGGGGTGTGGTTGGGGCTGCTGGATGAACAACACAGGTGTCGCAGCGAAGCGTACGGGTCGAACGGTTCACGTTATTGGAATAGAGGGCGACGAGGGGCATCTTGGCTTCGCCCATGAATCCCTGGCGCGCAACGGGTTCTCACCGGATGAATACACCCTGCATCGCGGGATCGCCGCCGCCACGGCGGGTACCGCTCTCTTTCCTCGTCAGGAGCATGCCGGTCATAGCTGGGGGCTGGAGCCAGTCTTCGGCGCCACGCAAGAGCAGCAGGATCAGGCCATCGCTACGGGTAGCCACGACCTGCTGCCCATGATTTCGCTGGAGCGTGCGATTGGCGACCGGGATCGGATCGATCTGTTGCACATCGACATCCAGGGCGGCGAGGCCAATCTGATCGAGTCTTGCATGCCCATTCTCCGCGAGCGGGTTGCTTACGTGCTGATCGGGACTCACTCGAAGTACATAGAAGCGCGTCTATATGATCTGTTCACATCGAATGACTGGTCGATGGAGATGGAGCGCCCCGCGTTCTATTACATCAATAACTGGAAGCCCCAACTGACCGTCGACGGTGTGCAAGCCTGGCGTAATCCGCGCTTCATTCCGGCGGTTGACGTCTAGTCCTGGTTTCGCAGTCTGCTTAAGGCGCTTCAGCCACCGGGGACGTTTCGTTCACCGTTTCAACAAGCGTGATATGTCTGCGCACCGCGAATCCTGAACGACCGAGGCTAATACAGCGGAACTGTGCGCCAAATTCCAGTTTCTGAATTTGAACCTCGAAAGTGACGTGCGTCTGTCCCGGCAATACTTCGCACTGATCCAGCACCCGGGCCTCGTGCCCGACAATGACGTCGCACCGGGCGAAAGCGGTATCGGCCGATGGGTCTGGATTGAACTCGAACGTGATCCGATACGATCCAGCGCGTAACGGCATGTACGGACCGTAGAACACAAGTCCTTCGTGTGCAGGTGGCACGATGAGCCACTCGCCATCTGCGCGATGCTCTGCCGCCCCCGAGACGACGATCAGTCGTTGAATGCGTTCCGGCCATGCGACTGCATAAATTGTTGATAAATATGCCCGGATAGCTTCTCTATCGGGTTCGCGTGCCGTGCACCGGCTCTCGATCCACCAGATGAACGAGTGGTCGGGTTTGTCCGCGGCCGAAAAGATGCGCTCCGCCACGGACCATTCGGGATCGTGAGTGTTTGGATCCAGCGGCAACGTGCGCGCCGTTTTTGGGTCCTGGCAGAGCCAGATGCCAGCTTGTTTTGTGATCTCGAAGCCCGCTAATTGAAGAAGATGCCTCATTTCCGCGGGGGTGAGTTCTATCGTGTGCTCTGGATGACTCCAATTAAGCAACTCGGTAATTGCTCGATTGGGAGAATCCACGCACAGCGTGCCACCAGTCTTTAGCACGCGCGCGGATTCTATTAGGAAATCCGCGATCTCATCGGGCCACAGGTGCTCAATGTTTTGTCCGGAAATCAGTAGGTCGCAACTCCTGTCCGCAACCGCCTCCATATTTCCGGCGGTGTTCGCGATCCATTTGACGTTGTCCGGTAGGGAGTCCGGTTTGGGCGAGTAGTACTCGATTCCCAGATGCTGGTTCACATAGCCGTAAGTCTGTTCGATCCAGTCGAAATACCATCGACCCGAACACCCGGCACTTACCAGACGATCGGCGTTCGGCGGCATATCCCGCATCAATGCGCTACGAGCCTGATGCAGCAGCAGATTGAAGTCATACGAAGGTGGCGGTGGGCTGGCGGGCGCCTGTTCATTCGAGCCGGACCGGGCGGGAAGAGCATCCAGCTTCGCGGTAAGGGCTGCGACCTGCTGCGCAAGTGCATGCGTTTCGACGTCGGGCTTCGCTGGATGATTGCTTTCCGATGTGTTTCTGGCGATTGCAGCAAGCGAATTGCTCGCCGAGAGTAACGCGCCATATGCGCGTATTAGCTGTCTGAAAGGCGTCATATTGCTCAACCCCATCTGCTCCTCCGAAAGGACACGTCGTGAAAATGGTGCCGCAGCGGCTGCCAGTATATCCTCGCTTTTCAAGCCTTCGTCATTCTAGTCATGCAGGATAAAAAATTCGGAGCGCATTAGGCGACCGATGAGGCCAAGCTATAATTAATTTCCCTTCCGACGACCTTTCGCTGCCGCCACACTCGACTTGCGCGGTATTGGGCTATCGGTCACTTGCGCCGCAGTTGGTCTCCATTGCCAAAAGGACAGCTTACTGTATGCCTTTTGTATCGTATTCGCAAAATCGCGAGGATGTGCTTCTTCGCCGAGCCTTGGCTGACGTCACCAACGGATTTTATGTCGATGTCGGCGCCCAGGATCCCGACGAATTTTCCGTTACCAGAACGTTTTATGAGAGTGGCTGGAGAGGTTTGAACATCGAGCCCGTACCGCATTGGTACAGGAAATTGCTTGAATCCCGGCCGGAAGATATCAATGTACGAAAACTCGTGGGTACCAGTTCTACCCCGGTTGAGTTTTTCGAAATAGAAGATACGGGGCTTTCAACGGTCGACAGAGCACAAGCCGACATTCATCGTAATGCGGGTTTCAGGACCATCAAATCGAACGAGACGCCGGCGCGTTTGGACTCGATTTTGTCCGAATACAACGTCGAAGTCATTCACTTCCTGAAGATTGACGTGGAAGGAAGTGAGGCTGACGTCATTCAGAGCATCGACTTCAAAATCTGGCGACCATGGATTCTGGTCATCGAGGCGACCATTCCAATGACTTCTCAAATGTCTGTTTGCAGTTGGCAGACCCATGTTGAGGAATCGTCTTATAAGTTCGCGTACTTTGATGGTCTGAATAAATATTTCGTGGCGAGCGAAAAAGCGGAGCTTCTTGAAAAGTTTTCCGCGCCGCCGAATGTGTTCGACGAGTATGTCACCGTCGGCGAAAAGCAGAACGAAGAAAACATCGAAAAATTGCATCAGACGGTTCAGCAGCTGGAGGATGGCCAGAGGAAACTGGACGCGGAGACCGCGCGCTCGCAAAAATTATCGGCAGAGCATAATTTCGTCATGCTGGAACACAAACGTCTGTCAGTGCGCCTGGCAGAAAAACGTGTTGAACTAGCGGACGTACGAGCCGAACTGCATCAAACTCATGCGAGTCTCGCACGCGCGCAAAGCGAGTGGGACGCATATTCGAAGAGCCAGCCGTTGCAAACAGAACTGGGCCTGCTACAGCGGCGCATCAGCGAGCTTAATTCAGAAGTCGATCTGCTGCGAAGCAGCACGTCGTGGAGAATCACCGCTCCCATCCGCGTACTTCGTCTGAATTGCAGAAGTTTCCTCCTCAAACATAGATGGGTGCGTAAAGCCTGGTTGTGCGTGCGACCGGTCTTCGCGCAGCTATGGCACACCGTTCGACGATAACGAGGGGGCTTACGAATGAGACTTGTCATCGATCTTCAGGCGTGCCAGACAGAGGGGAGCCGCGACCGGGGCATCGGCCGCTATTCTTTCGCTTTGGCGGATGCGATGATTCGCAACTGCAGGGAACACGAAGTTCTGATTGCCCTGAATCGCGCTTTCCCGGAATCCATCCATACCGTCCAGAAGCATTTTGCCGGCCTTCTTCCGAACGCCAACATCGTGTTGTGGGGCGGGCTAAAAGGCATTGAAGAAATCGAACCAAAAAATGTGCTCCGCAGACTTGCGTCCGAGCGCATCAAGGAAGAGTACTTCAGGTCGTTGAACGCCGACATCGTTCACACGGCTAGTCTCTTCGAAGGATTTGTAGACTCGTCGGCGTCGACGATTGCGCCGGACTCGCTTGCCTCCAACGCGGTCACCCTGTATGACCTGATCCCCTATCTGCGCGCCAAACACTATCTGGCGGACGAGCGAGTCGAGGACTGGTACAGGCGTCGCATTCTGCAATTGCAGCAGGCCGATCTTGCGCTAGCAATATCGGAATCCTCGAGGCGGGAGGGTATCGATCATCTGGGATTGCCGGAACATTCCACGGTCAATATATCGAGTGCAGTCGATAAAAAATTCAAACGGATCGATCTGAGCCCGGCACGCGAGGCGGAGGTGAGACGGCGGTTTGCACTGAAGAAGCCGTTCATCATGTACACCGGCGGGATAGATTTTCGAAAAAACATCGAAGGTCTCATCGACGCGTACGCATGCCTGCCGCCAGCACTCCGGTCGACACATCAGCTTGCCGTCGTCTGCCGCGCCAACTTGACCGATGTGCACCGGCTCGAGGCGGTGGCGGCCGCGGCCGGACTTGATAAGGGCGATGTCGTATTAACCGGCTATGTGACCGATGACGAACTCGTCGATCTGTACAACCTCTGCAAGGTATTTATTTTCCCGTCGATACACGAGGGCTTTGGTCTGCCGGCTCTCGAAGCGATGTCCTGCGGCGCAGCGGTTATCGGATCCGACTGCACAAGTATTCCGGAAGTAATCGGACGTTCGGATGCACTGTTTAATCCGTTATCGCGCGCGGAGATTGCGGCGAAATTGACGCAGACGCTGCGGGATGACGATTTTCGAAGAGATTTGCAAACGAGCGGTTTCAGGAGAGCTCAGACCTTTTCCTGGGAGCGAAGTGCAAGCGTCGCGTGGGATGCGCTTGAATCAATAGCTGCGCGGGCAAAAGCGCCATCTCTCTACCGGGTTGGATATCTGGAGCGAGCCGATCGGGATAAGCCACGACTCGCCTATGTATCTCCGCTGCCGCCGGAGCGATCGGGCATTGCCGCGTATAGCGCGATGCTTTTGCCGCTTCTGTCGAAATATTATGAGATCGATCTGGTCCACAACAACGGCGAGGAAGTCGCTCCCGAACTGTCGGAGAGGTTCCCAATCAGAACCTATGAAGAGTTCGAGAAAACTGCGGACAGGTATGGGCGCGTGGTGTACCACGTCGGAAATTCACAGTTTCACACCGACATGCCGCGCTTGCTGCGAAGGATACCGGGAATAGTCGTGCTGCACGATTTCTTCTTGAGCGGACTCTTCTGGACGATTGAGGCGCGCGATCCGTCGACGCATGCTTTCTCAACAGAAATCGAATTTTCACATGGCCAGTTGAGTCTTTTAGAACATCTGTGCTCGGCCAACGTGGTTCGGTCGCTGGTGCGTTATCCATGTAATCTGACGGTACTGGAAAGCGCAATCGGTGTGATATCGCATTCCGGATACAGCAAGGAATTGGCTCACAGGTGGTACGGAGAAGGCGCGCCTCGAAATTGGGCAGTGATTCCGCTCCTGCGGGATTGGGGTCGGCAGAGCGTTTCCAGACTCGAAGCACGCAAACGCCTGGGCATCGACGAGAACGAATTCGTCGTTTGCTCATTCGGCATCGTCCATTCGATGTTCAAATTGAACGATCGTCTTCTCCAGGCCTGGAGTGAAAGCGAACTCGGCAAGACGCCGAACTGCAGGCTCGTGTTCGTCGGCGATTGCGGTGATGAGGCGTTCAAGGCGCTCCTTCTTCGCCTTACCGCCAGCGAGCAGGTCAACAATTGCACTGTTACAGGGTATGTGAGTGATGCCGATTATCAGCTATGGCTGAGCGCTTGCGATCTGTGTGTTCAGCTCCGGGCGAAATCCAGAGGTGAGACATCGGCGGCCGTTTCGGATGGCATGGCGGCAGGAAAGCACGTGATCGTGAATGCTCACGCCGCGCTGTGCGAAATTCCGGATTTTGCCGTCACCAAGCTTCAGGAAAATCCGAGCTGCTCCGATCTGGCGCGGGCTCTCCGTTTTGCGTTTACTTCGCCACACATCAGCGCGGAGATCGGGCAGCGTGCACGCGCATACACAGAGGAAAATCACGACGGCGAAGTGATTGCCGCTCAGTACCACAATGCGATAGAAGAGTTTTGGAAGCGACAGGAAAACGATCGGCTACTGGCGAATTTGTCCGAATTCCGTGAGCTCGATGACCAATCCCTTTCGCGATATGAATGGTCGGAGCTAAGAAATTACGTGGAAAACACGCAGTCCGGTCATACTCGCGCCGAGAGGTTGCTCGTTGATTTGACGAAGCAATTAAGCGATCCGGAATTTTGCGGGTTTGATGCAAGAGCCATGAGAAACAGCGCTATGTTCCTGGCTATGATCCCAGAGAACAGGAGAGTGTTTTTTGTGAGGCGCCTCGAAAGCGGGGAATACGAAATACTGCCCGATTTGCAGCAACTTTTCCTGGGGCAGCGCGAATATGTGACACGGGGAAAGCCCATGCCGCTTTTTCCTGGTGAAGTTCCGGTACTCTGGGAGGAGTTCTCGGCGGTGGCTTAGTGCAAATGGCCGGGCGTTTGCCCGGCGCTGCACCGCGGGTGCCGGGATATCCGTCAATTAAACCCCACCCCCAACGTATCCTTATAGATCCGCCCATCCTTCATGATTACCGCGAGATGGCTGCCAGGATCCGCGAGCAACTGGATATTCGCGAGCGGATCGCCTCTCACCACCAGCAGATCCGCCAGCGCTCCCGCCTCGATCACACCGAGCTTGCCCGGGTACGGATTGCGCGGTCCCGCCAGCGCGAGTAGTTCGGCGTTGATGCGGGTCGCCATCGTCAGTACATCGGCGGGTTCGTACCAGCGCGTCATCTTCGCGAGTTGCGCGCCCTGGCGCGTCGCGAGTTTCGCGTCGAATAGCGTGTCGGTGCCCCACGCGGTTTTCAGCCCGTACTTCTTTGCGAGTGCATAAGCGGTATCGGTGCCGTTCGACATCTCGATCTGCTTGAGCCGGCTCGGCGACCCCGCTGGGAAAAAAATCGCGTCCTCGTCGTCGAGAAAAGGTTGCAGGCTGATCCAGATCCCTTCATCGGCGAGCAGCTTCGCGGTGTTCTCGTCCATCAACTGACCGTGCTCGATGCAGCGCACGCCGCCGCGCACCGCGGTCGCGATCGCGCGCGGCATGTACGCGTGCACCGCCACATAGGTGCCCCAGTTCTCGGCGGCATCGACGGCCGCGCGAAACTCCGCCTCGGTGTATTGCGATACGTCGAGCGGATCGTAATTCGATGCGACGCCGCCGCCCGCCGCGAGCTTCAACTGGCTCGCGCCGAGCATCAACTGCTCGCGCGCGCGTTTGAGAATTTCGGCGGTGCCGTCGGCGATCGCGCCGGCGCCGAGCGCTTCGCCGCGCGAGACCGGCTGTCCCGGATGCGATGGAATTTCATACGGCATGCGGAAGTCGCCGTGCCCCGAGGTCTGCGAGATCATCGCGCCCGACGGCCAGATGCGCGGTCCCGCCACCATGCCGAGATCGATCGCCTTCTTCAGCGAGAACGCGGGGCCCGCCATGTCGCGGATGCTGGTGAAGCCGCGCATCAGCATCCGCTCGGCTTCGCCCGCCGCGGCCAGATGAATGAAGCCGATGTCGGCGACCATCAGTTGAGCCATCGACAGCGAGGCCATCATGATGTGCGCGTGCGCATCGATGAGCCCCGGCATCAGCGTATGGCCGCTGCCGTCCATCACCTGCATGCCGTCGAGCTTCTGGCCGTCGTCGGGTTCGACCGCGCTGATCCGGTTGCCGGTGACGATCACGCGCAGGCCGCTGCGCAAGGTTTTGCTGTGGCCGTCGAACAGACGGATGTTGGTGAAAGCGACCGGCGGTTGCTGCGCTTGAGAAGTGGCGGATGCGCCGGGCTGCGGGGCGGCGCTGCCGCTCGCCGCGGCGACGCGGGGCAGGATGTCGGCGTCGCGCAGCTGATCGCAGAACGAAGCATCATGCGCTTCGTTCAGCCGCGCGTTGAGTCGCAAGAAAGCCGGGCTGTGGCAGATACATCCCCAGGCGCCGGCACGATGGCGCGGTTGCGAAGCTTGCATTTCCATTCGGGACTCCTCCAAAGGAAAGGCGCCGTCGCCGACACAATGCTCGCGCCGGGACAGGCGTTCATCATGCATTCGGCGCATCTTAGCAGCGTCGATCGAGTCCGCGATAGCCGGCGCGATCGGGAGGATGGGCCGCGCCGCGCGTGTTGGTCGCGCGCTTCCGATCGGGGCGTCAGCCCCAAAAAAACGGGCAGCCGAAGCTGCCCATCGAAGTCGCGCCGTGAGGCGGACTGCTGCTTATCGTTGGCGTGGTCGAAACTCCCGTCGCTTACTGGCGAATATCCAGCGCCGCGGTCAGATCGCCCATCGGCTTGCTGCCGTTGCTGACCAGCGCCGCATCGCGCGCGGCGATGCCCGGCAGCGTCGGCAGCGAGTAGCGGCGCGTGATGAAGCGCAGGATCGAAGTCGTGTCGTACTGCGTATGATCGACGTACCCGCGCTTCGCATACGGCGACACGATCAGCGCCGGAATGCGCGAGCCCGGACCCCAGCGGTCGGCCTTCGGCGGCGCGACGTGATCCCAGAAGCCGCCGTTTTCGTCGTAGGTCACGACCACCAGCATGTGATTCCACTGCGGGCTCTTCTGCAGATGCGCGATCACGTCGGCGATATGCTGGTCGCCCGACGCGACGTCGGTGTAACCCGCATGTTCGTTCAGGTTGCCCTGCGGCTTGTAGAACGACACTTGCGGCAGCGTGCCGGCATCGATCGCCTTGATGAATTCCGTGCCGGCCATCCCGCCGTCGAGCAGATGCTGCGCGCGGTTCGTGGTGCCGGGCGCGAGGTCCGCGAAGTAGTTGAACGGCTGATGATGCGGCTGGAAGTTCGGCGCGCTCAGATTCGCGCCGTAGATCACGTTGGTGGTGCCGTTCTGCGCGGCCGACACCGCCGCGCCCCACGCGCCGCCGTACCACGCCCACGACACCTTCGCGTCGTTCAGCAGATCGCCGATATGACGCTGCGTCTGCGCCGGCAGCGTGGTGGCCGCCGACGGATCGGCGAGGGTCGCATCGCCGCCCGCGGCGGCCTTGTTGCCGCTCGGCTGATACGGCGGCTGCATCGTGTTGACCGCGTAGAAGTCCGGCGTCAGGTTGCCCGACAGCACGTATTTCGGCGGCCCGTCGAGCGCCGAGGCCGGCGAGTTGCTCGCGAGCTTGAGCGTCACGCCGTCGCTTTCGAGCGCCGTCACCGAACCGGACGCCGGGCTCTTGTCCGCGTTCGGATAAAGCGGCGTGCACGAGCAGATCAGCCACTGGTGATTCAGGAACGAGCCGCCGAACGCGCCCATGAAGAAGTTGTCGGCCAGCGTGTATTGCTGCGCGATCTTCCACAGCGGCAACGTGTTCGCGTTCAGCGAGTAGTGGCCCATCACGAGGCCGCCCGAGTCCGCCCACGCGGCGAACCTGTCGTTCTTGCCGCCGTTGATCTGCATCTGATTCTCGTAGAAGCGGTGATACAGATCGCGGGTCGTCGCGCTGATCGGCGTGTTGAAGCCTTTCGGATCGTCGATCGCGAACGGGCTGTTCGGCAGATTGGCCGTCATCGCCTCGGTCACGACCGGCGTCACGCCGGTTTGCGTGAGGCCGTTCCATACCAGCGGCAGCGTCGCGAGCGGCGCGCCGTTGCGGTCCACCTGGGTCGAGCTCGCCGCGCTCACGTTCTGCAGACCGTTGGCGCCGGGGAAGTTGCCGTACAGATTGTCGAAGCTGCGGTTTTCCGCGTAGATCACGACGACGTTCTGGATCGACGTGATGTCCGGTCGCGTGACTTCGTCGCTGCCGCATGCGTACAGGCTCAGCGCGGCAACCGCGATCGCCACGGGCGTTGCGCGAATCAGTGTCTTGTTCATTGGAGGAGTTCTCATTTTCGCGTTGGGGACGGGCCGCGCCGGTTTGCGTCGGCGGCCTGCACGCGAAAGTGTGTCGGCGGTTTTTGACAGCAGGATGTAAATAATTACAAATAACTTCCGCTGCGCATTTTGCGTATGGCGAATGTCATGTAATCGACATCTGGGCGAAATACGCTGCTTGACTTCGATAGCACGGGTTCGGTGGACAACTATGCGGTGTGGTCTGGCGGGAATGGGCGCGGCGGTGGGGCGCCGGGCGGTGGTGACGGCGCTGGCCGCGGTCGGTCTGGCGACGCTGCTCGCCGCGTGTGATGGACACGGGGCGGGTGCCGCGCAGGCGGGCGAGGGCGCGGCTGGCGGCGGCCAGTCCGCGGTGGCCGCGCCGCTCGCCGCCCCCGTCAAAGTCGCCGCTCACGAAGTCGCCGCTCATGAACCTGCCACTCACGAAGCCGGACAGACCCGCGCGCAGGTCTACGAATCGGTGCGGCAGATGACGGCGCTCGGCAAGCAGCTGTTCTTCGACCCGACGCTATCCGGTTCGGGCAAGCTCGCATGCGTGTCGTGCCACAGCCCCGAGCATGGCTTCGCACCGGCCAACGCGCGCTCCGTGCAACTGGGCGGCAGCGACATGCGCCGCGCCGGCTTGCGCGCGGCGCCGACGCTGAAATATCTGCAATCGGTGCCGGCCTTCGCCGAGCACTATCACGAGTCCGACGACGAAGGCGACGAGAGCATCGATGCCGGCCCGACCGGCGGCCTGACCTGGGATGGCCGCGTCGATCGCGGCAGCGCGCAGGCGCGCATTCCGTTGCTGTCGCCGTTCGAGATGGGTAGCTCGGCCGCGCGCGTGACCGCGGCGGTCAAGGCCGCGCCGTACGCCGACGCGTTTCGCGCGACCTTCGGCGCGCACATCTTCGACGACGAGGACGCGACCTTCAAAGCCGTGCTGCAGGCGCTCGGCACCTTCGAGCAGACGCCCGAGCTGTTCTATCCGTACACCAGCAAGTACGACGCGTATCTGGCCGGCCATGCGCAGCTGACCGCCGCCGAACGGCACGGCCTGGAACTGTTCAACGACGAGCGCAAAGGCAACTGCGCGAGCTGCCACATCAGCCAGCGCACGCGCGACGGCGCGCCGCCGCAATTCAGCGATTTCGGTCTGATCGCGATCGGCGTGCCGCGCAACCGCGCGCTGCCGGCCAATCGCGATCCGCGCTTTTACGACCTCGGCGCGTGCGGACCGGAGCGCACCGACCTGAAGGGGCGCGACGAATTCTGCGGGATCTTCCGCACGCCGACGCTGCGCAACGTCGCGTTGAAGCACAGCTTCTTTCACAACGGCATCTACCATTCGCTCGACGAGGTGGTGCGGTTTTACGCCGAGCGCGACACGCATCCGGAGAAGTTCTATCCGGTGGTCGGCGGCAAGGTGCGCAAGTTCGACGATCTGCCGCAGCGCTACTGGGCCAACCTGAACACCGAGCCGCCGTTCGATCGCAAGCCGGGCGACAAACCGGCGCTCGACGAAGCCGAGATCGCGGATGTCGTCGCGTTTCTGAAGACGCTGACCGACGGATATCAGCCGGTGGGCAAGACGGTCGCGCTGGCGACCACGGGTGTCGCGCGCTGAGTGCTGTACGAAGGGGAGCGCCGAGTTGAGCGTGCGCCGGGCGGCGCGCGGCGCCGTGCACGAAGAGGTGCACCGGGCAGCCGCGCGCATGCGCGCGTTGCATCCCGTGCGCCGAATCCGCGCAAGTGTGCATGCTATGCTTTTGAGGTCTGGATCAAGAGCCACCATGTCCACTTCGAGGAGAACCCTTCATGTCGATGCGAACCCGTGTGCTGTTGCGCGTGAGCGCCGCGAGTCTGCTGCTGGGCGCGACCGTTGCCGCGCACGCTGCGAATCTCGGCTTCCTGAACGACACACCGATCACCTACATGAAACAGCGCGACGTCGATTCGCTGAAGCGGACGGTCGTCGGCGCGCTCAATGACAAGAAGGACGGTGAGACCCTGAAGTGGGTCAACGAAGGCACCGGCAACAGCGTGAAGATCGACGCGGACATCACGCTCGGCAGCACCACCGACAACGGCGGGCGCAACTGCCGCGATGTCGCGGTCGTCCTCAACGCGAAGGGCCAGGCGGTGCATCTGCGGCCGAGTTTCTGCAAGGAAGGCGGCGCGTGGCAGTTGCAGAAACGGCATTGACCGGCATCAGGAGTCGCGCGGCGGCTGAGGCCGCGAGTCGTGCGATAGGTCTTGCCGCGGCCCGTACAGAAGAGATCCGGCTATGAGCCCGCGCATCGTATCGTGCGGAATCGTGCTGCTCGATCCCGATGGCCGGCTGCTGCTCGCGCATGCGACCGAAACCACCCACTGGGACATTCCGAAAGGCCACGGCGAAGACGGCGAGGCGCCGTACGTGACCGCGCTGCGCGAGATGGTCGAGGAGACCGGCATCACGCTCGAAGCGGGGCGGCTGAA
Source organism: Burkholderia sp. SRS-W-2-2016 (assembly GCF_001931485.1). Taxonomy (GTDB): domain Bacteria; phylum Pseudomonadota; class Gammaproteobacteria; order Burkholderiales; family Burkholderiaceae; genus Paraburkholderia. Next base: position 3,342 of record NZ_MSDV01000039.1, on the reverse strand, counting down.
AGATCTGGGCCTGTTCGTCTACCGCCGCGACAAGGACCTGCATCTGTTCGCGGCGCGCGCGAGCGTCGCGGAACTGGATCTGAGCGGCTGCACCTGCACGTCGCTGTTTCCGCGCCGCTCGGACGGCACGCTGATCCCCGAAATGGACGACTACCGCTGGGCCTCGCTCGACGAAATCCCGCGCTACGCGAGCCGCAGTCTCACGCGGCTGTTCGAGACGACGCTGTCGCTCGCGGAGCTGCATCGTTCGTTGTAGCGAGCATTGCCGACGAGCTCGGCGTTGCAGCCGCTGTTGCAACCGCAGCAGCAACCGCCGCCGCGGTTGCAACGACGCGCGCCGCTCAGTCGAGCGCGCGATCGTTCGGATGCGCGAACAACGCGCGGTTCGCATCCGACAGCGGGAAGTTGAGATTGATCCCGTACGGCGGGATCGGCTGCGTGAACCACTGCCGGTACAGGCGCTCGGCGTCGCCGGACGTCTGCGAGTGCGAGATCACCCGGTTCACCAGCGTGCGGAACGGCTCGTCGCCCTTGCGGAACATGCACGCGTACACCTCGTAGCCGAGCGGCGTGCCGGTCACGACGAATTCGTCGGGATGCGGATCGGTCGCCCTGAAGCCGTAGACGATCGGCTCGTCCATCACGAACGCGACCGCGCGGCCATCCTTCACCGCGTTGAATGCTTCCTGATGATCGCGCGCGCTGATGATGCGCATGTTCAGCTGCTTGTCGGTATTCAGGCGCCGCAGCAGGCGCTCGTCCGACGTGCCGGCGGTCGTCACGACCGGCTTGCCGGCAAGATCCGCGAAATCGCCGATGCCGCTGTTCCTGCGCGCGATCATCCGCACCGCGTACTGGAAGAAGCTGTTCGAGAACGCCGCGACATTTTCGCGCTCGACCGTGTGCGTGGTCGACCCGCATTCGAAATCGATCTGGTTGTTCAGCAGCATCGGCGTGCGGTTCGACGACGTCACCGTGACCTCGTGCACCCGCAGTTGCGGCATGCCGAGCGTCTTCTTGATTTCGTCGACGATCTCCATCGCGATCGCCTGCGAGTAGCCGACCGTGCGCTTGCCGTCGAAGTACGAAAACGGAATCGACGCTTCACGCACGCCGAGCGTGATCGAGCCGTCGTCGTGGATTTTTTTCAGCGTGCCGGTGAGTTCGTCCGCGCGAGCCGCGGGGCCGGACGCGAGCGCGCCACAGGCGGCCAGCGCGAGCAGCGCGTGGCAAAAACCGCGCACGCCGCGCGCGCCGGCAAGCAGGCGTGCGCGCGCACTCGCGCGACGCGTGGCCGCGTGAGCCTGCGCGCGGCGGGTTGCAACCTTCATCGGACCTCCCGGACCGGCGCGCCCGGGCGGGCGCGCAGTGAGTGTCGACTGGACATCATGCAACCATCGTGTAATGAAAAAGCGTGCCTTCCGTGACCGGGAGGCACGCCGGATTCAACCCGGACGGGTTGGCACTCGGGGCGTCGACGACGCCGGTTCAGGCGAGCTTACGCCGGCTTGCCCCAACTGTCGCGCAGAGTGACGATGCGGTTGAATACGGGCTTACCCGGCTGCGAATCGACGCGGTCCGCGACGAAGTAGCCGTGGCGCTCGAACTGGTAGCGCTGTTCGGGCAGCGCATGGCGCGCGCCGGTTTCGAGGTAGGCCTGGACCACCCGCTTCGAATCCGGGTTCAGCGCCTCGAGGAAGTCGCGGCCGCCCGCGTCCGGCTGGGCTTCCTTGAACAGCCGGTCGTAGATGCGCACTTCGGCCGGGCACGCGGCTGCCGCGCTGACCCAGTGGATGTTGCCCTTGACCTTGTAGTTGTTCGCGCCTTCGGTGCCCGACTTGCTGTCCGGGAAGTAGTTGCAGTGCACCGCGACGATGTTGCCGTGCTCGTCCTTGTCCGCGTGCGTGCACTCGATCACGTAGCCGTAGCGCAGCCGCACCTTGTTGCCCGGGAACAGCCGGAAATAGCCCTTCGGCGGCGTTTCGGTGAAGTCCTCGCGCTCGATCCACAGCTCTCGCGAAATCGGGAACTCGCGCAGGCCCTGTTCCGGATGGTGCGGATGCACCGGCGCGCTGCACGGCTCGGTGAGGTTCTCGGGGAAGTTGTCGATGATCAGCTTGACCGGATCGAGCACCGCGACCGTGCGCGGCGCCTTGTCGTCGAGGTCGTCGCGCAGCGCGCCTTCGAACACGCTCATGTCGATCCACGAATCGACCTTGGTCACGCCGATGCGCTCGCACAGCAGCTGGATCGATTCCGGCGTGAAGCCGCGCCGGCGCACGCCGACGATGGTCGGCATACGCGGGTCGTCCCAGCCGTCCACGTGGCCTTCGGTGACCAGTTGCAGCAGCTTGCGCTTGCTGGTGATCGCGTAGGTCAGGTTCAGACGCGAAAACTCGATTTGCTGCGGCAGCGGACGGGTGAAGACACCGGCGTCGGCGAGTTCGTTCAGGATCCAGTCGTACAGCGGCCGATGGTCTTCGAACTCCAGCGTACACAGCGAATGCGTGATGTTTTCCAGCGCGTCCGAGATGCAGTGGGTGTAGTCGTACATCGGATACACGCACCAGGTGTCGCCGGTGCGGTAGTGATGCGCGAAGCGGATCCGGTAGATGACCGGATCGCGCATGTTGAAGTTCGGCGAGGACATGTCGATCTTCGCGCGCAGCACGTGATCGCCTTCCTTGAACTCGCCGGCCTTCATGCGGCGGAACAGATCGAGGTTCTCCTCGACCGAGCGCTCGCGGAAGCGCGACGGCGTGCCGACCTCGGTGGCCGAGCCGCGGTTCGCGCGCATTTCCTCGGCCGACTGGCTGTCCACGTAGGCCTTGCCGCGCTGGATCAGCAGCTCGGCGAACTCGTACAGCTTGTCGTAGTAGTCGCTCGCGAAATACAGGTGCTCGGTGTTGTCCTTCTTCCATTCGAAGCCGAGCCACTTGACCGAGTCGATGATCGAGTCGACGTATTCGACGCTTTCCTTTTCCGGATTGGTGTCGTCGAAGCGCAGATGGCACACGCCGCCGTAGCTGCGCGCGATGCCGAAATTCAGGCAGATGCTCTTCGCGTGACCGATGTGCAGGTAGCCGTTCGGCTCCGGCGGGAAGCGCGTTTCGACGCGCTGGCTCCATTTGCCGGTGCGGTTGTCGTCGTCGATGATGTTGCGGATGAAGTTGGATGCCGCGGGCGCGTCGGTGCGGTCAGCGTCTTTGCGTTCGGTATTCATGCGAGAGGATCAGAGTCGGGTGGGGCGCGCAATGCGCCCGCTGAGCCTTCGATTCTACCTGACGAGGCAGCTCGCGGCAGGCGCTTGCGGGGTATAGCCAGCGTGGGAGCGGGTTGGGT
>NZ_MSDV01000017.1 GCF_001931485.1 Burkholderia sp. SRS-W-2-2016 | reverse complement strand
CCCCCGCGCCCCAACCATCGCCGCCCCCACCTACTGAACCCGCCACGCGCTCGTCCGATCGCTCCTGCCGCCCTCGAACGCCTTCGCGTCCGGTTGATACATGCGGAAGTAGCGCGCCGGCGGCAACGCGAACGTGCCTGGCAGCGAGAAGCGCACCAGTTGCCGCAGCGTGACCGGCCGGTCGAGCAGCGGCACCGGCTGGTGATACGCGAGCTCACCCATCTCGTACGATGCCGCCCGCTGGAACGGCTGCGGCCCGCTGCCGTCCTTCGCGCCCGGCAGGCCGTCGATCGCCACGCCCCAGCTGGTCGCCTCGACGTCGCCGCCCGGCGGCAACGGCACGTCGAGCAAACCGTAGTGGTACGCGTTGCCCGAACGCGGCGTCAGCGTCACTTCGTCGACGTACAGCGCGTTGCTGTCGAGCGCGTCGCCCGGCTTCACCAGCCGAGCGCTGAAGTTCGCGCGGCCGGGCTGGCTCGCGGCGGCGTCGGCCTTCTTCGGATCGGTTGCGAGCGCGAGCGGTTCGAGCCGGTACAGCCGACGCGTCACCGTGATATTGAGTCGGCTGTCCTCGCCGGTATGGCTGCGGTACGACACCAGCGCGCCGACGTCGCTGCGCGGCGCGCCGATATCGAGCGTGGCGGGCAGCGCGGCGCCGTTCCAGCGATACAGCGGCGCGCCGGTCGACGTCGTCGCGCGGGTCCAGCCGGCCCCTTGCAGCGCCGGCAACGCGGCGGCGTTCACCGCGACATCGCCGCCGAGCGCCTTGCGCAGCCACAGCAGCGTCAATGCGCGATCGATCGTCGGATAGTCGGCGCTGCTCTTCGCGAGCAACGCGGCGGGATCGATCGGCGCGGCGCCGGCATCGCTCGCGCCAGATCCCGAGCCCGTCATGAACAACAGGCTTTGCACCAACGGCGCGGGATCGTCGGCGAGCGCGACGCGGGCAGCGCTGACAGCGGCATCGAAGCCCGCCGGCAACGTCGCATTCGATCCGCGCGCGAGGCTCGCGACCAGCAGCGTCGCCATCTGCTTGCCTCGCGGCGAGTCGGGCTGCGCGAATACGATGCTGTCGACTCCGTGCGAAGCGGTGCCACGCGGGGCCGCTGCCGCTGCCGCGCCGATCGTCGCTGCGGGGCCTGCCGTCTGCCTGCTCGCGCCGGTCGCAGGCGTCGTGCTGCCTGCTTCCTTGCCTGTGCCGGCCACGGAACTCCCGCCACTCGCGTCATTGCCAATGCCGGCCGCAAAACGCCTGCCTCCCGCGTCCTTCCCGCCACCGGCCGCGCTCCCTACCGCCACCGCATCACTCAGCAAATCCTCCGCGACACCCACCACCGGCGTCGCGACCGGCAAGCCCATCTGCTGCAACAACCACAGCGTCAACGCGCGATGCAGCAGCGGCTCCTTCGCGCCCGCGTCGCGATACACGTCGAGCGCGTGCTGCCAGTTATCCGGAGGCAGACTGATGCCGAGGCTACGGCTCGCGAGCCAGTCCGCGTAATACGCGTACGCGGTGATCAACGCGCTGCCGCCGGTCGTATCGCCCCACCAGCCGAACGTGCCGTTCGCGCCCGCGAGCAGCGCAAGCCGCTGGCGCTGATTGCGCAATTGCGCATCGAGCCCCTCGGTCGTGCTCGTGCTGGCGCTAATGCCGGCAGTATCGCCACGCCCCAACGCGTCATGCGCGAGCGCCAGCGGAATCAACCGGCTCGACGTCTGCTCCGCGCAACCGAACGGATAGTCGATCAGATCGTCGGCGACCCGCATGAACTGGCTCGCCGCATTGCCGATAAACCGCACGCCGACATCCTGCGCATCGGCCGGCAGCGCGAGCTTGCCGGTGCCGTCGAGCGCTACCGTGGTCTGGCGCAGATCGAGCCAGCCGTTCGGATCGAGCCGGATCGCCGTCTGCAAACGGTCGATGTCCTTGCCGCCCGCGCGCAACGCCGCATCGATCGCACCGGCCTTCAGCGCGCCGCTCGGCAAGCGCAGATAGTTCGCGCCGCGCTTGAGCGTGACCTTCTGGTTCAACGCGAGACCGCCGCCGTTCACGATCCACTGCGCGTCCAGATCGGCATCGGTCTGGTTGAACGCGATCATGTCGATGGCCGGCTGATCGTCCGCGCGGAAATGCGCGGGCCCGCTCCACTTCAGATACAGCGCCTTGTCCGAGCGCACATACGCCGTGCGCTGCCCGACCATCCCGTCGGGCGCCGCCGCGCGCACGGTGATGCGCCAGCGCGCGAGCGAGTCCGGCATTTTGAAGCTCAGCGTCGCGTGCCCGTTCGCGTCGGTGCGCAGATTCGCAGCCCACGCCGCCGTGTCCTGCTCGTCGCGGCGCGGCCGCTCCAGTACCTTGACGCCGCGCTCGTTGTAATTCGCGCGCTGCGGGCCGCCGGGCGCGCCCTTCAGCGGCGCGCGCGCGAGGTCGTAAGTGATGAACGACAGACTCGACGACGTGCGCACGTTATTGCGGCGCGGATGATAGAAAAAGTCGACGATATCCGGCGCGATCTCCGGCTGCAGCAGGTAGACCATTTCGTCGACCACGCTGACGGTCAGATTGGCCGCCTCGGGTTTGCCGCCGAGCGTGCTGTCGAAATTCAGCGTGACTGTATCGCCCGGCGCGTACACCGGCTTATCGCTCTTCACGTTCAGCTCGATGCGCGGTTGCGCGACCACGATGCCCGCGTTCTGGAACACCGCTTCGCCGTCGTGCACGTACAGCACCGAGAACGTCATGTTCGGCGCGAACTCCGCGCCGACCTTGATGCGCGCCTTCCATTGCGACGGCGCGACGCGTTGCAGTTGCAGCCAGTCGCCGCCCGCGCTCAGCAACGCGCGGCGCTCCACGCTGTCGCGCTCGAGCGTGAGCAACGCATCGTCGACCGGCAGCGGAAACGTGATCAGCGCCTCGGCGGTATCGCCAATCCTGTAGCTCGCGCGATCGAACACGATCTCGACGCTGCCCGGAATCGCCTTCAGGCCGTCGCCGGCCACCCAGTGACTGGTCGCGGCCAGCAGATTGCCCTGGTCGTCCTTGACCGACAGCATGTACGACCCGGGTTCGTCGAATTGCACCGGGAACGACAGCTTGCCGCCCGCACTCTTCAGCGCGCCTTCACCGTGGCTCTGCGATTCGAGCCGGGTCCACTGCCATTTCGACGGCGCATGCGCGGCCGGATCGAGCGCGCCGAGCGGCTGCAACTCGAAGCCGACCGCCTCTTTCGGCTGCGAGAACGACTTCGCGCTGCTCAATCGATACGGCGTCGCGCCGCGCGCGATCAGCAATTCGCGGGTCACGCGCACCTTGTACGCGGCGCCGTCCTGCGCGAACAACGTCAGCGCGTAGCGGCTCGGTTCCTGCGCGGCCGGCAGCGTCAGGCTCGCATTGCCGTTGCTGTCGGTAGTCAACTCCTGCTGCTCGAGCTTGACCGGAAACAGCCCCGCATAACGCAATTCGCCATCGACGATCGTCACTTTCTGCGCGCGCAGCGTGACCGAAATCCGGCTGTCGCGCACCGGCTTGCCGTCCGGGTAGCGCAGCTGGATCTTGCCCTTCAGCGGCTCGCCAGTCGCGTAGTCGGCCTTGTCCATCGCGAGGTTCACGTCGAAGTGCGGCTTCACGTATTCGGCGACGCGAAACGCGCTGCCATACACGTCGCCGCGATAGTCGAAGCGCAGCGTATAGCCGCCGGCGGTCGCGCCGGCCGGCAGCGTGAACGCGGTATCGGCGCCGGTGTCGGACGCGAAATGCACGCTGCGCGTTGCGATCGGCGCGCCGTTCGGATCGAGCACGTCGAGGCGGATATCGGCGGCGGCCGGCGCGCTCGATTGCGTCGCGTTCTCGAACGTGCGGCCGATGAACTTCACCTGCACCGTGTCGCCGGGCCGGTACATCGGCCGGTCGGTGACCGCGTAGAGCTTGGTGTTGTAGATCTCGCTGTCGTAATAGAAATTTTCGGAGACGAACACGCCGCCCTGCGGATCGACGCCGAGCACATAGCTGCGCTCGGGGCTCACGTGTTGCAACAGCAGCGCGCCATCGGCGCCGGTCGCACCGCTTTGCAGCACGCCGACGCCGTCAGTCCAGTTGATGTTCGCGTTCGCGACCGGCTTGCCGTTGTCGCGCCGCGCGGTCCACACCAGCATGCCGCCCGCCGCCGCCTTCACGGTCGCGACCGTGTCGGACACGAACAGCAGCGTATGCGCGCGATAGTTGCCAATCACCGCCTCGACGATATACAACCCCGGCGGCAGCTTGCCGAGCGGGATCATCACGTTGCCGGAACTCGGATCGATGAAGTTGCTGCTGCTGCCTTCGAGCTTCACGCCGTTCGGTGGCGCAATCACCTTCGCATCCCAGATCGGATAGCGGAAACGCGCGACCACGTCGTAGCCCTTCAGCGGCGCGAACGCCGAACGCGGCTCGAACTGGGTCGGCTTGCCGGTCTGCTCGCCGAGCCGGAATTGCGGCGCGGCCTCGGTCACCTTGCTGCGGGTCGCGAACGACAGCACCCGCTGCCACGCGCGCCGCGCCTCGGAAAACCAGCGGTCCCACAGATACGCGAGCGTGTTCGCGAGTCCTTCGCCCTGATAGTTCGGCGCGACGTTCAGGCGATGCAGATTCTTCTGCGCCTTCAAAAACTCCAGCGGCTTCGCGACCCGGTACACGACGATGTCCGCGCCGCCATACGGCTGCAACGCATCCTTGAAGTCGCGCCCGGGCGCTTCGAGCCGCACCTGCGCGAGCTGATCGCTGCCGAAGCTCGCGTCGGACAGCAGGAAGAACGGCTGGCCGTCGACTTTCTGCGCGCTGTAATTGCTCGGCGGCGGCGCCTGCAACGTCGGATTCGCGGCGATGCTGGTATCGGCGGCGTTATCTGAGGAGGACGAATCATCGGCGCGCGCGGCCGGCGCATGGACGAGAGCGAGCGCGAGTGTCAGCGCGACGAGCAACGCGGCGAACAGGTTTCGGATCATGGTGTGAGAAAGCTCAAACGGAACACGCCAACGAAGTTCGGATTGCCGTCGCGCGGCTGCCAGCGGGAATCTTTCCATTGCATCAGGTCGGAGACGGCGAGCGCGCGCAGACCGGTATCGGTCGGCGTCACGGTGCCGGTGTGATAAGCGATGTAGCGATCCAGCCAGATCATCAGATGCTGGTCGTCGCCCTGGTCGAAGAACAGCAGGTCGCCGGGCAGCGCCTGGTTGATGTCTTTCGCGACGAAGCGGCTATTGCGCTGGACCAGCGCGATCGCCGACGCGTACGCGCCGGTCGAGCCGTCGAGCTGGGTCCAGCGATTCGCGAGCGTGCGTTGCGCGGCCGACAGGTGCAGCTCGGGCGGCATGCTGCTCGCGTCGGCGAGACCGGTCATCCCGTTTGCGCGCAGCCATCGGGCGTCGTGCGGCTTCAGCGTTTCGGCGACCGCGAAGCGCACGAGGCCCGCGCAATCGCGCTGGGTCCAGCGCGGCGTCGGGCCGCGCCGCAACTGCTGATCGACGATGCGCGCGAACCATGCGCGGAACGCGGCCGATTGCTGCGGTGAGAACGCGTCGGGGTCGGGTAATGCGGTGGTGGCGGTCAACGCGCGCGCGAACGGCGTGGCGCCGGCCAGCGTTATTAAGGATGCCGTATGAGCAAGCCCGAGCCCCAGCGCGAGCCAGCGACGGCGTGCCGGGTTCGGGTTCGGTTGCGCAGCCACGTCCGGAGAGCGGAAGCCGCGCACGTTAGTTATCCTCTGCGCCGGGTTGGTCGGCGGGCGCCTGCAGGCCGTCGGAGCCGCTCAGGTCCGGGCCTAGCGCGCCGGGCACATTGTCGGCCGCACCGTCCGCCGCATTGGCCCCGCTCTGCGCCCGCTCGAACCACCACTCGACCGGCACCCAGCCGGTCGAACCCGGCAGATCCCGCGGCAACGTCAACGACACCGGCGGATAGTGCGCAAGCGCATGCAGCTTCGGCACCAGGTGCGTGCGCGACGCGTTGCGGAACACCGCCTCCTGATCGGGCGGCAACGCAGCGCCCGCCTCGCGCTCGATCAGCGCGGCGGCCGACGACGGCGTCAACGTCAGAATCGTGCGCGGCAGGCGCTGCGGCGCGAGCGTATCGGCGAGCGCCGGATAACGCTTGCCGAGCACCGCGAGCGTATCGTCGACGAGCCGGCCGTCCGGCGAAAAAATCAGATAGCCGTGCGCGAGCGCGAGCGTCACCGGGAAATAGCGCTCCGCCGACAACTGCGCGGCAAACGACGCCTTGCTGGCGAGCGCGGTGCCCGAGCGCGCGCTGACCGGCCGCTGCCACACGGTGACGTCGGTGCCCTGCTGGTGCATCGAGACCGGCAGCCGGCGATAGCCCGAACTCATCCCGTCGACCGGCGCGGCCTTCGCCTCGTACGCGCCGATCGTGTTGCTGAAGGTCTTGCCGAGCGCGTTTTTCAGCGCGGTGCTGGCGGCCGCGTCGAGCGGCTTCACGCGCGCGACGAACACCGGCGCGAGCAGCGTCGACTTCGCGTACCAGCAGACCGCCGCCGGCCCCTGAAGCTGCTCGCCGATCGCGGCCGCGCCCTGCGCGCCGTCATCGATGACCTTGCCGAGCAGCGCCGACGCTTCGCTCCAATCGGCCGGCAAGCTCGCGCACGCGGCCGGATTGACCGGCAGCACGTGCCACAGGTCCGCGCTGTTCCACTGCAGCGGCAGCCTGGCGGGGTCGATCAGCGCCCAGGTTTTCCACGTGGCGGCGACGTTGCCGTTCGTCGCGAAATCGAAGCGCAATGCGTCGATTCCCGAGAAAAACGCCTGATAACCGAACGACAGATAATTCGCCGACACCACCAGCCGATGGCCCTTCACCGCATCCGTGCCCGTATCGCCCGATGCATCGAGCCGGTATGCGCGCGCCGCGTCGTCGCGGCCCGACGTCAGCATTCCCGCCACCGCGTCCGCGCGTTCGCCGAGCAGCGCGCCTTTTTCGTCGAGCAGCACGCCGGGCGCGGACAGCACCACCAGCCGGTCGTCCTTCGCGGCGAACAGCAGCGTGCGGCCGACCGCGAGCTTCAGCGCATACACCGGCACGTCGCCCGGCAGCTTCGCGACCTGGCTCAGTTGCGCATCGCTCGCGGCGACGTTGCCGAGCCCTTGCAGCAGCTTCGCGAGGCCGTTGCGATGGATCGACATCAGCCAGTAGCCGAGCCGGCCATCGGGCGAGCGCCACAGCAGCACGTGCGCGGGCTCGTCGAACACCCGGCGCAATAGTTCGTCGCGCCAGTCCAGCTGATGTTCGAACGCGAGCCGGCGCAGCGCGCCCTCGGCGGACAGCCGGGTCGTAGAGGTTTCGTAGTAGTCGACGAAGTCTTGCGTGAGCACGTCGCGCAGCAGCGGCACGCGCACGATGTCGCGCGGCAGACGCGCCAGCGCTTCGCTGTCGATCACCGCATCCGGGTGATGAATATCGAGGACGATCGCGCCGTTCTCCATGGCCTTGCGGTGTCCGAACGGACGCCACACCGCCTGCACGATCACGCCGGCCACGACCAGAAGACCGACGCTCAGGATTGCCATCTTTTTTCGCGACATCATCATCCGGTTTTCTTCTTCTGGTTCGATGCGACGTTATTAGTGCGGATGGCAAGCCGGCATTAATATCCGGCGCCATCGCGATTGGACGCGCGATGATAACCGATATCCATTTCGGTTAAAACCAGTCAGGAGTGTTATTTAACAGTTGACCGATTCGATCCATTTCGAATCGGATTTATCCTAATTGGAGTGACGAGTTTGCTGAAGAGCGTCGAGAAAGCGCCAGCGGGCAATAAAAAACCCGGCAGCCTCGTCAGCTCGCCGGGTTATTCATCGCAGCCCATTTACCGCGCTAATGTGCGTGGTATTTTATTTTCGTCAAGAAACAACTCGAGCGCGCCTTATTCTCCGAACGCCCGTTTCAATTTCCGCTGCGATCGGTAATGCAAACACAAAATCAGGCCATGCGGAAAACTTTGCCGTCCGTACTACACCACGTTCTTCTCCACGATCGGCCGGTTCTCCAGCACGCGCGCGAAACTCAGCGAACTCAGATCGAGCGTCGTATAGCGGCCGTGCAGAATCAGTTCGCTAATACCGCGCCCGGTGGCCGGCCCCTGCTGCAAACCATGCCCGCTGAAACCGTTCGCGAAGATGCAGTTATCGACATCCGGGTGATGCCCGATGATCGCGTTCTGATCGAGCACGTTGTATTCGTAGTAACCGGACCAGCAGTTCTGCACGCGTAGTGCTTCGAATTGCGGCACCCGGTTCGCGAGCGTCGGCCAGATCACGTCATCGAATAGCGCGTGGTCGACTTCGTCGAGCGGAAGATCGTCGGGATCGTTGTCCGCCGACGGCGACGTGCCGCAGATATACGCATTGCCCTCGGGCCGGAAGTACACGCCACTCGGATCGATCAGCAGCGGGCAGTGTTCGAGCCTGGCCGGCGACTTCACGTTGAAGATGCTGCGCCGCCGCGCATAGACCGGCAGGTCGATGCCGAGCATCTGCGCGAGCTTGCGCGACCACGCGCCCGCCGCGTTGACGACCACATCGCACGCATAAGTCTCGCCGTCCGCGGTCTGCACGTGGGTCACGCGGCGGCCGTCGCGATGCAGCGCGGTCACGTCGGCGGCGACATAACGCACGCCGAGCGCCTGCGCTTTCTTGCGCAGCGCCTGCACGAGGCCGTAGCCGTCGAACCAGCCTTCGCCGGTTTCGCCGTATGCGCCGGCCACGAGATCGTCGGTATTGAGCCACGGGAAGCGCGATTGCAGGCCGGCCCGGTCGAGCAGGCTGATATCCGCGCCGAGACTGCGTTGCAGCGCGTGGTTCTCGCGCAGCGTCGCTTCGCCCGCGGAGGTCGCGAGAAACAGATAGCCGCCTTCGTGCAGATCGATCGAAGGCTGCGTGCCGTTCACTTCGAGCCGCGCGCCGAGCGAGCGCAAAAACTCGATGCCGAACAGCGACATCCGGATCGACAGCGGCGTCGAGAACTGCTGCCGGATCGACGCCGCCGACAACGCCGACGACGAACGCGCATAAGTCGGATCGCGCTCGATCACCGTGACGCCGACCGTCGGATCCGACAGTCGCAAGAAATACGCAATCGAACTGCCGATCACCCCACCGCCGACGATCACGACTTTCGAACTCACGTCTCGCTCCACGAGTAACGCGGCCGCTCCGGCAACGCCGGACGGCGCAAACGGCTTGCTTGAGGAAAGCGCGCGACCAGCGGCGCGCCCAGCAATGCTCAGTCGAGGTTGAAGTCGATCCCCTGCGCGAGCGGCAGCGCCGACGAGTAGTTGACCGTATTGGTCGCGCGACGCATATAGGCCTTCCACGCATCCGAGCCCGATTCGCGGCCGCCGCCGGTTTCCTTCTCGCCGCCGAACGCGCCGCCGATCTCCGCGCCGCTCGGGCCGATGTTGACGTTGGCGATCCCGCAATCGCTGCCCGACGCGGACAGGAAGCGTTCCGCTTCGCGCAGATCGGTCGTGAATACACAGGACGACAAACCATGATGCGCGGCGTTATTCGCATCGACCGCGTCGGCGAACTCGGCATAGCGCAGCACGTAGAGGATCGGCGCGAAGGTTTCCTTCAGGACAACTGCCGTTTGCGACGGCATTTCGACGATCGCCGGCCGCACGTAGTAGCCGCCTTCATGCCCCTTCACCTCGACGCGCTCGCCGCCGAACACCTTGCCGCCCTCGGCCTTCGCCTGCTGCAGCGCTTCCTGCATCCGGTCGAACGATTGACGGTCGATCAGCGGCCCCATCAGCGTGCCCTTTTCGAGCGGGTTGCCGATCGGCACACGGCTATACAGCTGCTTCAGACGCTCGACGGTCTTCTCGTACACGCTGTCGTGCACGAACAGACGGCGCAGCGACGTGCAGCGCTGGCCGGCGGTGCCGACCGCCGAGAACAGGATGCCGCGCAGCGCGAGTTCATGGTCGGCGGTTTGCGTGACGATGCCCGCGTTGTTGCCACCGAGTTCGAGCAGCGAGCGGCCGAAGCGCTTCGCCACTTCGACGCCGACCTTGCGGCCCATTTCGGTGCTGCCGGTCGCGCTGACGATCGACGCGCGCGGATCGGCGACCAGCTTTTCGCCGACATCGCGCCCGCCGTTGATCAGCGCGGTGAGGCCGGCCGGCGCATCGCCGAATTCCTTCAGCGCATCGGCCAGGATCTTGTTCACCGCGAGCGCGGACAGCGGGGTCTTTTCCGACGGCTTCCAGATCACCGCGTTGCCGCACACCAACGCGAGCGCCGCGTTCCACGACCACACCGCGACCGGGAAGTTGAACGCCGAGATCACCACGCAGGTGCCCATCGGATGCCAGCTCTCGGCCATCCGGTGACCGGGGCGCTCGGACGCGATCGTCAGACCATAGAGCTGACGCGACAGCCCGACCGCGAAGTCGCAGATGTCGATCATTTCCTGCACCTCGCCCATCCCCTCCTGCAGGATCTTGCCGGTCTCCAGCGACACGAGGCTGCCGAGCGCGTGTTTCTGTTCGCGCAGACGGTTGCCGAGCAGTCGCACCAGCTCGCCGCGACGCGGCGCCGGCACGTTGCGCCACGTGGCGAACGCCGCCTTCGCCTGGGTCAGCGCCGCGTCGACCTCGGCCACCGTATTGCTGGCCACACGGCCGATAAGCTCGCCGTTGACCGGCGAATGAACCGCGAGATCGCCGGCTTGCGCGGCTTGGGCAATGCCGAGATCGGCGAGGATGGTGGACGCGTCCATTTGAACCCCTTTAATTTCCGATACGAAACAAGAGTAAGTTCGGAAACTATACACGCGGGTTTTTATGGCGGCAAGAAGGTTCGATTGGGGGTAAAACGCGGCTTGACAGGGCCATTGACGTTTCCAGAAGGAAACTTGAAGAGGAGTCTGGGAGATCGCCGGCGACCCGCGCCAGGCGGGCCGCCGCGGACCGTCGCGGTCCGTGGGAGTGTGTGCTGAAGCTTAGAACGAGGTGCGCAAACCGGCGGTGACGACCCACGGATTGAAGCCCGGCGTGACCGCCGCATAGGTCGAGTTGAGCAGCGCGAAGCCCTGAGTCGAGTGGCTGTTGTTGGTGATCCGCGCCGCGTAGCCGTACAGCTGGGTGCGCCGCGACAGGAAGTACACGTAGCCGACGTTGTAGGCCATCGCACGCGCTTCCGCGTTCTCGATGCGGCGCGCGACACCGAGTTCGATGTCGCCGGGGCCGGCCGGAATCCGCGCGTTCAGCATGAACGACGACGCGAACCACGCGCTCGCGTCGGTACGCTTCGAATACAGATAGTTCGCGCCGATCACGTTGTTGCCGATCTGATAGGTCGCGGCGACGATCTGCGTCAGTTGCGACGACGCCGACAGCGTGGTGAGGTTCTGGTAGTACTGGTAACGATTGACGCCATAGCCGAGCGTCAGGCCGTTCTTCGCGTACTGCACGTTCGCGCCGATATTGCGGCCGTCGGCGGTCTGCCCGCTCGCGTTCTGCGCGCCGAACGAATATCCCACTTCCGCCGACACGCCGCCGAGCGTGTTCGGCGTGCGATAGCGCACCGAGTTCGAATAGAAACCGCCGGTGCCCGACTTGCCGAGCGTGGTCGTATGTTGCAGCGACATGATCGCGGCCGGGTTCGACAGGCCGTAAGTGCCGACGTCCGAGCCGAGATAGACCCAGTAGATCGGCAGATACAGATTGCCGGCGTCGATGCTGCCGTAGCGGTCGCTCGACAGGCCGACCGCCGCGCCCCGGTTGAACATCGTCGCGCCGCCGCCCACTCCGGTGTAGGTGTTGAAGCCGGTTTCGAGCTGGAAGTTCGCGCGATAACCGCCGCCGAGGTCTTCACTGCCGCGGAA
The DNA here is from genome assembly GCF_001931485.1 of Burkholderia sp. SRS-W-2-2016. Lineage (GTDB taxonomy): Bacteria > Pseudomonadota > Gammaproteobacteria > Burkholderiales > Burkholderiaceae > Paraburkholderia. The sequence goes on along the minus strand of NZ_MSDV01000017.1, from coordinate 62,780 downwards.
GCCGAAACGCGACGCCTGCAGATTGCCGCTCGCAGCCATCGCGGTCGGCGATACCGTGCTGTTGAACTTGCCGTACTGCACCGCCGCGTCGACGATCCCGTATATCGTGACGCTCGATTGCGCGTACGCGGCCGGCGCGGCACCCGCGCACGCGGCGGCGAGCGCGCACAGCTTCAAACCGTGGCCAAGCGGACGGCGCTTGCCGTGGCGCGCGCCGTTCCTGTCGAGTTGCGAGTCGCGGTTTTGCGTACCGCAGTACTGCGAAATATTTTTTTCGGCTGCCATCAAAGCGTCTCCAGACCTGTGTATTTTCTGTTTTTAATCACACCAACAAACTTCGATCGAACTTCAACCGAAGTTCGATCGCTCCACATCAATCGATCCGTCTCAACCCACCACCGACACCTGCGCGAGCCCCGCATCGACGACGAGGTTCTGGCCGGTGATCGTCGCGGCCTGCGGGCTCGCGAGGAACAGCACCGAGTCGGCGATATGCTTCGGCTCGACGCGCAACTTCAGGCATTGCAGGTCGATGAACTGCTTGTCGGCGCTCGCGTCGCGCCACAGCGCGCTTTGCCGTTCGGTGACGACCGCGCCGGGCAGCACCGCGTTCACGCGGATGTTCTGTTCGCCGAGTTCGCGCGCGAGCGTGCGGGTGATGCCCGAAATCGCCGCCTTCGATGCGGTGTAGCCGATCAGATTCGGCCGCCCGCGCAGCCACGAAATCGAGCCGAGATTGACGATCGCGCCGCCGCCGGCCGCCTGCATCGCGGGGGCCACGCGCTGGGTTGCGAACACGTGATGGGTGAGGTTCACCGCGAGCATGTCGTGCCACATGTCGACGGTCAGATCGCTCAGCGCATGACGGGTGTCGCGGCCGGCGTTGTTCACCAGCGTGCGGATCGGGCCGAGCGTGCGCGCGGCGTCGTCGAGCACGACGCGATACGCGTCGATGTCGCGCACGTCGCAGACCGCGAACCACGGCTTCAGGCGCTTGACACCGTCGCCGTTATCCGCGGCGCCAAGACGCTCGCATAGAGCGTTGCCCGCCGCGCTGTCGATATCGCAGAACGCGACTTGCGCGCCCTGCTCCCAGAACGCTTCGACCAGCGCTTCGCCGATCCCCGACGCGCCGCCGGAAATAAACGCGACCTGGCCCGCGAGGCCCGGATAGATTGGCCGTGATGTCATGACTGTGTCCTTGCAGATTCGGTGGTGGGCGGCGACAGCGTGAAGCGCATTTGCGCGGCGAGCGTCGCGCCCGGTTCGAGCACGTGCATCGACGGCTCGATGCCGTTGAGCGCATTGTTCGGATGGCTAACGGGCTCGAACGCGTAGAACGGCTGGCCTTCGGGGCGGAACAGCACCGCGCAGCGCAGTGCGTCGCTCGCGGCGATGTCGATGCGGTGATGCGGCGCGTCGATCGAAGCCGTGCGGCTCCAGCCGGTGAAGCAGTTGTCGATCACGGTGGCGTCGAGCGCTTGCAACGCCGGGGGCGCGACGCGTTCGCACGGCAATTGATCGGGACCGCTGACCAGCATCGATTCCCATTGCGTCGCCAGACGCGTGTCGCCAAGTTCGGTATGCAGCGGGAAGAACGGATGCCAGCCGAGGCCGGCGGGCGCGCGGCGCGCATCGAGATTCGTGATGCTCAGCGTCAACGTCAGCGTGTCGCCTTCGATGCCAAAGCGCTGCCGAGCTTCGAACGCGAACGGCCAGGAAGCATCGGGCGTATGGCTCAGACGCAGATCGAGCGCGGTATCGCTGTGCGACGCCACCGCCCATTCGCGCTGAAAGCCGACACCATGAATCGCATGCGGCTCATTCGGGAAATTCGGCTGCAGCGTATAAGCATGACCATCGAATTCGAAACGCCCATAACCGACGCGGTTCGAAAACGGCACCAGCGGATAGCACGCGCTCTTGCGCACCAGCGCCGCCGCGAGATGCTCGTCGGTGGTCGGGCGCAGCACGTCGTGACCGCGCCATTGCGCATCGATAATCGAGCCGCCGAGCGACGGCGCGAGGCGCACGCGCCACGCGTCGCTGGTCAGTTCGAGCAACGGAGAAACGGCGCTCATCTCAGTACGGCCCGCCTGCGTTCGCGGCCACCTGCGTGTCGGTGAACTCGGCGATGAACGCATTGGCCTGGCGCATCATCATCCCCATGTCCGACGCGATCGCGACGAAGTCGTAGCCCATCTCGACGAACTCGCGCACCATCGCCGGCGTCGGTCCGACGATCCCGATCGGCATGCCCACCGCGTTCGCGCGACGCGCGCAATCGGCCAGCGCCGCGCGCACTTCCGGGTCGGCGAGATTGCCGATCTTGCCCATCGCCGCCGACAGATCGCCGGGGCCGACGAACAGCGCATCGACGCCGGGCACCGCGGCGATCGCTTCGAGTTGCTCGATCGCTTCCGGCGTTTCCAGTTGCAGGATGCAGGCGGTCGCTTCGTTCGCGCGACGGCCGAATTCGCTCCACGTGCCGTAACGGCTCGCGCGATGCATCGCCGCGAAACCGCGCGTGCCGAGCGGCGGGAACTTCGTGCACGCAACCGCCGCGCGCGCCTCTTCGACGCTCTGCACGAACGGGAACATCAGCGTCGGCGCGCCCATGTCGAGCGCGCGCTTCGCGAGCGTCGCATCGGTCTTCGCGAGCCGCACGACCGGCGCCGCGCCGCCGCAATCAACTGCCTGCAACAGATGCAGCACGTCGGTGAATTCGAGCGGCACGTGTTCCATATCGATTAGCAGCCAGTCGAAGCCGGCATGGCCGAGCGCTTCGGCGCTCGCGGGCGAGCCCGCCATCAGCCACGTGCCGAGCGGTTTCGCGCGCATCGTGCTGGTGCCTGCCGGCGCTTTCAGCGCATCGCGGAACGCGTTGCGGGTGGGGTCCTGTCTGTAGCGTTGAGTCATGACTTGTCCTGAGATCGGAAGAACTGGAAGAAACGGAACAATCAGAAGATCGGCGGTTCGACCGGTTCTTCGAAGCCGGCGAGGAAATCGAAATCGCAGCCCTGGTCGGCCTGGGTCACGTGATCGACGTAGAGGCGGATATAGCCGCGTTGCCGCGGCTTCGGCGGCGCCCGCCAGCTTTCGCGGCGGTTCGCGAGTTCTTCATCCGACAGCAGGACGTCGAGGCGCCCCGCCGCGACGTCGAGTTCGATGATGTCGCCGGTGCGGATCAGCGCAAGCGGGCCGCCCGCCGCCGCCTCGGGCGCGACGTGCAGCACGCAGGTGCCGTAGTGGGTGCCGCTCATCCGCGCATCGGAGATGCGCAGCATGTCGCGCACGCCGGCCGCGAGCAGCTTCTTCGGGATCGGCAGATTGCCCCACTCGGGCATCCCCGGTGCGCCGATCGGGCCGCCGCCGCGCAGCACCAGCACGGTGTCGGCATCGACGTCGAGCTCCGGCGCGTGAATCTGTGCATTCATTTCGGCGACCGAATCGAATACCAGCGCGCGGCCGCGATGCTTGAGCAGGTGCGGGCTCGCCGCGCTCGGCTTGATCACCGCACCCGACGGCGCGAGGTTGCCGCGCAGCACCGCGAGCGCCGCGCCTTCGGTGACCGGGTTATCGAGCGGACGGATCGCGTCTTCGCCTTGCGGACGCATGCCGGACTCGAACGCGGCGAGGTTTTCGCCGAGCGTGTTGCCGTTCACGGTCAGACAGTCGAGCGTCAAGCGCGGCTTGAGACCGGCCAGCAGCGCCGGCAAACCGCCCGCGTAATAGAAGTCCTCCATCAGCCGCGCGCCCGACGGGAAGATGTCGGCCAGCACCGGAATATCCGCGCCGACGCGGGCGATTTCATCGAGCGTCAACGGCACGTTGCCGCGGCCCGCGATCGCGATCGTGTGAATCGCCGCATTGGTCGAGCCGCCGAGCGCCATATACGCGACGATGCCGTTCTCGACCGCCGCGCGATTGAAGAAGCGGCTCGGCTTCAGGTCCTCCCACACCATCCCGACGATGCGCTCGCCGCTCGCCGAGCACATCCGCGGATGCGCGGAATCCATCGCCGGAATGCTGGTCGCGCCGGGCAGCGTGAAGCCCATCGCCTCGACGATCGAGGTCATCGTGCTGGCGGTGCCCATTGTGTTGCAGGTGCCGGGCGCGCGCGTCATCCGCGCTTCGAGCGAAATCCATTCGGTCTGCTCGAGGTTGCCGGCCACGTATTCGTCCCAGAACTTCTTCGTGTGGGTGCCCGCGCCGACCACCTGACCGCGATGACGGTCGCTCAGCATCGGCCCGGCCGGCACGAAGATGCACGGCAGGTCCGCCGACAGCGCGCCCATCAACAGACCCGGCGTGGTCTTGTCGCAACCGCCCATCAGCACCGCGCCGTCGATCGGCAGCGAGCGCAGCAGCTCCTCGGTTTCGATCGCCAGCAGGTTGCGGTAGATCATCGTGGTCGGCTTGACCATCACCTCGCCGAGCGACATCGCCGGCAGTTCGAACGGCATCCCGCCCGCCTGCAGAATGCCGCGCTTGACGGCCTCCGCGCGCTCGCGCAAATGCGCGTGACACGGCGACAGGTCGCTCCACGTATTGATGATCGCGATCACCGGGCGCGACATGAATTCTTCGCGGCGCAAACCCATCTGCTGCAGACGCTGACGATGCGCGAACGAGCGCATGTCGTCGGGCGCGAGCCAGCGCTGGCTGCGCAGATCGGCGAGTTGTTTGAGCTTGAGCTTGTCTTGCACGATAGTGAGAGCCGAAGGCTTAGGAAGAGGGTTGGGACTGCGCATGCTGCGCGGCGAGCGTCGAGGTCACCGCGGGACCGACGAGGCTCGCGCCCGCGCAGGCCAGCAGCACGAACACGACACGGCGCACCGCGGCCGGCGACCAGCCCGGCGGATAACGGCGCGCAAGCCACGTGACCGTCAGCACGACCGGCAGCGCCTCCAGACTCAGCGCGAGCGAGTCGGCGCCGAAGCGGCCCTGCTGCAGCACGATGAACAGGCGCAGCACCGCGTTGACCGCGAAAATCAGCACCAGCGTGTCGCGCACGACCAGCCGGTCGAGCGGCTGGCGATAGAGGTGGAACACCATCGGCGGCCCGGCGCTCGCGAACACGCCGCCCATCACGCCGGACAGCACGCCATAGAACGTGAACGAGCCCGCGCCGGACATCTGCGCGCGCGGTTTGGTCTGCACGACCAGCAGCACGCTGCACGCGAGAATCGCGATGCCGAGCACGAAGCGCAGCACGCCGATTGCGTTATCGGACAGCCATGCAAGCAGGAACGCGCCGAGCGCGACGCCGACGAGGCTGCTGCCGAACGTCGGCGCAATAATTTTGCGCGGCAGCGGCGGCATCCGCCGCACCAGCAGCGCGGCGTTCGCGAGCACCATCACCGTGACGACGTTCGCGGCGACCGGCAGCGGCGCCAGATGAAACACCGCGACGAGCCCGAGCAGCACGAGGCCGAACGCGAAGCCGGTCAGGCTCTGCGTGAACGTCGCGAGCGCGACGCACAGCGCGAACGTCAGGTGATGGAACAACGCTGCGCCGCTCATCACAGATCCTTCGCGAGCGCGAGCCATTGCGCAGCGCGCGCGGCGCCGCGGCGCACGAACACCGGCGGCTCGCCGAGCGGCGCGGCAACCGTCACGCGCTGACCGCCGTCGTAGTCGACGCCGCTCCACAGATGCGTCCATTGATCGCCGGCCGGCAGGTACGCGCTCCATTCGCTCGCGTCCGCCGCATGCACCGGCGCGACCAGCAGATCGCGGCCGTACAGATACTGGTCCTGAATCGCGTAGGTCGCGGCGTCGTGCTCGTAGTGCAGGAACAGCGGCCGCTGCAACGGCAGACCGCGCGCCGCCGCTTCATCGACGAGACCCTGCACGTACGGCTTCAGCGCGACGAACAGACGGGTCATCCGCGCGAAGTGCGCGAGCACGCCGGCGTCCTGCCAGAACTGGAAGTTCTCGGCCGGCCGATTGCCTTCGTGCGTGCGCATCACCGGCGTGAACGCGGCCATTTCGGCCCAGCGCTGGAACAGCTCCGGCGTGCGAACGTTGCCGAACAGGCTCGTATAGCCGCCGATATCGCTGTGGTGATACGCATTGCCGAGCAAGCCCGACGACAGTGCGCCGCAGATCACCGTCTGCAAACCGTCGTGACGGGTGAAGTCGACCGACTGGTCGCCGGCCCACAGCAGCGGGCAATGCGCCTGCACGCCGGTGTAGCCCGCGCGCATGAAGAACAGCGCGTCGCCGGTGCGGCCCGCGCCGGCGATCGCGCGCGCGTTGACTTCGGCCCACAGCGTCGGCCACGCGTTGTGCATCAGCATCGCGTCGACGCCGTTGGCGAGCGCCAGATCGGTCGGCAGATATTCGCCGAAGTCGGCCATCCAGCCGTCGATTCCGCGTTCGAGCATCTCGCCGCGAATCACGCGCTCTTCGAACCAGCGCGCCGCCGCCGGGTTCGTGAAGTCGACCACGCCGCAATCGAATTCGCCGAAGTCGACCAGGTAGTCGCCGCCATCAATGGCGGTTGCCAGATAGCCGGCCGCGCGCGCTTCTTCGTACAGCGAACCGTCGTTGCACAGATACGGGTTCACGTAGCCGAGAAAACGCACGCCGTCCTGTTTCAGTTGCGCGACCCATGCCTGGTGATCCGGATAGCGCTCGTCGTTCCAGCGCCAGTTCCAGAACAGCCGCTTGCCGAACGAGGTCTGGCGGATGCCGGCCCAGTCCTCGCACCACAAGCCGCTGACGGCGACGCCGGCCGCGCGGCTCGCTTCGAAAATCTGCTGCGCGTGCTCGCGGCCGTTTTTCAGGCCGAGGATCGCGCCGTCCAGCGCCCAGCCCGGCAGCGCCGGCTGACGGCCGAAGCGCAGCGAAATGCGCTCGACCAGCGAGACGAAATCGTCGGCGACGATAAATTCGAGCCGCTCGGGCACGGCCCAGAATTGCAGTTCGTGCCAATCGTCATGACGGAAATCGAAATCCGCATACGCGGTCGTTTCGGCATGCAGACAGTATTTGCGCGACGACACGAAGGTCGGCTGCGGATAGTTGGTGTGGTAGTAGTCGCCGCCCGCTTTCGCGGTCACGTCGGCCTGCCACGTCAGATGCGTGCTCTTGTCGCGACCGACGCCCGGCTCCGAGGTCCACAGCGGAAAGTGCCGGCCGCGCAGATCGAAATACGACATCTGCTCGCCGCAGCCCCACACGTGTTCGTCGGCCTCGGCGGGCACGCGCCACCAGACGCGGTTCAGCGACGCGTCGCCGGCCAGCTCCAGCGTCGCGCCGTTCGCGCTGCGCCGCGCGACGATGGTCAGCTCGGCCGGCGCGCCCGCTTGACGGGCCAGTTCGATCCGCACGCTGCCGTCGGCTTCGTGCGTCAGACGCGCGTCGCGCAGCGCGACGCGTTCGTCGACGTAATCGCTGATGTCGAAATTGCCGCGATACATCTCGACCGTCGGCGTGCCGTGCCCGACGAACACCGCCGGCGCCTGCGGCGTGTGCTCGAACAACGTGCGATTCGCGACCCGCAACACCACGCTGCCGTTTGCCTGACCGCTCGACTCTGTCTGCCAATCCATCACATTCGTCCTTGCTTCGTCTTCCAGATTAATCAGTGCCGCTGTTCCGACGGGCTCGCGTGCCATTCGACACCGCGTTGCGCGACCGTCGCCGCGCGGCGGCGAAACATCGCGATCAGCATTGCGGCGACGCCCCAGGTGATCGCCATCCATACGATGTAGTCGGTGGTCACGCCGCCGTGGCGGGCGATGCCGAGCGGCGAGAACGTCAGATACAGGCTCACCAGCATCGCGATCAGCAGCACGCTCATCGTGCTGGCGAAGCGCCACGGGGTCAGGTCGCCGTGCTGGCGGAACTGCGGCTTATACGGGACCGCGCGCGGATAGCGCTGGCCGAGCACCAGCATCAGCGCGACTTCGCAGACGAACAGGATCCCCATGATGTGGATGAAGTTGATCCCGTACACCTTGTCGACCTTGAACACGAAGATCAGCAGCGTGTAGACGATCACGTGCAGCAGCAGCACGATCTTGGCCGGCAGCGCGGCGATCTTGCTGTTGAAGAAGCCCACCAGCACCACGGCGATGATCGGAATGTTGAAGAAGCCGGTGAAGCGGCGCATCACCGTGTAGATGCCGTCCGGCGCGTACATCAGCAGCGGCGCGATCAGCAGCGACACCACCGCGATCGCCACGCTCGCGCTCTTGCCGACGCGGATCAGTTTTTCGTCGGAGGCCTGCGGTTTCCACACCTTGTAGAAGTCGAATGCGACCAGCGTCGCGGTACTGTTGATCACCGCGTTGAAGTGGCTCATCACCGTGCCGAACAGCACCGCGACGAAGAAGCCCTTCGCCCACCACGGCAGCAGATCGGCGACCAGTTGCGGATACGCGAGGTCGGGCCGCGCGAGCGGATTGCTCTTGTACAGATGAAACGCGATCACGCCGGGCAGCATCATCACGACCGGCACCAGCAGCTTGAGCAGACCCGACAGCAGCACGCCCTTCTGGCCTTCGGCGAGATTTTTCGCCGCGAACGTGCGCTGCACGATCGCCTGGTTGGTACACCAGTAGAACAGGTTCGCGAAGATCATCCCGGTAAACAGCGTGCCGAACGGCACCGAATCCTTCGGACCGCCGATTGCCGACAGCTTCTCCGGCGCCTGCGTTGCGACCAGATGAAAGCCGCTGAGGAAGTCGCCGTGACCGAGCGCGTAGAAGCCGAGCACCGGCACCATCAGACCGGCGATCAGCAGACCGACGCCGTTGATCGTGTCCGACACCGCGACCGCGCGCAGCCCGCCGAACACCGCGTAGGCCGCGCCGATCGCGCCGGAGAACCACACCAGCAGCGTGATCGTCACCGGGTACGACGTGCCGAGGAGCGCCTGCACGCCGAACACCTGGTTGAAGGTGATCGCGCCGAGATACAGACCCGACGGATTGACAACCAGCATGTAGCCGATCACGAAGAACGCGCTGACCACGCGCCGCGTGGTCGCGTCGAAACGCTCTTCGAGAAATTGCGGCAACGTCGAGAAGCCGCCGCGCAGGTAGCGCGGCAGGAAGAACATCGCGAGCGCGACGGTCGCGACCGCGGCCGTGCACTCCCACGCCATCGCCGACAGGTTGTGCGCGTACGCGTCACCGTTCAGGCCGACCATCTGCTCGACCGACAGATTGGTCAGCATCATCGAGCCGGCGATGAACCAGCCGGTCAGCCCGCCGCTCGCCATGAAGTAGCCGCGCGCGCCGACGTCTTTCGCGCGGCGCGTGAACAGATAGGACACAAAGCCGACCAGCGCGGTGAAGAAGGCAAAACTCAGTATCGTAAAAATGATCGTCTCCTCGATGCTGTTCTGAGGTTAAGGCAGGCGCGCTCCGGTCGGCACGGTCGCGGCCGGGCGTCATTTTCGCAGCGCTACGATTTTCAGGCAAAAAAATTCGACTGCTTGCTGCAAAAAACTTCGGTGGACTTCAATGGAATTCGGTCGATCAGCCGCGCCAGCGCGGCTCGACACGGCCCGGCACCGCGGTTCGCAGCGCAAAGAGACCGCCGGCCAGCGGCTCGCGTGCGAGTTCGTCGGCGGGACGGCCCGCGCGGGCGCTCGTCACATACAGCGTGCGCAGGTCGGGGCCGCCGAACGCGCACATCGTCGGGCAGGTGACCGGCAGCGGGTAGACCGCGTCGATCGCGCCGTCCGGCGTGAAGCGCACCACCCGGCCGCCTTCGTAGAACGCGCTCCAGTAGTAGCCGTCGGCGTCGACCGCGGCGCCGTCCGGGCGGCCGCGATCCTGCGGCGTCGGCTCGACGGTGATCCAGGTTTCGCGCTCGCCGCATGCGCCGGTCGCGGCGTCGTAGGCCGAGCGGTAGACGGTGAAGCGCGGGGTGTCCGAGTGGTAGAGCCAGCGGCTGTCGGGGCTGAAGGCGAGGCCGTTCGAGGTCATCAGGCCGGCGCTCAGGGGGGTGAGCGTGGCGCTTGCTGAGTTCGTCTCGGTCGCTTGTGTGGCGACGTTCGTGTTCAGGCGATACAGATGCGCGTGGCCGCCCGCTTTCGGTTCGTCGATCGTGCCCGCGAAGAAACGGCCGGCCGCGTCGCAACGGCCGTCGTTGAAGCGGCTGGTTTGCGGGTTTTCGGGGTTGGCCGCGAGCATCGTCAGCGGCCTCGCTTCGCTGTCGAGCGTCCAGACGCCCGAGCGCAGACCGGCGATAAAACCGCCGCCCTCACCCTCGCGCAGCGAAAAGCAGCCGATATGTTCGGGCAACGCGAATGTCGTCGTCGCGCCGCTCGCCGGATCGAAACGATGCAGCGCCGGTTCGAGAATATCGACCCAGTACAGCACGCGCTCGCGCTCATCCCAGCGCGGACATTCGCCCAGTTGGGCGCGGGCGTCCAGCACGCAGTGAAACTCGGTGGACTGGGATTCAGCGGTCATGATCGGATCGGGCGGGACAAAAAGGTCTCGCGAACAGGCGAGAAAACGGCGGCGACTGCTGCGATTTTTTGTCTTCTGGCAAAAATCGCAGCGCTGCGAAATAATAGCGCTACGATTCTGGACAGGGCCACCAGGGTTATCCCCGATCGGATAATTCGTTGCGCTGCAGGTTTAGAATGACAAATCGCGCCGCGCGGCACTGGCGGCTCTTTCGAAATGTGGCCGAATGTCCCAGACCAGCAAAGCTCCCACCCGCATCCGCCGCGGCACCAACCGCGTGACGATGGACGACGTCGCCGCCCGCGCGCGCGTGTCCGCCAGCTCCGTGTCGCTGTTCCTGCGCAATCCCGACGCGGTCTCGCCGCGCATCGCGCCGCGCATCAAACAGGCGATCGAAGTGCTCGGCTACGTGCCGAACCTGCTCGCCGGCAGCCTCGCCGCGGCGCGCACCCGCGCGATCGGCGTGGTCGTGCCGTCGCTGAGCAACGCGTTCTTTGCGGCGACCGTCGCGGCGATGCAGAAGGAATTCGACCGCCACGGCTACCAGTTACTGCTCGGCGCGAGCGATTACGACGCCGAACGCGAAACCAGCCTCGTACGCACGTTCCTGTCGTGGTCGCCGACCGCGCTGGTCGTGACCGGCTGCCGCCACGACGACGCGACCCGCACGCTGCTGCGCCAGGCGCGCGCGCCGGTCGCCGAGATGTGGGAGCTCGGCGGCGAACCGTTCGATCTGCAGGTGGGCTTTTCGCATCGCGCGGTCGGCGAGGCGCTGGCCGAGCATTTATATGAACTGGGCGCACGGCGGATCGCGTTCGCCGGCGCACGGATGACGAGCGACTTGCGCGCGCGGCAACGCTGCGACGGCCTGCGCGACTGGCTCGCGAAGAAAGGCGTCGACGTGTTCGTGATCGAGTTGCCCAGCAGTGCGTCGCCGACCAGCGGCAGCGACGTGCTCGGCGCCGCGCTCGACGCAATGCCCGACTTGCAGGCGATTGCCTGCTCGAACGATGTGATGGCGCTGGGCGTGCTGTTCGAAGCGCAGCGGCGCGGCATCCGCGTGCCCGAGCAACTGGCGGTGACCGGCTTCGGCGACCTGCCGTTCAGCGAGGTCTGCGTGCCGCCGCTGACGACGATCCAGCCGCACGCGGCGACGATCGGCTTGCGGATCGCGCAGGAGTTGTTGCGGCGGCTGGAAACGCAGGGCGATGCGGATGTTTCAGGCGGTGCCGACCGCGAGCTGGAGCCGCAGGTGGTCGACGTCGGGTTTCAGCTGGTGGTCAGGCAGAGCAGCCTGACGTCGCGGGCGGTCGAGGCGAGCGAGGTGTGAGGTCGCGGCTTCGCGGCTTCACGGCGAAAACCCCGCGCTCGCCCGGGGTTGCCGGGTTCGTTCGGATGCCGTGAAGTGAAACTTCGGTGATTCGAGCCGAATGTTATGAGCCGAAGTCCGCTGCCGTTTGCGGCGAGGTCTGCACGGTCGGACGTATCTGTCGCGCGAAAATTCGCCGGCATGCGGCGCGGTTTTGACGCGTGCCCGTCGCGAAGCTGACGGAGTCGCATTGCGCCGATAGCGTGGACGGTGCCGAACCGGCTGTTTCAGGCGATGCATCGGCTGCGGCCAGCACCGGCTGCGCGGCGGCGAAGCCGCACAATGCCGCCACGAGGAACCACTGTCTGGAAGGCTTCATGATGGTCGCAGCGCGCCGGCTGCCAGGCGCGGAACCTGCTCCGCCGACCGGCCGCCCGCAGCGCTGAAGAACGTGAACGTGAAGCCTTGAGTTTAGGCGAGCGCAAACGGCTCTTCCACCGCGTTCGCTACAACTGACCTTTACGGCCCGCGCTAGTTATCCGTATCTGTAGGCCGCTGGCATCGCTTCACGCCTGCGCCATCCCGTCCCCATCCGCCGCCGTCATCAGCCGGTCGACCAGCACCCGCGCGAACGGCGGCAAATCCTTCAGACTGCGCACGCAGATCTTCAGCTTGCGTTCGGCCCACGGATCGTTCAGACCGACGAGCGCGATCTGCATCGTACGCCGATGCCGCAGCGCAACCGATTCCGGCACGATGCCGATCCCGACGCCCGCTTCGATCATCCGGCACGCGGCCTCGAAGTTGCCGACCTGGATGCGCAGTTTGAGACGCGCGCCGAGGCCATCGGCGGCGCTGGTGATGAACGCGTGGATCGCGCTCGAAGTCGGCAGACTGACGAAGTTCGCGTCGAGCAGTTGCGAGAAATCGACCGATGCGAGCTTCGCGAACGGATGATCGAACGATGTGACGAGCACCAGCCGGTCGTCGCGATACGGCAGCATTTCCAGATGCTCCGCATGCACGTTGCCCGCGACGATGCCGATATCGGTCGCGCTGTCGGCGACGCCCTTGACGATCTCGCCGCTCAGCACCTCGCGCAGATCGATGTTGACGTCCGGGTGATCGCGCAGAAAACGGCTCAGCACCGCCGGCATGAACTCGCTGATCGCGGTGGTGTTGGCCCAGATGCGCACGTGGCCCTTGATGCCCTCGCCGTACTCCTGCATGTCGCCGGCCAGATGCTCGACGCGTTCGAGCACGAGCCGCGAGTGGTGCACGAACGCCTCGCCGGCGGGCGTCAGCGTCACGCCCTGGCTGTTGCGGTAGAGCAGCTTGAAGCCGAGCTGCTCCTCGAGGTTTTTCACGCGATTGCTGGCGGCGGGCGCGGACAGATGCGAACGCTCCGCCGCACGCGCGAGATTGCTGGTGTCGGCGATATTGAGGAGCAGACGAAGATCGACGAAATCGAAGTGCATGATGAAAGCTGTTCGCGAAGCGTGTGCGGAACAAACTTTCATCTTAACCGCCCTGAGTGGATCGGGCGAATCAGGCCGACTTCTGGACCAGTTCCGCTTGCGGCAGCAAATCGGTGTCGGGCGAAATTTCCTCCAGCGTCTGCTGACTGGTTTCGATCCGCAGCGCGAGGATCGCGATGCTCAGCAACAGCAGCACGCCGCCGACCATCGTCAGCACGCCCGTCACGCCGAACTGCGTGTAGAGCAGCAACGCGACGTACGGCGTCGACATCGATGCCGCGCGCCCGCAGGTGCCGGCCACGCCGGTGCCGCGCAAGCGATGCGCGGTCGGGAACAGCTCGGGGATATAGCCGAACAGGCCGAGCGTGCAAACCGTGTAGATGGCCGTGACGAGCGCGAAACCCACCGCTGCGATCGATACGGGATCGCGCATCTGCACGTAGATGAAGCCGAGCACGATGGTGGCGAGCGAGAACAGCACGATGCCGTTGCGTCGACCGATGCGGTCCGTGATCAGATAGCCGACCACCGCGCCGGCCGGCGCGCCGAACGACATCAGCAGCACGAAGCCGAGCGACTGCACGATCGTCAGCCCTTCCTTGACGAAGAAGGTCGGCAACCACGCGACGAAGCCATACAGCGACATGTTGATCGCCATGCAGGTCAGCGCGGCGACCAGCGTGCGGCCGATCATCCCGCGCGCGAACAGCGCGGAGAACGGCGCGGCCGGCACTTCGTGGCTGACCACGCGAGCGACCGGCGGCAGCTTGCCGACGCGCGCTTCGACTTGTCGTTCGATCGCGGAGACAGTCGCTTCGGCCTCTTCGAGCCGGCCGACGGTTTCGAGCCAGCGCGGCGATTCCGGCATCCGATGACGCAGAAACCACACGACGAGCGCGCCGACGCCGGCGATCGCGAACATATAGCGCCAGCCGAGATGCGGGATCACCCAGTAGCCGATCGCGGTTGCACCGAGCAGACCGGAGTTGATGATCAGCGCGAGCAGTGCGGTCCAGCGGCCGCGCGTCGCGGGCGGCACGAATTCGCACAGCGTGCCGGCGGCGACGACGAGTTCGGCGCCGAGGCCGACACCCATGATGAAGCGCAGCAGGATCAGCCAGTAGATGTTCGGCGCGAAGCTCGCAACGAGCGACGCGATACCGAAGATCGCGAGATTGGCCTGATACGAATAGCGGCGGCCGAAGCGGTCGCCGAGATAACCGGAGAGGCCCGCGCCGATCATCATGCCCATGAAGGTCGCGGAGATGAAGAACGAGCCGAAGCGCAGGTCGGTGAAGCCGGTTTTGACCATCGAGGCGAGGACGCCGTTGGCCAAATAGATGTCGAAGGCGTCGAGGAAGGCGCCGGCGCCGATCAGGCCGAGGATGTTCCAGTGGAAGCGGGTGATGGGGAGGCGGTCCAGGCGGGCGCCGGAGTTGACTGTTTTTGGTTTTGCTGGTGGTTGTGCTTGTGCTGTTGACACTGTTGCTGTTGACACGGTTGTCTCCTGTTCTTTCTTTACTGTCTGTTCTTCATGCTTTGCGGCTTTGCTGCCTGGCCGCTTGACTGCCTTGCGCGCGGCTTGGGTCTGGCGCTCTTGCGGCGCTTCGTGCTGGCTGCCTTTTTTGGTTGGCCTAGTGTCTTTGGGTGGCAACTCTTTGCGGGGCGAAGGGTTTGGATTGGGGCGGGGTTGGGTTCGTCGCGGTGCGACTGTCTCGCTTTCGCTTTTCCCTCTTCACTTCCGTTTGCCGCGCCCCTCTCCCCCTCTTTCCCTCGTCCCGCTCGGCTGGCGATTAGAGTGCGACACCTGGCCCCAGGTGGGAATTGGGTTTTTTGGAAGTGGGGGTTTTGGTTTGGTTAATGAGGGGCGATCGACTCAATGCGAGAAGCATATCGGAGAAGCGGTGGTGTGATTGGAAATGCCGCTATTGCTTCTTTGTTTAATGCCACAAACCAAACGTTCTCTCATTAGTGGGAGGTTTTGCCAACAACGCCCGACATCAAACGTCCGCGTCGGGTCGGAAACAGGAGCGTGTTGACGGTTTCACGAAGCGTCATGTGCCTGCACCATCGCCAATAGATCAGCGGCTGGCTGTAACTAATAAGCGGCTATTTGCTTACGGGGAAATACCGTTTGCCGGCCATTGCGGTCATTGGGCCGATCGCCGGCCAAAGCCCCCTGTGGGTTGCTCTGCAGCCGTTGATGTACCGCCCGTCACTTCGAATCACAGCTTTCGCTGCGCGAGGACAGTACGCGATCCTGAGCCACCGGTAACATTGCGGTGAGCCAACGACTTGCTAGCTATCTACCAACGATCTTCACACTCTGATTTGCGAACATCAGATGCGTCGATTAAAAATGACACGCAAATTTCGCGGCATCATTGAAAACGCGAACCGTTCTTCGACCTCGGATGGATCAGTGGCAAGCGAAATATTGAAGTTGCGGCACAACATCGCGACCGCCGATCGGACCTCCATCAAAGCCAGACTCCGTCCCGGGCAAAGCCGAGGCCCAGACCCAAACGGCATGAATCCGGCCTGATGATGACTGGCAGCGCTGGCGCGGGAAAGCCAACGGTCTGGATCGAATTCCTGGACCGCCGAACCGCCGCGTTGCTGCAATCCTGCCTGTCGAGTTAACAACGCCAGCACCGTGCCCTTGGGAATAGCAATGCCGCCCACCTCGACGTCGTGGATCGGCTCGACTCCAATAACCGGAGCGACAGATTTGAGTCGCATGGCTTCGTGGGTCACCGCGTCCAGATACACAAGTGCGTTGCCCTCCTCCATGTCTTCGAGCATCGACCGCGTTCCGATGATGGAATCGACTTCGTCCTGCATCTTGCGTTGTATCTCAGGGCGACAGGACATGAAATACGCAACCCACGCGATGGCGTTTGCCGTCGTGTCCTCGCCGGCCAGCAGAATCGTAAAGACATTGGCGAGGACTTCGTCGTCCGTTAGCGGCCTCTGTCCTTCGTGTTGAGCCGTTAGGAGCGCCTCCAGAAGATTTGCGGGACGCGAGTCGAATTCTGACCGTCGTGCGAGACGTGCCCGGTTAGCGGTGATGAGATCCCTCGTCAGCTGTTGAACCACAGTCAAGGCACGATTGAGTTCTCTATCGGCCGGTAGTTTGAAGTAATGCCAGTAAGGAAAAGGTGCATTGATGCGCCGGTTGATCATCGGAAAAACGACTTCAAGATGGCGCTGGATCACTTCTCCTTCGCTCTCCAAAGTATCCATGTCGTATCCGAACGCAAGGTTCGTCGTCACGTCCACGGTATAGCGCATCAGGTCCTTTTGAATATCGACGGACTCGTGCTCGCGAGCCGCCTTCTCCCAACGTTGCATCAATCGCCGGGTCATCGTACATAGCGTGGGGAAGAATGCGCGCAGATGCTCAGGGTCCAGTGCTTTGGCGACAAGCTGACGCTGTCTTCGCCAGGTCTCGCCTTCGGTGGAAAACACACCGTTGATGCCCAACTCCTGCGCAACTGTCTCGATCACATCCCAGCGGCGGTAGGTCCCTGGCCGCTCGCGCAAAATCCGACCGATGAGAACCGGATCGGCAATCCCGACGAAGGGGCGCCCCATCAGATTGTATGTGTACACAGGACCGAACTTGCGGCACCACTGTTCCAGAACGAGATGAAGTTTTTCGGGTGCCATCTGGAGGATGTTTCCCAAAACCGGAATGCCCTTCGGACCGGGAAGCTGTGCGAGCGACCGGACGGAGATTGCGGGCGGTTGTGATGTGATCTCGTAAGGTTCAAGCTGCCGTTGCGCTTTCCATGCGAAAACCTCGCTCCGGTCGACTTTCACTTCGCGGTCATCGACGATTACGTCGAATCGCTTCAGTTGCAAAGCGCTTTCGCCGATCTTGCAGCCGGACGGGCAAGCGAATTGCCAGCCGTGCCCACGGCAAGTCAAAATGCCGTCTTGTATCGTTCCCTCAGATAACAATGTGCCTTGATGCGGACAACGGCCGTGAAAAATCGAAATGTCGTCTGCGTGCCGGATAATGATCAGTTCGACTCCCTCGATCTGCACCGCTTTGATGGCATTGTCCGAAAGCTCATCTGTACGGGCGACGAGAACCAGGTCTGTCGAGTCGTGCCGCTTTAACTGGATTTCGACGTTCATTTCCGGCTCCTTTACGTCCAACCATCACGAGACCGGCTAGTCAGTAACGTGAATGACGTACAACCAGATGCGCATGGGCCTGAGTCGTTGATCATTAGTTGCCGCTGCACGGCGATTGATCAACAACGCATTCATACTCCGCATCGTGCGATTGCCGTACGCAGCGAGTCGCCCCATCGACACGGCAACCCAATAGCAAGTATCAGGGCGCGCTGTCGTGTCAACAGACGAGACGAGGCATGCACCGACTCGGTACCAGATGTTCGCCGGGTCCCAACGCTCTCGCGAGATGGACGCCTCGACGCCCGAGGCTTGCGGTCAAGCGCCAAGGTGGACATTACCCGCTAGCTAAGCGTTGCCGTTCTGTAGCACCGGAATATTAGCGAGTAGTGCGCAATCGACGGGGAGAAACACTTTCATCAGGCAGCGGGTAGCGTTTCAGGCTCCTCTCTTCATCGCTTTCCGCTAAGGCAATCTCGGAATACCGTTAGATTTACCCCGTCATCTTGAAGGTGGCTGCCCGCATACCACATTAGTCGATGTCGGCCCGAATTCAACGCGGCCATCAACGCGTGGCGAAACTACGTCCCATATTGTCATTCATGGACTGCCTGAAGTAGCAAATCCATATTTACACTTTGCGTATTGGTACAACTGTGCTCATAGGAGCTTCAACGGGAGGAATGGATGAACAACTCCATACCCTTGTACGAGACAGACAATCCGGTGCCGCGAATGTACTGGCACCAGTTTCGATGTTGTGATTGCCGGTGCGGGTATCACCGGCTGTACTGCGGCCCGGCTATTCGCGCTCGAAGATTTGCGTTCGGCCGCGGTGGAGCTGGTGCGGAACTGACGCATCCAAGCAGGTATGCACGCATTCCATCCAACCCAGTGACACGCCAAAATCATCCGGCGTCCGTGATCGGAAGGGCCGACCAGCAATCGCGACGCGACCCGCGCTTGCTCAATATTTTTTCGTCGTCTGAAATGACGTCCTTCAGGGCCTTTCCTGGTGCCAGACCTGCCTTTTCCATGTCAGGCATGCAAACCATGGCGAACCGGTAACCGGAGCAAGCAAGGCTCGCCGGCACGGGCCTGATCAGGTTGGACAAACAGGAGCCCGCGAGACGCCTCGCGGGGATATAGACAATGACCGACATCGCTCGAGCCCGTTTTGATTATCGCGGGCTGCGCCGGTCGTATCTGGATACGGGATTTCGGTCTGCTCCGAGATCTCAAGCGGGTCGTCGACTTCGATGCCCTGGTACCTGATTGTGCTCTCAATCTTGCGATGGCCGAGCAGCAGTTGGACCGTTCTGAGATTGTTGGGGCGTTTGTAAATCAGCGTTGCCTTTGTGCGGCGTATCGAATGCGTGCTGTACGCTGTCGGATCACCCCCCGCGACGGTCACAGGCGTCAGGCGCACGGTCCGCTACCCGCCACATAGCCGCAGTTCCCGCGGAAACCGTCGTCGTTACACCTTTCTCCGCATTTTCTGTCGTTGTCGAGTCGTTGCGACCCGCTACCAATGCAGAATGACGCATTGTTGTGGATGCCAAAAAAGGAATCTTAGTGTAGGTTAGGCTAGAAACGCCCGTCGTGTTTCGTGCTCGATTTGTTGACGGGCTACGTACGACGAATAGTAGCTTTGGAGACGTCGCCGGAGGGGCTATGAGCTACGACATCGTGTATAACTCGGATGTCGTCCTGAACGACAATGCCGACTTGGCAACATACTGCATTTTCTACGATAAAGTTTTGTTGCCTCATACAACGGAGGCAACTATTGGAAACGTCCTAGAGTTCACCCGTTCCAGCGGTTCCAATGCGGCGCCCACGCTACTTAGCGTACTAGAACCTTCGGCAGATCGTTTTATCCATGGTGCAGTTCATCTACATGCCGATAGCGTACTTGGAGAACAACTAATTGACTGGGAGAAGAGAAATAAATCCCTGTTTCAAGAGGGAGTTCTATCAAGGCTGCCAGCTGGCGAGGAGATCGATTGGAAAAAAGAAGATGGAATGACTCTGACGCCTACGCTCGCGAATCTTATACGAAAGCCAACAAGGCTTATAAAAAATACACCGAGCGTCTATGGCTATCTCAGTTTATTCCACGGCGATGACGACGTTTTCTTTTTTCAGAAAGACGTTATCTCGCACCTCCTTCGCACTGACATAGTGCAACCTCAGATTTTTGTGTCTAAATCTGCGAGGCCAGTCCGAGAGGTTCTTAAGGCCTGCGAGGCCGAGAGCGTTTTCCGATATCTCTTGCCGCGTATAGCGTTAGCTGAGCCAGATCAAATTCTCGAAGTTCGCCGAAAAGTCAGGAATACGCGCGAAGGTTTTAGTATGCATCTCCAAAAGTTAAGCGAAGGGATAGAGTCGAAATTGAAAGGAGGTGAGGATTTTGACGAAATTCGGTCTTTCGCGCAATCAGTAATCGAGACAAAATTGATCCCTGATTATCGGGAATATGTCAGGCAAATCCGAGCCGAGAAATCTGGTTTCTGGGGAAAGGTAATCGACCCTGCATCAAAGATTCTGCAGATCGACGCCGCGCCGTGGACGCCAAAGTTTTATGGGGATTTAATGAAATCGCTTGGGTTTACATTTTTGGCAGCGACTTCGGAGAAAAAACAACGCCAGACTAATGCGTCTCAAGCCTATCAATTTATGTACAGAGTCGAGAAAAGTCTTCGACAACTGTCCTAAATAGGCATGTTTTTATTTATGTAGACAATTACCAAATCATTGCCAATCCTGCCGACAGTGTTGTGCACAATAAGTTGGTCATGGCTGGCGAGTTGATGATGGTCAGCGACTCCTCGGTATTAGTGTTGATCACGCACAGGAACCTGATAGTCGATCATTCCGCCATGATTTCGGCAAATCCCGCGTAAGTGGCCACTACATCAATCCATACATCTATCGTGGGCCTTGAGGGCGCTCATCCCTACACGTCCAAAGGCTGCTGGCCTATTGGTTTTCGAGACGTAGACGAAAATACTAGAAGGACCTTTGAGTTCAGTGACGTTACTTGAAATCGAACACGCTTCGCACAAGGGTTGACGACTCGCGCGCTGTAGCAACGTCCGAGGAACAGTCTGGTTAGGCGAAGCCGCGGTCATGCCTTGAAGCATCCATCTCTGAGAGCCCTATGACACAGCGCCCTGATGGCGTTTATTCCGAACGCGCGCAGGTACGCCCTTTCCTCAGCACGTTCAGCAGTTCGAGCGTGGCTCGCTCAAATCTGTCAGTGACCGCTGCGAGTGTATTCCCCACTCCAAAGATCTCTGCGCTGATTCTGCCTATCAACTCGGAGCACACGTTGATCAGCTTTTCTACCTCGTTCGGTACAATTTTGCTCTGCGCGTGAACATCCTTCGATTTTGCTCCAATGTCTTTATGTGCTATTAATTTTGATCGGATGGTCAGAATTCCGGATACAAGGTCTTTGTATTCAGCTAACGAGGCATCAATCGTACGGACTATATCCTTACGCCCCGCTAATGCCAAGGCGATTTTTAAATTCCGCATGCTTGCCGCTCTTAAGTCAGGGTCGAATAGGCAACCTAATTCGATAAACATCAATTTATAGTGACCCGCGTTGCTAGCATGAAAAAAATCTACATACCGATGGTCGTTCATGTCTTGATAGTACTCAGGCAGAGCTTTTCCTTCGCCTCTAAGCATGAACCATATCTGATAGTGGGCACGAGCCGCATTGACGCTATCCGCGATTCGGGATAGCAGTTCTCGCAGCTCCTTCATTTTCTGCTCTTCAGTGCTCGATGCACTCATGGTGGCTCCGGTAGTTTTTCAGAGGCGACAAAGTGTGCATAGACTCAAGGGTTCCTTCGACGCCATCTCCAGTACACTCAAGATTCAGTGAAAAGCGAATCCTAATCCGCTCGGAGTCCTGCAATCATTGCAAAGCAATGCATAGCCGTTTTCGCGATCGCCCAAGAACATTCGCTGCGGTCGTCCGGCTATCGAATGCGCTCTCTTCGGCGTCCGCGCCACCGGCTACGCTTGAGTGAAACTGACATTCGTCAGGCGCGGGATGCGAAGTCAGCAAAAGCCGCCGCGCGATCGGATGGCCGGTTACGTAATAGGCCGACGCCTGAACGTCCGACCGAGGGCGAAAGTGACCCGCGGCTCGTGACCGAACGCGAAAAAACCACTCAGACAGTACCCCGGCTTTCACTTTCTCCAAGCCCGGTTAAGCAGACGCGAAAACAGCGCCGCCCAAAGTCGCTCAATTCTTTATGTTTTCCTCGCAATCGTCCCAGTACCGAAGCGGGTCGAGATGTTGTGGATAGCGCGACTTGAGCCACTCTGACAGCCTGGCCCAATCTGGATGGTTGGTACCCGTTTTAGCAGACCAGATCGCCGACCTTTCAAGAATTTGGCCGTTCCCGCGATCACGGACCAGCAAACTGCCTAGTCCGCTTAAACTGTTCGCCTGTGACTCGACCAGATACCTTGGCAGAACCCTTAGTTCGGCATCGTCGGCCCATCCGAATACAGCGCGAACCACTCCGGAGGGATCTCGCAGCTCTGTGGGTCCACTTGCTGGGCGTATGGCCGTCCACCCTTCAGGGAACTCGGTGATGACCTCGTTTTTGTCTTCCCTCATCCACTTCACGCGCCATGCCCGCACCATCGACTCGCGCATTCGAGACACCGACTCGTAGCAAGCAGGCAACTCGATAGCCATCGGAAGCGCAATGAGGTTGTCTTTCCAGAGTTTGGTTTCGTCGTCGACGCGCTCAACCACGTCGAACGCCCCTGGCTCAAACGGGTTCTCGGGCCGACTCGATACTCTCGCC
The DNA here is from genome assembly GCF_001931485.1 of Burkholderia sp. SRS-W-2-2016. GTDB lineage: Bacteria > Pseudomonadota > Gammaproteobacteria > Burkholderiales > Burkholderiaceae > Paraburkholderia. The sequence goes on along the minus strand of NZ_MSDV01000017.1, from coordinate 40,570 downwards.
TTCCCTTGGGGCAACCCCTCGAAAAGGCGCTCAGCATCATGCCGGGTCAGTTTCGTCTTTCCTTTTTTCATTTTGTCTCTCTACAGTAGGGTTGTCGCTAGTGCTTGCGCCCTCACGACCGAAATCAGGCGGCACTTTCTCTCACGCACTTTACCAGGCTCGTGATCTTATTCTGCGCCATTCGATCGCTAACGGCCTGTGCGGCGGCAATGGCGCGGCCGGCACCGACATCGTCTGGACCCGCATGCGGACACTGCCCAAATCATCCCCACGATCCTCTAGCTGCCGCCCTCGAACCAGAACGCTTCCAGCTACGGCTTCATCCGAAACACGGCAGAACGGCACCTGCGTCCCTGCGTCGGCCGCTGGCGCGGACCTCGCTGGACGGTGAATGAATGGAGGGAGTAAGGTGGGCGTCCGGAGTTGATCGGTTACGCCCCTGTTAGAATCGCGAACTTTTTCTGGGAGCGGAAAATGTCCTGGTTTATCTATGAAGTACCTGAATACAACGAAGACGGTGCGCGCATCGAACCCTTCAGTGACCTTCGTAGCCGCGTCCTGAAAGTCAGCGGGCAGGCAATGGCTGACGAGTTGGAAAGCGTCCGCGAGAACGCCGCGACGACGGCGGACACGCCCACGCGCCCGCTCCGCGGAGCGGAGAATCCTTACGTATTCCCGATCCCCTATGCTGACTCCATGATTCTGGTCGGATTCATTTTCGAACTGAAACGCGAGTTTCGACATCTGGTGGTGTCGCCCGTGGAAATGCCTTGGCTGAAAGACGCGTAAAAAACCGATCGCATTCGCGGAACTCGGTAACGGTCGCTCGCCGTTGCTCCTCGGCAAACTATCGCTGACGAGTCATAAGCCGGCACGCCAGCGTCGACATACCAACGTCGCCATGGCCGAATCGCTGCACTCGCAGCCGGCCCAGCTTCGACGCAGATCGACCGTACCGATGACCGGGTTGGGTGTCGTGGCGACTGCCAGGATTTGCGCGATCTCCGTCTTCAGAGATCGCCGCACTCGCCTTTATTTACCGGCAATGCCCTCAAGGAAAAATCGGCGTAGTAGCCTCCGCCCCTTCGACACCGGCCCTCGGGAAATGCAGCGCGACCATCTCCTCGATCTCCTGTTCTCGCGATCCGGGAACGTCGGCCATGATCAGGATCTGCCCTTCCCGAATCGCTTCACGAAAGCGCTCAAGCCGTGCATTCGGTTCATCGACACCGATCATCGCGGCCGTCCAGGCCCCGAAGCCCGCACCCGCCACCGTCAACGCGACGACGGCTCCGCCCGCAATAGCGAGCTGCGCGGGAGGAAAGACCAGCGCCACCAAGCCGACAAGCGCTCCGGTCGCACCGCCGAGCGCCACGCCGCGTTCGAGCGAGTGCACGACGTCGCTGCTTTGCAGCAAAGATGCCTCAGGTAACTGTTCAAGTGCGACGCTGTGATTCGCAAGAACATGAATATGTCGCCATGTGACCCGAGCGCGGAGCAAGTCGTCCACGATCGCCTTCGCGGTCGTCGTCTCAGGTACGAGGAAATAAAGACGTCTCATCTCGTCCTCCATCCATCAAGCCGTCCCGCAACGGAACGATGCTGTTTATCGTACGCCTGCGGCAGGTAATCGGAGAGCCCAGGCTCACGCAAACGGAGGTGTCTGGGCAGTTTTGCGCGGAACGCCCCCAAAAAGTCCGCCCGCAGGCATACGCGAAAGGAAGTTGTTAGCTAATCACTCACGCTGAGTTATCGCGCCATAAATCTGCCGCTGGGCAGCGGTGGATCTCTTCGGGTGGCACTTACGGTACCGGAGACGAACGCGCACAATCGGGCACGATTGGACGTTTAGCATTGTCTCCGGCCTGTCCTCCAAGCGAGCATCGATGTCGGTTTACTGTCCTTATTGGTGTTCGGTACATTAGCCGCACTATCGCGACACAGCTCGGAAAGCACCGCCGCGAAAACAATAGCTTCCGCGCGAAAAAATCTGTCCCTACTAATGAAAAATCCGGACGCTGGCGCTCATTGATAGCTGGCAGCCAAGCGTCTAACCGGAGGCAAACGATGACACGAGTTCGCGTTAATGGCTTCACTATCTCGCTCGACGGATACGGAGCAGGTCCGAATCAGGACATCGACAATCCGCTCGGCGTTGGCGGGACCGAACTGCACCAGTGGCTAGTCCCGACACGTACGTTCCAGCGAGCCTTGTTCGGCAACGACGGCGGGACGACCGGAGTCGACGATGATTTCGCCGCCCGTGGCTTTCAGAATGTCGGCGCCTGGATCCTTGGGCGAAACATGTTTGGCCCCATTCGTGGCGACTGGGCGGACACCGAATGGAAAGGCTGGTGGGGAGACAATCCACCGTATCACGTTCCGGTCTTCGTCTTGACCCATCATGCTCGCGCTGACATCGAAATGGAGGGCGGCACGACGTTCCATTTCGTAACGGGAGGGATTCGCGAGGCGCTAGACCGTGCGCGCGAGGCCGCTGGCGGAAAGGACGTGCGGATCGGCGGCGGGCCGGACACCATCCGGCAGTATCTTCGCGAAGGCCTCATCGATGAACTGCACATTGCCATATCGCCGGTCCTGCTTGGCCGGGGAGAATCGCTATGGGAAGGGGTTGATTTGCGGGCTCTCGGATACGAATGCGTTGAATCTGTTGCGTCGGGGAAGGCGACGCATGTTGTGCTGAGGCGTCAACGACGCGAAGAGGCCTAGCAAGCGTTGGCATCTTCTTCCTGGAGTTAATCGCAGTGACCAGTTTCAAACCCAGCCATTCTTTTTGGTTTCGGGAGTACTTGCCTCGTGCTCGATAGCTTCGAGTCCACACCCTTGTACTTTTCACTTGGAGACCAATTGCTGAACAAGGGCTTTGCTAAAGGCCTTTCTGTGTTGTTTTCGGGTACACACGGGTCATGAAAACGCGAACCAGGACGGGAGTTTTCCGTTCGCCTTTCCCGATAGCTGCTGGGTCAGGGTCGCCGAAAGCCACGTCGACATCCACAGAAAACCGGCTCGTTGGAAGATCCGAGGCACGATAACGATAGCCATGCACCAGACTTTGAAAGTGATCGGAACCAGCGTTGCCTCGGTGAGCTCCGCCGGGTCGTCGGCCGGCTCGGCCTTTGCAAATAGATCGATGTGCGTTTGAGGCAAAAGCGGATTCTCGAAAGAGTACTTCGTCACGCCTGAGCCTCGGGCAGTTGCTGCAAGTTGCGACCGAATAACGTCCATGCAGGATCGAACAGTTGATCGTCCCGCGAGATCGCCATTGCCGTTTTCAACATACTTAGCGCCATCGATCGCTGTTCTTCAGTAGCTGTTTTGCGCATGTCAGATCCCTGCTCCGACTGCTTTGAGAGCGTTGGCATACTGGGTTGTGCATGTCGCGGGATTGCGCACAAGAGGATCAGGAACGTTTTTCCAGTAAGCCTGAACCACTTCAGCGCAGGTGTAGGCACCACCGCACAAGACCCAGTCACCGTTCCGCCACACAACTTTGCGCCGCGCCCATACGAACACGCATCCGTTCCCACTGTCCTTGAAACGCACGCGCACGAAGAATTGCCCGCCCCCAAACGCTGACCGCGATCCGCAAATCCACACAGGAATAGCCGGAATCGCCCGACCAGACAGATTTGTATTTGCCCTCACCCGGCCCGAGGTCGACATCCCACCCATTCTCGAATGCCCATTTCATCACGTGTTCAATGAGCAACGACCCCGGCGAGAGCTTCGCATGGGCTGGATCGAATGCAGCCTGCATGCCGATCACCATCCGCGCGGAAATCGCCACGAGATTCATCGCGATTGCTTTTCCATCCAAGGACAGAACAAATAGTTTGAGTACCGACTCAAGCGCGCGATCCGCCGATATCTTTCGAACGAAATTCTGATAGGGCTCCTTGAAGAAATCCCCTTCTACTCCCATGCGGTCCGCCCACTGACTTTTCCATTCGAACATTGTCCGAACGTGAGTGGCGCTATCATCATCGGCCAACTTTGCGATGGCGATTTCAGCCTTTCCTGCTCTCGACAGGCGGCGCTGATGATAATCCTGCTCCTTGCGAAACGCCGGCGCCAATCCGCCGCGATATTCCTTCCACGATTCGTGGCGCGATAACGGAGCCACTCTGATCATGCGTCGCTCCCCATGCGATACGCATTTCTCTCTCGAACCGAGCCGGTACAGGATGGAATCCGTCCGCACCATCGGCAAGCTGATGAGATCGCTGCCGCATGAAGCAAGCAACACGCGCCAGGCCGCGGAAATCGTCGCGTCCGGATCCTCTCCATCCGCTACCAGTAAATCAGCTTGCTCCGAGGGATCCGGTGCGAGCGGCCGTAACGAGGTCCATAAATATTCGCGGTATCGAACCAACGGCCACACGAAGATCAGGCGGCCCTCTTTCCTGCCGACAATGCAATGCAAGGTCCCACCCGCTGGAATGGCGACCTCGCGCAGCGCATGAAGACAGTAACGGAACTGCAAAAACGGCGTGGCGTCGGCGGCATTCCAGAGGGTTTCCCAGTCCTGCTCGAGCGACAGAAAGTTCTCCGATTCGGTGATCACCTCAAATTGCGAAGTGGTCCTGATCGATGTTGCCCTTATCTTTTTTCCCGAAGAATAGAATAATCCGCCAAGTAAGAAGTTCGTTTTCATTCTGTCGGCTCGCGGAAAGCGTTTCAAAGAGATGCGGACAAGCCGCATCGGTTTTGGCTTCGACAAAATATCCGGGCACTATTAGCGCTTCAGGGGGTTGGCGCACACTCGGCGTGCTATTTATCACGCGCAATAGAAAAAGATAAAAATTACCGAGCGAGCAGTAATTTTTTCAGCACATCGAATAACGTTCGCCTGTCTTTATCGCACCACCGCGCTCCCAGGCTTTGGGAATAGTGACTTGATGAGGGACCACGAGGCGCCCATGCACTTCCTCCAGGAACGATTGATGCGAAACGTCGACGCAATCCACTCTCTTTTGCGTTGACGATCGGCCTGCCGCTAACGATCCTGATCGTGTTGGCGTTCGCGCCAGCTCGTTCACAATTAACTTACCCATCGGAGCAAAAAGGCGCTTGCGATGAACGATACGCATCTTGCTAATTTCTACCGCAACTACATCGACTGCCTGAACCAGCAGGATTGGGCGAGGCTCGGCGAATTCGTCGGCGACGACGTCGAATACAACGGCGAGCGGATCGGTGTGTCCGGCTATCGCGAGATGCTCGAACGGGATTTCCGCGCCATCCCGGATCTGCGCTTCGAAATCCGGCTACTCGTTTGCGAGCCGCCTCATATCGCGAGCCGCCTGCATTTCGACTGCACCCCGGCCGGTTTATTTCTTGGACTTCCGGTGCACGGCAAGCGCGTCGTGTTCTCCGAGAACGTGTTCTATGAATTCGACGGCGACAGGATCCAGCGAGTCTGGTCGATCATCGACAAGGCCGCCATCGAGCGCCAGTTATCGACGCACCTCGACAGCAACCCGGATTTGCCGTCCGGTAATTCGACCGACTGACACAACGCCAGCATTCAACTCAAACCCGCCGCGAAGCCATCAAACCATCGCCGCGATTGACGCTGCACTGTACCGCCCAGCGGCCGCCGAGCGCGGGCGCGATATAACCGATCTTCTCCACCGGCTGCTTCGTCACCGGATGCCGTCCGTTGAATTCGATCCAGCCGCCGCCCTGTTCGACCGCGCGCCAGCTGGCTTCGCGAATCGCGGATTGATCGTCGCCCGGTAGCGCGTCTTTGCGCAGTTTTCCCGCCTTGCCCGGATCCGAACCGAACGCACGAAAATAGTCGTCGCGGTCCGCAACCACGATGTAGAGATCGCGATCGCGAAAGCCGCCCTGCGGATCGTGAAAGCGGCGCACCGCCGCGTCGGGGCCTTCCGTATCGACGAGGCGTGCCGCGCGCTCGGCCATCGCGCGCGCCTCTTCGGCGCAGCCCTGACGCAACCGGATGTACCTGACGCCCTCGCTGAGTCGATCCGCGCGAGACTGCATCAAGCTCGCGGTTTCCACCGAGCCGCCAACCATTTCGCCATTGCGCTGGGTGATCTCGTCGAGTACTTCGACGGCCTGAGCGATCTCCTGCAACCCGGCCGTCTGCTCGTTGCTCGAGCGCGCGACGTCGCGCAGCAAGGTGGCCACGTCGCTGACCGCATCGACCGCGCGCGCGAGCAGATTCCTGCTGCCTTCGATCGCCCGCACGCCGTCGCTCACCTCATCGCGCGAATGCTGGATCAGCTTCTTCACTTCGCCGGCCGCTTGCGCGCTGCGCTGCGCGAGGGCCCGCACTTCGGCGGCGACCACCGCGAAGCCGCGACCGTATTCGCCGGCCCGCGCGGCCTCGACCGCCGCGTTGAGCGCGAGAATATTGGTCTGAAAAGCGATGCCGTCGATCACCGCGAGAATCTCGCCCATCTCGCGCGAACGCTGCTCGATGCGCTCGATGCTTTCCACCGATGCCCACACCGCCGCCTGTCCGGCCACCGCATCGGCATGCGCGCGCGTCGATCGTTCATCGGCTTGGTGGGTCTGATCGGTGTTGTAGCGAACCGCTTCGAGCAGCGCCTGCAGCGACGCACGGGTCTGCTCCAGACTGGCTGCCTGCGATTCGGTGCGTTGCGACAGCGAAGTCGCATGCCGGGTCGCCTGCGCGCCGCCCATCGCGATCAACTCGGCTTCGCTGCGAATTCGCGCAACCATCTGCGATAACTGCTCAGCAAGCTGGCCGCCCTGCGCACCGAGCGCCGCCAGTTCGTCGCGTCCCGCGAGCGGCACGTCCCGCACCAGATCGCCGTCGCAGAGTGCCTGCAACTGCGTGCGCAAGGTCGCGAGCGCATCGATCAGTCCATCTCCGATTACACCGAAAATCACCAGAAACTGCGCGACGCCGAACGCGGCGCCATAGTTGCCGCCCCAGCGCGCGGCGGCAATCGCGACCAGCGCACTGAGCACGGCAATTGCCCACTGCACGCGCAGATTCCAGCGACGCAAGGTCCACTTAAACGGAAGAGAAGGAGACGGTTGTTGTAACGGCGGCTGTGACGGTGACTGTGGAGGAACGACAGCAATGCGTGCGGTCTCTTGATAGGCTGCCATGAAATTGCCTCACCGTATTTTTTGTCTCTGATTACGAGCACGCGCATGAGAGCGGAGCCCGAAAGCACGTTGTCGGCGTGCGTGTTTTTATATATGCGAGGAGACACCTCGTAAGCGAAGTGTGTCGGCGCTGATTGCGCCGGCGAGCCTCCGTCTCCATTGATTCGCGGCATGCGGCGAGTGCAGCTATAACGCGAATTCGCGCGCAAATTCTGCCATAGGGGAAATGGCGCGGGTATCGCAAATGCCGCTATTTCCCCTCGATTCTATTTATCGCGCGAACGCATGTCGGCTCGCCAAGTGTTGCGAATACATTCTCCGCGGCCCGCTAAAACTGCACGTCGACCACCACGTTGTCGGTATAGGTACCGGCCGGAGGCGTCGCCTGCGTCTTCAGCACTTCCGCACCGAAGTAATAAACCTGCGATGTCACGCCGTCATACACTCCGGCGTTCGTGTCGGCGGAACTACTCGCGCGCCGCGCGCTGCCCGACGATCCCCACACGTCGCTTCCCGCCACCGATTGATACAACTGATAATTGAGGTAGTTGCCCGCCGAACTCTTCATCCGCCGGTACGTGCCGTCCGAATTATTGCCGTCGCTCATTCCGACGCTATACGCAGAGCCTTTGGTACAACTGACCAGCACGGTGCCTTGCTGCCGGCTGAAACTGCTCGCCAGCGGCTGCGAGCCGAAATTCACATTGGTCGCGGACATCGTGCAGTCGTTGCTGACCACCAATGTCAACGTAATCGTGCCGGTTTGGCCCGACCCCCAATTGGTCGGACCGCTCATACAACTTTGCCCTACGCACAGGTCCGTCACGCCCGTGGACTTGTCCCAACCAGCGCCATAGCAAACCGCGACCACCTGACTATTCGGACATACCAGCCAATACCATTGCAGCGAAATGGTCGCCGTATACGTGCCGGCGGACACATTCGCACCCGGAACCGTCGCGACGTAGAGCGGAAACGTCGTAATGTTCGGGCTTCCGCCAATGAACGTGAATCCGGAGTAACTGTAGGTCGTGCCGGTCACTAGCGTCTGCGAATGGTTGGGATCCGAATAGATCACGAACGGAATCTTCTCGCCGGTCGCGCTATTGGTCAGCACATTGTTCGATGTGCTATTTACTTTGACCTGAATCCAGTTGCTGCCGACCAGCGTAAAGCCACTACCGGTGTCGCAACCGATACCCCCTGCCGTCTCCACCTGCTGCGCGGTCGAACCGACCACCAGCGAACTGACGGTGCCGAAACTGGTGCTGGCGGGCCGCGCGCCGCATTGCGAACCGGCCCACGCGGGCGCGCCCACGAACAGCGCCAACGACGCGATCAAACAACGAAACAACCAGTACTTCACAACCCACTCCCCCGCCCGTTCGGGCGATAAAGAATTCGACCACGCCATTAGCGACACACCAGCGGCCCAATGCGCGGCACGTCGCCGGGCTTGCTGCTCAGATCGAAGCTCGTCGCGCAATGGCCGCCGTCCGGCAGTTCGATCGTCAGAACGTTATGCGGCTGCAGATGCTCGAGATAAACGAGACCGTCCCAGCCGACATAAGCGGTCTGGCCATCGCCGGTTTCGACGCTCGCACCGACCGGCAGATTCTTGCCGGCGGCATCCTGCAACACGACGCTCGCCGCCAGCACCCGCTGCACCGGAAAACGCGCGAGATAGCCCGCGCGCGACTTGACCGCGATGCGCTTCTCGACCTCCGGCGCTTCCATATCGACGCCGAGACCGAGCGGATCGATCTCGTACTTGCCGCCGTAATACGAGGTACTCCACGGCACCAGCAAATGGCCGCGGCTATCGGTCGAGCCGACCAGCTGATTCTCGTAACGAACCGGGATGTCCGGCTGCCCGTCGGTGCTGACCACCACGAACGCGTCGTTGATCTTGTTGGCCGCGAATACCGCGCGGTCCATCATCACCAGCGAGCCGCTCAGATCCGCCCAGCCGGTGTACGCGCCGGGACTGCCGTATGCGCCAGCCTGGGCCATCAGCTTGTTGCCGCGCCACGTCAGGCTGCCCTGCTCGTAGTTGCGGTTGCTGCCCGCATTCGTGCCGGAATAGCCGAGGTTCCAGCCGAAACCGCCTTCGGTCGGCGTCGAGCGCGAGTAGTCGACGCGCGCCGTGTTGGCGCTGCCCGAACTGTGTTCGAGACTGGTCGACACGAGATCGCGGCCGCCGAACGGCATCGACAGCTGCACCGCGCCGGACCAGCCGGCGCCCGCGCCGATCGCGCGATTCGCGGACACGCTAAGCGTGCTGTTGTGCCAAAGCGCCTTCGTATACGAGAGATTCAGAATGCGCGTGCGGCTGCCGTCGGCGGCTTCGACGTCGAAGTAACCCGCGCCGACACTACCGGCGCGCGCGAGCGATACGCTGCCGTACGCCTGCGTGCTGCTACGGCTCAACTGGAAGCCGGCCTGATCGTAGCCGGACAGATCGTTGTAGCCGGCGCTGCGTTCAATCCGCTGCGCGCCGAAACCGAAGTTGCGGCTGTTGTACTGATAGCCGACACTCGCCTGACTGCCGCTTTTGCCGTCAGCCTCGCTGCGGCTATACGAAACGTTGAGCACGCCTAACTCGGCCAGCTTCACCACGCCGCCGACACCGCCCACCGCGAGCCCCGGCGCGCCTTCCGCATGACCTTCCAGCGTCAGGAAATTGCTGACACCGTAGCGATACGACGCGCTCCCGGCCGGTTTGCCGTAGTCGAAACTGTCCAGCCCATAATTGCGGCGCAACGCACCGGCGGCGAACGCGTAGTCGGAGAGCCCCGGCTTCAGCAGACTGCTGGTCACGTAAAACGGCACGGTGGTCGACACCTGGCGGCCGAGCGCGTCGGTCGTCACCACGGTCGCCTGGCCCGCGCCGTTGACGAACGGCACGTTGGTCAGCGTGAACGGACCCGGGTTCACCTGCGAGCTGCTGGCCTTGAAGCCGTTGACGAACAGATCGACCGTGGTCGGCACCGCGGCCTGCCCCGCGTATTGCGGCAACGGATAGGTGACGACGTCGGGCCGCACGGAAAAGTCGCGCGACACCTGCACGCCGCCGATACGCACCGGCGAACTCCAGCTCAGCGAACGGTCGATGAAGTCACCTGCTTCATAGGTGATCATCCGTTCGTCGTCGGTATAGCGCCAGCTCGTGTCGTAGCGGGTGTAGCCGCTGCGCTGCGACGGGCCGCCCCCATAGTTGTACTGATAAACGCCGTTCGTCGTGAACACGCCGAAGTTCCCGAACAGACGCGCCTCGTTCCACACGGACGTGTACGCGCTGCCTTGTTGCGGATAGCTGGTATACGCGTCGTAATTCAGCACGCCGCCGAAACTGCTTTGCGCCTTCACGCGCTCGAACCCCTGCGCGCGGCCGATATCCTGACCCGGCAGCCATTCGGGCGGCACCGCGAGCAGCAGGCGCTGCGCATTGGCGTCGTAATCGACGTGGACCTGGGCCATCGTGTCGACCGCGATCTGTGCGCGCTGCGCATCGTCGACCGGCACGCCCGCGGCGCGCAGATCGTCGGGCATCACGTAGTAATGGCCCGCGCGATTTTCCACCGGCACGACTTTCCCGCTCGGCCGCTGATTGACGACGAGTTCGAGAAACAGCGTGGCGTTTTGCGCTTGCGCCGTCTCCGGCGCGAGTGGAGGAATCAGCGCGGCCCAACCCGCCGGGCTGGCCACGGCGGCGGCAACCGCCACCGCGATAAGCGTCGGCACCCGCGTATGGGCGCGCGAAGCCCGCCGCCTCTGCACGGCAGGACGAGACTGCATGGAGATACCTTCGGAAGTTCGATGACCGCTCGGCGCGCGGCGGGATTCAGCGGGCGTGCGGAATGGTTTGTTGGCGGTTCAGGCCGTTGACGTCGGCGCTCAACGCGCCGCCCGCGGCGGACACCTGCGCCGGCATCGGCCAACGCATCGTGCTGTGCGCGAGCACATAGCCGAACAGGCCGCCGGCGATCTCCACCTGCTTGCCGTTCTGCTCGATCGACACGTGCGTCAGGCGCGCATGCACCGGCCCCTGGTTGGCGATTTCGAGGTATTGCCTGCCGCCCTCCGCCACCTGGCGCCAGCTCAGGTCGGGCTTGCCCGCGCTCGCCGGATCGCGCTTCTTCTGCGGATCTTCCTTGGCCCACAGGTTCTTGCCGTAGCTGAACAGCGGCACCGCATAGCGCATCTGGAACTTGATGCCGGTGCTCTGGCCGTTCGGCTGTGAGGACGGCGCATCGGCACTGCTTGCGCCGGAAGCCGCGCCGGACGCCGCGTCGTTGCCGGCCGGAATCTCGTCGATGACGACCCGGTACGCGCGCTCGGTCGCGTCGGGCGCGGCCACGAGGCGCGTCACGCGAACCAGTTGCTTCTTGCCCGGCTCGATCAGGATCATCGGCGGACTGCCGACGATCTCCTGCTGCTGCGCGTACTGATCCTCTTTGCCCTCCTGGCTCCACGCGAAAATGCGCAACTGCAGACGCACCGGCTCGGCGCCGCGGTTTTCGAGCCACAGCGCGGTGGCGCGCTGATCGGCTTCCAGCACCGGGTCGATCGGCGAGATCAGGACGGAACTCGCGGCGTGCGCGTGCGAAACCGCTGCGGCGAGTACCGCGGTGGCAAAAGTGCGCTTCACGAAAGAACGCGCACGGCTATTTTTGAAAATCGAAAACATATCGGATTACTTATCTACCAAGAGAGGGTGACCGTCACCGTGTCCTGATAGACACCGGGCGGGTTGCTGCCGGATAGCGTTGCGACAGCGAAGATCGGCAGGACAATGTTGTCCGGGTCCGTATAGCTGATCGCGTAACTGCTTGCGGGCGCATACTCGCTGGCGAACCCTGCATCGCGATAAATCCGGTACGGAATCAGGTTGGAACCGTAGGCCATGTTGCGGGCGGTGCCGTAGTTCTGCCCGCTGCCTACTGTCATGCTCATGTTGACGCCCGGCGTGCACGAAATCGTGATGCCGGACGTGGCGCTCAGGCTCGCGTCGGCGGTGCCGGTTTCCGTCGCCGGATGCGAACCGAAATCGAGCGTGCCGAACGAAGGGTTGCTGATCGCGCCGTTGTTCACCTGGCAGCCGGCGGTGATCTGCGCGCTCACCTGGAACGTCGTGGTGGTGGCGGCCTGTAGCGATGCGCTCCACCCCGCCGCTGGCAGCGCGAGCGCCGCAACGAAATAGCGCGCGAAACCCTTCAGCTTCATATCGATCGAGAAACGTTTAGAACGACAGCTCGAGTCTGAGCGTGTCCGTATAAAGACCGGCGACGATGCCCGACGCGCCGAATGCGAGGCCATACAGCGCCACGTTTTGCGTGGTGCCGTCCGCGGTGATCGCTACAGCGGCCCCATTCGCGAGCACGTTCGCGTGACCCGCATCGGTGTAGATGCTGTACGGGATGTAGTGCGTGCCGTTGGCCATCGCGTGAGTGCCGACGCCGGCCTGCGCGTCGTGGGCGCCGCTCAGGATGCTCAACGTCGCGTTCGCGCCCGGCGAACAGCGCACGCCGATACCGCTCGACGCGTTGCCCATCACCTGCGCGCTTGCGCTCGTAAACACCGCTGACTGATCACCGAAGTCGAGCGTGCCGAACTCGACGTCGCCGCCGCTCGTGCTGCTTGCGTTATCGATCTGGCAGCTCGCGACCAGCGTGATGGTGGCGTTGATCTGCCCCGCCACCGATGCCGCCTGTGCGTGCTGAACAGTCGCCGCCAGTAGCGCCGCCACCGCCGCGAAAGAAAGAAGCCGGGATGTTTTCATCGCCACGCCGCCGGCAAACGCGTCATTGCCTGTACGGCAACGACGCGCTTCGCCTTGCACGGACTCCTTAGAAGTCCAGCGTCACGGTGAGGGTGTCGTTATACGCACCCGCCGTCTTGGCCGTCGCGTTCGGCGCGATCGCGCCGTAGATCGGCACCGTGACCGCGGTGCCTTCGCTCGGCACCTGATAGGTGACCGGCGTGTTGACCGGGTATTCGGTCGTGCGCGCGACGTCCTGGTACACGCTGTAGTCGACCGTGTCGGTGCCCGCGTCGAGCTGCATCGTGCGGGTGTTGCGCAGACCGCCGTCGATCGCGACGGTGAACTGGCTCACGCCCGGATCGCAGGTCACCTGCAGCGCGCCGGCCGGCGAGCTCGAACCGGTGACTTCCGCGCTCAGCGCGTTGGTCCACGTCGGGCTGGTCGAGCCGAAGTCGAGCGTACCGAAGTCGTTGATGTTCGCTCCGCTTTGCACGCTCGACCCGCTGCTGACCTGGCAGCCGCTCGACACGTTCAGTTGCACCTGGATCTGACCGGTGATGGCGGCATGCGCAGCACCGAACGGCATTGCCACGAAACTGGCGGCGGCAGCCACAGCGAGAAATTTAGCGATCCTCATTTGATACCTTATGGACAGAAGCATGAGCCGGACGGTGCTGGCTCAAAGTAGAAAAATACGTCGAGTGGGGATGTTCGAGGACGAACCCGAGCGGCGAAAACCGGGCTCCGGTAATCGCGACGCTGACTCACTACAGGCGTGGGATTTAAAACAAGAACTGGGATTTGGGCCAGAACTTAGGAATGGGATTATCTAGTCGCATAGGACTTTTCCCAATCGTACCCGTACTAAAATGCAATGCGAATATTATTTTATATCTGAAGATAACGGTGCAGCACCTTTTTTGCCGCGTCAGCCAATACACGGCGAATCGCCCTGAAACCCTTTATTTACAAGGCATCCGCACATCGAAGAGCTTGTGAAATCCGTGACGATATAAAAATCGCGTAAAAATTTTTACATGACCATATAAAAATTCCGTAAAAAACAAAAAGGCGCCCAGTTAATTCAGGCGCCTTTAATAAAAGTACTTTGTTAAAAACAAACAGATTTTATTTAATAATCTAAAATTCGCGTAAAAAACTTTTAATTCGCCGCGCCGGTCGCTATCGCGACATCGACTGCCCTATCGCCCCTCGACGATCCTCCGCGCCTTCAGGATCACCGGCATATCGACCATCTTCCCGTCCACCGCCACCGCGGCGCCGTGGCTCGCTTCGACCGCGGCGAGCACCCGCTGCGCCCACTCGATCTCCGCGTCGCTCCACGCATACGCGCGATGCACCGCGTCGATCTGCTGCGGATGGATGCACAGCTTGCCGCCGAAGCCGAAGCGCCGGCCGCGTCGCGCATCGGCTTCGACCGCGCCGGTATCGGTAATCGTGGTCGATACGCCATCCACCGGCGCGCCGATCCCGGCCAGCCGCGACGCCAGCACGATCTGCGAGCGGAAGAAATGCAGCTCTTCGCCGTCGCCGTCGATGCCGAGATCGACCTGGAAATCGAGCGTGCCGAACACGATCCGCTGGACCCGCGGCGCCGCGCATAGCTCGGCGAGATTGGCGATGCCGCGCGCGGTCTCGACGATCGGCAGCACGCTCAACGCCGGATGCGCGTTCGCGAGCAGCGCATCGATCTGCTCGCGCGACTCGGCTTTCGGCAGCACGATCCCGGCCACACCAGGCTGACCGGCCAGCGTGGCGACGTCGTCGCGAAACCATCCGGTATCCGAACCATTGATCCGCACCCACGCGGCGCGCCCCGCATTGACGACCACGTCGCTCAGTATCGCCGCGCGCGCCGCCAGCTTCTGATCCGGCTGCACCGCATCTTCGAGGTCGAGGATCACCGCGTCCGCGCCGGCCGCGAACGCCTTGTCGAAGCGCTCGGGCCGGTTGCCCGGCACGAACAGATACGAGCGAGGCAGCGCGCCGCTCATGCCGCCACCGCCGCTTTCGCGCTCGCCCCGAACACGGAGCCGAGCTGCGGCTGACCGGCGATTTGCCAGGCAATCCCGAGCAATTGCGCCGCCTCGGCTTCGCTCGCCGCGCCGGAGAACGCGGCCAGCCGATGCAGCTTCGTCGCGATCTCGTCGCGCGACAGCGTATTGCCCGGATCGCCCTTAGGTTCGTCGACGCGGCCGGCGAATACGCGGCCATCGTTGGTCGTCACCGTGACCTTGCCGATCCAGCGCGCCGGATACGCGGTGTCGACTTCGGCGTCGAGCGCCATCGTGACCTTGTCGCGGAAGGCCGCGATCTCGCTCGCGTCGAAACCCTGCTCGAATTCGGTCACGCCCGCATAACCGTGATGCGCGACGAGGCCGAGCACCGTGCCCATGTTGAACTTCGCCTGATGCACGGTGCGCGGCGTGACGACCGAGCCGAGCACGTCGATCGCGCCTTGATGCACGTGCGCGACGACCTTCGCGATCTCGCGCGGCGCGAGGCGATGCGTCTGCACGACCGACAGCAATGCATCGGCGGCCGGATGGGTGTGGCGGCACGCGGCGTGATATTTGAACGAAGTCTCCGCGGTCGCCCAGCGGCTGCCGAGCCGGTCGGTCAGACGCGCCGGATCGGCGTCGCTCGACATGCCCGCGGCCATCCCCTGCGCGCCTTCGAGAATATGCGTCGCGCCCTTGAAGCCGTCGGCGGCGAGCTGCGCGGCCATCAGGCCGTTCGCGGCGGCCATCGCGGTATGCAGTTGCTTCGAGTCGGCGGCGTCGCGCAGGAATTCCCACAGCCCGCTCGCCTGGGTACCGGCCGAGCCGAACGCGTCGAGCATCTGCGCCGGCGACAACCCGAGCAGGCGGCCGGCGGTCGCCGCGGCCGCGACGGTGCCGACCGTGCCGGTGGTGTGAAAGACTTTGTAGTGCGAACGGCCGAGAAATTCGCCGATGCGGATGCCGACTTCGTAGCCGGCCACCGCCGCCGCGATGAACTCGCGCCCCGACGCGCGGCGCGCCTGCGCGAGCGCGAGCGCGACCGGAAACACCACGGTGGCCGGATGGAACACCGAGCCGTTATGCACGTCGTCCTGCTCGGCGAAGTGCGATGCCGCGCCGTTGATCATCGCGGCGAAATACGGGGTGGTGCGCGTACGGTCGATCAGGACTTCGCTCGGGCCGTTGCCGTTTGCTGCGCCGGCCAGCCGCGCAAAGCGCGCGATCGTCTCGACCGGCCGCGCGCCCTTGCCGGCCAGCGCCGAGCCGAGCCAGTCGACGTACAGGTTGACGGTGCGCTCGACGACCTCGCGCGGAATGCTGTCGAAGTCGAGTTGCGCGGCGAAAGTGGCAAGCGTGAGACTGGGATGGTCGTTCATGAGTGTCGTGCGCGCGGTCGCGCCGGATGGCATCAGGATGGGTTCGGAGTGCCGGCGCAACGGGTGGACACCGTCAGTGCGCATCACCTCGCTACGCCGGCGCGAAACAGAAACAGAAACAGAAACAGAAACAGCAGAAGCGGAAACAGAAACAGCGACCAGGCCGGCGGCTTTTTTAAATCGTGCCGGCCGCGCGCAACGTGTCGATCCGCGCACCGTCATATCCGAGTTCGCGCAGAATCGCTTCGGTATGCTGACCGAGCGCGGGCACCGGGTCCATTCGCGGCTCGAACTCGGCGGGCATACCGGGCGGCAGCAACGCGGGCACCGTACCCGCCGCCGTGGCGACTTCCTGCCAGCGCTCGCGCGCCTTCAGTTGCGGATGCGCCCACACGTCGGCGAGCGTATTCATCTGTGCATTGGCGATTCCCGCCTCGTCGAGCCGCGCGATCACCTGCGCGGCAGTGAACTTCGCGAACGCGGCGACGATCACTTCGCGCAACGCGTCGCGCGCGGCGGTGCGCTTCGAATTCGACGCGAAGCGCTCGTCGGTCGCGAGGTCAGGCTGTTCGAGCACGCGATCGCAAAAGAGCTTCCATTCACGCTCGTTTTGCAGACCGAGCATCACGACCTTGCCGTCGCCGGCCGGGAACGGGCCGTACGGATAGATCGTCGCGTGCGCGGCGCCCGCGAGCGCGGGCGGCGACTGGCCGTCGATCGCGTAGTAAAGCGGATAGCCCATCCACTCGACCATGCTTTCGAGCATCGATACATCGATCCGGCAACCGCGCCCGGTGCGGCCGCGCTGCAACAGCGCGCTCAGAATGTTCGAATACGCGTACATGCCGGCCGCGATATCGGCGATCGAGCAGCCGGCCTTCGCGGGCGCGCCCGGCGAACCGGTGATCGACAGAAAACCGGATTCGCTCTGGATCAGCAGGTCGTACGCTTTCTTGTCGCGGTACGGGCCATCCGCGCCATAGCCGGAAATATCGCAGACGATCAGCTTCGGATACTTCTCGCTCAGCGCGTCATAGCCGAGGCCGAGCCGTTCGGCCGCGCCCGGTGCGAGGTTCTGCACGAGCACGTCCGCGTCGGCGACCAGCGCATCGAGAATCTCCGCCGCCGCCGGCTGCTTCAGATCGAGTGACAAGCTCTCTTTCGAGCGATTGGTCCAGACGAAATGCGACGACAGTCCATGCACGCGTTCGTCATAGCCGCGCGCGAAATCGCCGACGCCCGGCCGTTCGATCTTGATCACGCGCGCGCCGAGATCGGCGAGTTGCCGCGTGCAGAATGGCGCGGCGATCGCGTGTTCGAGCGTGACGACCTTGATGCCTTCGAGTGGTCTCATGATGTGCGCCAGGTTAGAACGAACGCGGCAGCCCGAGGATATGCTCGGCCACGTACGAGAGAATCAGGTTGGTCGAAATCGGCGCGACCTGATACAGGCGCGTTTCGCGGAATTTGCGCTCGACGTCGTATTCGCACGCGAAGCCGAAGCCGCCGTGAAATTGCAGGCATGCATTGGCCGCTTCCCACGACGCATCCGCCGCCAGCAGCTTTGCCATATTCGCCTGCGCGCCGCACGGCTGATGCGCATCGAAACGACGCGCGGCTTCGAAACGCATCAGGCTCGCCGCCTCGACGTTGATGAACGAGCGCGCGATCGGAAACTGCACGCCCTGGTTCTGACCGATCGGCCGGCCGAACACGACGCGTTCCTTCGCGTACTCAGTGACCTTATCGACGAACCAGTAGCCGTCGCCGATACACTCGGCCGCGATCAGCGTGCGCTCCGCGTTCAGCCCGTCGAGAATGTATTTGAAGCCCTGGCCTTCTTCGCCGATCAGATTCTCCGCGGGAATTTCGAGGTTATCGAAGAACAGTTCGTTGGTCTCGTGATTGACCATGTTCAGAATCGGCTGCACGGTCAGCCCATGACCGATCGCTTCGCGCAGATCGACGATAAATATCGACATCCCTTCCGACTTCTTCTTCACGTCCGAGAGCGGCGTGGTGCGCGCGAGCAGAATCATCAGATCCGAATGCTGGACGCGCGAGATCCACACCTTCTGGCCATTGATCACGTAACGGTCGCCACGGCGCTCGGCGGTGGTCTTGATCTTGGTCGTGTCGGTGCCGGTGGTCGGCTCGGTCACGCCCATCGATTGCAGACGCAGGTCGCCGCAGGCGATCTTCGGCAGGTACTTGCGTTTCTGTTCTTCCGAGCCGTGCCGCAGCAGCGTGCCCATGTTGTACATCTGCCCGTGGCACGCACCCGAATTGCCGCCGGCGCGATTGATCTCTTCCATGATCACCGACGCTTCGGTCAGGCCCAGCCCCGAGCCGCCGAACTCCTGCGGAATCAGCGCGGCGAGCCAGCCGGCCTTGGTCAGCGCGTCGACGAACGCTTCCGGATAGCCGCGTTCTTCATCGATCTTGCGAAAGTACTCGCCGGAAAACTGGAGGCACAGATCGCGCACGGCCTCGCGAATGTCCTGGAACGAATCGTTTTGCGTGGTTTGCATAGTCGGGTCTCGTGGAATTCAGGCAAGCGCGGCGGTCGCGCGCATGGTCAGATAACCTTCGTGGTCTTTGGCCCACAGGTCGATGGTTTTGCCGTCGGCGGAGGGCTTGCCGCACACCTTGAACGGCTGGTTCGCGAAGGTCGGGCGCAGCGCGCGGAACGCGAAGCTTTGCAGCGTGGCTTGCGGCAGTTCGCGGCGCAGCAGATCGACGAGCAGCGTCGCGATCAGCGGACCGTGCACGACGAGGCCCGGATAGCCTTCCACCTGCGTGACGTACGGGTGGTCGTAATGGATGCGGTGGCCGTTGAAGGTCAGCGCCGAGTAGCGGAACAGCATCACTTCGTCGGCGTGAATCGTGCGGCTCCAGGTTTCGCCTTCGGGCGCGGGCGCCGGCTGCTGCGGCCGCGCGCCTTCCTGCGGCGCATCGCGATAGACGATGTCGTGTTCTTCCTCGAGCTTCAGTTCGCCGTTCGCTTCATAGCTGTGCTGCACGGTGACGAACACGAGGCGGCCCGAGCGGCCGGTTTTGTCTTCGATACTGGCGATCGTCGACGTGCGTTTGGCCTGCTCGCCGACTTTCAGCGGCGCGTGAAACGTGAGCCGGCCGCCGGCCCACATACGACGCGGCAGCGGCACCGGCGGCAGGAAACCGCCGCGCTTCGGATGACCGTCGGGGCCCACTTCGGCAAGCGGAGCGACCGGCAGGAAATACAGCCAGTGCCACAACGGCGGCACCGTATCGCCGCTTTCCTCGCGGTCGAGCGTGGCGGCCAGCGCCTCCAGCGGAAACGCGGTGATGTCGTCTTCGGCCACCGCCTGCTTGTCGAGCCAGTCGTCGAGTTTTTCTGAGGATGCTGACATGGCAATGTCTCCAGGAACGGATGTTGATTCTGCTGGGCCTTACTATGAACGACGCAAGGTGGCTGGCGAAGTTTCGATTTCCGAAGCGGGCATTTGGTTTTGCTTAAGGCGGTGCGCGTTGCTATGCACCTGATGCGCTCGACGCGTTCGGCTCGCCCCTAGCCGCGCAGATGCGCGGACGCCTCGTCTTCGATCCGTTGCCAGATTTCGATCGCCATCGGCTGTTCGCCTTCTTCCATGATATGACCGACGAGGCCGATCGCCCGCGCCATCACGCCGAAGCCGCGCACGATGCGCCACGGGAAACCGAACTCGCAGCAGATCGCGCCGATCGCGCCGGTCGCGTTGATCGGCAGCGTCTTGCCCGATGCGCGTTCGGCTTCCGCGCCGATCAGTTTCATCAGCTTCACGTAGCGGCCGGCCATGCCGTTGTCGTTAGCCAGTTGAAAGAGACGCGGCGTGCGCGGATCGATCGGCTTGTGCAGCGGATGGCCGAGACCCGGCACGATCGCGCGGCGCTCGCGGTAGGCAGCGACGGTGTCGCGCGCGATCCGTTCGAGTTCGGCGTCGCTGACGTCGGCCGCCGTGTACGGCAGCGCCTCCGACAGCATCTTGCACGCGGTCTCCATGCTGCCGACGAACACCGAGCCGAGCCCGCACAGCCCCGCGGCGACCGCGGCCTGCAACGACTCGGGCGCACCGGCATAGGTCATCCGCGCGGCCAGCGCGCTCGGCGTCACGCCATGCTCGACCAGCGTGATCAGGATCGCGTTGAACATCGCCGATTGCTCGCGGGTCGCTTCGCGGCCGGTCAGTTGAAAGAACGCGAAGTCGCCGAGATTCATATGGCCGAGGATCTCGTTCGGCAGATCCTTGCCGCGCACGACGATCCGGTCCGGCGTGCTGTAAGCGATGTTCGAATGGACCAGCGGCTTGGGTGTTCTGGACATGATGGTGATTCCTCTGAGGGGTTTAATCGTTAGCACTGCGTCGGGTATAAGCGCTTTCTGTTCCGCCGATACTTCGTGCCGATACTCACTGCAATTCCGCGCGGCCGTTGTTCAGCACGACCACATCCCGCTCCAGCACCCGCGCGCGGAACTGCACCGCGCCGTCGTCGTGCCAGAGTTCGGTGCGGATCGTCTCGCCCGGATAGACCGGCGCGCTGAAGCGTGCATACAGCGACGCGAGCTTCTCGGGCCGGCCCGCGCAAGCGGTCTTCAGCACCGCGTGACCGGCTACGCCCCAGGTCGCGAGACCATGCAGGATCGGCCGCTCGAAACCCGCCGCGCGCGCGACCGCGGGGTCCGCGTGCAGCGGGTTGTCGTCGCCGGACAGGCGGTAGATCAGCGCGGTTTCGGGGCGCGTCGGCAGATCGCAGATCGCGTCGGGCGCGCGTTCCGGCAGCGGCGGCGGTGCTTCTGGCGCCGCGTCGGACGGTTGGCCGTTCGCGCTGAAACCGCCGTCGCCGCGGCAGAAGTTCAGTTGTTCGATCGTCGCCAGCAGTTCGCCGTTCGCTTTATCGGTGACCGTGCGCTCGATCAGCACCAGCGCGCCCTTGCCCGCCCCCTTGTCGACGACGCGCGTCACGCGCGAGCGTCCGACCACGGTTGCCGCGACCGGCAGCGGGCGATGAATTCGCAGCCGCTGCTCGCCATGCAACAGCTTCACCCAGTCGATCCCGGTACCGGGATGCTTGGCCCAGAAGCCCGGATAACCGAGTACGGCCGCGAACGTCGGCGGCACGCGCAGCGCTTTCTCGTAGACGAACGGCAGATCGTCGGGATCGAGCGGATCGTTGCCATAGCCGAGACCGAGGCTATAAAGAATCGCGTCGCGCTGCGTATACGTCTGTTCTATTTCGTTGAACGGCCAGTTGCGCAGCGTGTGATAGTCGATGGTCATGGCGCACTCACGCGGAAGGCCACTGGAACAGCGGCGTCGTTTTGTCCTTGAAGCGCTGCACCGCTTCTTTATGGAACGTGGTCGAAAACGCAATGCCCTGCGCGGCCGATTCGAGTTCGAGCATCCCGCGCAGGTCCGCGCCGAGCGACTGATTCAGCGCCCGCTTAGCGAGCCCGAATGCGACCGGCGACGCGCTCGCGAGACTCGCGGCGATCCGCTGCGCTCGCGCACGCAACGCGTCCGGCTCGACGATTTCGAATACCGCGCCGATCTGTTGCGCTTCTTGCGCGCCGACTTCACGCGCGGTGAACACGAGGTCTTTCGCGCGCGCCATCCCGACCACGCGCGGCAACGTATAGAACGCGCCGCAATCGGGCACCAGCCCGACTTTCATGAACGGCATGCAGAACCGCGCGCGCGGCGTGGCCAGCACGAAATCGGCGGTCAGCGCGAGACTGAAGCCCGCGCCGTACGCAACGCCGTCGACCGCCGCGATCACCGGCCGGTCCAGATCGAGCAGCATGCCGACCCAGCCGTGCAGATCGTCGAGACGATTGCGGCCGTCCTCGGCACTGGCGACATTCATTCCGCGCAGGTCGCCGCCCGCGCAGAAATCCTCGCCCGCGCCGCACAACGCCAGCGCGCGCACCGAGCGGTCCTGGCGAATCGCATAGAGCGCTTCGCGCAAGCCGACCCGCATCGACATATCGAGCGCGTTCTTCTGGCGCGGCCGATTCAGCGTCAGCGTCGCGATGCCGGTGTCGGCATCGAAGTCGTACAGCAACGCGTCGTCGCTCATGCGGCGACCTCCGCGCGATCGAGATCGGCGAGCGCGAAGTCGAGCGCCTTCAGCAGATGCGCGGCTTCGACGCCGGCGAATTCGACATCGGTGCGCGCGAGAAACGCGTGAATGTGCGGCTCGCATGCTTCACGCGTCGCGGCGAGACCCGCGAAGCCTTCTTCCAACCAGTCGACCGAACGCAGCGGCCGCGGATGCCAGTCGCCGTTGACGATCGCGCGCAGCACGACGCCGTCGCGCACCAGCACGCTCAGCCAGATCAGACCGGCCGGCGCTTTTTCACGGCCACGGCCGATGCGGTCGCCCGCGCGCATCAACGGTTCATAACGCACCGCTTCGCTCTTTTCGTGGAACCAGGTATCGCTGGCGAGTTCGCCGGTGAACTGCTGCGCAAGCGCCTGTTCGCGCGGCACCAGCGCGCCTTCCTGCAACGTCGCGTCGCCGAACGTGCGACGCATGCATGCGTCGACCCAGGTCCGCAGTTCGTCGTGCGTGACCGGCCGGCCGAGTTCTTTTTCGAGGAACGTGTAGCGCGAGCCGAGATCCTTGTGTTTCTTGTCGCGGGTTTTCTCCGGCGCCAACGGCATTGCGCGCGCGGCGATGTCGGTGTTGATCGCCTTCACGTTCAGCAGAATACGGAACGTCAGTACTTCTTCTTCGATCTTCAGCGATGTCGCGACCAGCTTGCGTCCGTCGATCTCGACGTCGTTCAGCGGTCGATAGGAAGCCTGAAGACCGAAGACATCGCGCAGGCTGTCGGCGACATGGCCGAGGATCGTCGGAAACGCGACCGCCGCGCTGGTCGGCACGCCGGCGAGACTGACCGGCAGATACATCGCGAGAAACGCCGAGCCCTTACCCGCGTAGATCGCCCCGCCGCCGTTCACGCGACGCCGCGCGAGCACGCCGTTCTCACGGCAGAACGCGAGATCGAGCACCTGCTGCGGGTCCTCGTTGACGCCGATCGTCACGCTGTCGTCGTTGAAGATGTTCAGATAGACCGTCGGCGGTGCGCTACCCTCGGCAACCGCGCGCTCGACGGCCGGCGAAATCGAAATCGAAAAGTCCGCATAGCTGTGATGACCGACGATAAAACGCCACGGCGCGCGGTTTGCGTCATTGCTGATGCCACTGCTCATGCTGTGCTCCTTTGATCGATAACCAGTTCGCTGCCTTCGAGCTTCGCGACCGCTTCGATGACATCGGCATTAATCAGGGTCTGGCGTTTGAAGCGCGCGGCGAGCGCATCGATCGCGGCCGGCGCCGCCGCGCCTTCGATCTGCAGGCGCAGATGATCGCTGCCGCTCAGGCTGCGCGACACCACCAGCCGGTACGCGCCGCTCAATCCGTCGACGCCGAGCAGCACCGTGCGCAACTCCGACGGATAGACCTTCACGCCCTTGATCTTCACCATCGAATCGGCGCGCCCGAACACCACGCGCGGCAGCGACACGGTGCGGCCGAACAGCGGCTCGGTGTGGCGCAGTACTGTGAGATCGCCGGTGCGATAACGGACCAGCGGCTGCAACTCTTTCTGCAAATGCGTGAGCACCAGTTCGCCGCGCTCGCCCGGCGCGACCGGCCGGCCGCTATCCGGATCGACGACTTCCGCATATAGAAGCTCGTCGAACACGTGCACGCCGGTGCCGCCTGGAAACGTGCGCGCGACCGGCAAACATTCGGATAACGAAAAGCTGTCGATCAGCAAAGTGCCGGGCATCGCATCGCGCACGCGCTGATACAGCGCTTCGTTGCCGGTGAATGCTTCGCCGCCCGCGAAGAACACGCGCGGCACCGGGCAGCCGGCTTCGATCAGCTTCAGCGCATGCGACGGGTTGCCGGCCAGCACCGTGACGCCGCAGCGTCGCGCGATCTCGGCCGCGCGCTCGGTTTCGCCGGGGCCGTGCGGAATGCACGCGACGCCGCGCGCCTCCATCTGGCTCTGGTAGAACAGTCCGGCGACGAACAGGTGATAGCCGAACGTGACCATGCAGACGTCGCCGGGGCCGATTCCGCACGCGTCGAGATGCTGACCGCACGCGGCCTCGATCGCGCGCAGATCGGCGGCGCTGTGCAGGATCGGCACCAGCGACGCGCCCATCGGCGTCAAATGGATACGCACCGGCGGCACCTGCGGCGCAAACGCGCCGTAACCGGGGCGCGTCATTTGCGCGACCAGGTCCGCGCGCGACATCAGCGGCACGCGCTCGGCGAACTCCTCGGCGCTGTCCACCCGCGACGGCAGACGTCCTTCGTAGAACGGATGAGTGTGCAAACGCGCCAGTTGCGCGTTCAATCGATCGAGCATGTTCGTGGCTCCCGTCACACCGGGTCCCAGCTGAACACGTCGGCGGAGACGTCGAGCGAATGGAAGCCCGAGCGCAGCGCCGGCATTGCGTGCTCGGCGATGCTCTCCGGCGTCCAACCCTCGCCGCGATGCACCGAGCGCACCGGGCGCGGCTGGCTCATCACGAAGATCTCGTTGTTGCGTACCGCGAAGATCTGGCCGGTCACGTCGCGCGCGGCATCGCTCGCGAGATAGACCGCGAGCGGCGCGATCTTCGCCGGCGTCATCTGGCGAATCTTCGCGACCCGTGCTTCCTGCTCCGGGGTATCGATCTTGATCGAATTGATCATGCGGCTCCACGCGAACGGCGCGATGCAGTTCGAACGCACGCCGAACTTCTGCAGATCGAGCGCGATCGATTTCGACAACCCCGCAATGCCGAGTTTCGCGGCGCTGTAATTGGCCTGCGCGAGATTGCCGATCAGCCCCGAGGTCGACGTCATATGCACGAACGCGCCGCTGCCCTGTTCCTTGAAATGCGCGGCGACCGCGCGCGAGACGTGATAGCTGCCGTACAGATGCACCTTGAGCACCGCGTCCCAATCGTCGTTGCTCATCTTGTGGAAAAAACGGTCGCGCAAAATGCCCGCGTTGTTCACCACGCAATCGACGCGGCCGAATACGTCCAGTGCGTTCTGCACGATCCGTTCGCCGCCTTGCGCATCGGCGACGCTGTCGGTATTCGCGGTCGCGCGGCCGTCGAACGCGAGAATTTCATCGACCACGCTTTGCGCGGGACCCGCGCTATGCCCCTCGCCGCCGAGCGACGCGCCGATATCGTTGACCACCACGTGCGCGCCCTGACGCGCCATCAGCAGCGCGATATCGCGGCCAATCCCGCCGCCCGCGCCGGTTACGATCACCACCTTGCCATCCATCATGCGTTGCGTCGTCATACGTGTCGCTCCTCACTATCTCGTGTCTGTCTGGTGTTGTGCCGCGGCTGCCGCGACTGCGGAGAGCACAGCGGCGGCTGCGGTTGCATGGGCTACGTCAAGCGCGATCCGCTTCCGACGCAGCTTGACGCATCGGCCAGCACGCGACAATTTGGATATGCCGAAACCCCATTTCGGCTAGCATTAACCCGTAATACGCCTAATGTCGCAAAGCGTGCAGCGGCGCAATAATGACCCTGCCCCTCAACGGACCCGGTTCATGCATTTCGATCTTGTCGATCTCAAGCTCTTCATTCACATCGCTGAAGCAAGCAGCCTGACGCGCGGCGCCGAGCGGGCGCATCTGTCGTTGCCGGCCGCGAGCACGCGAATCAAGAATCTCGAAGAGCAGGTCGGCGTAAAGCTGCTGAGCCGCACGAGTCAAGGTGTGACGCTCACCGCGCCGGGCGAAACGTTGTTGCTGCATGCACGCCGGGTCTTTCAGCAACTCGAACAGCTGACCGGCGATCTGCAGGAATATGCGAACGGCGTGAAGGGGCACGTGCGCGTGTTTGCGAACACCACCGCGATGAGCGAGTTTCTGCCCGCGGTGCTACGCACCTATCTGATCAATCATCCCGACGTGAATGTCGATATGCACGAGCGTCTGAGCCCGGACATCGTGAAGGCGGTGCAGGAAGGCACGGTCGATATCGGCATCGTCGCGGGCAATGTGCGCACCGACGGGCTCGAAGTGATGCCGTACCGGCGCGACCGTCTGGTGCTCGCGACCGCATTGAGCCATCCGCTCACGCAGCACAAGAAGATCGAATTCGCGTCGACGCTCGACTACGACTTCATCGGCCCGCCTGAAGCGAGCGCGATTTACGGCTTTCTGAAGCGCGCGTCGGCCGAATTGCAGCGCACGATGCGCTGGCGCATTCAGGTCAGCAACTTCGAAGCCGCATGCCGGATGATCGAGGCGAACATCGGCATCGGCGTGCTGCCCGAAGGCACCGCGCGCCGTCATGCGCAAACGATGGCACTCCGTATCATTCCGCTCACCGACGAATGGGCGGTGCGCAAGCTGCAGATCTGCGTCGCGAACCGGCAGGCATTACCGTTGTTCGCGCGCAAGCTGGTCGATCTGCTGGTGGCCGATGGAGTGGGACGGGTCGAATAGCTTCGCGCTTGCATTAACGCTTGCATTAACGCGTGCATCGGCGCCTGCATCCCGCGTCAGCGCGCGAAATACATATCGTGCAACGTATCCACATTCACCTCGGCCGCGCGCGCCGACAACGTGACCTTGCCGCCCTGCATCAGATACACCTGATCGGCCAGCCGCAACGCCATATTGGTGTTCTGCTCGACCAGCACGATAGTGCGTCCCTCGGCCTTCAACCGCGCGAGAATCTCGAACACTTCCTGCACGATCACCGGCGCGAGCCCAAGCGACGGCTCGTCGATCAACAGCAATTGCGGCGACGACATCAGCCCACGGCCCAACGCGAGCATCTGCGCCTGACCGCCCGACAACGTGCCGGCCGGCAACGCGCGCCGCTCCTTCAGCAGCGGAAATAGCGTAAAGACTTCTTCGAGCTGCGTTTTCGCGGCGCCGCGGCGCGCCTTCGGAAACGCGCCGAGCATCAGGTTCTCCTCGATCGACATGTCGCGGAAAATCATCCGCCCTTCCGGCACCATCGCGATGCCGCGCTCCGGCAGGTCCCACGTCGGCACGCCGGCGAGCGATGCGCCGTCGTACACGATCTGGCCGCGCTGCAACGGCAGCAGCCCCATGATCGCGCGCAGCAACGTGGTCTTGCCGGCGCCGTTTGGCCCGACGATCGTCGTCACCTCGCCGCGCGCGACGTTCAACGACACATCCCACAGCACGTTGATCGCGCCATAGCCGGCTCGCACCGCGTTCATCTCAAGCATCGATCACCTCTCCGGTATAGCTCTTCACGACGGCCGGATCGCGGAACACTTCGGCCGGGGGACCATCGGCGATCAACTCGCCGAAGTTCAGCACGCAGACGCGGCGGCACAGATTCATCACGGTCTCGATGTCGTGCTCGATGATCAGGATGCCGACCTGATAGCGCTCGTGCACCTCCAGCAAGGTCTTCATGAAGCGGCGCTTGCTGGCGGTTTCGAGACCGCCGAGCACTTCGTCGAGCAGCAGCAGTTTCGGCGCGGTCGCGAGCGCCTTCGCGACTTCGAGCGCTTTCAGTTCGGTCAGCGCGAGTTCGGTCGCGGCATTGCGTGCGGCCTTGCCGCTCAGATCGAGAAACTCGAGGATCTCATCGATGCGCGCGTGATCGACCTGGCCCGCGCCGAAGCGCTGCGCGACCAGCAGGTTCTCGCGCACGGTCAGCTCGTGCATCGGTTGCGGCACCTGGAACGTGCGGCCGATGCCGAGCCGCGCGCGCCGGTGCAGCGAGGTCTTCAGCATGTCCTGACCGTCGAAGCTGATCGAGCCTTGCGTCGGCCGCACGAGACCGGAGATCGCGTTGAACAGCGTGGTCTTGCCCGCGCCGTTCGGGCCGACGAGTCCGACCAGATCGTTCGTGCCGACTTCCATCGACACGTTATTGACCGCGGTGATCCCGCCGAAGCGGATCGTCACGTTGCGCAGTTGCAGGTCAGCTTGCGGCATACGCGCCTCGCTTGTTTTTGCGCCATGCGATCGCCGTGAGTCCGGACGGACTGACGATGATCATCGCGACCAGCAGGATGCCGAGCACGATCTGATGGCCGGTCGGCAACACGTTCTTCAGGAACAGCTGATCGATCAGATACACGACCACCGCGCCGGCCAGCGGGCCGCCGATGGTCCGGTAACCGCCGAAGATCGCCGCGATGATCGGCACCACCGCCCACGACGAATTGAACGCGTAGTCGGGTTCGAGAAAGTTGATGTAGTGCGCGTTGAACGCGCCGACGAGCCCGGTCATCAGCGCGGACAGCATCAGCATCGACAGTTTCAGCATCACGCTGTTCACGCCCACCACGCGGGTCGCGTCCTCGGATTCGTGCATCGCGCGCAACGCGAGGCCGATGTAGCTGCGGCGCAGGAAGTGATAGACCAGCGCGAACAGCAGCACCATCGTCAGGATCACCAGGTAGTTGCCGGTCTTCGAACCGAACTCGAAGCCGGCCACGGTCGGCAAACCGGGAATGCTCGACAGCCCGCCGGAGCCGCCGGTGAGACCGGCGAACTGGGTCGCGAGAATGCGGAAGATCTGCGCATACGCGAGAATCGCCAGCGCGAAATACGGCCCCTTCAAACGCAGCGCCGGCAGCATCGCGAGCGACGCGACCACCGCGCCGACC
Organism: Burkholderia sp. SRS-W-2-2016; assembly: GCF_001931485.1. GTDB lineage: Bacteria > Pseudomonadota > Gammaproteobacteria > Burkholderiales > Burkholderiaceae > Paraburkholderia. The sequence continues at coordinate 11,621 of NZ_MSDV01000017.1, read as the reverse complement.
CCGCCCGCGAGCATCGCCGGAAACACCGGCCAGCCGGCCTTCAATGTCAGCAGCGCGGAGATATAGGAACCCACGCCGAAGAACGCGGCGTGGCCGAAGCTCACCATCCCGCCGAGATTGCCGAGCAACGCCCACGCGAGCGCGATGCCGGCGATCGTCAGCGATGCGACCGCGAGACTCATCAGGTACAGGTCATGGCCGAGCGCGAGCGGCACGCCGAGATACAGCGCGAGCACCAGCACCGCCAGCAGCAGTTTGCGCGTGATCGTCATCCTCTTCTCCTCGCCACGCCGAACAGGCCGTTCGGCAATACGTACAACACCAGCAGAAACAGCAGCATGCCGGCCAGTTCCTGCAACGCGGAGCTATACAGCGTGACGGTCAGCGCCTCGGCGATGCCGAGCAGCATCGCGCCGAGCAGCACGCCCGGAATCGAGCCGACGCCCGCCAGCACCGTGATGATGAAAGCCTTCACCGTCATCGCTTCGCCGATCGACGGCTGGATCGCGCTGCTCGCATACATCGCGACACCCGCGCACGACGCCAGCACACCGGCGACGACGAACGACACCAGTTCGGTCCGGCTCGGATTGATGCCCATCAGTCGCGCGGCGTCGCGATTGCTCGAAATCGCCCGCACCGCGCGGCCGTACCACGAGCGCGACAGCCACCACCACAACGCGCCCATCAGCACGACGCTGATGCCGAACGACAGCAGTTCGCTACGCATGCTCAGCACGTTGCCGAGCATCACGCTGTCCTGCAGCCACGCGGAATTGGTCGAGCGCACGTCGGCGCCCCAGATCAGCAGCACGCCGTTGGTGAGGATGATGCCGAGACCGTAGGTGAGGATCAGCGAGTTCAGTTCGCGGTCGCGCGCGATCCGGCTGACCAGATACCACGCGGCGGCAGCGGCCACGCAGACCACCGGCATCGCGGCCGGAATCGCGAACACCGGATTGAGGCCGAGCCGCGTTTCGAACGAATAGGCGATATACGCGGCGAGCAACACCAGTTCGCCGTGCGCGAGATTGATGATGCGCATCGAGCCGAACACCAGCGCGAGCCCCAGGGCGACAAGCGCGTAAGCGCCGCCGACCAGCACGCCGGAATAAAGCGACTGCAGGATCAGATCGGTCATGACGACTCCTCGATGGACAGGCCGTCACGCTCGCGCGCGAGTGCGCGCGGCGTGAGCGGCAGGGTCCGCATCACCACGGCTGCGCCGGATAGTTGAGCTTGCCGGTGGCCTTCTCTTTCGGCCAGATCACGACGACCTTGCCGTCCTGGATCTGCGCCATGCTGTTCAGGAAGGCCGGGTTTTCGCCGCGATTGTCGAAATGCACGGTGCCGATCAGCGTGTCGAACGGCCGCGCGCGCAACTCGCTGGCCACGCCGCCGCTCTTCAGCGTGCCTTTATCCGACGCTTTCGCGAGCGCGTCGAACAGTACCATCGACTGCACGTACGAAAACTCGGCCAGATAATCCGGGTCCTTGTTATAGGCCTTCTGATACGCGGCGACGAAAGCCTTGCCTTCCGGCGACGCGAACTGCACCGGATGCGGCAGCATCGCGTTGCCGACCACGTTGTTCACGAGCTCGGGAAACTCGGCCGCCATCTTCGGCGTGACGAGCGCCCAGCTGCCGATCACCGCCTTCACCGGCGGCTTGAGCACCTTGGCCGCGCGCAGAATGCCGATGTAGTCGTTCTCGTAGCCCATCATCACCATCACGTCGGGCTTGTCCTGCAGCTTGATCTTGTTGACGATCGGCTTGAAGTCGGTCATCGACGGATCGAATTCGTGCACGGTGACCTTCACGCCTTTCGCGGTCAGCGCGGAACTGACGTCTTTCGACAGATCGGTCGGCGCCTGCTTGGTCGACGACACGATCGACACCGACTTCACGTTCATGTCGGTCAGCACGCCGATCATCGTTTTCGCGTAACCGGACGACGGCCCGACGCGAAAGAAGTTCTTCAGACCGCGCGAAGTCATTCCGCTATCCACCGCGCCGGACGTGATGTACACGAGGCCGGCTTTATCGGCGGCTTCCGAAGCCGGGCTCACCGAGTTCGAGCCGTAGCCGCCGGTGATCGCAAGTACTCCTTGTGACGCGAGTTTTTCCACCGCCGACACGGCCTTCGCCGGCTGCGCTTCGTCGTCGATCACGGTGAGCTTGACCGTGTGCTTCGGATCGCGCTGATTGAACATGTCGGCGGCGATCCGGATGCCTTCGAGCTGCGCGGTGCCGGCTCGCGCCATGCCGCCGGTCAACGGCAATTCGACGCCGACCGGCAGATCGGCGGCCTGCGCATAGGCGCCGAACGCGAACGCCGACACGGCAGCGAGAAGTTTCAGCGACGCGGCGAGCGGCGCGCGAGAGAGGCGGGTCATAGGTGTCTCCTGCTTTTTGATTGGACGGGCCCGACGTGAGGAATGGCGATTGTTGGTTTGCTTCCGTCGGGCCCGTTGCGTTTCATTAGCGCGCCGCGGCGCGCATCATGTTGCGGGCAATCAGGATCTGCTGGATCTGGCTGGTGCCTTCGTAAATGCGGAAAATCCGCACGTCGCGATAGAAGCGCTCGATTCCGTACTCGGACATATAACCGGCGCCGCCATGAATCTGCACCGCGCGATCGGCGACCCGTCCGCACATTTCCGACGCGAACAGCTTCGCGCACGATGCCTCGGTGCTGACGTTCTCGCCGTTGTCGCGTTTGCGCGCCGCGTCGAGCACCATGCAGCGCGCCGCGTACAGTTCGGTCTGGCTGTCGGCGAGCATCGCCTGGATCAGCTGGAATTCGCCGATCGGCTGGCCGAACTGCTTGCGCTCCATCGCGTAGCGCAGCGCATCGTCGAGCATTCGTTGCGCGACGCCCACGCAGATCGCGGCGATATGAATGCGGCCTTTGTCGAGCACCTTCATCGCGGTCTTGAAGCCGACACCTTCCTTGCCGCCAATCACGTTCTCCGCCGGCACGCGGCAGTTTTCGAAAATCACGTCGCAGGTATGCGCGCCTTTCTGGCCCATCTTGCGATCGCGTTTGCCGAAGCTGATGCCCGGCGTATTCGCCTCGACGATGAACGCGCTGATCCCGGCCGCGCGCGGCTCGTCCGGATTGGTGCGCGCCATCAGCGTGAAAATGCCCGCTTGCGGCGCGTTGGTGATGAAGCGCTTGGTGCCGTTCACCACGTAATGATCGCCGTCGCGCACCGCGCGGGTTTTGACCGCCGCCGCATCCGAACCGCATTCGGGTTCGGTCAATGCGAAACTCGCGAGCGTCTCGCCGCTGGCGAGCTTCGGCAGCCATTTCGCTTTCTGCTCTTCAGTGCCGTCGATCACGATGCCTTGCGAGCCGATGCCGACCGTGGTGCCGAAAATCGAACGGAATGCCGGCGACGTCTTGCCCATTTCGAACATCACCAGGACTTCCTCTTCCATCGTCAGGTCGAGGCCGCCGTACTGCTCGGGAATCGTCAGCCCGAACAGACCGAGCGCCTTCATGTCGTCGACGATATCGGCGGGAATCTCGTCCGTTTCGGCGACGCGTTCTTCGTTCGGCACCAGACGTTCGCGCACGAAGCGCGCGACGTTGTCGAGCAGAACGTTCATGGTTTCCTGATCGCGGATCATCGTTGCTTGACCTCTTTCGTGATGAAGATATGAATGGTGCGCGTGCTCACCACGGCACGCCGGGATAGACCGGTTTGGCGGTCGCGTAGTCGGCGGGCCAGACCACCGCGAGCTTGCCGCCGGGCGTGAACTGGCCCATATGCGCGACGTAACCGGGGTTATCGCCGCGCGGGTCGAAACTGACCTTGCCGAGGAAAGTGCCGTCGCCGGCGCTCTGGCGCAGCGTGTCGGCTAGGCCGCCCTTTTCGAGCGCGCCGCTTTTCTGCGCGCGGGCAATCGCGTCGAACAGCAATTGCGCGTACGCGAACGAAGTCTGCGACTGGTAATTCGAGTCGGTCTTGAAGAGGCGTTTATACGTGTCGGAGAACTCGCGCTGATCGGCCGAGCGGTAGTCGGCCGGCGATGCCAGTACCGTCGCGCCGTACACGTTCGGCACGAGGTCGGGGAACGACGCGGCCATTTTCGGGCTCGCGAATGCCCACGGCGCGGCGATCGCCTTCAGGTTCGGCTTCAGTACTTTGGCCGCGCGCAGAATGCCGACGTAGTCGTTTTCGTAGCCGATCATCGCCATCGCTTCCGACTTGTCCTGCAGCTTGACCTTGTTGACGATCGGTTTGAAGTCGGTCATCGACGGATCGAATGCGTGCAGCGTAGTGGTGACGCCTTTCGCTTTCAGTGCGGTGTCGAGTTGCTGCGCGAGATCGCTGGTCGCGTCCTTGGTCGAATAGACGATCGACACCGACTTCACGCCGAGCTGCTCGAACAGACCGGTCATCCCCTTCGTATAACCCGGCGTATTGCTGACGCGAAAGAAGTTCTTCAGGCCGCGGCGCACCATGTCGTCGCTGGTGCCGCCCGAGGTCATGTAGACGATGCCGGCCTTGCTGGCCGCCTCCGACGCCGGGCCCGCGCAATTGGAATTAGCCGCGCCGGCAATCGCGACGACGTTCTGCGACGCGAGCTTCTCGACCGCGGCGACGGCTTTGGCGGGATTCGATTCGTCGTCGATCGCGACCAGCGTGATCCTGTTCTGCGGATTGCGGCGGTTATAGACGTCGGCGGCGACCTGAATGCCGCGATACATTTCGGTGCCGGCCTGCGCAAGCGAACCGGTCAGCGGCAGCTCGACGCCGACTCGCCATTCGGTGGCATTTGCGGCGTTCGATGCGGCCGCGAACGATAGTGCAGCGGCGACCATGCTCGCGGCCAGCCGGCCACGCAACGCGAATTGCTTCATGTCTCCTCCGTGGCCTTGAGCGGCCTGTTTTCGAGGTGAGGCCGGCGGCTGCCGATGGGCTCGCGCCGGTGCTACTTGAAGTGCTGCTGGTTCATTTTTTTAGTGCCGCTGCTTGATGCGTTGTTCGTTGCTTTATTCGTTGCTTTATTTGCTGCGTTATTCGTGAGTCTGCGACTCGGCGGCAAGCTCGCGCAGTTTCTGCTTCAGCAGCTTGCCGCTCGCAGTAGTCGGAATCGCGTCGATACGCACGATCTGCGTGGGGCGCTTGTACGCGGAGAGCCGGTCGGCCAGATAGTCGCGCAGTTCTTCCGCGTCGAAGTCGGCGTCTTCCTTTACTTCGACATATGCGATCACTTCCTCGTTGCCGTCGGCGGTCGTGCGGCCGACCACCGCCGATTGCTTGACCGGTTCGTATGTATTGATCACCGATTCGACTTCGATCGGATAGACGTTGAAGCCCGAGCGGATGATCAGATCCTTCGTACGCCCAACGATAAACAGCGCGCCGTCGTCGCCGAGCCGGCCGATATCGCCGGTATTGAGCCAGCCGCCCGGGCGCAGCGCCTCGGCGGTTTGTTCGGGCGCGCGGTAGTAGCCGCGCATTACGCCGGGGCCGCGCACCCACAGCTCGCCCGGCGCGCCGCGGGCGACATCGTCGCCATTCGCATCGACGATGCGCAGCTCCGCACCCTCGACGATCTCGCCCGACGCGCAATCGCTGCGCGGGCGTTCCATCCGCGTAATAAACAACGAACCCGCGTATTCGGTCATTCCGTAGCCGTGATGCAGCGGCTGGCCGAACAGCGCCTCGACGTCCTTCTTCAGCGTCGGATCGAGCGGACCGCCGCCGGTGTACAGGTAGCGCAGTTTCGACGTGAAGTGCAGGCCGCCCTGCTCGCGCACCTGCGCGACGATGCGCGTGAACATCGTCGGCACGCCTTGCAGGATCGAGATTTCGTCGGCGGCGAGCGCACCGAGAACTTCCTCCGCGCTAAAGCGCGCGGCGAGCAGCAGGCTTGCGCCGGCCTGGAAGGTCGCGAGCAGCAGCGTCGCGAGACCGAAAATGTGCGACACCGGCATCACCGCGTACGCGCAATCGGCGGGCGTCATGTTGCGCGAGGTTGCCGACACGCGTGCGAAATGCAGCAAGCCGCGATGCGTGGCCATCACGCCTTTGGGTTTGCCGGTCGTGCCCGACGTATAGATCAGCACCGCGACTTCGCGCGCCAGAGCTTCGGGCTCGCGCGGCGAATTCGAATCGTGCGCGCCGAGCATCAGCGGACCGAGGCCGGCCGGCGCGATTTCGCGCGCGCGATAGCGCACGCCGTGGCGCACCGCGTCGGGCGAGGCCGCTTGCGTGAACAGCATCAGACGCGGCTGGCAATGCGCGCGGATCGCCTCGATCTCGCGCTCGGACAACCGTGCATTGACGATCGCGGGCCACGCGCCGAGTTCCGACAGTGCGAACAGCAGCGTGATCACCGCGGTGCAATTCTCGGCGACGATCATCACGCGATCGCCACAGCCGACCTCCTGCTCGCGCAGAAACTGCATCGCGGCTTCGATGTTCTGCCACAGCTGTCCAAAGCTCAATTGCGCGCCGTCCTCGCGGATCGCGATTGCGGCGGGCGCGCTGGCGGCCCAGTAACGCGGAATGTCGCTAATCTTGTGCGGCTCCGGTACAGCCAATGTCATGGTCCGTTTCCCCTGTGCTGCGCGATGCGTCGATGCATCGCTGACTGGCTGCCAGTGTGTTCGAGCCGCGCGGCGCCAACAATTTGTTTTCAGCGAAGTGGGGATTCGGCGTGGCTTAACCTGGTAGTTTTACCGAGGGGTAGTCCCGGGTTTTTCGGGGTTTTTTTGGGGAGGGTTGAGGCTCGGCGGTTGATTTGCCGATCTGGATTCGCTGGGGCGGGACCGCGTGCGGATGCACCGATTTCCCGTAGGTTCAAGCGCCGAGTGAAGTCGAGCCGCTTACTCGACTGATTGAGATTGGTGCCGTTGAAAGCGGGCTCGCGGGCCTGACCGGTCCCGCGAACTTGCCCGATTACTTCAGGCCGAGCCGTTTAGCCAGCCGATTCAGATTGGCACGATCGAGCCCGAGTTCGCGCGCCACAGCGGTCCAGTTCTGCTTGTTACGCTCCAGCGCATCGAGCACCAGGTTGCGTTCGAACTCGGTGACCGCCGTGCGAAAATCCTTCGCCTCGCCGCCCAACGGCTCCGCTTCGGCCTGCGCCGTTGCTTCGTGCTCCTGTACATCGGATAACGCAAAGTCGGCGGCGGTCAACGTGAGAATGCGCCGGCGCTCGCGATTGGCGGCCAACGCCTTCAGCGCGCTGCGGCCGATCAGATGCTCGAGTTCGCGCACGTTGCCGGGCCACGAGTAACGCAGCAACGCGGCCTGCGCATCGGCCGCCAGACGCAGACTCAATAGGCCGAGCCGCGAGCGGTTGTCTTCGAGAAAGAAGCCCGCGAGCAGCAACACGTCGCGGCCACGCTCGCGCAACGGCGGCACGCGCAGCGGATAGACGCTGAGACGGTGATACAGGTCGGCGCGAAAACGCCCCGCGCGTACTTCCTCTTCCAGATCGCGATTGGTCGCGGCGATCATCCGCACATCCACGCGATGTTCGTGGTCCGAACCAATGCGCTGCAACTGGCCGTTCTGCAGCACCCGCAACAACTTGGCCTGCACGGCGAGCGGCAATTCGCCGACCTCGTCGAGGAAAATCGTGCCGCCGTCCGCGAGTTCGAACTTGCCGCGCCGGTCCGCCGACGCGCCCGAAAACGCGCCGCGCACGTGACCGAACAGTTCGCTCTCGACCAGCGTGTCGGGCAAGGCCGCGCAGTTCAGGCTGACGAGCGGCTTGTTCGAGCGCGGCGACAACGCGTGAATCGCGTTCGCGACCAGTTCCTTGCCGACGCCGGTCTCGCCGGTCACCAGCACGGTCAGATCGCTGGCGGCGACCACCTCGATTTCCTTCATCAGGCGACGATGCGCGTCGCTGCTGCCGATCATCTCGCGACGGCTCTCGCTGCTCGCCTGGCGATACGCTTCGGCGCGGCGCTGCGCCTCCTCGCCGTTGCGCGCCAACGCATCGATACGTTCGACCACGCTCACGGTCGCGGCCGCCAGACCGAGAAACGCCTGCAGCGAAGAAAAGTCGATCGAGTCGAAGCGCGCCGGGTCCAACGCGTCGAGCGTCAGCAGCCCCCACGGCTCGCCGCGAATGAATAGCGGGCAGCCGAGACAGTCATGCACTTCGAGATGGCCGGCCACGTCTTGCACGAGGCCGTCGTACGGATCGGGCAGCTCGGAGTCGGCGGCGAAACGCGTCGGGCCCGGTTGCGCGAGGATCTGCTGGAAGCGCGGATGTTCGGCGACGCGGAAGCGCCGCCCGAGCGTATCGCTGCTCAGACCATCGATTGCGAGCGGCACCAGCGTGTCGCCCTCGAGGCGCAGCAGCGCGGCGGCGTCGCCCGGAAACATATCGCGCAGCGCGCTGAGCAGGCGTCGATAACGCTCGCGCTCGGACAGCTCGCGCGACAGATCCAGAATGAGCGGCGTCAACACGTCGAGCACCGCCTGGGTAGTCAATCCGACTAGGGGTTGAGTCTTTTCGACCAGTGTCGAATTAACCATTTAGAACACCAGATCGTTGATTTCACGTCATTTTATACCTGGCACGAATCGTGGATAGTAAAGACCGTCTGCCGAAACCGGCTGTGATACTCGCTGATAGACAGACTTTTACGGACTCTCATCAGGATCAAATCATTATGCTATCCGCCGAACACCGCGCCATTATCAAAGCAACCGTGCCGCTGCTGGAGAGCGGCGGCGAGGCGCTCACCACGCACTTCTACAACCTGATGCTCAGCGAGCATCCGGAAGTGCGCCCGATGTTCAATCAGGCCAATCAGGCGAGCGGCGCGCAGCCGCGTGCGCTGGCCAACGGCGTGCTGATGTACGCGCGTCATATCGATCAGCTCGAGCAACTGGGTGGGCTCGTCGCGCAGATCATCAACAAGCACGTGTCGCTCAATGTTCAGCCCGAGCACTACCCGATCGTCGGCAAGTGCCTGCTGCGCGCAATTCGCGAAGTACTGGGCACGGAAGTCGCGACCGATGCGGTGATCGAAGCATGGGCCGCCGCGTATCAGCAACTCGCCGATCTGCTGATCGGCCTCGAAGAGAAGATTTACGCCGATCACGAAACCGCGCCGGGCGGCTGGCGCGGCACGCGAGTGTTCCGCGTCGCGCGCAAGGAGCGTGAAAGCGACGAGATCACGTCGTTCTATCTGCGTCCGGACGACGGCGGCGAACTGCTCGCGTTTCAGCCGGGGCAGTACATTGGCGTGCGTCTGGTGATCGACGGCGAGGAAGTGCGTCGCAACTATTCGCTGTCGGCAATGGGCGATGGCCGCGAATACCGGATCAGCGTGAAGCGCGAAGCGAACGGCACCGTGTCGAAGTACCTGCATGAGCGCGTCAACGAAAACGATACGGTCGAACTGTTCCCGCCGGCCGGCGAATTCACACTGCAGCCCGGCGACAAGCCGCTGGTGCTGATCAGCGGCGGCGTCGGTATCACGCCGACGATGGCGATGTTGCAGGCCGCGCTGAAAACCAATCGGCCGGTGCACTTCATTCATGCGGCCCGTCATGGCGGCGTGCATGCGTTCCGCGGCGCGATCGATGCATTGGCCGCGCGTCATCCGCAACTGAAGCGCTTCTATTGCTACGAGGAACGCCGTGCGGGCGATGCCGACGCGCATGAAATCGGCTATCTGAACGAAGCGAGTCTGAAGAAGTATCTGCCGGAAACGCGCGACGTCGACGTGTATTTCCTTGGACCAGTCGCGTTCATGAAGGCGATCAAGAAAGGTCTGAAGGCGCTCGGCGTGCCGGAATCGCAGAGCCGTTACGAGTTCTTCGGGCCGGCCGCGGCGCTCGAATAAGACGTTCGAGGTACTGAGTATCCGCCCGCGTTGAGATCGTGGGCACGCGTGAATGCCGGGTGTGAATTCGCACCCGGCATCGCGCCTAGCGCTCCCTTCTACGGCGAAACGCCCACCATCCAGTCAGCCCGGTAAAGCCGGCGACCAGCACCACCAGCACCCAGAAACCGTGCCTGTTCTCGGCGAGCGGAATGCCGCCGACGTTCATCCCGAAGAAGCCCGCGATGATATTGATCGGCATCGCCAGCACCGTGACGAGCGTCAGCGTGAACAGCGTGCGGTTGTTCTGTTCTTCGAGCCGCGCGGTGATTTCTTCCTGCAGCAGCCTGACCCGTTCGATCAGGCCGGCCACATCCGATAGCACCACCGAGAACTCTTCCGTCGATTCGCGCAGATCCTGTACGTCCTCCGGATGCAGCCAGCGCGGCGGCCTTGCGAGCAGGCGGAAAATTGCGCCGGGCTCGGGTGCGAGCATCCGCTGCAAGCGCGTCAGCGTACGGCGCATCGCGCCGAGATCGAGCCGGTTCTGGGTCGGACGTTGTGACAGGAAACGGTCCTCGATCCGGTCGACGTCGGCACTCGTGCGACGCACGATCTGCACGAGCAGATCGGCCTGGTCGCGCATCAGATGGACCAGCAATTCGACCGGTGACCTAAAGATTTCGCCATCGCGCACCGACGCGCGCAGACGATCCACCGAGCGCAGCGGCTTCAGGCGCGCGGTGATGATCAGGCGTTTGTGCGCGTAGATCCACAGCGTCGCAATTTCGGACGGGATGAATTCGAGGTTGAACATCACGTCGTTGACGACCGCGCGTAGCGCGCCGTCCGCGTGTTCGATCCGCGTCGAATGGGAGCCTTCCTGCAGCGCGTCGAAGAAGGTTTCCGGCAGATCGAGTTGCGAGCGCATCCAGCGTTCGCTCGCGCTGTGCGCGAGATTGAAATGCAGCCACAGAAATTCGTCGGCTTCTTTGACGGCAGTGCCCGCATGCTCGTCGCGCTCGCGAAACCATTCGACGACCTCGCCGGCGTCGATCGGCCGCCCGGCCTCGGTCGGCGAAAAGCGGAAACCGCAGACCATGCCGGTCGAGTCCGCGCCATAGGTTTGCAACAGCAGATCAGATCTCATAGGTCACTCGACGCCGGCGTTCCGAGAGGAATATCGGAGCATAGCGTGGCCAGTAGAAAGGAGGTTAACGCTGGAGCTTGACGACGTTGTGTCGTCGGATCGAGGCGAGCGGATTGTCACGAGAACGTCACACGACGGCGCTAAAGCACGCCTCACCGTACGTTTCGGCACGCGTTGCGTCGATAACAGGCGCGTAAATAACGGCCGCGTAAACGCCAGAACCCCGGCGCTCATTCGGAGACACCGGGGTTCTGGACATACAGCATAAGAAGCCTGACGATTACCTACTTTCACACGGGCAATCCGCACTATCATCGGCGTAGAGTCGTTTCACGGTCCTGTTCGGGATGGGAAGGGGTGGGACCGACTCGCTATGGTCATCAGGCATGACGGGTTGCTGCGTCGCTATTGTGAGCGCCACAGCCAATCTGGAAGAAGCGTAAAGGATTCGTGTGTTTGGGGGGGTTGTGTTGTTCAGTTAGGCACAACACCGATCTCAAACCTGTGTGGTCTGCATAAGACCCTGCGCACCGCGCAGGGTGGGGCATCCATAAGCGCTAAAGCGCTAACGGCTGCCGACACACACCTGTTATAGGATCAAGCCTTACGGGCAATTAGTATCAGTTAGCTCAGTACATTACTGTACGTGCACACCTG
>NZ_MSDV01000079.1 GCF_001931485.1 Burkholderia sp. SRS-W-2-2016 | reverse complement strand
GCGACCGGTGACGGCGCCACCGCGCTGGGTGATAGCGCGAAGGCATCCGTGGACAGATCCTTGGCACTCGGCCGCGGTGCGCAGGCAAGCGCACTGAACGCCACGGCAATCGGTGCGGGTGCGAATGCATCGGCGCAGAACTCGGTCGCCCTGGGTTCGGGCTCGACCACGACCGCGACGCTGAGCGCGGCGGCGTACAACCCGGGTGCGGCGACGCTCGCCGGTACAAGCGCGGCAGGTGAAGTATCGGTGGGCGCGGCGGGTTACGAACGTCGTGTGACCAACGTCGCTGCCGGTTCGGCTGCCACCGATGCGGTCAACGTCAGCCAGTTGCAGTCGCAGGCTGCCGTGGTGACCTCGCTGTCCACGTTGACTTCGACGGGCCTGAGCTCGCTGTCGACCGGTCTGAGCACGACCGGTAGCACGCTGGTGAGCCTCTCGACGTCCGCGTCGACCGGTCTGTCGTCGCTGTCGACTGGTCTGAGCACGACCGGCAGCACGCTGGTGAGCCTCTCGACGTCCGCGTCGACCGGTCTGTCATCGCTGTCGACTGGTCTGAGCACGACCGGCAGCACGCTGGTGAGCCTTTCGACGTCCGCGTCGACCGGTCTGTCATCGCTGTCGACTGGTCTGAGCACGACCGGCAGCACGCTGGTGAGCCTCTCGACGTCTGCTTCAACCGGTCTGTCGTCGCTGTCTACCGGACTGGCCAATTCGGTCCAGTATGACAACCCGGACCATACGAGCGTGACGCTGGGTGGCGCGAATGCATCTGCGCCGGTGTCGTTGCACAACGTGGCGGACGGCGTCGCCAACAACGATGCCGCCAACGTCGGCCAGCTCAATGCCGCGACTACCCAGCTGGGCAACCAGATCGCGAACGTGTCGAATAACGTGGCAGCGGCGACGCGCTACTTCAAGGCAAACGGCAACAACGACGGTACCGATGACGCGGTCGCGCAGGGCGCGAACGCAGTCGCGGTCGGCCGCGCCGCGGTTGCGGGCCCCGCCAGTGCGATGGCGCTGGGCGCCGGTGCCCAAGCGCTGGGACAGTCGTCGATTGCAATGGGCGCCGGCGCGACGGCAACCAGTGACGTGAACGGCGGAATCGGCGGCATCGCGATCGGTGCGTTTGCCAGTGCCGGCAACAACCCGGCCGCGGGCAAGAGCGTCGGCCCCTCGGTCGCAATCGGCGGTTCGTCGCAGGCGGATCACTATTCGGTCGCACTCGGTGCTGGCGCGCGGGCGCTGGTGGATAACAGCGTTGCGCTGGGTACGCTGGCCAATGCCACGGCCGCAAATGCAGTGGCACTGGGACACGGCTCGATCGCCGATCGTGCGAATACCGTTTCCGTCGGCGCGGCGGGTGCCGAGCGCCAGATCGTCAACGTCGCCGCGGGCACCGCAGATACCGACGCGGTGAACGTGTCGCAGTTGAAGAACGCAGGCGTGCTCGACAGCAACGGGCAGGTAGCCAACGTGGTCACGTATGACGACGCATCGAAGGGCGCAATCACGCTGGGCGGGGCTAACGGCACGAAAATCCGCAACGTTGCAGCGGGCGACCTGTCGGCAACGAGCATGGATGCGGTCAATGGCTCGCAGTTGAATGCAACGAACGAGGATCTCGCGAACATGCAGAAGCAGATCAACAACGGTTCGATCGGTCTGGTCCAGCAGGATGCCGTTTCGCACGACATCACGGTGGGCAAGGATACCGACGGCACGCTGGTGAACATGGCCGGCACCGCGGGCAACCGTACGGTGACGGGCGTGGCTAACGGCGCGGTGGACGAATCGAGCGTCGACGCGATCAACGGCAGCCAGCTTCACGGCACGGCTTCCAGCGCGGCGGCGGCCCTGGGTGGCGGCTCGACCGTGAACCCGGATGGCACGATCAGCGCGCCGAACTACAAACTGGGCGGCACGACGGTTCACAACGTCGGTGATGCAATCACCAACATCGATGGCCGCGTGACGCAGAACACGACGGATATTACGAATGTGCAGAATCAGATCAACAACGGTTCGATCGGTCTGGTCCAACAGGATGCCGCTTCGCGGGACATCACGGTGGGCAAGGATACCGACGGCACGCTGGTGAACGTGGCCGGTACCGCGGGCAACCGCACGGTGACGGGCGTGGCGAACGGCGCGGTGAACGAATCGAGCGTCGACGCGATCAACGGCAGCCAGCTCTACGGCACGGCTTCCAGCGCGGCGTCGGCCCTCGGTGGCGGTGCGACCGTGAACGCGGACGGCACGATCGGCGCGCCGAGCTATAACGTGGGCGGCACGACGGTTCACAACGTCGGTGATGCGATCACCAACATCGATGGCCGCGTGACGCAGAACGCGAACGACATCCAGAATTTCCAGAACCAGATCAACGACGGCACGATCGGTCTGGTCCGGCAGGATTCCGTGGGCAACATCACGGTCGGCGCGAGCACGGGCGGCATGCTGGTCAACATGGCCGGCACCGCGGGTAACCGGGTCGTCACCGGCGTGGCCAACGGCGCGGTGAACGCCAGCAGCGTGGACGCGGTCAACGGCAGCCAGTTGTATGCATTGCAGAACCAGGTCACGGATCTGAACAGCCAGATGTCGAACCTTGCGCCGAACAATCCGTACTTCAACGCGAACGAAGTTCCGGCGTCGTCGGATGCGGTGGTCCACGCAGCGAACCCGGGCTCGGGTGAAGGCAGCACCGCTGCCGGAGCCGGCGCGGTTGCGAGCGGCAAATCCGCCACGGTGATCGGTGCGAACGCCAACGCGGCGGCCGACAATTCGGTCGCAGTCGGTGCCGGCGCAGCGGCAACGGGCACGAATTCGACGGCGATCGGCAGCCAGGCGCAGGCGAGCAACAACAACTCGGTTGCGCTGGGTCAAGGTTCGACGACCGACCGCGATAACTCGGTGTCCGTCGGTTCGGGCAGCCAGCAACGTCAGATCACCAGCGTTGCGGCCGGCACGGCCGATACCGATGCGGTCAACGTCGGTCAGTTGAACAGCTCGGTTGCGCAAGGCGTGCAGCAGGCGAACAGCTACACAGACCAGGCCTTCAACGCGATGAATCGGGAAATCGATAGCGTGGCGAAGAAGTCCTACGCCGGTACCGCCGCGGCAGTGGCCACCGCCAACCTGCCGCAGGCCCCGGCCCCGGGCAAGAGCATCGTCGCGGTAGCGGGCGGCACGTACGCCGGCCAGTCGGCGGTTGCCTTGGGTCTGTCGACGTTCACGCCGAACGGCAAGTGGATCATCAAGGCTTCGGCCTCGACCACCACCGGCCGTACCGTCGCCGCCGGCGCTAGCGCGGGTTACGTCTGGTAAGCAGGCAAGGAGGCAACGACGTTGCCTCCTGTTTTTTTACTTGCAATACGAACTGCAATTTCTGACGCGTCAAATTGGTGGTCTTTCTTCGGGCCGCTACTATCGATTCCCTCCCTGGCGCTCTTCGCGAGACGAAGTGAAACGACAATTTCGACAGGACAAGATCTAAATGAAGCGCATTATTTTCGCAGCGGCATTCAGCCTGGTGGCATTCGCATCGGGCGCGTCCGCGCAAACCATTGAACGCGCGGACGGGCTCTATTCCGCATGTAAAGCCGGTGACAACCTCAATATGTGCGCGATGTATCTGGCCGGCTTCACGGGTGGGGCCTACGCGCAGAGTGTGGTGGACAAAGGCTCTGTCCGCTACTGTTTGCCGTCAGGCACCACGCATAAACAGAACCTGGACACGGTCCTGCGTTATCTCGATTCAAATCCGCAAGCGCGTGGTCAGCCTACCGCAGTGGCGATCTATATGGCGTTGGCTCAGGCTCATCCCTGCAAATAAAACGATCAGGCGACATTTGTCGGAGACCTTACTTTTCCTTGATCAATGATCCGGATCTGGGCTCTGGTTCATCGAAAAATTAGTCTAAGGAATTTTCATTGCCGAATTCAGTCCGCTTTCAGGAAAGTCACACCTGACTTTCTTGAAAGAGCGAAATGTAATGCATATGCTTACCGAAAATGGCCCGAACCTTGACGGCGCGAACCCTGGAATCCCTCCGCGGTAAATTTCGCTTCGCGATTTATCGTGGTCTCGTGCATAGCCTGCTGGATGGCCTTCCGGCAGGAACCCCGCCGCCGCGACTCGTCCACTCGATCTCCTGGCTCACGGTTCACCGTCAGCATATGACGCATGATGAACTCACGACATCGTGTCGTGACCGTCGCGTGCCCTCCCCTTCGAGAGTGCCAGCGTCGGCAGCAATCTGACCGATCTTCCAGCGCACCGAGATCGCGCCTACTTCTCACAACTGCTAGATCCGGCCTCCGAACGATAGCCTTTCGTTTCCCCAAACGATCGACTACGAGGACGAAACACAAAAAAGTAGCAACGCCGATAAGACGTCTTTCACAACACCTTCCACGCGTGGAGTGCCCGAATGAATCTAATCTATCGAACGGTGTTCAATGGCCAAAGGGGAATCGTTCAGGTCGTTTCAGAGCTCGCTACCGCGCACAGCGGTTCCGCGCGTTCCCGGCGCACAGCTGCATCGGGAACAACAACGCTACAGCTCGGTGAGGAATGCGGCCAGCGTGGCTGGGTGAGGCGGACCACGGGCGCCCGAAGTGCGGATGAGACACCACCCGGGCACGACTGCCACCCTTACAGGCTGGTACTGCTACGCCTGACACCTTTGCGGGCAACATTGTCGCTTTGTCTTCTGGCCGGATGGTCGCAAACATGGGCGCAATGCGGAACAGCAGGCGGATCTACTGTCATCAGTACTGCGCAAACCTCTATATGCAATCTGGCGAGTGGCGAAAGCGTCCACATCACCACCACGGGAAGCATCAGCGGAGGGCCCGGAGTATGGGGCAACATTACTAATGGATTTGTAGGGGACATCATCAATGACGGGACCATTTCCCCGATAGCGGGGGGACAGCGCGGCATCGAACTCGATCATGGCGTCACCGTTGACGGCGTTGTTGCCAATACGGGTACGATTTCGGCGTCAGGCCACGGGATTGAGCTCGGGCAAAACGTGGGCGCCTCGATAACTGCTAGCAGCAGCGGCCCCTTTGCGGGTATCGCCATATACAACAGCGGAACCATTACGGCAGCCAGTAGCACATTTTCCGACGGAACTGGCGTCCGGATTGCGGGCGCACCGTCTGTGGTAACCGGGAACATCGTCAATACTGCGACGGGCAACATTCGTGGCAGCGATCGCGGTATCAGCGTTCCCAATTCGGCCACTGTAGTGAATGGCAACATCATCAATGACGGCTCAGTCAATGGCGGAACCTACGGCATCATCAACCTTGGGACGATCAATGGCGGCATCACCAATAACAGCAACGGAGCGATAAGCAGCAGCGGCCTCGCGACCGCAAGCGGTTACGGGATCTATAACACGGGCACGATCAGCAATGGCATCTCTAATGGCGGCACCATAACCGGTGCAACCGCCGGCATCTTCGACAGCGGCCCCATTGGCACTCTCACCAATACCGGTAGCGTCACGGGCGCGAGCGGTATTCTGCTTCCTGCGAATAACAGCACTATCAACAATACCGGGACAATCGGCGGCACCGCCGGCACCGCCATTTCGATTACCGGTAGCAACAATGCGCTGATCCTCGGAACGGGTTCCGTGCTAAACGGCAACGCCACCAGCACCGGCACGGGTAACACCGTCCAGTTGCAGGGCTCCGGCAGCGAAGACAGCAACTTCACCGGCTTCAGCAGCCTGACCATGGCGGGCACCGCGTGGACGTTGAGCGGGGCGAATTCCACGACAGGCACGACGGCTACCGCGACGAACGTACAAGCCGGTACGCTGACCATTACGGGCGCCCTCACCAACGCGGGTGCCGGAGGCGGTACGACGATCGCTACGGGTGCGACGTTGCAGGTCGGCAATGGCGGCGCGGGCGGCTCAGTCTCCGGCAACGTGCTCGACAACGGCACGCTGGCGGGCACAGGGGTGATTAACGGCAATGTGACCGCGCCCGGCGTAATCGCACCCGGTGCTTCCGGCACCGCCCCCGGTACGCTGACCATCACCGGTGGTCTTGCGCTTGCCAGTACCTCGGTGCTGAACTATGACTTCGGCGAAGCCAATGTAGTCAACGGGCCGCTCAACGACCTGACCGCGGTCAGCGGCAGCCTGACGCTCGGCGGCACACTGAATGTCCAGACGTCGCCAGGCGGGAACTTCGACCCTGGCGTGTACCGGATCATCAGCTATGGGGGAGCATTAACCGACAACGGACTCGCGATCGGCACGATCCCGTCGCCCACGTTTTACGTACTGACGGTACTCCCCGGGCAGGTCGACCTCGTCAATACGGCGGGACTGACATTCAGCTACTGGGATGGCAATGCGGGGCCCGCGTTCAACGGCGTGGTCGATGGTGGCAACGGTACCTGGCAGGCGGCAGGCCTGGACAACTGGACGGATAACACCGGCACGATCAACGCACCCTATACAAATGGTGCCTTTGCCGTCTTCGCCGGCGCGCCCGGTACGGTGACCGTGGACACCAGCCTCGGCCCCGTTGTTTCGTCGGGCATGCAGTTTCTGACCAGCGGCTATCTGATCCAGGGCGATCCGATCACGCTCGCAGTGGGCAGCAACACGATCCGGGTGGGCGATGGCACGGCGGCTGGCGCAGGATCGGTTGCGACCATCGCGGCGCCGCTGACCGGCGCAGGCGGACTGAACAAGGCCGACCTCGGGACGCTGATCCTGACCGGAACGAATACCTACACGGGTGGTACAGCGATCGAGGCAGGCACGCTCCAACTCGGCAATGGCGGTACGACCGGGTCGATTCCCGCCGGCAATGTGACCGACAACGGCACACTGGCTTTCGATCGCGCGGATGCGGTGAACTTCACCGGCGCAATTTCGGGCGCCGGCTCGGTATCCCAGCGCGGCACCGGATCGACTGCGCTGGCGGCCGACAACACTTATCAGGGTGGCACCACGATCGAGGCGGGTACGCTGCAACTCGGTGATGGGGGGACGACTGGATCGATTGTCGGCAATGTTTCGGACAACGGCACGTTGGCGTTCAACCGCTCGAACGCTGTCACGTTCGCCGGCGCCATCAGCGGCACCGGCACGGTGGCGCAGGTTGGCGCCGGATCGACTACTCTGGGCGGTGTAAATACCTACCGCGGCGGCACGACGATTTCGAGTGGCACGCTGATGGGCTCTGCGACCAGCTTCGGCAGTGGCGCGATTCTCGACAATGCCGCGCTCGTAATCGATCAGCCGGAAAATGCGAACTTCGCCAACGCGATCAGCGGCACAGGTACCCTCACCAAGTCAGGCGCGGGAGCACTGGAGCTGACTGGCACCAGCACGCTGTCCGGGCCCACGAACGTGGTGGCGGGCCTACTGTCCGTGAGCGGCTCGCTCGCCAACTCGGCGGCCACCGTGCAGAGCGGTGCGAGCCTGGGGGGCAACGGTATGGTGGGCAGTACCGCTATCCTTTCCGGCGGCACGATCTCTCCGGGCAACTCCATTGGCACTCTCACGGTCAATGGCAACTTCGCGCAGGCGGCCGGCTCGACCTATCAGGTCGAAGTCAATCCGGGCAGCGCAGCTTCCGATCTGATTCGCGTCATTGGCGCCGCGACACTCGCCAACGGGGCGGCGCTGAACGTCAGCAAGAACCCCGCCGGCGACTATTCTCTCGGCTCGCATTACACGGTGCTAAGTACGACCAATGGACTGACAGGCACCTACCAGGTGACGGGCGACACCGCGATCAGTGCCTTTTATGGGCTGGTCGGCACCTATGACGCGAACAACGCGTATCTGACCGTTGCGCAGCAACGCAGCTTTGTCGATGTCGCCGATACGCCGAACCAGACCGCCACCGCTGGAGCTCTGCAGAGTTTGCCGGACACGAGTCCGCTGAAAAACGCGGTGGGCCAGCTCGCGACCGCCAATGAAGCGCGCGGCGCGTTCGATCAACTGTCTGGCGAGGTCCATGCTTCGATCAAGACCGGTTTGATCGAAGACAGCCGGTTTGTGCGCGAAGCGGCGACCGACCGGATGCAACAGGCTTTCTGCGCGGTCGGTGGAGTCAACACCAATATCAACGCGCAAACGGCCGGCCAGCATCTGACGACGACCACCTGCAATCCCGACCGGGCGGTCGCCTGGGTGCGCGCGTTCGGGTCGTGGGGACACGTGAACGGCGATAGCAATGCGGCAAAAATGAACCACTCGATCGGCGGCCTGTTCTTCGGCGCCGATACGCCGGTGTTCGATAACTGGCGCGTCGGCGTGCTCGCCGGATACAGCCATTCCAATTTCGATGTGGACGACCGCAACTCCTCGGGCACGAGCAACAACTACGACCTCGGCGTGTATGGCGGCTCACAGTGGGGCAATCTCGGTCTCAGACTTGGGACGATCTACACCTGGCATGACATCGACACCAGCCGCTCCGCGGTGTTTGCCGGCAGCGCGAATCAGCTCGACGGCAGCTACAGCGGCGGCACCGTCCAGGTCTTCGGCGACGTCGGCTATGCGATCAACGCCGGCGCGGTTGCGCTCGAGCCTTTCATCAATCTCGCGTACGTCCATCTGTCGACCAACGACTTCCATGAACAGGGCGGCATCGCAGCGCTGAGCAGCGGCAGCGACAACACGAGTTCGACCTTCTCGACGCTCGGTGTACGCGCCGCATCGACCTTTGCTGCCGGAAGTATCGATGTCACGGCGAAAGGTGTACTCGGCTGGCGCCATGCGTACGGCAGTGTCACGCCTACCAGCACGATGGCCTTCAGCGGTGGGAGTGCGTTCACTGTCGCGGGCGTACCGATCGCGCGCGACGCGGCGGTGATCGAAGTGGGCTTCGATGCGCCGATCGCAAAGAATGCGACTGTGGGCGTGTCATACGCGGGCCAGCTTGGGAGTGGGACGCAGGATCACGGCATCTGGGGGAATTTGACGTGGAAGTTCTGATGCAGTCGTATACCTCGCCCTCACACGCTGGAACCTCGCTCGTTCAACGGCTTGCCAGGATCGTTAAACCGGGCGGCCATACCGTGATGACGCACAGCCGAGGCAGCAAGGCGGAAGCTGAACCATTGCCGTATTGACATAAAAAAGCGCCCCGACGAGGGGCGCAAACGAGGCGTGCATATCAAACCCGCCACTGCGAAAAAGCAGAAGTTTCGCAGTGACAAAACATATTAGACGCGGTCCCGGCATGCCGCCAATTAGACGGATCAGAAATTCCGATCCGTCTAATTGGCTCCGGTTATGTATTGTCAGATTTTGCGATTACGTCTATTGCGCGTTCGCTGGTTAATGAAAGAACGTCACCTTATCGTTCTGATAACCAGATCGTGTTTACCCGATGGCGCTGTTTCTGACCAATCAAATAGAAAGCAGTAAGGCGTCAAGCTAGCATAGGGTTGCTCATCCAGCCAAATAGACCGTGGACTACACGTTTGCCCTGCGCTTTTTCGCAATTCTGCTAACTATTCTTTGCATCACGCTCGCGACGTTTCTGGTGCGCGGCGATCCGCAGCCCGTAAAACGCAAGATCCAGATCGAGCCCTTCCCTCCCGCTCAATGGCCCGAGGTTTATACGCGCGTCAGTATCGGGTGCCTGCTGATGTCGCTGGTGCTGCTGCTGATGGCGTGCGTGTTCCTGCTGCGCTAGCGCCTCGCCGCTCCATTCGACAATTGCTCACTCCTGCCGTCTGGACGCATCGGTCGGAACGTCGATCCCCGTTTCGAACGCGAAGCGATACAGATCGGCGTCGCGATCGATTCCAAGCTTGCGCATCGCGCGAGACTTCTGCGAACTGATGGTCTGTTTCGTGCGGTGCAGCCGCTCGGCGATTTCGTTGATGGACAGCCCCGACACGAATAGCCGGACCACTTCCATTTCGCGCGTGGTCAGCGTTTGCGTACGTGAACTCGCGGCCGACCCCGCGGGCACCTCGCCTTCCGGCGCGCGCGACGCGGTGCGGTAATAGGTGGCGCCCGCATAGACCGCATGAATCGCGGAGATCAGGTGGCCGGTATCGTGCGATTTTCCGAGCACCGACTGGACCCCCAGCTTCGAAATTTCCTGCACGATCGCCGAATTCTCGATCGTCGTGAAAACGACGATCTTCAGCGCCGGCCACGTCCGGCGCAAATAAGACAGCAGCGTCATCCCGTCGCCATATTCGCCGCCGGGCATCGCGTAATCGGTCACGCAGACGTCACACTCGATCGTATTGAGCAATTTGACGAGCTCACCGGAATCGGTCGCGGTACCGACGATCTCGAGCGTGGGCAGTACGGATAGTTCGTGCTTGACACCCGACAGCAATACCGGATGGTCGTCGGCAAGAACAATGCGGATTTTTATGTTGCTCATCTAGATCACCGCCGGAGAAGGGACAGATCGGGACGAAATGTATTCCGAATGTACCTGAAACTGATTGACCTGAATATCCCCGCGTGACTTCCGCGGTAGTCGGCATTCACGCCCATCGGACCGTGTCGCGATTCTCGCTTGATTAGTCTGAAATTTTGCAGCAGACAGTCTTACGAGTTCCGTTCAATAGGACCGCATGTTCCGCTAACCCGACGGACCGGGATAATGAAAAAAACAGTTAGCGCGCGCGATCGCTCATTTTTTACAGCGGCATTTGCGCGTCGCCGTCCACACACCATTCCGGTATCGCCATGTCTTCCACCTCTTCGTATAACGTACTGAATCAGTTGCGCCGCTACAAACGGGTACTCGTATTCGGCGGCGGCATGATGACGACCCTGATGCTGCTGATCGCGTTCGCGTTCGCGATGCTTTCCGCGGTGCGAGCGCACATTGCCGCCGAGCGGCAGGCGTTCGTCGTCTATCACGATCGGGTGATGGAGCAGATTCGCGCCGGCGAAGCCTCGTTCCGGATCGGGCTCGTGGACGCGCAGCTGGCCTGGTCGAACGAAGCGAAAGTCGCTCAGACGCAGGTCGATACGTTCCGCAAGCAAGGCGGCGAGGTGCTGCTGCAGCCGACGCCCGCCGAATGGCAACAGCGCGTGTTCGCGCTCGACCCCAACGCGCTGAGCGACGATACGATCCACAGCTATCTCGCGCTCGCCGACCAACTGAGCCGCTCGCGCACGATCCATTCGCTCGCGCGCGGCCGGCAACTGCCCGGCTACTTTTATGGCGTCGGCTATGACATCGCCGGCATCATGCCGTCGCCGCGCTCGGACGCACCGTGGCCGGTCACCGCCACGGCGCCCGACCGCGAACGGCTGATGGCGGCGCTCGCCGAGAATCTCGCCAGCCGAGAGGACCGCGGGACGGCTTCGTCTACGGATGCCGGCCGGCAACTGTTCTGGGTCCCGCCCACGATCAGCGCGTTGACCGGCAAGCCGACCATTCGCCTCGCCGCCCCGCTGCTGCACAACGGCGCCCCATTCGCGGTGGTCGTGACCGAATACGAACCTGGCTTCCTGACCGCACCGTTCGCGGCCGATCCACTGTACGACGGCGTCTATATGATCGTGGCCGGCGATGGCACGATCGTCCAAAGCTCGATTCCGCACGCGCGCGATGCGGCACTCGTCGATTCGTTGCGCACGCTGGCGATGACGAAGAAAGCCGGCGAAACGTGGCGTCACGGCTTCCTGACGATCACGGGTCCACTCGGCGAGACCGGCTGGATGCTCGTGCATACCTGCACATGGCGCGACATCATCGCGGCCATCGGCTTTCAGTTGGCGATCGGCGCGTCGATGACGCTGATCATGCTGATCGCCGTCTGGAGCTTTCTGATGTCCTTCAGAAAGCGCGCATTTCGGCCCGTGCTCGATCGCTCGCAGCGCCTGTTCGAAAGCGAACAACTGAACCGCACGCTGATCGAAACCGCGCCGGTCGGCCTCGGCCTGATCAGATTGAAGGACGGCAAGCCTTTGTTGCGCAGCCCGACGATGGTAGCCGCGTCCCGACACGTGGCCGTGCCGGCCCAGACGCTATCGGCCGAACTCGCCGCGCGCTATCGCGCCCACGCGCAAAGCGACGCGCAAGCCGACGGCTCGGTCATGCACGAAGAGATCTCCCTGCCCACCCGCGACGGCGATTCGATCGACCTCGCGGTCCGAGCCACGCCGTCGCGCTACCAGGGCGAAGACGTGCTGGTGGTCGCGGTCACCGACGTGACCGCGCATACCCGCCTCGAACAGCAGTTGCGCGAAGCGCGCGAGGCGGCGGACTTGGCCAACGCGGCGAAGTCGGCGTTTCTCGCCGCGATGAGCCACGAGATCCGCACGCCGCTGAACGCGGTGCTCGGCAATCTGGAACTGCTCGCGCAATCGCCGCTGGATGCGCTGCAGCGCGACCGGCTCGCGACGATCCGCGCATCGTCGGACAGCCTGCTGTCGATCATCAGCGACGTGCTCGACTTCTCGAAGATCGAGGCCGGCGAGATGGCGTTCGAAGATATCGAGTTCGATGCGCTCGACGTGATCGCGCGCTCGTTGACGATGTTCGCGCCGGTCGCCCAGGCAAAGAATCTGCGGCTCGTCGCGAACCTCGGCATCGCCACCTCGCTGCCGATGCGCGGGGACCCGACGCGTCTTGCACAGGTCATCAACAATCTGCTGTCGAATGCGCTGAAGTTCACCGCGCACGGCGAAGTGCTGCTGCGTGTGGCGGAAATCGATCCGACCGACGCGGCCGACGCGACCGAGCTGCGCATCGAAGTCGAGGACACCGGCATCGGCATGAGCGCGCAGCAGCAGGCGGCAATTTTTCAGCCGTTCAGCCAGGCGGATTGCTCGATCAATCGCCGCTTCGGCGGCACGGGGCTGGGCCTTGCGCTGTGCGCGCGACTCACCCGCGCGATGGGCGGCGCTATCGCGGTGCGCAGCGAACCCGGCCGCGGCAGCTGTTTCAGCGTGCGCGTGCCGCTGGGCGAGCCGCAGGCCGCGCCTGAGATACCCCGCTTTGGCGGCGAGACGGTCACGCTGGTGGCGGCCTCCGACGCGTCCCATGCATACGCGGTCGACGCGTTGCGAGCATGGGGCCTCAAGGTCGATGCCTACCGGCATCCGGTCCAGGTCGATCAGGCCACGCTCGAGCGCGGCTGCACGCTGCTCCTGCTCGGCGAACGCGATACCTGGCACCCGGACGACGAAGCGCGGCTGATCCGGAACGCGTGCCGGGTGATCGACTGCGGCGCCGACGGGCCGTTGCATCCGGTCGCGACAGGTCAAATCGTTCGGATATCGAACTTCAGTCTCGCGGCACTCGCGCACGCGTTGCAGCATACGCTGCGCAACGAGCCGCTGCTGGTCACGACCGAGACGCCGCAAGTGCTGCCGCGCCAACTGAAGGTGCTGGTCGCCGAAGACAATCCGGTGAACCGCCGGCTGTTCGAAGAACAGCTGACGATGCTCGGCTGCGCCGCGACGGTCGTCAAAGATGGCGAGTGCGCGCTGCCGTGGCTGTCGCGTGAGAGCTTCGACGTACTGATCAGCGATCTGTCGATGCCGGTGATGGACGGCTACGCGCTCGCCCACGAAGTGCGCCGGCGTTGGCCGAGTCTTCCGTTGATCGCGGCGACCGCGTCGGTCACCGCCGACGAGCGCGAGCGCTGCGAGGCGGCAGGCTTCACGCGAATGATCACGAAGCCGTTGTCGCTGGCTCGCTTGCGCACGACCCTCGTCGAAGTCACCGGCCTGACGGTTGCCGAGCCGCCGTCGCGCGCGCCCGCCGAAACCGCGGCGCTCACCGCCGCGCCAGTCGAGCGAAGCGACGCGCTACTTGGCGACAATGAGCTGCCGGACGAATTGCGCCAGACCTTCCTCGACTCGTTCGACGCGTCGCTCACGGCGATCGCCGCTGCGCAGCGCGACAACGATGTGCGGCGCGTGCTGGCCGAACTGCATTCGCTGATCGGTGCGGTTGGCGTGTTCCGGCAATACGCGCTCGCTGAACGCTGCGCCGGGTTTCAGGCGCGCATCAAACAGAGCGGTCTGGCGGATTTAGGTGAGATCGACATTGCCGCCTGGCTGCGCGATGCGCAGGAGTGCGAGATGAATCTGGGCTGACACTGTAGCGTTGCCACGGCCGGCTGTGCCGGTCTGCGGCCGCCGCGCCGGCGCTCCCGTCAGGGCTCTTTCGCCGCGGGTCGGCCGCGTGCATAATGATCCGGCCATCGCGGCCGACCAACTCCGCTCAACCTATGCGCCGTCCCCGACAAAGCAGTGAGCTGGGCCAGTTTCACCGCTATCAACACATGTTGATGTACGGCGGTGCGATTGCGTTGACCGTTGCGATTATCGTCGCGCTCGTGATCAATTCGGTCGCGCTGGTCTACAGCTATACGGTCCGCGAATCCGAGCTGCTGTCGTTCCAGGTCGGCACGATCGAAGACATCGTCGTGGCGGCCGAAACCACGATGCGCAATAACGCGCAGAGCGTCGAGCGCGCGTGGAACAGCGGCACCGAGGCGCCCGCCGCAGTCGGTGAACAGTTTCGCCGCAACGGCAATGTGCTGCCGCTCGAGTCCTCTCCGCTTCGTCCGCCGTCGATGGTGATCGGCTCGTCCATGTCGAATCAGGTCACACCTTTGGCGCGCCGCTTTACGTTCCTGACCGAGGGGTTGATCGGCCCAATGAGTGGGATTGTCGCGCGCAATGGAGAAGTGACGGCCTACCTTTTCAGCGTCGATCAGTCGGTGCTCGGTCTGATCGTGCAGCCCTCGCCTTCCAATCAGTACTTCGCGAAGCTTCTGGTGAACCGTTCCACGCTGTTCTCGACGCTGGTCGGCCCCACCAGCAAAGTGCTGCTTTCGCCCGACGCGGTCCGGCCCGCGCGTAACCGGCAGGGCATGGTGGTGACCCCGATCAGCTGGCTGCCGCCCTACGACAGCCCGGTGTCGGGCCACCGCAGTGTCCGCCTCGCGACAGCGTTGCTCGATTCGCAGAGCAAACCATTTGGCATGCTGGTCGCCGAGGTGCCGTTGTCGCGACTGACCGCCCCGCTGCCCGTGTCCGCTGCCGACGGCGCATTCCTGCTGCTCGCGCGCGACGGAAGCGTCATTGCGTCGGCATCGCCATATCCGATCGACCAGCGCACGGTGAACGCCGCCCGCGAGGCGCTAGCAAGCGGCATCGGTGAGGCCAAACGGCGCGTCAGCCACGGTGGCTACTGGCTGTCGGGCTGGACCATCGGCAACACTGGCTGGACGCTCGTCTATGCGGCGCCGTGGCCGAGCTTCGCGAGCCGATTCCGTCACGTCCTGCTGCTGCCGTCGCTGCTCACGATCGGCGCGCTCATCGTCGTGATCTGGGCACTCGTGCTGCTATTCGACCGGCGCGTCTATCGGCCGGTGCTGCGGCGCTCGCATCGCGTGTTCGAAAGCGAGCGGCTGAGCCGAACGCTGATCAAGACCGCGCCGGTCGGGCTCGGCCTGATCTCGTTGAAGAACGGTACGCCTTTGCTGCGCAGCCCGACCATGGTCGAAACGGCGCAACGCGTGGTGGTGTCGGAACCGACTCTCGCGTCCGCACTGGCCGCGCGTTATCGCGCGCTGCGCAAAGGCGATACGCTGCCGCGCAATGCGGTCATGCACGAGGAGTTCACATTGCCCACGCATGACAGCGAGCCGGTCAATCTGGCTGTCAGCGTGGTGCCCGAACGCTATCGCGGCGAGGACGTGCTGGTCGTCGCGTTTACCGACGTGACCGTAAGCAGGCGTCTCGAACAACAGCTTCGCGAAGCGCGCGAGGCCGCGGATCAGGCCAACGCGGCAAAGTCCGTGTTTCTCGCGACGATGAGCCACGAAATCCGCACGCCGCTCAATACCGTGCTCGGCAATCTCGAACTGCTCGCGCAGACGCAGCTCGACACGCGGCAACGCGAACGGCTGACGACGATCCGCACGTCGTCCGACAGCCTGCTATCGATTATTAGCGACGTGCTCGACTTCTCGAAGATCGAGGCCGGCGAAATGACGCTCGAACACATCGAATACGATGTGCTCGATGTGATTGCGCACTCGCTGACGATGTTCGCGCCAGTCGCGCACGCCAAACATCTGCGGCTCGCCGCCAAGCTCGGCAGCGCCACCTCGCGGCCGATGCGCGGCGACCCCACTCGTCTCGCGCAGGTCATCAACAACCTGCTGTCGAATGCGCTGAAGTTCACCGAACAGGGTGAAGTGCTGCTGCGTATGACGGCGCCCGACACGACCGCGCTGCAAATCGAGGTCGAGGACACCGGCATCGGCATGACCGACGAGCAGCAACTATACGTGTTCGAGCCGTTCAATCAGGCAGACGCGACGATCAGCCGACGTTTCGGCGGCACCGGTCTCGGATTGACGCTGTGTTCCCGGCTGATGCAGGCAATGGGCGGCAGCATTGCGGTGCGCAGCGAACCGGGCAAAGGCAGTTGCTTTACGGTGCGCGTGCCGCTCGGCGATCCCGAGGCAAGCCCCGGAATGCCGCAATTCGCCGGCGAAACCATTGCACTGGTCGCCGCCGACGATGCGTGGCACGACGGCATCGCAGCGGCGCTGCGGGCGTGGGGACTGTCGCTCAAAACGTACCGCCATCCGGCACTGATCGAGCAGGAGACGCTCGACGAAGTCGAGGCGGTGATTTTCTGCGGCGCGCGCGATACATGGCACGCGGACGACGAACGCGCGGTTCTCGACGACGCGTCCTGGGTGATCGACTGCAGCGCGACAGCTTCGGCTTATCCTGCCGCCACGGGCCACCTGCTGCGGGTATCGAGCTTCAGCCTGAAGGGGCTCGAGCAGGCATTGCAGCACGCATTGCACGGCGCGCCACTCGACAGCCCGACCGACGCACCGCAGGTGCTGCCGCGCCGGCTCATGGTACTGGTCGCGGAAGACAATCCGGCGAATCGCAGGCTGTTCGAAGAGCAATTGGCGGTGCTGGGCTGCGAGGGAACGTTGGCCGACGATGGCCGGCAGGCACTCGATGCGCTTGCGGCGCAACGCTTCGACATCCTGATCACCGATCTATGGATGCCGGTGATGGACGGCTACGCGCTTGCTCACGAAGCACGCGCACGCTGGCCGGAGATGCCGGTGATCGCGGCGACCGCGTCTGTCACGCTCGAAGAGCGCGAGCGCTGCGAACAGGCCGGGATCGTGCGGGTGGTCACGAAGCCGCTGTCGCTCGCGCGTTTGCGCGCGGCGCTCGCGGAGGTTGCCGGCTTGCCCGGCGCCGTGCCTTCGACCGAACACGATGACGACGAACAGCAAGCGGACGACGGCCTGCTCGGCGAGCGCGCGTTGCCGGTCTCGGTGCGCGAATCGTTCCTGGAGTCGTTTAATGGGTCGCTCGCGACGCTGGCCGCTGCGCAGCGCGACGACGATGCAACGCGCGTGCTCGCGGAGTTGCATTCGTTACGCGGTGCGCTGCGCTTTTTCGGTGCGACGGAGTTGGACGAAGCTTGTGCGCTGTTGCAAAGCGCGGTACGCGAACACGGCGTCAGCGCCGCTACGTCCCAGCTCGATGCGTTCGATATCGAGGTTCAGGCGACCATGCTGCATCATGCGCAAACCGCGCGCGAGGCGCTGTCGATGCTACTGGCTGGCGCGCAGCGCGCTACATCGGCCGATGTGGAAAGCCGGTTGTTGCGGGTGTTGCAGGCTGCATCGCAGGGGCCTTCTGTCGATGCGAAGCAGACGGATCCGGGTTGAGTCAGTCAGTAAGCAGGAAGCAGATCCACAAGATCAGAACAAAGGACGCGAGCATGCACATCATGCCTGCACGGGTGAGAATGGCCGGCCACCGCGCGCGCGGTAAAACTTCGATCGGGGTCGTGCTTGTCACCGACAGTAGATCGTGCTGCACCATCAGCGTCGCGATCGACAGGCACGCCACCGTCAGCACGACAGCAACAATTCGCAATGCCAGGATCAAGTCCATGGCGGGGTTCCGTTCAGCGGCAGCCGCAGGACGGACGACGAGCCGCGAACAGCTTGCGCAACCGCGCAATCAGTCGCGCGGGGTTGAACCGGAAGTGGCTGTGACGCGTGATGCCCGCACGAACATGCAGGTCCGACACTTCAATCAGAAAAATTGGGCTCATGACGCTCTCCGTATTTATATTCAAGGGGTAAGGAGATCGTATGCGAGAGGCCTCGCGCCCGAAATAAAACAAATCCGAAAGCACTCTGTCCCTGAACGACAAGTCTGAGACAGCGGGTTTTATCGCGGTCGTGGATTACAGCGCCGGCCACGCCGGCGCCCTCACCTCACCACATCAAACCACAACCGCGTCGCCCAACACCGCCTGCACTTCACCGAGCAACCCCGGCATCGCGTTATAGCTAGCCTGGGTCAAACGCAGCACACCGCCCAGCGTGCAGACGCCGATCACCTGATCGTCCGCGAAACCCGAGCTGACCATCGGCCCCCACAGCGCGTTCAGCGTAAAGCCGTCATAACTCGAAGCGATCGGTTCGCGGCCAAGGTTCGACAGCAGTACGTCGAACGCAAGCACATGAGAAAGGAATCCGGCGTCGTCCTCGATCGACGGATTCGTCGCGATGAAGCCATCGAGCGCTTTGGTTTCCTGCACGACCGACGCGTGCGTTTGCGCCGGTGCAAGCAGTGCCTTGACCTCGCGCGCCGCGTCCCAGAACGGCGCGCCGCGCGGATGCTCGTCGACGGTAATGGTCTGGGTGATGTACACCCCATTGGCCCGGCCCATCCCGCCGACCGTTGCGCGTACGTCGATCGGCGATACGGTGCGAACTGGCCGCTCACGCCACGTTCGCGAGATACGCCGCCCTGCTTCATGCACCGCCGCCGCGACCGCGCCATGCACGGTGGTGCGCTCGCTACGCGCGCGCTCCACAATGGCTCGCGTCAGTTGCGCGCTGAGCGCCAGCGAGGCGAGTTCGGCGCGACCGCCGACGGCCGGCCGGAACGCCTTGGCCTGAGGAGCAGGCGTGGGTGCGCCGGAGACAGCGGCCGCGTCCATCTGCGTTCTCAACAGACTTTCGAGCGGCGGCGCGACGGGTAGCGGCGTGAGCGAGCCGCCCGCAAGCGCGCGCAGCAGATCTTCGAGCAGATACGCGGCTCCCATGCCGTCCAAAACCGAGTGATGCGCGGCCAGCACGATGGTCGACCCGCTCGCGCGCTGCAACACAGTTACGCGCAGCAGCGGCGCGTTCGACCAGTCGAACGGCGCGCTCAATTCGATCGCCGCTTCGACTTGCCACGATTGCTGCGCATTCTCGACCACGCGCAACGGTATCCGCGCACCGGGATCGCGACGGAAAACCGGCGCGGCCACCCCATCGGCAACGATGCGCGCGCCCAGCAACGGATGCCGCTGTTGAAGCGCGAGCAACGCCGCATCCCACGCGCTGGGCGTAAACACGCGGTCGATTTCCGCGACCAGTGTGAAATGAATCGACCGGTTCCGATCGATCAGCCAGAACAGGTGTTCGGTACTTCCAAGTGGCCGGATCAAATCCGGCTCCGGTTTCTGGGTGGATTCGAGGTTCGCTTGCAGGTTCTGCATCTGAGTTCCGTTTTCAAAAAGGAGAAAAGATCAATGCGAAAACGCCGTACTCTCAAGCCAGCTTGCGCATCGGCCTGAAGCCCGCACGCACTTCCTGCGCGAACAACAACGGTTCTTCCCACGCGGCGAAATGGCCACCTTTATCGACCGTATTGAAGTACACGAGGTTGTGGTAACTGCGTTCCGCCCAACTGCGCGGCGCCTGATAGATCTCCCCCGGAAAAACGGTAATGGCGGTCGGCAACGCGATATCCACCGCATTGAAATTATTCGAGTGATCTTCCCAGTAAATCTGCGCGGACGAGGTTGCGCTATTGGTCAGCCAATAAAGGGAGATGTCGTCGAGAATTTCGTCGCGGCTCAGCGAGCGCTCGGGAATGCCGCCGCTATAGGTCCATTGCGAAATCTTGTCGTACATCCACGCCGCCTGACCCACCGGCGAATCGGCCAGCGCATAGCCGACCGTCTGGGGGCGCGTGACCATCATTGCCGAATAGCCGCAGTTGTCTCGATAGAACACATTGAGCTTTTCATATGCGCGCTTTTCGTCCGCCGACAGACCGCCGGGTGCCGGCTCGCCGAGCGCGAGTGATTTCGCGATCTCAGGCGGCACTGTCGCCGGCATGTTCACGTGAATCCCGATCAGCCCTTTCACGTGCTGCATCGCCATCCGGTGCGAGACGACCGAACCACAATCGCCGCCCTGCGACACGAAGCGCGTATAACCGAGTCGCGCCATCAGTTCGCCCCACGCACGCGCGATATGATCCGAGCCCCAGCCCGGCGTGGTCGGTTTGCCCGAGAAACCGAAGCCGGGTAGCGATGGCACGACCACGTGGAACGCGTCGTCGGCGCTGCCGCCGAACGCGGTCGGATCGGTCAGCGGCCGGATCGCCTTGGTCAGCTCGAAGATCGAGCCGGGCCAGCCGTGCGTCATGATCATCGGTAGCGCGTTGTCATGGCGCGAGCGCACGTGAATGAACTGGATATCCAGTCCATCGATTTCGGTGACGAACATCGGAAACTCATTCAGTTTCGCTTCGCCCTTGCGCCAGTCATAACCGTTGCCCCAGTACTGGATCAATTGCTGCATTCGCGCGAGCGGCACGCCCTGCGATTCGTCGGCGACGGTTTCCTTCGCGGGCCAACGGGTATTGGCGAGCCGCTGCCGTAAATCGATCAATAAAGCATCCGGGATATTCGCCTTGAATGGGCGGATTTCCGCGCTTTGTGTCGCCGCATAGATCGCTTGCGGAAACAATGCAAATGCGCCGGTCGCGGCGGAAGCGGCAAGCAGATTGCGCCGCATTGGAGAGAAATCGTTTGCAGACATATTTGGCATCCTGTTGATGAGTATGGGCGAATCGGCCCGGACGACACGCCAGCGCGGCGCTGCCGCGCCGGCAATCGTTTATGGCACTGTCGCCACTCATTTAATACGGGCTGTGTATCCGCAGTTTGTCGGTAATGTAATGTTTCGTATGCGGTGTATAAGCATCGAGCGAACGAAGCCTATTCTCTATTGGTAGGGAGTCGAGTTATACGAAGGTATAAGGCGCCTAATCCTTAATCATCTGCCGCCTCAATCCACAATCGAATGGCCCAATCGCCCGCTTCCGATTAATCTGCTAACAGCGCATCGACAGCCCTTCTGTCGCGCTTCTGACGATCATGGAAAAAATCGATCACATACTGGTCGTCGACGACGACCGCGGCATCCTCGACCTGGTTACCGGCTATCTCGAGCGCAACGGCATGCAGGTGTCGAGCGCGTGCAATGGAAGGGAGATGCATCGGTATCTGGGCCGGCATGCGCCCGACCTGATCCTGCTCGACCTGGCGCTGGCCGGCGAAGACGGTCTCGCGCTGTATCGTGCGCTGCGTGAAACCCATCGCGCGGTGCCGGTCGTGATGCTGACCGCGCGCAGCGATGTCACCGACCGCATCATCGGGCTGGAGATGGGCGCGGACGACTGCATCGCGAAGCCGTTCCAGACCCGCGAGCTGCTCGCGCGGATTCGCGCGGTGCTGCGCCGAACCCGGATGCTACCGCCGGATTTGCAGCCGGTCGACGACACGCCGGTGCTCAGCTTCGGCGAATGGCGGCTCGACACCACCGCGCGCCATCTGCTCGAATCCGACGACACGGTCGTTGCGCTCAGCGGCGCCGAATATCGTTTGCTGCGGGTGTTTCTGAATCACGCGCACCGCGTGTTGACGCGCGACCAGTTGCTCAATCTCACGCAGCGCCGCCACGCCGATCCGTTCGACCGCTCGATCGATCTGCTGGTGAGCCGGCTGCGCCAGAAGCTGAACGACACCGCCCGCGCGGCGCGCTACATCAAGACGCTGCGCAACGAGGGCTACATTCTTGCCGCGGCGGTCAGCGCGGTGCCGCGCCAGGCGACGGAGCGCGTCGAGCAGCCGTACGTGAGACGAGCGCGAGCGGCGTTGTCGCTGGTCGGGTGTTGAACTATTTCCACTTTCTTAACGAAGCGATGGTTCGCCACGGTATGATCGCGGCCATCGCGATACCGGCCCACGCAATGTTCCGCACGTTCTTCTAGACGCGGTAGAACACCAACACGCCGCGCCGGCCCAACCGTCCCCTAC
Organism: Burkholderia sp. SRS-W-2-2016; assembly: GCF_001931485.1. GTDB lineage: Bacteria > Pseudomonadota > Gammaproteobacteria > Burkholderiales > Burkholderiaceae > Paraburkholderia. The sequence goes on along the minus strand of NZ_MSDV01000079.1, from coordinate 55,091 downwards.
AGACATGCAATTTTCCGACTTCTCCTCGCCCGCCTTCTTCGCCAATCCCTATCCGCTCTACGAAAAGATTCGTGCCGCCGGGCCGATCCTGCCGGTGGGTCCGAACGCGTTCGTGACCGGGCGCTTCGCGATCATCGACGCGTTGCTGCGCGACCCGCGCATGGGCAAGACCTATCTGCAAAGCGTGGCCGCGCGCTATGGCGCGGAAGCGACCGTGCAGCCGGTGTTCCAGTCGTTGAACCGCACGCTGCTGATGATGAATCCGCCCACGCATACGCGGCTGCGCGCGCTGCTGATGAAAACCTTCAACGCGCGCGGGATCGAAAAACTCACTTCGATCGTCGAGGCGACCACGCATGAATTGCTCGAACAGATCGGCACGCGCGCCGAGTTCGATCTGGTCAGCGAGTTCGCGTTGCCGTTGCCGGTGCGGATCATCTGCCGGCTGCTCGACGTGCCGGTGGCCGACGCGAGCGCGTTGGGCGACGCCGCCGCCCGGCTGGTCGCCGCCTTCGATCTCGCGCCGCTCGACGCAACCGGCTTACAGGCTGCCGACGAAGCGGCGCTCACGCTCGAGCGTTACTTTCACGGCGTGATCGAACAGCGTCGCGCGCAAGCGGGCGACGATCTGATCTCCGCGATGCTGAGCGTCGAGGACGAAGGCGCGCGTCTCAGCGACGACGAAGTCGTGTCGAACGCGGTGCTGCTGTTTATCGCCGGCCACGAAACGACGTCGAACATGATCGGCAACATGACGATCGCGCTGTTTCGCCATCCTGAGCAGATGGCGGCGTTGCAGTGCGATCCCGCGCTGATGCCGCGCGCGATCGCCGAGTGCATGCGCTACGACGGCGCGGTGCAGATGCTGGTGCGGACCGCGTTCGAGGACATTTCGCTGGGCGACGTGACGCTTGCGCGCGGCTCGGTCGTATTCATGTTGACCGGTTCGGCCAATCGCGACCCGGCCGCGTTTGTCGATCCCGATACGCTGGATTTCGCACGCAACGCGAGTACGCAATCGGTCGCGTTCGGCGCGGGGATTCACTATTGCCTGGGCGCACGGCTCGCCGCGCTGGAACTCGAAGTCGCGATGCGCGCGCTGCTTGCGCGTTTCCCCGCGATGAGTCCGGTGGATCTCGATGGCTTGAGCTGGCATCGACGCAACAACCTGCGCGGCGTGACGTCGTTGCGCGTGCGGACCAACGCGGGTTGAACAACCCGCGCGGACTGTTCAGCCCAACTGCGCGACGATCGCCCTCGCCCGCTCGACAACCGGCCGGTCGACCAGTTTGCCGTCCACCGCGATCGCGCCCGCACTGCCGTTAGCGATCGCGTCGAGCACGCGACGCGCCCACGCGGATTCAGAATCGGTCGGCAAAAAGCCGCGCTTGACCGTGTCGACCTGGCGCGGATGGATGCACAGCTTCGCGCCCATCCCAAAGCGGCGCGCGTGGCTCACGTCGGCAGCGAGCGTGGCTTCATCGTCGATAGCGAGCGTCACGCCATCGACCGGAGCCGGCAATCGCGCGTGACGCGATTCGATCACCAGTTGCGTGCGAATTGGATCGAGCGGCGCGCGGTCGTCGCCGATGCCGGCGTCCGAGCAGAAATCGAACGAGCCGAATGCGAGACGCGAGAGCCCCTGCACCGCCGCGATATCACGCAACCGCACGACCGCATCGACGGTTTCGATCAACGCATAGAGAGTTTGCGAATCGCGCAACGACGCGCGCAGATGAGCCAGATCGCTCGCGCGTTCGGCTTTCGGCAGCATGATCCCGGCGACGCCGGGTAACGCCGCGAGCCGCAAATCGTCTTCATGCCACGGGGTATCCACACCATTGATCCGCACCAGCACACGCGAATCCGCGCCATGCTGTTCGAGCCAGTCGTGCAGCGTGTCGCGGGCCCGCGTTTTCGCATCGGGCAACACCGCGTCTTCGAGATCGAGAATCACACGGTCCGCGCCGCTCGCGAGTGCCTTGTCGAAGCGCTCGGCGCGCTCGCCGGGCACGAACAGATAACTGCTTGCCGCCTTCATCTTTTGGTCCTTTGCGCGGGCGCTTCACGTTGAAAGAGCGTCCGTGCAAAGGACCGCGTCTTCAGGTGGTGCGCCAGTCGCGCTGAAATGTTTCCAGATAACTGAAGCGCTCGGACGGATGGATACTGATTGCCGCTTCCACCACTTCCTCACGCCGGTTCAGATAACGCCGGCAAATCCACAGCGCCGGCGAGCGGGCCTGCGTGTTCAGCAGCCGCGCCTGCGCGGCGGTGATCAGCGTCGCGCGAATCTCCTGCTGGACCGCCGCGATCTGCTCGCCGAACTGCTGTTCGATCAGCGAGTAGATCGGCGTATGCGCATGACCTTCGACTTCCACCGCGCGAAACGCCGGGTGAATATAGATGTCGCTCACGCAGATCGGCTCGGCTTCGTTCTCGCTCCGACGCACGCCCTCCAGATGCAGCCAGGTTTCGCCGCGGCTCGCGCGCAGTACTTTCGCGAGCGCATCGTCGACTTCGACCAGATCGCTGCCGAGCAGCGTCAATTCGGTATCGGTCGTGTACTGGTGCAGGTCGTTCAGTTGCCGCATCACCTGCTGGTAACCGCTGACCGCCTCGCGCGCCAGTACCCGCGTGCCGACGCCCGGCTGCCGGTCGACCAGTCCCATCTGCACGAGCCGCCGCACCGCTTCGCGCACCGTGTGGCGGCTCGCGCCGAACTGTTCGCACAGATCGAACTCGGTCGGCAGGAACGCGCCGACCGCATAGCGCCCGCTGCGGATTTCGTTGATGAGCGTCTGCGCCATCTGCAGATAGCGCGGCTGCTGATTCAGCAAAGGTGTGGTCATACGGGGAACCGGCAGGGCCGGCGGCGAAGGCAATGCTGTCATTGCACCACAGCTTGCCGGCGTAGCCAAGCGATCGTGTCGTCCGGGAATCCGGCCTCGCGCAGCACTTCGTCGGTGTGCTCGCCCATCTTCGGCGCGGCGCGCATCGGCAACGCTTCGTCGATGCGCACCGGCGAGGCCACACCGCGGATCGGTCCGTGCTCCGGATGCTCGAACGCGACCACGCGCTGCTGCTCGGCGACGAACGGGTTGTCGAGCGCTTCGGCCACGTCATAGACGGGAGCTGCCGGCACCTTGCCCGCGAAGCGTTCCATCCATGTCGCGGTGTCGGCGGTCATCAGCACGTCGTCGAGTTCGCGGCGCACGCGGTTGCGGTGTTTCAAACGCGCCGCGTAGTTGCATAGCTCAGGGTCGTCGATCCATTCGGGTTTGCCCAGCACGTTCGCGAGCACGCCCCAGAACTTCTCCTTGTTGCACATCAGGAAGATCCAGCCGTCCTGGGTGCGATAGAGTTCGCTCGGCGTCAGCGACGGATGGCTCGAACGCGGCTCGCGTTTCGTCGTATGGCCGCCGTTCAGATACCAGGTCGCCACGTATGCGAGGTTATGCAGCGCGACGTCGAACAGGCTCACGTCGACGTCGCGCCCGCGCCCGCTCGCGCGCGCTTCGACGATGCCCGCGAGCAGCGCCATCGCCGCGGTGGTGCCGGTCATCAGGTCGATGATCGACAGCCCGAAGCGCGCGGGCGGCCCGTCGGGCTCCCCGGTCAGCGACAGATAACCCGCTTCGGCCTGCATCAGATAGTCGTAGCCGGGCCACGCCTTGCGCGAGCCGGTGCGCCCATAGGCCGACAGATGCGCGCACACGATGGCAGGATTCGCACGCGCGAGCGCCGCGTAATCGAGCCCGAGGCTCGCGGGCAGATCGCCGCGCAGATTGTCGAATACCGCATCCGCTTTCTCGACCAGCTTCAGCAGTACTTCCTTGCCCTCGCTGCTCTTCAGATTCAGCGCGATGCTGCGCTTGTTGCGGTTGAACGCCTCGTAGAAGTGGCTGTCGCCGGGGCCGAAGTAATGCGGGCCGACCGCGCGGCCGACGTCGCCGCCATCGCTCGCGTTTTCGATCTTGATCACGTCCGCGCCGAGATCGGCCAGATGCTGGGTCGCGAACGGCCCCGCGCCGTACTGTTCGACCGCGATGATGCGCAGTCCCGAAAGCGGCAGGCTCATACCGGACTCCTTGCGATCAGTTGTTTGGCGATGATGATCCGTTGCAATTCGTTGGTCCCCTCGCCGATCACCAGCAGCGGCGCGTCGCGATACAGCCGTTCGATGTCGAACTCTTTCGAATAGCCGTACGCGCCGTGGATGCGCATCGCCTCGGTGGCGTTTTCGACGCCCGCTTCGGTCGCGAAGTACTTCGCCATGCCCGCTTCCATATCGCAGCGTTCGCCGCGATCGTAGGCTTGCGCGGCCGCGTCGACCAGCAGACGCGATGCGTGCACGCGCGTCGCCATTTCGCCGAGCTTCAGCTGGATCGCCTGGTGTTCGCAGATCGGTTTACCGAAGGTCTTGCGCATCTGGCTGTACGCAACCGATGCATCGAGCGCGGCCACCGCGATGCCGAGCCCGCGCGCGGCGACGTTGATGCGCCCGAGTTCGAGGCCGCCGAGAATCTGTTGCAGACCGCGCCCTTCGACGCCGCCGATCAAACGGTCGGCCGGCACGCGGTAGTCGTCGAAATTCAGCTCGCAGGTGTCGATCCCCTTGTAGCCGAGCTTTTCGAGCTTGCGGCTCACCTCGAAGCCCGGCCCCTTCTCCGCGATCAGCAGACTCATGCCTTTGTGACGCGGCTGCGCGGCGGCATCGGTCTTGACCAGCAGCACGAGGCAGTTGCCGTACAGGCTGTTGGTGATCCAGGTTTTCGCGCCGTTCACCACGTAGTGATCGCCGTCGCGCCGCGCGCTGGTGCGGATCGCCTGCAGGTCGGTGCCGCAATCGGGCTCGGTCAGACCGATGCCGCCGCGCAGTTCGCCGGTCGCGAAACGCGGCAGAAACTCGGCCTTCTGCGCGTCGGTGCCGTTGCGCTGCACGGTCATCGCCATGATCAGGTGCGAATTGACGATGCCGCTCAGCGACATCCACACCGCCGACATCCGTTCGACGATCCGCGCATACGTGCGCGCGGACAGACCGAGACCGCCGTACTCGGGATCGATCATGCAGCCGAACAGGCCCATTTCTTTCATCTGCTCGACGATTTGGGCCGGATATTCGTCGGCCTTTTCGAGCGCATGCACGTACGGCTTTACTTCGGACTTCAGGAAACGGTCGAGCATGTCGAGGATCAGCGTGTCGTCCTCGCCCTGCTCCAATACGTTGTCATCCACTTGGGACATATCACTTCTCCGGACTGCGAATGGATTCGGTTTCTGAACTTCTTGCGATTCACTTCGTTAGATTCAGACGGCTTCGCCGAGCACCGCGTGCCACGCGCCGGGCGGCAACGTATCGAGCGACAGCACGGTTTCACGGATTTTCTCGATGCGCGCCTCGGGCAGCGCGCGGCCCGCATTGGCGCGGTACTTCGCGACGATTTCGTCGTTCGACAGCGGCCGGTCGGCGCTGCCGCGATTCACCGCCTCGCGATGCGACAGCGTTTCGCCGTTCGCCAGTTCCAGACAGACCTCGCCGGTGTAGTGACGCGGGAACGTGCTGGCCGGGTCGATCTCGTAGTCGACCTTCGCGGCCAGCGCGAGTACCGCGTCGTCGCGCAGCGCGGCGGGCTCCAGTTCGTCGAGCGTGAAGCGCCCTTTCAGCAACGCGCTCGCGGTCACGTACGGCACGCTGAATTGCGCGTCGTACGCATTGGCCGGACGGCGCTTGTTCGCGACCGGCTCACAGACTACCTTGACGACGCCCTCCGGCACCTTCACGCGAATCCGGCCGACCTGCTCGATCATTTCGGTTAGCTGATAACCGCGCCGCTGCCATTCGTGATGCAGCGCGGTGCCCGCATCGGCGAACGCGTGCGTGAAATGGCAGGCCGGCACCGGTTTGATCGCGACTTCGTCGATCTCCCACTTGTCGCCGAGCGCGGCGGTCGCGAGCGCGAGGTCCGCGTTGCCGCGCTGCTCGCCGAGATAGCTGGCAAAGAGGCCAAAGCGCCCTTCATACGGCGCCGACGCGCCGACATAGCCGCGCGACGCGAGTGCCGCCGCGGTGTACGCCGATTGCGCGGCCCAGCCCGGATGCATGCGCTTGGTCCACGCGCCGTCCTGCAGGAATTCGAGGCTGCCGCTCGCCATCGACAGCGCAATGCCCTGCGCCATCCGCGCCTGCTGTTGCGTGAGGCCAAGCAGACGCGCGGCCGCCAGCGCGCAGCCGAAAATCCCCACCACGCCGGTCGGATGAAAACCGACCTGATGGAAGCCGCTCTTCGCCACGGAACCGATTCGCGTGGCCGCCTCCATCCCCGCGATATACGCGGCGAGCGTTTGCGCGCCGTCGAGCGGACGGCCGTCGGTCACGCCGAACACGCACGGCAGCACGCTCGCGGTTGCGTGGATCACACCGCGCGAATGGGTGTCGTCGAAATCGAGGCCGTGCGCGAGCACGCCGTTCATCACCATCGCATCGCGCGCGCCCAGCACGCGGCCATGACCGATCACGGTCGCGTCGCCGCTGCCGAGCACCGAGAGTCCGTCCATTGCAACGCGCGCGAAATCGGTCGAATGCGCCGCATACGCGAGACCGATTGCATCGAGCAGCAGATGCTTCGCGCGCTCACGCACCGCTTGCGGAACGTCTTCGAGTTTCAGTTCGAGAGCGAACTTCGCGAGTTCACCGGAGATGCCGCCCGCCGTGCTGTCCGCTTGCCGATCGTCGTTGCGTAAAGCCTGGGTGCTCATGTGTGCTCCTGTATTTTTTAATAGGCGACGCGCGTCGCCTGCTGCGTGAGTGAGTTGTTCAGCGTTCCGCGTGCGCGGTAGCCATTCCGGTGACGTCGTCTTCGACCACCGTACCGATCTCTTCGAGCGACTGTCCGCTGGTCTCGACGCGCAGCACCAGCAGCGCGACGATCAGCAGGCTCAGAACGCCGATCACCATCGCCAGCACGCCGCTGACGCCGAAGTTCTGGAACAGCGCGACCGCCACATAAGGCGTGCACATCGACGCGGCGCGGCCGCAGACGCCGGCGAAGCCGGTGCCGCGCAACCGGAACGCGGTCGGGAACAGTTCGGGGATATAGCCGTAGAGGCCGAGCGTGACGAACGTATAGATCGACGTCACCAGCGCGAAGCCGATGATCGAGATCGCGACGGGATCGCGCATCTGCGGATAGATGAAGCCGAGCACGATGGTCGCGAGCGAGAACACGATCAGCCCGCGCTGCCGTCCCAGACGATCGCCAAGCAGATAGCCGACCACCGCGCCGCCGGGCGCGCCGAACGCCATCAGCGTGACGAAGCCGAGCGACTGCACGACGGTGAGCCCTTCCTTGACGAAGAACGTCGGCAGCCACGCGACGAAGCCGTACACCGACACGTTGACCGCGATGCAGACGAGCGCCGCGACCATCGTGCGGCCGATCACCGGCCGCGTGAACAGCACCGACAGCGGCAGGTGCCGCGGCGTGACCGGCTGCGCGCCGAGCACCGGCGGCAGCTTGCCGGTTTCGCGCTCGACGTCGGCCTCGATCGCGGCGAGCGTCGCTTCGGCCTCGGCGGTGCGCCCCACCGATTCGAGCCAGCGCGGCGACTCCGGCATCCGTTTGCGCATGACCCAGATCACGATCGCGCCGGCGCCGGCCAGCGCGAACATCCAGCGCCAGCCCAGATGCGGAATCACCACGTAGCCGACGCTGGTCGCGATCAGCAGACCCGAATTGATCACGAGTCCCATCAGCGAAATCCAGCGGCCGCGATACGCGGGCGGCACGAATTCGCACAGCGTGCCGGCGGCGACCACCAGTTCCGCGCCGAGTCCGAGACCCATCAGAAAGCGCAACACGATCAGCGTTTCGATGTTCGGCGCGAAGCACGCGAACAGCGACGCGACTCCGAACACCGCGAGATTGATCTGATACGACGCACGACGGCCGAAGCGATCGCCGACCCAGCCGGCCAGCGCCGAACCGATCAGCATCCCGAAGAATGTCGCCGAAATAAAAGCAGCATTGGTTTGCAGCGTCGAGAAGCCCGACTTCACCATCGCGGCCAGCACGCCGGCCGCGAGATAGACGTCGAACGCGTCGAGCACGGCGCCGCCGCTGATCAGCCCGAGAATTCTCCAATGGAAGCGCGCAAGCGGCAGCCGGTCTAGCCGGGCGCCCGCGTTGACAGACGAAGCGTTCATGCGATTGTCTCCTGAACGATGCGGCATCCGCCGGTCTGGGCCAGCGTGATGCGGTGCCGAGTGGCATTACACGATTAGTGATCCTTTCTGTTGCTGAGCTTGTTGCTAAGCTTGTTGCTGAACTGCTGATACGAAGCTTTTGTTTTTCAGGTGCTGCTTGCGGGCTGCGGCAGGATCGACGGCAGATGCCAGTCGGTATGACGTTGCAGTTGGTGCGCGACACGCAGCAATGCGTCCTCGCTCCACGGACGGCCGATCAGCTGCACGCCGATCGGCATGCCGTTGCCGCTTTTGCCCGCCGGCACGCTGAGGCCGGGCAAGCCCAGATAGTTGATGCCGCGCGTCCAGTACGAGAAGTTGCCGAAGCGCCGTTCGATTTCGTCGGCGTCGCCGTCGAGCGTGTCCGCGATCGTCGGCACCGCATACGGCAGCGTCGGCAGCAGCAGTGCCTGGGCGCCGCCGCCAAGGTATTGGTCGACGAAGCGCGTCATCGACGCCGCGCGCAAGCGCAGTGCGTCGACATAGCGGGTAGCCGGATACAGCAGCCCGCGTTCCAGCCGGCGCAGAACCTGCTCGCCGTATTCGGCGCGGCACTCGCGCAGCCACTTCGCGTGGATCGACGCCGCTTCCGCGCCGAGCACCAGCGTCGCCAGTGCGCCCGCTTCGCGCAGGTCCGGCATCGGCACTTCGCGCAGCGTCGCGCCGCACGATGCCAACGCATCGGCCACGCGCCTCACTGCCGCGCGCACTTCGTCAGAAACCGGCGCGTCTTCGGAGAAAGCCGGAATGGCGATGGTGTCGTCGCGGGTCAATGGCCGCTCGATCGCGGTTTCGAAGTCGCGGGGGCCGGTCGCGAGGCATTGCGGATCGGTCGGATCGGCCGCCCAGATCGCTTGCAATAGCGCGGCCGCGTCCTGTGCGGTGCGCGCGAGCACGCCGACGCAATCGAGACTCGGCGACAACGGCATCACGCCGCGCACGGATATCGCGTGCTGGGTCGGTTTGATGCCGGTCACGCCATTCACCGCCGCCGGAATCCGCACCGAGCCGCCGGTATCGGAGCCGAGCGCGCCCGCCACCAGCCCGCGTGCCACCGCGATACCGCTGCCGCTCGACGACCCGCCGCTCACGTGCTCATCCGACCATGCATTGCGGCCGTGACCCAGGTGGGCATTGAAGCCCGTCGGGCTCATCGCGAACTCGGCCATGTGTAATGCGCCGAGGTCGATCGCACCGGCCGCGTCGAGGCGTTGCAGCACCGTGGCGGTTTGCGCGGGACGATGGCCGGCGAGAATCCGGCTACCGCATTCGCTCAGTTCGCCGGCGCGGAAGAACATGTCCTTGTGCGCGAGCGGCGCGCCTTGCAGGCGATTCTTCTGCACGCCTTGAGCGATTCGGCGATCGACCGCGTGTGCTTGCGCCAACGCGGCTTCTTCGCGCAGCCGGACAAAACCACCGCGCGGTCCCGCTTGCGCCGCTTCGCGCAGCGCGGCTTCGATACGTGATGTACTGGTCGACGCGGGAAGCGCGAGCGTTTCAGCGCGCATGGCTCGGCTCCAGTTGCTGCAGCGTGGACGTGAAAGTGTCGGGCGCGAGCCAGTCGAGCGCGTCGGCTGCCGTGCCCACTGCTTGCACGGTCGCGTGCGCGGCCACGACCAGCGCGGCCGCATGTGCGAGGCTCAGCGGCGCGGAGCCGAATTGCTCCGCCCACGCTCGTGCGCCCGCTTTCCAATCGATCAAGCTATCGTCCGACATGCGAATCCCTATGCAATTGCCGCGTTACGGCTACGGTTACGGTTACGGTCGGAAAAACCGCGACGCCTGAGCGCCGCGCACGCTGAAGGCTTCATTTATTCGATCAATCGCCGACGCCATATCCGCGTTTCGGAATCAGCGCGCTGCGCACGAAGTCCATCACCGCGACGCCGTTCTGGTTGAACGCTCGCGTATGCACGGTGACGATCCCCTGCGTCGGACGCGAGCGCGACTCGCGCTTCTCCAGCACTTCGGACTCCGCATAAAGGGTGTCGCCGCAAAACACCGGCGCGGTCAGTTTGATTTCCTTCCAGCCGAGATTCGCGATCGCCTTGCCGCTGACGTCGTTGACGGTCATGCCGAGCACGATCGCAACAGTCAGGCCGCTATTGACCAGCAACTGGCCGAATTCGCTTTTCGCGGCGTGCGCGGCGTCGCAATGCATTGGATGAAAGTTCATCGTCAGCAGCGAGAAATGGATGTTGTCGGCCTCGGTAATCGTGCGGCCGGGGCGATGCTCGTAGATGTCGCCGATTTCGAAGTCTTCCAGATAGCGCCCGTAACTCGCGCGGATGCGGCGCGTTTCGACACCCTGTTCCCGTTTCACGTCCATGGCTTGCGTCTCCGGTTCGACCTACTTTGTTTGGTCATTGTCACTTTGTACGGACAAAGTATTGGGCGAAGAAAAACCGCTGTCAAGGAGCGGTTTGGGAGATTTCGGCCAGGGTTTATGCCGACGAGGGCGGGAATGGAATTTGTGTGCTCCGTGGGCGCAGCGCGTCGAGTCTGCGATGTAAAGCAACCGGCCTCATCACATTCAGCGTCCGTGGCCGCCAGGTCGCCCAACTGAGACCTGCTGATAAGGAGCGGCAGGCGTTACTTCCGAGCGCTCGACACGATGAGCGTATCCAACGGGCGACGCCGCGAGAACGAGTACTTATTAAGTTCGAGCGGGCCGCTGTTCCGGTGGCAATTCCGCCGTGCCGACGCTGCTCGCCACCTTCGTCAGCATCTGCGCGAATAACGCTCGCTCTTGCGTGGAAAGATTCGAGAACAATCCGCCAATCCAGCGACTGTGATGTTCAAAGACGAGCTTTGCAACCTGTTTGCCTTTCCGCGTCAAGCGGATACGCAGCGCGCGCCGGTCTGCAGGGTCTGCTTCACGTCCAATCAGGGCATCATTTTCCAACCCGTCAAGCAGGCCGGTCACCGTCGCACGTGAAACGCCCGCCTGGTCCGCTAGCACTGCGGGCGCCAATCCCTCTCCGGCGGCATCGAGCAGAAAGAGAATGACAAAGCGGCCCTCCGACAACCCATGCGGCGTAAGCAGCGATGCGCAGTTCCGGTCGATCGCCGTGGCAAGTGAAAGCACCTGAAAACATAGCTGAATGCCATCCAGATTCGGGACACTACGCCTCGCGGCTTCCTTCAGCAAGGCCGTGTACTTCTGCTCCATTTTCATTGAAAACCACCTTATTACCCGTTGCGTAATTCTATGTAGCACAGCTTTGGCAGTCATGCCGCGGTTATTGATTTGCTCCGCAAATTGCGCAGTGAAGTTTGCGCCGATCTTTGGAGCATTCAATCAGCGCTATCGCAACCGTCAATTTGCCTGTTATGCCAGACAGGTATCTCAATACTTTCAATATCTTGACAGATTTGATCGGCGAAGCCAATATAGTTAGGCGCCATATTATGTTTTTTGATAAGTCAAATCCTGAATCAGAAAGTAGATCGGTTCAACTTCGTAGGTGTCTGAATGGGAGATCTCACACGACTCTCAACGAGAAGAGGCAATTCTTGAATGTCGTGTGGATCGCATATCGGGATATAGAAATTAGGCGAATCCAGCATTGCAGCTAAATTGATTCGACCGCTTGGCGTCTGAGCGATAAATACGCTACACGATTGAATTTTATGAGGTAATGCAGTCGATTTTCTCTGGCTGAGTGCTCCAGATAATTATTGCGAGAGGCATCGGAACTCTATTGATTCAGTTTTATTCGTCAGGAGACAAGGTGTTTGTTTTTGATAAAGGGCGTGAAATTACAGCAGGAAAGCGCATTTTCAGTCCGAAGGACAAATTGAGAAGCAGGCGGCATTGGTTGAATCGCCTGATCCCGGGTGCCGTTTATCTCCGTGCCATGACCAGACGGTTGGTGGTCGATTTGGCGGAACTGAAAGGTGTTTCGATTTGCATGGCGGATACGTTGGAAGTGCGGGAGAAAGCATTTCAGCATGATGCATGTTGCCTACGTAGATCGGGGCATTGCTATCGCAATCCGCGTGGGTTTTAAATTCTCGCCCTTTCACCTTTACGCGCAGCATCCTGGCGCCGCGAACTCACACATGGAGCTTCACGATGTCCCGTCTGTCCGCTGACAGGAAGGCTGCCCTGGAAGGAGGCACGCATTCCACCAGGAACCTGTCGGAATGCCTGGCAATCGATCAGGCCGCGCTGGCGCGTGCCGTATTGCCGGATATTGGACTGGCGACAGCACTCCCCGATGTCCTCCAACGGCTCGACAAGCAGGCGTCCAAAGGCATCAGCCATCAGATTGCCGTCATTGGTATGGCGATCGGCATCGCGTTGCACGGCATGAAGAAGGACGTGGCCAGACAGATCGCGCAACGGCTATCCAGCCACCCGTCGGATACGGTGCGCTCGTGGACCGCTTTTGCGCTGACGCGAGCCGATCCGACTTTTTCGCTGCGTGACCGGCTCGCAGCGGTGCGGCCGTTCGCTGCGGACACGCATTTTGGCGTACGCGAGTGGGCGTGGATCGCAGTGCGCCCGTATATCGCGGCCGAGCTGGTTCCAGCCGTAACGTTGTTGCAGGGCTGGACGGACTCACCCGACCCGAACATCCGCCGTTTCGCGGTAGAGAGTACGCGACCACGCGGAGTGTGGTGCGAGCATATCGGCCAACTCAAGACGAACCCGGGTATGGGACTTCCGCTGCTCGAAGCACTCAAGGCCGATAACGCGCGGTATGTCCAGGACTCGGTCGCCAACTGGCTCAATGACGCGAGCAAGACAGCCCCTGCGTGGGTAGTGGCTCTGTGCGAGCAATGGACTTCGACCGCCAATCCCGCCACCGATCGCATCGTCGAGCGGGCGCTGAGGACCGTGCGTAAAGGCGGCAATGCCGCTCGTCCGGCTAAGCGTTCAGGTTAGATATTTCAACCTTGGGTTGGCCACATGGCTCACGGCGTCCGACGAGCTCGGCACATCGTTCGCGTTGAAGAGCGGATTAGGCGACGACAGGTTCGACATCTGGTTGTTAATCGAGCGGACCTCGGATTGCAGATCGAACAGTTGGCTGCCGTTAACGGCAGCCGAACTCCTCGCAGAGATATCCCCATTGCGTACGCTCGCTACCACGCGGTTGCCGTCTTGATCTGCCATGTTGATCGACATGCCGCCCGTGTTAGCACCCACCGTAATGAAACCGGTGGCCGCGCCCTGCTCCACCAAACCGATCGGGCCGTTGATCTGGTTCTGGATATTCGTGATGTTGTCCGTATTGGCCGTCGTGCGCTGATCGATCTTGCTGAGCGCGTCACCGACGTTGTTCACGGTCACGCCGCCGATGCAATCTAATGTTTGACGAAACGAAGGAAAAGACATGCATATCGTCTTACAAGCCAGAAACGGACGCCGTTCGACAGGCGTTTTTTCCGCAGGACATCTGCACGTCTCCAAACATCTGCTAATTTAAAGTGGCGTCGCGCTGCCTCATCCGCATCACCCGCGCACGCCCCGTTGCGAGTCCCGGTTGACCTTAACGTAAGGAGATGTTGATGAGCGCGATGATGAAAGCCGCCGTATTCATCGAACCCGGCCGTATCGAACTGACGGATAAACCGTTGCCCGACGTGGGCGCGAACGATGCGCTGGTGCGCATCACGACCACCACGATCTGCGGCACCGACGTGCATATTCTGAAAGGTGAATACCCGGTCGCCAAAGGCCTGACGGTCGGCCACGAGCCGGTCGGCGTGATCGAAAAACTCGGCAGCGCGGTGAGCGGCTACGAGGAAGGCCAGCGCGTGATCGCCGGCGCGATCTGCCCGAATTTCAATTCGTACGCGGCGCAGGACGGCGTCGCATCGCAGGACGGCAGCTATCTGATCGCCAAAGGCCAGTGCGGCTGCCACGGCTACAAGGCGACCGCGGGCTGGCGTTTCGGTAATCTGATCGACGGCACCCAGGCCGAATACGTGCTGGTGCCCGACGCGCAGGCGAACCTCGCGCCAGTGCCCGACGGACTCACCGACGAGCAGGTGCTGATGTGCCCCGACATCATGTCGACCGGTTTCAAGGGCGCGGAAAACGCGAACATCCGGATCGGCGACACGGTGGCGGTATTCGCGCAAGGACCGATCGGCCTGTGCGCAACCGCGGGCGCGCGGCTGCTCGGCGCGACTACGATCATCGCGGTCGACGGTAACGATCATCGCCTGGACATGGCGCGCAAGATGGGCGCCGACGTCGCGCTGAACTTCAAGAATTGCGATGTGGTCGACGAGATTCTCAAGCTGACCGGCGGCCGCGGCGTGGATTCGTCGATCGAGGCGCTCGGCACTCAGGGCACGTTCGAATCGGCGCTACGGATTCTGAAGCCGGGCGGCACGCTATCGAGTCTCGGCGTCTACTCGTCCGACCTGACGATTCCGCTGTCGGCGTTCGCGGCCGGCCTCGGCGATCACAAGATCAATACCGCGCTGTGTCCCGGCGGAAAAGAGCGGATGCGGCGTTTGATGAACGTGATCGAATCGGGCCGTGTGGACCTCGGCGCGCTGGTCACGCATCAGTACAAGCTCGATGACATCGTGACTGCTTACGAGCTGTTTGCGAATCAGCGCGATGGGGTGCTGAAGGTCGCGATCAAGCCGCATTGATCGGTGGGTGAAGTATTGGCACGGGTGGCAGAGCTTCATGGTGCTCCGCCACGCCGGCTCACATCGCGAGCATCACTCCCCGCTCCCCACCCGCCCAGGCACCGCCAGCACCGCAAGCGCCGCCGCCAGCCCCGCTCCCGCGAACGCATAAAAATTCCACGGCAACGGCGCGCCCGCCTGGGCCAGCGCACCGCCGATCAACGGTCCGACGATCGCACCGAAGCGCCCTATTCCCAGCGCCCAACCGATTCCGGTCGCGCGATTGCGCGGCGGGTAGTAGCGCGTGATGTACGCGCCGAGCAGCATCGTGTTGCCGATCGTGCCGACGCCGGCGATGCCGACCAGCACATACGTTTGCGCAAGGCCATGCGCAAACGGCAATGCGCACAGACTCGCGGCGGCCAGCAGATACAGCACGCTGACCACCGACTTCGAGCCGATCCGGTCGGCCAGCGCGCCGCCGAGCAGCGACCCCACCGCCGCGGTCGAATTGAGCGTGACCAGCAACGCGAGGCTCGAGCCGAGCGGAAAGCCGGCCTTGCGCATCAGTTGCGGCAACCACGTGCTGAGCCCGTAGAGCAGTAGCAGCCCCATGAACATCGCGATCCAGAAAGCGAGTGTCGCGCGCAGGTGGGATGCGTCGAACAGCGCGCGAATCGGCGCGGCTTTCGAGGCACGCCCGGCACTCCCGGCATTCACGACCTTCCCGGCTTGCGCGCCGTTGCCGGCGTGCGCGGCGCCATCGAGCGCCGGATGCCGAATCCCAAGTCCCCGCGCAACCGAGCGCGCTTCATCGATCCGTCCACGCGCCAGCAGAAAATCCAGCGACTCCGGCAAATAACGCGCACACAATGCCACCAGAATCAGCGGCGCGGCGCCCACGCCGAACAGCCAGCGCCAACCATGCGTGGGCAGCCAGTGCATCGCGAGCAGCGCGACAACGATGCCGCCCAACGAATAACCGGTGTAAATCAACGCATAGTTGAACGAACGACGTCGCGGCGGCGAGTACTCGACGGTCAGCGCCGCAGCGGTCGGCACGACGCCACCCAGGCCCAATCCGCCGACGATCCGCGCAACCACGAACCAGCCCGGCGTCGGCGCGAGCGCGGCGGCCGCCATCATCGCGGAAAACAGCGCCGCGCTGCCGAGCAGCATCCAGCGCCGGCCGATCATGTCGCTGAGCGTGCCCGCGCCCATCGCGCCGATCATCATCCCCGCCAGCGAACAACTGGCGATTGCGCCCAGTTGCAGCGCCGACAACGACCAGTCGGTGCCGTGCGTGAGCATCGGCAGCACCGCGCCGTAGATCGCGACGTCGTAGCCTTCGGCGAGGATCATCGCGAGACAGATCGCGACGATCCGCACCGTTACCCGCGTGGGGATTTCAACGTTGCCGATGTCGATGCGATGACCGCCTTCGTTGACGACGCGCCCCGCCGTGCCGTTGCGTGATGCTTCTGTGGTTGATGACCATGTACTCATCGCCGTGTGCTCCTCCTATTGTTATCGTGCGAAATTTTTTCTGCGTTTTTCTGGGTATCAGGCGCTCAAACCGCCATGCACAAATACTTGATCACCAGATAATCATCGATCCCGTAGTGCGAGCCCTCACGTCCCAGCCCCGACTGCTTGACGCCGCCGAATGGCGCGACCTCGTTCGAGATCAGCCCGGTATTGATGCCGACCATCCCGTATTCGAGCTGTTCGGCCACGCGCCAGATGCGGCCGATATCGCGGCTGTAGAAATACGCGGCAAGGCCGAACTCGGTGTCGTTGGCGAGCCGCACGACTTCTTCGTCGCTCGAAAAACGGAACAGCGGCGCGAGCGGGCCGAAGGTCTCGTCGGTCGCGACCGCCATCTGCGAAGTCACGCCGGTCAGCACCGTCGGCTCGAAAAAGCCGTGGCCGAGCGCATGGCGCTTGCCGCCGGTCACGAGCGTCGCGCCTTTGCCGAGCGCATCGGCGATATGCGCTTCGACCTTGCCGACCGCCGCCTCGTTGATCAGCGGACCGAGCGTGACGCCGCTCTCCATTCCGTGGCCGATTTTCAGCTTGCCGACCGCGTCCGCCAGCTTCGCCGCGAACGCGTCGTACACCCGCTCGTGTACATAGAAGCGATTCGTGCATACGCAGGTTTGCCCGTTGTTGCGGTACTTCGATGCGATCGCGCCTTCGACCGCAGCGTCGAGATCGGCATCGTCGAACACGATGAACGGCGCGTTGCCGCCCAGCTCCAGCGTGACTTTCTTCACGGTCGGCGCGCTTTGCGCCATCAGCAATCGGCCCACGCCGGTCGAACCGGTGAACGACAGCTTGCGAACGATGGGACTACCCGTCATCGCGCCGCCGATCGCCTTCGGATCGCCGGTCACGATATTCACCACGCCGCGCGGCACACCGGCGCGCTCGGCCAGCACCGCCAGCGCGAGCGCGGAGAACGGCGTCGCCTCGGCGGGTTTCACGACGATCGGGCAACCCGCCGCGAGTGCCGGGCCGACCTTGCGGGTAATCATCGCGGTCGGGAAATTCCACGGCGTAATCGCGACGCACACACCGATCGGTTCCTTGACGACCACCAGCCGTTTATCCGCGGCGGGCGTCGCGAGCGTGTCGCCGGCCACGCGTTTGCCTTCCTCGGCGAACCATTCGAGGAACGACGCGCCGTAAGCGATTTCGCCCTTCGCCTCGGCGAGCGGTTTGCCCTGTTCGGCGGTCAGGATCAGCGCGAGGTCGTCCGCGTGTTCGAGCATCAGTTCGTACCAGCGACGCATCACGACAGCGCGCTCCTTCGCGGTGCGCGCGCGCCATGCGGGCCACGCGGCATTGGCGGCCGCGATTGCGCGATCCGTTTCGGCCGCGCCCATCAAAGGCACGTTGCCGACGCTCGCGCCGCTCGCCGGATCGAGCACGTCGAAGCTCGCGCCCGAGTCGGCCGCGCACCACTGCCCATCGATATAAGCCTGATTGCGCAGCAGCGCCGGATCCTTCAACAGGGTCTTCAATTCCACGTTACTTTCCTCTGGTGCAATAAATCAATTAGTGCCGCGAAGCATTGCGGCGCGCGTCAGCCCGCCTGCCGCCAGCCGGCCTGCTCGTGGCCGTCCTCGAGCAACTGGCGAGCGATCTCCGCGACCCGGTGCACGTGCGCGATTGCCGCTTCGCGCGCCCGCGCCGCGTCCGCAGCCTGAATCGCCGCGAGAATCGCGTGCATTTCGTCGACGGCCTGGCGGCCTCGGTCGTCGGACGCGATCGTCAGCGCGCGCAGGCGGTTGATCCGCGCGGTCAGCGACTGCACGATTTCCCACGCCACCTGCTTTTTGCCGACGATGAACATCCGCTCGTAGAACGCCGATGTGAGTGCCCTGACGGCCGGGTAGTCGCGCGCGTCGAAGGCCGCCTGAATCCGCTCGATACAGCCGGCCAGATCGGCGACCGTCTGCTCGTCCGCATGCCGCGCGCAGGCCATCGCCGCCTCGCCTTCGAGCAGCGCGCGGATTTCGTAAATCTCCGCCGCGGTCGCGAAGTCGAGCACCGCGACGATCGGCCCCTGGTTCGGGATCGACGCGACCAGCCCTTCCGTTTCCAGATGCCGCAACACCTCGCGCACCACGGTGCGGCTCACGCCGAGCACCTCGCACAGCGTGCGTTCGACCAGCCGCTCGCCCGGATGGAAATGCGCTTCGAGAATCGCGGTACGCATCTTCTCGAGCGCGAGTTCGCGCAACGTCGCGGTGGGCCGTTGCACCTTCAGCGATGGCAGTGGACCGTTCATCACAGCCGCCGTCATGCCTGCGCGAACAGGCGCACGTCGCGCGCGTCCCAGTCGACCAGCGCCTCGGTGCCGATCGCGATGCCGCTGTCGTGGCGGTGCGCGGCCGGCATCCGGATCGAGATCTCCTGCTGCCATGGCGTCGCCACCGCGTAGTGCATCGCGTCGCCGAGATAGGTGATGTCGCGCACGGTGACCGGCAAACCGCTCGTGCCATTCGGGCCGCTCGCGCGTTGCAGCGCGCTGATGCGCATCTGTTCGGGACGGATCATCAGCGTGCCGTCTTCGCCCGCGTTGACCACCGGATTCAATGCATCGGCGGCGATCTGATGGCCGTTCGGGAACACGCCGTTCAGGCGGCCGTCGCTGTTTTTCGTGACCTTCACCGGCAGGAAATTCGAATTGCCGATAAAGCTCGCGACAAAGCGCGACGCCGGATTCGCGTACAGCTCCTCGCCAGTGCCGACCTGCTCGATGCGGCCTTTGTTGAACACCGCGATGCGATCCGACAGCCGCAGCGCTTCTTCCTGATCGTGCGTCACGTACAGGATCGTCACGCCGGTTTCCTGATGAATGCGCCGCAATTCGAGCTGGATTTCCTCGCGCAGCTTTTTATCGAGCGCGGACAGCGGCTCGTCCATCAGCAGCACCGGCGGATCGTAGGCGAGCGCGCGTGCAATCGCGACGCGTTGCTGCTGGCCGCCCGACAGTTGCGCGGGCATCCGGTCGCGGCACTCGGACAGATGCACGAGCTTGAGCATCTGCTCGACCTTGGCCTTGACCTCGGCATCGGGACGGCGCCGCACGCGCAGCGGAAACGCGACGTTCTCGCCGACGGTCAGATGCGGAAACAGCGTATAGCGCTGAAACACCATGCCGATGTTGCGCTTGTTCGGCGCGACCGCCAGCAGCGGTTTGCCGTCGAGCAGCACGCGGCCGTCGGTCGGCTCCTGGAAGCCGGCGACGATATACAGCGTGGTGCTCTTGCCCGAACCGGACGGTCCGAGGAAGGTCATGAATTCGCCTTTGCGCACGTCGAGCGAGACCTGGTCGATCGCGACGACATCGTCGTAGGTTTTGCGCAGACGCTGGATTTGCAGGAATGCAGTCATGATTCGAATACCTCGATTAGCTCGGTTGGCGCGCGCGGCGCAGCACGGCGCCGGCCAGCATCAGCACGGTCGTCAACGCGACCAGCAGTGAAGACGCCGCCGCAACGACGGGCGTCAGGTCCTGCCGCAGCGTCGACCAGATACGCACGGGCAGCGTTTGCAACGTCGGGCTCGACATGAAGATCGACACCACGACCTCATCCCACGACGCGAGAAACGCGAAGATCGCGGCCGCGAACAGGCCGAGCCGGATCGCCGGCAGCGTCACTTTCAGCTTCACGGTGAGCGGCGACGCGCCGCAAATCAGCGCGGCATCTTCGAGCGCCGGATCGAAGCTGACCAGCGAATTGCTGATCGAGATGATCGAAAACGGCAGCGCGATGATCAGATGGCCGAGCACGAAACCGGTGATCGTGCCGTTCAGCCCGATGCGCAGAAAGAACGCGTACAGCGCGACGGCCAGCACCACCACCGGCAACACCATCGGCGTGAGGAAGAAGCCCTTCACCGCCTCGCGACCGCGAAACTTGCCGCGCACCAGCGCCAGCGACGCCAGAAAACCGAGCAGCACCGACAACACCATTACGATCACCGCCAGCTTCGCGCTGGTCAGCAGCGAGTCGATCCAGCCGGCGTCGGTGAATAGTTGCCGGTACCACTCCAGTGTCCAGCCCGGCGGCGGAAAGATCAGCCACTGCGAGTCGCCGAACGACAGCGCGACGATGAACAGGATCGGCAGCAGCAGAAACAGTGCGACGGCCGCGCCTATCGCAATCAGCACCCAGCGCAGCGCGCCGAGACGGTCGAAATCGAGCAACATGTCAACGCCCTCCCTCAAGCTTGCGCGCACTGCCGGTGAAGCGCAGTTGCAACGCGTAGAGCAGCAACGTCACGGTCAGCAGCACGAACGCGGCGGCGCCGGCGAGTCCCCAGTTCAGCAGCGACTGCACGAGTTGCGCGATCAGTTCCGCGAGCATCATGTAGGACGGGCCGCCCAGCAACGCGGGCGTGACGAAGTAGCCGAGCGCCATCACGAACACCATCAATGCGCCGGACGCGACGCCCGGCATCGCGAGCGGCACGAGGATGCGCCAGAACGCCTGCCAGCGGCTCGCGCCGCAGACGGCGGCGGCTCGCAGCGTGGACGGATCGATCGCGCGCAGCGTCGCGTGCAGCGGCATCACGAGGAACGGCAGCATGATGTAGGTCATGCCGATCGTCACGCCGGTCAGGTTGTTGACCAGCGCGAGCGGCTCGTGAATCACGCCCATTGCCATCAGCGCGCGATTGATCGGCCCAGTGCCTTGCAACAGCACCATCCATGCGAAAGTGCGCGCGAGCAGATTGGTCCACATCGACAGCAACAGGATCGCGAACAGCACCGAGCTGAGCTTGCGCGGCGCGATCGCGAGCAGCCACGCCAGCGGGAAACCGATCAGCAGCGTGACCAGCGTCACCACCGTCGCGACCAGAAAGGTATTGCCGAACACGCGCAGATAGGTAGTTGAACCAAGCAGTTGCTGATAGTTTTCGAGCCCCGGCGCCGGTTCGAGCACGCTGCGCAAGAGCAGCGACAGTACCGGCAGCAGGAAGAAAACCAGCAGCAATAGCATCGCCGGCGTCAGCAGCCATACGCTGCGCCAGTCGCGCCGCTTGCGCGCGGCCGTCGCGGGGGGATGCGCGACGGTACTCATTACGTTGGGCATGATGTCTCCTGCTCGGTGTCCGGCCGCGCGTCGTTCAACTACAACGCGCGCGGCGCCAGCCTCGGTCCGTCGTCGTTACTTCGATTGCCACGCGTACCAGCGCTTCGCAATCGCATCGCGGTTGTCGGCCCAGTACTTCATGTCGAGATTGATCTGCGAGTCCTTGTACTGGTCGGGCAGCGTCTTCGCGAGCGCCGGCGGCATCAGCGCGGCGGACTTCACGTTGATCGGCGCATAACCGGTTTCGGCCGCGAACTTCGCCTGCGCCTGCGCGCTGGTCGCGGCGGCCAGGTACTTCATCGCTTCCGCGCGATGCTTGGCGCCCTTCGGAATCACCAGCATGTCGGCGGCGGTCAGGTTCTGGTTCCACGACATGCCGACCGGCACGCCGGTTTGCGCGAGCGCATGCAGGCGGCCGTTCCAGAACATCCCGATCGGCGCCTCGCCCGACGCGAGCAGCTGTTGCGACTGCGCGCCGCCGCTCCACCAGACGATGTCGCCCTTGATCGTGTCGAGCTTCTTGAACGCGCGGTCGAGATCGAGCGGATAGAGCTTGTTCGGCGGCACGCCGTCGGCGAGCAGCGCGATTTCCAGCACGCCCGGTGCCGACCATTTATAGAACGTACGCTTGCCGGGGAAGCGCTTGGTGTCGAACAGGTCGGCCCAGTTTTGCGGCTGCGCGCCGGTGTACTTCGACTTGTTGTAGCCGAGCACGAACGAGTAATAGAAGCTGCCCACCGCGTTCGGCGTCGCGAAGCGCGGGTCCAGTTCGTCCTTCTTCACGACCGCGTAGTCGATCGGCTCGATCAGGCCGGCCTTCTGCGCGGCGTACGCGAAGTCGCCCTCCACATCGACGACGTCCCAGCTCACGTTGCCGCTGTCGACCATCGCCTTGAGCTTGCCGTAGTCGGTCGGGCCATCCATCAGCACGGTGATGCCGCTCGCCTGCGTGAACGGCTGCGCCCAGTTCTTCTGCTGCGCGGACTGGGTGGTGCCGCCCCAGCTGGTGAAGACGATCGGGTCCGCGGCATACGCCGGCGCCGCCGCGAGCGTCATCGCACAAGCAACGGCCAGCGGCGCGATAAAGGGAATGCTTCTGCTGCTCATGTCTGTCTCCGGGATAGGGTTGGTTCTCGTCTGGTCGGGTTCAATGCGCCGGGTTCAATGCGCGAGCGCGAGCGGCTGCACGGTGCCGGCCGCGCTGTCGCCGACATAAATGCCGAATGCGTCCTGGCGGCGTTCGCGCTCGTAGCGTTCGAGCATCGAGCGCACCGCGGGGTCGCTGATTTCGTCCCACGGAATGCGCGACAGCGGCACGATCCGCACGCTGCTGTCGAGCCACGGCGACGCGTTCGGAATCACGCGGCCGCGATAGTAGATATGCACGCCGGGCTCGTTGTCGCTGCCGTCCTCGAACACCGCGAACAGGAAGTCGAGATGCACGCGCAGGCCGAGTTTGTTGAGCACGCCGTGCAGGCTCGCGGGGTCGCTGGCCGGATCGAGCTTGATGCCGGTCGGCAGGCCGACGCCTTTGCCGGTGTCGACCAGCACGAGGCCGTCGCGATGTTCGAGGATCGCGCCGACTTTCGCGCGCGCGCCGGCCGCGGCCAGTGCGTTCTGCGACAGGCTGAAGTTCACGTACGCGCCGCGGCAGTAGCCGAGCGGCGACGAACTGGTCTGCACGAAGTCGACCACCCGGCCGATCAGGATGATGTGATCGCCCGCGTCCACCACTTCGTGCGTCGTGCAGTCGAAGCTCGCGGCCGCGCCGTCCATTACCGGCGCGCCGGTTTTGCGGACGCTCCACGGCACTTGCGCGAACTTGTCGGCGGCCTTCGACGCGAACACACCCGACACCTGCTTCTGGTCTTCGGCGAGCACGCTGACCGCGAAGCGCTGGGTGTCGGAGAACACCGCGTAGCTCGACGCGGTCTTCGCGATGCACACCAGAATCAGCGGCGGATCGAGCGACACCGACGTGAACGAATTCGCGGTGAAGCCGCGCGGCGTGCCGTCCGGCTGGATCGTCGTGACGACGGTCACACCCGTGACGAACGCGCCGAGCGCGCGACGAAATTCGGCGGCATCGAACGCGCTTGCGGCGCTCGGCGCGGTGATCGACTCAGCCATGACGTTCTCCGGTGGTGGGTGCTGCGTGGGTTGCCGTCGCGCCGGCCGATGCTTCGGCGAGGAACGCGAGCAGGCTCGCGTTGACGCGCTGCGGGTCGGTGACGTTCATCATGTGGCGCGCGTCGGGCAGGATTTCGGCGCGGCCGCGTGGCGTGGCCGCCGCCATCGCCTCCGACATCCGCGCGCTCGAATTCGGATCGCCCGCGCCGGTGAGAAACAGCGCGGGCACCGTGAGGCTCGCGAGGCGGCCCACGTGCGCGTCGTCGGAGCTGGCGAAAAGACGATAGGTGCGTGCGTAGCCGACCGGATCGACTGCCAGCAGCAGCGCGCGCACGGCCCGCGCGGCTTCGCTCAGGTGCGCCGGCACCGGATCGCCGAACCAGCGCGACAGCGTGAGGTCGACGCCGGCGTCGGCGCGCACGTCGCCGAGCGTGTTGGCGCGCGTCATCACCGCTTCGCGCTGCGCCGGCGTGCGGTCGTAGACCGCGTTCATCGCGACGACGCTCAGTGTGCGTTGCGGGTAAGCGAGTGCGAATTCGAGCGCGACCAGCGCGCCCATCGAATGCCCTACTACGTGCGCATGTTCGATCTGCAGCGTGTCGAGCAGTGCCGCGAGCTGCGCCGCGTATTCGTCGAGCGTGGGCTCGGCGCTCGGCAGCGCGCTGTCGCCGTGACCCAGCATGTCGTAGACGACTACCCGGAACGACGCGGTGAGCGCAGCGATCTGCGGCGCCCACACGCTCTGGTTCATGCCGACGCCGTGGATCAGCACGACTGTGTCGCGCCCTCTCGCCGCGCGGGTCGATTGCGGCGCGTACACCGTGTAGCAGGTGCCCGCGGTGCGGGCACGCTGACCGTGCGGGACGGCGGACTCGGGCGGCAAATCGGGCTTCATCGGCTTCAGGCTCCATAAAACGATGCGGACCGGCAGAAAAACCGCGGATCGCATTCGGTGAGATTATGGTATGCCATCTTATGGCCCGCAACAATGCACTTCGTATTATGGAATACCATGATGCCGGCGGGCGCTTCGCTGGCACGTTATGGGCTAAGCGCGCCCCTTGTTCGCTTTGCTCAGACGATAAAAAAGGCCGCCGGCGAGTGCCGGCGGCCTTGATGGCGTGGGGGTGTCGGCGTTCGCTCAGGCGTCGCCGACTGCCTCGTTCTGCTCGGCGAGTACCGCGAGCGCCAGTTCGGAGACCCGTTTGATATGAGCAAACGACGCATTGGACGCCGCTTCGCCGTCGCGTCGCTCGATCGCATCGAGCAGCAGATTCATTTCGCGGTTCGAGTCGCCGCCGCGTCCCGGCATGCCGATGGTCATCGCCCGCAAGCGGTTGATGCGCGCGTTGAGCGTCGTCACGACCGACAGCGACACCTGCTTGTTCGCGGCCTCGAACAGCGTTTCATAGAAGCGCTCGGTTTGCTCGAGCACGCGCGTCAGTTCGTTTTTCTCGAACGCGTCTTCGATGCTCTTGCGAATCTCGCGCAGCTTCTGCACGACTTCGGGCGTCGCGC
Source organism: Burkholderia sp. SRS-W-2-2016 (assembly GCF_001931485.1). Taxonomy (GTDB): domain Bacteria; phylum Pseudomonadota; class Gammaproteobacteria; order Burkholderiales; family Burkholderiaceae; genus Paraburkholderia. The sequence goes on along the minus strand of NZ_MSDV01000079.1, from coordinate 29,987 downwards.
CTTCCGCGCACGCGCGCGCGGCGTTCGCTTCGAGCAGTCCGCGCAGCTCGTAAATCTCGCTGACCTGCGCCGGATCGAGACGCGCGACGATCGGCCCCTGCCGCGCGACGATCTCGACCAGCCCTTCGGTTTCCAGATGCCGCAGCACCTCGCGCACGACGGTGCGGCTCACGCCCAACTCGTCGCACAACGTGCGTTCGACCAGCCGGGTGCCCGGCCGGAAATACCCCTGGACTATCGCGGCGCGCAGTTTGTCGAGCGTGAGCTCACGCAGCGTTTTGACGTTGCGGTCGATTTTGAGGTCTTGCATAAGCGGCGGTTCGGAGAGGGACGAAGGCCCGTGCGCGGGGCGCGGGCGTGGAATGCCATATTATGACTTAACTTACGGACCGGTTTACATACATTGGGGCGCAATCAGCGTGGCCTGTTTCCCGGACCAGCCACTTGCCCGGCGAACCGCCTGGCCGGCACGTCCCAATCATTGACGTTTCCCTTCTATCAAACCGCCCGCCTCGCCTCGATACTGTCCGCTTCGAAACCGTTGCCGAACCGAACGAGGAAGTGCTTGCGATGCGCCCCAGCCTGATCAGTCACGATGACGCCCACGAGGTTCTAAGTTGGCCCGAGGCGGTGGATGCGCTGCGCGACGGCCATCGGCTGCCGAAAGCGGAGATGCGCGATCTGCTGTTCGGGCCGCCCGGCGCGGTGATGCTGTCGCGGGCCGCGCGGATCGAGGGGATCGGCTACGGCGTCAAGGCGGAGTCTGTGTTCGAGTCGAATGCGGCGATCGGCTTGCCGAACACGCATGGCGCGGTGCTGCTGTACGCCGCCGACACGGGCGTGCTGCGCGCGGTCATCGAAGCCCGCTGTATCACCGACCTCAAAACCGCCGCCGATTCCGTGCTGGGCGCGACATTACTGGCGCGGCCGGACAGTCGCGAACTGGTGATCGTCGGCGCCGGGGCGGTCGCGGCCAACCTCGCCCACGCCTATAGCGCACTCTTTCCGGCGCTGGAAAGAATCTCGATCTGGGCGCGCCGGCCCGACCAGGCACAGGCGCTCTGCGCGAAGCTGGCCACGCTGCCGGTCGCGGTCCGCCCGGTGACCGACCTGCCGGCGGCACTCGCGAGCGCGGATATCGTGTCGAGCGCGACGCCCGCGCAACAGCCGGTGCTGCGCGGCGGCTGGATCCGTCCCGGTACGCACGTCGATCTGATCGGCGCGTTCACCGCGCAGATGCGCGAGGCGGACGACGCGTTGATCGCGTCCGCGCAGCTTTACGTGGACAGCCACGAGACCACTCGCCATATCGGCGAGATCGCGGCGCCGATTGCTTCCGGCGCGATACCGTCCGACCACGTGATCGGCGATCTGTATGACCTCGTGGGCGGGCAAGTGCCGCTCTCGCGCACGCCCGAGACGATCACCGCATTCAAGAATGGCGGCGGCGCGCACTTTGATCTGATGATCGCGGATCGTTTGCTGAAGAAACTGGGGCTTTGAGTCTTGCCGGCGGCCGCGCGCCGCCGGGCAAGTCAGGACAGCTGGTAAGTGGTTTTGACCCGCGTGAAGAACTGCCGCGCGTAAGTCCCCTGCTCGCGCGGCCCCAGGCTCGAGCCGCGGTTGCCGCCGAACGGCACGTGATAGTCCACGCCGGCAGTCGGCAAATTCACCATCACCATGCCGGCGGACGAGCGGCGCTTGAAGTCCTCCGCGTGCTTCAACGACGTCGTGACGATGCCGGCGGACAGCCCGAACGGCGTGTCCTCCGCCGCGGCGAGCGCCGCTTCGTAGTCCGCCACCTTGAGCACCGCCAGCACCGGCCCGAAGATTTCCTCACGGTAGATGCGCATATGCGACCGCACATCCGTGAACAATGCGGGCGAAAAATGGAACGCGCGTTGATCGTTATTCAAATGTTCTCCGCCGCAAACGAGCGTCGCCCCTTCTTTTACACCGGCTTCGACATAGGAAAGGTTCTGCTCCAGCTGGCTCGAATCGACGACCGGTCCAATCTGGGTGTCCGGACTCAGCGCATCGCCGACGCGAAGCCGCCGCGTGCGTTCGGCGAGCCGAGCGACGAACGCATCGTGAATCCCCGCCGTCACGATCAGCCGGGAACTGGCCGTGCAGCGCTGTCCGGTCGAATAGAACGAGCCGTTCAGCGCGGCCTCGACGGCCACCTCCAGATCGGCGTCGTCCAGCACCACAAGCGGATTCTTGCCGCCCATTTCCAGTTGCACGCGAATCAGACGCTCGGCCGCGATCTGTGCGACCCGGCGACCGGTGGACTCGGAGCCGGTGAACGTGATCGCATCGACTTGCGGCGAACGCAAAATCGCATCGCCGACCACCCGGCCCGGACCGATCAGCATGTTGAACACGCCCGAGGGCAAGCCAGAGCGGGAAATGATTTCCGCGAGTGCCCAGGCGGAAGACGGCACCAGCTCCGCGGGCTTGAACACCACGCAATTGCCGTAAGCCAGTGCCGGGGCGATCTTCCACGCCGGGATCGCAAGCGGGAAGTTCCACGGACTGATGATCCCGATCACCCCCACCGGCTGCGTGAAGACGTCGATGCCCACCCCTTCGCGCACCGAATCGTATTTCTCGCCATTCGCGCGCAGCGCCTCCTGCGCATAGAACTTGAACGAATGGCCGGCCCGATCCACTTCGCCGAGCGCCTCGCGCACGATTTTGCCTTCCTCGCGCGACAGCAATCCGGCCAACTCCTCGCGGCGCGCGAGAATTTCACTGCCGATCCTGTCGAGGATATCCGCACGAAGTTGCGGATTGCTTTTGCGCCACTCGCGGCTCGCGGCCTTTGCCGCATCGATTGCCTGCCCGGTCAGCGCAGCATCGGCGCGAGCAAAACGGTCGACGATTTCCGACGGGCGCGACGGGTTGCGATTTTCCAGCAGATCGGCGTGGGTTTCCGGGTCGACAAACGCGCCGGCTACAAAGCTGGTCTTGATCGGTGAATTCATGCGGATACCTTCTGGACAGAATACTCAGGAGTCTTACCGTTCGCGAACTGGACGATATTGTCGAGTGCCTTGTCGATCAGACCTTGCATCGCGTCTTCACTGCTCCACGCAACGTGCGGATTGAGAATGAAGTTGTCGTGATCGATGAGCCGGAAGATCGGGTCGTCGGGGTCCACCGGTTCGTTGACGAGAACATCGAGCGCCGCGCCGCCGATCGTGCCGTTCAGCACCGCATCGATCAGCGCCGCTTCGTTCACGACACCGCCTCGCGCGGTGTTGATCAGAATCGCGTCGCGTTTCATCTGGCCGAGTTCTTTCGCGCCTAGCATGTCGCGGGTTTCGTCGGTGAGCGGCACGTTCAGCGACAGCACGTCGCTGCGAGCCAGCAGTTGCGGCAGCGGCAAGAACTCGGGGCCGCTGAACTCGCCGCCCTTGTCGGAGAACCAGACCTTCATGCCGAGACCGCGTGCCAGTTCGGCGAGACGCCGCGCGATCACGCCGTTGCCGATGATCCCGAGCGACTTGCCGCCGACATCGCGGATGCGGAAATCGAAATAGATGTTGCGCGGCGGCTGTTCGCGCCGATGGATTTTCTGCAGCAGCCGATGGTAGCTGGACGGCTTGCGCAGCAATTCGAACATCATCGCAATCGTATGTTCGGCAACGGTGTTCGCCGCATAGCCGGGGACATTGGTCACGACGATATCGTGCTCGCGGCAGTAATCGAGATCGACGATGTCGGTGCCGGTCAGCGCCAGCGAGATCATTCGCAGCTTCGGCAACTGGCACAAGTCCGCGGCGCGCAACGGCACGCTACAGGTTAGCGCGACGGTCGCATCGCGCAGCCGCGCCACGACGTCTTGCGGCGTCGTATAGCGGTGGCTTGCCCACGTGTGGTCGAACGGTAGTTGCGGTACTTTCACCGAAGGCGCGATGCCCTCATTGTCGAGAAAAACAACGTGATGCGGCATGATCATCCCTTGACGACTTTCTTCGGTACATAACCGGCCGGCGCGAGCGACGTGAGGAAGTTGGTCAGCGCATTCGCATCGCGGTCGAGGTCTTCCAGCGACTCTTTTTTCACCAGCGCATTGCGCACCATGCGCGCGCCGACGAAGCGGAACGGCTCCGGCGGCAACAGCTTCATCTTCTGTTCGACGAGCCCGCAGTTCGACCATTCGTCGTTGGCCTCCAGCACCAGCGACTTGATGATCCGGCTCGCGAACACGGTGGTGGCGACGCCATTGCCGGAAAAGCCGATGCCGAACACGATGTCGCGATGGCCGCCGAGATAACCGAAGTTCGGTAGTCCTTTCATCGCGCGGTCGAGTGGCCCGGTCCAACTGCTGACGACCGGCACGTCCGCCAGTTGCGGGTAGAACGAACGCAGTTCCCTGGTGATACCGTCCGCGGCCGGACACGGCCGGTCGTATAGCGTGCCGATCTTCGACGCGAACGCGAACTGACCGAGCGGCTTGCCGAACACGATGCGGCCGTCCGGCGTATTGCGCCAGTAGTTGAGCACGGTGCGCGAATCGGTCACGCACACGCCGTCCTTCAGGCCGGCCGCGTCCAGACGCGCCTTGACCGGCGCGGTGGCAATCATGTCGCTCGACATCACGACGATCATTCGCTTCAGTTCGGGGAACTGCGCGCCCCAAGCGTTCATCGCAATCACGACTTTTTTCGCGCGGATCTGCCCGCGCGGCGTGTGCACGATCGGCGGCTTGCTGCGCTCGAGTCGCGTGAGCGGGGTCTTTTCATAGATCCGCACGCCCAATTCGAGCGCGACCCGGCGCAGTCCGCGCGAGAGCATCGCGGGCTGCACGGTCGCCGCATTCGGATCGAAGATGCCAGATAGCGTGCGCGGTGAGCCGGACTTCTGGCGCGCGTCGTCGGCGGACAGCTCGCGGAACGGGTTCGCGTTGTACTTCTCCAGACTCTCGGTCAGCACCCGCCACGAATTGTGTTGGCGCCGATTGCTGGCGGTCCACAGCCAGCCGTCTTTGCGGTACTGCGCGTCGATCCCGTGTTCACGGCAGAAGTTGCCGATTTCGTCGATCGCGGATTGCGCCGCCTCGCAAATGCGCCGCGCTTCGGCTTCGCCGCAGATACTCATCAGCGACAGATATTTTGCCCACCAGTTATTGGCGAGCCCACCGTTGCGCCCACTGGCTCCCGAGCCGCAGCGATCCTTTTCGATGATCACCACATCCAGACGCGGATTGGCTTTCTTCATCCGGATCGCGGACCACAGCCCCAGGAAACCGCCGCCGATGATGCAGACGTCGGCCTGCGTCGTCTCTTCGAGGGGCGGTGCCAGCGCACAGTCGAGATCGAGCGCCTGTGCGTACCAGAAACCTCTATACATGTCGTTTTGCCCCATTAAATATCCAACATAGGGGCCGATTTTCCGGTTGCCGTCCAAAGCTCGCTATGACGACGCGGACAATTCCCAGGATGCGCCGTCAGCGACGCACCAGGGCTTTCCCTGAGCGTTGGAGGTGAATCGGCAGCGTCGACACGCGTGGCACGGATGTTATATTTTCCGGTCTTTTTGCAACATACAAGACAGCGGCGAACTCCTATACTGGGTCAATACGGCATGCCGGTTTCTCATCTTTCCAAGGATGAGCGATGAATACACAAGACGAATACGCTGGAGACACGACCGACGATTCCGAAGAAACGCCGCCCGCGCGGCCCGATCTTCGAGTCGGCTTCATCCTGATGAATCAGTTCACGCTGGTGCCTGTCGCCGGCCTGGTCGATTCGCTGAGGTTTGCCGCGGACAAGTCGTTCCGGAGCCGGCAAATCTACTGTCAGTGGGACTGGATGACCTGCAACGATCAGCCGATCACCGCGAGTTGCGGGATGCCGATCCTGCCCACCAAACCGCTCGCGCAACTCGAACTCTACGATTACATCGTGATCGCCGGCGGCCTGCTCGGCGAAACGCGCGACCCACCGGCGTGGCTGCTCGACGCGTTGCGCAAGGTCCACGCGGCCGGTATCCCGATCATTGCGCTGTGCTCCGGCTCTTTCGTGCTGGGTAAAGCAGGCTTGCTCGACGGCCGGCGCTGCGCGGTCCACTTCACGATTCGCGACGAGTTCACCCAGCGGTTTCCGAAGGCCACCGCCTTGATCGACAGGAGCTTCGTGGACGACGAAGGGATCATTACCTGCCCGGGCGGCACCGCGATCGATCTGGCCGCCGGCATGATCCGGCGCCACTGCGGCGAAGTCCGCGCGCAAAAGGGCCTCAAATACCTGCTCGCCGATGCGACGCTCGACAAATCGGCCGAACGCGACGCCGATCATGAGCCGCACGTGTATCACGACGAGATCGTGCGTAAAGCGATTGCGTTCATGCGCGCGAATCTCGGCTCGGCCGCGACGCTGTCGGAGGTCGCCGAGCATGCGGGCACCAGCCCGCGGCAGTTGCATCGCGCGTTCCTGAGCAATACCAACGACGCACCCGCGAACTACTGGCGCAAACTGCGCCTCGAATACGCGCGCAAACAACTGGCGGACACCAGCCGCAACGTGACGACCATTGCATTGGAAGCGGGCTTCTCGGACGCATCGCACTTCATTCTGTGGTTTCGCAAGCAGTACGGAGAAACGCCGTCGGTTTATCGCAAGCGCCGGCACGAGGTGGAGCGGCTGTTGGTGGCGACCTGACGCGTGGGCCCATCCCTTCTCGGGGCCACGCGTCGGGACGCGCGAATCAGAACAGCACGTAGGTCTTGCGCAGCGTCTCACGAATATCCCAAACGCCTTCACAGTTAGCGGGAAACAGCACCGCATCGCCCGCACGCAGTTCGACCGGCTCGCCGCCGTCCGGCGTAAAAACGCACCTACCGCTGACGATGTGACTGAATTCGCGGTTCTTCAGATGGCGGCGGAATCGACCGGGTGAGCTCTCCCACACACCGACGCTCGCGCCGATATCGGCGGCTTCCTGATGCTGCGCGGTGCCCTGTTTCGCGACCGGTTCGCCCATCGGCAATTTGGCGGGTTGCAGCGTATCCACGACCGCGCGTTCGGCCGCGCGGATAACGGTAAGGACTTGAGTCAAGAGATGAACCTCACAAGGAAAGGCGCTGGACCAAAAGTCGGCAGCGCCATGTAATGGGTAATCGGGATTCGAGACCGGTTAAATGGTGAGCGCCGGTCTCGCGTAGAACTGGATTGATCGATGCCTGGCCGCCATCAAGCCCAGATATCGCCGACCGTAAAGCCTTCGGTGAACGGGTCGTCGTGGTCGAGAACGTAGGTATTCAGGCCATAAATCCAGCTGGTTCCCGACACGGTCGGCACCACCGCGCGCTTCTCGCCGATCGTGGTCTCTTCGACGAGCCGGCCGGTGTACACGTTGCCGACGATTCCCTGGTGACGAAAATCCCGGTTCAGCGGCAATTCGCCCTTCGCATGCAACACGGCCATCTTCGCGCAGGTACCGGTCCCGCACGGGCAGCGGTCGAGCGCACCGGTCCACGTGGTCGGATCGTCCCAGGAGAATTCGCCCGAGGCCATCGTCACCACGTTGCGCCAATCCGCGTTCGGGTCGTCGGTCGGACCGGACAGCTGCGTAATCGTAATGCCGACGCCCGGGTAGTCGGGATGCGCGACCGGCAGCTGTTCGATCGCGGCCTGCCGGATCATCGCGGAAACGCGCGCGATCTCCGCGCCGTGCTGCGGAATCAGTTGCAGACCCTTGAACTGCCGAACGTCGGCAATCACGTAGAACATCCCGCCCCAGCCCACGTCGACCGTCACCTTGCCCAGATGCGGGACGTCGATGACCGCATCGAGATGCGCGGCGAACGCGGGGACATTGCGGAACGTCACGCTCTTGACCTTGCCGTCCTTGCATTCGGCTTTAACACGGATCAAACCGGCGGGCGCTTCGAGAACGAGTTCGGTGACCGGTTCGTGCATCGGCAGCATGCCCATTTCGAGCAGCACCGTAACGACGGAAATCGTGTTGCCGCCCGACATCACCGGGTATTCGATCTGCTCCATGATGATGTAGCCGGCGTGCGCCTCCGGATGCGTCGGCGGCACGATGATGTTGCAGCAGTGCGCCGGATAGCCGCGCGGCTCGCGCAGCATCAGCTTGCGCAACTGATCGTCGTTCTCCTCCAGCCATTTCATCTTCTCGTACACGCTGTTGCCGGGGATGTGCGGCACGCCACCGGTAATCACGCGCATCGGCGTACCGGCATGCGTATCGACAGCATGGATCGTTCGTTTGAATCCCATCTCTTCACCTCGAATATCGTGCAATTGCGTAAAACAGCATGGAGCGGTCGGGACGGTTACGCTCAATGACTCAGCGAGCCGGCGTGATGAAGATCCATCGAACGCGTCTCGGGCGCCATCGCCAGCGTGACCCACAGACCCAGCACGGAAATCGCGAACGCTACGTACATCGTATTCGCAATGCCGATCGAAGTCAGCGACATCGGCACCAGGTAGGTGCCTACCGCCGCGCCGATTCTCGACAGCGACGTAACGAGACCGACCGCCGAGCCGCGAATCTCGGTCGGGAACAACTCGTTCGGATAGACGTACTGAAGAACCTGCGCGCCGCCGATAAAAAGCGCATACGCACCGAACAGCAGCAAAGTCAGCAAGGCCGGCCCTTCTGGAAACACGCCGAGCAGTAACAATGCGAGACCCGACCATAGAAAGCTGTGAATCAGCAGCTTGCGGCGACCGAGCGAATTCACGAGTTTCACCGCGAGCAGACAGCCGAATACGAACATCAGCGTGATCGCCACTGCGCCGTACGACGCCCACGATCCGGTCAACCCCATGGTTCGCAGAATGGTCGGCGCGAACGCATAGACAGCGAATTGCGGCACGATCGAGCAGGTCCAGAACACGCTGACGAACAGGATGCGCTTGCCGTATGCGCTGTGAAACAGCGACCACACCGACGCGGTCTTTTCCGGCTGCTTTTCCGGCAGGTTCTGAATCGAATAGTGTTCGCCGTACACGCGCTTGATCACGTGATCGGCCTCGGCCGCTCTGCCCTTGCTGAGCAGCCAGCGCGGCGACTCCGGCGTGCCTGCGCGCATCACGAGGAACAGAACCGCGGGCACCACAGCGCTCGCGAGCGCCCAGCGCCATGCATCCGCACCGCCTACCCGCAGCACGATCTCGCCGATCACATACGCCGCGCCCGCGCCGACGAACCACATCATCACGAGACTGGCCAGCAGCGAGCCGCGCTGGCGTTTGGGTAGAAACTCCGCGAGTAGCGAGGTGGCCAACGGATGATCGGCGCCGATCGCGACGCCGAGCAGCAGTCGCAGAAAAGCCAGCTCCCACGCGGACTTCACCCAGAACTGCGTGGCCGAGAACAGGCCGAGCGCAACCAGCACCAGCAGATACAGCACTTTCCGTCCGAGTTTGTCGGTGAACAGTCCGCCGACGAATCCGCCGAGGAACATACCGATCAGCGGCGAAGCGGCAATCAGACCTTGCTGTAGTGCGGTCAGTTTGAGTGCCTCGGTCAGTTGCAGCATTACGACGCCGATAATGCTGAGCACATAACCATCCAGAAACGGCGCCGCCGATGAATACAGCGTCAATCGTTTATGGAAACCATTTAGCGGTGCATCCTCTAGCGACATTTTGTAGCCTTGGGACATGATGTCTCCTTTCATACAAACCTGATTTGACTTACGGATCCGACGTCTTGAAAGCAATCGGGTACTTTGTTTTACTTGGCGCGGGTCCATAGCAATAAGCGCCTGCTCTTTAGCCGTAATTCGCGCGGTTAAAGAGTCGAGTACCGTCATGGTGTAGCGAGTATCGAATCCCGTCGGGGAGCCTGCATATAACGGATGAGGCAATTGCTGTGACGTTGCGGCAACTCAGGGTATTTACGGAATGTGCGCGAGTGCGGGGAAATGGAGAACGCCGGTCAGCCTGCCTGCCCGGCGTTTATTTCTGGAAGTAGACGACGACCGTTCAGGTCGTTCAGGTGTTACTCGACGCCGGCAATCAATGCATCGAAAACGACCTCGCACGCGGCGTTCCATGCCGCATTGGTCTGATGCAGTCCCAGCATTTCGAGACCCTGTGCGGTAAAGGTGCCCTGCGTCGCAATCGAGCGGCCGAGATCCTGCATCGACGACGCACCGCGATGTCTGGAATAGGCGGCACAATCTTCTACGCTGCTCAGTACGAGCGCTCTAGCGCTGTCCGCTGGCAAGCCTTTTTCGACCAGCCAGTGCTGCAGGTCGTGCAGTAGAAAGTAGAACCAGCCATTCATGCATGCGCCCACGGTAGCCAGTTCGAACTGGGTTTCGCTGGCGAGCGCAATCAGATTGCCGAGCGGACCGAGCAGCGCGCGCGCATCGGCTTCGTCGGGATAGATCGCTACGGTCGAGCGGTTGATTTCGGCCGCGTAGGAGAGCATCGCGCGCACACATTCGGTGGTCCCGAACAGACGCTTCAATTCATCGACCGACACCCCGCCGACGACGGATATCAGCTTCTGCTTCGGCTTGAGCACGAGCTCTTGCGCGAGCTCGGCCAATTGGGCCGGACGCACGCCCACCAGCACGATATCCGCGTGATCGACGACTGTCTGGTTATCCGGCATCAAGCGGCACGAGCACTTCCGCGCCAGCGCCTGTGCCTTGTCGTGACTGCGCGGCGACAACAATATTTCCGGCGCGTGCGCTGCGCGCAGCAAGCCACGCACTATTTTTTCGGTGAGATCTCCCACACCGAGAATTCCCAGCTTGATCATGGCGAAGTTTTCCGTAACGAGGTTTCAGCTTTCCTTACCGGCGCGACTCTGCCCGACCATCAGGTTCAGATTCACGCCAGCGGAGAGAAACGGGTCGGGTGGATTGCGGTTCGGTCCCGGCGACGCCAGCAGGAAGTCGATCAGTTCATTGCGCTGTCCGGCCAGCCAGTCCGCGAGCAGCGTGCCGGTAATCGTGCCGCGCGTGATACCCAGGCCATTGCAGCACAGTGCCCCATAGACATTCGGCGCCAGTTGACCGAAGTGCGCCATGTGATTGCGCGACAGGCACATCGCGCCGCCCCACGTGTAATCGAATCCGACGTTCGGCAACATCGGGAAGCGCCGTTCGAACGAAGCGCGATGGCGTTGCGCGGCCCGCTCCAGACAGCGCTGCCGGCTGCGGCCGTCCGCGTTGAAGCTGAAGCTGTTGCGCACCAGCAGACGATTGTCCGGAGTGCGTCGCAACGTACTGCCGAACGGGTCGGCCGGAATGATGCCCCAGACCGGCAGGCCGCCGAGTCGCGCCTGCTCTTCGCCGGTCAGAGCCCGCGTGATGCTCGCGTAGGTGAAGACCGGCAGCAGCCGTCCCGTCAGGAAACCGAAACTCGACGCGAAAGCATTGTTGGTCAGCAGCAGCTTGTCGGCGACGATCTTTCCGCGCTGATGCCCGAGCGTAATTTTGCTGCCGTAGTCGACGCTTGAGATCGGCGTGTACTCATGCAGCGTGACGTTCTCCGGCAGACTTCGCGCGAGTCCCTTCACCAGCGCGGCCGGTTGCAGGAGCATGGTGCCCGGTGTGAATAAGCCCTTCTTGTAGAAGCGCGTGCCGATCCGCTCCGGCAGATCGTCTTCGGCAATCACTTCGCAAGCCTCGCCGAGATTCTCGAGTCCGCGGCGGTACGCATCGAGCACAGCGATTCCGCGCGGCTCGACGGCAGCCTGGTACTTGCCGACCGCCATCAGATCGCAGTCGATGCGGTGCTCGCTCACGAGTCTGCGGATGATCTGCTGCGCTGCCTGGTTCAGCTTCAGGTTCATCCTCGCGGTCGCGGGGTCGCCGATGTAATCGGGCGCGCCGATATCGTGCGGCAAGTCGATCGCGAATCCGGAGTTCCGTCCGGACGCGCCATAGCCGACTTCCTGCGCGTCCACGAGGACAACCGGATCGTCCGGATAGTGCAGCGCAATCTGTCGCGCCGCCGCGAGGCCGGTGAGTCCCGCACCGACCACGACCCAGCGCGCCGACGTCGTTCCGATGTGTGGTGCGTTCGGCTGTCGCGGCGAGCTCAGATGAAACCAGCCACAGGACCGGTCGTCGGCGGGTAAATGATCTATTCGTCTCATGTTCGGTATCCGTTCGTGCTCCGAGTATCGAGTCCGGGCACAACGAGCGCATATAAGAAATGAGGCGATTGTTATAAGATCGCGGCCACTTCGGGTAACCACCAGGCGGCGCCGCTCAGCGCGACGCCCGCTTCGTCATTGAGCACACCGCAACTGATCGAGCAAAGCCTGAAGCGGATGACGCAGCTGTTTCGCGGACAGGCGTTTGACCTGCGAGCGGCACGAGTAACCGGTCGCGAGCGCCTCGCCGCCCGGTTCCACGGGCCGGTCGATATGCGCGGCCCACGATTGCGAGTAAATCTTGCGCGACATCCCGACATTGCGCGCTTCGTGCCCGTAGGTGCCGGACATCCCGCAGCAGCCGGTGTCTTCGATCACGAGACTCAGGCCGCGCCGCGCGAACACCTGCACCCATTGCTTGCCGCTCTCGGGCGCGTTGGTCTTCTCGGTACAGTGCGGCAGCAGTCTGAAGACGTTCGACGAACTATCAGTGTTTCCTTCAGGCAGGACCTTCAGCAACCACTCCTGCGGCAACGACACTTGCGGCACGTCCGCTAGCTCCGGTACCTTCCGGTACTCCTGCCGGTACGTGAGTGTGATTGCCGGGTCGAGGCCGACGAGCGGAATGCCAAACTGACCCAATTCCATCAGTTGTGTGGCATTGCGAATGGCGACCTTCGCGAACGCGTCGAGAAAGCCCTGCACTTGCAGCGGTTTGCCGTTCGGCACGAGCGGCGCCAACCAGACCTGAAAACCCAGCCGCGCCGCCAGTTCGATCAGCGTGGCCAACTGCTCGGTATCGAAATAGCGCGTGAAGGTATCCTGAACGATCACGACACTGCGCTCGCGCTGCTGCTGCGTGAGAGCCGCCAACGAGCGTGGGTCCGCTGGCCGCACCTGCCACTGGCGCAGCACGGCGGCGAGATCGTAACGGCTCAGCAGCGGACTATCGACCATGCCGACCCGCTGCTCCAGCATCGCGCGCATCCAGGTCGCGCGCATCAGAGCGTTGTACACGCCCGGCAGTCGCGCCATCCACGGCATCGTGAATTCGAGCGAGCCGATCAGGTAGTCGCGCAACGGCCGCAGGTAGCGACGGTGATACAACTCCAGAAAGCGCGCGCGGAATTCCGGCACATTGACCTTGACCGGGCATTGCCCCGCGCACGACTTGCACGCGAGACAGCCGGCCATTGCGTCGTAGACCTCGTGCGAGAAGTCGGCCGCACCGTCGCGCGCCGCGCGGCTATTGCGCCAACGTTCGGCGAGATTGCGCAGAAACGGCTGCCGCGTACGCCCCAGCGCGACCACATCGACGCCCGCCTGCCCCTGCAGACGCAACCATTCGCGCATCAGCGACGCGCGCCCTTTCGGCGACTGCACACGCTCGCGCGTCGCCTTCCACGACGGACACATCGCGTCGTCGGGATCGAAGTTGTAGCACGCGCCATTGCCATTGCAATGCATCGCGGTGCCGAAGCTCTGCCACACCCGTTCGTCGATTTGCCGGTCGTGTTCGCCACGGGTCGGCACTTCGTCGATCTTCAGCAGCCGCAACGGGCTATCGGCGGGCGTCGCGATCTTGCCCGGATTGAACTGGTTGTACGGATCGAAGGCCGCCTTCAATTGCTGCAGCGACGCATACAGCTCGCCGAAAAAAGCGGGCGCGTATTCCGAGCGCACGCCCTTGCCGTGCTCGCCCCACAACAGGCCGCCATGACGCTGCGTCAGTTCGGCGACCGCGTCGGAAATCGGCCGCACCAGCGCGGCTTGCCGCGGATCTTTCATATCCAGCGCCGGACGCACATGCAGCACGCCCGCATCGACATGGCCGAACATCCCGTATTGCAGGCCATGCCCATCGAGCAACGCGCGAAACTCCTCGATATAAGCCGCGAGATTTTCCGGCGGCACCGCCGTGTCTTCGACGAACGGCTGAGGACGCGCTTCGCCCTGCACGTTGCCGAGCAAGCCCACCGCGCGCTTGCGCATCGCGTACACGCGCTTGACCGCATCCTCGCCGATGGCCAGCGTGTGACCGAGCCGCTCGACACTGCGGTCGCTCGCCAGATGCCCGATGAACGCGTGTACCTGCGCGTCGACCTCGGCCACGTCGTCGCCGCTGAATTCGACCAGGTTGATGCCGAGCGTCGGTCGCTGCTGGTCTTGCGGAAAGTATTCGCCGACGCTGCTCCAGACGATGTCCTTCATCGCCAGCAGCAGCACTTTCGAGTCGACGGTTTCGATCGACAGCGGCCGGTGCACGGTCAGCGCGCGCGCATCCCGCAGCGCGTCCATGAAGCTCGCGTAGCGCACGTTGACCAGCACCGCATAGCGAGGAATCGGCAGTACGTTCAGCTTCGCTTCGACGACGAAGCCGAGCGAGCCCTCGGCGCCGCACAGCACGCTATTCAGATTGAAGCGGCCATCCGGCTCGCGCAGATGCGCGAGGTCGTAGCCGGTCAGACAGCGATTGAGTTTCGGAAACTTCGCGCGGATCAACTCGGCCTGCTCATCGATGATGCGCCGCGCGGTGCGGTACACCTTGCCGACGCGATCCTTGCGCTGACAGCGCTCGTCCAGCTCCGCGGACGACAGCGCCTCGCTGTGCAACGGCTCGCCGCCGGGCAACACGAAGTCGAGCGCCAGCACATGATCGCGGGTCTTGCCGTACGTGCAACTGCCCTGGCCGCTCGCATCGGTGTTGATCATGCCGCCAATCGTCGCGCGGTTCGACGTCGACAGTTCGGGAGCGAAGAACAGCCCATGCTGCTGCAACGCGGCGTTCAACTGGTCCTTGACCACCCCCGCCTGCACGCGTACCCAGCGTTCGCCGACGTTGATTTCCAGAATCCGGTTCATGTGCTTCGACAGATCGACCACGACGCCATTGGTCAGCGACTGCCCATTGGTGCCGGTGCCGCCACCACGCGGCGCCACGGCCACGTCCCGGTGCTGCGGCTGGGCCAGCAGCTTCGCGAGCAACTGCAGATCCCCCGCATGCGCCGGTGCGATCACCGCTTGCGGCAGACGCTGGTAGATCGAGTTGTCGGTGGCCTGGACAGTCCGGTTCGCGTAATCCACGTTGATGTCACCGGCGAATCCGTCCGCCTTCAGCGCGGACAGAAAATCCCGGTACGAGCTTGCCGGCGGCTCGGCCGGATGGAGCAATGGAGCGATTGACATGGGATGAACCGTAAAGGAATGGACCCGGAACGCGTGTGCCGGAAACATGAGTTTTGAGCATGTTTCCGTGCTTCTATAAATCCAGTATCTTTGTAAAATCCAGCCTGAACAAACGAATTCTGCTGCCGCCAACGTTGCAAAATATTCATGAATTACCGTCGGCTCACTCCGTCCATGTCGCTGCTGCTCGTGTTCGAAGCGGCCGCGCGTCACGAAAACTACGCCCGCGCGGCCGAAGAACTGTCGCTGAGTCAGAGCGCGATCAGCCGGCAGATCCAGACGCTCGAAGATCAGCTCGGCGTAGCGCTGTTCCGGCGCGAAGGGCGCTCGGTGCGACTGACCGAAGTGGGACGCCGCTACTTCGTCGAACTGAGCGGCGCGCTCGGCCGGATTCGCGGCGCGACTTTGCAAGCGATGTCGTATCACGCGGGCGCCGGCACACTGCGGCTAGCGACCTTGCCGACGTTCGGCTCGAAATGGCTGCTGCCTCATCTGCACGAGTTCTATGCGGCGAACCCGGGGGTCAACGTCCACATTCATTCGCGGATCGGCACGGTCGACTTTCGCGGCGAAGACATCGATGCGGCGATTACCGTGGGCATCGGCGATTGGCCCGGGTTGACCGCGCACCGGCTCCATAACGAGTTTCTGATCGCAATTGCCAGTCCTGACGCGAACCGTGAATCCGGCGCGCCGTTCACACCCGACTGGGCCGCGAAGCAGACGCTGTTGGGCGTGACGAGCAACCAGCACGCGTGGGCCGACTGGTTCTCGCACTGCGCGCTCGATCATCGGCGCATGCGCATCGGCCCGAGCTTCGAACTGACCTCGCATCTGATTCAGGCGGTGCGGGCCGGCATGGGCATCGGTCTGGTGCCGAAGGTATTGGTCGAAGACGAGTTGCAGCGCGCAGAACTGGTTTCGATCGGCACCGCGATGACCAGCCAGCGCAGTTACTACTTCGTCTATCCCACCGGCAACGAAAGCCTGCCGTCGCTGATCGCATTTCGCGACTGGCTATTGCAGGCGAGCCAATCGACCTGAAGAAGAACGCAGCAGAACGAAGCAGTTTCGCGGCGGCCGGTGCCGGCCGCCATGCCGTGATGCGTCACGGCGCGGACACGGTGGTCACGGGCACCCACTTCGCGCCTTTGACCTGATACAGCGTCGAAGTCGGATTCAGCAGATCGCCGTGTTGATTGAACGAGATCTCGCCGGTAATACCCTTGTATTGGGCCTTGCGCAATGCGCTCATAAAGTCGGCCGGACGCGCGGAATTGGCCCGCTTCATCGCGTCGATCGCGACCCACGCGCAGTCATAAGAGAACGGTGCATACGTGAGCGGCGCCGCGCCGAAGCGCTGCTTGAATTTCTTCGCGAACGCGACCCCTTCCGGCAACGAGTCGACCGGACGACCGTACTCCCACGCCATCGCGCCTTCCGCCGCCGGACCGCCGATCGAAATGAAAATACTGTCCGCGATCCCGCCGCTGCCGACGAACTGGGTGTGCAGTCCGAGCTGCTTCATCCGCTTCACGATCAGGCCTGCCTGGTTATCGCCGCCGCCGTAGAAAAGCAGATCGGCATTCGCGCCTTTGATGTTCGTCAGTTGCGGGCTGAAGTCGACCGCTTTGTCGTTCGTGTATTCGGCGGCGACGATCTTGCCGCCCGCGGCCTGCACCGCCTTCTTGAACTCTTCGACCGCGCCCTGACCGAACGCGGTGCGGTCGTCCATCACCGCGATGCGCTGGGCCTTCGACACGTTGACCGCGTATTTGCCGGCACTGCCGGAATTTTGCGTATCCGTCGCAATGATTCTGAAAACGTTGTTGCCGCCCTGCTGGGTGATCGCGGGATTCGTCGCGGCGGGATCGATCAGGGGAATGCCGGCACGCGCGTAAATCGGCACCGCGGGCAGCGCGACGCCGGAGTTGTAATAACCGACCACCGCCACCACGCCGTCGTCGACGAGCTTCTGCGCGACCTGAACGCCAATGCGCGGGTCGGACTGATCGTCGACCGAGTCCAGTTCGAAACGGACCTCCTGGCCGGCGAGCTTGATGTGCTGCGCGTTGGCCTCCTCGACCGCGAGGCGCACGCCGTTTTCAAGGTCTTTCCCGTTCGGCGCGTTGATCCCTGTCAGTGGAGCGGACACGCCGATTTTGACCACCTGTTGCGCGGCGGCGTCGAAGCTGAACGCGGCACAGGACATGAGCGCGGCACTCACGAGTGCCCGCGTGGAGAAATGCTTGAACATCGGTTGGACCCTCCGCCGGACCAGCGCGCCGGCAATCGAAACAGATTCGCTGCGCGTTCGTGATTTGCGCTTGCTTGGGTAGGCCGAGTATCGAAGCGCGACCGCGCACGCGCATATAAGAATCTGGACGATTGCTGTGATTTTGTTGCTATCGAGGGTATCTCCCTACGCTAACCGGCCGTCAGCCCTCCAATCCCTCGACGATCGTGATCTGCGCGCGGCAATGCCCGTCGCGCTTCTCGCGGGCCGCCCTGTATTCCGGCGAGTTGTAGCAGTCGAGCGCCGTCTGCAAATCCTTGAACTGAATCACGACGTGCCGCTCGAACCGCTCCCCTTCGAGCGCCTCGAACGCGCCGCCGCGCGCGAGAAACACCGCGCCGTATTTGCTGAACGCCTGCGGCGCGAGATCCGTGTAGCCCTTGTACTTCTGCGGGTCCAGCACGGTCACATGGGCAATCCAATACGCACTCATCTTTGCTCCTTTCGTAGGCCTGGCGGGGCTTCCAGCGAAGCCTCGGGTTAACACTCATGGCATGCCGTAACATGGTATACCACAATGATTTCCACATTCAACGCACTTAGGAAGTTGCCATGAGCCTGATTCGCAAATCCATCCTGCATGTCGAGAACGTCTTCGTCGACGGCGACAAGGCAGCCGCGAAGCCGCTGAAAATGATCGGCGCGGCTGCCGTCATCAAGAACCCGTGGGCGGGCCGCGGCTATGTGGAAGACCTGTCGCCGGAGATTCGCGAGATCGCGCCGCAACTGAGCGAGCATCTGACCAAGCTGATCCTCGACGAAGCCGGTTCGGGTGACGCGGTCGAGGCGTTCGGCAAGAGCGCGATCGTCGGTGTCGGCGGTGAAATGGAACATGCGTCCGCGCTGATCCACACGCTGCACTTCGGCAACATCTATCGCTCGGCGGTCGGCGCGAAGTCGTATCTGGCGTTCAACAACACGCGCGGCCCGGCCAACGCGCCGCTGCTGATTCCGATGATGGACAAGAACGACGAAGGCCGTCGTTCGCACTACCTGACGCTGCAGTTCGCGATTCCGGACGCGCCCGCCGCCGACGAAATCGTGATCGCGATCGGCGCCGCCACCGGTGGCCGTCCGCATCACCGCATTGGCGATCGCTACCAAGACCTCGCAGAGCTCGGAAATGACGTCAAGAACCCTGCAGCTGTCAAGTAAGCGCGTCGCGCACTATCTGGAACAGGGCCGCGGCGAGCCGCTGGTGCTGATCCACGGCGTCGGCATGCAGGCGCAAGCGTGGTATCCGCAGATCGAAGCGCTCGCCGGCGAATTCCGCGTGATCTCGGTCGATATGCCGGGCCACGGTCAAAGCGAGCCGCTCGAAACGGGCGCCGGCTTGCCGCAATTCGTCGAGTGGGCCGCGAGTTTCATCGAAGCGTTGGACGTCGGCCCGGTGAATCTGGCCGGCCATTCGATGGGTTCGCTGATCGCCGCCGGCGTCGCGGTCACGCGCCCCGATCTGGTCAAGCGCGTCGCGGTGTTGAACGGCGTGTACCGGCGCACCATGCAAGCGCGCAATGCGGTACTGCAGCGCGCGGCCGAACTGCGCTCCGGCAACATCGACGTGGCGACGCCGCTGCAGCGCTGGTTCAACGCCGAAGAGTCGCAGCAGGTCGCCGCGCAACGGGTCGAGTCGTGGCTGAAGTCGGTGAATCTCGCCGGCTACGCGACCGCCTATACGGCCTTCGCGAACGGCGACGACGTGTACGCGGACGGCTGGCCCGGCATTGGCTGCCCCGCCCTCGTGCTGACCGGCTCCGACGATCCGAACTCGACGCCGCAGATGGCCCGCCAGATGGCGCAAGCCGCTCAGCGAGGACACGCGGTCGTGATCGAAGACGAGCGGCATATGGTGAACCTGACCGCGCCCAACGAAGTCAATCGCGCGCTGCGTGCCTGGTTGCAAACGGAGCCGCAGGCCGAAAACCGTGAAGTGGAAGTGTGAAATGAGCCAACAGACCAGCGAGCAAAACGAGCAAATCGCGAAGCTCAACACCCGCGAATTGCGCGACGCGTTCGGCGCGTTCATGACCGGCGTGACGATCGTGACCACCGCCAGCGACGACGGCAAGCCGCTCGGCTTCACCGCCAATTCGTTTTCGTCGGTGTCGCTCGACCCCGCGTTGCTGCTGGTCAGCATCGCGAAGACGTCGAGCAATTACCAGAGCTTTGCGAACACCGGCCACTTCGCGATCAACATCCTCGCGGAAGGCCAGAAAGATCTGTCCAACACGTTCGCGCGGCCGAGCGACGATCGCTTCGCGAATGTCAACTGGCGTCTGAGCGAGCAGCGCAATCCGTTGATCGAAGAGGTCAGCGCGTGGTTCGACTGCACCACCCACGCGGTGATCGACGCGGGCGACCATGCGCTGATCGTCGGCAAGGTCGAGGCGTTTCATTCGGCCGGCTACGCGGGACTCGGCTATTACCGCGGCGGCTATTTCACGCCGGCCAGAGTATCGGCCGAAGTAATCGCGGGGCCGAAAGTGATCGTCAGCGCGATCATTGCGCGCGACGACAAAGTACTGCTCGTGAAAACAGCGGAGAACAAATGGGCGCTGCCGTCGCAGCAGATCGGCAAGGAAGGCGCCGATAAAGCGCTCGCCGAGATCTTCGCGAAGTACCAGCCGGACGCCTCGGCGAATTTCATTTATTCGGTCTACAACAACACCGAAACCCATTACCAGTACATCTCGTTCCTGTGCAGCGCGCCGGACGAACTCGCGAGCGCCGGCGAATTCGTCAGCCTCGACGCACTCGATCCGCAAGCATTCGCGGACAGCGCGTTGGCCAGCATGCTGCAGCGCTATCGCAAGGAAAGCGAGCTGAAGAGCTACGGGATGTACTTCGGCGACCACAGCACCGGCACCGTCCGCCCGCTTCATTCCTGAAAGGTTACATCATGCGATTTTCGCTATTCGTTCACATGGAGCGCGTCTCCGAGCAGACCAGTCAGAAGCAGCTGTATGACGAAATGGTCGAACTGTGCCAGATCGCCGATCGCGGCGGCATGCATGCCGTCTGGACCGGCGAGCACCACGGCATGGACTTCACGATCGCGCCGAATCCGTTCATCAATCTCGCGGACCTCGCGAACAAAACGAAAAACGTGCGACTCGGCACCGGCACCGTGGTCGCGCCGTTCTGGCATCCGATCAAGCTCGCCGGTGAAGCGGCGATGACCGACATCATTTCGAACGGCCGGCTGGAGTTGGGCATTGCACGCGGCGCGTACTCGTTCGAATACGAGCGTTTGATGCCGGGACTCGACGCATGGGGCGCGGGTCAGCGGATGCGCGAACTGATTCCGGCCGTGAAGAAACTGTGGGAAGGCGATTACGCGCACGAAGGCGAGTTCTGGAAATTCCCGTCCACCACTTCTTCGCCGCGGCCGCTGCAAAACCCGCATCCGCCGATCTGGGTCGCCGCGCGCGATCCGAACAGTCACGAGTTCGCGGTCGCGAACGGCTGCAACGTACAGGTCACGCCGCTGCATTTCGGCGACGAAGAAGTCGAGAAGCTGGTCGGCCATTTCAACGCCGCGTGCGAGAAGTTCAGCAACCTGCCGCGTCCGCAGATCATGCTGCTGCGTCACACCTATGTGGCGAGCAACGAGGAAGACGCGCAGGTCGCGGCCGACGAAGTGAACGTCTTCTATAACTACTTCGGCGCGTGGTTCAAGAACGAACGGCCGATCAGCCGCGGGATGATCAAGACGCTGAGCCCGGAAGAAATCGCCGCTCACCCGTTCTATTCGCCGGCCGCGATGCGCAAGAACAACGTGATCGGCACGCCGGAAGAAGTGATCGGCCGCCTGAAAGCGTACGAGCAACTCGGCTTCGACGAGTACTCGTTCTGGATCGATACGGGCATGAGTTTCGAGCGCAAGAAGGCGTCGCTCGAGCGGATGATCAACGACGTGATGCCGGCGTTCAAGTAAGGGGCTGTATTCATGGACTTTCATTTTCAGCTGTATATCGACGGCCAGTTCGAGTCCGGCGCGGCCAGCTTCGGCAGCGTCAATCCGGCCACCGGCAAAGTGTGGGCGCAGATGCCCGAGGCGCGCACCGGGCAGGTCAATCGCGCGGTGGAAGCGGCCAGTCGCGCGCTGACCGATGCCGCGTGGGCCGGCCTCACCGCGTCCGCGCGCGGCAAGCTGCTGTACAAACTGGCCGCGCTGGTCGAACAGGCGGCGCCGCGACTGGCTGAAATTGAAACGAACGATACCGGCAAGATCATTCGCGAGACGTCCAGCCAGATTGCGTACGTCGCCGAGTACTACCGCTATTACGCCGGCATCGCCGACAAGATCGAAGGCAGCCATATTCCGGTCGACAAACCCGACATGCAGGTGTGGCTCGAACGGCAGCCGGCCGGCGTGGTCGCCGCGATCGTGCCGTGGAACAGCCAGCTGTTTCTGTCGGCGGTCAAGCTCGGGCCGGCGCTCGCGGCCGGTTGCACGGTGGTGCTGAAGGCTTCCGAGGAAGCGCCCGGCCCGCTGCTCGAATTCGCGAAGCTGGTGCACGAGGCCGGCTTTCCGCCGGGCGTCGTCAATGTGATCACCGGCTTCGGGCCGGAATGCGGCGCGGTGCTGAGCGGCCATCCGCACGTCGATAAGGTCGCGTTCACCGGCGGCCCCGAAACCGCGCGGCACATCGTGTCGAATACCGCGAACAATCTCGCGAAGGTGTCGCTGGAACTGGGCGGCAAGTCGCCATTCATCGTATTCGCGGACACCGATATCCAGAGCGCGGTGAATGCGCAGGTCGCGGCGATTTTCGCGGCGAGCGGCCAGAGCTGCGTGGCGGGTTCGCGGCTGCTGATCGAGGCATCGGTGAAAGAGCAGTTTCTCGCGCTGCTGGTGGAGCGCGTGTCGCGCATCCGGGTCGGCTCGCCCAATGAAATGACGACCGAATACGGGCCGCTGTGCACCGAGCGGCAATTGCGCAACATCGAGAAGGTCGTCGCCAATTCGGTGAGCCAGGGCGCGAAAGTACTCACCGGCGGTAAAGCGTTGGAGCGCGATGGCTACTACTACGCGCCGACGATTCTCGATTGCAGCGGCGTGAGCAACGCGGACAGCATCACCACGGAACTGTTCGGGCCGGTGTTGTCGGTGGATACGTTCACGACCGAGCAGGAAGCGATCGAGAAAGCGAACAGCACCGCTTACGGTCTCGCGGCCGGCATCTTCACGACCAACCTGACGCGCGCGCATCGCGTATCGCGCCGGGTGCGCTCGGGGATCGTGTGGATCAATACGTATCGCGCGGTGTCGCCGCTCGTGCCGTTCGGCGGCTTCGGCCTGTCCGGCCACGGCCGCGAAGGCGGCATGGCCGCCGCGCTCGAATACACGACCACCAAGTCCGTGTGGCTGCGTACTTCGGATGAGCCGATCAGCGATCCGTTCGTGATGCGCTGAACCGGGCGCGCGCTCTGGCTGGTTGATCAGTCGCCGGCGGGTCGCGCGCTCTCCCCTGTTGCACCGTTGCAAAGCCATGGACGGCTGCACCGCGTCACGTTCGGCGAACGTGGCGTCGCCGCGCCCAGGCAATAAAGATGGAGACATTATGAAAAGCCAGTCGAACGACAACAGCGTTCTGACGATTGAAAGCAACTCGATCGATTACGTCGCGCCCGCGGACCGGCACGGCAAACCGGTCGATCTGTTCACCTTGTGGTTCTGCACGAACGTCGCGCCGCTGGCGGTGATTTCCGGCGCGACTTCGGTGCTGGTGTTTCATCTCGACGTGGTCAGCGCGATTCTCGCGATCTGCGCCGGCCAGTTCTTCGGTGCCATCTTTCACGCGCTGACTTCAGCGCAGGGCCCGCTCGTCGGCGTACCGCAGATGATCCAGAGCCGCGCGCAATTCGGCCGCTATGGTTCGCTGCTGGTGGTCGGCTTCACCACATTGATTTATCTCGGCTTCTTCGTCTCGAACATCATCCTTGCCGGCAAGACGCTGCATACCGCTGTGCCCGCGGTGCCGATTCCAGTCGGCACCGTGCTCGGCGCGATTCTCGCGACGCTGGTCGGCGTGATCGGTTATCACTTCATTCACCGCTTCAACAAGATCGGCGCGTGGTTCATGGGCGGCGCGCTGCTGATCGGAATGATCATGATGGCGCCCGGACTCGACGCGCAGATTTTCCGGCAAGGTCATTTCGACGTGGCGAACTGGTTCGCGATGTTCGGGCTGTGCGCGGTGTGGCAGATCAGTTTCGCGCCCTACACGTCCGATTACTCGCGTTATCTGCCGGTGTCGACCGGTTTCGCGAAGACCTTCGCGTTCACCTATTTCGGCACGTCGCTCGGTACGATCTTCGCGTTTCTGTTCGGTGTACTGGCGGTTAGCACCGGTCACGCGACCGATGCGATGGAAGCGATCCGCACGCAAACCGGCGTGTTCGGCTATGTGCTGATCTTCCTGTTTCTGGTCAATATCATCGGCCACAACGGCATGAATCTGTATGGCGGCGTGTTGTCGTTGATTACCGCCGCGCAGACATTTCGTCCGCACTGGGTGCCGGGGCGCAACGTGCGGATCGTCGTGTCGGGCGTGCTGCTGGTGTCGTCCACCGTCACCGCGTTGTGGGCGTCGAGCAATTTCCTGTCGATCTTCCTGACCGCGATCTTCGCGATGCGGATCGTGCTCGCGCCGTGGGTCGCGATCAATCTGGTCGACTTCTATCTGATCAGCAACCGGCGCTACCGGGTGTCGGAGATCATCGGGACTCACAACGGCGCGTATGGCGCGTTCAATGTGAAAGCGATTGCGATCTATCTGCTGGGCATTGCGATTCAGGTGCCGTTCATGGAAGAGAGCTTCTTCCACGGTCCGTGGGCATCGATCATGGGCGGCGCGGATGTGTCGTGGATGGTCGGGTTGATCGCGACCGCGGTCACCTACTATCTGTTCGGATCGAACGATGGGTCGCGCTCGCTGCGCGCGGTGCCGGCGGGGGCGCGGGCTTCGGAATGAGTGTGGGTGTGGGTCGCGACGGTCGCGCCAGTGCGTGCTATTCGAATAGTTCGACCGTCGTGCCCTTATCCGCGGAAAAACTTCGCACCGGGCGTTTGTAGCGCAGTATTTCGCTTCTCACCACCCCGTCCGGATCATAGAGTTCCGGGCCACGGCGCACGAGCCAGACCCGCCGGTGCGCGGCGCAGGCGTCGCCGATCAGCGGACGGTCCGCGTCGGTCGGACCCGGCACACCGAGATTGCCGGCCGGATAAGGCCGGTCCATTCGCAGCGCCGGAAACGGCGCGGGTACGATCAGCGTCGGCGGAAACCACGCCTGGTTGCGCGCGTAATAGTCGAGCGCCGGTTGCGCTTCATTCGGATCGACGATCACGATGTCGCCCGGCATCGCGCCGGCCGCGATCGTGCTGACGAGCGCTCGCCAGTCTTCGCTCGGATGCCGGTAAAACTTCACGACCTGGGCGACGCTTAGCACGACGATAAGCACGACCGCGGCGATTCGCGACGCGGGCCGCTTCAGCACCACGAATACGCCCACCGCGGTCAGCGCGACGACCTGCGGCCCCATCCATGCGAAGAGCCGGTCCATGAAAATCGGCCGCAGCAGATAGCTAATCGTGACCACCACCGTGAACGGAACGAGCAGCACGCACATCAGGTGGACGGCGAGCGAAAAGCGGTGTCTTGCGATTTTTCCGAGTCCCAGCAAGGCCAGCAAGAACATCGGAGCGAATGCCCATTTGCCGCCGGTCGCGAGCGACCATGCGCCCGGCAATTCCTGCCAGTGCAACTGCAACCAGAAGTGCGACGCGACGTTGCGGCTCTGGTACAGCAGGAAAGGCAGGTAAGGCGTCCACAGCAGAAACGCCGCGCAGCCGCAGACGGCGATCACCGCCGCCCTCTTCGCGCGTTTTTCGCTATCCAGCACGACGGTCATCAAGAGTCCGGACCAGACGCCGAACACGACGAACATCGCCGTGTTGTGCAGCCAGAGCGTCAATGCGCCAGTCAGTGCGAGAAAGCACGCGCTAGTCCGCACGCTGCGATCGCGCCAGAAAGATGTCTTGCGGCAGCGTTGCAGTGCCAGCACCAGCGCGACCGACGACAACGTCATTGCGGCTGCGGCGAATGTTTCGAGCGCGTAAGGCCGTGCCTGTTGCGCATACTCGATGCTGCCTTTATTGAGCGCGTACAGAAACGCGGCGAGTACACCGGCCTGGTCGCCGAGCCGTCCCGCGCGCAGGATCTTTCCGCTGCACGCGAGCAGCACGACGGTGGCGAGACTGGCAATTACCGACGGCATCCGCAATGCGACTTCACTACTGCCCGCCAGCGCCATCCAGCCTTTGAGCAGCGTGTAATAGAACGGCGGATGAGTTTCGTATAGCGGGACTTCGGTCCACAGCGTATGCAGTGTTTGCGACGCGAACCAGAAGCTGTAGCCTTCGTCGGTCCAGAACGAGCGGCTGGACAGTGTGATCATGCGCGCGCCAAATGCGAGCACCAGGATTGTGAGCAGCAGGCTCCAGAAAACGGAATGGGATAGACGTTCGCGACTCGCGGAGAAGTCGCCGGTCGAACCGTGACGAAATGGTGGTTGGTTCGTTTTCGGGTAATGCTCGGATGGCGTTTCCACGGTCGCACCTATGCTTCGTTGAATGGCGGTTATTGCCCGGTATTGCCCGAATCGCTTCGATCGCGGGCGGCGGTGCTGTCCGGTCAGGTGCGGTCGCGCTGCGGGATCGGCTTAAAAGTCCACCACGCGTTGACGACGTAGGTCAGCAACAGCGACGCGCCGGTTGCGATGAGTTGCGCGATCACGAAATGGATATGAGCCCTCTCCGTCAGCAGCGACATCATCGCCCACGTCAATCCGACGCCCGCACACGCGGTGGCGGCGAACCTCGGCAGTTGCGCGGTATGGCGGCTGCTGTTGCGAAACGTCAGCTTGCAGTTCAGCCAGTAATTGACCAGCGCGCCGAGCACCGCGCCTATCGACGAAGCGGTCGCCGGCGATGCGGCGCGCGACGTCACCGCGACGAACAGCACACAGTACTGGACCAGCGTGCCGGTGGCCCCGACCGCGGCGTACGTGATGAAACGCATCAGCGTGTCACGTCTACTCATCCGACGCTCTCTGATAACGCGCCCGCACCAGGTAGACCGGCCGCTTCTTGCTTTCGGAATAGATGCGCCCGATGTACTCGCCGAGTATCCCGATGCCGATCAATTGCATGCCGCCGAGCATCAGCATCACGGTCAATATCGACGCGTAACCGGGCACGTCGATACCCCGAATCAACGTGCGGATAATCAGGAAAAGCGCATAGCAGAAGGCCGACGCAGCAACCAGTCCGCCGATATAGGTCCATACGCGCAGCGGTATCGTGCTGAAGCTCGTAATGCCTTCCAGCGCGAAGTTCCACAATTTCCATCCGGAGAACTTGGAGGTTCCCGCCACGCGGGGTTCGCGCACGTAATCGATCGTCGCGGTCCGATACCCGACCCAGGCGAACAGCCCTTTCATGAAGCGGCGCGACTCCGGCAACTGCCTGAGTGCGTTTGCGACCTCCCGGGTAAACAGCCTGAAGTCGCCGACGTCTTCGGGAATCGCTATGTCGCTGACCGCGTTATGCGCGCGGTAGAACAGCTTCGCGCTCTGGCGCTTCAGATACGAATCGGTCGATCGATTCGCGCGGCGCGCCAGCACGACGTCATAGCCTTCGCGCCATTTCTTCACCAGTTCGGGGATCACCGCGGGCGGATCCTGCAAGTCCGCATCGAACGGGATGATGATGCCGCCGCTCGCTTCATCGAGACCCGCGGTCAGCGCGGCTTCCTTGCCAAAGTTTCTCGACAGGTCGATGACCCGTATCCGCCGGTCCCGGCTTGCTTCGAACAACAGCGACGCGAGTGTCTGGTCACGGCTGCCGTCATTGACACAGACAATTTCGAATTCGATTGTCTCGATGCTTTCCAGAATGGGCGTAACCGCGGCGAAGAAATGCCCGATCGTTTCTTCTTCGTTGTAGAACGGAACGACCAGAGAAAGGAGCACGGTGCCGGATTGGGTAAACCGGGATCGCGATGCACCGGACTCGCGAGTGTCTTGCGCAGTTTCGTGGGACACCGGATGCCAGGTTTCGCCAGATAACCTGTCGAGCTTTAATTCAGGTACCACAGACATTATCCCGCTCTCCGCATGCGCGTTTCGCCATCCGGCTCGGGCATTCTCACTTGCGATAACTGACGCAACTTTTATCTCCGCGTCCATATGACATTGAGGCCCGACAA
The DNA here is from genome assembly GCF_001931485.1 of Burkholderia sp. SRS-W-2-2016. Taxonomy (GTDB): domain Bacteria; phylum Pseudomonadota; class Gammaproteobacteria; order Burkholderiales; family Burkholderiaceae; genus Paraburkholderia. Next base: position 2,126 of record NZ_MSDV01000079.1, on the reverse strand, counting down.
TTCAACCGGCTTTGAACCACTTCGAACTTGACAATTACAGTCACTCACCACGACTCATGAAACGCGGCCGGCGTTGTGGTCGCGCTTGAGAACGTAGTGAGGTTATGCGGCGGGTGGAATACGTGTTTGTTCGCTACCGAACCTTGTTCAAGCCGGCATTTGTTAGATTTTGTTATTCGAATATCTCTGAATTCATAACGACCGGTAACCGCAAAAACACTAAACCGTCTCCTGCACACTTTCGAACAAATCGACGGCGCATAAACATGATCCACAACACTCGCATCATCACCACCGCAAACTGCTAGACTCCGGCAACGCATCGGATTGCACGGCATCGAGCCAGGCCGCATTGCTAATCAATACGCGCCAACGCTATCGCACAAGCGTCCACGAAAAAATCAACGGCAACGTCAACGGGAAACGTCGATGAACGCTTCTCCCCCAATCGGCATCGGTCTGCGCGGCGCGCACTATCGCGCGATGCTCGACACCCGCCCGTCAGTCGACTGGCTCGAAGTCCACACCGAGAACTATCTGGCCGACGGCGGCTGGGACCTGCACGTGTTGCAGACGCTGCGCGCCGACTATCCAGTCGCGCTGCACGGCGTGGGGCTCGGCATCGGTTCCGTGCACGGCTTTTCGATGGCTCACGTCGAACGTATCGCGAAGCTCGCCGAGCGCATCGAACCGCTGTTCATCTCCGAGCACCTGTGCTGGGGCGCCACCGCCGAAGCGGTGCTGAACGAACTTCTGCCACTGCCTTTGAACACGACAACGCTCGCCCTCGTGTGCGAACGCGTCGAGCGTCTACAGGAGCGGCTCGCTCGCCCGATCCTGCTCGAAAACGTCTCCACTTACCTGCGCTTTGCCGGCGACACGTTTGGCGAAACGCAGTTTCTGGCCGAACTGACCCGGCGCACCGGTTGCGGCGTGCTGCTCGATATCAACAATCTGTACGTGAACCAATGCAACCACGGCGAGGACGCGTGGCGCGCGCTGGATGCGTTCACGCCCGAGATGGTGCGCGAGCTTCATCTCGCGGGTCATGAAGTCGATGGCGAACTCGTCGTCGATCATCACGGCGCGCCGGTCGCCGCGCCGGTTTGGGATCTGTATGCGCAAGCGCTGCGCCGCTTCGGCGCGGTGCCGACGCTGATCGAATGGGACACGCAATTGCCGCCGCTCGACACGCTCGTCGATGAAGCGCGCCATGCGCGCGAGTTGAGCAGGGAGATTCTGGTTGACCACTGAACAGCTCGCGCAATTGCAGGCGCTATTCGGCGAACAACTCGCACGCGACACTGTCGCGCTGCACACGTTCGCGCCGTGGCTTGCCGACGACGACGCCACCGCGCGCCGCTTCACGCGCTACCAGGCGTCGCTGCGCCACAGCCACGCGCGCTCGCTGACGCTGGTCTATCCGGTTCTGCAGGAGTTGGTGGGCGACGCGTTCTTCCGGACGCTCGCGCATGCATATGGCGACGCTCATCCGTCGCGCGACGGCGACCTCAGCCGCTTCGGCGAGCAGCTTGCGTCATTCGTCGCGCGCTTGCCCTCGGCCGCCGCTTACCCGTATTTCGCGGATATCGCGCGGGTGGAGTGGTCGCTGCACGAAGCTAACCAGGCTGCCGACGCGACGCCGCTCAGCGCCGGCGATCTCGCCGTGGCCCGTGTGGAAGAAGTGGAAACGTGGCGGCTCGACCTGCATCCCGCCGCGACGTTGCATGCGTCTGCCTGGCGGATCGGCGCGATCTGGCTCGCGCATCGTCAACCGGATTCTCACGCGCTGCCCGCATCGATCGATGCACCGAGCCGCACGCTCGTCTATCGCGCCGGCTGGACGCCGACGCTGCGCGAACTCGATGCGTCGGAATGGGCTGCGTTGACCGCGCTCGCCAGCGGCGCGACGCTCGGCGATGCGCTATCCACCGCCATCGCGCAACCAGCGAGCGACGACGCCCCAAACGGAGCGCCACCGTTCGACCCACTCACGGCATTACAGGGCTGGCTCGCCGACGGCCTGCTGGTCCGCCCGCAACGTCCCTGAACGCTCCGGAACGCCGCGAAAAAGCCAAACCACCAACCCCCCCCAGCGCCAAACACACAAAGCGAACAGTCAACTC
>NZ_MSDV01000014.1 GCF_001931485.1 Burkholderia sp. SRS-W-2-2016 | reverse complement strand
GCCCCCGCCTCGCCACCCGCAACGGATGCCGCCGCCCGTGACCTGTACCTCGAAGTCATGCTCAACGGCCAGCGCACCTCGTTGATCGCGCACTTTCGCGAGCGCGACGGCCATCTCAGCGCGAGCGCGCAGGACCTCGACGAGCTCGGCGTCGCGACCGCCAAACTCGGCGCGGCGCCGAACGCGTCGCTCGATCTCGACCGCATTGCCGGGCTGCGCTACCGCTACGACCCGGCAAGCCAGCGCGTCGAGTTGCAGGTGTCCGACGCGCTGCGCAAGCCCTACACGTTCGACACGCGCGAGCTGACGCGCACGCCGAACGCGACGTCGGCGCGCGGGCTGCTGCTGAACTACGACGCGTTCGCGCAGACCGACACCAACGCGCAGCTCGCGATCTGGAGCGAAGCGCGCTACTTCGATCCGGCCGGCGTGCTGAGCAACACCGGCATCGCGTATCTGTACCGCGACCTGAACCGCTACGTGCGCTACGACACTTCGTGGAGCCGGTCGAATCCGGCGACGCTCAGCACCACCCAGCTCGGCGACACGATCTCGTCGTCGCTCGACTGGAGCCGCTCGATCCGCCTCGCCGGCTTCCAGTGGCGCAGCAATTTCGCGCTGCGCCCGGACCTCGTGACGTTTCCGGTGCAGTCGCTGTCGGGCACCGCGGTGGTGCCGTCCGCGGTCGATCTGTACGTGAACAACGTGCGCCAGTTCAGCGGCAGCGTGCCGAGCGGGCCGTTCATCGTCAACAACGTGCCGGGCATCACCGGCGCCGGCGAAGCGACGATCATCACGCACGACGCGCTCGGCCGCACGATCTCGACCTCGCTGCCTCTGTACGTCGACACCCGCATGCTGGCGGCCGGCCTGTCGAGCTATTCGTTCGAAGCGGGCTTTCTGCGCCGCGCGTACGGGATCGATTCGTTCTCCTATAATCCGCGCCCGGCGCTCAGCGCGACCGCGCGGCACGGTTTCAGCGACGCGCTGACGCTCGAAGGCCATGCCGAGGCAACCGGCGGCCTCGTCAACGCGGGCGGCGGCGCGCTGGTGCGGCTCGGCATGGCGGGGGTCGTCAACGGCTCGCTCGCGGGCAGCGCCGGCAAACTGAACGGCTTCCAGGCGGGGCTCGGCTATCAGCTGATCGAGCCGCACTTCTCGATCGACGCGCAGACGCTGCGCGCGTACCGCCATTACGGCGACCTCGCCGCGCGCGACGGCACGCCGGTGCCGAGCGCCACCGACCGGGTCACGCTCGCGCTGCCGTTCTTCGATCGTCAGACGCTGTCGCTCAGCTATATCGGCTATCGTTTTCCGGGCGCGCCGTCGTCGAAAATCGGCTCGGTGTCCTACACGTTGAATTTCGGCAACCTCGCGTCGCTGACGCTGAGCACCTACAAAGACTTTTTGCAGCACAACGCGCAGGGCGTGTTCGTGACCGCCAGCATCGGGCTCGGCAACAACACCGCGGTGAACACGAGCGTCGGCCGCCAGAACGGCCAGTCGACCTACAACCTGAACGCGCAGCGCCCGCCCGACTACGCGGGCGGCTGGGGCTGGGGCGTGCAGGCCGGCGGCTCGGGCGCGGTGCCGTACCGCCAGGCGCAGGCGCAATATCTGGGCAAATATGGCGAGGTCACCGCGATCGCGCAGGACGTGGACCGCCGCGCGGGGGCGTCGCTCGATCTGAACGGCGCGATCGTGCTGATGGACGGCACGCTGCAACCGGCGCGCCGCATCGACGACGGCTTCGCGCTGGTGTCCACCGACGGCGTCGCCGGCGTGCCGGTGCTGCACGAGAACCGCGTGATCGGCACGACCGACCGCGGCGGCCATCTGCTGATCCCGGACCTGAACGCGTATCAGCACAACCAGCTCGCGATCGACAGCATGAAGCTGCCCGCCGACGCGCGCATCGCGACGACCGCGATGGACCTCGTGCCGACCGCCCGCGCGGGCGTGCTGGCCAATTTCCGGGTGACGCGCTACAGCGCGGCGTCGGTGATCCTGCGCGACGCGAACGGCGCGCTGCTGCCGCCGGGCACGCGCGTGCATCACGTCGAGAGCGGCGCCGATACGATCGTCGGCTACGACGGCCTGACTTTCGTCGAGCAGTTGCAGCCGGACAACCATCTGGAAATCGAGCGTGACGGGCGGCGCTGCGATGTCGAATTCGGCTACCGGCGCCCCGCCGACGGCTCGCTGCCGACCATCGGCCCGCTCGATTGCGGCGCGCCGCGGCCGCCGGCCGGCCATGCACGCAGCGACGCGACACCGGCTGCCCTCAATCCCACGAGCGCAGTGCGATGAAACACGCGCTACTGCTGTTCGCCCTCTGCCTGCTGCTCGGCTGTGCCCCGCGCGCGGCCAGCGCACAAACGTGTAGCGCGAGCCCGTCGGCGCTCAGCTTCGGCAACGTCAGCCCGATCGCGCTGAACGCGGTGGCGGCGACCGGCAGCGTCACCGTGCAGTGCACGTGGCCCATGCTGACCCTGACGCCGAGCGTGCAGGTGTGCCTGAACCTCGCCGGCACGCGGCCGCGCTATCTGGCGAGCGGCGCCAACCAGTTGCAATACGACCTGTACCAGGACGCCGCGCATTCGCTCGCGTGGGGCTCGACCGCGCTCGGCACCACGCCGATTTCTTTAACGCTCGACAAACCGTTGAACGGCACGAGCGCATCGGCGACCGTGAACTTCTACGGGCTGATCGCCGCGAATCAGCCGACCGTGCCGACCACCGGCAACGTCAGCACCGTGTATGCGCAGACGCTGAGCCAGACTTCGCTGAACTATGGGTTTTTCCTGCTGCTCGCGCCGGGCTGCGCGGCACTGACGACGAGCGCCGGCAGCTTCGCGATCAACGCGAGCGCGACGGTCGTCAACAACTGTCTGATCAGCGCGACCAATGTCGCGTTCGCATCGGCCGGCGTGCTCAGCAGCGCGCTCGCCGCGAGCGGCGCGATCACCGCGCGCTGCACCAACGGCGACGCGTTCCGGATCGCGCTGAGCAGCGGCTCGAGCGGCACGGTCGCGGCGCGCCAGATGCAGCGCGCGGGCGGCGGCGGCACGGTCAAATACCAGCTGTACACCGACGCCGCGCACAGCAGCGCGTGGGGAGACGGCGGCTCGGGCACCACGATGGCGACCGGCACGGGGACCGGCAATCCGGTATCGATCGCGATCTACGGGCTCGTGCCCGCGCAGAGCACGCCGATGCCGGGCAGCTATAGCGACACGATTACCGCGACCATCAGTTTCTGAACGCGGCGCGGCATGCCCCGCACCGCCGGTTAGAAGCTCACCGTCCAGACCGTTTGCTGCGCGTCGCCCACGCCGTGCGTCGTCGCGAACGCGAGCGGCGGCGACGGCTGCGGCGGCTGGCTACTGCCCTGATCGGCAGTGGGCTCGACACCCGCCTGATCGATCTGGAACGGCGCGCCGTGCACGCACGACACGACCGGCTGATTGATGACGCTGATCGCGGTGTCGGCGGATTTGACCACGCAGCTTTCCTGCACGGTCAGGCTAACCGCGATCGACGCGAGTTCGAGCGGCTGCGCGGGCGCGGCGGACGCGGCCAGCAGCAGCGTCGAAAACAGGGTCGACGGCAGCGCCGCCGTGAGAGCGGCAAGGTGACGAGGCATGAGGCGATTCTTCGGCGGCCGGTTCGGAACACGAGAGGGATGCCTGCATGTCGGCATCTCGCGCCGGAACTTGAGCAGCGTCGCGACACGCGCGAGCGCCTGAAGTTACCCACAGATTTTGTTGGCAAATCTGTGCATAACTTTCCAGGAAACTCCGCAAACCGTTGATGCAATTGTCATTTTTCCGCCGACGTCGAATCCGGGCAGCGCCGCCGCGCCAAGCCCAGTGGACCCACTGCGGAGTCCGTCGTGACGACAAGCGCCTGATGCCCAGGCCGGTGAATGAATTTAATTGGGGTTTTTACGCATACGCCAGATAAATACAACGCATGCAATTACAAACAACGCTCTGATTTTTCTCGTAGTGCAATTAACCCTGATATAGATCAGATGTTATAAAAAAATAAACCGGCTATCAGTAGCGCAATACCGTTACGCTTCGATGACAGCGCGCGCCTTGGCGGAAAAACCCTAGCCGCTACGCGACACAACGTTAAACCCAACCCTGCCGGCAGCGGGGGAAATCGGCAAAACAACGGATTCCCGTTTAGGATATTTGCAATGCATAAATCAAATCCTAAACCGCACGCGCATTTTTAAATCCCGCAGAGTGGAATAAACGACAAGGATTGTTAAATGCCATTGTTAAATCCATCCGGACTCAGGCACATTTAACAAAATTTCTCTCGTCTCAAAATTCGGAAACTCCAGTTAATCATGACCACGACCGATGCCCGCTCATTGCAGTCGCTGTACGCCGAGCGCTCCGGCAGCCTGAGCGGCTGGTTGCGCAGGCGACTGGGCGGCGGCGAGCGGCCGGACCCGCTGGCGCGCGCCGGCTTCGCGAGCCTGTCGCGCGCGGGGTGCACCGCCAGCGCCGCCAACGCCGTGGCACAGCCGGCCTCGCTGCCGCAGCCGGCCGGCTGGCTCAACTCGCTCGCGCGCCGGCTGGGCCTCGCGCAGCCGGCCGCCCCCTCGCTCGAACACAGCTATCTGGCGATGCTCGCGTCGCAGCCGGAACTGCACGCGCCGTCGGAACAGGAACGCGCGCGCGTGCTCGCGAGCCTGCGCGGCCTCGACACGCTGCTGCCCCGGCTGGCCGCGCCGGCCCGCGCGGCGCTGCTGCTGTCGCAACTCGACGGCCTGAACGACCAGCAGATCGCCGCGCATCTCGCGGTGTCGGTGCGAACCGCCCAACGTTATCTGGCGACGGCCTTCGAAGCCTGCCTCGCCTCGCTCGATGATCAAGCCACCCGCCGTTGACCGGCACATCCTGCGGCAAGCCGCGCAACTGCTGGCCCGGCTCGATTCGGCCGACGCCAGCGACGCGGACCACGCCCTGTGCGAACAATGGCGCGAGCAGAGCGACGCGCACCGCCGCGCGTGGGCGCTCGCCGAACAGTTGCGCGAGCAGTTCGATGCGGTGCCCGCCGGCGTCGGCCCCGCGCTGCGCGAACGCGCGGGCGTCGGCACGGTGTCGCGCGGACGGCGCCGCGCATTGGGGATACTGACCGGCGTCGCACTGGCCGCGCCCGTCGGCTGGCTCGCGAGCCGTCTGCCGTGGCACGCGTGGAGCGCCGACTTCCACACCGCGACCGGCGAACGGCACGACGTGCTGCTCGCCGACGGCACGCAGATCACGCTCGGCAGCGCGAGCGCGGTCAACGTCGGGTTCGATGGGGGCGTGCGGCGGATTCATCTGCTCAACGGCGAGATCATGGTGCGCCCCGCCGACCACTCGCGCGACGCGGCCAACCCGCCAGGCGAGCGCCCGCGCCGGGGGGCGCTGCTGGTGCAAACGGCGGAAGGGGTGGTGGAAGCGCTCGGCACGCAGTTCAGCGTGCGGCAGCAACATGGTTTCACGCGGGTGGCCGCGTTTCGCGGCGGCGCGCAGCTCTCGCCCGCGGCGAGCGACGGTGTGCTGCTGATGCAGGATCAGTCGAGCACCTTCACGCGCACCGCCGTGGCGGCGCCGCAGCCGCTCGACTCGCGCGAGGCGATGTGGACACGCGGCCTGCTCTACGCGAACCGGATGCCGGTCGCGGATCTCGTTGCCGAACTCGCGCGCTACCGCCACGGCATCCTGCGCTACGCGGCCGATGTCGCCGAGCTGCGCGTATCGGGCATCTATCAGCTCACCGATATCGACGCGACGCTCGCGCTGCTGCAACGGACCTACCCGCTGCGCCTGCGCTCGATCACGCCGTACTGGACGGTGGTCGAAGCGCGCTGAGAGCGGCGCCGGCCTGCACCGCCGCCGTCAACGCCGCCCTCGCCTTCACTTCAGGCGTCAGGCCGCCACCGTCTGCGGCAAGCCGAAGCGCGCCTGGTCCTGCTCGCCGCCGAGCGCGTCGATCAGATCCGTCAGCAGACGGTCCAGCTCCGCGGTCATCAGCACGACATCCGAATCGAAACGCTCGTCGTCGTTCTGCGCGGTCGGGTCGCTCGCTTCCTTCAGCACGTCGAGCGGCGCGATCCGCTTGATCGTCAGCGACGGCGTCAGCACGAACGACACCCGGTCGTTCCACGTCATCGCGAGCCGCATGCACTGCTTGCCCGCTTCGATGTGGCGGCGCATGTCGTCGGCGTCGAGCGCATGGCCGACATAGCGCACCGTCGCGTTGCCCTCGGCGGGCGAGCGCAGCTCGGTGTCCTGGTCGAGCGTGAAGCCGGCCGGGCCTTCGCCGTCGAGCAGCCAGCCGGTCATCGCCGCGACCGGCGACTGCGCGACGCTCACGCTCATCAGCGGCAACTGATCGATCGACTTCACCAGCAGCCCGCGCACGTCGTCGGCGACCGTCTGCGACGCCGCGTCGATCACCAGCCAGCCGTTCTTGCAATCGATCCACACGCGCGTATCGCGGCGGATGCTGAACGCGCGCGGCCGCAACTCGTCGGTGACCTGCTCCTTCAATTCGCGCATCTGCTTGCGGCCGGGTTTGAAGCCCTGCTGCTCTTCGAGTTCGAGCGCGCGCTCACGCGTCACCTGGGTGACGACCGAGGCCGGCAGCAGCTTCTTTTCGGCGCGGTAGGTCAGCAGCATCTGGCCGTTCTGCGCGTACACGAGCGAGTCGCCGTCGCGCGGCGGCGCCCAGCCCTGCGCCTGCATCTCGACGCTCTGGCCCGGCGCGAACGCGTACGGCGCGAGCCACTTCTGCATCTGTTCGGGGGTGACGGACCACGGTGCGGGGAGACGGTGCAACTGGAGGTTTTTGAACCACATGGGCGAACTCGGAATTCGGGCAAAGCGCAGCATTCTATCCGACCGGGCGCGGCGCAAGCGTGCGCGCCGGCGTGTCGCCAGATGCGTTCGCGCGCTTGAGCGGCAGCTTCGGCGGAGCGCGAAACCCGTGCCCACGCCGCCTCAGCGGCGTCGCTCGCCAGCGTCCTACGGGTTTTGCTCAGGGCTCGCGCCCACGCGCTGCGGCGGCAAATCACCTAGACTTTTTGACATCACACAGCAAGACGGAGGCGGCCATGGCCTACGAAACCGCAGCGTGGCAAACCGTGGTCTACGAGGGCTTCGAAATACATGTGTCGCCGGTCGCGATCGAGCCGCCGGGCGCCGCGCAGACAAGCGCCGCAACAGCCGCGCAAAACAGCCGCTACACGTATCTGGGCTATGTGTGCCATCCGGGCGCCGACCCGCATATTCCGGGCCATGCGGTGCCGTTTCACGCGGACGGCGAAGAGAGCTTCGCGAGCCGCGATGAAGCGCTCTACGAAGCGGTGCACGTGGGGCGCAGCATCGTCGACGGCACGCATCCGGATCTGACGGTGCTGCCGCTGGTGACGGGCGGGGTTTGAAGCGGCGGAGCTGAAGCCGCCGCGCGGCGGCGGGTTTGCAGCCGCCCGTTCAGCCCAGCGCGCGCTTGATGCGCGACTTCAGCAGCGCGCGCTTCAGGCGGCCGGTGCGCTCCGGCTCGCTGACCGCGAGCGCGCCGTCGATCGACGTGCCGCGCCGCAGGTAGTAGCGGTCGAACGTCGCCTGCGTCATCCCCCACTTGTTGAGGAACTGGCGACGCCCGTCGTTCTTCACGACCTTGCCGGTGCTTTTCTGCTGGAAGTGATAGACGAGGCTGTCGCCGACCCCGACGAACACGCGGCAGCCCGCGTCCCACAGCTTCATCGAGAAATCGTTGTCACTGCTCATACCGGGGCTCAGCTCGCTGCTGTAGCCGCCCAGCTTGAACCACCAGTCGCGATGCACGAGCGTCGGCGGCCATGTCGCGCCGCGCCAGTCGGCCCGCGCGAGGCCCGGCGTCGCGGCGACCAGTTCTTCCGCGCGAAACACCTGCGCGTCGCGGCCGAAGTCGCTGACCACCACGCACGGATTGCCGGTGTCGACCGGCTCGATCATCGTGCCCGACAGCATGAACAGGTTGTCGGCCGGCATCTGCGCGAGGCGTTTGATCAGCGCATCGTCCCAGCCCGGGCAGCAGTACATGTCGTCGTTCATATAGACGATGTAGTCCTGGGTCGCACGCGCCGCCGCGATATTGACCGCGTGACAGATGCCGATATTGTCCGGCGACGCGGTGTGCTCGATGCCCTCGTCGCGGACCCACGCGAGCGTGCCGTCCGAGCCGTCGTTCACGTGCACGATGATCTGATGCTGGTGCGTCGAATGACGCCGCAGACTTTTGATCACGAGGCGCAGGTACGGCAGGTTGTTCCAGGTCGGGATGATGATTGAGAACATCGGCGATGAATTCCGTAGTGATGTAGTCCGCGCGCGGCGCACGGCGCGTGTTACGCGGGCCGCTCAGTCGCGCCCGTTCCGCGGCGCCGGCGTCGTGCCGGACGGCTTTTTCAGGAACGGCAGCTTGGCCGGCAGATTGGCGTCCCAGCCTTCGAGATCCTCGAACGGATAGCGGCTGAGCGCGTACAGCACCCGTTTGAGGCGGCTTTTGAACGGCGCGCGCGGCACGTTCGGCAGCGTGCCGGGCGCCGCCTCGGCGCTGCGGCGAATATAGTCGCGCAAAAAGTCTCGCTGCGAGATTCCCCACTTCATCAGGAATTCGCGGCCGCCGCGGTTGCGGCGAATCCGGCCGGTCGACTTGCAGCCGAAGTGATAGATGCGGCTCGCGCCGACCACCCGGAACACCCGGCAGCCGACCAGCCACAGCTTCATCAGGAAGTCGTCGTCGCTGCTCATGCCGGGGCCGAATTCGATGCTGTAGCCGCCCACCGCGTGCCACAGCCGGCGGCTGATCAGCATCGGCTGCACCGCCACGCCGTCGCGATCGGCCGCTTTCATTGCCGCCGTGTACGCGAGCAGATCCGCCTCGTCGAAATTCTCCGGCCCGGTGCCGAAATTGGCCGCGGTGACGTTGCTGTTGCCGGTATCGGTCGGCTCGATCAGCACCGACGACAGATACGCGGCCGAGCCGTCGAGCGCGCGCACCGCGGCCTCGAAGCCGACATCCCAGCCCGGGGTGCAGAACATGTCGTCGTTCAGGAACAGGATCCAGTCGCGGGTCGCGAGCCGGGCCGCGTCGTTCAACGCGATGCACACGCCGACGTTGCCCTCGCTCCACGTATGGCGGATGCCCTGCGCGCGCACCCAGTCGAGCGTGCCGTCGCTACCCTCGTTGACGTGCACGATGATCTCGTGATCGAACGCCGAGTGACGCCGCACACTGTCGATGCACAGTTGCAGATACGGCAGGTTATTCCAGCTCGGAATCAGGATGCTGAACATGAGTGGATCGGAACCTCAGTGATTGGAACGGTGCGAGGACTGCGCGGCGCGGCTGTGCGGCGCGCGACGGTCGGCGTACGTGCAACAGGCGACGATGATCGCCAGCACCGTCGAATAGAACGACACGGTCAGCTTCAGATCGAAGGTTTCCACGCTGAGCCCGAAGATCCAGAACGACACCACGAACGTCAGCCCGAGCAGCGCCGCACGTTGGACCGGCACGGCCGGCGCGCCCAGACGGCGCCAGAAAATGATGGCCGGCACCAGATAGATGCCGAGCAGCGCGATGCCGCCGATGCCGCCGTAATCGGTCATATACGCGAGCATCTGATTGTGCGCCTCGCCGCGGCCGAACTGCGCGGCGATCGGCGTGATCAGGCCGGCATCGGCGAACGCCTGCATGCTGTTGCGAAAGCCGTCGCCGCCCAGCCCGAGCAGCGGATGGCTCTCGACGATGCGCAGCGCCGCCTCGTAAAGCTGCAGGCGAATGCCCATCGCGGTGTCTTTATGGCCGTTCATGTACTGGACCAGATCGGACGACACCCCGCCGAACCGGGCCCGCACGGTCGACGAAAAAACGTAGACGCCGGCCAGCAGCGCGGCCATCGCGAGCGGCAGCACCACTTTCCACTTGCGCGACTTGCCGCGGCTGCGCAGATAAACCACCATCACCGCGACGACCGGAATCGCGACCCAGCTGCCGCGCGTGCCGGTGATCACCGACGCGGCAAGCCCCGCGAACAGACCGGCGATCTTGACGAGCCGCACCGCCGCGCAATCCTTGCGCCACCAGTTCAGCGACAGCACCGACAGCGCGCCCATCGCCAGCGCGATATCGCCGAAGTGGATCGGATTGAGGAACTTGCTGCTGATGCGCCCGAGGCCCCAGTCGCGCGGAATCACCAGCAAAATGCCGAGCGAGGCCAACGCCGCCAGCGCGAACGACAGATCGGTCCACGCGAGCGTACCAGGCAAGCTGCGCCGCAAGATCAGAAAGACCGGTGCGGCGAGCAGGAAACGGGATGGAGAGTCGAGCGTGCTGACCACCAGCTGGCCGTGCGCGACGCCGGACAGCAGCACCGCGAGCACCGGCAACGCGGCGCACACGCAGAACGCGGTATCGACGCGGTCCCAGTCGCGCATCGACAGATCGGTCCAGCGCTGGGGCAGCGCCAGCAGCACCAGCGCGACGATCGCGGCCGCGACCGACAACGCGCTGCCCGCGCCCGGAATCAACAGGGACGCCGACGGATACGTGAGCAGGAATAAGGCAGGCGGTAGACTTCGCAAAGTGACGCGCGGCAAACAGATTTTCGTGGGCGTCGACATGTCTTTAGTTGGAACCAGTCGTCGCAGAATTCGATATGCGACCGGGTAATGTGGCCCGCTATTGTACCGGGTCCGCGTGCTAATCCCGTAATTAGCGGGGCCGTGGCGAGCCTTGCCGGGCCTTGCCGGCACGCCCGCGAACGCGGCCGCCCGAGGCCCCGCCGCCGGTGTTTCCGCGCGAAGCGGACTGTTACCATAGCGGGCTACGCGACGCGCGATGACCGGCGCGCCCGCTCTCGACAACCGTCGCCTATCGTAGCCCCCCGGGCTTGCAGGCTTCAGACAATGAAACCGTTGATGCGCTCGCTTTACCGTCTTGCTCCCGCCCCGTTGAAAAGAATCGTGGAAACCGCCGTCGACCGTTCGGTGCGGATTCCTTATAGCGGTGTCGCGCACGAGCCGGACACGTTTCTGCGCAAGACCTCGCGAGCGAAGATCGTCAAAAAGTACCTGCACAAGGCGCTGTTGCTGCGCTGGTTCGGACAGCGCCGGCTGGAACTGGAGAGCGTGTCCGCTACGAAGCGGCTGCTGTGGATCTACACCGGCAAGCGCAATTTCGGCGACGCGACGATGGACCTGTCCGGACGCGCGCTGCTGAAGGAGCGCGGCATCGAGATCGACCTGTTCACGCTGCCGAATCTGCATACGCTGTTCGGCGAGGACGATATCTTCCAGCACGTGTATTCCGACTTGCAGCAACTTGCCGGCCGCCGCTACGACGCGATCGTGATGTCGGAATTCAATCTGCCTTCGATCAAGCTGAAAGCCCGCCACTTCCGGCAACTGCCCTACGTGTGCCTGTTCCAGTTTTTCTACGGGCCCGACCGCAACCAGACCGCGTTCAGCCATGCGGCGGTCAATCGCTTTTTTTCGCTCGGCTATTCGGCCGCGAACGTGGTCGAGTCGAGCAAGCCGTATCTGGCGGCGTCGGCCGCGACGCGCGAATCGGTGCGCGCGCTGCTGCCCGACGAGCGGTTTGTCGCGCTCGCGGTCGGCGGACTCGACGCGAACCGCACTTACAACCGCTGGGGCGAAGTGCTGGCGCTGCTCGATCAGTCGGCGGACAAAGCTCTGCCGAAACGGGTCGTGCTGCTCGGGTCGGACAATGGACTGGCGATTGCGCAGGCGCTCATCGAGCGATCGTTCGCGACGTTGAAGATCGAGTCGTGCGTCGGCAAGCTGAGCCTGCTGCAGTCGCGCGAGGTCGCGGCCAACGCGTGTCTGTTCGTCGGCGCGGACGGCGGGCTGATGCACGTCGCGCATTCGACGCCGACGCCGAGCGTGTCGCTGTTTTCGGACCGCGAGCCGCCTTATCTGCGGCTGACCGCGCAATGCCGTTCGATCGGCATCCAGAGCAGCGGCGACGTGGATGAGATCGCGCCGGCGGAGATCTTCGGCGCGATCCGGCAGCAACTGCTCGAGACTGCGGGCGCGGCTTCGCATTAAAGGGCTTGGGGCGCTCGCCCCAGCGCTGGTGCCGGTGCCGGTGCCGGTGCCGGTGCCGGTGCCGGTGCCCAAAAAAAAGCGCCCGGGCGGGCGCTTCGACAGGACTTCAGCAGGAACGGCGCAACACGCCGCCCCCGATGCCCCGGTTTGAAAATTACGCGGGACTCTGCTGGAACTGGATCCGGTGCAGATGCGCGTACAAGCCGTCCTGCGCGAGCAGCTCGCGATGGCTGCCGCGCTCGACGATCTTCCCTGCTTCCATCACCAGAATCCGGTCCGCGCGTTCGATCGTCGACAGCCGGTGCGCGATCACCAGCGTCGTGCGGCCCTTCATCAGCGTTTCGAGCGCGGCCTGCACGTGGCGTTCGGATTCGGAGTCGAGCGCCGAGGTCGCTTCGTCGAGAATCAGGATCGGCGCGTCCTTATAGATCGCGCGGGCGATCGCCAGACGCTGGCGCTGACCGCCCGACAGCATCATGCCGTTGTCGCCGACCAGCGTCTCGATACCCTGCGGCATCGCCTGCACCGTATCCCACAGATTGGCCGCGCGCAGCGCCGCCTTGACCTTCTCCGGATCGGCGGTTTGGCCGTACGCGACGTTGTGCGCGATCGTGTCGTTGAACAGCACGACGTCCTGGCTCACCATCGCGATCTGGCTACGCAGCGCATGCAGCCCGTATTCCGGCAGCGCGACGCCGTCGACCAGAATCTGCCCGCCGGTCGGATCGAAGAAGCGCGGCAGCAGATTCACCAGCGTGGTCTTGCCGCTGCCCGACGGGCCCGCGAGCGCGACCATTTCGCCCGGCGCGACCTTGAACGACACCTGATCGAGCGTGTGACGGCCGTGCGTCGAATTGCTGCCGTAGCTGAACGACACGTCGCGGAATTCGACTTCGCCGCGCGCGCGTTCGAGCGGCCGGCCGCCGCCTTCCGGCTCGGCCGGCTCGTCGATCAGACCGAAGATCAGCTCGGCCGCGGTCATCCCGCGTTGCAGCGGCTGGTTCACGTCCATCAGATGCTTGAGCGGCGAGATGATCAGCAGCATCGACGTGACGAACGCGACGAAGCCGCCGACGGTGGTCTGATCCGACGACGACTGCACCACCGCAATCGTGATCACGACCGCCAGCGCGATCGACGCGAGGAACTGCGTGAGCGGCTGCGCGAGCCCGCCGGACACCGTCATGCGCATCGCGTAGCCGCGCAGACGCCGGCTCATCGCGGTGAAGCGGTCCATCTCGTACTGCTCGCCGTTGTGCACCTTGACGACCTTATAGCCGCCGACCGTCTCCTCGACGATGTACGACAGCTCGTTGGTCAAGAGCTGATGCTCGCGATTCAGGCGCCGCAGCCGGCGGTTGATCTTGCCGACCAGCCAGCCGATCCCCGGCAGCAGCACCGCGACGATCAGCGTCAGACGCCAGTTCAGATAGAACAGATAGCCAAGCAGGAAGATGACGGTCAGCGAATCGCGCACCAGCGTGACCATCACGCTCAGCAGCACGTTGAGGATCTGGTTGACCTCGAAGACGATCGCGTTGATCACGGTACTGGCGGTTTCGCGCTGGAAGAACGCGACGCTCGTGTGGATCATCCGGTTGAACATCTTCAGGCGCAGTTCGAGCAGGATCTTGTTCGACACGTACGCGAGCAGATAGCCGGACGCGTACTGCGACACGCCGCGGATCAGCGCGAGACCGATCACCGCGAGCGGCACCAGCCACTTGGTCTTGTCGATCGCATGCGAGCCGAAACCCTTGTCGAGCAGCGGCTTGAGCAGCGCGGGAATCGCGGCGTCGGTGCCGGCGCTGACGGCCATCGCGAAGATCGCGCCGAATAGAACCCACAGCAGCGGCTTGATGAACGGCCACAGGCGGCGCAGGACGACGGCCGGCGACGACGCATCGCCTGTCCCGATGGGTTTGCTTAAGGTTGGCTTCGCGCTCAAGGAGTCCTCTGGAAATGCGGAACGGCGAACACGCGACGCCCGGGGCCGCCGCGTGAAATATGGAAAAGCTGCATTGTAATCGCTTGAAGATCGCGGCCGGCGCGGCGTGCGTGCTGCCGCACACGGAAACGCGCAACGCGGTGGTGCGCGGACAAACCGGCTGTGTATACTCGCCGCTCGCGTTATCACTCCACGCAACCGAGTCCACGCTACCCAGGTATGCAAAACACTACTCTTGGCGTTGCCCTCATCACCCGCAACGCGGCGGTCCGGCTCGCCGAGTGCCTGCAGGCGGTGGCCTTCGCCGACCAGATCGTCGTAATCGACGGCGGCAGCACCGACGGCACCGCCGAGATCGCCCGCGCCAACGGCGCCCGCGTGATCGAACAGACCGACTGGCCGGGTTTCGGCCCGCAAAAGAACCGCGCGGTCGAGGCGCTGACCACCGACTGGATCCTGTCGATCGACGCCGACGAAATCGTCACGCCGGAACTGGCCGCGTCGATCCGCGCGGCAATCGCGGCGCCCGCCGCCAACGTCTACGCGGTGGACCGGCTATCGAGCTTCTGCGGCCAGTGGGTGCATCACAGCGGCTGGTATCCGGACTGGATTCCGCGGCTCTTCAAACGCGGCACCGCGCGTTTCTCCGACGACCTCGTGCACGAGCGGCTGGTGTTCGACACACCCGCGCAGCGCCTTACCGGCAAGCTGATGCACTACTCGTACGAGGACTACGAGGGGGTGCTGCGCAAGCTCGACGCGTATTCGACGGCCGGCGCGCGGCAGCGCTACGAGGCCGGCAAGAAAGGCAGCATCCGGCTCGCGATCGGGCGTGGGTTGTGGGCGTTTTTGCGCACTTACGTGCTGCGGCGCGGGTTTCTGGACGGCCGCGCCGGTCTGCTGATCGCGGTGTTCAATGCGGAGACCGTGTATTACCGGTTCCTGAAGATTTCCCGGCTGGAGAAAACCGGCGGGCGGTAAGGAACGATGCCCGCGCGCCTGGCGCGGGCATCCGCTACATCAGCCACATCTGCTTTATCAATAAACGATCTCGATCGAACTGCCGGCGAACTCCCCGCGCAACGCGGCGAGCAGTTCGTCGGTCGGCTTCACGCGCCACGCGTCGCCCAGACGCATTTCGCCCTGCGCGTTCTCGCTGCGATACACGATCTGCACCGCAAGTCCGTTCGGAATCTGCACCGGCTGACGCTGCCGGTCGCCGCCGAAGCCGCCCCGCCCGCCGCCATTGCCACCGTTACCGCGCGCGGCCGGCGCCGGAGCCGGCGCCGCCGCGGGCACGTCCTTGCCCGCGCTATGCGCTTCGAGCACGCGCCGCAGCGCCAACGCATCGGCGTTGCCGTTCATCTGCACCTTGACCGAGTCCGCGTAGCGGCAACGCGCGCGGCCGAGGTCCATCACCGTCTCGACGGTGAAGCGGATCCCGCCGGTGAACGCGTCGTTGCGCGCCGAGCCCTGCACGACCAGCAGTTCGTCTTCCTTGAACAGCTGCTTGTGCTCTTCGAACACCTCGTTGAAGACGGTCACTTCGCACTGGCCGCTGCCGTCGTCGAGCAGCGCGATCAGCATCTTGCCGCGCTGGGTCATCTGCGTGCGCAGCGACACGATCACGCCGGCGACCAGCTTGTCGCGCCCTTCCTTCAGATCGCCGATCTTCTGGCGCACGAAGCGGCGCACTTCGTCCTTATAGGCGTTGAACAGGTGGCCCGACAGATAGAAGCCGAGCGCGCCCTTTTCTTCCTGCAGCTTGCGCTTTTCCGGCCACTCCGCCTCGTCGATCAGCTCGTGACCTTGCGACGGCGCATCGCCCATATCGAACAGGCCTGCCTGCAACGCATTGGCCGCCGCCTGCTCGGCCGCTTCCATTGCCAGCGACACCGACGCGATCAATTGCGCGCGATTCGCATGCAGCGAATCGAACGCGCCGGCGCGGATCAGCGCCTCGATCGTGCGGCGATTGACAATACGGCGATCGACCCGATTGCAGAAATCGAAGATATCGATGAACGCGCCTTCTTCACGCGCGCGCAGGATTTCCTCGATCGCGTTCTGGCCGCTGCCCTTGATCGCGCCCAGACCGTAGCGGATCGTGCGCGAGCGCTTGCCGTCGGCTTCCGCGACCGGCTCGAAGCGGTACGCGGACTGGTTCACGTCCGGCGGCAGCACCGCCATCTTGTTCGCGAGGCAGTCTTCGAACAGGATCTTGACCTTGTCCGTGTCGTCCATCGCGAGCGACATGTTGGCCGCCATGAATTCGGCCGGATGGTGCGCCTTCAGCCACGCGGTGTGGTACGCGAGCAATGCATACGCGGCCGCGTGCGACTTGTTGAAGCCGTAGCCCGCGAACTTCTCCATCAGGTCGAAGGTTTCGTCCGCTTTCTCGCGCGTGAGCCCGTTCCTGGCCGCGCCCTCCGCGAAGATCTCGCGGTGCTTGGCCATTTCCTCGGGCTTTTTCTTACCCATCGCGCGACGCAGCAGGTCGGCGCCGCCGAGCGAGTAGCCGCCGATGATCTGCGCCATCTGCATCACCTGCTCCTGATAGACCATGATGCCGTAGGTCTCTTTCAGAACAGGTTCGACGCGCGGATCCGGATACTCGACCACTTCGCGGCCGTGCTTACGCGCGCAGAAACTCGGGATCAGGTCCATCGGACCCGGACGGTACAACGCGACCAGCGCGATGATGTCCTCGAAGCGGTCGGGCTGCGCGTCCTTCAGCATGCCCTGCATGCCGCGGCTTTCCAGCTGGAACACGGCGACCGTATTCGCTTTCTTCAGGATCGAGAACGACGCGGGGTCGTCGAGCGGCACCTGGGCGAGCGACCAGTCCTGCTTCGACGGATCGAGACGGCGAATGTAACGCTCGGCCCAGTCGAGAATCGTCAGCGTGGTCAGACCCAGAAAGTCGAACTTCACGAGGCCGACCGCTTCGACGTCGTCCTTGTCGTACTGGCTGACCACGCCGCTTTCGTCGCCCTGCGTGTACAGCGGGCAGAAATCGGTCAGCTTACCGGGCGCGATCAGCACGCCGCCCGCGTGCATGCCGACGTTACGCGTCAAGCCTTCCACGCGCTGCGCGAGTTCGAGCAGCTGGTGCACTTCGTCTTCGTTATCGAAGCGCTCCTGCAGCAGCGGCTCTTCCTTCATCGCGTCGGCGATGGTCACGTGCTTGCCGGGCTTGAACGGAATCAGCTTCGCGATGCCGTCGGTGAACATGTAGCCGAGATCGAGCACCCGGCCGATGTCGCGCACCGCCGCCTTCGCCGCCATCGTGCCGAACGTCGCGATCTGCGACACCGCGTTCGCGCCGTACTTTTCCTTCACGTACTGGATCACGCGATCGCGGCCGTGCTGGCAGAAGTCGATGTCGAAGTCGGGCATCGACACCCGCTCCGGATTCAGAAAACGCTCGAACAGCAGGTTGTAGCGCAGCGGATCGAGGTCGGTCACGCCGAGCGCGTACGCGACCAGCGAACCGGCGCCGGAGCCCCGGCCCGGGCCGACCGGCACGCCGTTGTTCTTGGCCCAGTTGATAAAGTCCGCAACGATCAGGAAGTAGCCCGGAAAGCCCATCTTGATGATCGTGCCGCACTCGAATTCGAGCCGCTCGTAGTAGGTCGCGCGCTGCGCGTCGCGCTCGGCCGTGTCCGGATACAGCTGTTCGAGGCGCTTTTCGAGGCCCTCTTTCGACAGCTGTACGAGGTAATCGTCGAGCGACATGCCGTCCGGCGTCGGGAATAGCGGCAGCTTCGGCTTGCCGAGTTCGAGCGTCAGATTGCAGCGCTTGGCGATCTGCACGGTGTTGGCGAGCGCCGACGGGATGTCCGCGAACAGCGCGGCCATCTCTTCTTGAGTGCGGAAATACTGCTCGGCCGTGAAGCGCTTCTGGCGACGCGGATTCGCGAGGATGTCGCCTTCCGAGATACACACGCGCGCTTCGTGCGCGGTGAAGTCGTCCGGTGTCATGAACTGCATCGGATGGGTCGCGACGACCGGCAGTTTCAACGCCGCCGCCAGCGCGACCGCCTGCTGCACGTATTGCTCGCCGCCCGGCTGACCGCTGCGCTGCAACTCGATATAGAAGCCGCCCGGGAATACCTTCGCCCAATGGAGCGCGTTGCGCCTGGCCGCCTCTTCGTTGCCGGCCGCAAGCGCGAGACCGATATCGCCGTATTGCGCGCCCGACAGCGCGAGCAGCCCTTCGCCCAGCTCGGTTTCGAGCCAGCCGGCTTCGAGTTCCGCGCGGCCGCGATACTGGTTGGTCAGCGACGCCTTGCTGAGCAGTTCGCACAGGTTCAGATAGCCGCGCCGGTCCTTGACCAGCAGCAGCAGACGGGAAGGCTTGTCGCGGTCGTCCGGATTAGTGATCCAGACGTCGCAGCCGGCAATGGGTTTGACCCCTTTGCCGCGCGCTTCCTGATAGAAACGGACGAGGCCGAACGCATTGCCGAGGTCGGTGAGCGCGAGCGCGCCCTGACCGTCTTTGGCCGCCGACTTGACGATGTCGTCGAGTCGCACGATGCCGTCGGCAATCGAAAATTCGGAGTGAACGCGGAGATGAACGAAGCGGGGATCTGACATGATGGGCGACATTGTAACCCCAGCGTTGCGCGGATTTCAGGTCGAAACCGCGCGTTGGCCGGGTGGCCAGGACGGGGTTGGCGTGACGGTTTTTGCGCGGGTATGGCAAGGGCTTTTACGGAATTACTCGCCGGTCTTTGCGCTAGCGCAACCTTATAGTGTTTCGGCCACGCCGGGCAAAACGCCGGCTTGAGGGATAATAGCGGTTTCGCCTGATTCGACGTGGCCGCGAATGGATCCAACCCCGGACCCACGCCCGCGCCCAACCGCGCAGCTCACCGCGCGCCCCAGTGGGCTTCCGGGGCGGCGCAACGCCCCTCGCCACGCCGGCCATTTTTACCGCTGACCACACATGAGTATCGTCAATCTCGCCGCGTATCAATTCGCGACCATCGAAGACACCGCCGCCTGGCGCCCCCTCGTCACCGAGCGCTGCAACGCGCTCGGCCTGCGCGGCACCGTGCTGCTCGCGCCGGAAGGCATCAACCTGTTCGTCGCCGGCTCGCGCGAGAACACCGACGCGTTCATTCACTACATCCGTCACGATCCGCTGTTCGAAGGCAAGTTCGCGAACCTGCAATTCAAGGAAAGCGTGTCGGATTCGCAGCCGTTCACGCGCATGCTGGTCAAGCTCAAGCGCGAAATCATCACGATGAAAAAGCCGGCGATTCGCCCCGAGCTCGGCCGCGCGCCGTTCGTCGACGCGCCGACGCTGAAGGGCTGGCTCGACCGCGGCCATGACGACGAAGGCCGCCCGGTCGTGATGCTCGACACCCGCAATGCGTTCGAAGTCGACGTCGGCACGTTCGACAACGCGCTCGACTACCGCATCACGAAGTTCAGCGAATTTCCCGAAGTGATCGAGAACAATCGCGCGGACCTCGAAGGCAAGACCGTGGTGTCGTTCTGCACCGGCGGGATCCGTTGCGAGAAGGCCGCGATCCATATGAAGGAAGTCGGCATCGACCACGTCTATCAGCTCGAAGGCGGCATCCTGAAGTACTTCGAGGAAGTCGGCGGCGCGCATTATCACGGCGACTGCTTCGTGTTCGACTATCGCACCGCGCTGAACCCGCAACTGGAGCCGTCGGCCACCACTCAATGCTTCGGCTGCCGCGCAGTGGTCACGCCCGAGCAGCAGCAATCGCCGCTGTACGTGGCGGGCAAGACCTGTCCGGCGTGCCATCCGGACAGCACGGCGGCCTGCGCCGCGTAAGCGCGGCGGGCCGCGGGCGGCGCCACCCTGACGCCGCCCTCTCTCCCTCACACCCATGACCTATCGCGGACGCTTCGCGCCGTCGCCGACCGGCCCGCTGCATTTCGGCTCGCTGGTCAGCGCGCTCGCCAGCTGGCTGGACGCGCGCGCGCATCGCGGCGAATGGCTGGTGCGCATCGAAGACATCGACGGACCGCGCACCGTGCGCGGCGCGGCCGAGGACATCCTCGCCACGCTCGAACGCTTCGGTATGCGCGCGGACGCCACCCCGCTGTGGCAAAGCCAGCACCTCGCGCGTTACCAGCAGGCGCTCGAACAACTGAAGGCCAGCGGCCTCGTCTATCCGTGCGGCTGCACGCGCCGCGAAATCGCCGATTCGCTGCTGCACGCGCACGCGCGCAACACCACGCTCGCCTACCCCGGCACCTGCCGTAGCGGTCTGCACGGCAAGCCGGAACGCGCATGGCGGCTGCGGGTGCCCGACGGCGACGCGGCCATCATCACATTCGACGATCGCTGGAAGGGCCCGCAAACGCAGAATCTCGCGACGGAAGTCGGCGACTTCGTGCTGCGTCGCGCGGACGATCAATGGGCGTATCAACTGGCGGTGGTGGTGGACGACGCGGACGCGGGGATCACGCACATCGTGCGCGGCGCGGATCTGCTGGATTCGACCGCGCGGCAGATTTATCTGCAACATTGCCTCGGTGTCGCGACGCCCGCCTATCTGCATGTGCCGGTCGTCACGAACGAACACGGCGACAAGCTGAGCAAGCAGAACGGCGCGACCGCGCTCGACAGCGACCGGCCGCTCGACGCGCTACGCGCGGCGGCTACGCATCTGGGACTGGATCTAGGCAGTGAGCCGACCGGCACGCTGGAACAGTTCTACAGCGCCGCGACGGCGGCCTGGGCGAAACGGCTGGAGATTCGCGGCTCGCAGTGAGCCGCATCCTGCAAAATCCGCGGCGTCCGGCGCCGCGGCATTCACTCGACGCATTGCACGTCGAGCGTGGTCCTCATCAGGACGACGACGTCTTGCGCGGCATTCCCAAACCACCGAGCAGCGCGGCCAGTTGACGCTTCGGCGCCGGCTTCTGCGGCGCACCGCCGTTCGACCCCGCCGTTTCCTCGACCTTGCGCACCGAAGCCGGCGACGGCTCGTACGGCTTCAGGAAGAAATCGTCGACGGGCTGCGCGCGATGATGATGCGGCCGGTCATACGAACCCGATGCGCCACCCGGACGGCGGCGGCTGCGCTCGTCGCGTGCGTCGCTGCGTTCGCGGCGCGGCGGACGATCTTCGTGACGGTGACGCACCGGCGCATCGACGGTCAGGCGCTGCAGTTCGAGCGGGCGCTTGATCAGTTTTTCGATGTCGGCGAGCTGCTTGCGCTCGTTCGGGCTGCACAGCGACAGCGCGTCGCCCGATGCGCCCGCGCGGCCCGTACGGCCGATCCGGTGCACGTAGTCTTCCGCGTTGAACGGCAGGTCGAAGTTGATCACCGCCGGCAGTTCGGCGATATCGAGACCGCGCGCGGCCACGTCGGTCGCGACCAGTGCTTCGACTTCGCCGCGCTTGAACGCGTCGAGCGCCTGCATGCGCTCGCTCTGCGAACGGTCGCCGTGAATCGCGGTCGCGACCACGCCGTCGCGTTCGAGGCTGCGCGCGAGCCGGCTCGCGCCGATCTTGCTGTTGCAGAACACGATCACCTGCTTCAGACCGCGCTCGCGGATCAGTTGCACGACCGCGCCGGTCTTGTCGCCCTCGGCGACCTCGTAGACGATCTGCGTGACGTTGGTGGCGGTCGAGTTGCTGCGCGCGACTTCGATGGTCTGCGGGTTGCGCAGATAAGTGGCGGCCAGCTTCTTGATTTCGCCGGAGAACGTCGCCGAGAACAGCAGCGTCTGACGCTCCTTCGGCAGCAGGTTCAGGATGCGCTGCAGGTCCGGCAGGAAGCCCATGTCGAGCATGCGGTCGGCTTCGTCGAGCACCAGCATCTGCACCTGACCGAGGTTCGCGGTCTTCTGCTGCACGTGGTCGAGCAGACGGCCCGGCGTCGCGATCAGGATTTCGACGCCGCGGCGCAGCTGGTCGGACTGCGGATTCATATCGACGCCGCCGAACACCACCGCGCTGCGCAGCGCGGTGTGCTTCGCGTACGACTGCACGTTGGCGGCGACCTGGTCGGCCAGTTCGCGGGTCGGCGTGAGGATCAGCGCGCGCACCGGATGGCGCGCCGGCGACGCGCTGGTATTGGCTTGCGGCAGCAGACGCTGGATGATCGGCAGCGAGAAGCTCGCGGTCTTGCCGGTGCCGGTCTGCGCGGCGCCCATCACGTCACGGCCCGACAGCACGACGGGGATTGCCTGCGCCTGGATCGGCGTGGGCGTCGTGTAGCCCGACTCCTTGATGGCTTTCAGGATGTCTGGCGCGAGACCGAATTGATCAAAAGTCTCAGTGCTGGGCGTGACGGCTGTGTCGGACATGGTGGCTTTCGCTAAAAATGCGCGTGGCGCGATGCGCGCGACAGCGGTCGGGACCGCGTGGGCATCAGAATGAAGGTGGAGCCACGGCGTTGCGCGCGAGGCCCGTCGGAGTTCGGGCAATACACCGGCTCCGGTCGGCGGAAACGACCGCCGAAAGGCCGGTATTGTAGCACTTCAGCACAGATGCTCGTGGCGGCGGGCTGGGCCGGCGCGGCCGGGCGCGGCGGCCCAGCCCCGAGCCTGCTTCGCCCGCAGCGTAGAGCGCACAGACGACAGGGGCATGACAGCGGCGCCCGAGGCCCCGCGCGTCACCTCACCACGTCTCGCGCATCACCATCAGCCGCATCTCGGTCATGTCCTCGATCGCGTAGCGCACGCCCTCGCGGCCGAGCCCCGAGTCCTTCACGCCGCCGTACGGCATATTGTCGACGCGGAACGACGGGATATCGTTGATCACCACCCCGCCGACCTCCAGCGCGTCCCATGCGCGATGTGCATGCGCGAGCGAATCGGTGAACACGCCCGCCTGCAGGCCGAAGTCGCTGTCGTTGACCTGCGCGAGCGCCGCCTCGAAATCGTCGAAACGCTCGAGCACCGCGACCGGCCCGAACGCCTCCTTGCGATACAGATCGGTGTCGCGCTTCACGCCTTCGAGCAGCGTCGCCTCGAACATCGCGCCGTCGACCTTGCCGCCCGCGATGATCTTCGCGCCGGCCTTCACCGCGCCGTCCATCCAGCCGGCAAGGCGTCTGGCCTCCGATTCCGAGATCATCGGTCCGACGAAGGTCTTCTCGTCCTTCGGGTCGCCCATCACCAGCGACTTCGTCTTCGCGATCAGCTTCTCGCGCAGCGCGTCGTAGACGCTCGCGTGCACCAGAATCCGCTGCACGCCGATGCAGCTCTGCCCCGACTGATAGAACGCGCCGAACGCGAGCCGCTCGACCACGTAGTCGAGCTTGGCCGCCTGATCGCCGTCGACGATCGCCGCCGCGTTGCCGCCCAGCTCCAGAATCACCTTCTTCTTGCCGGCCCGGGCCTTCAGATCCCAGCCAACCGCCGGCGAGCCGGTGAACGACAGCAGCTTGAAACGCTCGTCGGTGGTGAACAGATCGGCGCCGTCGCGATGCGCGGGCAGGATCGAGAACGCGCCTTTCGGCAGATCGGTCTCGGCAAGAATCTCGCCGATGATCAGCGCGCCGACCGGCGTGCGGCTCGCCGGCTTCAGCACGAACGGCACGCCCGCGGCCAGCGCCGGCGCGACCTTGTGCGCGGTCAGGTTCAGCGGAAAGTTGAACGGCGAGATAAACGAGCACGGCCCGATCGGCACACGCTTCACGTAGCCGTGGTAGCCGTTCGCGCGCGGCGAAATCTGCAGGTTGATGATCTCGCCGTCGATCCGTACGCTTTCCTCGGCGGCCACCTTGAAGGTATCGATCAGCCGTGTGACCTCGCCCTTCGAATCGTTGATCGGCTTGCCCGCCTCGATGCACAGCGCGAGCGCGAGTTCGTCGTAGCGCTCGCGAAAGCGCTTCACGCAGTGTTCGAGCACCGCCTGGCGCTTGAACGGCGGATACGCGCGCATCGCCGGCATCGCGTCGACCGCGTGGCCGATCGCCTTGTCGATCGCGGCGGCGTCGGCCATCGCGACGCGGGTCGCGACTTCGCCGCTGAATTTGTCGGTGACTTCGAGATCGGTATTGGCGGCCACCGGCTCGTTGGCGAGGTAGTACGGGTAGGTCTTCTGCAACATCACGCGTTCTCCTTCCGAGGCATTCGATTGATTCGATGACTGTCGCGGCCGCTCACAGCCGCGCCGACAGCCGCTTGATCTCGCGATTGAGCACGCGCTCGTTGTCCGAGTAGTCGATCGGCAGATCGATCACGTGCACGCCCGGCGTCGCGAAACACTCGCGCAGCAGCGGCGCGAACTGTTCGGCGGATTCGATCCGGTGTCCTTTGGCGCCGTAGCTCTGCGCATAGGCGACGAAATCCGGATTGGCGAGCGTCATCCCGTAGTCGGGGAAATTCATGTTTTCCTGCTTCCAGCGAATCATCCCGAACGCGTCGTCGCGCAGGATCAGGACCACCAGATCGAGCTTCAGCCGCACCGCCGTTTCGAGCTCCTGCGAGTTCATCATGAAGCCGCCGTCGCCGCACACCGCGATCACCTTGCGCTCCGGATGCACGATCTTGCTCGCGATCGCCGACGGCAGCCCGGCGCCCATCGAAGCCAGCGCGTTGTCGAGCAGCAGCGAATTCGGCTCGTGCGCGCGGTAGTAGCGCGCGAACCAGATCTTGTACATGCCGTTGTCGAGACAGACGATGCCGTCGACCGGCGTGGTCTCGTACACGTCGTTGACGATCCGCACCGGATACATCGGGAAGCGGTCGTCGTGCTGGCCCTTCACCAGATGCGCTTCGAAGTGCTCCTTGATCTCCTTGAAGCGCGTGAAGTCCCAATGCTCCTGACGCTCCTTCAGGCTTTCCTTCAACTGCCACACCGCATTGGCGATATCGCCGACCACCTCGATCTGCGGGAAATACACCGGATCGACTTCGGCGCCGAGGAAGTTCACGTGGATCACGGTCTTCTCGCCGGCCTCGCCGCTGCGCATGAAAAACGGCGGCTTCTCGATCACGTCGTGGCCGACGTTGATGATGCAATCGGCGTGCTCGATCGCGCGATGCACGAAGTCGCCATCGGACAGCGTCGCGTTGCCGAGCCACATCGGATGCGATTCGTCGATCACGCCCTTGCCCATCTGCGTGGTGAAAAACGGAATGCCGGTCTGGTCGACGAACTCGCGCAGCATCCTGGTGGTGGTCTTGCGGTTGCCGCCCGCGCCGATCATCAAGAGCGGATGCTTCGCCGCGGTGATCGCCTCGACCGCGCGCGCGACCGCCTTCTCCTCGGCCACCGGCCGCCGGCTATAGCTCTTCGGAATCGGCTTGCCGTCGCCCTCCTCGTGCGCGACGTCCTCCGGCAACTCCAGATGGGACGCGCCCGGGCGCTCTTCCTCGGCGCGCCGCACCGCCTCGCGCACCGCCGCCGGAATATTGCCGATCGATACGATCTGCCGCGTGTACTTGGTGAGCGGCTCCATCATCCGCACCACGTCGACGATCTGGAAATGGCCCTGCTTGCTCGACTTGATCGGCTTCTGGCCGGTGACCATCAGCATCGGCATGCCGCCCAGTTGCGCATAGGCCGCGGCGGTCACGAAGTTGGTCGCGCCGGGACCGAGCGTCGCGAGACATACGCCCGTGCGGCCGGTGAGGCGGCCGTAAGTCGCAGCCATGAAACCGGCCGCCTGTTCGTGGCGTGTGAGGATCAGACGGATTTTCGAGCGGCGCAGCGACTCGAGCAGATCGAGATTTTCTTCACCGGGGATGCCGAACACATACTCGACACCTTCGGCTTCCAGCGATTTGACGAACAGGTCCGATGCTTTCATTGAGGGTCTCGCT
This sequence comes from Burkholderia sp. SRS-W-2-2016, assembly GCF_001931485.1. Taxonomy (GTDB): domain Bacteria; phylum Pseudomonadota; class Gammaproteobacteria; order Burkholderiales; family Burkholderiaceae; genus Paraburkholderia. The sequence continues at coordinate 57,313 of NZ_MSDV01000014.1, read as the reverse complement.
TGATGACAAGGGGACGGGATAGCGGATTCGGGATGCTGCGCGCGACAACGCGCCCGGCATGGCGAACGCGATGCCGGACAGCTTACTACTCGAACGGAAACGATGCCCGCTGGCGGGCAGGGCCGCGCGGGGCGTGTATAGAGGCGATTGAGGTGGGAATCAGCGGATCACGGTCACGCAATCCGACAGCAGCGGCGGCGCGTTCTCGCCGCTGGTGAGGTCGTACAGATTCGCGCGCGGCCCCTTGGTCCACCACGTATAGCTGCCGGCCTGGTACTTCGCGCCCGACGCCGCCACGGTGTTGACGAACAGCATCGGCGTGCCCTTCACGGGCAGCACCGCGAAGCTCTGGCCGTTCTGCGCGTCCCAGTAGGTGACCTGCAGGATGCGGCCGGTCGCGCACGTGTATTTGCGCGTCGTATGGTGCTTGCCTTCGATCTGCCGGAACTGCAGCGGTGCGGCCGCCGCGCCGCCCGGAAGTGCCGCCGTCGAAATCAGCGTTGCCGCCGCCGTGAGAGTTGCAACGAGCGCTGTCTTCATCGAACACCTCGTGGTTGCTGCGGATTCAACACGGAGAACGCGCGAGCCGGACGGCGTCCGGCCCAGGGAATTGCCGGCCGGGCGCTCAGGCGCTCACGGATCGATTACGCCGGCGCAGGCATCGGTCGGCGCGGCGGCCACGTGCCCGACCACCGGCACGATCTTCAGCCCCGCCGATGCGATCCGGCACGGCGCGGCGGCAAGACCGCAACCGCCGAGGCCGGCGCACAGCGCCACCAGCACACCGAGCGCGCCGAGACGGCGAGCCGTGAGACAACGCGACGCATTGCTGCGCGATTCGACTGCCATGGGTTCCTCTGCTCCGGCGTGGCTATGCGGCTTACTTCGCCGACACCGGACGCACCGCCGCGGCGGCCCGCTTCGCGCGCGCGCGGGCTTCGTCGATGTTCTCGCCGGTCGCGAGCGCCACGCCCATGCGGCGCTTCGTGAAGCTCTCCGGCTTGCCGAACAGGCGCAGGTCCGCGTTCGGCACCGCCAGCGCGTCCGCCACGCCTTCGAACGCGATGCCGGCTTCGTCCCGACCCCCGTAGATCACCGCCGAGGCGCCCGGCGCGCGCAGCGACGGATCGACCGGCAGACCGAGGATCGCGCGCGCGTGCAGTTCGAACTCCGAGAAGCGCTGCGAGCACAGCGTGACCAGACCCGTGTCGTGCGGACGCGGGCTCACTTCGGAGAACCACACGTCGTCGCCGCTCACGAACAGCTCGACGCCGAACAGGCCGCGGCCGCCGAGCGCTTCGGTGACCTTGTGAGCGATTTCGCGCGAGCGTTCGAGCGCGCGCGGGCTCATCGGCTGCGGCTGCCACGATTCGATGTAGTCGCCCGCCACCTGCACGTGGCCGATCGGATCGCAGAAGTAGGTGCTGACCTTACCGTTCTCGAAATCGATCGCGCGCACAGTCAGCTGGGTGATTTCGTATTCGAAGTCGATGAAGCCCTCGACGATCACCCGGCCGTGATTCACGCGGCCGCCCGCCATCGCGTACTGCCATGCCGGTTCGACGTCGGCGTCGCTGCGCAGCACCGACTGCCCCTTGCCCGACGACGACATCACCGGCTTCACCACGCACGGATAGCCGACCTTGGCGATGCCGGCGCGCAGCTCGTCGAGCGAATCGGCGAATGCGTACGGCGAGGTCGGCAGGCCGAGTTCCTCGGCGGCGAGGCGGCGGATGCCTTCGCGGTTCATCGTCAGTTGGGTCGCGCGCGCGGTCGGGATCACTTCGGCGAGCCCTTCGGTCTCGATCGCGGCGAGCGCGTCGGTGGCGATCGCCTCGATTTCGGGGACGATCAGATGCGGGCGTTCCTGCTCGACCAGCGCGCGCAGCGCGGCGCGGTCGGTCATGTCGATCACGTGCGCGCGATGCGCGACCTGGTGGCCCGGCGCGTTCGGGTAACGATCGACGGCGATCACTTCGACGCCCAGTCGTTGCAGCGCGATGATCACCTCCTTGCCGAGCTCGCCGGCGCCGAGCAGCATGACGCGCGTCGCGGATTCAGAAAGGGGCGTGCCGATCCGTTGGCCGATCTGCATGAGGTCTCCAGATAAAAGTCGGATGAGAGTGGGATTGGATAGGACGCGATGTTAACATGCGGACCCCTTGGCACGCGGTGATCGGACAGACGGTCGCGGGGCGACTGCGAGCGCCTCGCCGCACGCCTGCGCTCGCGCACGACAAGCTTAGTACGTTACCCTTACGCCTTCGCCAGTTTGAAGAGGACCGCCGCCATGCTCACCCGCTCCATCCCGCGACGTCTCGCGCGTGTCGCCCCGTGCCTGCGCACGGCCGCCGCCACGTTGAGCATCGCCACGCTGCTGGGAGCCTGCGCGATGCCGCACCATTCCGATGCGTCGGCGGCGCCGCCCGATCCGTTCAATCCCGCCGCCGCGCAATTGCTCGATGACACCAGCTGGACGCTCAGTTCATGGAACAGCGCCGACGGCGCGGCGCGCGCGGTGCCGTCGAAAGATCAGGGCCCGCTCACGCTGGCGCTCTCGACCGAAGGCGGCAAGCGTCACGCGAGCGGCTTTTCCGGCTGCAACCGCTTCGCCGGAACCTACGCGCTGAAGGACGGCAAGCTCAGCTTCGGCCCGCTCGCCGGCACCCGCAAGGCGTGCGTGTCGCCGGCCGGCGAGCTCGAACGGCCGTTCCTCGATGCGCTCGCGCGCATCGACCGCACCGGCGTGCAGATGCGCGCGCCGCAACAGATGCAACTGATCCTCGACAACGGCGACACGCTGGTGTTCGATCGCAGCGACCAATGACGCCAACCTCGCTCGTGCGACGGTTCGCTTTTAAACTCGACGGGTTGCGCGCTCGCGCGGTCGGTCATTCGTAGATGTCTGGTATGCACACGGTAGTTTTCGGCTGGTTCGGCGGGTCGGCCGTCTGGTTTCTTCCCCTCTTGTGGCGCGTCGTGAAGTCGGTGCTGCCGGGCGGCGCGGGTCTGCGCGGCCCCGGCACGATCCGGCTGTGGCTCGGCTTCGTCGGCGTGCTGATCGCCAGTTGCACGCTCGAGGCGTCGCTGCTCGATCTGGTGGGCATCAACGGTTTCGGCCACGCGCTCGCCGCGGGCTTCGGCCATCTGCTCGGCCACATCGGCACGCCGCTCGCCGCGCTCGCGCTGCTGCTGATCAGCCTGCCGTGGCTGATCGATTTCAGCTGGGGCGATGTGGCGATGTGGGCCGACGGCGCGTTCGGCCTCGGTCTGTCGCGCGGGCTCGCGAAGCGCGACGAGGAAGCGCGGCGTCATCGCACGGTCGACGATGCCGCGCCGTCGCATGCGCTGCCCGCCACTAATACGATGGCGCCGAAAACCAGCCGCGGGCGTTATGCGCGGCCGACCGTGTGGCGGCCGCCCGCTGGTGGGCGTGGGGCGCGCGATGGTGCGGCTTCGGCCGCTGGTGCGGCTGGGGTTGGCGGCGCTGGGCTTGCCGGCGGCAAGGACGCCAACGCGCGTGGCGCCGGCTCGGGCTGGCGCGCGGATGCGGGCGGCGGCAACGGTAGCGCGCGTGGGCCGGTGAGGCAGATCGAACCGGTGTTGCGCACCGGGACGATCGCGACGCCGCGCTCGGCGGGTGCGGCGGGTGTGGCGGCCTCGATGTCGTCAATGCAAACGCAGGCGCTTGGGGCGGACCGGACGTCGTCAGAAAAATTCGCGGATAAGGTTTCGGCGCCGTTCGTGCCGACCGAGCCGGTTGCACCGGCGGGTTGGTTGCGGTCGGCTGAGCCGCGTGTGGGCTCTGGTGCTGCGGGCGCGGGTTCGGCGCTGACGGGTTCGGCGGCTGTGCCCGCCGCGGGCTCCGCTACCGCGGCTCGCGATGGTGTGGCACTGCCCGGCCGCCGTGCGGCGGGTGAAGCGCGTCCGGCTGCGTCGTTCGGCTCCAGCGCGGCGTTGGCGGCGACGGCTGCCAGCGCGTCGGGTGTGTCGCCGCGCGCCGCGCAGGCGATGGCCGCGCGTTCGTCGGCGGCGAGCGCCGGTATCGGCATGGGCACGGGATCCATGCATGCGGCGACTCGCGGCGACCGGCCATCGTCGCTGCAACGCCCGGCCGAGCCGGGCGCGCCGCTCAATCGTGGTGCGGCGCCGCGCCAGCCGTTCCAGGTCACGCGCAACAGCGGCGCCACGCCGCCGGCGGTCACCCGCCGGAGCGCGCCTACGTTTACCCGGCCGCTGTCGAACGCGCCGCAGGTCACCCCGCCCGCGAGCGTCCAGGAGACGCTGCGCAGCATCGCGGAAAACGCCGCGCGCTGGACCGATATGGCCGGCGTGAGCCTCGCGCGTAGCCGTGCTGGCGATGCTGTGAAGGTCGGTGATGTGGAGCCGGCGGTGGGGATCCGGGCGGGTGAGCTGGTTGGGGGTGTTGCTTCGGAGCCGGGGTCGCTGGAGGCGGTTGGGCAGACGGTTGAGTCTGTGGTTTCGGTAGAGGTGCCGGTGCAGGCGGCGGTGGAGGCTGTGCCGGTTGAGACCGCGCCGGTTGACGCGGTGCAGAGCCAGGAAACGGCAGGGGCGGCTACGGTGGGTCAAGCAGCGCCTGTTGAAACCGCATCGGTTCAAGTCGCACCGATCCTCCAAGTCGCGCCTGTCGAAACGATGCCGGTCCATGCCGCACCGATCGAGGCGGTGCATATCGATGCGACTTCGGTTCATGCAGAGCCGGTGCAAGCGCAGTCGGTGAACGCCGCGCCAGTCCAACCGACGGCTGTCGAAGCAACACCGATGCAAGCGCAACCGGCTTATGCCGCACCGTTCGAGGCAGCACCTGTTGTAGCAACGTCAATTCATGCCGAGCCGGAGCAAGCAGCACCGGTCCATGCATGGGCCGAGACAGCGCCTTTCGAAGCGACACCAATTCAAGTCGAGCCGGTGCAAGTGGCACCGCTCGCGGCAGCGCCTGTCGATGCAACGCCGCTTCAAGCAGAGCCGATGCAAATCACGCCGGTTCATGCGGTACCGGTCGAAGCAGTGTCTTTCGAAGAAGCACCCATTCCCGCCGAACCCGTGCAAGCAGCGCCGGCGGAGGCAACGCACGCACCGACCCCGGACGCCATCGATACACCGCTGGAAATCACCGCTGAGCCGGTGGCGCAATGGCCGACCGAACCGCCGGTCATCCACGTTCAGCCGGCGACTGCGTCACAAGCGACAGGTGCAATCGAGTCCCCTGCTCCGATCGCAACGGAAGCTGCCGCCGACATCGAGACCGAAGTCACGAACGAGGCAGCGGCCGAAGCCCTACCTGAAACGCCTGCGCCGGTCGTGCCGGTGCACACCGAGTCCGCGTCTGTCGCGCCGGTTGCTGAGCCCGCGCCCGCGGAACCCGTATCGACGGTGGCGGCACCGATCGGCTCGGCAGTCGCTGTATCGGCGGCGGCCCAGACCGCCTCGTCGGCCGACACGCCGGACCACTCGCCCGCAACCACGCCGACGCCGTTCCAGCGTTTCGCGGCGCAGTTGCACGACGAGATTTCGCAAGACGACTCGCTGCCGGAGGACGACGACGCGCTCGACCCGGCAACTGCCGTCCACAACGAACACGAAAGCCAGCCGGCCCCTGCTCTATCCGCGAGCGAGCCGGTCGCGCCGCAACCTGCCAGCGAACCGGCCGGCCGTGCGCTCAACGCGGTGCAAACCGCTGCCGCGCCGACGCCTGCCATCGCCACTGCGCCCTGGCTGGACGAAGCGACGCCCGTAACGACACCGGCAGCGAACACCGGCGCAACGCCGGTGACGCCGGTGACGCCGGTTACGCCGGTCGCGCCGGTCGCGCCGACCCCGCCTGTCGCGGACACCACCACCGCCACGCCCGCGCAGCCAGCACACCTCCCGCAGCCGGCCGCACCCGAAGCCGAACTCGTCATCGACAAAACGCTGGTGCCGTGGGAAAGCATGCTCGGGCAGGCGGCGGCGCAGCACGCGGCAGCGGTATCGCCTGCCGCGCAGCCTGCTTCGGTTGCGCCGGCGAGCGCTATCGAGCCGCCCGCGTCCAACCCGCTCGCGACGCGTATCGAGAGCGACGGCGCACCGACAAATGAAGCGACGCAACCGTCACTTCCGCCGGCCCCGGCAGCGCACGACACCCCTGCTGTTCACCCAACCGGACTGAGCCCAGCATCGTTCACGCCGACGGCTCCAACGATCGCAGAACCGTCGACGTCGCTGGCTTATCCGGTCAGCGCAGCCGCCGGCGCACCGAGCATCGCATCGCCGACGGCACTGCCTGCCGCGCCGTCCACGGCACAGCCCCAACCGGTCGGCGAAGCCACCATCCCGGCGCTCACTGGATCGCCGGCGGTACTGGCTGCCGATCCGGCCAACCCGGTGACTCATCCGCTCGGCCAACCGACCAGCCCGGCACTCCCCGAAGCCCCGGCAGCCGCACCTGCGCCCACCGACCAAGCCGCCGCCCGCGCCCCGATGCGCGGCCACGCGCCGGTCAACGGCTTTGAATTCCACGCGCCGGCCGCATCGATGGTCGAACTGCCGACGCTCGATCTGCTCGCCCGCGCCGACACCGACGTCGAGCCGGTTTCCGAGGACAAGCTGATCGAAACCGGCCTGCTGATCGAGCAGCGCCTGCAGGAATTCAAGGTGCCGGTGACGGTGGTCGGCGCATCGGCCGGTCCGGTGATCACGCGCTTCGAGGTCGAGCCCGCGCTCGGCGTGCGCGGCAGCCAGATCGTCGGTCTGATGAAGGACCTGTCGCGCGGTCTCGGCCTCACGTCGATCCGCGTGGTCGAGACGATTCCGGGCAAGACCTGCATGGGGCTCGAACTGCCGAACGCGAAACGGCAGACCATCCGGCTGTCGGAAATTCTCGAGGCGAGCGTCTACCAGAACTCGCATTCGCAGCTGACCCTCGCGATGGGCAAGGACATCACCGGCCATCCGGTCGTCGCCGATCTCGCCAAGGCGCCGCACATGCTGGTCGCCGGCACGACCGGTTCGGGCAAGTCGGTCGCGATCAACGCGATGATCTGCTCGCTGCTGTTCAAGGCGACGCCCGAAGAAGTGCGCCTGATCATGATCGACCCGAAGATGCTCGAACTGTCGGTGTACGAAGGAATTCCGCACCTGCTCGCGCCGGTCGTCACCGACATGAAGCTCGCCGCCAACGCGCTGAACTGGTGCGTCGGCGAAATGGAGAAGCGCTATCGGCTGATGTCGGCGGTCGGCGTGCGCAACCTCGCGGGCTTCAATCAGAAGATCCGCGACACCGAGGCCAAGGGCAAGAAGCTCGGCAACCCGTTCTCGCTGACGCCCGATGCGCCCGAGCCGCTCGCGCCGCTGCCGCTGATTGTCGTCGTGATCGACGAGCTCGCCGACCTGATGATGGTCGCCGGCAAGAAGATCGAGGAGCTGATCGCGCGCCTCGCGCAGAAGGCGCGCGCGGCCGGCATCCACCTGATTCTGGCGACCCAGCGGCCCTCGGTCGACGTGATCACCGGCCTGATCAAGGCGAACATTCCGACCCGGGTCGCGTTCCAGGTGTCGTCGAAGATCGACTCGCGCACGATTCTCGACCAGATGGGCGCCGAATCGCTGCTCGGTCAGGGCGACATGCTGTTCCTGCCGCCGGGCACCGGCTACCCGCAGCGCGTGCACGGCGCGTTCGTCGCCGACGAGGAAGTGCATGCGATCGTCGAATACCTGAAGCAGTTCGGCGAGCCGCAGTACGAGGAAGGCATCCTCGACGGCCCGGCCAGCGACGGCGGCGCCGCTCAGGACCTGTTCGGCGAATCGCCGGATGCGGAAGCCGATCCGCTGTACGACGAAGCGGTTGCGTTCGTCGTGCGCACGCGGCGCGCGTCGATTTCGTCGGTGCAGCGGCAGTTGCGCATCGGCTATAACCGCGCGGCGCGGCTGGTCGAGCAGATGGAAACGGCCGGGCTGGTGTCGGCGATGAGCATCAACGGCAGCCGCGAAGTGCTGGCGCCGGGGCCGGCGGAGTAAGCGGCAGCTGTTGCCCGATCGCCGGCCGCCATAAAAAACGGACCGTCTCACCTCGTGAGCGGTCCGTTTTTTTATGACCCGCGCGCGCCGCTACCAAAGCCGCCGCGCGCCATCTGTCACGACGGCGACACCAGCTTGAAATCGACCGGCGCGCCGAGATCGAAATGCTGCTTCGGCGTTGGATCGAGCAGCCCGCTCTGTGGATCGCGCTTGAACACATACACGGTGTCGCTCAGCTGATTGCCGACGATCAGCCAGTGGCCGGTCGGATCGATCGCGAACTCGCGCGGCGATTTGCCGAGCGTCGACTGCCGGCCGATCTGCTTCAGGTGTCCATTGGACGAATCGACCGAGAAGATCACGATCTCGTTCGCGTCGCCGCGATTGGACGCGTACAGGAAGCGCCCGTCCGGCGACAGATGGATCGCCGCCGCCCCCACCGCGCCCTTGAAGCCGGCCGGGCTCAGCGGCAAGCTCTGCACGAGCTTCAGTTTGCCGTCCTGATAGTCGAAGCTGCTGACCGTCGCCGCGAGTTCGCTGGTCAGGTACGCGTGCCGGCCGTCCTTGTCGAAGATCAGATGGCGCGGGCCGGTACCGGCCTTCATCTGCGTGTACGCCCAATCGGTCGCCGCGAACGGCGTGCCGCCGTTTTGCGGCGTATAGCGGTACGAGTACAGCTTGTCGGCGCCGAGGTCCTGCGCAAACATGTAGCGGCCGTCCGCCGAGAACACCGTCGAATGCACATGCGAGCTGTCCTGGCGCCCTTTCACCGGACCGCTGCCCTCGTGATGCACGGTCTGCACCGACGTGCCGACCTGACCGTCGCCCCGCAGCGGGAACACCGCGAAGCTGCCGCCCGGATCGGCGGCGACCGAGTAGTTCGCGGTCAGCAGATATTTGCCGTCCGGCGAAAGACTCAGATGCGCCGGATCATTGCCATCGGACGACACCTTGTTCAGAAACGTCAGTTGCCCGCGCGCGGGATCGAAGCCGAATGCGCTGATGCCGCCGCGCTGCGTGGCCGGACCGTCGTCGCCGGGCAGTTCGTTCACCGAATAAACGAAGTGCCGGTCGCGGCTCACCACCAGAAACGACGGATTGACCGTCTTCGCGACCGACACCGGCGTCGCCGCCCCGCTCTTCGTGTCGAAGCGATAGACATAAATGCCCTCGCTCTTGCCGCTGGTGTAAGTGCCGACCAGCATCATGTAGACGCCATCGGCCGGGACCGGGCCGGAATCTTGCGCATACGCGTGCGCGGCGAGCATCGAGACCGTCAGCATGAAACCTTTTATCATCGTGCTGGCGGCGCGCACCGCGCGAGCCCGATGAACCTGGGGCTCGCAACGTGAGATAGAAGCAATCGCAGAAACGGAAGTAAAAGCAGAAAGCGGGCTCGAAACGGGGCGCGCGGCGACCCGCCCAGCGGCACGGCGACTACGAAGCATGAGACCTCCTCGACATCGATTGTCGGTTGCAAACGGTGCAATGGGTGGTAACGGTGTCTGGTCTGCCGCGCATCGAACGTGGATGGTGCGTTGTTATTTGTGGGAGCCAGTATAAGAGCGTTACGTCGGCACATGCAGCGAATCCGCCCGCTGCCTGTGCCGCGGTATGACTGACCGCGCGGCCGCTTGCCAGAAGGTCCGCGCCGGCAGCTTTCCGGTTCCGCGTCGCGGGGCCGTTTTTCAATCGCGTGTTACGCGCTTCACCTAGGGAGTTTCCATGAACGTCACTCTGAGCCTGGGCCCGCTCGTTTCGCTGATCGCCGGCATTCTGATCCTGATCATGCCGCGCCTGCTCAACTACATCGTCGCGCTCTATCTGATCATCATCGGCGTCATTGGAATCTTCGGAGTGGGCTCGTCGCATCTATGACGGCGCGCCTCGCGGCAGCGGGCGCGAGTTTTGCGTCCGCTCCCCGCGTGCTTGCGCGGCGGGCCGCAAACTGCATTCATGTCACGTGTATGACGCGTGTGTGAACGCGTGGACCAGCGAGCGAGGTGCGAGAGAGGCGGGATACGCGGGATACGCGGGATACGCGCAGCGCGTAGCATGCGCGAATGGATGCGCCGCGTCGCGCGGCCGAAGCCACGCGACACGGTCGAAAGGAAACGATCGGCTACGGTCGAACCCGCACGACAGGACTACGAAACAAATGCAAACGCAAATGCAAACGCGCGGCGAAGCAACGCCGACGATCCGTCAGCGAATCTTCAGTACAACCGTTGATTTAACCGTTCGCGAGCTGGTCGAGCCGCAGGCGTCCCTGCAGCGACAGTGGGCCGACGGCATAATGGCCGTCATCTGCCTGATAGCGCCGGAAGCACGCACGTTCGATCAGAAACGACGCGGTGGCGAGCATGCAGTTGCGGCTCAAACCGAGCCGGTCATGATCGAGAGACAACAAGGAATCGTCGCCAAGTTGGCTGGCGGCCGAGAGAATCGTGATGCAATCGGATTTCGAAGGGTTCAGCATAGCTTTCGTCCTCGGAAACGGCGTCTGCATGCGCCATGAGCAAGGCCGATTCGCAACCCGGCGAGCACCGGGTATCGGCATGAAGTTCGATTGTAAGCACGGATTTGACGTTTACCAACTCACGTTTTGCCGTAGTGTGCGGTGCACCAGACAAAGCAGATGATGGTCCGGTAATAACGTCCATCGAGGACGAAGCAGTCCTGAACATCCGTAATAACGACTCGCTCTACGACACGTTTTCCATGCCCGCACTCATCGAAGACTATGCACTCATCGGCGACGGCCACACGGCCGCGCTCATCTCCCGCGAAGGTTCCGTCGACTGGCTCTGCTGGCCGCGCTTCGACTCCGCCGCGTGCTTCGCCGCGCTGCTCGGCACACCGGCGAACGGCCGCTGGCTGCTGACCCCCGTCACCGACACCGCGCCGACCATCACGCGCCGCTATCGCGGCGAAACGCTGATCCTCGAAACCGATTTCGAAACCCCCGAAGGCGCGGTCACGCTGATCGACTTCATGCCGCCCGGCAACGGCTGGTCGGAGATGGTGCGGATCGTCGTCGGCAAGCGCGGCACCGTGCGCATGAAGATGGAGCTGGTGCTGCGCTTCGACTACGGCTTCTCGATTCCGTGGGTCGACAAGCTGAGGAACGACAGCGGCATCAAGGCGATCGTCGGCCCCGACAACGCGGTGCTGCGCACGCCGGTCGAGCTGCGCGGCGAGGACATGAAGACCGTCGCCGACTTCACCGTCAGCGCGGGCGAGCGCGTGCCGTTCTCGCTCGCGTACGCGCAGTCGCATCTGCGCATCCCGCCGGCGCGCGATCCGCACACCGCGCTCGCGCGCACCGAGACGCACTGGCTCGAATGGTCGGCGCGCAGCACGGTCGAGGGCCGCTGGGCCGCGCAGATCCAGCGCTCGCTGATTACGTTGAGAGCGCTCGCCTACGAGCCGACCGGCGGCATCGTCGCGGCGCCGACCACTTCGCTGCCGGAGAAGATCGGCGGCTCGCGCAACTGGGACTACCGTTACTGCTGGCTGCGCGACGCGACCATCACGCTGCTCGCGATGATGCGCGGCGGCTATTACGACGAAGCGCGCGCGTGGCGCAGCTGGCTCGGCCGGGTAATGGCCGGCGCGCCGGACCAGTTGCAGATCATGTACGGGATCGCCGGCGAGCGTCGCCTGCCCGAATCGGAAATCGACTGGCTGCCCGGCTATCAGGACTCGAAGCCGGTGCGGATCGGCAACAACGCGGTCGGCCAGCGCCAGCTCGACGTCTACGGCGAAGTGATGAACGCGCTGCATCTGGCGCGGGTCGGCGGCCTGCAGGCGGACAACACCGCGTGGAGCGTGCAGTGCGCGATGCTCAAACACCTCGCGACGATCTGGCGCGAGCCCGACGAAGGCATCTGGGAAACCCGCGGCGGGCGCCAGCACTTCACGTTCTCGAAGGTGATGGCGTGGGTCGCGTACGACCGCGCGATCCGCTCGGCCGAAATGTTCAAGCTCGACGGCCCGCTCGACGACTGGCGCGCGATCCGCGACACGATTCACGCGGAAGTCTGCAACAAGGCGTGGAACGCCGATCTGAACGCGTTCGCGCAGTCGTACGGCAGCGACCAGCTCGACGCGAGCGTGCTGCTGATGCCGCTGCTCGGCTTCCTGCCGCCGAAGGATCCGCGCATCAAGGGCACCGTCGCCGCGATCGAACAGAACCTGATGCACGACGGTTTCGTGATGCGCTACCGCACCACCGAGTTCGACGACGGCCTGCCGCCGGGGGAAGGCACTTTCCTTGCGTGTTCGTTCTGGATGGTCGACAACCTCGCGCTGCAAGGTCGCGTGAAGGAGGCGACCGAGATGTACGAGCGCCTGCTCGCGCTGTGCAACGACGTCGGTCTGCTGGCCGAGGAATACGACCCGATCGACAAACGCCAGGTCGGCAACTTCCCGCAGGCGTTCTCGCACGTCGCGCTGGTGCACACCGGACTGAACCTGATGAAGCACGAGCAGGAAATGGCGCAGGCGACCGGCCAGCCGCCGCATAACGGCATCCGCGCGATGGAGCTTGAGGTTCAGGCAAGCCCTGATAGCGGCGCAGCAACATCGCCACTAGCATGAGCCGGTGACAGTTTGCGTACACTGAACGCGGAAATTGTTGCGTTGCACAAAATTGCTTTGTTCGATATCATCGTCTCGACTGTCGGCCAAAAACATATGTGCCAACAACCAAAAATGGCCCGCCGCAACGCATCGTGCGTGTTTGCGAAGCCCAATGCGAACCGCTTTCAACGGAGCACCCATGCTCTATCAATTGCATGAATTCCAGCGGGCGATGTTGAGCCCCCTCACCGCCTGGGCACAGGCCGCGTCGAAGTCATTCGCGAATCCGGCCAGTCCGCTGGCCTATGTGCCGGGCGCCACCCGCCTGTCCGCCGGTTACGAATTGCTGTACCGGCTCGGCAAGGACTACGAAAAACCTGAGTTCAACATCCATCAGATTGTTAAGGATGGTCATAACATCCCGATCGTCGAGCAGACCATCGTGGAGAAACCGTTCTGCCGTCTGATGCGTTTCAAGCGTTTCGCCGACGACAGCGACGCTGTCAACCAATTGAAAGACGAGCCGGTCGTGCTGGTCTGCGCACCGTTGTCCGGACACCACGCCACGCTGCTGCGCGACACCGTGCGCACGTTGCTGCAGGACCACAAGGTCTACATCACCGACTGGATCGACGCGCGCATGGTGCCGCTCGAAGCCGGCGAATTCCGTCTGGACGACTACATCGCGTATATCCAGGACTTCATCCGCCACATCGGCGCGAAGAACCTGCACGTGATCTCGGTGTGCCAGCCCACGGTGCCGGTGCTCGCGGCAATCTCGCTGCTGGCGAGCCGCGGCGAAGACACCCCGCGCACGATGACGATGATGGGCGGCCCGATCGACGCCCGTAAGAGCCCGACCGCGGTCAACTCGCTGGCCACCCAGCACTCGTACGAGTGGTTCGAGAACAACGTGATCTTCACGGTGCCGCCGAACTATCCGGGCGTGGGCCGCAAGGTGTATCCGGGCTTCCTGCAGCACACCGGTTTCGTCGCGATGAATCCGGAACGTCACGCCGCGTCGCACTGGGATTACTACCAAAGTCTGCTGCGCGGCGACGAAGACGACGCCGAAGCGCATCGCCGCTTCTATGACGAGTACAACGCGGTGCTCGACATGGACGCCGACTATTACCTCGAAACGATCCGCGTGGTGTTCCAGGAATTCCGTCTCGCCGAAGGCACGTGGGACGTGGCCGGCGAACGGGTGCGGCCGCAGGACATCAAGACGACCGCGCTGTTTACGATCGAAGGCGAACTCGACGACATTTCCGGCGACGGCCAGACCTTCGCGGCGCAAGAACTGTGCAGCGGCATTCCGGCGAAGAACAAGCGTCACTTCACCGCGGAAAAATGCGGTCACTACGGGATCTTCTCGGGCCGCCGCTGGCGCACCATCATCTATCCGCAACTGCGCGACTTCATCCTCGAGCACAACAAGACGACAAGGACGACGAAGGAAAAAGTCGAAGCCTGAACGTCTGAGCGGCAAGCATGAAAAAACCGACGGCCTCTACGGAGGCCGTCGGCATTTCTGGGTGCTTGGTTCGTGATACTGATTGTCTGCCGCGGCAGAAGCGCGGCGGACAATACGAGCCGGCCGCTACTTGCGCAACAGGTACGCAAGCAGCAACTCGGTATTCATCTGGATCACTTCGCTGCGTTCGGCGGCGCTGCTGAAATCGCGGCCGAGCGTCGCTTCGAGCGTGAAACGGTTCGACACGATGTAGTAGCCCATTCCCGACAGCGTCACGTAGAAACGCAACGGGTCGACGTTCTGCCGGAACAGCCCGGCGCGCTGACCGCGTTCGAGAATGCCGCCGAGCGTCGCGACGATCGGCGAGATCATTTCGCGGATGCGCGTGGACTTCTGCATGTAGCGTGCTTCGTGCAGATTCTCGTTATTGATCAGCCTGAGCAGTTCGGGATGGTCGCGGTAGTAGTCCCATACGAAATGGGCCAGCCGCGTGACTGCCTCGACGGGCGCGACGCCGTTCAGTTCGAGCGTGCGTTCCGCTTCGTTGAGTGCGCTGAACGCATGCTCGAGTACCGCCGTGAATAGCTGCTCCTTACTACCGAAGTAGTAATACAGCATGCGTTCATTGGTTTCCGCGCGGCGGGCAATCTGATCGACGCGAGCGCCGAATAGCCCACCATTTGCAAACTCTTCGGCCGCCGCAAGCAGAATTCGGCGCCTCGTGCCTTCAGGATCTCTTTTGATTTTCGGCTGATTCATGGTGGCATCGTCTTCGTGAGCCGCGTTATCCGGATCGCGCCGCCGGGCCTCTCTCCAGGGCCTTTTTATGGCGGCGTTGACGGGCGCGTCATGGTTGGGGAACACACCCTTTTCTGCGGTCTTTCGAAAAAAGCGCTTCGATTATGGCACATGGATTGCGAATGGCAATTGGGGAAATCGGCGATAATGTGCTATTTAGTTCAGGCCGTGCATCAGCATGGCAAACCCCCACGCCGTAACCGTGACAGACGTCAAAACACTCGCGGATCGCATCGAAGATCTGCTGCCCCAAACGCAATGCACGAAGTGCGGTTATCCCGCATGCCGTCCCTATGCCGAAGCCGTCGCTACTGGCGACGCGAACTATAACCAGTGCCCGCCCGGCGGTGCCGAAGGCATCGCGCGTCTGGCCGCGCTGCTCGGCAAACCGGTGATTCCGCTCAATTCCGCCAATGGCGTCGAACGCCCGCGGCCGGTGGCGGTTATCGACGAACAGGTGTGTATCGGCTGCACGCTGTGCATGCAAGCCTGTCCGGTCGACGCGATAGTTGGCGCACCGAAACAGATGCACACGGTCATCGCCGAGCTGTGTACCGGCTGCGATCTGTGCGTGCCGCCCTGCCCGGTCGATTGCATCGCCACGCCGTCCGTTACCGGCGAGGCGACCGGTTGGGCCGCGTGGAGCCAGGACCAGGCCGACGCCGCGCGCGAGCGCCACGACCGTCGCACAGCGCGTCTCGCGCGCGAACGCGACGCGGCCGAAGCGCGTGCGGCGGCACGGCGAGCCGCGAGCGCGGCGCCCGCGCCGGAAGCGGCCGACGCGGCTGCCGGCACGTCCGACTCGTCCACTACGTCCACCGCGGCGCCGACACCGGCAGCCCCGGCGGCGAACGACGCCGAAGCGAAGAAACGCGCGATCATCCAGGCCGCGCTCGAACGCGCGCGCCAGAAAAAGGAAGAAATGGCCGCGAAAGGCCAGGGTCCGCAGAACACCGCCAACGTCAGCGCCGACGTGCAGGCGCAGATCGACGCCGCGGAAGCCCGCCGGCGTCGTCTCGGCCTCGCCGGCAAAGACGGCAACGTCGGCAAAGATGGCAACGGCGGCAAAGACGGCAACGGCGGCAAAGACAACGCCGGCGAACCCGGCGAGCCGTCCGAGCCGCTGAAGCCACCCAAGCCGTCGACCCCGCGCTAGCTCCACCCGCGCGCCACGCCTTAACCGCCACCGACACGCTCCGCATGAACGCGAACAAACGCCGCGCCATCTACGAAACGCTTCAGAGCCTGAATCCGCATCCGACCACCGAGCTCGAGTACACGACGCCGTTCGAACTGCTGATCGCGGTGCTGCTGTCGGCGCAGGCGACCGACGTGTCGGTCAACAAGGCGATGCGCCGGATGTTCCCGGTCGCGAACACGCCGCAGAAGATCTTCGAGCTCGGCGAAGCGGGCGTGGCCGACTACATCAAGACGATCGGCCTGTATCGCACCAAGGCGAAGAACGTGATCGCGACCTGCCGGATTCTGCTCGACCAGTACGGCGGCGAGGTGCCGGAGGATCGCGAGGCGCTCGAAAGTCTGCCGGGCGTCGGCCGCAAGACCGCCAACGTGATCCTCAATACCGCGTTCGGCCATCCGACCATCGCGGTCGATACGCACATCTTCCGCGTCGCGAATCGCACCGGGCTCGCGCCGGGCAAGGACGTGCGCGCGGTCGAGGCGGCGCTGGAGAAATTCACGCCCGCCGAGTTCAAGCAGGATGCGCACCACTGGCTGATCCTGCATGGGCGCTACGTGTGCAAGGCGCGCCGGCCCGAATGCTGGCATTGCGTGATCGAGCCGCTGTGCGAGTTCCGGCCGAAGACGCCGCCGCCCGACCTATGAGCGAGCCGGCCGGCGGCACGGCGCGCGTCAACGCCAACACCACCGTCAACGCCACCGCCAACGCCAACGCCAACGCCAACGCCAGCAGCCCATAACACCGCGGCGTAAAATGTCGCTTTCGCGCCGCGCAGCACCGGCCCGGCCCTGCCTCACGGCCGCGCCCGCCGCACGCGCAACCCAGCACCCCACTCCACACCCACCGGTTCCACGATGTTCAATCCCAGCCGCGACGAAGTCCGCCAATTTTTCATCGACACCTGGCGCAAGCAGCGCAACGGCGAAATCCTGACGCCGCTCGAAGCGATCGCCGCCGACTGGATCGTCGAGCATCCGGAATATCATGCGGACCTGTCCGACGGCCCGGCCGCGCAGGCCCAGGACTACTCGCCGGAGCGCGGCCAGACCAACCCGTTCCTGCATCTGTCGATGCATCTGGCGATCTCCGAGCAGTTGTCGATCGATCAGCCGCCCGGCATCCGCGCCGCGCACGAGCGGCTGGCCGCGCGCATGGGTTCGAGCCACGACGCGCAGCACGCGATCATGGATTGCCTCGGCGAAACCATCTGGGAAGCGCAACGCACCGGCACGCCGCCGGATACCGATGCCTATCTGCAACGCATCGAACGACGCGCGACGCGCGACTGAAGAACCCGCGCCGCAAATCGCCGCCCCAAAAGCAAAACACCCCGCCAAGGCGGGGTGTTTCATTTGCAGCCGCTTCGCTCGCGCAACGCGCGCGATGTCGAATGCTTACTTCTTCTGCACCAGATCGCCTTCGAGCGATTCGATGTAAGCGGCGATGTCCTTCATGTCGCTCAGCGACAGGCTCTGCACCTGGGCCTGCATGATCGCGTTATTGCGGCCGAAGTGCGGATTGCCGGTGCCCATCTGATATTGGCGCAGCGCGAAGAACACGTAGTCGGAATGCTGGCCGGCGAGCTTCGGATACTCGGGGCTGACCGGCTTGTTCAGGTTCACGCCGTGGCAGGCCGCGCAGTTATGGCTGTCGGAGAGCACCTTGCCGTTGGAAGCGTCAGCCGCGTGGGCGCCGTTCGCTGCAACCAGACCGAGCACGGCCGCCGACGCGCAGGCAGCCTTGAATACCGTGTGGAGTGCCTGTTGGGGCTTGATCATGGAATCTCCTATCCCGCGAATTTGATGTGCTGGTGACCGACGCCGATCACTTGTCGGGATTGTTTTTCGAAGCGGCATTTTGCGCTGCGTAGTACGCGGCGATGTCGGCAATGTCCTGGTCCGACAGCGACACCGCGATCGCATGCATCGTGTCGAAGTGGCGGTCGCCCTTCTTGTACGCGTGCAGCGCGTTCTCGAGGTACGCCTGGTTCTGGCCGCCGATCTTCGGCACGCGGAACACCTCAGGATAGGCAGTGCGATATTCGGGGATGCCGTGGCAGCCGATGCACATCGCGACCTTGCCCTGGCCCGCCTTCGCGTTGCCCACGACATCCGCTGCCTGCGCACTGGCCGCATAGCCCGCGAGCACCGACAGCGCTGCGATCACGACGTGTTTGCCGACGAATTTATTCATAGATAACCTGGCTTGAGGGGAAACGGGCGCCCAGAAAAGCGCGGTCCGTGCCGTTCTTCTTGTAGGGTAGCCACGCAGGCCAAAAAAATCGGGCTCATTGTACCGCGACGCCACGACGCACGTCCACCAGCCGCGGGGCCCGCGCAACGCCCACCCCGGCGCCCCGCGGAGCCTTATCCGGCGGGCCTGAGCGGACATCGGGCAGACACTCCGGGTCTCTACCAGGTAGCCGCTCCCGGCTGCTGCGCAACGCGGCTCACACCATACGCGAGCCGGTTTCAGGCCAACAGGTCTTCTGACTTATACTGGGTTTTTTCCCAAAAAAGAGCACCTCGCCATGCGTTTCGAAGGCTCATCGCAGTACGTCGCCACCGACGACCTCAAGCTCGCGGTCAACGCCGCGATGACGCTCAAGCGCCCGCTGCTGATCAAGGGCGAACCCGGCACCGGCAAGACCATGCTCGCGGAGGAAGTGGCCGCCGCGCTCGGCATGCCGCTGCTGCAATGGCACATCAAGTCGACCACCAAGGCGCAACAGGGGCTCTACGAATACGACGCGGTCTCGCGTCTGCGCGACTCGCAGCTCGGCGACGAGCGCGTCAAGGACATCGCCAATTACATCGTCAAGGGCGTGCTGTGGCAGGCGTTCGAGGCCGACCAGCAAACCGTGCTGCTGATCGACGAGATCGACAAGGCCGACATCGAATTTCCGAACGACCTGCTGCGCGAACTCGACCGCATGGAGTTCTACGTGTACGAGACGCACGAGCTGGTGCGCGCGAAGCATCGGCCGCTCGTGATCATCACGTCGAACAACGAGAAGGAATTGCCCGACGCGTTCCTGCGCCGCTGCTTCTTCCACTACATCAGGTTCCCCGATCCGCAGACGATGCAGCAGATCGTCGAGGTCCACTACCCCGGCATCAAGAAGGAACTGCTGGCCGCCGCGCTGCAAAGTTTCTTCGAACTGCGTAACGTCGCGGGCCTGAAGAAGAAGCCGTCCACCTCGGAGCTGCTCGACTGGCTCAAGCTGCTGCTCGCCGAAGACATCCCGCCCGAAGCGTTGCGCTCGGCCGACCAGAAACAGATCGTGCCGCCGCTGCATGGCGCGCTGCTGAAGAACGAGCAGGACGTGAGCCTGTTCGAGCGTCTGCTGTTCATGAACCGCAACAACCGTTGAGCGGGCACCCCGCCCTGACCCGACTGCGCGGCCGAGCCCGGCCGCCGCAAGGACACCCAGCATGCTGATCGACTTTTTCTACTCGCTGCGCGCCGCCAAACTGCCGGTGTCGGTGAAGGAATACCTGACGCTGCTCGAAGCGCTGAAGGCGAACGTGATCGCGCCGTCGCTCGACGAGTTCTACTACCTCGCGCGCATCACGCTCGTGAAGGACGAGCAGTACTTCGACAAGTTCGACCAGGCGTTCGGCGCGTATTTCAACGGCGTCGCGCAAACCTCGGAACTCGCGTTCGACGTGCCGCTCGACTGGCTGAAAAAGAAGCTGCAACGCGATCTGTCGCCGGAAGAGAAAGCGCAGATCGAGGCGATGGGCGGTCTGGACAAGCTGATGGAGCGTCTGAAGGAGCTGTTCGACGAGCAGAAGGAGCGCCACGAAGGCGGCAACAAATGGATCGGCACCGGCGGCACCTCGCCGTTCGGCAACGGCGGCTATAACCCGGAAGGGGTGCGCATCGGCGGCGACGCGGCCGGCAATCGCACCGCGGTCAAGGTCTGGGAAGCGCGCGCCTATCGCGACTACGACGACCAGGTCGAAATCGGCACCCGCAACATCAAGGTCGCGCTGCGCCGGCTGCGCCGCTTCGCGCGCGAAGGCGCGGCCGAAGAGCTCGATCTGCCCGACACGATCCGCAGCACCGCGGCGAACGCCGGCTGGCTCGATCTGAAGATGGTGCCCGAGCGGCACAACAACGTGAAAGTGCTGATGCTGCTCGACGTCGGCGGCTCGATGGACGATCACGTGAAGCGCACCGAGGAGCTGTTCTCCGCCGCCAAGGCCGAGTTCAAGCACCTCGAGTTCTACTACTTCCACAACTGCGTGTACGACTTCCTGTGGAAGAACAACCGCCGCCGTCACGCCGAACGCACGCCGACGTGGGACGTGCTGCACAAGTTCACGCCCGACTACAAGCTGATCTTCGTCGGCGACGCGACCATGAGTCCTTACGAAGTGCTGCAGCCGGGCGGCTCGGTCGAGTACAACAATGCCGAGGCCGGCGCGGTGTGGCTGCGCCGGCTCGCCGATCACTTCCCGCACTTCGCGTGGCTGAACCCCGAACCCGAAGCGCTGTGGCCGTACCGGCAATCGGTCAGCGCGATTCGCGAAGTGCTCGGCCACCGGATGTATCCGCTCACGCTCGCCGGCCTCGAGACAGCCATGCGCGTGCTGAGCAAGTAAGGGCGCAGGTCAGCCCTGCTCTGCTTTATCGACTCACAGCTTTACCGCCTCACCACCTCAGCGCTTCACCTCCAATAACAAGCACCAGGCAACAAGAAAGCATCCGCATGAGCTCGCCCCCTTCGCCCCAGCTGTCCCCCACCGCCACGCCGCCAGGGCGTTTCAATCCGCTCGCCGATACCTCGCTATCGACGATCGTCGCCGGCTTCGTCGCGATGATGACCGGCTACACCAGCTCGCTGGTGCTGATGTTCCAGGCCGGCCAGGCCGCGCACCTCACCGATGCGCAGATTTCGTCGTGGATCTGGGCGCTGTCGATGGGCATGGGGATCTGCTCGATCGGTCTGTCGCTGCGCTTTCGCGCGCCGATCGTGATCGCATGGTCGACGCCGGGCGCGGCGCTGCTGGTGTCGTCGCTCGCGCATGTCGAGTATGCGCAGGCGATCGGCGCGTTCATCGTGTGCGCGGTGCTGCTCACGCTGGTCGGCGTGACCGGCTGGTTCGACACGCTGATGAAAAAAATCCCGGCCGGCCTCGCGTCGGCGCTCCTCGCCGGGATCCTGTTCGAGATCGGCATCGAGATTTTCCGCGCCGCGCAGTACCAGAGCGCGCTCGTGCTGACGATGTTCTTCACCTATCTGATCGTCAAACGGCTGTCGCCGCGCTATGCGATCGTGACGACGCTGGTGGTCGGCACGGCCGCCGCCGGCGCGCTCGGCCTGCTCGATTTCAGCCACTTTCACGTCGCGCTCGCGCATCCGGTGTTCACGATGCCGGCGTTCTCGGCGGCCGCGGTCGTGAGCATCGGGATTCCGCTGTTCGTCGTCGCGATGGCGTCGCAGAACGTGCCCGGCATCGCGGTGCTGCGCGCGGACGGCTACCAGACCCCATCCGCGCCGCTGATCGCGACGACCGGCCTCGCGTCGCTGCTGCTCGCGCCGTTCGGTTCGCACGGCGTCAATCTCGCGGCGATCACCGCGGCGATCTGCACCGGCCCGGAAGCGCACGAGAATCCGCGCCGCCGTTACACCGCGGCCGTGTGGGGCGGGATTTTCTACCTGCTCGCCGGTGTGTTCGGCGCGACCATCGCCGCGCTGTTCGCGGCGTTGCCGAAGGCGCTGGTGGTGTCGGTTGCCGCGCTCGCACTGTTCGGCTCGATCATGAGCGGACTCGCGAACGCGATGCAGGACACGCGCCAGCGCGAAGCGGCGCTCGTCACCTTCATGGTGACCGCGTCGGGGCTCACGCTGCTGTCGATCGGCTCGGCGTTCTGGGGTCTCGTCGCCGGCGTGCTCACGCAACTGATCCTCAACGCGCGGCGCGCGTGAACGGAACGCCACGCGCGACTGTCCATATCCGCTGTTCATACCGTTGCCGGCGATCCGCCATAGAATAGACGTATCCGGCAGCGCATTCCGGCCCCTCGCGGAACGCGCTGCGGCTTGACTCGCGGCCGCCGCGCCGCTCCACCGGGCGACGCGGCGGCGACCTCATTTCTCCTGAACCACGGCGCACAGGCGCCCTGAAGGCCCGAACATGACAACCGCACTCGATCAACTCAAGCAATACACCACCGTGGTCGCCGACACCGGCGACTTCCAGCAGCTCGCCGCCTACAAACCGCAGGACGCGACCACCAATCCGTCGCTGATTCTGAAGGCCGTGCAGAAAGACGACTACCGGCCGCTGCTCGAAAAAACCGTCAAGGCGCATGCGTCGAAACCGGTCGGTGCGATCATCGACCAGCTGCTGATCGCGTTCGGCACCGAAATTCTGAAGATCATCCCGGGGCGAGTGTCGACTGAAGTCGACGCGCGTCTGTCGTTCGATATCGACGGCTCGATCGCGAAGGGCCGCGAGCTGATCGCGCTGTACAAGGAACACGGTATCGAGCGCGAGCGTGTGCTGATCAAGCTCGCCTCCACCTGGGAAGGCGTGCGCGCGGCCGAGGTGCTGCAGAAGGAAGGCATCCGCTGCAACATGACGCTGCTGTTCTCGCTGGCGCAGGCGGCCGCCTGCGCGGAAGCCGGCGCGCAACTGATCTCGCCGTTCGTCGGCCGGATCTACGACTGGTACAAGAAGAGCGCCGGCAGCGCGTGGGACGAAGCGAAGGACGGCGGCGCCAACGATCCGGGCGTCAAGTCGGTGCGCCGCATCTACGCGTACTACAAGAAGTTCGGCTACAAGACTGAGGTGATGGGCGCGAGCTTTCGCACCACGTCGCAGATTCTCGAACTGGCCGGCTGCGATCTGCTGACCATCAGCCCTGACCTGCTGCAGAAGCTGCAAGACAGCAGCGACAAGGTCGAGCGCAAACTGTCGGGCGATATGGCGCATGACGCGGACATCGAACGCGTGCCGGTCGACGAAAAGTCGTTCCGCTTCCTCGTCAACGACGATGCGATGGCGACCGAAAAGCTCGCCGAAGGGATCCGCACGTTCGCCGCCGATGCGGTGAAGCTGGAAAAGCTGATCGACTCGCTGCGTTAAAGGCGTTAAACGCGTTGAGACGCTGAGGTGCGCGCGCCGGTCGATTGAGCGACGCGCGCTACGAATGCAAACGGCCCTGAACCTCCCGGTTCAGGGCCGTTTGCCGTTTACCGCTGCGGGCTGGCCGCGCCGCCACCGTCGCCACCGCCGACAGACACCGTCACAATCGGCCCGCCACACGCGCCTACAATCACCCCACCGCCGTCCCGCGCCGCCTCTCGCCGGGGCACGACGGCGCCCAACCCACCGCCCGATCCGAGGAGACGATCATGTACGTCCAGCCCTACGTGTTCTTCAACGGCCGCTGCGAGGAAGCGCTCGCCTACTACACCGAACAACTCGGCGCCGAAGTGACCGTCAAGATGCGCTACAGCGAAGCGCCGCCGGACCCGAACAATCCGCAGCGGCCGGAACTCGCCGACAAGATCATGCACGCGTCGATCCGGATGGGCTCGACGGTCTGGATGGCGTCGGACGGCAACTGCGACCCCGCGAGCGGTTCGATGAACGGCTTCAGCCTGACGCTGACCACCGACGACGCCCCCACCGCGAAGACATACTTCGATGCGCTCGCCGCCGGCGGCCAGGTCATGATGCCGTTCCAGCCGACGTTCTGGAGCACCGGCTTCGGCATGGTGGTGGACCGCTTCGGCCTGATGTGGATGGTCTCGGAGCCCGAGCGGCCCGCCGGGCGGCCCTGACACGCGCCGCGCGCTCAGCCCACCCGGGCGGCCCGCGAACCGCGCGTATGCCCTTCGATATCCCAGTTCGGCTCGGTCTCGAGCAATAGCGCGCGCAGCCGGTCCACCTGTTCCGCGAGCCGCTGGCCGAGCCAGTACGGTCCCTGCCATTCGGGCGGCAATCCCGCCGCCGTGCCCGGCACGTCAACGAGCGGCGCCGCGGCCGGAATGCCCGCGTTCGTCGTGTGACCGAAGCGCAACGCGCGCGCCATCGACAGCAGAATCGCCCGCACCGCGCGCACCTCGTTGCCGCAGTGCGCGGCGTACGCGGCGCGCGCGGCCGCGTCGGCGTTCATCAGCGGACCGGTCGCGAGCAGTTCGAGCGAACTGAGCACCGAGCGATGCAGCCGCTGGATCTCCTCGAGCCGGGTCTGCGGCACGCCGATTTCCTTCGCGACCGACGGCATCAACCCGCGCAGCTGCACGAGCCGCTTGTTGATCGCGAGGAAATGCCGGACCTGCTCTTCCTCGCCGATCGTCTCGCCGTCGAGCAGCCGCGCGTAGATGCCCGCGCATTCGCGCAGGTTGGTCGCGAGCCCGTAGCGCCACGAGTAAGTGGCGTGCAGCGGAAACGCGAACGAGAAGCCGAGCGCGATCACGATGCCGACCAGCACGTTGAAGGTGCGCCACAGCCCGACATCGATCAGGTTGTCGCCGTGACCGGCGACGATGCACATCGTGATCGCGGTCAGCAGTCCGACATAACCGGCCTTGCCGATCGCGAACCATGCGCAGATCGCCGCGATGATCGCCTCCAGCACGAAGGTGAGCGACAACGAGCCGATCAGGTTCTGCTGCACGATCAGCACGAGCCCGATCGCCGCGCCGAGCAGCGTACCGGCCGCGCGCTCGGCCGCTTTCTGGCGGATATTGCCGTGATGCTGGAGGCCGCCGATCACGACCAGCAGCGTCACCGACGACCAGATGCCGTGCGGAATATCGATGCCGGTGGTCGCGAGAATCGAGAACAGCATCGCGAGGCCGACCCGCAAGCTGTGCAGCACCTTCGCGTGGCGATAGCGGTAATAGGGCGAGGTCACCGCGCGAATCATCCGGCTGAGCGCCGAGCGGCGCGGGATCACGGTGGGAGTATCGGCAGCAGCCATGGCAGCGCGCGGCGAACGCGTGAGGGAACGGTTCCGCTATCCTGCCCTGGAGTGCCGCGCAAACACAAACGCCCGCGAACTTTCGTCCGCGGGCGTTGCATTTGCGACTGTATTTTCAGCTACTGGCCCGACCGCCCCCGGAACTTCCGGAAGCGGCGCACCGCTCAGCCTTCGACGACGTCCAGATAGTCCTCCGGACGGGTCCGGTCCTCGCCACGCTGCATGCCGGCCGCGCGCACCAGCGCGCTCACGACGACCGACACCACGAGGTTGACGATCAGCGCCCACACCGCCGCGTAGCCCGGCACCGCCATCCCGAACAGATGGATCGTGAAGATCGAACCGGCCAGCTTCAGCGAGATCGCCATCCACGTACCGGTGACGATACCGGCTGCCCAGCCGGCCAGCAGACCGCGGTAGTCGAGCACGCGCGTGTACAGACCGAGCACGATCGCCGGCAGCGTCTGGATGATCCAGATCCCGCCGAGCAATTGCAGCTGGATCGCATACGTGAGCGGCAGGCCCAGAATGAACGCGACCGCGCCGACCTTGACGATCAACGACACCAGCTTCGCGACGTTGGTCTCCTGCTCGTGCGTCATGTTGCGGTTGACGAACTCCTTGTGCACGTTACGCGTGTACAGGTTCGCCGCCGCAATCGACATGATCGCCGCCGGCACCAGCGCGCCGATCCCGATCGCCGCGAACGCGACGCCGACGAACCACGACGGGAAGAAGTGCAGGAACAGCGCCGGCACCGCGAAGTTCGGGCCGAAGGCCTTGAAGTACGGCGCGAACTCCGGCATGTCCTTCACGCCGGCCGCGAGCGCCATGAAGCCGAGCAGCGCGAGCAGACCGAGCACCAGCGAGTAAGCCGGCAGCAGCGCCATGTTGCGGCGGATCGTGTTGCCCGACTTCGACGACAGCACCGCGGTGATCGAGTGCGGATACAGGAACAACGCGAGCGCCGAGCCGACCGCCAGTGTCGCGTACGCGCTATAGCCGTTCAGGCTCGACACGTCCGGCGACTTCAGCAGCAGCTTGGCCGGCGGCACCGCGCCGAAGATATGGCCGAAGCCGCCCAGCTGCGGCGGGATCACGATGATCGCCGCGAAGATCGTCACGTAGATCAGGATGTCCTTGACCACCGCGATCATCGCCGGCGCGCGCAGGCCCGACGTGTACGTGTAGGCCGCGAGGATCGCGAACGCGATGATCAGCGGCAGATCGCCGACAAAGCCGGTGGTGTCGAAGCCGAGCGCGCCGATCACCACTTCGATACCGACCAGCTGCAGCGCGATATACGGCATCGTCGCGACGATCCCGGTCACCGCGATCGCGAGCGCGAGCATGCGGCTGCCGTAGCGGGCCGACACGAAGTCCGCCGAGGTCACGTAGCCGTGACGCTTGGCGATGCTCCACAGCTTCGGGAACACGACGAACGCGAACGGATAGATCAGGATGGTGTACGGCAGCGCGAAGAAACCGGTTGCGCCCGCACCGAATACCAGCGCCGGCACCGCGATGAACGTGTACGCGGTGTACAGGTCGCCGCCGAGCAGGAACCACGTGACGATCGTGCCGAAACGGCGGCCGCCCAGGCCCCACTCTTCCAGATGGGCGAGATCGCCGCGCCGCCAGTGGGCCGCGACGAAGCCGAGAATCGTGACGCCGATGAAAAACAGTACGAAGACGAAGGTTGCAATCGGATTCATTATTGCGCGCCCCCGTTCGAACGACCCGTATAGCGGGATTTGGTCTTCATGTAGACGAACGCCGTGATGACCGCGCTAATCAGCACCCACAGCAGTTGATACCAGTAGAAGAACGGAAAATCGAACAGCTGCGGTTCGATCCGGTTGTAGGACGGCACCCACACCATTGCGATCCACGGTAGCAGCAATAGCCATAGCCAGTGCTTGCTGGCCTTTTTCACGTCGGCGTCGTGAGCCATGACGTCTCCTCTTTCCTATTTTGAATTTATCTGCCCGTGGTCGACGGGAGTGGAATCGCAGCGGGTGGTCGTCCCGCGGATTGGCCACGGGCGCCCCGAAAGCTTCGAAAGAGTATAGGAGTGGCGATTGCCCGGTCAAGCAGGGACGACCCGAGGCACAGCAAGGTGTGGCAAGGCAGTCACGGCTTGAACGCGCGGTGCTGACCAGAGTCTGGGATGTCGTTGGGAACGCGCGTTTGGAGATGCGGTTCGAATGCGGGAAACAGAGGAAGAGGCGGAAAGAATTGCAGCTTGGAAAAAAGTGCGGAGTGCTATGCAGATGATTTTTGCATCGTTCGCTGAAGCCGGCGAAATGCCGCTTCAGCGAACCCGCTAGTCTCGTCCGGCCAGGCGCCGATCAGATCGCGAACGACGCGCCCGTCTGCCCGGTCGATTCGCGCAGACCCTTGATCCACTTGCGCGCCGGCAAGCCGAGTTCGGCTTCGATCAGCTTCGCGCGTGCGTCGAGCGCGGTGAACGGCACGTCGAGCGCCGGCCCCGAGAACGCGATCGCGATGCGGTTGCCGTCGTGCACTTCGGGCAGCGCGACCACGCGGCCGTCGAACGCCTCGTTCAGGCGCTTCATGTTGCGCACGAAGCTCGGATGATCGCCGAACAGGTTTACCGTGACGATGCCCGCTTCGGTCAGACACTCGCGCGCCGCACGGTAAAAGCCGACGCTATCGAGCACCGGACCGCGCGCGGTCGCGTCGTACACGTCGATCTGCAGCGCGCCGATCGTGCCGTGATTCGCGCGGTCGTTGACGAAGTCCCAAGCGTCGATTTCGTGCACGGTCAGACGCGCGTCGTCGCGCGGCAGATCGAACATCGTGCGCGCGGCGACGACCACCGCCGGGTTCAACTCGACCGCGTCGACCTTCGCGCTCTTCAGGAAGCGATGCGCGAACTTGGTCAGCGACGCCGCGCCGAGCCCGAGCTGCACGATCCGCTTCGGGGTTTCGAGGAACAGCAGCCAGGCCATCATCTGCTGCGCGTATTCGAGTTCGATATGGTCGGGCTTGCGCAGACGCATCGCGCCTTGCACCCACTCGGTGCCGAAATGCAGGTAGCGCACGCCGCCTTCTTCGGAGAACGTGACCGGCGCGAAACGCGGCTTGCGCGGCGCTTCGATTTGCGGCGCGTCGTGCAGGTCGGTGTCGGCGGTAGATTTCGCGTTGCGCGCGGCTTTCGGCGCGCTCTTCTGTTTGCCGCCGACGGCGTCGGCGTCGCGGTTGCGGAATGCACGCGCTTCGGCCGAAGCGCGCTTGATCAGTTTGGTCATGTGAGGATTTCTGGAGGTCGCGCTGGACGCGCAATTTCTGGACGACCGAGAGCATAGCATTCGACGTCGGCAGCGGCCGCGAACCCGCGCGCCACGAAAAAAACCGCCCGCGTTGCGCGGGCGGTTTCTGTTCACTTCATTTCGGCGTGCTTCAGGTTACGCTTCGCGAGCCGCGGCCAGCGCCTCGTTGAACGTGCGGCTCGGCCGCATCACTTCGTCGAGCTTCTCGAAGTCGGGCTTGTAATAGCCGCCGATGTCGGCCGGGTTGCCCTGCACCGACGCCAGTTCCGCGACGATCACCTGCTCGTTGGCGGTCAGCTGCGTCGCCAGCGACTTGAAGCGCGCGGCCAGTTCCGCGTCGTCGGTTTGCGCGGCCAGCTCCTGCGCCCAGTACATCGCCAGGTAGAACTGACTGCCGCGGTTGTCGAGTTCGCCGCTCTTCGGACGCGGGCTGCGGTTGTTGTCGAGCAGCTTGCCGGTCGCGGTATCGAGCGTCTTCGCGAGAATCTTGGCCTTCTCGTTGCCGGTCTTCAGACCGAGTTCTTCGAGCGACACCGCGAGCGCGAGAAATTCGCCGAGCGAGTCCCAGCGCAGATGGTTTTCTTCGACCAGCTGCTTCACGTGCTTCGGCGCCGAGCCGCCCGCGCCGGTCTCGTACATGCCGCCGCCGGCCATCAGCGGCACGATCGACAGCATCTTCGCGCTGGTGCCCAGTTCCATGATCGGGAACAGGTCGGTCAGATAGTCGCGCAGGATGTTGCCGGTCACCGAGATCGTGTCGAGCCCGCGCACCACGCGCTCGAGCGTGTAACGCATCGCGCGCACCTGCGACATGATCTGGATGTCGAGGCCGGTCGTGTCGTAGTCCTTCAGGTAGGTCTCGACCTTCTTGATCAGCTCGGCCTCGTGCGGACGATACGGGTCGAGCCAGAACACCGCCGGCGTGCCCGAATTGCGCACGCGCGTGACCGCCAGCTTGACCCAGTCGCGAATCGCCGCGTCCTTCACCTGACACATGCGCCAGATGTCGCCCTCTTCGACGTTCTGCGTGAGCAGCACTTCGCCGGTGGCCAGATCGACGATGCGCGCCTCGCCGTCTTCCGGCACCTCGAAGGTCTTGTCGTGCGAGCCGTATTCCTCGGCCTTCTGCGCCATCAGGCCGACGTTCGGCACGGTGCCCATCGTGACCGGATCGAAGTTGCCGTTGGTCTTGCAGAAGTTGATGATCTCCTGATAGATACGCGCGAACGTGCTCTCCGGAATCACTGCCTTGGTGTCCTTCGGACGGCCGTCGGCGCCCCACATCTTGCCGCCGATGCGGATCATCGCCGGCATCGATGCATCGACGATCACGTCGTTCGGCGCGTGCAGGTTCGAGATGCCCTTGGCCGAATCGACCATCGCCAGTTCCGGACGATGCTCGTGGCACGCGTGCAGATCGCGGATCACTTCCTCGCGCTTCGATTCCGGCAGCGTTTCGAGCTTCTCGTACAGATTGACGAGGCCGTTGTTGACGTTCACGCCGAGTTCGTCGAACAGCTGCTGATGCTTCGCGAACGCGTCCTTGTAGAACACCCGCACCGCGTGACCGAACACGATCGGATGCGAGACCTTCATCATCGTCGCCTTCACGTGCAGCGACAGCATCATGCCGGTCTTGCGCGCGTCTTCCATCTGCTCTTCATAGAACTCGAGCAGCGCCTTCTTGCTCATGAACATGCTGTCGATGATCTCGCCGTCCAGCAGCGCGACCTTCGGCTTCAGCACGATCGTCTTGCCGCCCTTCGTGACGAGTTCCATCTTCACGTCGCGCGCGTGATCGAGCGTCAGCGACTTTTCGCCGTGATAGAAGTCGCCGTGGCGCATGTGCGCGACGTGCGTGCGCGAGGCCATGCTCCATTCGCCCATGCTGTGCGGATGCTTGCGCGCGTAGTTCTTGACCGCGGCCGGCGCGCGGCGGTCCGAATTGCCTTCGCGCAGCACCGGGTTGACCGCGCTGCCCAGGCACTTCGAATAGCGCTGGCGGATGTCCTTCTCCATGTCGGTCTTCGGATCTTCCGGATAGTCGGGCAGGCGGTAGCCTTTCGACTGCAACTCCTTGATCGCGCTCATCAATTGCGGCACCGACGCGCTGATGTTCGGCAGCTTGATGATGTTGGTGTCCGGCAACAGCGTCAGGCGGCCGAGTGCCGCGAGGTTGTCGGGCACGCGCTGCGCTTCGGTCAGGAACTCGGGGAATTCGCCGAGGATACGGCCCGCGACCGAAATGTCGCTGGTCTCGACCTGCACGCCCGCCGGCGCGGTGAAAGTCCTGATGACCGGCAGGAACGCGCTGGTCGCGAGCAGCGGGGCCTCGTCGGTGAGGGTGTAGATGATGGTCGGTTGCTGGGTCGTCATTGCTAGGCTCTGGGCAGGCAGTTGAAAGGCATCTCGCACGCGGCGGCCGGCTGACACCGGACAACGCGGTCGGGAATCGGGCAACACTGAGACAGACACAACGTGTGCGGCGGACGGCGATGCGGGGCGGGTATTCACGAAACGCGGTACGGATCGCGAACCCGGCGGCCTACGTCGCAGAGCGGGGGAACACGTCCGGATTCTGCCTCATTTTTGGGCCGGGGGAGAAGCGCTCGGGCAACCGGCGGCGGCCGCGCCCGCGCGCGGGCTCCGGGCGGGAAAGCGCGTTGTGGCTACAATGATCCGCTACGGAAGCCCGCCGCCGGCTCCGCCAGACAAAGTTGGAGAATGTGATGAGCAGCGACACCAGCAAGGCCCGCTCCGACTGGATTGCCCGTTCGGAATCCGCCGGCGGCGTCGAGCGCATCGAAGCGTTTTTTCACGGCAACGCGTATTCGATGCATCGCCACGACACCTACGCGATCGGCCTGACGCTCGCCGGGGTCCAATGCTTCCATTACCGGCGCAGCCTGCGCCACAGCCTGCCGGGACAGGTGATGGTCCTGCATCCCGACGAAGCGCACGACGGCCAGGCCGGCACGAACGAGGGTTTTCGCTACCAGATGGTGTACGTGCAGCCCGCCGCGATTCAGGCGGTGCTCGGCGGGCGGCCGCTGCCGTTCGTCGAAGGCGGCGTCACCGACGATCCGCGCCTGTTCGACGCGACCCGCACCGCGCTGCGCCAGTTGCACGAGCACGCGGAGCCGCTCGAACGCGACGACGCGCTCGCCGGTCTCGCGCTCGCGCTGGACGGCGCGGCCGGCGCCCGGCCGATGCGCCGCTCGGCGGATTTCGCGGCCGCGCGAACCGCGCGCGAGTACCTGGACGCATCGTGCACCCACGCCGTCACGCTCGACGAACTCGCCGCCGTCAGCGGCCAGGACCGCTGGAACCTGTCGCGCGATTTCCGCACCTTTTACGGCACGAGCCCCTATCACTACCTGGTGATGCGCCGGCTCGAAGCGGCGCGCGCGCTGATGCTGCGCGGCGTCGCGCTGGCGGAGACGGCGGCGGCGGCCGGTTTCGCCGACCAGAGCCATATGACCCGGCACTTTCGCCACGCGTACGGGATCCCGCCCGCGCGCTGGCTCGCGATGATGGGCGGCGCGCGCCGCGCCGGCTAGCGCGGGTTTGCACAATCGTTCAAGACGCGCGCCGCGCGCCGGCCTAAGCTCCGTTTCACGCATCGAACGAATGGAGCCATCATGCCTACCCCTTCCCAGCCCGTGCCCGCGCAACGCGGCCAGCACCAGAGCATCAACCTGCTCGACAAAATCCGTCTGATCGACGGCCACTGGCAGCCGCGCGTGGTCGCCGAAATGAACGACTATCAGTTCAAGGTCGTGAAGCTGCTGGGCGATTTCATCTGGCATCACCACGCCGATACCGACGAAACCTTCATCGTGCTCGAAGGCCGCTTGCGCATCGACTTCCGCGATCGGTCGATCGAGTTGCAGGCGGGCGAGATGGCGGTGGTGCCGAAAGGCGTCGAGCACAAGCCGTATGCCGAAGCCGAAGTGAAAGTGCTGCTGATCGAGCCGCGCGGTGTGCTCAACACCGGCGAGATGACGAGCGACAGAACCGTCGCCAACGATCAATGGATCTGAGCGCCGCCATGCAAAAGCAAATGCAAATGCAAGCACCGCCACCGGTCATCCGCGAAGCGGTTTTTCCCGCCGATACGCCGCGGCTCGTCGCACTGATTCGCGAGTATGTGCGCTGGCTCGATATGGATCTGTCGTATCGCGGCTTCGAGGCCGAGATGGATACGTTCGAAGCCACTTACACGCTGCCGTCCGGGATGTTCTTCGTCGCCGATGCCGGCGGCGAACTCGCCGGTTGCGTGGGACTGCTTCGTCATACTGACGAGACCGCCGAAGTCAAACGGCTGTATGTTCGCGAAGCGTTTCGAGGCTTGTCGCTGGGAGAAAAGCTGGTGGAGTCCGTGATCGGGAAAGCGCGCGAGCTGGGCTACTCGAAGCTCGTGCTCGACTCGGTTCCGCAAACGCTGTTTGCGCAGCGCATTTACGAGCGCGCGGGATTCGTGGACACCGCGCCCTACTATGAGAATCCGGTGGCGGGTACGCGGTTTCTTGCGCTCGAACTTGGTCAGGTCGGGATCTGACGCCATAGCGCCAGCTTCTGCTCGAACGACAGCATCGCGTTTGCCGGGCTGGACGATGGGAGTACGAGGGTTTCATACCCGGCTGCTCCGATCACTTCGGCGAACCGCCCTGCTGTCTTGCCGTTGAAGCAGACCTTCTTTAACCGCGGCGCGTGCTCGCGCAACGATGCGAAGTCGTTCGGCTGCGCATTGCGAATCGCCGAATCGAGGCTGCCCTGGCGATGGCACGCGTCGAGCACGTCCCAGATGCCGATGCGATGCGCGAGCACTCGCGTCAGGCGTTCTTCGTAGGGCAATTCGTGCAGCGATGCCTCGCCTAGCACCGTGCCGAGCAGACGCCAGAACTGATTGCGCGGATGCGCGTAATACTGCGCCGCCGCCAGCGACGCCTCACCGGGAAAGCTGCCGAGAATCAGCGTGTGCGTGTCGGCCGCGACGACCGGAGGAAAGCCCTGCAACATCAGCGGCTCCTATCGTCGGCGGTGCGCGGCGCCGGGTGCGCGCGCGATGCGGTGTGATCGAGCGGACGGCCGTGCTCGCGCATCCGGGCGTTCGCTGCGGCTGCATGCGTGGCCGCTGGCCCCGATGCGGAACCTGCCGCGGCGGCCGCATCGTCGCCAGCCGCCCCACCCGCTTCACCCATAACACCCAACCACTCCCACAACGCCGGCAACATACACTCCGTCACCATCAACGGCGCGCCGTGCCGCTCGAACACCGAGCGCCGCGCGACCAGCGCATGCGGCGCCTGCCGGGCACCGTCGCCAATCTCCCGCACCGCCAACCGATACAACGGATGCCGCGCCCCCACGCTACGACTCACCAGCGCCGAGCGCGCGACACTGCTATCGCTATACAGCAGCTCGGCCAGCGGCCGCGTGCGCAACCGACGCGTGGCCTGCCACACGCCGACGCTGGCCGCGCGCGGCGTCACGCTATGCGCGGCGACGAACGGCACGCCATCGACCGACAGCACCACTTCGCGCACCCACACCGGCGCGCGCGGCGCGAGCCCGAGCGCGGCGGCTTCGTCGGGCCACGGCAGCGCGACGGTCTCGCGCGTCACGCGCACCGCTACCGCGCCGAGCGTGCGCAGATGCGCGGTCAGGGAACCGCCGCGGGTCAACCAGTCTTTCTGCGCGGCGCTGAAACGGGGCAGAGGCGCGACGCGCCAGTGCGCGTCGGCGGGATCGAAACGGATAGGCATGGTGTCGGATTATAGCGGCGTGATTTGTCGGACTTGAGGGCCTCTTACCCGCAACCCGACACATCGACGGGCAAAAAAAATGCGCTGCCGAAGCAGCGCATTTTTCACCGACCAACTCAAGCTAACGCATCGTCACGCTCAAAAGCAACGACGCGTTCAAGTCAAACCCGGAATCAACCGGCGCGCGACAACAACAACGCATTGGTCCGCTTCACGAAGCTCGCCGGATCCTCGAGCGAACCGCCTTCGGCCAGCATCGCCTGATCGAACAGCAGATGGCACCAGTCGTCGAAATTCGCGCTATCTGCGTGCAGGCCCTTCACCAGCGCGTGCTCCGGATTCACTTCGAGAATCGGCTGGAAATCCGGCGCCTGCTGACCGGCGGCCTTCAGCATCCGTTGCAGGTAGCCGCTCATCTCGCCGTCGTCGGCGACGAGGCAGGACGGCGAATCGGTCAGGCGGAACGTCAGACGCACGTCCTTGGCCTTGTCCTTCAGCGCTTCCTTCATCTTCTCGACCAGCGGCTTGAACTCTTCGCCGACCTTCTCCTGCGCGGCCTTCTCTTCGTCGTTCAGCGCGCCCAGATCGAGGTCGCCGCGCGCGACGCTTTGCAGCGGCTTGCCGTCGAACTCATTGAGGAACGACAGCATCCACTCGTCGACGCGATCGGTCAGCAGCAGCACTTCGACGCCCTTCTTGCGGAACACTTCGAGGTGCGGGCTGTTGGCGGCGGCCTGCCACGTATCGGCGGTCACGTAGTAGATCTTGCTCTGCTCCGGCTTCATGCGCGCGACGTAGTCGGCCAGCGCGACGGTCTGCTCGGCGGTGCCGGTATGGGTCGACGCAAAGCGCACCAGCTTCGCGATCCGCTCGCGATTGGCAAAGTCTTCGCCGATGCCTTCCTTCAGCACCTGGCCGAATTCCTTCCAGAAGCCCGCGTACTGTTCCTTTTCGGCGTCGTTATCCGAGTTGGCCAGTTCTTCGAGCATCGACAGCGCGCGCTTGGTCACGCCTTCGCGAATCGCCTTCACGTCGCGGCTTTCCTGCAAAATTTCGCGCGACACGTTCAGCGGCAGATCGGCCGAATCGACCACGCCCTTCACGAAACGCAGATACGTGGGCAGCAATTGTTCGGCGTCGTCCATGATGAACACGCGCTTCACGTACAGCTTCAGGCCGCCGCGCTGCTCGCGGTTCCACAGATCGAACGGCGCATGCGCGGGCACGTACAGCAGCTGCGTGTACTCGCTGCGGCCTTCCACACGATTGTGGGTCCACGTCAGCGGATCCTGATGATCGTGCGAAATGTGCTGGTAGAACTGCTTGTACTGCTCGTCGGTGATGTCGTTCTTCGCGCGGGTCCACAGCGCGCTCGCCTGGTTGACGGTCTCGTCTTCGTCCTTCGCGACCATCTCGCTCTTTTCCGCGTCCCACTCTTCCTGCTGCATCAGGATCGGCAGCGCGACGTGGTCCGAGTACTTCTGGATGATCGACTTCAGGCGATGCGACGACAGCAGCTCGTCCTCATCGGCACGCAGATGCAGCGTGATGGTCGTGCCGCGCGCCGCGCGTTCGATCTGCTCGACCGCGAAATCGCCCTCGCCCGCGCTGACCCAGCGCACGCCTTCCGACGCCGGCAGACCGGCGCGGCGCGTTTCGACGGTGATCTTGTCGGCGACGATAAAGCCCGAGTAGAAGCCCACGCCGAACTGGCCGATCAGCGCCGCGTCCTTCTGCTGGTCGCCCGACAGCTTGCCGAAAAATTCCTTGGTGCCCGAACGCGCGATCGTGCCGAGGTTCGAGATCGCTTCGTCGCGGCTCATGCCGATGCCGTTGTCGTCGAGCGTGACGGTGCGGGCGGCCTTGTCGTAGGACACGCGAATGCGCAGGTTCGGATCGTTCTCGTACAGCGCGCTGTTTTCGATCGCCTCGAAGCGCAGCTTGTCGGCCGCGTCGGACGCGTTCGAGATCAGCTCGCGCAGAAAGATTTCCTTGTTGCTGTACAGCGAATGGATCATCAGTTGCAGAAGCTGTTTCACTTCTGCCTGAAAGCTCATGGTTTCTTGTGCCACGGTCGGATTCCTCTCTGTTGCGAATGGGTTTCGGGCGTCTCCGAAGCGCGCTTCGGGGACGGTGGACGGGGCAACCGGCTAGCCCCGTCGCGCCGGATCGTCCGCGCAAATGGGGACGCGCCGGCCAGGTTTCAAGAGGCGCGGCGCGCGACGCTGTCCAGATAGCCGCTCAGAAACGCCGGCAGTTCGGGATCGCCGCAATTGGCGATGTTGAAGCGCATCCACGTGCTCGGCGACTGCTGCGGCGAAAAGATGCCCCCGGGCGTCAGCAGAAAACCGGCTTCGTGGCCGGCCGCGGCGAGCGCGCCGGCGTCGACGCCGGTGTCGGCCCACAGGAACATCCCGGCGGTCGGGGTCAGGAACAGCTTCATGCCGGTCTTCTCGATCATCCGCACGGCTTTTTCGCGCACCCCGTCGAGGCGCGCGCGGATTCGCTCGACGTGCCGCCGGTAATGGCCCTCGGTCAGGATCTTGTAGATCACCCGCTCGTTCAGCTCGGGGCTCGTCATGCCGACCAGCATCTTCTGATTGCTGACCACCATTGCGACCTCCGGCGCACTCGCGATGAAGCCGACGCGCAAATTGGGCGCCAGCGTCTTCGAAAAGCTGCCGAGGTAGATCACGCGCTTGAGCTGATCGAGGCTGGCGAGCCGCGTACCCGGATAGCCCGGCGGGCACAGGTCGCCGTAGATATCGTCCTCGACGACGATGAAGTCGTACGCCTCGGCGAGCCGCAGGATCCGGAACGCCTGCGCGGCGCTCAGCGAGGTGCCGGTCGGGTTTTGCAGCACCGAGTTGATCACCAGCATTTTCGGGCGCCATTCCTGCACCAGCGCTTCGAGCGCGTCGAGGTCCGGGCCGTCCGGCGTGTACGGCATCCCGACGAGGCGCGCGCCCTGCGACGCGAAGCTGCCGAACATCTGGAACCACGCCGGATCGCCGACGATCACCGCATCGCCCGGCTTCACGTAGATGCGCGAAATCAGGTCGACCGCCTGAGTGATGCCGGACACCGTCACGATCTGCTCGGGCGACGCGCCGATCTCGAGTTCTTCGAGGCGCGTCTGCAACTGTTGACGCAGCGGCAGAAAACCCTGCGCGGTGCCGATGCCGAGCATCTGCGCGCCGCTTTGCCGGCCGAGCGTGCGCAGCGCGTTGGTGATCAGCTCGCCGTCGAGCCAGCGGCTCGGCAGATAGCCGAGACCGGGGCTGCGCTCGGGCCGCGCGCCGGTGTGCAGCATGTTGCGCAGCAGCCAGACGACGTCGATATTGGCCGGCGCGGGCAGCGCCTGCTCGCGCGGATGCAGCTCCGTCACGCTCGCGACCCCGCCCTGCCGCTCGCGCACGTAGAAGCCGGAGCCGCGCCGCGATTCCAGAAAGCCCTGGGCGACGAGGCGCTCGTACGCCTCGACCACCGTGAAACGCGACACGCCCTTGTCGAGCGCGAGTTTGCGGATCGACGGCATCCGCATGCCGGGGCGGAACACCCGCTCCTCGATGCGGCGGCGCGCCCACTGGACGAGCTGCTCGACCAGCGTCAGCGAGGCGGTGTCGTGCGGGGTGGGAATCTGGGCAAGCGGGACGGACATGACGGGCTCCAACTGTACCGAACAGTATCGCGGCGATTGTACCGTTACTGTGCAGGTCGCGACCGTTACATTTGAAGCCAGCAAAAAAGGATGACGCACCGCAAAGACGACGCAACAACGTCGCAAACGCGCTGCACAGCGGGCCGGATCGCGGTTCGCCCCTCATCCGCATGGCCCGCCGATCCGGCAAACGGTTATGCTTACGGCCCCGGCAGCGCAGCCGTCACGCAGGCAGCACGCGTGATACGCACCGGCTTCCCGCAAAAATAGCGTTTTCCGTCGTTTCGCCATGACAGCCCCGACCGCTCACTCGCTCAGTCTCGATCACCTTGTGATTTCCGCGCGCACCCTCGACGAGGGCGTCCAGTACGTCGCCGACCGGCTCGGCGTCGCGCCGGCCGGCGGCGGCGCGCATCCGCTGATGCGCACCCACAATCGCCTGCTGGGCCTGTGGGGCGGCGTCTATCTGGAGGTGATCGCGATCGATCCGCAAGCGGCGGCCGACGGCCAGAACACCCGAGCCCGCCTGTTCGCGCTCGACAACCCGGCCACGCACGCGCGCCTCGAAAAAGGGCCGTATCTGTCGCATTGGGTTGCGCGGGTCGAACGGCCGAAGCAACTGGCAACGTGGCAGACGCAGTACCCGCGGCGCATCGCGCCGGTCGTGCCGATGACACGCGGCGACTTGCGCTGGGGGCTGACGGTGCCGGACGACGGCGCGTTCCCCGCATGGCAAGGCGCCGGCGACGGCGTGCTGCCGTCGCTGATCCAGTGGGATTCGCCGCAGCATCCGTCGCAACGGCTGGAGCCGACCGATATTGCGCTGAAGAAGTTGAAGGCGGTGCATCCGCAGGCCGAAGCGATCGTCGAACAGTTGCAGTGGCTCGGCGCCGCGCACCTGCTCGATGTGCAGCCCACCGACGGCGCCCCGGCGGTCGTCGCCGAATTCGAAACATCCGAGGGTCCGCGGACCCTCGAATAAGCCGCGCGCGAGCCGATAATCGGCCGGCCGATCGGCAATCGATGCCGACTCGCGCGATAATTGACGTTTTTTGACCGGTTCCAGAAATACCAGCAGAGGAGATCATGGACCAAAGCGATCTGAAAGCCCCGACGTGGCAATTGTCCGAACGCGCCCGCAAGCTTACGAGCTCGGCGATCCGCGAGATCCTGAAGGTAACGGAACGGCCCGAAGTCATTTCGTTTGCCGGCGGCCTGCCGTCGCCGGCCACGTTCCCGGCTGAGCGCATGCGCGAAGCGGCCGACCGCATCCTGCGCGACAACCCCTCCGCCGCGCTGCAATACAGCGCGACCGAAGGCTATCTGCCGCTGCGTGAGTGGATCGCGCAGCGCTACTCGACCGGCGGCGCGCAGATCCGTGCGACACAGGTGCTGATCACGACCGGCTCGCAACAGGCGCTCGACCTGCTCGGCAAGGTGCTGGTGTGCCCGGATAGCCCGGTGCTGGTCGAAACGCCGACCTACCTCGGCGCGCTGCAATCGTTCTCGATGTACGAGCCGCATTACGTGCAGGTGCCGACCGATGCAAAGGGCCTGATTCCCGAAGGCCTGCAGCCGGAACTGACCAAGGGCGCGCGCCTCCTGTACGCGCAGCCGAACTTCCAGAATCCGACCGGCCGCCGTCTGCCGGTCGAGCGCCGCCGCGCGCTGGCCGAATTCGCGAAGACCGCGCCGTTCCCGGTGATCGAGGACGATCCGTACGGCGCGCTCGACTACGCGGGCGAACCGCTGCCGACGATGCTGTCGATGGCGCCCGATCACATCGTCTATCTCGGCTCGTTCTCGAAGGTGCTCGCGCCGGGTCTGCGAGTCGGCTTCATCATTGCGCCCGAAGAGCTGATCTTCAAGCTGGTGCAGGCCAAACAGGCCACCGACCTGCACACGCCGAGCTTCACGCAGCGCATCGTTCACGAAGTGATCAAGGACGGCTTCCTCGACACCCACGTGCCGACGATCCGCGAGCTGTATCGCAACCAGTGCGAAGCGATGCTCGACTCGCTCAAGCGCTACATGCCCGAAGGCGTGAGCTGGAACCGCCCGGAAGGCGGGATGTTCATCTGGGTCGATCTGCCCGCGCAGATCGACAGCATGAAGCTGCTCGAAGAAGCGGTCGCGCAGAACGTCGCGTTCGTGCCGGGCGGTCCGTTCTACGCGAACGACGCGCAGCACAACACGCTGCGTCTGTCGTTCGTCACGGTGCCGCCCGCTAAAATCGACGAAGGCGTCGCGCGTCTCGCGGCACTGGTGCGCGCCAAGCTGTAACGGCCCGCGCATCACGCTCACCTCGGGGCTACCCCGGCACGCGGCATGCGGGCCGGGTGCGCCCCGCCTGTTTTAAAGCAATCTCACCGAATCGAGGACACGACATGGCTCAAGCGAATGTGTACGACAAGCTCAAGGAACTCGGCATCGAACTGCCGGCAGCAGGCGCGCCGGCGGCGGCCTATGTGATGAGCGCGCAAAGCGGCAATACGGTGTACCTGTCCGGCCACATCGCTAAGAAGGACGGCAAGGTGTGGGTCGGCAAGCTCGGCGCGACGATGACGACCGACGAAGGCAAGGCCGCCGCGCGTTCGATCGCGATCGATCTGCTCGCGACGCTGCACACGCACGTCGGCGATCTGAACCGCGTGACGCGCATCGTCAAGCTGATGAGCCTCGTCAACTCGACGCTCGAATTCACCGAACAGCATCTGGTCACCAACGGTGCGTCGGAACTCGTCGCCGACGTGTTCGGCGAACGCGGCAAGCATGCGCGCTCGGCGTTCGGCGTCGCGCAGATTCCGCTCGGCGCGTGCGTCGAGATCGAGTTGATCGCCGAGGTCGAATAAGCTGAGGAGCGCCGCAAGCCGCGGCGTAACAATGCGTCCGGCATAGCAGCGGTTTCGGACACGATTCACGCTGCATTACCTCGCTAAACGCGCCGCCCGGTGTTCCGCACCGGCGGCGCGTTTTGCTTCGGAACGACCTAAAGCGCGCTTAATTTGCGGCCCCGCTCGCGGCTAGAATCACCG
The DNA here is from genome assembly GCF_001931485.1 of Burkholderia sp. SRS-W-2-2016. Lineage (GTDB taxonomy): Bacteria > Pseudomonadota > Gammaproteobacteria > Burkholderiales > Burkholderiaceae > Paraburkholderia. Next base: position 16,531 of record NZ_MSDV01000014.1, on the reverse strand, counting down.
CACTCCCCCAACGTTCGCATCAGCCGAGAGAGCCTTATCGATGCCCGTTCACAACGTCCGTTTCAAACAGGTCGACGTGTTTACGTCGACGCCGTTCAAAGGCAATCCGCTCGCGGTCGTGTTCGACGCCGACTCGCTCGATAGCGCGCAGATGCAGGCCATCGCGCGCTGGACCAACCTGTCCGAAACCACCTTTCTTCTGCAACCGACGGACCCGGCCGCCGACTATCGCGTGCGCATCTTCACGCCGGGCGGCGAGTTGCCGTTCGCGGGTCATCCGACGCTCGGCACCGCGCATGCGCTGCTCGAAAGCGGCTACCAGCCGAAGCGCGCCGGCAAGCTGATCCAGCAATGCGGCGTGGGCCTCGTCGAACTCGAAGAGCTGGAAGAAGCTGCGGCGCCCGCCGGCACACCGCGCGCATGGGCCTTTGCCGCGCCGCCCGCGCGCGTCACGCCGCTCGGTGAAGACCGTTACGAAGCGCTCGCTACGGCTTTGCGCAGCAGCGCGATCGATTTCAGCGCGCCGCCCTGCGCGGTCGATAACGGCGCGCCGTGGCTCATCGTGCGCGTCGATTCGGCCCGCACCTGCCTCGCACTCGAACCGGACGCGGCCGCGCTCGCCGAACTCGCGCATTCGGTCGACACGCACGGCCTCGCGGTCTACGGTCCGCACGACGCCGATGGCCCGGCGACCTTCGAGATCCGGTGCCTGATGGCCGGCGGCGGCTTCGGCACCGGCGAGGACCCGGTGACGGGCAGCGCCAACGCCGCGCTCGCGGGTCTGCTGGAGCTGCAGCAACGCCGCCCCGGCGCGCGCTACACCGCGCGGCAAGGCACGGTGCTGGGCCGCGCGGGCGATGTGTCGGTCCACTACGACGATGCGCGCGGCAAGATCTGGATCGGCGGCCCGACGGTGACGATCGTCGATGGGACCTGCCGGCTCGCCTGAGGCGCGCTATTGCACGCCGCACCGCATTCGAACCACGAAAAGCCGCAGTATCGCGCTCGCGCGGGCACAACTTCGCCGCGAGCTCGCCCTACGGTTTTACCTGGTTCTCCGAATTCATGCGCGCCGGATCGCGCGAGCGCGCCGCCCGGACGACGCGCGACGGCAAGTGCCGTGCCCATCGCGGGATTGAACGCCCGCGCGCGCGACAGCCGCGCCAGCTCTAGCGCTCCCGGCTATTCGTCGAACGCGCCGGGGCGCCCGCCGCGCCAGCGTATACCCGATGCGCGGACCCTTCCTTAATCCAGTGGCATTCAGTAAGATCGAAAACATACCCCGTTGACCTGTGGACGGTCAGGCGCGGCGCCACGCCTTCTCCTGCTGCGCAGCAGCTTTGGCACCTTGGTCACCATGCAGCCATTCATTCAATCAGCGCAGTCGATGCCCGTGCGTTTGCCAATCGCTCGCACCGAGCCACGGGCCACCCGATGAGTCAATCCCGCTTCTCCGACCCGCGTGAAGCCAGAGCGCCGCGTGATCCGTCGATCACGCGCCGGCGTGCGCTGCTCGTCATTCCCGCGCTCGGCGTGCTGGTGCTGATCCTGCTGTGGACCGTGATCTTCGCGCGGCTGTCGGTCGAAAAAGAAGCGACCTATCGCGAGGCGATGGCCTCCTCCGCGATCCTTTCGGCGGCGCTCGAACAGCACACGATCAAGGCGATTCACCAGGTCGATCAGATCACCCGCTTCGTCAAATTCGAGTTCGAGAAAACGCCGAATCATTTCGATCTCGCGAGCACCGTCGAAAAAGGCGTGGTGCAAAGCGAGACGCTGGTGCAGGTATCGCTGATCGACGAGCACGGCAAGCTGCTCGCCAATACCGCCGAACTCAATCCGAAACACATCGATCTGTCCGACCGCGAGCACTTCAAGGTCCACGAGCACGAGAACGACGACCAGCTGTACATCAGCAAGCCGGTGCTCGGCCGCATCTCCGGTCACTGGACATTGCAGATGACGCGGCGCCTGAATCATCCGGACGGCTCGTTCGCGGGCGTGGTCGTGGTGTCGGAAGACCCGAGCTACTTCACGACCGACTTTTATAACAACGCCGCGATCGGCCGCGAAGGCGTGATCGCGGTGATCTCCGACAACGGCACCGTGCTCGCGCGCCGCACCGGCAGCGCCGACAAAGCGAACGGCGCGTTCACCGCGAGCGGCACCTACCCGACCTCGGAGCACGTGTCGGGCACCTACGTCGATTCGATCGACGACGTCACCCGCATCGTGTCGTACCGGCATATCGACGGCTATCCGCTCGGCGTGCTGGTCGGTCTTTCGCAGGCCGAAGAATTCGCCGACTACAACCACACGCGCAACGTCTATCTGCTGATGGCGGGCTTCATCTCGCTCGCGATGCTGAGCTTCTTCGCGGTCGCGACCGGCCTGATCGGCAAACTGCTCGGCCGCGAACGCGAGATGACGCACCTCGTCGAATACGATCTGCTGACCGGCCTGCGCAATCGCTACGCGACGCTGCAGGCGCTGCGCCACGACGTCGCGCAACCGGCCAACCTCGGCCGCCTCGCGATCCTGTTCATCGATCTGGACAACTTCAAGACCGTCAACGACACGCTCGGCCACAATGCCGGCGACATCGTGCTGCAGATGACCGCGTCGCGGCTGGCCGCCGCGGTCGGCGACGGCGGCGCGCTGAGCCGGATCGGCGGCGACGAGTTCGTGGTCGTGATCAAGGGCGACGACGTCGAGAAGCGCGCGGTCGCGCTCGCCGAAGCCGCCGGCGAGGTGTTCTCGAAACCGTTCGAAGTACGCGGCAGCTCGTTCGTGCTGCATGCGAGCATCGGCATCGCGCTGTACTCGGTCGCCAACGAAAGCGAGATCGATCTGCTGAAGAAGGCCGACCTCGCGATGTACAGCGCGAAGGACGCCGGCAAGAACTGCTATCAGTTCTATTCGCCGCATCTGTCGCATCGCGCGGACCATCTGATGAAGTGGGAACAGCAGCTGCGCGTCGCGCTCGCCGAAAAGCAGCTGTTCCTCGCGTATCAGCCGAAGATCGATCTGACGCGCCGCTGCATTACCGGCTTCGAGGCGCTGGTGCGCTGGAACCATCCGCAACACGGTCTGATTCCGGCCAACGAATTCATCCCGGTCGCCGAGTCGACCGGACTGATCGTGCCGATCGGCGACTTCGTGATCGAGACCGCGTGCCGTCAGCTCGCGCAGTGGCAGCAGCAGGGCTACGACACGCTGTCGCTCGCGGTCAATATTTCGGCGATGCAGTTCTGGCGCGGCGATCTGTTCGAGACGATCTCGCGCGCAATCGAGGAAACCGGCATTTCCGCGCGCCGCCTCGAACTCGAAATCACCGAGACGACGATGATGGAATATCCGGAAGTCGTCTCCGAAAAAATCGTCGCGTTGAAACGCCTCGGCGTGCGCATCGCGCTCGACGACTTCGGCACCGGCTACTCGTCGCTGTCGTATCTGAACCGCTTCTCGGTCGATACGCTGAAAGTCGATCGCTCGTTCGTGCAGGCGATTCCGGGCGACCGCAGCGTGTGCGTGATGGTCACCGCGATCGTCAATCTGGCGCGCTCGCTCGGGCTCACGGTGGTGGTCGAAGGCACCGAGACCGAGGAGCAGATCGCGTGGCTGGCCGCGCTCGGCCATATCGAGGCGCAGGGCTTCCTGTTCTCGCGGCCGGTGCCGGTCGAGGCGATCCCGGCGCTGCTCGAACGCTTCGGCGTGTGCGGCGTCAACAGCCGGCGCGCCGCGCACGAAACCGATCACACCAGCAGCGTGTCGAGCACCAACAACTAAAGGACCGGTCCCCGCGCGCCGGGGCCAGCGTATCGCGATGCAGACCATCACGAGCGAGGAGGCTGCGAGCCGTGGGCAACGGGAACCGCTATGGACGCTGTTCCGGGTCGTGCTCGGGCTGTCCGCGCTGTCGTGGGGCGGCCTTGCGCTGATGGCGCAACTCGAGCATCACTATGTCGAACGCGAAGGCCGGCTGTCGCGGGTCGCGTTCTCCGATCTGATCGCGTTGGCGTGGATGGTGCCGGGGCCGGTCGGCTGCAACGTCGCGGTGCAGCTCGGCCATGCGCTGCGCGGCCGCGCCGGCGCATGGGTCGCCGGGGTCGCGAGCGTGCTGCCCTTCTTCACGCTGATGACCCTGTTCGCAATCTTCTACCGCACGCCGCTCGTGCATGCGGTCGCGTCGCAAACGCTGCTGCATCACTTCAGCGTCGTGCTCGCCACATTGATCGCGGTGACCTGGTACAAGCAGACCCGCGCGCTGGTGCGCGGCAAGCTCGAAGGGAGCGCGGCGCTGCTCGGCTGCATCGCGCTGTTCTTCGCGCACAGCGCGGCGGCCTATGTGGTGATGCTCGGCGCGTCGTTCGGCGCCGGCTGGTTCGCGAGCCCGGAGCGCGCTACGCGGCTGAAGGTCTCGCTCGCACCCGGCGACTACCGGCTGCTGGCCGCGCTCGCGGTATTGCTCCTGTTATTCGCGTTGCCGCTGCCGCCTCGTTATGAACTCGCGCTGCTGTGGCCGCGCCTCGCCGGCGCCGGCATGACGCTGTTCGGCGGCGGCTTCTCCGCGTTGCCTGTTCTGAAGACGCTATTCGTCACGCCGGCGATCGGCGTATCGGACAACGACTTCACGCTCGCGTTTTCGCTATCGCCGCTGTCGCCCGGACCGCTGCTCAACGTGGTGCCGTTCTTCGGCTATCTGATCGATGGCTGGGCCGGCGCGCTGATCGCGACGCTCGCGCTATTCGTGCCGTCGGGCGCCCTCGTGGTGCTCGCACAGCGGCATCTGCACCGGTTGAAGGCGAATCCGCGCTTCGAGCATGGGATGAGGATTTTGCGCGCGGTCACGACCGCGTTTCTCGCGGTGGCCGTGCTGAAGATTGCTGCGCATGTGCCGCTGGAGCCGGTCTATCTGCTGACCGCGCTCTTCTCCGCGCTGTGCTTCGCGAGGCTGAAGGTGCCGGTGTACGTCGTGTATGGGACGGTGGCCGTGGTGTGCGGCGTGTGGCTCGCGTATCACGCGGCCGGGTGATGCGTTGCGGACCTCGAGTTCGCCGAGGTCCGCAAGCCGTTTGCTGAAAAGCTAGAGAGAGATCAGAACCCGCGCGACAGGACCGCGACGCCGATCGTCACGACGCCGAGCACCAGATTGATCAGCACCAGACGACGAATCGTGCCGACCGCCCGCGCGCCGTCCGGCCATTTCTGCGCCTGCACCGCGCGGCGGATACGCGGAAATACCGCGAAACGGATATGCCCGAAGATCAGCATCATCACGATGCCGAGGCCGGCCATCGCGTGCATCGGCCAGCTCGCGTGGCCGCCGCCGAATTGCATTAGCAGAAAGCCGCCGCTGATCAGGATCACCAGCACCGACGCGCCGACCCAGTTGAAGAAGCGGCCGAACACCGACTCCCACAGCGGCAGCCGCAGCTGCGGCGACAGATCGCCGAGCGCCGGGCGCAGACAGAAATGCGCGAACACCATGCCGCCGACCCACACCGCCACCCCGAGCAGATGCAGAAAAATCGCGACTTCGATGGCCTTGCCCATATAGTTTTCCTCTCGTGACGCGTTACCGTTTAGGACACTTGATCTTGCCAGCGGCTACTGAGCGCATTCGACCATGCGCGATGCATGCAGTTCCGAGTATCCATCAGTATTGCGTCGTATTTTTGTCTTTCTGATCGCGGCCCATGTTGCCGGCCGCGTTGCCGTCGCGCACCGTTGTTGCCACCACCCTTTCGCGACGGTCTTTTTTGCGACAACCGGCGAGCGCCCCGCATGCTAGCAGGCGCGCACCGTTTTCCAGCGTCAAACTTTGTTAAGCCGCGGTCATGCCGGCAGTACCGGCCGCATGCCGTCGAGCTTCATCTTGCTGTCGGGCGCGCGGCCCTTGCGGGCACGTTTGCCGACATGCGCGGCGAGCGCGGCACCGCTCAGCTTCTCTTCGTCGACGCGGCCGCCGCGACGCGTGCCGATCAGCATCAGACCGGCTGCGTTGATCGCGAGCGCCTGCGCGAGCGTCTCGTTGTCGTCGAGGGCCATCAGCGTGACGCCGCGGCCGCCGCCCGACAAGGTCTTCATCTCGTCGAGGCCGAACACCAGTAGACGCCCACCCGAGGACAGACACGCGATCTGCGCGGCATCCGGCAGCATCGGCATCGGCGCGAGCGGCGCGGCGCCCGCGTCGATCGTCATGAACGACTTGCCGGCCTTCACGCGGCTGACCATGTCGCCGACCTTCGCGATAAAGCCGAAGCCGTTGCTCGATGCGAGCAGCAGCGCCTGGTCCGCCGACGCCGCGTAGTAATGCATCAGATGGCTGCCCGATTCGAGTTCGATCAGCGAGGTGACCGGCACGCCGTCGCCGCGGCCGCCCGGCAGCGTCGCGACCGCGACCGAATAGACGCGGCCGTTGCTGCCCCACGCGATCAGCATGTCCGGCGTGCGGCACTGGAACGCCGCGTACAGGCCGTCGCCGGCCTTGAAGCTGAAGCCCGCGGTGTCGAGCCCGTGGCCCTTCAACGCGCGCACCCAGCCCTTCTGCGACACCACCACCGTGACCGGTTCGTCGACCACGCGCGCTTCGAAGGTCGCGCGCTTTTCCTGCTGGATCAGCGTGCGGCGCTCGTCGCCGTACTGCTTCGCGTCGGCGTCGATTTCCTTGATCAGCAGGCGCTTCATCGACGATTCGCTGCCGAGCAGTTCTTCGAGCTTCGCCTTCTCGTCGCGCAGCTCGGCCAGTTCCTTCTCGATCTTGATCTTTTCCAGTCGCGCCAACTGACGCAGACGGATTTCCAGAATATCTTCGGCCTGGCGGTCGGACAGCCCGAACGCGGCCATCAGCGCGACCTTCGGCTCGTCCGATTCGCGGATGATGCGGATCACCTCGTCGATATTCAGGAAGACGATCATCCGGCCTTCGAGAATATGGATCCGGTCGTCGACCTTCGACAGCCGATGCCGCGTGCGCCGCGTAACCGTCGCGAAACGGAACGCGATCCACTCGCTGAGGATTTCGCCGAGCCCCTTCTGACGCGGCCGGCCGTCGCCGCCGACCATCACCATGTTCAGCGGCGCGTTCGATTCGAGGCTGGTATGCGCGAGCAGCGTGTTGACGAACTCGGTCTGATCGATGCGGCTCGACTTCGGCTCGAACACGAGGCGCACCGGCGCATCCTTGCCGGACTCGTCGCGCACCGCGTCGACCAGCGCGAGCAGCGTCTGCTTGGTCTGCAACTGTTCGGGTGTGAGCGTCTTCTTGCCGAGCTTGATCTTCGGGTTGGTCTGCTCTTCGATCTCTTCGAGCACCTTCTGCGCGGCCGTGTTCGGCGGCAGTTCGGTGATCACCAGTTGCCACTGGCCGCGCGCGAGTTCTTCGATCTTCCACCGCGCGCGCACCTTCAGGCTGCCGCGGCCGGACTCGTACGCGGCGGCGATTTCCGCTTCGCTCGAAATGATCTGGCCGCCGCCCGGGAAGTCCGGGCCCGGCACCAGCTGCATCAGTTCCGCGTGCGACAGCTTCGGATTGCGAATCAGCGCGACCGCCGCGCTCGCGACTTCGCGCAGGTTGTGCGACGGGATTTCCGTCGCGAGACCGACCGCGATACCCGATGCGCCATTGAGCAGCACGAACGGCAGACGCGCGGGCAGCACCTTCGGCTCCTCGAACGAGCCGTCGTAGTTGGCCATGAAGTCGACCGTGCCCTGGTCGATTTCGGCGAGCAGCAGTTTCGCGATCGGCGTCAGACGCGCTTCCGTGTAACGCATCGCCGCCGCGCCGTCGCCGTCGCGCGAGCCGAAGTTGCCCTGGCCGTCGATCAGCGGATAGCGCATCGAAAAGTCCTGCGCGAGACGCACGAGTGCGTCGTACGCGGACTGGTCGCCGTGCGGGTGGTATTTACCGAGCACGTCGCCGACCACGCGCGCCGACTTGACCGGCTTCGCGTTGTCGCCGAGACCCATCTCGTTCATCGCGAACAGGATGCGGCGTTGCACCGGCTTCTGGCCGTCGCACACGTCCGGCAGCGCGCGGCCCTTGACCACGCTGACCGCGTACTCGAGGTACGCGCGCTCCGCGTAGTTGCCGAGCGTCAGCACGTCGCTGTCCGGCGGCGGCTCGTTGAAAAGGTCGAGAGAGTTATCGTCGTCCATCTAGATTCCGTATCCGTGTTTGGCTTGAAGTCGATCCGCGGTATGGCGCGCGTGTCGCGCTCAGATATCCGCTTCCACTTCGTTGCCCTTTTCTTCGAGCCAGCTGCGGCGCGACGCCGCTTCGCCCTTGCCCATCAGCATCGTCATTCGCGCGACGGTGGCGTCGTAGTCGAGCTCGCCGAGCGCGACCGGTTGCAGGCGACGCGTGTCGGGATTCATCGTCGTATCCCACAGCTGCTCGGCGCTCATTTCGCCCAAGCCCTTGAAACGGCTGATCGACCACTGGCTGTCGCGCACACCGTCCTTGCGCAGCTTGTCGAGAATCGCTTCGAGCTCGCCTTCGTCGAGCGCGTACAGCTTCTGCGCGGGCTTCTTGCCGCGCGCGGGCGCATCGACCCGAAACAGCGGCGGACGCGCGACGCACACGTGACCGCGTTCGATCAGTTGCGGGAAGTGTTTGAAGAACAGCGTGAGCAGCAACACCTGGATGTGCGAACCATCGACGTCCGCGTCCGACAGGATGCAGATCTTGCCGTAGCGCAGATTCGACAGATCGACCTTGTCGTCCGGGTTGTGCGGATCGACGCCGATCGCGACCGAGATGTCGTGCACCTCGTTGTTCGCGAACAGGCGGTCGCGTTCGGTTTCCCACGTGTTCAGCACCTTGCCGCGCAACGGCAGGATTGCCTGGTACTCCTTGTCGCGCCCCATCTTCGCGGAGCCGCCGGCCGAATCGCCCTCGACGAGGAACAGTTCGTTGCGGCCGATTTCCGTCGATTCGCAGTCGGTCAGCTTGCCCGGCAGCACCGCGACGCCCGAGCTCTTGCGCTTCTCGACCTTCTGGCCGGCGCGGGTGCGCGCCTGCGCCTGCTTGATCACCAGATCGGCGAGCTTCTTGCCGTGCTCGACGTGCTGGTTCAGCCACAGTTCCAGCGCCGGGCGCGAGAACGACGACACCAGCTTGACCGCGTCGCGGCTATTCAGACGCTCCTTGATCTGGCCTTGGAACTGCGGATCGAGCACCTTCGCGGACAGCACGAACGACACCCGCGCGAACACGTCTTCGGCGAGCAGCTTGACGCCCTTCGGCTGCAGGTTGTGCAACTCGACGAAGCTCTTGACCGCCTGGAACAGACCGTCGCGCAGACCCGATTCGTGGGTGCCGCCCGCGGGCGTCGGAATCAGGTTCACGTACGACTCGCGCGTGAGCGGACCTTCCTCGCTCCACGCGACGACCCATGCGGCGCCCTCGCCCTCGGCGAAGGTCTCTTCGCTCGAACGCGAGCTTTCCGCGTAGCGCTCGCCTTCGAACAACGGGATCAGCAGGTCGCTGCCGTTCATCCCTTCGAGCAGGTAGCCGCGCAGACCGTCTTCGTATTTCCAGCTTTGCTGTTCGCCGGTTTTCTCGTTGACGAGCGTGACTTCGACGCCCGGCAGCAGCACCGCTTTCGAGCGCAGCAGACGTTGCAGTTCGCCGAGCGGCAGGTTCGGCGAATCGAAATATTTCGGATCGGCCCACGCGGTCACGCGCGTGCCGGATTTCTTGTCGCCTTTGGCGGCCGCGCGCACTTCGAGCGGCTTGGCGACGTCGCCGTGAGCAAAGCTCAGTTCGGCGATCTTGCCGTCGCGCCACACGGTGACGTCGAGGCGGGTGGACAGTGCGTTGGTGACCGACACGCCGACGCCGTGCAGGCCGCCGGAGAACGTGTACGCGCCGCCGGCGGCCTTGTCGAATTTGCCGCCCGCGTGCAGGCGGGTGAACACGATTTCGACGACCGGCACGCCCTCTTCGGGGTGCATGCCGAACGGGATGCCGCGACCGTCGTCCTCGACCGAGACCGAATGGTCCGCGTGCAACGTGACGGTGATTTGCCGGCCGTAGCCGCCGAGGGCTTCGTCCGACGCGTTGTCGATGACTTCCTGAATGATGTGCAGCGGATTCTCGGTGCGGGTGTACATGCCGGGTCGTTGCTTGACCGGCTCCAGACCCTTCAACACCTTGATCGACGCTTCGCTATACGCGGCGTTTGGCTTTTTCGTAGACATGATTGACTCGGTGCGTCGGTTCATCGTTGTCCACAGGTCCTGTGGACAGGTCCGTGGACAAGGCGTTGAGTTTTCAAAAAAAGCGAAACGAAACAACAGAGTTAGGTGGGGTGCCCGCGCTGCGGGCAAGCTGTTTTGTCGCGCGGCTCCCCTCACGCGTGCTCAACTGCGGGACGCGGCCGCGCAGAGCGCTGGGGGAGCTTGTTCGCGGGGTATTGTACTGATTTAGATCACGGCGGCAATTGACATCGGTCGCAATTGGCCGGCTGGACAAGGGAAAGCGGGCGATTACACCGCGCCGTGACGGTTATGGGCGATCCGCGCGATGTGCCGTCCGGCCAGGTGGGCCGGTGAATCCGCACGAACGTGCGCGCTTTCGATGCGCGGCGCGGTGAGGCGCGGTGAGACTTGATGAGATCGATGCGCGGCTGCGCTTTGCCGTTTCTGCTTTTATGTTTCTGTTTGTGCTGGCCGGACTATTCGTGCAATTGAAGCCGCGTCAGATGACGCTTGCGCGCCGCCGCGTTACCCGCTCATTACTTGACGCGATTTTCCAGCTCGTCCCAACGCTCGAGCGCGAGCATCAGTTCTTCGTCGATTTCCGCATAACGCTCGGTCAGCCGCGCGCCCTCGCGTGCATCGCGCGAGAACACCGAACCGTCTTCGAGCTGCGCGCCGATCGCTTTCTGCTCGGTCTCGAGTTCGGCGATTTTCTGCGGCAGCGCCTCCAGCTCGCGCTGCTCCTTGAACGACAGCTTGACGCTGCGCTGCGCATTGCGGCCGCCGGCGTTGTCCTTCGACGCGGCCTCTTTCGGAGCTTCCTTGTTCGCGCCCTTCTGCGCTTCCAGCGCGAGTTGCTCCGAGCGCTCGCGCTGGGTCTGCCAGTCGCTGAAGCCGCCGACATATTCGCGCCACTTGCCGCCACCCTCCGAAGCGATCACCGACGTCACCACGTTGTCGAGAAACGCGCGGTCGTGGCTGACCAGCAGCACGGTGCCGTCGTACTCGATCAGCAGTTCTTCGAGCAGTTCGAGCGTCGGAATGTCGAGGTCGTTGGTCGGCTCGTCGAGCACCAGCACGTTGGCCGGGCGCGCGAACAGACGCGCGAGCAACAGGCGATTACGCTCGCCGCCCGACAGCGACTTGACCGGCGAACGCGCGCGTTCCGGCGCGAACAGGAAGTCGCCGAGATAGCTCATCACGTGCTTCTTCTGGCCGTTGACTTCGACCCATTCGCTGCCGGGGCTGATCGTGTCCGCGAGACTCTTTTCCAGATCGAGCTGCGCGCGCATCTGATCGAAGTACGCGACCTGCAGGTTGGTGCCGACGCGCACGTTGCCTTCGTCGGGCGCGAGTTCGCCGAGGATCAGCTTGAGCAGCGTGGTCTTGCCCGCGCCGTTCGGCCCGATGAAGCCGATCTTGTCGCCGCGCATCACCGTCGCGGTGAAATTGTCGACCACCGTGCGGGCGGCGTAGCGCTTGGTCACGTCGGTGAGTTCCGCGACGATCTTGCCGGACTTCTCGCCCTGGCCGACGTCGAGCTTCACGTTGCCCTGCACGTTGCGGCGCTCGGCGCGCTCGTTACGCATCTGCACGAGGCGCGCGATACGGCCGACGCTGCGCGTGCGGCGCGCCTCGACGCCCTTGCGGATCCACACTTCTTCCTGTGCGAGCAGCTTGTCGAACTTGTCGTTTTCGATCCGCTCGACTTCGAGCTGCTGCGCCTTGCGGGTTTGATACGCGGAGAAATTGCCCGGGTACGACAACAGCCGCCCGCGATCGAGTTCGACGATGCGCGTCGCGACGCGGTCGAGAAACGCGCGGTCGTGGGTGATGAACAGCAGGCCGGCGCGCAGCGACACCAGCAGATCTTCGAGCCAGCGGATGCCGTCGAAGTCGAGGTGGTTGGTCGGCTCGTCGAGCAGCAGCACGTCGGGCTGCACGACCAGCGCGCGAGCGAGCGCCGCGCGCTTTTGCATCCCGCCGGACAGCGAACCGACGCGCGCCTCGCCGTTCAGGCCGATCTGCTGCAGCGTGGTCGCGACGCGGGTGCTCCAGTTCCACGCGTCGGCCGCATCGAGCGACGATTGCAGCGTGTTCATGCGCGCCAGCAGCGCGTCGTGCTCCGCGCCCTCGGGCGTGTCGGCGAGCTGATGGGCGACCACGTCGTATTCGTCGAGCAGCGCGCGCGCGTGAGTCAGGCCGGCGGCGACCGCGTCGAACACGGTGTCGTCCGGATTGAACTCGGGCTCCTGTGGCACGTAGACGGTGGTGAGGTTCTGCTGGCGGCTGATCAGCGCGTCGTCGGGCTTGGCGAGGTCGGCGACGATCTTCAGCAGCGACGACTTGCCCGCGCCGTTGCGCCCGATCAACCCGACGCGCTCGCCCGCTTCGAGCGAGAAATCCGCGTGGTCGAGCAACGCGACGTGACCGAACGCGAGCTGCGCTCCGGTAATGGTGTAAAGCGACATGGGAATGGGAAAAGCAGCGATGGGTCGGAACTGCTTATTGTACCGGGCGGGAGGCGGGAGGCTTGGGGGTTTGCGGGCGGCGGCGGGAAGGCCCAGCGCGTTGCAGGGTTGCGGCGGAAGGCTCGGCGCTTTGAGGAGCACGGGGAATTCAGGCGGGCGGCGGCCCGATCGCGCTTGTTGAGCGCACGACGCGGGCGGCGCAATCGATCTGCGCGCGCCCACGTTTGACAGAACAGCCGCTATCTCACTTCACGTGGACCGTGATCGTCTTGCTCATCTCCGGCCCGTACGAGCGATGCGCGCCGTCGCCGAATTGCAGCGTCAGCGTGTGGTCGCCCGGCGGCAGCGTCAGATCGGTTTCGGTTTGGCCCTTGCCGAAGTGCAGCGCCTTGTCGTTCGCGGGGATCACCTCGCCCTTCGGCAGCGGCTTGCCGTCGATCAGCAGATGATGGTGCCCGGTGCCGTCGGTCATCGTGCCGGCGGGCGCGATCTTCGCGCCGTCGACGGCGAACACGACGTGCACCGGATTGCTGACGGTCGCGCCGTCGGCCGGCTGCACGAAGGACACGCTCGCGGCCTGGGCCGCACCCGACACGGCGATCAGTCCCGCCGCAGCGATACCGGCCAACCATTTGTTCTTGAACATCGTTTTCTCCTTTGGGAACTCGAGCCTGCCGCTCGACGCTGCTCGCGCATTCGATCGGGATCGAGCGTCGCGAAAGCGGGTGTGTGCGCGGCGGGCTTCGTCTAACGAAAGCGCTGCGGATCAAGCATACACGCTGTGCGTGACACGGCTTGTCGAAGCGGCCTGGGGGATGCTCCCTGACAGACTAGCAGCGCCGCATCCGGACTTCGCGGCCGGTTTGACAAATTCCGGTAACATTGCGGGTTGCCGCTTGCCCCAAAAGGGGGCAGACCAGTCGGCTATTGCATTGAATGAGAGAGTGTTTGTCGTGAGTGAAGTAATCGATGTGACCGAATACAAGAGCTGGGTCTGCCTGATTTGCGGCTGGATCTACAACGAGGAAGAAGGCCTGCCCGAAGAAGGCATCGCGCCGGGTACGCGCTTCGCCGCTATCCCGGAAGACTGGCGCTGCCCGCTGTGCGATGTGGGTAAGGCGGAGTTTGCGGTGGTGGAGTTCTGAGACTCGGATTTTGCGCAGCGCTCGTTAGGTAGTTAGATAGGCCTGTGATTTGCGGCGGCCCGGCAGACGATGTTTGCCGGGCCGTTTGGTTTTGTGCGGCCGGTTGGGACGATTGACGCACGGGGCTTGGTGCGCGGCTATTTTTGGTCCTCCTTTTGCTTGGGAGGGTTTGATATACTCTGCGCTCGCTGGCGGATCCGGGCTTAAACAGTCCTCGCGGATTCCAGTCAGCCCGGTCCACTCCCTGTAGTTCAATGGATAGAACAAGTGCCTCCTAAGCGCTAGATACAGGTTCGATTCCTGTCAGGGGGACCAGATAGCTTCCCAGCTACTCCCAGATTGCTCAGAAAAGCCCCGTATGCGTCGCGCTGCGGGGCTTTTTGCTTATCGAGTGCCGATCTCCGTCTCCAGGCGATGCAGCGTCCGACTGCCACACCACATGCCCGCCACGCTTGCCTTCCCCGACACAACCCATAATAATTATGGGTATGCCAGTCAAGCCCACCCCTGCTCAAGCTAAACGACGCCAACCTCCAAAGGTTGATCCGTGAAGCCGCCGCCGACACGGCTCGAGTCTTCTTCCGCAAGCATGCCAAACAGCGGATGCGAGAACGCAAGATCACGCCGACTCAGGTGTACAGCTGCCTTCGGCGCGGCGCCGTATCCGAACCGGCGCACCTGAACCTGCACGGCAACTGGCAATGCACACTAACCTGGCGCCATGCCGGCGACGACGTCTCAGTGGCTGCGGCGTTAGAACGTGACGATCACGGCAACTGGATCGTCATCATCACGGTGTTTTAAGGAGAAGCCATGTACCACTACACAGAAACAGGGCTGCAAAACGTGTGGCTGGCAAACGGCTACCACGTACGAAAAACCAGCTACGGCGAAGCGGTATCGATTGAAGACGCGGACGGCCTGCATCGCGCGATCGGCCGCAAGCTCGCATGCAAGAATCAGCTGACCGGCGCCGAGTTCCGCTTCCTTCGCAAGGAACTGGACCTGTCCCAGCATCGGCTCGCCGATCTGCTCGGCACGACCGAACAGACGGTTGCGCTATGGGAAAGGAAAGGCAAAATCCCGAAAACCGCCGACCGGATGTTTCGCGCGCTTTATCTGGAGGCCATCGACGGCAACGTCAGGCTCAAGGACATGATCGAGCGCGTCGCCAATCTGGATCGGAAAGTCGACGAGAAACTCGTCTTTCAGAATACGGAGGCCGGTTGGCTTCCGAAGGCAGCCTGACCCCACGAGCCGCACGGCACACCATTTCAGAACCCAGTGGCAGAACCGGCGGATTACTCGTGCTGCCTGGATCACCTGGATAAAGAAAAGCCCCGCAGGCATCACACCGCGGGGCTTTTTGCTTCAATCAGCGATCAGCAATCATCAATCAGCGCGCGACTACCAAAGCGCGCACCATCACCCAATCACCCCGGCCGCTTCGGAATATCCAACCCCCGCGCCACCGCCGGCCGCGCGACGAACGCCGCCAGCACGCGCTGCACGTTCGGGAAGTCCTGAATCCCGACCAGCTCCCCCGCTTCGTAGAAACCGATCAGATTGCGCACCCACGGAAAAATCGAGATATCCGCGATCGTGTACTGATCGCCCATCACCCACGCGCGTCCCGCGAGGCGCTGTTCGAGCACGCCGAGCAGCCGCTTAGATTCGGCGACGTAGCGATCGCGCGGCCGCTTGTCCTCATACTCCTTGCCGGCGAATTTATGGAAGAAGCCGACCTGACCGAACATCGGCCCGATCCCGCCCATCTGGAACATCACCCACTGGATCGTTTCGTAGCGACCGGCGGTATCGCGCGGAATCAGCTGACCGCTTTTATCGGCGAGATAGATCAGGATCGCGCCCGACTCGAACAGCGGCAGCGGCTTGCCGTCCGGACCGTTCGGATCGAGGATCGCGGGAATCTTGTTGTTCGGGCTCAGCGACAGAAACTCGGGCGTCATCTGATCGTTGGTATCGAAACGCACCAGATGCGGTTCGTACGCGAGGCCGGTTTCCTCGAGCATGATCGAAACTTTGACGCCGTTCGGCGTCGGCAGCGAATAAAGCTGGATGCGCTCCGGATGCTCGGCCGGCCATTTTTTCGTGATCGGGAATGCGGACAGATCGGTCATGGGTACAGGTCGCCTCGGCGAGAGAAATTGCAAGAGGCGCCCAATATAAACCGACTCGGCTCAGCGCGTGCGCGACCACGCGAAACCCTCGACCACGCCCGCGCCGCCGCGTTGGCCCGCCAGACGTGAGTCACGGCCCCCGGCTCACGCGCACCATCGCACCATGAGTCTCACCACAAATCCTTGGTCGCGGTCCCCGCGCGCAGGTTGAAATCCTCGCGCCACAGCGACGCGCCGACCGTCAGCAACAATGTCTTCTCGTTGCCGTCGAGCAACTCCCACGCGGTCGACAGCCACGTCGCGAAACCCGCGCACGTCGCTTCGAGATCGGGCGGTGTCTTGCCTTCCAGGTACTGCCGTTCGAACATCGAAAGTATTTTTTCGGGTGTCATTGGCGCTTTTCTCCTGGTGGGATTGCGCCCAGTCTAAATGCGTCGCACCGCGCGCGAAACGGCCTTTCGCGCGATCACGGGTTACTCCCAGGCCGTTCGCCGGCACGCCGCGAGCGCGACCCACACTGTGGTACGGAACGCGTCGCGCCAACCCGCCCAACACGCCGCCCCACCAC
>NZ_MSDV01000058.1 GCF_001931485.1 Burkholderia sp. SRS-W-2-2016 | reverse complement strand
CCACGACGCCGCCCCGCCCCCGCCGGGCGAGCCCTCCCAGCCTGCCGGGGTCGAGACCGACGTCGCGATCATCGGCTCCGGCTTCGCGGGCCTCGGCATGGCGATCCGCCTGCGGCAGGCCGGCCTCACCGATTTCGTGATCGCCGAGAAGGCCGATTCGGTCGGCGGCACCTGGCGCGACAACCACTACCCCGGCTGCGCGTGCGATGTCCAATCGCACGTCTATTCGTTTTCGTTCGCGCCGAATCCGCGCTGGAGCCGCATGTTCGCGCGCCAGCCGGAAATTCGCGCGTACCTCGAAGACTGCACGCAACGCTTCGGCATCGAGCCGCATCTGCGCTTCGGTCATGAACTCGCGAACGCGCTTTACGACGAAACCAGTCACCGCTGGCAACTGCGCTTCGCGAACGGCCAGCAATGGTCGGCACGCGTGCTGGTTTCGGGAATGGGCGGACTGTCGCGCGCGGCGTTGCCCGAGATTCCCGGCCTCGAAAACTTCGCGGGCAAAGCGTTCCATTCGCAGCACTGGGATCACAGCTACCCGCTCGACGACAAACGCGTCGCGGTGATCGGCACCGGCGCGAGCGCGATCCAGTTCGTGCCGCAAATCCAGCCGCGCGTCGCGCACCTCGAACTGTTCCAGCGCACCCCGCCGTGGATCATGCCGAAGGCCGACCGGCCGGTGAAGCCGCTCGAACAATGGCTGTTCAAACGGCTGCCGTTCACGCAGAAGATCATGCGTTCGGCGCTGTACTGCATGCTCGAATCGCGCGCGGTCGGCTTCGCGGTGCATCCGTCGCTGATGAAAACCGCGCAGAAAGTCGCCGAGCGCCATCTGCGCCGCCAGGTGCCCGACCCGCAACTGCGCGCGACGCTCACGCCGAACTACACGATGGGCTGCAAGCGCATCCTGATCTCGAACGACTATTTCCCGGCGCTCGCGCAGCCGAACGTGTCGGTCAACACGACCGGCATCGCGCGAATCGAAGCCGACGCGGTCGTCACGACCGACGGCGTGCGCCACCCGGCCGACTGTCTGATCTTCGGCACCGGCTTCCAGGTCGCCGATCCGTTTCCGCCCGGCGTCGTGCGTGGACGCGGCGGCGTCGATATCGTCGACACATGGCGTGACGGCGCACATGCGTACCTCGGCACGACCTTGCCTGGCTATCCGAACTTTTTCATGATCGTCGGCCCGAACACCGGTCTCGGTCATAACTCGATGGTGTTTATGATCGAGTCGCAGGTCGAATACATCCTGCAGGCGCT
This sequence comes from Burkholderia sp. SRS-W-2-2016, assembly GCF_001931485.1. Taxonomy (GTDB): domain Bacteria; phylum Pseudomonadota; class Gammaproteobacteria; order Burkholderiales; family Burkholderiaceae; genus Paraburkholderia. Next base: position 83,013 of record NZ_MSDV01000058.1, on the reverse strand, counting down.
GCAAACGATGAAAACCGAGCGCACGGCCGCGATCGAAGTGCGTCCGCAGGTCGAGCGCCAGTACAACGAGCGGATCCAGCAGAAGCTCGGGCGCGCGATCTGGTCGACCGGCGGCTGCAACAGCTGGTACCTCGATCCGAAGACCGGCAAGAACACCACGCTGTGGCCCGGCTTCGCGTACAAGTTTCGCCGAGCCACCAGCAGCTTCCGCCTCGACGATTACTTCGCGTATGCCCCCGCCGCATCTACCGCGCCCGCCGCGCAGGGCCACCCTGCCGAACATGGCGCGACCCGGCAAGGCCCAGGCAACGCCGCGGTCACGTCGGCCGAAGCGACCTGAACCGATAAAAACGACAGCGCATCCATCAGGGAGAAAAAAATGAAGAACTTCACCGACAAGGTGGCCGCGATCACCGGCGCGGGTTCGGGCATGGGCCGCTCGCTGGCGATCCAGTTGGCCGGCGAAGGCTGCCATCTCGCGCTCGCCGACCGCAATCCGGCAAGCCTCGCCGAGACCGGGCAGCTCGCGCGGGCCGCCGCGCCGCAACGGCTCGGCGCGCCGCTGCGCATTACCACGCGCGTGCTCGACGTCGCCGATCGCGCCGCGATGTTCGACTGGGCCGCCGCCACCGCGCTCGAACACAAGGGCGTGAACCTCGTGTTCAACAACGCGGGCGTCGCGCTGTCGAGCACGATCGAAGGGATGGAGTACACGGATCTGGAGTGGATCGTCGGCATCAACTTCTGGGGCGTCGTGCATGGCACGAAGGCGTTTCTGCCGTATCTGAAGGCGTCCGGCGCGGGTCATATCGTCAATACGTCGAGCGTATTCGGACTGTTCGCACAGCCAGGCATGAGCGGCTACAACGCGACCAAGTTCGCGGTGCGCGGCTTTACCGAAGCGTTGCGCCAGGAACTCGATCTGCTCAGGTGCGGCGTCTCCGCGACCTGCGTGCACCCGGGCGGCATCCGCACCAATATCGCGCAGGCCAGCCGGATCGCGCCGAACATGGTCGGCTTCATGGTCGAGAACGAGCAGCAGGGCCGCGACGACTTCGAGAAGTTCTTTATCACCACGGCCGACGACGCCGCGCGCGTGATCCTCGACGGCGTGCGCAAGAACAAACGGCGCGTGCTGATCGGCCGCGACGCACGCGCGGCCGACTGGCTCGCCCGCACACTTCCCGCCGCGTATCAGGCGCTGGTCGTGATGCAGACGCGCCGGCTCAAGCGCAGCGCGGCCAAACGCGCACGCCGCGCCGCGCAGCTCGACGGCACGCGCGCCTGAAGCACGTGCGCCCTCGCCCGCATCCGCGCGGCGCCATTCAGCTTTGCAGTACGTAATAAATCACAGGGAGAAAGGCCATGATGCCAGTTCGCCGCGACCTACGTTTCAACCTGCCCGCGGAGCGCGCATGCGACTGGCACGCGCAAGGCTCGCACGTCACGCACTTTTACAACGCGCTGTCGCTGCTGTTTCCAGCCGGCGAGCGCTTCTTCATGGATTCGGTGCGCAACTATCGCGACCAGATCGACGACCCGGAACTGAAGAAGCAGGTGCTCGGCTTTATCGGTCAGGAAGCGATGCATACGCGCGAGCACATCGAGTACAACGATCTGCTGCAACAGGCCGGACTGCCCGCTCACAAGCTCGATAACCGGCTGCTGTGGTTTCTGAACCAGTTCCGCAAATATCTGCCGCACTCCTATCAATTGGCGATCACGGTCTGCCTCGAACATTACACCGCGATGCTGGCGGCGATCCTGCTCGAAGACTCGAGCCGCATCGCCGGTTCCGTCGAAGGCTATACGCAGATGTGGACCTGGCACGCGCTGGAAGAAACCGAGCACAAGTCCGTTTCGTACGACGTGTGGAATGCGGTGCTCAAGCCGGGCCTGCGCCGCTATCTGCTGCGCACCGGCACGATGCTCACCACCACGCTGATTTTCTGGCTGATCGTGTTCGACTACAACGTGCGCCTGATCGTCGCCGATCGCAAACGCGGCGGCCATCTGCGCGGCCTGTGGCGGCTGACCCGCTACGTGTGGGGACCGCGCCGCGGCGTGTTGCCGAGCATCGCCGGCGAATGGCTGAGCTTTTTCCGGCCCGGCTTTCATCCGTGGGATCACGACAATCGCGACCAGCTCGCGCGCATCGACGGCCTCGTCGCCGCGGTCGATGCCGCCAACGCCGGGTTGCCGGCCACGCGCCACGCGCGCCGCGGCGTGCGGGCGGCCGCGTGATCCGCGAGACGCTCTCCGTCGACGCCGGCGACGTGCGGCTCGCGGTCTACGTGAGCGGACCGCGCGACGCGCCGCCGCTCGTGCTGGTGCACGGCTATCCGGATTCGGCCGCGGTATGGGAGCCGGTGCGCGCGCAACTGGATCGGCGCTATCGGGTGATCGCTTACGACGTGCGCGGCGCGGGCGCATCCGGCGCACCCGCCGCGCGCAGCGGGTACAGGCTCGCACGGCTCGCGGCCGATCTGGCCGCGGTCGCCGACGCGACATGCGGCAAGCGGCCGTTTCATCTCGTCGGTCACGACTGGGGTTCGATTCAGTGCTGGGAAGCTGTCACCGATCCGGCGTTCAGCGACCGCATCATGTCGTACACGTCGATCTCAGGCCCGTGTCTCGATCATGCGTCATTCGATCTGCGTGGCCAGGGCGCGCCGGACAGCAACGGCGCAGCGCGCCCGCGCCCGGCCAGGCGCCCGTTCGGCAGCGGCCTGCGCCAGACGCTGAAGTCCTGGTACATCTTCTTCTTTCACCTGCCCTTGCTGCCCGAGCTGGTCTGGCGCGCGGGCGGCGCCAGAATGTGGCCGCTGTGGCTGCGCGTGACCGAACGCGTACGCACCGAACGCGAGCCCGCGCAGAAGCGCAACGCGCTGAACGGACTCAATCTGTATCGCGCGAATTTCATCGACAAACTGCGGCGGCCGCGCGCGCGTCGCACGGAGGTGCCGGTGCAGTTCATCGTGCCGCTGCGCGATCGTTACGTCGGGCCGGCGCTGTCGCTGGGACTCGAAGGCTGGCTCGGCGCGTACAGCCGCATCGAAATCGACGCCGGCCATTGGGTCGTGCTGCGCGAGCCGGAGCGGATCGCGGCCGAAATCGCGCGCTTCGTCGACGCGCAATTAGCGCCTACCGCAACCGGCAACGCCGCCGCGCGCGCCGCTCATCCCCCGCGCGGCGAACGCGCGAACAAGGTCGGATAGTCGATCACCAGACCGTCGCCATCCACCGTCAGGTTCGCGACGAAGTCGCGGAAAATGCCTTCATAGCGGTACTCGCGATTCAACGCGATGCACGAATACGCCTGCCCGGCTCGCGTAACCTGCAGATCCGGCGTCGAGATATACGCGACTTCGATCGGCTGGCGCTCGCCCTCGGCCAGTTGCAGGCGGCGAATCGGCAGCGTGTTGGTGAACGGCGTCGCGGCGATATCGATATCGATGCAGCCTTCGAGCGCGCCCAGCGCGAGCCCGTGCCCGTCGTGCCAGCGGCCATTGCCGTCGCCATGCAGCTCCAGCTCGCCGCCGCCGACGATCTTCAGCCACGCGTAACGGGTGCGCCACTGCGAATCGCAGCGCACCGCGTAGTGCAGTCCATACGGCTTGCCGTAACGCTGGCCGACCACGACGCTTTCGACCGCAAAGCCATCGTCGCGCGCATCGAAGCTCAGATGTTCGATGCCGTCGCCTTCTTCGGAAGTCCATCGCAATTCACGCATCGGCGTCTCCTCACGAAACGGCGCGGCGCGCGCCGGGTTTGTATCGTAGCGCGAAAGCGCGCGTGCGACGCAGCGCCCGACCCAGGCGCGCACGGACGACAGATAGCCACTATCGACGCACGCCGATGCCCGGCCAGTAACCCAGCGTCACGCTGCCAACCGCCACTTTTGTGCGGTAGCATCGCAAGCCGGTCCGCGCGCAGCAGGCGCCACATGTTTTGGAGAGCTACATGTCATTTACTCACTCGCCCGCCGGCCGCGTCGCCGAATCCGGGCCGCTGTCGGAAGCGGAGCGGCAGACCCGGGTCGACCTCGCGGCCGCCTATCGGCTCGCCGCGCTGAACGGCTGGGACGATCTGATCTACACGCATATTTCCGCGAGCGTGCCCGGCGAACCCGGCCACTTTCTGATCAACCCGTTCGGCCTCGCGTTCGATGAAGTGTGCGCGTCGAACCTCGTCAAAATCGATATCGGCGGCCGGATCGTCGGCGCGAGCGAGCATCCGGTGAATGCGACCGGCTTCGCGCTGCACGCGGCCGTGCATGCGGCGCGGGCGGACGCGTTCTGCGTGATGCACTTGCATAACACCGCGGGCGTCGCGGTGTCCGCGCAACCGGCCGGCCTGCTGCCGGCCTCGCAGCACGCGCTGCGCTTTTACGGCCAGCTCGCGTATCACGACTACGAAGGCCTCGCGTTCACGCCGGCCGAAGGCGAGCGGCTGGTCGCGCATCTGGCCGACAAACCGGCGATGCTGCTGCGCAATCACGGCACGCTGACGCTCGGCCGCACGGTCGCCGAGGCCTATGTGCTGATGGCGACGCTGCTCAAAGCGTGCGAAATCCAGATTCAGGCACAAACCTGCGGCGCGCCGCTGGTGGTGCCGGACGACGCGGTCGCCGCGCGCACCGCCGAGCAGTTGTACGACGGCGGCGCGATCGAAGGCGCGCTCGAATGGCCGGCGCTGCTGCGCAGGCTCGACCGGCTCGATCGCGCTTATCGCGACTGACCGGACCCGCCCGCCCCCAATCCTTACCAGATCTTTTTAACTGAAGAGTTAGTTCGCCGCGCCACGCCGGCGCCCGAGCCGACCCGCGCAGACCCACCGACCCTCAACCCACCCGATCACGGAGCCCTGCCATGCCCACCTTTCACATCGAACTTTTCGAAGGCCGCACGCTGGAGCAGAAACGCCAGTTCGTCGAAGCGATCACCAAAGCCACCTGCGAGTCGCTCGGCGTCGAACCGAATTCCGTCGACATCATCCTGACCGACGTGAAACGCGAAAACTGGGCCACGGGTGGCCGTTTGTGGTCGGAGGCCTGAGAGCCGGAAGAAAACTGGCGGAATGCGGCGGCGTTTAAAGCACACTGTCGCCGCATCGCAACACGCCGCTCGCGGTCCTCCCGCAACGGCGCTGACGACTCTCCAAAAACCCCCGCGCAAAAAAAAAGCTGCGCATTTTCATGCGCAGCTTCCATCACTGACAACCCGAAAAAATCGTGTTGTTGTGGCGGCAAAACAACACGCCGCCACCTCTTCAGTAACTATTTAGAACTTGTGGATCATGCCCACGCCGATAGCAACCTGGCTACGCGACGAAGCCGGTGCACCGTTCTGAGCGTCACCGATGCTTGCGGTTGCGTCGATGATGGTACGGCCGTCGCCTGCCAGCGTCTTGCCGCTAGCACGCTGGAACGCTTCCAGCGCGTAGAAGCCGGTGCGCTTGGACAGCGTGTAGTACTGCGACAGGTTGAACTGGTTGTACGTCGCCGCGCTCGTGATGCCGTTCGCTTGCGTCGCACGGGTGTAGGCGTAGCCAGCAGCCAGGTCCAGCACCGGGATCGGCTTGAAGTGCACCACTGCGCCGCCGGTATTCCAGATCTGCGTGTTGCCGAAGAACGAGCCCGCGCCCGGAGCGTACTGAACGTTCGAGTACGAAGCCGACACGTCCCACTGCGAGTTGAACGCGTAGCCGCCGGTAACCGCAACGCGCTGCTGCTTCGCTGCCGTCTGGAAGCCGTTGTTGATTGCCGACACGGCCGGTTCTGCGCCGTTGTTCGACATCGCCGAATTCCAGTTCACAGCAGCCGGCGTACGGGTAGCGATACCCGCGTTGTCGATGCGCTGGATACCTGCGGCGATACCGACCGGGCCGTTCAGGTACTGAGCAGCGACGCTCCACACCTGGCCAGCACCCGTGCTGCCGGCGTTGCCGCCGAGCGAGTACGAACCGCTGATCGTCAGGCCGCGGAAGCTCGGCGACGTATAGACCAGCGAGTTGTTCGAGCGGTACAGCGTGTCCAGCGAGTCGATATCACCCGGGTGCGCGCCGTATGCGCCGGTCAGCCACGTGGTCGGGCTGTACGGCGACAGCATCGTGTAGTACGAGGTGTACTGGCGGCCGGCCGTCAGCGTACCGAACTGTGCATTCGTCAGACCAACCCATGCCTGACGGCTGAACATCAGACCCGACGTGGATTCCGCGCCGGTTGCGCTGTTAAAGCCCTGCTCCAACGTGAAGATGGCCTTGGTGCCGCCACCCAGATCTTCCGCGCCCTTCAGGCCGAAACGGCTACCTGCCCAAATGCCGTTGATCATCTTGACTTGCGAGCGACCGCCAGCCGACGGGCGCGACGAACCGAGCGCGCTCAGCGTCGTGGAGCTGTTCTGCCAGCCGAAACCCGTATCGACGATACCGTACAACGTGACGCTGCTTTGAGCGTGTGCGCTCAGGGCGACCAACCCCACAGCTGCGGCGACGAGAGTCTTTTTCATTTTTACTCCTCTGTTAGAAACTATCTTTTTGCGGCCCGGGCAGGCGCCGCTGAGTGTGGAAAAAAATCAATTATCTGCTTAGAACACCGGGTGCCCGTTGATCACGCTGGGCAACCATGTCGAGAACCACGGAACGTACGTCACGATATTGATGGCGCTGAAGATAGCCAGGTAATACGGCCAAGCCACCTTGGTAGTTTCACCAATCGACACATTGCCGATTGCGCAACCAATGAACTGAACCGAGCCGATCGGCGGGTGCACGAGACCGAGCGCGCAGTTCAGCAGGATCATGATGCCGAACTGAACCGGGCCCACGCCGTTGTGCATTGCCATCGGCAGGAACAGCGGCGTCGTGATCAGGATGTGCGCCGCCATGTCGACGAACGTGCCGAGAAACACCTGAATCACGTTGATGTACAGCAGCATCAGCCACGGCAGCGAGGTCGCGCCGTCGAGCATGCGTTCGATCGCGTCCGGAATCTCCAGGTAGGCCATCTGGAAGCGCAGCATGTTCGACACGCCGATCAGCAGCAGCACCACGCCGGTGGTTTTAGCCGCCTTGCCGAGCGCATGGCCGAGCTTGGCGAGCGACAGCGAGCGATACACGACGATCGTCAGGATCAGCGAATAGCCGACCGCGATCGCGGCCGCCTCGGTCGCGGTGGCAATCCCGCGCGCCACGCAGAACAGAATGATCGCGATCACCATCAGGCCCGGCACCGCGCCGATGAAGGTGCGCAGCACCGCCATCCAGCCCGGGAAGCGCTGCAGACCGGTCGAACCGTCGGGACGGCGCGGATAGCCGAACTTGACGGCCTGCCAGTAGGCGGCGACCAGCACGAGGCCCATCACCCACAGCACCGGCAACAGACCCGAGAACAGCAGGTCGCCGATCGACACGCCGGTGATCTGCTTGCCGTTCAGCACGCCGCTCACGCCTTGCGCCGCGAACGCGTAGATGATCATGTTGGTCGAGGTCGGCATCAGCGCGCCGGCCAGCGACGAGTGCGTCGTCACGTTGACCGCGTACGCCGCGCTATAGCCTTCGCGCTTCATCAGCGGGATCACCACGCCGCCCATCGCCGACGTATCGGCGGTCGGCGAACCGGACACGCCGCCGAACAGCGTACAGGCGACCACGTTGGCCATCCCGAGGCCGCCGCGGAAGTGACCGACGGTGGACTGCGCGAAACGCAGGATGCGGTCGGCGATACCGCCGTGCAGCATCAGCTCGCCCGAGAAGATGAAGAACGGCACCGCGAGGAACGAGAAGCCGTTCATCCCCGAGATCATCGACTGCATCGCGGTCGCGGTCGGCAGACCTTCGAACAGATAGGTCAGCACGCAGGACAGACCCAATGCGAACGAAACCGGAACCCCTAGGAAGAGGAAAACAAGAAAACTGACGGTGAGAAGGGTAAGTTCCATGATGGATCTACTTTTATTCCGTGACGGAGAGTTCGAGCGCCTGCTCTCTCCGCTTGCCGGAGAAGAGCTCGAGCAGATGTTCGAGCGAGAACAACGCGATACACACGCTCGCGACGATCGGGATGCAGTAACGCAGCCCTTCCGGCACGCCGATGATCGGAATGCGGTCGTGCATCGTGGTCTCCGCCATTTCCCAGCAGCCGACGAACACCGCCACAGCGAATGCGATCAGGCACAGGTGCTGGATCGCGGTGGCCGCCACCTGACCTTTCGGCGGCAGCTTCTTGACCAGCGAGTCGAGGCCGATGTGGCCGCCTTCGCGAACCTTCAGCGCGGCGCCGAACATCGCGATCAGGATCACCAGCAGCAGTGCGATGGGCTCGACGTAATCGGGCGCATCGGCGAATACGTAGCGCATCACCACGCTATAAATGACGAGCAGACACAGTGTGGCGAGCGCGAACGACGCCAGCACCAGCAGCACGCGAAAAATAAAATCGTTTGGGCGTTTAAGGAAACTCATGACCCTGTCCTTGCTTACGACCGATGTGTGACAGGCAGCAGTCCAGTGCGGACACGGTTGTCACGCGCGCGCGACACCGCGCGGCGCAAGGCCTCGAGGGTTGCCCCGCGAGACCTTCGCGCCACTGCTGCTACAAGCGTTGCTAATTACGTAGTGCGTCGAACGACGCGAGACTGACTTACTTGATTGCCTGGATTTCGTCGACGATCTGCTTCATCGCCGGGGTCTTTTCGTACTTCACCCACACCGGCTGCATCACCTTCACGAACGCCGGACGGTCGATCTGCGTCGCCGTCACGATCGTTGCGCCGCCCTTCGTCACTGCCTTCTGCGCGTCGGCTTCACGCGCGGTCCACAGCTTCTGGTAGTACGGCACCGAGTCGGCCGCGGCCTTCTTGATGATCTGCTGCTCTTCCGGCGTCAGCTTGTCCCAGATCTTCTTCGAGAACACCAGCACTTCCGGCGTCATCGAATGCTGGGTTTCCGAGTAGACCTGAGCCACTTCGAAGTGCTTGGTTTCGTCGTACGACGGCAGGTTGTTTTCGGCGCCGTCCACGAGACCCGTCTTCAGGCCCGTATAGACTTCCGAGAACGGCATCGGGGTCGGCGTGCCGCCCATTGCCTTGATTTCGTCGACCATCAGGTCCGACGGCTGCACGCGCACTTTCAGGCCCTTCATGTCGGCCGGCGACTTGATCGCCTTCTTCGCGTACATCGAACGCGCGCCGCTCTCGTAGAACGTCAGTGCGACCATGCCCTTCGCGGTGAACGCGTCGAGGATCTTCTGGCCTTCCGGACCGTACATCACCTTGCGGAAATGGTCGACGTCGCGGAACAGGAACGGCAGCGACGGGATCATCGATTCCGGCACGATTTCGTTGAACGCCGCGCCGTTGGCACGCGCCATGTCCAGTGCGCCGATGCGCACCTGGTCGATCGTGTCGTTTTCCGAGCCGAGCGCGCTGTTGCCGAACACCTTCACGGAATCCTTGCCACCGGTCGCCTTGTTGATCTGCTCGCCCATGAACTTCACCGCCATGTTGGTCGGGAAGGTATCGCCGTGCACGTCGGCGCAGCGGAACACGCGCGCTTCAGCCGACATCGAGCCGAACGCCAGCGCCGCGGCCGCGACGATCATCGAAACACGGGAAGAGGCAAACTTCTTGTTCATCGTGACATTCCTTGAAAAATAGACCATCCCATCGATTGCGGATGTGACATGGTTTGATGCGTCCCCGGCGGCGCTCACCCCCTCGCAGGTGCGGGCACTTGCCGTACTGGCTGCGCAATTCCCCGGCGCAGTGAATCCAGCACTCCAGTCGATCGCTCGACTACTTACTTCGATCACGTCGGCGCGCTCGCGCAGTGCCTGCGGCATTAACGAGAACCGCACCGCTCTGCTTGAGCCCGTCGTATTCGCACGAACACCCAAACCGCAGAAAGCCATTTGTTTGGGCTTATATGTTGTACGACGACATATGAAGTCTATAAAAGGGTCTTTAGCTTGTACAGACGGTATTTACCCGCACCCACGAGCGACCCGGCAGCAATGACCGGCGCAGCATCCCATCTAGGCGCGGCGTGGCTTGGCATCGCCCTGGCAGAACTTTTAGAAGGTCTCGTGAAGTGTTGTATTTTTGTGAGATAAGACGGGCAAGAGCGTGGTCTGGACGCTACATGTTGTACGACGAGTGACAAATTAAGGGTCATAGAACATGACCCGGAAATGACAACGCCGGGACCTGAAACCTCGTCCCGGCGTTGGCCGCATCTGAATCCGCTTACAGCTGCCCGGCGTATTCGGGCTCGGGCAGCCCCTTCACACCGGGCCGCAGCGCGAACACATGGCCGTCGTGTTCGCTCGCGCCGCTGCCGGGCCGGATCGACGTGACGAACAGCGTGTCGAGGTCGCGCCCGCCGAACGCGCACATCGCCGGCTTGATGGCCGGCACCGCGATCTGCCGGTCGAGCTTGCCCTGCGGCGTGAAACGCAGCAGCTGGCCGGCGTCGTTCGCGCAGATCCAGTAGCAGCCGTCGGCGTCCACCGCCGCGCCGTCGGGACGGCCCACGTAGTGGTTCAGATCGGCGAACACCCGGCGGTTGCGCGGCTCGCCGGTCTCGATGTCGTAATCGAACGCCCAGATCAGGCGGCGCTGCGGATGCGAGTCGGACAGGTACATCGTCGTGCCGTCCGGCGACCAGCCGAGGCCGTTCTGCGTGATCAGCGCATCGACGACCGGCGCCGACAGCACGCCGTTCTCGTCGAAGCGGTACAGCGCGCCGCCGGGGATCGCCGCGGCCATGTCCATCACCATCGTGCCGGACCAGAAGCGGCCCTGACGATCGCAGCGGCCATCGTTGAAACGCATGCCCGGGTGCGGGAATTGCGGCGCCGCCAGCTTGCGCAGCGAGGCCGTCAGCGGCTCGCCGGAGGACGCGCCAGCGTCAGCCGTGGAGGCCAGCGTCACCGCGAACAGCCCGGTCTCGCAGCCGGCCAGCACGGTGCCGTTGCGATCGAACGCGATGCAGGCGACCTGCTCCGGCAACTGCCACTCGGTGCGCTTGCCGGTCTCGACCGAGCCGCGCACGATCTTCTTCGCCGGAATGTCGACCCAGTACAGCGCCTGTTCGGCCGCGCGCCACACCGGGCTTTCGCCGGTCGCGGCGGGCAGCGGCCCGGCGGCTTCGAAGCGCTCGACTTGCGGATTCGCGCTCATTTACTTCGCATCCTTGCCGGACTCGCGCTTCGGCTCCATCGGGCCGGCCAGCACGAACGGGCCGCCCTGGTACAGCTGGGTCGGGTCGTCGAAACGGGTGTCGGGCGCGACCGGCGGGAACAGATGCTCGAACTGCTCCGAGCTGTCCTGCGGACGGAAACCGAGGAACGCGGCATTGGTGTTGTCGACCCACGAAATGCGGTTCTTCGAGACGCCGTAGACGATCGCGTGACCGACCCGGTTCGTGAACAGCGAGCAGCGCACGAGTTCGACGAAGTCGCGATAGCTGAGATACGTGACCAGCATCCGCGCGGTCTTCGGCTGCTCGAACGACGAACCGATCCGCAGACACACGGTTTCCAGACCGAAGCGGTCGAAGTAATAGCGCGACAGCGATTCGCCGAAGCACTTCGACACGCCGTACATGCCGTCCGGGCGCAGCGGCGCGTCGGTGCCGAGCACCGAGGTCACCGGATGGAAGCCCACCGCATGATTCGAGCTCGCGTAGATCACCCGCTTCACGCCGTGCTTCTGCGCCGACGAGTACAGGTTGTAGATGCCGCGGATGTTCGCTTCGAGGATGTCTTCGAACGGCGCCTCGACCGAGATGCCGCCCAGATGCACGACCGCGTCCACGCCTTCGAGCAGCGCATGCACCGCCGCCGCGTCGGCCAGATCGACGACCGCGGCTTCTTCGTGCGGCGCGAGTTCGCCGAGCGGCGCGATGTCGGACACGCGCACGATATCGGCCCACTGGGCAAGCGCGGGACGCAGCTGCTTGCCGAGGTTGCCGGCGGCGCCGGTCAGCAGCAGACGACGGAAGGGTTTCTTAGCCGCGGAGCGGTCAACGTTCGAATCGGTCATGTCTTGATGTCTGTTTATGGTTCTGGAATATCAGGCGGATCGGAGAGCGCGGCGGCGATGGCCGCGGCGGCTCGCAGACGGAGCGAAAGCGGCGCGCGGCCCGGGCGCCCACAAAACGCGAACGCCGGCACAGCCGGCGCTCGCCGCGGCTATGCCGCGGTGCGTTGTTCGCTCAGGTCACCGGCGCCGGGTTGAACAGCACCAGCGCGTTGTGCAGCTTGAGCTTCTCCGCGCAGGTCTGCTGACGGCCGCTGGCGATTTCGAGCATCAGGCGGAACAGCTCCCAACCCACCTCTTCGATGCTCGACTGGCCGGTCGCGATCGTGCCGGCGTTGATGTCCATCAGGTCGTGCCAGCGGCGCGCGAGATCCGAGCGGGTCGCGACCTTGATCACCGGCACTTCGGCGAGGCTGTACGGCGTGCCGCGGCCAGTCGTGAACACGTGCAGCGTGATGCCCGAGGCGACCTGCAGCGTGCCGCAGATAAAGTCGCTGGCCGGCGTCGCCGCGTAGATCAGGCCCTTCTGGCGGACCTTCTCGCCCGGCGACAGCACGCCGGAGATCGCCGAGTTGCCCGACTTGATGATCGAGCCCATCGCCTTTTCGACGATGTTCGACAGCCCGCCCTTCTTGTTGCCCGGCGTCGTGTTCGCGCTGCGGTCGGCGCCGCCGCGCTTCAGATAATCGTCGTACCACTGCATCTCGCGGATGATCGCCTGGGCGACGTCCGCGTTGGCCGCGCGCGCGGTCAGCTGATCGACGCCGTCGCGCACTTCGGTGACTTCCGAGAACATCACGGTGCCGCCGGCACGCACCAGCAGGTCGGTCGCGAAGCCGACCGCCGGATTGGCGGTCAGCCCCGAGAACGCGTCGCTGCCGCCGCACTGCACGCCGACCACGAGGTCCGACACCGGGCAGGTTTCGCGGCGGCGGTTGTTCAGGCGCTTCAGGTGGCCTTCGGCCGTGCGCATGATCGACTCGATCATCGACATGAAGCCGACGTGCGATTCGTCCTGCAGCACCACTACGTCGCCGTTCTCGTCGGCGCCGAGGTCGCCGATGTCGGCGATTTCGCTCGGGTTGGCCGCCGACACGATCGGAATCGTGCCAGCCGGCATCAGCCGCTCGGGCTGCAGCTTCTCGCAGCCGAGGCTGACCATCATCACTTCGCCGCCGAAGTTCGGATTCAGCGCGATGTTGCGCACGGTGCGGATCGGCACCATCGCGTCGGGCGCGTCGATCGCGACGCCGCAGCCGTACGTATGGCCGAGGCTCACCACGTCGTCGACGTTCGGGTACTTCGGCAGCAGCTCGGCCTTGATGCGGGTCACCGCGTGCTGCACGACGTCGGCCACGCACTGCACGGTGGTCGTGATCGCGAGGATGTTGCGGGTGCCGACCGTGCCGTCCGCGTTGCGGTAGCCCTCGAACGTATAGCCTTCGAGCGGCGCCATCTCCGGCGCCCTGGTGGTCGCGATCGGCAGATCTTCGAGGCCCGGCGGGCTCGGCATGCGGATCACGTGCTCGTTGATCCAGCTGCCCTTCGGCAGCGCCTTCAGCGCATAGCCGATCACCACGTTGTAGCGAATCACTTCTTCGCCTTCGGCGAGATCGGCCAGCGCGACCTTGTGCCCCTGCGGCACGCGCTCGCGCAGCTTCAGGCCATCGGGAAATACCGCGCCCTCGCCCAGACCGCCGTCGTTGACGACGATCGCGACATTGTCATTGGGATGAACGCGTATATAGAGCGGAGTTTGTTCCATTGATCGATCCTTTAGGCGTTGTCAGCCTGCCACGCCAGCTATTCATACGTCATCCTACAACATCGAAGTTGCGCCGGATGTTCCGTATTTACCCTATAGGGTGCATTATGCCGTGAAAACCCCGTTGAGTTAGCGGAATTGTTGTTGTACGATGACGTATAAGAAATCTGAATTAACAAAGATTTTCTACCGGGGCGGCGCCGCTGCCCCGGTCGGACCCGACCAACACGACACCATTCCGACGCTGGATTACTGACCATGACGACACCGCAGGAACTCAAAGCAATCGTTTCGGAAGGCCTTCTGTCCTTCCCCATCACCGACTTCGACGCACAAGGCAACTTCCGCGCCGACACCTACGCCGAGCGCCTCGAATGGCTCGCGCCGTACGGCGCTTCGGCACTGTTCGTGGCCGGCGGCACGGGTGAATTCTTCTCGCTGACGCAGAACGACTACTCGAACGTCGTGAAGACCGCGACCGAAGTGTGCAAGGGCAAGGTACCGATCCTGGCCGGCGCCGGCGGCCCGACCCGCGTGGCGATCCAGTACGCGCAGGAAGCCGAGCGCCACGGCGCGCACGGCATCCTGCTGATGCCGCACTACCTGACCGAAGCATGCCAGGAAGGTATCGCTGCGCACGCTGAAGAAGTGTGCAAGGCCGTGCCGAACATGGGCGTGATCATTTACAACCGCGCGAACTCGAAGCTGAACGCCGACATGCTCGAGCGTCTGGCCGAGACCTGCCCGAACCTGATCGGCTTCAAGGACGGCGTGGGCGAGATCGAAAACATGGTGACGATCCGCCGGCGCCTCGGCGACCGCTTCTCGTACCTCGGCGGCCTGCCGACCGCGGAAGTCTACGCGGCCGCTTACAAGGCGCTGGGCGTGCCGGTGTACTCGTCGGCGGTGTTCAACTTCATCCCGAAGACCGCGATGGACTTCTACCGCGCGATCGCCGCTGACGACCACGCAACGGTCGGCAAGCTGATCGACGAATTCTTCCTGCCGTACCTGAAGATCCGTAACCGCCGTGCTGGCTACGCAGTCAGCATCGTCAAGGCCGGCGCGAAGCTGGTCGGTCACGACGCAGGTCCGGTGCGCGCACCGCTGACCGATCTGACGGCCGAAGAGATGGACATGCTCGACGCGCTGATCAAGAAGCTCGGACCGCAGTAAGGCACCGGCGTCGGCTGCGCGCAACGCAGGTTCGCGCATCCGCATGAACGAGGACTGCCCAGACGGTCCCGTCGAACGCCCGGCACGGCAACGTCGCCGGGCGTTTCTGCATTTGCACGACAGCCGGCGGCCGCATGGCCGCCAGCCGCCCGGCGTGGAGCCACACTCTCGCCCGCACACACAGGAGATGCCCCATGGACATGAGCCCCTCGGCCCGTTCCACCCAGACCGGCGCGGCCGCCGATAGCGCGACGCGCACCAAGGTCCGCTACGCGATTTTGCTGCTGATCTTTCTGATCACCACCCTCAACTATGCCGACCGCGCGACACTGTCCGTCACCGGTTCCGCGATGCGCGGCGAGTTCAGCCTCGACGCGGTCCGCATGGGCTATATCTTTTCCGCGTTCAGCTGGGCCTACGTGCTGTCGCAACTGCCGGCCGGCTGGCTGCTCGACCGTTTCGGCGCGCGTCGCGTGTACGCGGCGAGCATCTTTTCGTGGTCGCTGTTCACGCTGCTGCAAAGCTCGATCGGCGTGTTCGGCAGCGCCGGCGCCGCGGTGACCGCGCTGTTCGTGCTGCGTTTCGCGATGGGCGCGGCCGAATCGCCGGCCTTCCCGGCCAACGCGAAAGTGGTCGCGAGCTGGTTTCCGACCAGCGAGCGCGGCACCGCGTCGGCGATTTTCAACGCCGCGCAGTACTTCGCCGCGGTCGTGTTCACGCCGCTGATGGCATGGCTGACCCACGCGTTCGGCTGGCACTCGGTGTATGTCGTGATGGGCGCGCTCGGGCTCGTGCTCGCGCTGACGTGGCTGAAGTTCATGAAGAACCCGGCCGACCATCCGCGCGTGTCGAAGGCCGAACTCGAGTACATCGAGCAAGGCGGCGGGCTGGTCAGCGGCGCGCGCAATACCGCCCGTCCGGCCGATGTCGCGAAGGCCGGCGGCTGGTCGCTGGTGCGTCAGCTGCTCGCCAACCGGATGCTGCTCGGCGTCTATCTCGCGCAGTTCTGCATCAACGTGCTGACCTACTTCTTCCTGACGTGGTTTCCGATCTACCTCGTGCAGGCGCGCGGGATGACGATCCTGCACGCGGGTCTGATCGCGTCGCTGCCGGCGATCTGCGGCTTTCTCGGCGGGGTGCTCGGCGGCGTGCTGTCGGACGGGCTGATCCGCCGCGGCTGCTCGCTGACCGTTGCGCGCAAGATTCCGATCGTCGGCGGGATGCTGCTGTCGACCTGCATCATCGGCTGCAACTACGTGTCGGCCGACTGGCTGGTGGTCGCGCTGATGTCGCTGGCGTTCTTCGGCAAGGGCATCGGCGCGCTCGGCTGGGCGGTGGTCGCCGATACCGCGCCGAAGGAAGCGCTGGGTCTGTCGGGCGCGATCTTCAATATGTTCGGCAACGCGGCCGGCATCGTCACGCCGATCGTGATCGGCTATCTGGTCGCGCAGTCGGGCTCGTTCAACGGCGCGCTGGTGTTCGTCGGCGCGAACGCGCTGCTGACGGTGATCAGCTACCTGGTGATCGTCAAGGACATCAAGCGGGTCGAACTGCGCGCGATCTGATCTGCGTTATCGTACTTCCCTACGCCGGAGCATCGGGCTTTAGAGGCCGCCGCCGCGCCGAGACACGCGGTCCGGCGGCCATCCGACTCCATTTGTGACAATTGCGCCGAAAACGATCGGACTCTAATATATTCAGTCGTCAGACGACGATATAATGAAATGCAGGGATCTCAGCAAACAACCAGAAAAGGAGCGTTTTCGATGGCTACTCCATTAGCATCCGCGGCCCCGCCACGACGCGCTCGCAATCTTGCCGAGTTTGTCGTCAACTACGTGACCGAGCAGATCGCCAGCAACGTGCTGAAGCCGGGCGACAAACTGCCGACCGAATCGCAGCTGATGAGCACGCTCAGCGTGAGCCGCACGGTGATCCGCGAGGCGATCTCGCGGCTGCAGGCGGGCAAGGTGATCGAGACGCGCCACGGGATCGGCAGCTTCGTGCTCGAACCGCAGCGCGAAAAACTCGGCATCGACATGGTGCCCGCCACTACCCTGCGCGACGTACTGTCGATTCTCGAGCTGCGTATCAGCCTCGAAACCGAATGCGCCGGCCTCGCCGCGCAACGCGCGAAGCCGGACGACGTCAGCCGGATGCGCGCCGCGCTCGACGCGATCGAAGCGACCCGCCACAACGGGCTCGACAGCGTCGACGCCGACCTGCAGTTCCATATCTCGGTGGCTCGCGCGACCGGCAACCGCTACTTCGTCGACATCCTCACGCAGATGGGCAGCGCGCTGATTCCGCGCAACCGGCTCGACTCGGCCGGTATCGCGCGCGCCGATCCGGATGCGTATCTGTCGCTGGTCAATCTCGAACACGAGAGCATTCTCGAAGCGATCTCGCGCCACGACGCGGAAGGCGCGCGCGCGGCGATGCGCATGCATCTTTCCAATAGCCGTGAGCGGCTGCGGCGCGCGAACGAGGTCAGCGAGGCGAATAGCTGAGCTTGATGTATCAAGTTTGAGGACGAAAAAAATGGCCGGGATTTCCCGGCCATTTTTTTGTTCGGCGTTTTTTTGCTGGGTGTCAGCTAGCGCCAGATTGCTTGCGCGCTGTGCCGCCCGGCTCCGCGAACTCAAAGCCAGCGCAGAAAGAAAAATGCACCGGGCAATCCATGCCCCGGTGCATCTCTGTAGTAGCTCAGCCCATCAGCCTCACGCACCTATGCGCGCAAGGCCACGCCAATCACACTTAACCGCGCGACAGCTCGCCATCCAGACGGCGCCACAGTTGCAGCGGATTGCCGTCGGCCAGCGTTTCCGGCAGCAGCTCGGCCGGGAAGTCCTGGTAGCAGACCGGGCGCAGGAAGCGGTCGATCGAGGTCGTGCCGACCGAAGTCGCGCGGCTGTCCGAGGTCGCCGGGAACGGGCCGCCGTGGACCATCGCGTGACACACTTCGACGCCGGTCGGGAAGCCGTTGACCAGAATCCGGCCAGCCTTGCGTTCGAGGATCGGCACCAGCTTCTTCGCGGCCGCCACGTCGGCGCTGTCCATCTGCAGCGTTGCGGTCAGCTGGCCGGCGAAGTGCTCGGCAACCTTCAGCATTTCCTGCTCGTCCTTGCAGCGGATGATCGTCGACACCGGGCCGAACACTTCGTCTTCGAGCGCCGGGTTCGCGAGGAACGTCGCCGCATCGGTCACGAACAGCGCCGCGCATGCCTGGGTCGGGCCGCTCGACGCGACACCGCGCGCCACCACTTCGACGCCCTTGGTCGCAGCCAGCTTGCTCTCGCCGTCTTCATACGCAGCGTGGATGCCGGCGGTCAGCATGGTCTGCGCCGGCTTCGCGGTCAGCGCTTCCGATGCGGTCGCGACGAAACCCTTCAGCGCGTCGCTATCGATCGCGATCGCAAGGCCCGGGTTCGTGCAGAACTGGCCGGCGCCGAGCACCAGCGAGTCGACGAAACCACGCGCGATGCTGTCGCCGCGCGCGTTCAGCGCGTTCGGCAGCAGGAACACCGGGTTGATGCTGCTCATTTCGGCGTAGACCGGAATCGGCTCCGGACGTGCGGCCGCGACGCGCATCAGCGACGTGCCGCCCGCGCGCGAACCGGTGAAGCCAACCGCCTTGATCGCCGGATGCGCGACCAGTGCTTCGCCGACCGAGTTACCCGCGCCGACGATCATCGAGAACACGCCTTCCGGCAGATCCATTTCCTGCGCGACGCGCTGGATCACCCGGCCGACCAGCTCCGACGTACCCAGGTGCGCACGGTGCGCCTTCACGACGACCGGGCAACCGGCCGCGAGCGCCGCGGCGGTGTCGCCGCCGGCAACCGAGAACGCGAGCGGGAAGTTGCTCGCGCCGAACACGGCGACCGGGCCGAGCGCGATCTTCTGCATGCGCAGATCCGAGCGCGGCAGCGGCTTGCGTTCCGGCAGCGCCGAATCGAGCGTCGCGGTCAGCCACTGACCGGCGCGCACGGTTTGCGCGAACAGCTTCAGCTGGCCGGTGGTCCGGCCGCGCTCGCCTTCCAGACGCGCTTTCGGCAGACCCGATTCGGCCTGCGCGCGCTCGATCAGCTCATCGCCGAGCGCGGTGATGCCGTCGGCGATACGCTCGAGAAACTCGGCGCGCACCGCGAGCGGCAGTTGACGATACGAGTCGAACGCCTGTTGCGCGAGCTCGCAAGCCGCGTTGACATTGGCGACCGTGCCGCTGCCGAACACCGGCTCCGCGATCTCGGAACCCGTGGCAGGATTGAATGCGCGCAGCGCTTTTTCTTCGCCGCGCACCGCTTTGCGACCGATCAGCATTTCGCCGGTAATAGGCATTTTTGGCTTTCCTCAAATGAACGCTTTGGATATAAGTCATCCTACAACATTGAGAGGCCTTCATGCAACCTGAAACGCTTGTTGGACAGGGACATACGGGTTTACGTGCCCGTTACAACGACCGGGCCCAGTGCTAATCTGAGTTTAGATGTACGACGACCTATAACTCGCGTTTTGCGTTTTTTGGGGCGTCGGCCGAGCCTGTTCCCGATCCATAGAAGTTCGAGGAGATACCGCATGCCCGCTGTCACGCCCTACCAGTCCCTGCCCAACCGCTTCCGCCGCGCGGTGCGGGAAGGCCAAACCCAGATCGGCTGCTGGGGTTCGCTGGCCAGCCCGATCGTCACTGAAGTGATGGGCACCGTCGGCTTCGACTGGATGCTGCTCGACGCCGAGCACGCGCCCAACGACGTGCTCACGCTGATCCCGCAACTGATGGCGCTCAAGGACAGCGGCACCGCGCCGGTGGTGCGCCCGCCGGCCAACGAAAGCGTCGCGATCAAACGCTTTCTCGACAGCGGCTTCTCGAACTTCCTGGTGCCGTTCGTCGACAGCGCCGACGACGCCGCCCGCGCGGTCGCGTCGACCCGTTATCCGCCGCAGGGCATTCGCGGCGTGTCGGTCGGCCATCGCGGCAACCGTTACGGCACCGTCGCCGATTACTTCGAGATCGCCAACGACAACGTCTGCGTGATCCCGCAGATCGAAAGCCGCCATGCGGTCGAGGCGATCGACAGCATCCTCGCGGTGGACGGCGTCGACGCGGTGTTCGTCGGCCCGTCGGATCTCGCGGCGTCGTATGGACACCTCGGCAACGCCGGCCATCCGGACGTGCAGCAGGCAATCGCGCACGTGTTCGAGCGCGCGAAGGCGGCGGGCAAATCGAGCGGCATCCTCGCGCCGGTGCAGGCCGACGCGGAACGTTATCTGTCGATGGGCGCGCGCGTGGTCGCGGTCTGCGCGGATCTCGGGCTGCTCAAGGGCGCCGCGCAGGCGGTGCAGAAACATTTCATGCAAAACCAGGCGGGCGCGGCTTGAATGGCGTCGCCATCACACCTTCGGAGCATTCCATGCAAAAAGCAGGCTTTATCGGACTCGGCATCATGGGCAAGCCCATGGCGGCCAACCTTCTGAAGAACGGCGTGTCGCTCGCCGCGTTCACGCGCAGCGGCGTGCCCGCCGAGCTGACCCAGGCCGGCGCGCTCGCGTGCGATAACCCGGCCGCGGTGGCGGCGCACGCGGACGTGATCTTCGTGATGGTGCCGGACACGCCGGACGTCGAGCGCGTGCTGTTCGGCGAGAACGGCCTCGCGAGCGCGCTGCGCGCGGGCCAGACGGTGGTCGACATGAGCTCGATTTCGCCGATGGCGACCCGCGAGTTCGCGGCGCGCGTGCGCGAGAGCGGCGCCGACTATCTCGATGCGCCGGTGTCGGGCGGCGAAGTCGGCGCGAAGGCCGGCTCGCTGACGATCATGGTCGGCGGCGAACAGGCGAGCTTCGACAGCGTGAAGCCGCTGTTCGACATGATGGGCAAGAACGTCACGCTGATCGGCGCGGTCGGCGCGGGTCAGGTGTGCAAGGTCGCGAACCAGGTGATCGTCGCGGCGACCATCGAGGCGGTCGGCGAAGCGCTGCTGCTCGCATCGAAGGCCGGCGTCGATCCGGCGCGCGTGCGCGAGGCGCTGATGGGCGGGTTCGCGTCGTCGCGGATTCTGGAAGTGCACGGCGAGCGGATGACCAAGCGCACGTTCGATCCGGGCTTCCGGATCGAGCTGCATCAGAAGGATCTGAATCTGGCGCTGTCGACCGCGCAGGCGCTTGGAGTTTCGCTGCCTAATACCGCGACCTGTCAGGCGCTGTTCAATGCTTGTGTCGCGCATGGCGGGAAGGCGTGGGATCACTCGGCGATGGTGCGCGCGCTCGAGGTGCTCGCGAATCATGAGATTGGGCAGAAGGTTGAGTGAGGTGAGTTAGGGTTGGGGTGGTGGCGTGGGGCTGTGGGTTGGGCCTCACGTGACCGGTGGCTTGCCTGATCGCACTTTTCTGTTGCGGCATCGCGCGGGGTCCTTGCGCGGTGCCGCTTTTCGTTTAAGGCGGGGAGATTTTTTGGCGATGGGCGCCCGTCCCCTGACTTCTCAATATTTTTATCGAGACGAATTTTAAATTTGCGAAGTAGCGCGAAACAAAGGTAAATAATCCATATCGCTGATAGCCGAAAAAGGCCGTTCAAATTGTTTGAGCGGCCTTTTATTTTGATTTTTCTCAACTAAACACCAGAATCATCCATCGCCCATATCACTCATTGTGCTCGACTGCTACTTTGGCACGCTCGAATAAGTACACAGGAATATGGGATGTCGAGCGAACAAGAACAGGACGGCATGCGCGTGGTGCTCAGTGCGCCACAGTTGGCAGCGATATTGGGCCGCCAGTCGATCAGCTCCACTGAAATGGTTACCAACCGCCTGTGGGGCGGACTGCAGCTCGTCGGCGGCGTGCTGGAAATGGTTGGGGCCGGCGCGCTCTGCGTAATGCCGGAACCGACGATGGCGAGTAAAGCCGGCTGCATCGTGTTCGGCGCACATGGCTCCGACACCGCGGCGGCCGGTCTGCGTCAGATCTGGACGGCGCGAGACACGGCGACGCTGACCCAGCAAGGTACGACAAAGCTGGCCGAAGCGATGAACGCCAGCCCTGACATGGCGGGCAGTATTGCCGTGTTGCTAGATCTGGCCGTGCCGTTCGGGTTTGCAGGCTCGATCAAGGCGGCGCGCGCTTCGCGTATTACGATGGGGCGGATTAGCCTCGAAATGCACGAAGCGAAAAACGGGAGCTCGATTGGTGGACATACAATCGAGAAGCACGTTGCGCGGACCGAAGCTCAGTTGCGCGAAAGGCTCAGAATCGAGCCAGATCGAAAAATCGTTTCGTCGTTCACGAACCTTGAACGGGCAGAATCAGCGATATCAGAAGTCATGCGCACCGATGCGGCCAGCATCCGGAATTGGGCAGAGTCATCAGGAAAACGCAGGCCTCTCACTCTGATGCAAAGTGTACAGGGGAACATCGGATATGGAATAACGCGAAAGACTGGCAATTTAACGCTGATGAATAGGGTTGTCATTGTTTTAAAACATCAAACCTACAATGGCATGCCATATTACATTTTAACCGCCTACGTTGAATGAGGAAAAACCATGCTATCTAAACGCTACCCGGAAATGTACCAACTGTTTGGCGCATACCTTAATCAGGATTGCAGGTTATGGGGAGATACGCTTTTCGAGATCGTCTCTTGCTATAAAAGTGACAGCGAGCGGGCACATCATCTTGAATTGATTCAAGAAATTGATTTGTTTATTAGCGAACATCCGAACGATTTGGACGCCGCCTTCGAAACCGACTATGGGCAAGATTTTGACCCCGAACTATGGGGGTACACGACCGCCTCATTCCTTGAAGAATTGAAGCGGATTATCAGAGAATAGTCCCCTTGCCGCAACGCTTCTGCGAGGTCAAAGCCAAGCATCCAGTTTCAAGTTTGACGACTCATGTTTGTGCGTGCGGGGCCAGCAACACAACGGGAATTGATCCAGCGCTGCTTGATCAGGAAGTGGCAAGTTCGAAGCCCATATGAAACCACGCGTCCCTCATCCGCTGCCATCAGATCACCATGATTAGCCAATCGCACTACCCGAACCTGGACTCATTGATTCGTGGCTATTTCAATGAGGATTTCGACTTGTGGGGCAACACCGTTGCGGAAGTCCTCTGCTGCTTCAAGGAGGAGAACGACCCGGTTATTCATACGCTGGTCGCAACTGAAATTGAGCGATTTAAGCGCAACCATTCCGCGAACCTGGATAAGTCTTTCGAAAAAATCTACGGCCTTTACGTTGATCCCGAGCCGTGGGGCCACAGTACCGTTTCATTCCTCGAAGAATTGAAACGGCTTCTCCGCGAGTAGCCCCACCCGCCCCAAACCCAACGACCCTCACCAACAAAAAAAACGGCGCCCACTCAAATGGACGCCGCCTCTTACATCACTTCCGGATCGACCCGCTAAAGCTAAAACAAAGCCAACCGTCATTCACTATCACTTCACCGCCACCGGCTCCGCCCCACTCCACTTCGGCTCCGGCGCCTTATCCGAGCTCTTCGCCATCAGGCAGACCACCGCCGCGGCGATCAGGTCGAACACGGCCAGCACGACGAACAGCGGGCTATAACCGATCTGCGTCACCAGCACGCCGAACAGCGCGGTGAACGCCGCCGCGCCCAGATAACCCGCCATCCCGCCCATGCCGGTCGCGGTCGCGACTTCATTCTTGCCGAACATATCCGACGTAATCGCATACAGCGCGCCCGACAGCGTCTGGTGCGCAAAACCGCCGACGCACAACAACGCCACCGCCACATACGGGCTCGCCACCAGACCCACGCATGCCGGTCCGATCATGAACAGCGCGCCGACCACGAACACCATCTTGCGCGACGTGAACAGCGACACCTTCGCGTACTTATGGAACAGCGGGCTCAGATAACCGCCGAGCACGCAACCGATATCGGCGGCAAGGAACGGCATCCACGCGAACATCGCGACTTCCTTCAGGTTCATGTGACGCTCGGTCATCATGTACAACGGAATCCACGCATTGAAGGTCTGCCACGCCGGCTCCGACAGCATCCGCGGAATCCCGATCGCCCAGAAATCGCGGCTCACCAGCATCGCGCGCCAGTTACGTTTCGGCGTGCTGACGTCGTCGCTATGCTTGGCTTCCTGGCCGCTCAGAATGTAGTCGCGCTCGTCGTCGCCCAGCAGCTTCTGGTTGCGCGGATGCTTGTAGACGAACATCCACAGCACGCTCCACACGATCCCCGCGACGCCGACGATCACGAACGCAAGCTGCCACTGACCGCGCAACAGCGCCCACACCACCAGCGGCGGCGCCAGCAGCGCGCCGATCGACGAGCCGATGTTGAACCAGCCGATCGCCACCGAACGCTCTTTCGCCGGGAACCATTCGCTGGTCGCCTTCACGCCGGCCGGAATGCCCGCCGACTCAGCCAGCCCGAGCAGCCCGCGAAACACCGCCAGACTGCGCCAGCCGGTCGCCCACGCGGCCGCCGCGCAAGCCACCGACCACGCCAGCGCGAACACCGCGAAGCCGAGTTTGGTGCCGATCGTGTCGAGCACGAAACCGGCGACGGGCTGCATGAACGCATAGCAAAGCTGCCACGCGACCACCACGTGCGCGTACTGCTCGGTCGTGATGTTGAGGTCCTTCATCAGCGTCGGTGCCGCGACCGACAGCGTGTTGCGCGCGAGGTAATTGATGATCAACCCGGCCGCGACCAGACCCACCATCCACCAGCGAATACCCTTGATCTTCATTGCCACATCTCCTGCTAGAACAACTCCCGTGCGACCGACGGGACTCAAGCCTTGCGCGAATAATCGATGCCGACGAAGCTGCCGCCCTGGAAGCGCTGGCCGAGCTCATCGAGAGGATTCGGGCGCGACTCGATGTCGGCCGCGTAGTCCTCGGCGTTCTGCTTCGGCTGATAGCCGAGCCGCGCGGCGCCGCTGTTGTCCCACCAGCTGCGCGTATTCGCCGACACGCCCCAGATAGTCAGGAACCCTACGTCTTCCGCTTCGATGCAGCGCTCGAGGAAATGCATCAGGTCCTGATGACCGAACCACGTGCTCAGGTGGCGCTGCTCGGTCGGCCGCTCGAGGCAGCTGCCGATCCGCACGCACACGCTTTCGATCCCATGCTTGTCCCAGTACATCCGCGCGAGCGCTTCGCCCCACACCTTCGACAAACCATAGAAACCATCCGGGCGCAGTTCGCAATCGAGGCTCAGATGTTCGGTGACCGGATACATGCCGATCGCGTGGTTCGAGCTCGCGAACACGATGCGCTTCACGCCATTGCGGCGCGCGCCTTCATACACTTCGACGAGACCGCGCAGATTGTTCTCGATGATCTCGGGCAGCGGACGCTCGACGCTGGTGCCGGCGAAATGGATCAGCACGTCGACGCCGTTCAGCAGCCGGTCGACCACCGCCGGGTCGCGCAGATCGCCGTTCATCACGTCCTCGCCATCGACCAGCGGCGTCAGCGACTTCGAACCCGCGGCCGAACGCAACGCAATCCCGCGCGCGACGAATTCTGCACGTACCACGGAGCCGAGCTGGCCGCCGGCGCCACTCAGGGCGATCTTCTTCATAAGGGTTCCTTTGCTGCGCCGCGCGCGAGATCAACAGGGGACGGGGGAGGATCGAGCGGTTCGCGAGCCGCGTTGCGGGCGTCGCCTAACACACTCAAGTTGTACGATAACGTACTATCAACGATCGATAGCCGGAATTCAACTAGGCATTTACCCTTAATTTATCGGGGCACATTTTCTCATCTCTTTAATAATCAATGAGATGGGGACATCTTGTTTATGCGACATCGTATAACTTAGACGGCCGCAATCATTCATTAACCGGTTGTCGTGCCGTTAACCGCGCGTCTCGGCCAACCGAACCCGAGGTCCGCGCCTCGAACGGCACCAACGAAAAAGCGCGGGACCGCCGCGAAAAACAGGCCAGCCGACGCGCGGCGAATCATCTTCACCGCCCGTTGCGCCCTACCCGTCTTTCACTCGTCCCGCGCTTCGACCTCGCGACACAGCCAGTTACAGAACAACCAAACCGTCAGCCCGTCACCCGATCACGAGCCGATGAACTCCAGCAGATCGGCGTTGACCTTGTCGGCCTCGACCGTGCACATCCCGTGCTGACCGCCCGCATACACCTTCAGCGTTGCGTCCTTGACGATCTTCGCGGTCTGCCGGCCGGCGGCGTCGATCGGCACGATCTGGTCGTCGTCGCCGTGCAGCACGAGGGTCGGCACGTCGATCTTCTTCAGGTCTTCGGTGTAGTCGACTTCGGAGAACTGCTTGATGCAGTCGTACAAGCCCTTGATCGAACCGGCTATCCCCTGGCGCCAGAACGAATCGATCACGCCCTGCGAGACCTTCGCGCCCGGCCGGTTATAACCATAGAACGCCACCGCGAGATCCTTGAAGAACTGCGAGCGATCGTCGACGACGCCCTTGCGGATCCCGTCGAACACGTCGATCGGCAGGCCGAGCGGATTGTCCGAGGTCTTCAGCATCAGCGGCGGCACCGCGCCGATCA
Organism: Burkholderia sp. SRS-W-2-2016; assembly: GCF_001931485.1. GTDB lineage: Bacteria > Pseudomonadota > Gammaproteobacteria > Burkholderiales > Burkholderiaceae > Paraburkholderia. The sequence goes on along the minus strand of NZ_MSDV01000058.1, from coordinate 56,498 downwards.
GCACCGCCTTCGCGACCCGCGCGGTGCCATGACGGCCGATGTAATGCGCAACCTCGCCGCCGCCGGTCGAATGACCGACCAGCGTCGCGTCCTGCAGGTCGAGATGCTCGATCAGCGCGGCCAGATCGTCCGCGTAGGTGTCCATGTCGTTGCCGTCCCACGGCTGCTCCGAGCGGCCGTGGCCGCGCCGGTCGTGCGCGATCACGCGAAAGCCCTTGCTGCCGAGAAACAGCATCTGCGCATCCCACGCATCGGCGGTCAGCGGCCAGCCGTGCGAAAACACCACCGGGCGCCCCTTGCCCCAATCCTTGTAGAAAATCGACGTACCGTCTTTCGTTTTGATCGTGCTCATCTGCTGACTCCTGAAGGATGAAGTCTGCCGTCGCCGGCAGGTGGATGAAGCTGAAGCAGTGTCGAAGCATGCCGCCCGCGCGTGACAGCAATCAGCGCGGCGGCAAACAAATCAGGGAAACGGCCAAAGCCGCGACTAATAACAGGCCGCCGCAATTAACGCAAAAGCGGCGAATACGACCCACATAGCGGACGGCTTAATGCGCAATCAATAAAACAAAAAGAAAAAGAAAATAGCTGAAGCAATTAGCCGGCAGCGAGCATCGTAGAAGTAAAAAAATCGCGTGGCTAGCGTGCCGGCTGAAGAAGTCGGTTCGGATGGATCGATTGTCGGTTGCCGACGGACCACGCGCGCGAGCCGCCGCGACCACGGCGCGCAACGCATCGCCGCACGGTATTGCTGCAGCGCGGTCGATTGCCGCAGCGCATGCGCCGGTGCGCCAATCCCTTCACGTTATGCACAAACTAAAAGTTGATCGCCATCAAGAACTTGCGAGATCGATATGCAAATCAGCGATTAAACAACGCGGTTCTTTGACGCACGTCGCATTGCAACACGATTTCCTTCGATCCCCTACGCTTGCGCCATCTGCCCCAGGGTAGTGCGCACCGACACCGGTCGACGCGCGGAAGTCCGCTCACCCGGCTATCACGCACAACACGATTATGAGCTCTGCAATATCGGCGTTCGATCTCGCCCGCATTCAATTCGCGTTCACCGTTTCATTTCATATCGTTTTCCCCGCACTCAGTATCGGACTCGCCAGCTTTATCGCGGTGCTCGAATGGCGCTGGCTGAAAACCGGTAAGACCTACTACAAAGATCTTTGCCTGTTCTGGTCGAAAATCTTCGCGGTGGCCTTCGGTATGGGCGTCGTTTCCGGCGTCGTCATGGCTTATCAGTTCGGCACCAACTGGTCGGGCTTTTCCAGTTTCGCGGGGCCGGTCACCGGTCCGCTGCTGATGTACGAAGTGATGACCGCGTTCTTTCTCGAAGCGGGCTTCCTCGGCATCATGCTGTTCGGCTGGCAGCGCGTGAGTCCGCGCGCGCACTTCGGCGCGACGCTGATGGTCGCGATCGGCACGCTGATCTCGACCTTCTGGATTCTCGCGTCCAATAGCTGGATGCAGACGCCGCAAGGCTTCGAAGTCGTCAACGGCCAGGTCGTGCCGCTCGACTGGTTCAAGATCATCTTCAATCCGTCGTTCCCGTACCGTCTCGCGCATATGGCGCTCGCGGCGTTCATCGTCGCCGCTCTGGTGGTCGCGGCGGTCGGCGCATGGCATCTGCTGCGCGGCCGGCGCGATCCGGCGGTCAAGAAAATGTTCTCGATGGCGCTGTGGCTGCTGCTGATCCTCACGCCGATCCAGGCCTTCGTCGGCGATCAGCACGGTCTGAATACGCGCGAATATCAGCCGGCGAAGATCGCCGCGATCGAAGGTCTTTGGGAGACCGAAACAGGCGGCACCGCGCTGAACCTGTTCGGCATCCCCGACATGAAGGCCGAAACCACCCGCTACGCGGTGTCGATTCCGCACCTGGGCAGCCTGATCCTCACCCACAGCTGGGACGGCGAAATCCGCGGCCTGAAGGAATTCCCGCCGCAAGACCGGCCGAATTCGACCGTGGTGTTCTGGAGCTTTCGCATCATGGCGGGCCTGGGCGTGCTGATGATCGCGATGTCGATCGCCGCATGGGTGCTGCGCCGCCGCGGCCGTCTGTTCGAGTCGAAGTGGTTCCAGCGCCTGTGTCTGGCGATGGGTCCGAGCGGCTTCATCACGCTGCTGGCCGGCTGGGTCACCACCGAAGCGGGCCGTCAGCCGTGGGTCGTGTACGGCGTGATGCGCACGTCGCAGGCGGTGTCGCCGCTGACCGCGCAGCAGGTCGGGCTGTCGCTGATGACCTTCGTGGTCGTCTACTTCCTCGTGTTCGGCACCGGCATCTACTACATGCTGAAACTGATGCGCAAAGGCCCCGCGCTGCCCGGCCAGACCCCGCACGACGCGCCGCACCCGAGCCCCGCGCAGACCGCGCGCCGCCCGCTGTCCGCCGCCGATCAGATGATCGACGCCGCCTAACCGCCACGAGAGAAATACTATGGACGTCACCGTCGTTTGGGCCGCGATCATCGCGCTGGGCCTTTTCATGTACGTCGTGCTGGACGGCTTCGACCTCGGCATCGGCATCGTCTTCCCGTTCTTCCCCGACGAGAAGGAACGCGACCTGATGATGAACACGGTCGCGCCGGTCTGGGACGGCAACGAAACCTGGCTGGTGCTCGGCGCCGCCGCGCTGTTCGCGGTGTTTCCGGTCGTCTATGTGACCGTGCTGTCGGCGCTCTATCTGCCGCTCATTTTCATGCTGGTGTGCCTGATTTTTCGCGGCGTGTCGTTCGAGATTCGCGCGAAGGCGCGCCGCACCAAGCACCTGTGGGACCTCGCGTTCATCGGCGGTTCGGCCGGCGCGACGTTCTTCCAGGGGATCGTGCTCGGCGCGTTCCTGCAAGGCATTCCGGTCATCGACGGCGCGTATGCCGGCGACGCGTTCGGCTGGCTCACGCCGTTCAGCCTGCTGACCGGCCTCGGCCTCGTCGCGACCTACGCGCTGCTCGGCTGCTGCTGGCTGGTCGCGAAGACCGAAGGCGATCTGCAGCGGCGCCTGCATCGCGTGGTGTGGCCGCTCACGCTGGTGCTGCTCGCGTTCATCGTGGTGGTCAGTCTGTGGACCCCGATGATGGACGCGGGCATCAAACAACGCTGGTTCCATGACGGGATCTTCTACCGTCTGCTGCCGGTGCCGTTCCTCGTCGCGGTGTGCGCGTTCTTCATGCATCGCGCGGTGCGCGCGCGGCATCACAACACGCCGTTCGTGCTGGCGCTGACTCTCGTGCTGCTCGGCTATCTCGGCCTGCTGGTCAGTTTGTGGCCGTATGCGATTCCGTCGAGCCTGACGCTGTGGGACGCGGCCGCGCCGCGCACCAGCCAGACTTTCACGCTGGTCGGCGCAGCGGTGATTCTGCCGATCATCATCGCGTACACGACGATGGGTTACTGGGTTTTTCGAGGCAAGGTGCGCCATGACGACCAACACCACTACCACTGAAGCGCGCGGCCGCAAGCTGCCGGGCTGGCTCTGGTTCGTCGCGCTGTGGTGCGGCGGCGTGGCCGCCGCGCTGTCGCTCGGTTATGCATTCAAACTTCTGATGTACGCGACGCTATTCGCGGTCAAATAGCGGCACTCCGGCATCCCGGCGCCCGTCGAGCCGGGACCGGCATAAACTGGCAACACGCGCGGCACGGCGCTTCAAAAACCGGCCGCGCGGCTCGTCTACCAAGCAAGCCGGAAGCTATGCGCGGGAGACCTGCATTACCATCACGTAGCGCATCGAACGATGCCGGCAACCCTCAACGGACAGGCTCGACTCGCGGAGACATCATGAAGTTTCTTGTGGCCGACGACCATGAACTGATCCGGCAAGGTGTCAAAGGGATGCTGCGCGGCTTCGATGCCGACGCGCAGTTCGACGAAGCCGACAGCTGGGAAACCCTCGCGACCGCCGCGCGCCCCGACGCGAATCACGATCTCGCGATCGTCGATCTGCATATGCCGGGGATGAGCGGCGCGAGTTCGCTCGAATCGCTGCTGAAGGCGAATCCGGCGCTGCCGGTGGTGGTGCTGTCCGCGGAGGAATCACCCGACGAAATGCGCGCGGTGCTCGCGGCCGGCGCGCTGGGCTTCGTGCCGAAGCGGCAGCCGGCCAGCGTGATGCTGAAGGCGATCGAGCTGGTGCTGTCCGGCGGCGCTTATGTGCCGATGGAAGCGCTCAGTCTGCTGGGCTCGCGCGACGCGCAGGCGAGCGGCAGCGGCGCCGACGCCGCGCTCAGCGCCGGGGTCGGCGCGGACGCCGGCGGAGCCGCCACCGCCACCACCACCGCCCGCGGCGCCGCGCTCACGCAAACCGAACCGCTGACCCTGCTCCCGGCGCTGCAACCGCATCAGCAGCATCTGCTGGAAAACCTGTCGCCGCGCCAGCAGGACATCATGCGGCTCGTGCATCGCGGCTGGACCAACAAGATGATCGCGCGCGATCTCGGCGTCGCCGAGGGCACGGTCAAGGTCCATCTGTCGGTGATTTTCCGGGCGCTCGGCGTACATAACCGCTCGACCGCGATCGCGGTGATCAACGGCTGGCTGGAGGCGGGGAAGACGCTGTAGCGTTCGCTTCGGGTGCGCTCGTCAACGGCTCCGCGCCGCGCCCGCGCTCCGGTTCCGCCTGCTGCCACAGCATCTCCAGCGTGCGCCGCAGGCGCGCCGGCGTGACCGGCTTGTGCAGCACCGGAATGCCCTGCAACGCGAGCGCCGCCAGCTCGGCCGACGCCATATCGCCGGTAATCAGCAGCGTCACCACATTCGCATGCCCCGCGCGCGCGAGCGCGACGCGCATCGCGCCCAGCGCCTGCACGCCGGTGCGGTGGTTGGCGAGCTGGTAATCGCACAGCACCGCGTCGGGCATGAAGCCGTCGCCGAGCGCGGCGAGCGCCTCGGCTTCGTCGCGCGCGCCGCGCACCTCGCAGCCCCAGCGCGCGAGCAGACTCGCGAGCCCTTCGAGAATCGACGGTTCGTCGTCGATGCACAGCACGCGCCGGCCGCGCGCCGCCGGCCCGCTCGCCACCGTATCGTCGAGACTCGCGACGATCCCGCTCGCGTCGCCCGCCTGCACCGGAAAGCGGAACACCGAACCGCGACCCGGCGCCGAACGCAGTTGCAGTTCGCCGCCGAGCAGGCCGACCAGCCGCTTCACGGTCGGTAGCCCGAGCCCGTGCCCCTGACGCGCATCGCGCTGCGGGTTCGCGACCTGATAGAACTCCTCAAAGATCCGCGCGTGCTCCGCCGGCGCGATGCCGACGCCCGAATCGCGCACTTCGATATAGCCGCCGCCGGGCCGCCCCGCGCGCCGCAAGCCGAGCCAGATCGCGCCTTCGTCGGTATAGCGCACCGCGTTCGACAGCAGATTGCTCAGCACCCGTTCGAGCAGCACCGGATCGTCGTAGATAACCAGCGAGGTCGGCGCGATCCGCAGCGCGAGCCCCTTCGCGGCGGCCTGCGGCCGGTACTGGCTGCCGACCCGCTCGAACAGTTCGGCGAGCCGGAAATGCAGCCGGATCACCTGGGTCACGCCGCTTTCGAGCCGCGCGAGGTCGAGCACCTGGTTGAACAGCTGGTTCAGCGCCTCGACGTTGTAGACGATATGACCAGCGGTTTTCGCGTGCTGCGCGGGAGTCGCGGCCGGATCGTTCAGCGACGCCGCGAGCAGCCCGATCGCATGCAGCGGCTGGCGCAGATCGTGGCTGGCGGCCGCGAAAAAGCGCGTCTTCGCAAGACTCGCCTCTTCCGCGACGCGCTTTTGCGCGGCCAGCGATTCCGCCAGGTACTGCTGATCGACGCGCGCCTGCACGACCTGGCGAAACAGCTTGCGGTAGCTCATCGCGTAGACGTTGATCGCGCAGAAGAAAAACGCCAGCACGACTGCAAGAATCGTGCGATCGAACGTATGCGAGCCGAACAGCAATACGATCGACGGCAGCAGCAGAAATGGAATCGAGGTCGAGAAATTCAGCAGGTCGAAGCCGTTCGACATGAACACGCCGGCCGCGAGCGTCACCAGCATCACCGTGTGCAGCACCGGCAGATCGGTTTGCGGACTCTGGAACGCGAACCACACCGCGAAACCCGGTCCGCTATACAGCAGCACGCCCCGCAGCGCGTGCAGATAGATCCAGTCGCGCGGCGACAGCAGTTTCGGATAGCGGCGATTGCACAGCCACAGCGCGAGGCCCGCGCAATTGGCGATCCCGTAAAAAACGAAGCAGGCAATGAAAAGCGGCGGCGCCGGCACGTGCGGCCAGTAGATCGCCACCAGCACCGCGATCGAGAACCAGTGCGAGAAGAACGCGATCGGGTCCTGCGCGTACAGCACTCGCACCAGATCTTCGTCGATAGCACGCTGGATCGGCTCGGCCCGCATCGCGCGGTCTCCTTTTGCGGTGTTCTTTTACTTCGGACCCCCATCCATCAGACGAATAGTTAGTAGTTCGTCAGAAGGTTTACCCGGCAGTTTACCCATCAGCTAACACTTAATCCATATAGGCGAAGGTGTTGCCGCGAACCATACTGGATTCACGTTTTCAGCGCGGCACCACCGGCACATCGCCAGCTTTAAAGGCCCTCTCCAGCGGGGCCGAACCGCGCTCCCAGCCAACCGTGACGGAGGTTTCCATGGGTGCAGTCCCGAGCTACGAGTTCGCCCGCCAACTCGACGACGCGATTCTGCCCGAGCTGTGGCGCAGGCGGACCCGACTGTCGGCGGACGAAATGGTGTCGATGGTCGAACTGGTCAAGCGCGCGCTGCGCACCTATCACCCGCTCGAATTGCAGGCGCTCGGCGAGGATAAGGAGGAACTGGTCGCGCAGTTCATCTACGCGAAGGTGCTGCGGCTCGCGCCCGGCCACACCGAAACCAGCGCGTGCGCGGACAGCGCGCCGTCCAACAGCTATGCGCTGTGCGCGTATTTCCGCCGTTATCTGATCGATTGTCTGCGCAGCGCGTGCCATCAGCGCAACGTGTCGATGGAAAGCGAAGGCGTCGCGCAGGAGATCGATCTGCATGCGCACGCGCTCGAAGACCCGGTCGACAGTGTGCTGCTGCAATACGGACTGAACGAGCAGCGGGTGCGCGACGCGGCGCGCGAGTTTATCGAAGAACTCGATGAACCCGAGCGCATCGTGCTGGCCGGCAGCCTCGGCTGGTGCTCCGAGGGCAAGGGCGGACTGTCGGCGGTCGCGACTCGGCATCGGGTTCCCTCCTATCACTATCGCGCGGTCAAACTCGGCGTCACGATGAAAAAGACGGCCGGCGCGGCGGAATTTTCCACGACCAAAATCGGCCGCTGGCTGACCGACGTGCTCGGCATCGCGATCGAACTCGAGAATCGCGCGGCGATCCTGCTCGCGCTGAACCTGCTCGCGGCGGAGTCGAGTGCCAGCGAGTGCAATGAAGTGGCCGCCTAATAGTTCGGACAACCAGGCGGCCACATAAAAGGCGACGACAGCGGCGCATGACGGGACGGCCGGCTAGCACCGGTAAGGGGACGTCCCGGCCATGCGCCCCGGTACATCGCACGCTACGTCTGCGCGCCCTCCACGGCGCGCTTTTTTTGCGCGCGCGTTCCGCCTACGATAAAAAAGCTGCCGCCACGCGCCGTCTTTGTTCCGAAGCACAGCTTCCGCTCCCCGCATCCGATTCCAGACGAGGTGGTCCTGATGAACCGCTTATCGAGCGCGCCGACGGCGCTGCAATCGCATTACGAGGTGGTAGTGATAGGTTCGGGCTACGGCGGCGCGATTGCCGCGAGCCGGATGGCGCGCGCGGGCCGCAGCGTGTGCGTGCTCGAACGAGGCCGCGAGTTCATCGCCGGCGAGTATCCGCGCACGCCGGTGCACGGCGTCGAAAATATCCAGTACAACACCGCCGCCGCGCAGATCGGCTCGCGGCTCGCGCTGATCGAAGTGCACGTGAACGAGGACGTCAACGCGGTGGTCGGCTGCGGACTGGGCGGCACCTCGCTGATCAATGCGAACGTCGCGCTGCGCGCGGACCCGCGGCTGTGGAACGATCCGCGCTGGCCGGCCGCGCTGCGCGCCGACCAGCGCGGCCGCGACAACGGCTACGCGCTCGCGTGGCAAATGCTGTCGCCGGCGCCGGTGCCCGCCGACTTCCCGCCGCTGCCGAAACTGCAGGCACTCGAAAAATCCGCGCAGGCGCTCGGCATGGCCGACCGTTTCAGCCGCCCGCCGATCACGGTCACGTTCAACACAGGCCCGAATGCGGCCGGCGTCGAACAGCACGCGTGCGTCGGTTGCGGCGATTGCAACTCCGGGTGCAACTACGACGCGAAGAACTCCACCCATATGAACTATCTGCCCGACGCGGTCGCGCACGGCGCGCAGATTTTTACCGGCGCCGCCGTGCATTCCGTGCTGCGCGATCCGGCCACGCAGCAATGGAAGGTCAACTTCCAGCTCGTCAAGCTCGGCCGCGAAAGCTTCGGCGCGCCGGATCTGTTCGTGCTCGCCGATATCGTGATCGTCGCGGCCGGCTCGATCGGCTCGACCGCGTTGCTGCTGCGCTCGCGCGACGCGGGGCTGAACGTGTCCGATATGCTCGGCCAACACTTCACCGGCAACGGCGACGTGCTCGCGTTCGCGTACAACACCCGGGACACGATCAACGGCGTCGGCTGGGGCGAGCACGACGCGGGCGAGATCGAGCCGGTCGGGCCAACCATTACCGGCCTGATCGACAATCGCGCGTCGGCCGCCGATGTTAAGGATGGCTACGTGATCGAGGAAGGCTCGCTGGCCGGGCCGGTCGGCGAAGCGCTGGTCGCGATGCTCGGCGCGGTCGCGCCGCTCGAAGGCATCGATCCGGCCGGGACACCGCCGCTGCACGAGCGGCTCGCGTACGACGCGCGCACGATCGACAGCGTGATCCGTGGCCCGTATCACGGCGCGCTGCATCACACGCAGAGCTACCTGGTGATGGCGCACGACGACGAACGCGGCCGCATCTCGATCGACAAACGCGGCCGCGCGCGCATCGCATGGCCCAACGCCGGCAGTCAGCCGGTGTTCCAGACCATCGAGGACGTGCTGATCAAGGCGACCGTACCGCTTGGCGGCAAATATCTGCGCAACCCGATCTCGAACGAGATTCTCGGCCGCCGCACCGTCACCGTGCATCCGCTCGGCGGCTGCGGGATGGGCGAGGATGCGCAGCATGGGGTGGTCGATCACACCGGCTGCGTGTTCAGCGGCGCGGCCGGCAACGCGGTGCACGACGGCCTGTACGTGATGGATGGCGCGGTGATGCCGATGTCGCTCGGCGTCAATCCGCTGCTGACGATTTCCGCGCTCGCCGAACGCAACTGCGCGCTGCTGGCCGCGAAGCACGGCTGGTCGATCGACTACGCGGCGCAAGGCACCGCCGCCCCGCCGCCCGCGCAAAAGATCGGCCTGCGCTTCACCGAAACGATGGTCGGCACCTACACGCCCGCGGTGGTGGGCGACGCGGCGAGCAGTCCAATCGAATTCACGCTGACGGTCGAATCGGACGACCTCGCCGATATGCTCAGCAATCCGGATCATCTGGCGCGCACCGCCGGCACGCTGACCTGCCCCGCGCTATCCGCGCAACCGCTGACGATCACCGACGGCACCTTCAACCTGTTCGTGGTCGACGCATCGGATGTCGACGAGCGCAACATGACGTATCACATGACGCTGAACGCGAGCGAGGGGAAGACTTACTATCTGACCGGCCAGAAGATCATCACGCGCACGTCGCCGATCAACCTGTGGGAGCAGACCAACACGCTGTATGCGCAAATCCGGGCGTCGTCTGACGAAACGGCACCGGTAGTCGGCACCGCGACGCTGATCATCACGCCGGCAAACTTCCTGAAGCAGCAGCGCACGCTCGAAGTCACGCACGCACCCGATCTGAAGACCCGCCTCGAATGGACGCTGAAATTCGGCAAGTTCTTCGCGGGCGTGCTGTTCAGCGAATACGGCGGGGTCGCCGCGCCGCTGCAGTTCTACGACCCGACTTTTGCGCCGCGTGCAAAGCGCACGCTGCGCGCGCCGCCGCCGCAGATCACGTTCTTCACGACGCCCGACGGCACCACGCTAAAGCTCACGCGCTACCACGACGCGGCCAGCGGCAAGCCCACGAAACCGGTCCTGCTGATTCATGGCTCGGGCGTATCGAGCCGGATCTTTTCGACCGACCTGATCGCGACCAACCTCGTCGAATATCTGTGCGCATCGGACTACGACGTGTGGCTCGTCGATCTGCGCGTCAGCATCGAACTGCCGAGCGTGCTGGTGCCGACCGACGTCGACAAGGTCGCGCGCGAGGATATCCCCGCGGCGGTCGCGAAGATTCGCGACCTGACCGGCGCGCCGCAAATCCAGGTGCTCGGTCATTGCATGGGCGGCCTCGCGCTCAGCATGTCGCTGCTGTATGGGCTCGCCGGCGTGCGCTCGGCGGTGATCTCGCAGGTGGCCGCGCATCCGGTGCCGGGCAAGTTGCAGCGCGTGAAGGCCGGCCTGCATATCCCGGACCTGATGCAGCATCTGCGCGTGCGCGATCTCACTGCTTACACGCAGCACGATTCGTGGCCCGCGAATCTGTTCGACGAAGCGCTGCGGCTCTATCCGCTCGATCACGACGAGGGTTGCGGCAGTCCGATCTGCCATCGCGCGACCTTCCTGTATGGACTGCTTTACGAGCACGAGCAGTTGAACGAAACACTGCATGCGAACCTGCAGGAACTGTTCGGGATTCACGACATGGCGGTGTTCCAGCATCTGGCCGCGATGGTGCGGGCCGGTCACGTGGTCGATGCGCGCGGCGACAATGTTTATCTCGCCGGTGCGAACGGAATGAAGGGACTCGAAGGGATGCGGCTGCCGATCGGCTTTATTCACGGCGAGCGGAACGAAACCTATCTGCCGGAAAGCACCGAACTGACCTTCGACATGCTGCGCAACCGCTTCCCCGAGCAGCCGTACGAACGGCATCTGATTCCGGGCTACGGCCATATCGACTGCATCTTCGGCAAGAACGCGGCGGTCGATGTTTATCCGGTGATCGTCCGCTATCTGGACGAGCACTGACGGCGGCGCCGCGCACGAAACGCAACGCGACGCAACGCAACGCAACGCGGCAGCCGATGCATCGCGGGTCATCTGCATGCCGTCCGCGCGCGGCGGGTTCTCGTCGCGCGTTCATTCCGGTATGGTTCCTGCTGCGCAGCCAAAGCGCGGGCACGCCGCGCTTTCGTTGTGCCTACAACTCTTTCGCACTCCCACCGGATTCCGATGAAAAAAATCCTGCTGTCAATTTTCGCCGCCGCACTGCTCGGCAACAGCGTCGCCGCCACCAGCGTGCAGGCGGCCGAACTTCGCGTGATGACCTCGGGCGGCTTCACCGCCGCGTATAAACAGCTCGGGCCGAAGTTCGCGGCCTCGACCGGCAACACGCTCGACACGATTCTCGGGCCGTCGATGGGTCAGGCACCCGAAGCGATCCCGAACCGGCTCGCGCGCGGCGAACCCGCGGATGTCGTGATCATGGTCGGCTATGCGCTCGACGATCTGATCAAGCAAGGCAAGGTGATTCCGGCCTCGCGCGTCGAACTCGCCGATTCGCCGATCGGCATGGTCGTGCGCGAGGGCGCGCCGAAGCCCGACATCAGCACGGTGGAGGGCTTGAAGGACACACTGTTGCACGCGAAGTCGATTGCGTATTCGGATAGCGCGAGCGGCGTCTACATCCAGCGCGAGATGTTCAAAAAGCTCGGGATAGAAGATCAGGTCGGCCCGAAAGCGAAGATGGTGCCGAAGATTCCGGTCGCGTCGGTCGTCGCGAGCGGCGAATACGACATCGGCTTTCAGCAGGTCAGCGAATTGCTGCCGGTGAAGGGCGTGACCTTCGTCGGCAAGATTCCCGATTCGGTGCAATCGGTCACGCGCTTCGCCGCCGGCATTCCGGTGAATGCGCCGCATCCGCGCGAAGCCAAAGCGTTACTCGACTATCTCGCGTCGCCGGCGGCGCAGGACACGGTGCGCGCGACCGGGCTCGATCCGGTGATTGCGCGTTGATCGCACATTGATCGCGCATTGATTGCACAGGCGGCCGCTCAGGCCGCCTATCAAGAAGCCGCCTAAGCACCACCTGCTGCAACAGCCGCTAGCGCCGCCGTTAAAACAGCTTGCCCGGATTCAGAATGCCGTGCGGATCGAGCGCGCGCTTGATCGCGACCATCGCCGCCAGTTCCGCCGGCGAGCGCGAGATCGGCAGAAACTCGCGCTTCAGCGAACCGATCCCATGCTCGGCCGATACCGACCCGCGCAACGGCCCGAGCATCTCGTAGACGAACGCATAGACCGCATGATGATCGACGCCGGGCACCGAACCGCCGTCCACCGTCAGATGCAGATTCGAGTCGCCGATATGGCCGAAGAAATACGCTTCGTTGCCGGGCCAGCGTTCGTTCAACGCCGCGCGGCAACGCTCGACGAACGCGCCGATCTCGCCGATCGGCAAACTCACGTCGAAGTTGATCGGATCGAGCCGCACCGGAAACTCCGCCGTGCATTCGCGGATCGCCCATAGCGCGCGCGCATCGGCGACCGACTGCGCGATCACCGCGTCGCGCAACGCGCCCGCTTCGAGCGCGTCGGTCAGCGCCTGCGCGAAACGCGAGCCGTCGTCGTCGGCATCGAAGCCCGCGTGTTCGATCAATGCATAGAGCGGATGCGCGACCGCGAACGGCGAGCGCGTGCCGGTCAGCTTCACGCCGAAATCGTAAAAGTCCGGCCACATGATTTCGAATGCGCCGATGTCGTTGCCGAAGCGCGTCGCCAGACGCCGCAGCAGGCTCACCGCCGCGTCGTAATCGCCGAGCGCGACCAGCGCGGTATGACGCGCGGCCCGCCGCGGATGCAGCCGCAACACCGCGCGCGTGATCACGCCGAGCGTGCCTTCCGAGCCGATGAACCAGTGCTTCAGATCATAGCCGGTGTTGTTCTTCACCATCTTGCCGAGCGAGGTGAGCACGTCGCCATTGGCGAGCACCACTTCGAGTCCGAGCACCTGGTCGCGCGCGGTGCCCGACTGGATCACGCGGTTGCCGCCCGCGTTGGTCGCCAGATTGCCGCCGATCTGGCACGAGCCGCGCGCGCCGAGATCGAGCGCGAGTTCGAAGCCCGCCTGCTCCGCCGCTTCCTGCGCGGCCTGCAACGTGGTGCCGGCGCGCACGGTCAGCGTCGCCGACGCGCTGTCGAGTTCTTCGACGCCGCTGATGCGTTCGAGCGACAACGCGATATCGGTCGCGCGCGCGATCGCGCCGCCCGCGAGTCCGGTCATCCCGCCTTGCGGCACCACCGGTTGATGCGCGGCGTGACAGATCGCGAGCGCGCGCGACACTTCTTCAACCGTGCGCGGCAATAGCAACGCCGCCGGCCGGGTCGGTTCGTGCCGGGTCCAATCGGTCAGCGCGCGCTCGCCGATCTGCTCGCCGACACGTACCGCATCGGCGCCGAGCGCGGCGCGCAGTGCGTCGAGCGTCGCGTCGAGGTTCGCCGCGTGCGGCGCGGTTGCATTGGCCGATGCAGGGTCGTGCATCTGCGCGGGCTCATGAGTGATGCGTTGATCTGTCATCCAGTAATCCTGTTGTTGGCCGGCTTACGACGCGGCGGCGAGTTTCTTCCGATAGCCCATCGAGTCGTTGATCCGGCCGAGTATGTAATCGCCGGCGGCCACCGGCTGATATTTGACCTGCGCGTCGCTCGCGCCGAGTTCGCGCGGATCGACCAGCGCGCCGTAGGTCGGATCGTAGAACGTCGCGATCGAATAGCGCTCGCGCCCCGACGCATTGATCACCCGATGCAACGTGGAGCGAAAGCGGTCGTTGGTCCAGCGCGCGAGCAGATCGCCGACGTTGACGACGAAGCTGCCCTCAATAGGCGGCGCCTCGATCCACGTATCGTTGGCGATTTCGCGCACCTGCAACCCGCCGACCTGATCCTGCCACAGCAGCGTGATGCAGCCGTAGTCGGTATGCGGCGCGACGCCGAACTGGTCCTGATCCGCTTGCGGCGGCTGCGGCGGATAGTAGACCATCTGCGTGCGCTGCATCCGCTTCGTGTAGCGCGGCGCGAAAAAATCCGCATCGACGCCGAGACTCAGCGCGACCGCGCGCAACAGATCGGCGCCGCACGCGCCGAGCGCTTCGTAATAGCCGTACAGCGCCGGCTGCAACTCCGGCATGAAATCCGGCCAGTTGTTCGGCCCGCGCAACGCCTGGCCCGCCATTACATCGGGATCGTCCTCCGGCAATTCGAGGCCGATGCTGAAGAACTCCTTGTAATCGGGGCGCTTCGCCTGGTACATCGTCGCGTCGCCGAGCGCGTTGAAACCGCGATGCCGGCGATTGACCGCCGCGCGCCGTTTGGTCTCGACCGGAAACGCGAAGAACGTGCGCGCGGCTTGCTCGGCCGCATCGATCGTCGCTTGCGGCACGCCGTGATTGACGATGTAGAAAAAGCCGATCGTCGTACACGCTTCATGAATTTCCGTCGCGACGCGTTGCAGCGCGTGCGGATCGCGCGCGCGTACGCCGGCCAGATCGATGATCGGAATGCGGGTCACGGGCATTGCACTGCTCCTTCGAAAATCGGATGAATGGAGTCCGGGTACGGCGGTTTCCGCTGATGAAACGCACTGCGAGAGGCAAAACGAAAAGCTCTGGTCGCGCCGCTGCATTGCAGTTGTATATACCGCCAAAAGCAGCGCGGCAAGTTGCATCGCACACCTTGATATCAGGGCTTTTCTCTACTCGCGAGAGCATTTATTTTCCGCTGAAAACGCGGTATATACTGCCTGGCAGGAAGCGCAACGCGCAGTCGCCGTCGCGCATTCCATGCCGACCAGAAACACTGCAGCCATTCGAACCGCTGTTCGTCCCCGGAGAATCCCATGCGTATCCTTGCAGGCTGGAAATGTGGTCTGGTCATGCTGTCGCTGTGCGCGGCCAGCGTCGCCGCGTATGCCGATGATCAGCTCGCCAAAGTAAAAAAAGCCGGTGAACTGGTGGTCGGCACCGAGATGCAGTTCGCGCCGTTCGACTTTCTGCAGAACGGTCAGCAGGCCGGCTTCAACAAGGATCTGTTCGCGGAGATCGGCAAGGAAATCGGCGTGAAGGTGCGCTTCATCGATCTGCCGTGGCCGAGCGTGCTGCCCGGTCTCGAAGCGGGCAAGTTCGACATGGTCGGCGGCCCGCTGACGGTCACGAAGGCACGCATGGACCGCTACACGTACACGCTGCCGGTCGCCGACGCGACCGACGCGCTGCTCAAGCGCGCGAACGATACGTCGCTGAAGCAATCGGCGGATATCGCCGGCAAGACGGTCGGCGCGGGCAAGGGCTCGGCCCAGCTCGACCAGCTGAAGGCCTACACCGCGACGCTGCCCAAGCCGCCCGAAATCCGCGAATACGTGGACAACAACCAGGCGTACGCGGACCTCGCCGCCGGCCGCATCGCCGCGGTCGCGAACTCGATGACCAATATCGCGTATGTCGCGAAGCAGCGCCCCGAAATGTTCGCGGTCGTGCAGCCGCCGTTCGGCGCGAAGGTGTACTTCGCGTACGCGCTGCGCAAGGACGCCGACAGCAAGCCGCTCGCCGACGCGTTCAACGCGGCGCTCGTGAAGATGCACAACGACGGCCGCCTCGCCGCGTTGCAGAAGAAATGGTTCGGCGTCGCGATGGACATGCCGACCACGCTGCCGGCGCCGAATTACTGAGCGCAGCGAGTGCCATGAGCACCATCGGCGCGGCGCCCCGCATCTCGCCGCGCGCCGCCCTTCCCGTCCCACCGGCCGGCACATCATGTTCGATACGACCGTCTTCGTTCAGGGCCTGCCGCTGCTGCTGCAGGCCGCGCTAGCGACCATCGGCATTTCGCTGACCGGCCTCGTGATCGGTTTCTTCGTCGCGATCGCGGTGTGCAGCGCGCGGCTATCGCAGCATCGCGCGGCGCGGCTGGCCGGCGGCGCCTATGTGTTCTTCTTTCGCGGCGTGCCGATGCTGGTGCAGCTGCTGCTGGTCTACTACCTGCTGCCGTTCGCCGGCATCAACGTATCGCCGCTCGTCGCCGCGATCAGCACGGTGTCGCTGTGCTCCGCGTCGTATATCGCCGAAATTCTGCGCGGTGGCTTTCTGAGCATTCCGCCCGGCCATCTGGAAGCGGCGCGAATGCTCGGCCTCACGCCGCTCGATACGCTGCGGCGCATTCTGGTGCCGCAGGCGTTTCGTCTGACGCTGCCGTCGCTGGTCAATGAAATGGTGCTGCTGATCAAAGCGTCGTCGCTGATTTCGGTGGTCGGTGTCGCCGAAATTACCCGCACCGCGCAGAACATCGCCGCGAGCACTTACCGGCCGCTCGAAGCGTATGTCGCCGCCGGCCTGATCTACTTCGTGATCTGCGGCGCGCTCGCGCTCGTCGCGCACGCGGCCGAACATCGTTTGCGGCACGCCTGACCGCCCCCGCCCACGCGCAGCCCACCATGCAAACGTTCGATTCCACCGTCATCACGCACAACCTGCAGCCGATCGCCGCCGGTCTCGCGACCACGCTCGGCAGCTGGGCCGCCGGCGTCGCGATCGGTCTCGCGATCGGTTTTCTGATCGCGGTACTGCAACTCTTTTGCGGGCGCTGGGTGCGTGCCGCGCTGCGCGTCTATATCGAGCTGTTTCGTGGCACGCCGTTTCTGGTGCAACTGTTTTTGCTGTACTACGGCGGCCCGTCGATCGGCCTGACGCTCGAACCGATGACGGCCGGCATCGTCGGTTTGGGCCTCTACGGCAGCGCGTATTTCGCCGAAGTATTCCGCTCCGGTTTCCAGTCGGTGCCGCTCGGCCATCTGGAAGCGGCATCGTGCCTGGGGCTGACGCGCTGGCAAGCAATCCTGCGTATTCAGGCGCCGCAGATGCTGGTGCTGATCGTGCCCGCGCTGACCAATCTGATCATCGTGCTGAGCAAGGAAACCGCGGTGCTGTCGATCGTCACCGTGCCCGAACTGACCTTCGTGCTGACCGGCATCGGTTCGGCCACCTTCGCTTTCGTCGAAACCCTGCTGGTGCTGTGCGTGTGCTACCTCGCGCTGGTCGAGCTGACCTCGCGCGCGGGGATGTGGGCCGAGTCCCGCCTCGCGCGCTTCATGGCATGATTCAGGAACCCTTATGAACGCCATCGCCGACATGCCTTCTTCCGCGTCCGCCGCGAACGTCGACAACGCCGCGAGCACGGCCGCGCCGCTGATCGAGGTGCGCGATCTGCGCAAACGCTTCGGCGACGTCGAAGTGCTGCGCGGCGTCGATCTGGAGATTGCGCGCTCCGAAGTGGTCTGCATCATCGGGCCGTCGGGCTCCGGCAAGAGCACGCTGCTGCGCTGTCTCGCGGCGCTCGAAACCTACGATCACGGCGACGTGCGGATCGAAGGCGAACTGCTCGGCTACAGCGAGCGCAACGGCAAACGCGTGCGTGCTTCGCACGGCGAAATAAATCGCGTGCGCCGCAACGTCGGCATGGTGTTTCAGCAGTTCAATCTGTGGCCGCATATGAGCGCACTCGACAACGTGATGGAAGCGCTGCTGCGAGTGCGCCGGCTGCCGCGCGACGAAGCGCGCCGCCGCGCCAATGCGATGCTGGAGACGGTCGGCCTCGCGCACAAGGGCGACGCGTATCCGGCCAAGCTGTCGGGCGGTCAGCAGCAGCGCGTGGCGATTGCGCGCGCGCTCGCCATGGAGCCGCACATCATGCTGTTCGACGAGCCGACCTCGGCGCTCGATCCCGAGCTGGTCGGCGAAGTACTGCAGGTGATGAAGCAGCTCGCGCGCGACGGCATGACGATGGCGGTGGTCACGCATGAAATGGGCTTTGCCGCGCAGGTCGCCGACAAGGTCGTGTTCATCGATCAAGGCCGCATCGCCGTGCAGGGCAAACCGCGCGACGTGTTTCACGATGCCGCGCAGCCGCGTTTGCGGCAGTTCCTGCAAAACTATTTCGACCGCAATGCGTTCTGGACGCGCGGCGCCGACGACGCGCAACCGCTATGAGTCCGACCGCTCGCGTCAAGCTCCAGGGCAAGCCCGGCAAAGCCGTTGCCGGCGCGCGCGGCGCGAGCGGCGCCCTGGCCCGTGCCGCTCACGCCGCTCACCCGGGCGAGGCGGCGCCGGCCGCGCGCTACGAGCAGGTCAAGCAGCATATCCGCCAGATCATCGATTCCGGCGAGCGCCGTGCCGGCGACCGGCTGCCCTCCGAACTCGATCTGGTCGCGACGCTCGGCGTATCGCGCATGACCGTGAATCGCGCGCTGCGCGAACTCGCGGACGCGGGGCTCGTCACGCGGGTGTCGGGAGTCGGCACCTTCGTCGCGCCGAACAAGCCGCAATCCACGCTGCTGATGATCGCCCATATCGGCGACGAGATCCGCTCGCGCGGTCATTCGTATCGGTGCGATATGGTGCTGTTGCAACGCGAGAGCGCGTCGGTGACGGTGTCGAATGCGCTCGGTTTGCCGCCGGGCGCATCGGTGTTTCATGTGACTTGCGTGCACCGCGAGAACGGCTTGCCGGTGCAGTTGGAGGATCGCTATGTGAATCCGGCGATCGCGCCGGATTTTCTGCAGCACGACTTCTCGGCGCTGAAGCCGTCCGAATATCTGCAGACGGTCGTGCCGATGCACGATCTCGAACACGTGGTCGACGCCGCGCGACCGACCGGCGCCGAAGCCGAACTACTCGAAATCGATCCGCAGGAGCCGTGTCTGACGCTCACGCGCCGCACGTGGACGAATGGCGTCGCGGTCACGTTCGCGCGCTTCGTGCATCCCGGTTCGCGTTACCGGCTCGGTTGCCGCTTTTCGCCGAATACGTCGCAGCGCCAAGGTTGAAGCGGTGGAATCGAAAAGCCGCCCCCGCTACACCGTCCCCGCCAGATGAAACCGCGACGCCGGATGCCATAACCGCACCGACGTCGCGACATGCTCGCCGACCCACGTGCGCCGCCACAGCAACAGACAGGGTTCGCCGATCTCCATCAGCAGATGCCGGCGCACCTGCGCGCCGGGCTTTTGCGCGTAGATGCGAAACTCCGCGCGCTGGATCGGCGCGAGCCGCACCATGTAGTGATTCGGCGTTTCGATCGAGAAGTCCTGTTGCAGGTACTCGGGAAACACCTGGGGATTCACGTAGCGATCCTCATACTGGATCGGCTCGCCTTCCTCGCTGTGCACGATGCAGGAGTGAAACGCGGGTCCGCTCGCGAGACCGAGCGCCGCGAGCGCGTCGGGGTCGTCGCTCGGTTCGAGCGTCAGCACGCGGGCCGCATGACGATGACCGCGCGCGGCGATTTCATCGGCGATATTGCGGATTTCCAACACCGTCGATTCATAGCGTTGCGGCGCGACGAAAGTGCCGGAGCCCTGCACGCGGGTCAGCACGCGCTCGCTGGTCAGCTCGCGCAGCGCGCGCGACACGGTCATCCGCGCGACGCCGAATTCCTTGACCAGTTCCGTTTCGGACGGGATCAGGCCGCCCGGCTTCCACACGCCCTCGCCGATCCGTTCGAGCACGTAGCGTTTGATCTGTTCGTAGGCGGGCATCGCCTTGGCCGGCGTCTCGCGTGCGCGTTCGGCGGGGTTGGGTTGCTGCTCGGGCGTTGCGGGGGATGCGGCGGGCACGTGCTGCGCGTGTGTGGTTGTTTTCACTCCAAACCTCATGCATGGTTCGCCGGTGTTCAGCTGCCACACCGTGGCCGGTTCTCCGGCGGCCGGGCCCAATCTTACCCGCTTCGGCGCGCGCCGACGACCGCTGAACGCGCGCGGCGCTACCAGAGATACGGCACGAAACGGTAACGCACGCGCGCCATGTAGTCGGTATAGCCGTCGAGTTGCGCGGCCAGCACGCGTTCCTCGCGCACCGCGCGCCAACCGAACGCGTAAGCCATCAGCGGCAGCGCCGCGAGACCCCACCATGAACCGAGCAGCAGCGGCGTGCCGATGAAGAACAGCAGCGCGTCCGCGTACATCGGATGACGCACATACGCATAGGGACCGCTGTCGGCGACCTTGTGCCCGCGGCTCGCCTGAATTTTCACGACCGGCGCCGCGTAACTGTTCGCACGAAACACCGAACGGCACAGCACGATGCACAGCATCACGCAGAACGCGCCGAAGATCGCAAGCCACAACGGCAGCGGCGCGGACCAGCGAAACCGCATCGCGTCGAAGCCCATCAGGATCATCCAGCCGACCCAGAGGCTTCCGATCGCGGCCATGAACAGTTTGTCCCAGCGGCTCTGCTGCGCCTGCACGAACGGCGCGAGGCGCTCGGCCAGCAACGCGGGATCGTGCCGCGCGAGCCATAAACCTAGCCACAGACTCAGCAGCGCGAGTTCGAGCAGATACCACCACGCGGCGGGCCACGCGAGCGTGCCGGCCGCGCCGAACAGCAGCACGCCCATGAACACGAGCCAGGCGAGCGATTGCAGGATCAGACGCGCGACCATCGTGGTGCTCCGTAGTGGTCCCCGTTGTGGTCCCCGTTGTGGTCCGCGCAGTGCTCCCGGTAGTGCTCCCGGTAGTGCTCCCGGTTGTGCTCCCGGTTGTGCTCCCGGTTGTGCTCCCAGTATTGCGCCGCGCAGTGCGCCGTCAGGCACTCCGCCCGGCGCGCTCCCGTCAGTTCGCGTCGTCGCGCGTGCGCACGCGCTCGAAGATCGCCGCGATGTCGAAGCCTTGCAGATTCAGACCGAAGCGCTCGCGCAGACAGTCGGCCAGTTCCGCGGCGCTCGCGAGACGCCGTTCGGCGATCACCTTGCCGGCGGCGTCGCGCTCGTTGTACTGATCGTTGAACAGGCCGAGCCGCGCTTCGGGCAGCACGCGCGCCGCCAGCAGGTTGTGCGCGAACAACGATTCGGGCGACGTCGACGTGTACCAGTTCGAGGTTTCGTAATCGACCCATTCGACCGCGCGCAGATCGACGTGATACACCGGCGTCCAGCTGCCGTCGGCGGCGAGCACCTGCAGATGCGCGCTATCGCGCCCGGCGTCGATCAGACGGAAGGTGCCGAGCGGAATCGGCTGCGCGAGGTCCATTGCGACACGCAGCGGCGCGGTCAGCGTCACACCGCCGAAGCCGACGTCGGCGAGCCACGTTTCATTGTCGAGTTCGATGCGCAACACCATATGCGTGCGCGGCAGCTTCGCATCGGGCGAGGCGCCCCACAGCACCCGCGCGAGCAGCGGCGTGACCTTGAAGCCGAGTTGCATCAGCACGTTCGCGAACAGCGTGTTCTGCTCGAAGCAGTAGCCGCCGCGCTGCTCGTCGACCAGCTTGCGCTCGATCGACGCGAGGTCGAGCTTGACCGCCAGACCGGTCAGCGGATTCAGATCTTCGAATGGGATCGCGGCCGGATGCAGCCGATGCAGCGCCTGCAGCACGTCCAGCGTGGCCGTGCGCGGGCCTTGATAGCCGATGCGGGTGAAGTAGTTTTCCAGATTCAGAAGGTCGGACATCGGCGTGGTTTCGATAGGGTTGCGGGAGCGGCGCTGGGCGGCCGCCGGCGCTGGCGCGCGCCGAGAGACCGGCAGGCAGGGCCTTGTGCGAAAGGATCATAGCCGATCCGATTCGCGGCCTGCGCGGCGTCCGCTTACATCGCGCGCGCCGCGCCGGCCTGCTGCTCCTACCTCGCCACCGCTCCCGCCGGCGCCTACATGCCGCCCTTCAACGCCGAGGTCGCGATCGACGGCACGCTGATGCCGTTGCTCGACGCGAACTGCACGGCCGAACTCAGCGTCGACATCAGCGACTGCAATTGCCCCGGCGCCGACTGCGCGATATACGACGCGCTTTGCGCGGTCTGCGGATTGAGACCCGATTGCAGCAGCGAAGCCGGGCTCATCTGGCCGATGCTGCCGAGTCCGGATTGCAGGCTCGAATACTGACTGACGCCCTTGCCGAGCGACGTCAGCCCTTCGGTGAACGCCTGCTTGTTGACCGGCGTCGCCGACGCGCTGCCGCTCGCGTGACTCGCGAACGCATCGGTCAGCTTCTGCGACAGCGACTGCTGCGTGCTGCCCATCTGGGTCAGCTGACTGACCGACGGCGTGCCGCCGCTCAGCAGCCCCGCGGCCTGTTGCGCCTGGCCGGCCGCGCTGCTCATGCCCATCGCCGATGCGAGGCTCGACTGGCCGCTCAGCACCTGCTGATTCGCGCCGACATAGCTTTGCAGCAGTTGCGACACGCCGCCCGCCGACGCGCTGTTCGAACCGCCGCCGCCGAGCGCATTGCCGACCGCCCCGCCGATACCGCCCTGCGCGGAACTATCGCCGCCGCCGATGCCGAACTGCTTCAGATTCATCTGGGCCTGCGCCGCGCCGCCCAGCATCAAACCGCCGCTCGTCAGCAACGAAATCAAAAGAATGCGCTTGTTCATCGATATCTCCTTACTTACTTTGGCTTACGGGTAATTCGTGCGCTTCGACACCGGAGCGCGGCGTGGGTTCGTTATGAACAGACTAATCGGTTGCGATCGGACATTCATTAACCATTCACTACACGACGCCGCACGGCACGCCGCGTCACGCAATGCGCGAATTGCCCGGATTCAGGGGTTCCTGAATTGATGAGAATCATTCTCAACAAAATTGACGCCCCTGAGCCACGTGCGTACGATCACGCCAATCCCCCGCGGCAGCGTCGATGCAATCGTTCGATCACGCGCCGCGCCGTCGCGCTCCGCTCGTCCGTTCGCGACACGACACAAACAAGGCTCTCGATGAAGCTCGCCCCGCCCCCCGAACTTCGCCGGCTCGTTCTATACGCGGCCTTCGCATGGGCTTCGCTGGATAGCGGCAGCGCGCTCGCACAAGCCGCCGCCGATGCCGATACCGATGCCGAAGCGGCGCACGAAGATCAGAAAGCCGCGGCGGCGCCGGCGCACGACGAAGCGACCGGTCTGTGGCAGCGTCAGCAATTGCTCGGCGATATCGGCGGCCTGCGTCCGTGGCTCGGCCAGTACGGGGTAACCTTCTCGCTGACCGAAACCAGCGAAGTGCTCGCCAATCTGCGCGGCGGGCTCGCGCGCGGCGCGGACTACGACGGCCTCACCACCGCGACCCTGCAACTCGATACCGCGAAGGCGTTCGGTCTGCCCGGCGGCCTGTTCAACGTCAGCGCGCTGCAGATTCACGGCACCAACTTCAGCGAAAACAAACTCGGCACGCTCAATACCGCGAGCGGCATCGCCGCGGACCGCGCGACACGGCTATGGGAGTTGTGGTACCAGCAGTCGTTTCTCGACAAACGCGTGGACGTGAAGATCGGCCAGCAAAGTCTCGATCAGGAGTTCATCGGCAGTGCGAACTCGGCGCTGTTCCTGAACACGATGTTCGGCTGGCCCGCGCTGCCGTCGTACGACCTGCCGTCGGGCGGCCCCGCTTATCCGCTCTCCGGGCTCGGCGTGCGCGTGCGCGGCCAGATCACGCCGTCGCTGACCGCGCTCGCCGGCGTGTTCGCGGGCGACCCGCTCGGCAACGATCCGAACAACAAGAGCGGCACCAACTTCAATCTCGGCAACGGCGCGCTGTGGATCGGCGAATTGCAGTACGCGATCAATCAGCCGGCCGAGGGCGATGCGCCGGCATCGGCCGGAGCCGGAGCCGGAGCAGGCGGCGGAGCCGAAGCCAACGCCAGCGGCGGGCTGCCGGGCCTCTACAAGATCGGCCTCTGGTATCACAGCGATCGTTTCGCGGATCAGCGCTACGACAGCAACGGGCTATCGCTCGCGAATCCGGCGTCGAACGGCAGCGCCGCGACCCATCGCGGCAATTACAGCTTCTACGCGGTCGCCGATCAGATGGTGTGGCGGCCGGCGGCGGACAGCCCGCGCAGCCTCAACGTATTCGCGCGGGTAATGGGCGCGCCGGGGGACCGCAATCTGGTGAGCGTCGCGGCCAATCTCGGCGTCGTGCTGAAAGCGCCGTTCGAGGGCCGCGACAACGACAGCGCGGGACTCGCGCTGACCTATATCAAGGTCGGTCATCGGGCAAACGGTCTCGATCAGGACTTCCGCGCGTTCAGCGGCGGCCCGTACGGTGTGCGCACCAGCGAAACCGCGCTGGAGGCGACCTATCAGTATCAGATCGCACCGTGGTGGCAATTGCAGGCGGACGCGCAGTACACGTTCAACGCGGGAGCGGGTCAGAATCCGAACGATCCGACGCAGCCGCTGCGCAATACGTTTGTGATCGGTGTGAGGACGCTGATCAATTTCTGACCGCGGCGTTCGTGGCGTTCGTGGCGCTCACAGCGCCCGCGGTAGCGACCGTCACTGCGCGCCGGCTCGCCCCACCGCGCGCAACGACAGATCCTGCACCATCTGCTGCGCCAGATAATCGCAAGTTGGCCGGTCCGACTTCGCGCTGCGCGCGACCACGATTTCGAGCGGCGCAATCGCCGGCAGCCCCTGTGCTTCGCCGAGAATCGCGAGCCGCGGCGGCACGCTGCAACGCGTGAGCGCGATCACCGACAAACCCGCATCGACGGTCGCGACCAGCCCCATCAGGCTCGCGCTGCTGAATGCCGCGCGATAGCGGATGTGCGCGGAATCCAGCGCGGCCAGCGTGTGCTGACGCGCGACGCAACCCGGCTCGTACAGCCCCACCGGCAACGGCGAGGCCGCCAGCACCGGCGTATCGACCGATGCCCCGACCCACACCATCGGCTCCGCGCGCACGAATTCGCCGCGCAGCTTGCGGTCGCGCGTGACGAACGCGAGGTCGATCTTGTTGTCGGCGAGCATCGGCGCGAGCGCGGTGCTCTGCGCGCAGACGATCTCGATCTCGACGTGCGGAAACAGCGTCGAAAAGCGCCGCAACACCGGCGACAGCAGCGACGACACATAGTCGTCCGGCGCGCCGAGCACGACCCGCCCGGTCACCTCGGGCCGCACGATCGCCGACCACGCCTCCTCCTGCAACGCCAGCGCGCGCCGCGCATATTCGAGCAGCGTATGGCCTGGCCGCGTCAGCGCGAGGCTGCGCGTATTGCGCGCGAACAGCGTGGTGCCGAGCATCGCTTCGAGCCGCTTGATCTGCATGCTGACCGCCGCCTGCGAGCGATGCACGCTGGCCGCCGCCTTCGTGAAACTGCCCGCGTCCACGACCGCGACGAAGCTGCGCAATAAATCGACGTCGAATTCGGGGTTCACGATTTATCAATCCGGCTGATGGAATTGCTCAATTTAATTCGTTTGTCGATGGACGGCAAGCGGGCCGATACTCGCGGACATCATCTACTGGAGCTGTAACGCATGTCCCTCACGTCACGACAACAAGGCGCGATCACGCTCGCCAGCGGCGGGCTGCTGATGGGCACGCTCGGCGTGTTCGTCGAGGAAGCGCGGCTCGATGCGCTGACGCTGGTGTTTTTCCGCTGCCTGTTCGGCTTTCTGTCGCTCGCCGCGTACTGCGCATGGAAAGGCTTTTTCACGCGCGCGCAGTTCACCCGTCGCACGCTGATGCTCGCGCTGATCTCAGGTGTACTGATGGTTACGCAGTGGGTCGGCTTCTTCGACGCGATTCATCGCACCAGCATCGCGGTCGCGACCGTGGTGTTTCATGTGCAGCCGTTCTGGGTCGTGCTGATCGGCGCGGCGCTGTTCAACGAGCGGCTGGGCGCGGACCGGCTCGGCTGGATCGCGACCGCGTTCGTCGGGCTGGTGCTCGCGTCCGGCGTGCTCGCGACCGATACGCTGCATGGCCACAGCAGCTATCTGATCGGCCTCGGCGAAGCGCTGCTCGGCTCGCTGCTGTATGCGAGCGTCACGCTGATCGCGAAGAGCCTCGGCGAATTGCGCCCGCATCTGCTGACGCTCACGCAATGCGCGGTCGGCGTCGTGTGTCTGCCGCTGGTCGCGCCGCTGGTGGGCACCCTGACGCTCACCCATATCGCACCGATGCAGTGGTTCTGGCTGATCGGCATGGGCGTGCTGCATACCGGGCTGTCGTATGTGCTGATTTACGGCGCGCTGCCGAAGCTGAGCACGCCGGTGATCGCGGTGCTGCTGTTCGTGTATCCGCTGACCGCGATCGTCGTCGATGCGGTCGTGTACGGGCGTGCGCTGTCGGCGCCGCAACTCGCGGGGATGGGCTTGATCGTCGCCGCGAGTCTCGGTGTCAATCTCGGCTGGCCGCTGCTGTCGCTGCTGGTTCCTCGCGGGCGGGCGCGCAGTCACGCGAAGTAGCGGGACAACGCGCGCCGGCCGCGGTTACCGCCGCTACTGCGGCAATACCTCGCCCTTCGTCTCCGGCGCGAACGGAATCACGAACAGCCCGACCACGAACGCGAGCGCGGTCAACGCGACCGGCACGCCGAGCGTGTTCATGTGCAGCACCGCCGCGCCGAGCAGGAAGTTCACGCCCGCGCCGATAAAGCGCCCGAACGACGTGCAGAACGCAAACGCGGTCGCGCGCACGCGGGTCTCGAACTGCTCCGGCAGCCACAGGCTGAACAACGCGAAATTGCCGCCGAAGAAACCGAGCACGAACAGCCACGCGATAAACGGCGCGAGCCCGTTGGGCAGATAGAACGCCCAGCCGAAGCTCGCGGCGATCGCGACCGCCATGCCGGCGAAATACACCGCGAGCGTCATGCGCCGGCCGATCCGTTCGGCGAGCGGCGGCAACGCGAGACAGCCGAGGATCGTGCCGATCGACAGCAGCCCGGTAGCCAGCGACGCGGTGCGGATCGAGTCGGCCTTCGACATGCCGGCGCGCGTCGCGAGCTGAATCACCGCGGACGGTTCATACACCGCGCCCGCCCACAGCCCGATGATCGCGATCGTCAGCAGAATCGACGCGACCCACGTGCGGCGCCGATAAGTAGGCCCGAGAATTTCGCGCAGCGGCTTCGCGCGCACGGTACTCGCTTCGGCCTTCTGCCACTTCTCCGGCTCCTTCACGCGCAACAGGATCATGATCGCGATCACGACCGGCACCGCGCCGGTCAGGAACATCGCGCGCCAGCCGAAGTGCACGCCGATCGTGTAGTTCAATGCGGCGGCGAGAAAGAAGCCCGCGTAATAGCCGGTCTGCAGATAACCGGCGCCCATCTTGCGACGATCCTCCGGCCACGCCTCGGCCACATAGGTGCCGGCCAGCGCCCATTCGCCGCCGATCCCGACCCCGGCAATGAAGCGATAGATACCGAGCTGCCACACATTGGTCGCGGTCGCCGCGAGGCCGGTGAAGATCGCGAACGTGAAGATCGTCGCGGCCAGCACCTTGGTGCGGCCGAAGCGGTCGGCGAGCGGCCCCCAGATGAACGACAGCCCCCAACCCACCAGAAACAGCGCGAACAGGATCGAGCCCGCGAGCCCGACATTCGACGGCGTCGCCGCGAAGCCGGAACGCGGCAGCAGCTCGGTCAACGCGGGCGTCAGCACCAGCGCGTAGATGAACGAGTCCATCCCGTCGAGCGTCCAGCCGGCCCACGCGCCCCAGAACCCGGCGATCTGCGAACGGTTGAGCGGCGTGCGCCGCCGTGCGACCGCAGCGCGGTCGGTCATTGTATTCATCGTGCTCCTCCAGACTACTTAGTTGGCGAACCTAACGAAAACGACAGCGCACGCGTGTTGAATGTTCTGCAAGCCCCTCGTACAACTAACGATGGGATAGCGCGAGCGCTTTCAGCGAATACTTTCCTGTAGCTTTCAGTGGCGACTTGCGATGCGACGATTGCGGGTTTGCCCGCGCTTTAATTAGCGTCTTTTTATATATAATATTTGATCTTATGAGCGACGCAACCGAAGGTTTTCCCCTGGAAGCGCCGGCACGCGGCACGCTTCTACCGGCCGCCACACCGCGCGAAAGCACCTCTCACGTGATCGCGGAGGCGCTGCGAGCCGCGATCGTCGACGGCACGCTGGCGCCCGGCGCGCCGTTGCGGCAGGACGCGATCGCGCGGCATTTCTCCGTGAGCGCAATTCCCGTGCGCGAGGCGCTGCGCCAACTCGAAAGCGAGGGCTGGGCACGCGCGGAGGTGCACAAAGGCGCGAGCGTCGCGCCGCTATCGGCCGACGAAGCGCGCGAAATCTACGAGATCCGCTCGGCGCTCGAAAGCCTCGCGCTCGGCCTCGCCATCCCGAATCACACCGCCGCGACGCTGCGCGAAGCCGCGAATCTGTGCCGCGCCGCCGAGCGCGAAGCGGACTCGTCGCTATACGTCGCGCGCAATGCCGCGTTCCATATGAGTCTTTACGCGCCCGCCGGCCGCCCGCAGCTCGAGGACATGATCGGGCTGCTGCACCGGCGCGGCGAACGCTATCTGCGGCTCAAGTTCGGCTTGCCGTCGTACAAGGGCGAGTCCGACAGCGAGCACGCGGCGCTACTCGAAGCCGTGCAACGCCGCGACATCGCGAGCGCGCAATCGCTGGTCGTCGCGCATCTGCTCGGCACCGGCGAGCTGCTGCACCGTTTTCTCACCGAACGCGCGCAGGCCGAAGCCGCGCTCGCGAATCAACCGAAGCCGCGCGGCAGACGCCCGCGCGCCACCACCGGGAGCTGATTGAGCCGATGACTGAGCTGATGACTGAGCCGATGAACCACCCCGCCGAAACGTCCGCCGCCGTCCGTTCATGGACGACCCGACGCGACGAAAAACGCCGCCGCCTTGCCGCGATCGCCCCGTGGCTCGAAGACGGCGTGCTGCCCGCGCATCGGATCATCGATGCACTCGAAACGCTGATCCAGCCGGGCGAGCGCGTCGCGCTCGAAGGCGACAACCAGAAGCAGGCCGACTTCCTGTCGCGCTCGCTCGCGAAAGTCGATCCCGCAAAACTGCACGACGTGCATCTGCTGATTTCGAGCATCAGTCGTCCTGAACATCTGACGCTGTTCGAGCGCGGCATCGCGCACAAGGTCGACTTCTCGTTCGCCGGGCCGCAGAGTCTGCGGGTCGCGCAACTGCTCGAAGACGGGCAGCTCGAAATCGGCGCGATCTATACGTACGTCGAACTGTACGCGCGGATGTTCGTCGATCTGACGCCGCACGTCGCGCTGCTGTGCGCGGAAAAAGCCGACCGCCACGGCAATCTGTACACCGGCCCGAATACCGAGGACACGCCGACGATCGCCGAGGCGGCCGCGTTCCGGCATGGGATCGTGATCGTGCAGGTCAACGAGATCGTCGATGAACTGCCGCGCGTGGATATTCCCGGCTCGTGGGTCGACGTGGTCGTGCAGGCGGACCGGCCATTCGCGGTCGAGCCGCTGTTCACGCGCGATCCACGTCATATCGGCGATTTGCAGGTGCTGACCGCAATGATGGTGATTCGCGGCATTTACGAGCCGTATGGAGTGACCTCGCTCAATCACGGGATCGGCTTCGACACCGCGGCGATCGAACTGCTGCTGCCCACCTACGGCGAATCGCTCGGTCTGAAAGGCAAGATCTGCCGCAACTGGACGCTCAACCCACACCCGACGATGATCCCCGCGATCGAATCGGGCTGGGTCGACAGCATCCATTGCTTCGGCAGCGAAGTCGGCATGGAAGCGTATATCGAGGCGCGCCCCGACGTGTTCTTCACCGGCAACGACGGCAGCCTGCGCTCGAATCGCGTGCTGTGCCAGTTGGCCGGCCAGTACGGCGTCGATCTGTTCATCGGCTCGACATTGCAGATCGACGCGGACGCGAATTCGTCGACGGTCACGCGCGGGCGGCTGGCCGGTTTCGGCGGTGCGCCGAACATGGGCCACGATCCGCGCGGCCGGCGTCATTCGAGCGAAGCGTGGCTGAAGCTGCTGAAAGGCGACGGGCCGGTCGCGCGCGGCCAGAAGCTGGTCGTGCAGCTGGCCGAGACCTACAAGAAAGGCGGCGAGCCGACCTTCGTCGATGAACTCGACGCGGTCGCGGTCGGCGCGAAGAACAACATGCCGGTTGCGCCGGTGATGATCTACGGCGACGACTTGAGCCACGTGGTCACCGAGGAAGGCATCGCGCATCTGCACAAGGCCGAGGGCATCGACGAGCGGCGCGCGGCGCTCGCCGCGGTGGCCGGCGTCACGCCGATCGGTCTGCGCGCGAAGCCGGAGAAGACCGCCGAGTTGCGCCGGCGCGGCATCGTCGCGTATCCGGAAGATCTCGGCATCCGCCGCGGCGAGGCCAAGCGCTCGCTGCTCGCGGCGCGCAGCATCGACGATCTGGTCACTTGGTCCGGCGGTTTGTACGCGCCGCCCGCGCGCTTCCGGAGCTGGTGACGATGGCGCCCGCTGCGGTTCTACTCGAACGTCGTCGGGACTCGGAGGACGCGTGGATCGCCGCGCGGTGGTTCGACGATGCGCGACTCGCGCGCTACGCGGTCACCGCGCTGAGCGACGAAGCGCAACTCACACCGAAGCCCGCGCTAGTGGACCAGCGCGGCAGCGGCGCGCATCGCGACCTCGATCTCGCGCTGATGCTGCGCTCCGCGCACGCGCTCGAACCGACTTTCGCGGCGCTCGCGCGCGCCGCGCGGCGGCGTGGCGAGCCGTCCGCGCTGCTGCGTACCGAACTCGCGCAGATCGGCCGCGCCGGCGAGCAGGACATGATGCGCGCGACCGGCGGCAGCAACGCGCATCGCGGCGCGATCTGGATCGTCGGTTTGCTGGTCGCGGGGGTCGCGCTGGATGTGAAGTCGCAGTTGACGGCGCCCGCGTCGATACCTGGGCATCCCAGGTATCCGGATGCGGCACGCGTCTGCATGCTGGCCGCGCGAATCGCGTGCTTTCCCGACCGCTTCGCCGCGCCGTCCGACAGTCACGGCGAACGCGCGCGGCAACGCTATCAGGTCGGCGGCGCACGGCAGGAAGCGCAGGACGGCTTTCCGCACGCACTGCGCGTCGGCCTGCCAGCGCTGCACGCGGCCCGTGCTAATGGCATCGATGAAAACGCCGCGCGCGTCGATGCGCTGCTCGCGATCATGACCACGCTCGACGACACCTGCCTGCTGCATCGCGCTGGCCTCGCCGGTTTGCAGGCCGGTCAGCGCGGCGCGCAACGCGTGCTCGACGCGGGCGGCAGTTCGACAGTCGCGGGCCGCAGCGCGCTCGCCGCGCTCGAACACGAGTTGCTGTCACTGAACGCGTCGCCCGGCGGCGCCGCCGATCTGCTCGCCGCCACCCTCTTTCTCGACATGCTGGCGCATCGCGACGCCGGCCGGAGCTGAGCCTCATGGAACATCTGACTTTCGACTATCCGGCGCAACGCGCCGTCACGACCCGCGCGCATGTCGGCGTGGTCGGTTCGGGCGATCTGGAAGTGCTGCTGTCGCCGTCCGCTTCGACTGGCGGCGGCGCGCTCGGCGCGCACGTGGTGGTGCGCACCAGCGTCGACGGCTATAGCCATATCTGGAAGAGCGTGCTCGACCGCTTCTTCACGCGCTACGACGGCGCGGCCGAGATCGAGATCAACGACTTCGGCGCGACGCCCGGCGTAGTCGCATTGCGGCTCGCGGAAGCGGTCGAAGCGGCGGAAGAAGGAGGCACGGTATGAGCACGGCGGTCAATCAACACGATTCGCTGCAAGCCGCGACGTCGGCGGCGCCGCTGCTGCGCGACAGCTTTATCGAAATGCCCGCGCGCGAACGGGCCCGCGCGCTGCTCGACGCGGGCAGCTTCCGCGAATTGCTGGGGCCGTTCGACCGGCTCGAATCGCCGTGGCTGCCGATGCAAGGGATTGTCTGCCAGGCCGACGACGGCTGCGTGATCGCGCGCGGCACGATCGACGGAGAACCGGCGGTGGTGGCCGCGCTCGAATCGGCGTTCCAGGGCGGCAGCATCGGCGAAGTGTCGGGCAGCAAGATCGCCGCCGCGCTCGAACTGGCGCTGCGCGATTGCGAGCGCGGCAAGCTCGTGCGTCCGGTCGTGCTGTTCGAGACCGGCGGCGTGCGCCTGCAGGAAGCGAACCTCGGGCTCGCGGTGATCGCCGAGATTCAGGCGGCGATCGTCGCGCTGCGCCGGCATGTGCCGGTGGTCGGTGTGATTGCGGGGATGGTCGGCTGCTTCGGCGGGATGTCGCTGGCGGCCGCGCTGTGTTCGTATCTGGTCGTGACGCGGCAGGGGCGGCTTGGGATGAACGGACCCGAAGTGATCGAGCAGGAAGCCGGTATCGACGAACTCGACGCGAGCGATCGCCGTCGCGTGTGGCAGTTGATCGGCGGCGAACAACGGGTCGCGAGCGCGCTCGCGGACACGCTCGTCGACGACGCGACCGACGCGGTGCGCGACGCCGTGCAGGCCGCGTTCGCGCAAGGGCTGCCGGCCGCGCATCGCAGCGAGCAGGTCGACACGTTCCTGCAACGGCTCGCGCAGATCGATCCCGCCAGCGTCACGCCCACGACGCTGCGCGACGTGTACAACCCGCATGGCCGGCACGCATCGAACGGGGAACAGGCATGAACGACACGACACTCACGCGCGGCGCGCGCTGGTTCAACGCACTCGCCGGCGCGGCTTCGAGCGCGGCGCCGGTGTGGAGCGGCGACGCGCCGCTCGGCGGCGAAACCGCCCGCTTCATCACGGTCGTGCCCGACCCGGCCAACCGCTTTCCGCGCGCGACCAGCAACGTGGTCGGGCTCGAACAGGGCTGGCTGCTCGCGCGCGCGGTGCGCGACGCGATTGAGACAGATGCGAATGCCGGTGCTTCGGGCACGCGCCGTCCGATCGTCGCGATCGTCGACGTGAAAAGCCAGGCGTACGGCTATCGCGAGGAAATGCTCGGCATCCACCTCGCGTGCGCGGCCGCCGTCGATGCGTATGCGAGCGCGCGCGACGCCGGTCATCCGGTGATCGCGCTGATCGTCGGCCCGGCGATGTCGGGCGCGTTCCTCGCGCACGGCTACCAGGCCAACCGGATCGTCGCGCTCGACGCGCCCGGCACGATGGTTCACGCGATGGGCAAGGAAGCGGCCGCGCGCGTCACGCGCCGCACGGTCGAAGCGCTCGATGAACTCGGCGAGAAGATCGTGCCGATGTCGTATTCGATGGCGTCGTTCGCGAAGCTGGGTCTGCTCGATCAGTTGATCGAAGGCGTCGATGCGGATGCGCCGGATGCCGCGCAGATCGAGCGGGTGCGAGCGGTGCTGGCCGGGCAGATTCGCGATGCGCGCGCGGGTGACCGGAGCCTTGCGCGGCGGCTCGATTCCGATGCGGCGCGGCAGACGCGTGCGGCGTCGAGCGAGGTGCGGCGGCGGCTCGCCGAACAATGGGATGCGGTGTGATGCGAGTGTGTGCGGCGCCGCCGTTTGCGACCGTGTGCGGTGATTTGCGGGCCGGTGCTGCGCAGGTCGCTGCGGACACCGGCCGGTGGCGCCCGCATGACCTGCTGCGCCTGCACTCGCTGCGTTCGTTCGACGGCGAACCGGCATGGGTGCGCGACGCGTTCGCGCGTGCGCCGTATGCGGTGGTCCGGCGCGCGCTCGCTGCCGATGGTTTTATTCCGGTCGGCATGCGCGGAAGCGGACGCGCGGAGCGTTACGGCACATGGGCGCATGCCGACGATATCGTCGATGCGGTGTCGCCGGAAGCGTTGGCGCAGTTGCAGCCGTCCGCCGAACGCATCGCGCTGCCCTGCTTTGCCGCGTTGGCTTCGTTACAGCAAGACGCGCGTGGTCCGCTAGCCGGATTCGTATGGGGTCCTACCGGTAGCGCCGGCTTCGAACTCGCGACGCGCACCCCGACCGTCACCGAAGGCAGCGATCTCGATCTGTTGATCCGCACGCGGCAGCCGCTTACGTTCGAGCTTGCGCGCGAGTTGCTCGAACAATTGCACACGGTCGCGACACGTATCGGCATGCGCATCGATGCGCAACTCGAAACTCCGTCAGGTGGCGTCGCGCTGGTCGAATGGGCGGCGGGCAAAGCACGGGTGCTCGCCCGCGCTGCGAGCGGCCCGAGCCTGCTCGCCGATCCGTGGGCCGCGGCGCAAACGCACGGCGGTACTGCCTGATGCTCGCCCTGCTGTTTCCCGGCCAGGGCGCACAAAGCGACGGCTTTCTGCATCGTCTGCCACAGCATCGCGCGGTCAGCGACACGCTGGCGGAAGCATCCGACACGCTCGGCATCGACGTGCTGACGCTCGACTCATCAAACGCGTTGGACTCGACCGTCGCCGTGCAGCTAGCGCTGACGATCGCGGGCGTTGCACTCGCCCGCGCGCTCGCCGACGAAGGCTTGAGCGCGGAGATCAGCGCGGGTCTGTCGGTCGGCGCGTACCCCGCGGCCGTCAGTTGCGGCGCGCTTTCGTTTGGCGATGCATTGAAGATGGTCCGGCGACGCGCGGAATTGATGGAAAGCGCGTATCCGTCGGGCTATGGTCTCGCGGCGATTTCCGGTCTCACCGAACATCAGGTCGACACGCTCGCCACGCGGCACGCCGAAGCGACGCAGCAACGCGTCTATATCGGCAACGTCAACGCGCCGCGCCAGATCGTGATGGCCGGCGCGAACGACGCACTCGATGCGTTTATCGAGCGCGCGTTGGCGGCCGGCGCGCGCAAGGCGACACGTCTCGCGGTCAGCGTGCCTTCGCACTGCGAACTACTCGCGCAAGCGAGCGATGACCTGCTCGCGTTCTCGCGCGAGCTGCCTTTCCAGCGGCCGCACAGCGGCTACATCGGCAATCGCGGCGGCCGTCCGCTCTATACGGCCGATGCGATCCGCGACGACCTCGCGACCAACATGCGCTACACCGTGCGCTGGTTCGATGCGCTGACCGCGATGCAGGAGATGGGCGCGAGCGTGCTGCTCGAAGCCCCGCCGGGACAGGTGCTGACCGATATCGCGCGAGAGAACTTTCCGGACACCGCCGCGCTCGCGGCGAATGCGTTTGCGCCCGAGCAGTTCGACCGCCTCCTGGCGACCGTGCGTCGAAGGCTGGAGCGCGACTAAGCCGGTCAGCGGCCCGCCCGCAAGCCGCCGAACATCCCCCTGCCACGACGCGCGAGCCGCCGGCCTACAAGCCAGGATAAACGGAACGCCTACTTACTTTCTCACGGCGGTCCCGCTGAACGAACAGGTTGCGTGCGGCTGGCAGCGCACCGGGTGAAAAGCGAGGGTCGTGGAGCACGCACCTGTTCGTGCATCGCTCGATCACCCGTCAACCCGTGACGGCCGATCGCATCGACAGCGTGGTGTGGAATACGACCACCAGCAGCGACGTGTGGAACGGCATGCGCCATTGATTGAAACAAGGACACGAGCGTGACGCCGAACGTGTCGGCCCGCACCGGAATGTCCGCGGTCGGGATGGGCTTCAGCACCAATGGCAGCGTGAATGGCGGAACGTTGCAGAATCCGGTCGCGCCGAACAACGCGTCATTTACGCTTTCCGTGAAGCGGGTCGCGCAATAACGGCGCAGCGTGCAAGCGTGGTGAAGCGCATCCGCCACCCGCGCCGGGTGGTGGATGCTATAGGACCATAGGCTCATTTCCAGCCGGTGCGCTTGTGCCATCATGGAAATGCGAGCCTCCTTTGCGGGAAGCCGCAACCGGCCTGCCCGGTGGCCGGAACCCGTCGCCACGCGCGACAGTCAATGACGAGCGCGGCGCTCGGCGCGACATCATGCGATTTGTTCATACGTTGCTGGTCGTGGCAGCTTGCTGTCTCGGCGCATTCGGCGGGCAGACCCGCTGCTGCGCCGCTCAGGCCGCGACCGCGTCCACGCCGGCGGCTGCAGCGCCGGCCGTGTCGCCCAGCGCGCCGCCGGCTCCCTCTTCCTCGACGTCAGCCGCCGCTTCAGCCGCCGCCCCCGCCGCGCCGCGCCGGCTCGATCTTGCGATCCAGCAGCGCTTCGGCGACTTCGATGCGATGCTCGACCGGCGCGTGATCCGCGTGCTGGTGCCCTATAGCAGGACGCTTTATTTCAACGAACTCGGTCACGAACGCGGCTTGACCGCGGGGCTGATGCGCGACTTCGAGCGCTATCTGAACAAGGTCTATCAGCCCGTGCTCGGCAAACGTCCGCTCACGCTGATCATCATTCCGACCACGCGCGACCAGTTGCTGACCGCGCTGGTCGCCGGCAAGGGCGATATCGCGGCCGGCAATCTGACCGCCACGGACGCGCGCCTGAAGCAGGTCGATTTCGTCGCGCCGCGCGACCGCACGCCGGTCCGCGAACTGGTCGTCACCGGGCCGAAGTCTCCCGCGCTCGCCACGCTCGACGATCTGAGCGGCAAGACCGTGCACGTGCGCGCGAGCAGCAGCTATTTCGACAGTCTGAATGCGCTGAACGCGCGCTTCAGGAAAGAAGGCAAAGCGCCGGTCAAACTGGTGTTGCTGCCCGATGCGCTCGAAGACGAGGACGCGATGGAAATGCTCAATGTCGGGCTGATCCAGATCCTCGTGGTCGACGACTGGAAGGCGAAGTTCTGGGATCAGGTCCTGCCCAACATCGTCGTGCACGAGAACATCGCAGTGCGCGAAGGCGGCTATATCGGCTGGGCGATCCGCAAGCAGAGTCCGAAGCTGCAGCAGGCAATCAACGATTTCTACCGCGACTACGTGAAGAAGCAAAGCGTCGCGGAAGTGCGCTTGCGCCAGGAGTTGCAGCGGGTCAAACAGATTTCCAACAATGCGGAGTCGGCGGAACTGAAGCGTTTCAGCGATACGGTCGCACTGTTCGAGAAGTACGGCTCGCAGTATCACTTCGATCCGCTGATGCTGGCCGCGCAGGGCTATCAGGAATCGCAGCTGAACCAGAACGCGCGCAGCCACGTCGGCGCGATTGGCATCATGCAACTGATGCCCGCGACCGGCAAGGAGCTCGCGGTCGGCGATATCAAGGTGACCGAAGCGAATATTCACGCGGGCGCGAAATATCTCGACAAGCTGATGGCCCGCTACTTCCCGGACGCGAAGTTCTCCGACACCGACCGCGCGCTGTTCGCATTCGCGAGCTATAACGCGGGACCTTCCAACATTGCGAAGATGCGCAAGGAAGCGGCCGCGCGCGGACTGTCCGCCGACAAATGGTTCAACAACGTCGAGATCGTGGTCGGCGAGAAGATCGGTATCGAAACGACCACTTACGTGCGCAACATCTACAAGTACTACGCCGCGTATCGACTCGTTCAGGATGCCCAGGCAGCGCGGCAGCGCGCGCTGGGGCAAGTGCGCAAGTCACAGTGAAACAATGGAGGTCCCGTGGCCACCGCCCCTTCTCTCCAGCAGCAGGTGCCCGAAAAGCGCCAGCCGGTCCTCAATACCGTCGACCGCGTGACCGAACTGTGTTTCGGCCTGTTCATGGCGTTGACGTTCGTCGGCGCGGTCAAGGCGGTCGGCGCGGGCGACGACGCCGGCCGCAAGCTGTTTTTC
Organism: Burkholderia sp. SRS-W-2-2016; assembly: GCF_001931485.1. Classification (GTDB taxonomy): domain Bacteria; phylum Pseudomonadota; class Gammaproteobacteria; order Burkholderiales; family Burkholderiaceae; genus Paraburkholderia. The sequence continues at coordinate 19,103 of NZ_MSDV01000058.1, read as the reverse complement.
ACCGCGCTCGGCTGCAACCTCGCGTGGGGCCTCGCGGATGCGGTGATGTTCATCGTGCGCAATCTGGCCGATCGCGGCCAGCGGCTGACGCTCGCGGCGACCGTGAAGCGCGACGCGAATCGCGCGGCCGCCGTGCAGACTTTGCGCGACGCGTTGCCGGCGTCGCTGGAACCGCTCGTCGACGATGCGGAGCTCGAACTGATTCGCGCGCGTCTCGCCGCCAGAACCTCGCTGCCACCCCGCGCTCATTTCATCCGCGAGGACTTCGTCGGCGCGCTCGGGGTGTTCCTGCTGGTCGTCATCGCGACGTTTCCGGTCGCGCTGCCGTTTCTGCTGATCGACGATCGCACGGCGGCGCTCGTGATCTCACGCGTGCTGACCCTGCTGATGCTGTTCACCGCGGGCTTCGCGCTGGGCCGCTACACCGGCGGCGGCGCACTGAAGACCGGCTTCGCGATGACGCTGCTCGGCATCGTGCTGACGGTCGCGATCATTCTGCTGGGCGGGTGACGTTCCGCATGCACCGTTGGGCGCGATTGCTCGCAGTCCGAACCAGAGTCATTCACTCTTGCCGGCCGCACACGCGAGCATCGCGTCGCCGATCTGCCGATTGCCGCGCGCCACCAGTACCTCGCCGGGACCGCGGATATCGCGCGCGTCCTTATGCTGGCCGAGCTTGCGCTTGCCGACCAGCCGCGTGATCTCGACTTCGAGGCCGACGATCGCGGCGAGCAGTTCGTCCAGATAGTCCGCCGGCGCGTCGCCCATCTTCCACGGCTGCGCCTCCTGCGCTTCGTGGGTACGGGTCAGCCGCGCGACCACGCCGCGCACGAATTTGCTGTCGTCGCGAATCCGGATCCGCCCATGCGCATGCACGACCGCGTAGTTCCACGTCGGCACCTGCTTGTGGTGTTCGTGCTTGCTCGGATACCAGCTCGGCGAAATATACGCATCGCCGGCATTGAAAATCACCAGCACCTCGTCGTTGTCGGCGACGTCCTGCCAGAGCGGATTGGCGCGCGCGACGTGAGCCTGCAGCGTGCCGAACTCGCCTTCGGCGCGTAACAACTCGAACGGCACGTGATTCGCATCGAGGCCGCTGCGACCGTGCGTGACCAGCGTGCCGAACGCGCGCTGCTCGATCAGCGCGTGCAGCGCGTCGATGTCGGACTCCTTGAACTGTTCGGGCAGGTACATCGTGCGTGATCTCTCGTGAGGGTTTCGGGTCGGCCGCGCAGCGCGCGCGATAGCAGCCAGTGTGCCGGAATCTGGTTTAATCTGAAGATCCAGTTTTTACTGAATCGATAGAACCAGAATCATGGCCAGAACCGCCCGCAGCACCGACCTCCCGTGGCTCGCCCCGTTGGACCGCGAGGCTGGCAACCTCACCCGCCAGCTCGTGATGGCGCTGCGCGAAGCGGTCCGCAACGGGCTCGTGCAGCCCGGCGATCCATTGCCGTCCACCCGCTCGCTGGCCGCTTCGTTGCGGATCGGACGCGGCACCGCGCTCGATGCGTACGAGCAGCTACTGGCCGAAGGCGTGCTCGAATCCAGAGGACGCGCGGGCACGAGTGTCGCGCAGGCGCTGGCCCGGCCGGCGCAGACCAAACGCCCCGCGCTCAAAACTTCCGCTAAAAGCGCGGCCACGCTGCCCGAACGCGCCAGCGCGTTCGCGCGAATCGCACGCGAGTTCCGGCCGCTCGCGCCGGTGCCGTTCGCGATCTCGGTGCCCGGCGGCACGACCGCGCCGGGCGAAATCTGGCGGCGGCTCGGCAACCGTACCCGCGTGCGCGGTCCGGGCGCGCCGGCCGGCTACGGCGATCCGCTCGGCGCGTTGCCGCTGCGCGAGGCGATCGCCGACTACGTGCGCAAATCCCGCTCGGTGCGCTGCGAGCCCGGCCAGGTCATCGTCACGAGCGGCACGCAACAGGGGCTGTACCTCGCGTGCCAGGTGCTGCTGGACGCGGGCGCTCAGGCGTGGGTCGAGAACCCCGCGTATCGCGGCATCACCGCGATTCTGGAGAGCAGCGGATACGGTCAGGCGATGGTGCGTGTGCCGGTCGATGAACAGGGACTCGATGTCGCCGCCGGGATTCGCCTCGCGCCGCATGCGCGTGCGGTGTTCGTCACGCCGTCGCATCAGTACCCTCTCGGTATGCCGCTCAGCATGTCGCGACGCAATGCGTTGCTCGCGTGGGCGCGCGCGAACGACAGCTGGATCGTCGAGGACGACTACGACAGCGAGCTGCGCTACGAGGGCTATCCGTTTCCGTCGCTACAAGGACAGGATCCCGAACGGGTCGTCTATCTCGGCACCTTCAGCAAGGTGCTGTTTCCTTCGCTGCGGCTCGGCTATGTGATCGCGCCCGCGGCCCTCGTCGATGCGTTCTGCGGCGCGCGCATCCTGCTGGACCGGCATCCGCCGAACGGCGACCAGCACACGCTCGCGGCCTTCATCGCCGACGGCTATCTGGAGCGCCACATTCGCAAGGTGCGCAACGTGTATGGGGAGCAGCGACAACTTCTGATCCGCACGCTCGAACGCTTGCTGCCGCGCGAACTCGCGTGGGTCGATCCCGGCGATCAGGGGATGCATCTGGTGTTGTGGCTGGCCGAGCCGCTCGACGACCGGACGGTGGTCGAACTGGCATCACAGGCCGGCGTGGCGGTGCGCGCGGTCTCGCCGATGTACGCGCCGGGTACCGCGCGCGCCGGGCTCGTGCTCGGTTTCGGCGGGTTTAGTGCGGCGGAGATGACCGCGGCGGCGGAGCGCCTCGCGGCAGCGATTCAGCAGGCCGCGCGGACGGTCGGCGCGGGCCATCAGGAGACGACGGGTCGCAAGCAGAGCACCCGTAAAACCGGGGCGAACGCGCGGCGGCTTCGCAAGAACAGCGACCGTTGAGCAGGAGCGGCGCGCCCGTTCGCGCCAGCGCCGCTCATGCATGCGTAGCGCCCTTACCCCGGCGCCCTGCCCAACACCTGGGTATCCGAAGCAGATGCCGAACTCTCCGGTTGCGGATGCGCGCGCCCCGAGCTCGCGACCGCGCCGGTCCCGCCCGGCCGCCCGACCGACTTCGCATGCCGCTCGATCAGCCGTTGCAGCAGACAGAACGCGCACAGCAGCGCGCCGATCACGATCCGTGTCCACCACGAACTGAGCGTGCCGTCGAACGTGATCAGCGTCTGGATCGTGCCGAGAATGCCGACGCCGAACAACGAACCGATCACATAGCCGACCCCGCCCGTCAGCAGCGTGCCGCCGATCACCGTCGCGGCGATCGCATCGAGCTCCATCCCCTGTCCTTGCAGCCCATAACCGGACAGCACGTAGAACGTGAACACCGCGCCGCCGAGCGCCGAGCAGAAGCCGCTCAGCGCATACACGCCGATCCGCGTATGGGCCACCGGCAGCCCCATCAGCAGCGCCGAGCGCGGATTGCCGCCGACCGCATAGACGTTGCGGCCGAAGCGCGTGAAATGCGCGATATAGATCGCGGCCGCGAGCGCCGCGAGCGCGATCAGCACGTTCGCCGACACCGAGCCGATGCCGATGTTCAGACGGAACGCCGAGATCCTCTGGAAGGTCGGATCGGTGATCGTGATCGACTGCGTGGTGATCAGAAAACACAGCCCGCGCGCGAAGAACATCCCGGCCAGCGTGACGATGAACGCCTGCAGTTTGAAGAAATGAATCAGCGCGCCCTGCACCGCGCCGAACACGGTGCCCATCAGCAGCACGATCGGAATGATGAGCCACACCGACAGATGCATGTGCTCGGACAGCACCGCTTCGACGATCGTCGTCAGCGCGACCACCGAACCGACCGACAGATCGATGCCGCCCGACACGATTACGAACGTCATGCCGATCGCGACGATCAGCAGGAACGCGTTGTCGACCAGCAGATCGAGCAGCACCTGCCACGAGAAGAAGCCGGTGTACATCACCGAGCCGAAACCGAACAGCGCGCAGAACAGCAGGATCGTCACCGCGATCGGCAGCGTGCGCGGATCGACCACGCGCGCGAGTGCTTCGAGAATGCGCGTCATCGTGCCACCCCGCGATGTTTGACGAGCGATGCGCCGAACGACACCGCGAGCGCGCGGGCCGCCGGCGACTGGATCACGCTGACCGCCAGCACGACGGCCGCCTTCACGACCAGCGTCGCTTCCGGCGGCACGCCGATCGAATAGGTCGTGTACGTGAGCGTCTGGATGATCAGCGCGCCGAGCACGGTGCCGGCGAAACTGAAGCGGCCGCCGAGCAGCGACGTGCCGCCGAGCGTCACCGCGAGAATCGCGTCGAGTTCGAGCAGCAGGCCCGCGTTGTTGCCGTCCGCGCTGCGCACGTTCGAGCTGATCAGAATACCGGCCAGCGCCGCGGTCAGACCCGAGAACGCGTACACCGCGAACACGATCGCCTTCGAGCGCAGACCGACGAGGCGCGTCGCGACCGGATTCACGCCGATCGCGCGAATGAACAGCCCGAGCGCGGTGCCCTCGACCAGCGCCGCGGTCGCCAGCACCGCGATCGTCGCGATCCACACCGAGCACGGCACGCCGAGCCAGTAGCCGCCGCCGACGAACAGATACGCGGGCGCGCCGATCGGAATGATCTGGCCGGCGGTCAGCAGTTGCGCGATACCGCGCCCGGCGACCATCAGGATCAGCGTCGCAATGATCGGCTGCATGCCGACGAACGACACCAGCAAGCCGTTCCACATCCCGCTCAGCAGCCCGACGATCAACGCGGCGATCAACGCCTGCGCGACCAGCGCGCCGCTCGGCACAGGCTGCGTCGCGAGGATCGTCGCAGCGGCGGCGCCGGCGATCGCGACTACCGCGCCGACCGAAATATCGATGCCGCGCGTGGCGATCACCAGCGTCATGCCGATCGCGACCAGCACCAGCGGCGCCGCGCGATTCAGGATGTCGATCGGCGCGCCGAACAGATGGCCGTCGAGCATCCGCAGCGACAGGAAATGCGGATTGACCAGCAGATTGAGCCCGCACAACAGCACGAGCGTGATGCATGGCCACAGCAGCGGACGGTCGGCGCCGTCGCGCGCGACCCAGTTCGATAGCTTCATTCGCCGCTCCCTGCGATCAGTCGGTAGATGTTGTCCTCGTTCGATGCGGTGCCGGCGACCTCGGCGATCTTGCGGCGATCGCGCAGCACCGCGACCCGATGGCTGACGCGCAGCACCTCGCTGATCTCCGATGAGATGAACAGGATCGACAGACCGTTCGCGCACAGCGCGAGCAGCCGGTCCATGATGTCGAACTTCGCGGCGACGTCGATGCCGCGAGTCGGTTCGTCGAGAATCAGCAGCTTCGGATCGGTCGCGAGCCAGCGCGCGAGCAGCGCCTTCTGCTGGTTGCCGCCGGACAGCAGCGCGATCGGCTGCTCGGCGTCCGACGCCTTGATGCCGAGCCGCTCGATCCACGTATCGGCCAGTTCGCGCGCGCGTTGGCGGCTGATCTTGCGCCACCAGCCGCGGCGCGCCTGCAACGCGAGCATGATGTTTTCGCGGATCGACAGTTCGGCGACGATGCCCTCCTTCTTGCGGTCTTCCGCGCAATAGCCGATGCCGTGGCGCACCGCATCGTGCGGCGAGCGCAGTTTCACCGGCTTGCCGTTCACGAGGATCGTGCCGCTGTCCGCGCGGTCCGCGCCGAACAGCAGGCGCGCGGTTTCGGTGCGGCCGGAGCCGAGCAGACCGGCGAGGCCGAGAATCTGGCCCGGCTGCACGTCGAGATCGATCGGCTGCAAGGTGCCGCGCCGGCCCACGCCGCGCAGTTCGATGAACGGTTGGCGGTTCGCTGCGCTTGCTGCTTCGGTTGCTTCCGTTGCGTGCGTTGCATTCGCTGCGTTCTCCGGCAGTTCGTCCCGCAGAACGTCGGCGGCCTGCTCTTCGTGCGCCGCTTCGCGCAGACGCGCGCTCATGCGCTCGTGGCCGACCATCTTCGCGACCAGCAGATCGGCCGGCAGATCGCGCGCAAGGTATTCGCCCTCGCGCTCGCCGTTGCGCATCACCGTGATGCGGTCGGAGATCGCGTAGGTCTGTTCGAGAAAGTGCGTGACGAACAGGATCGCGATGCCCGATTGCTTAAGATGCCGAAGGATCTTGAACAGCTGCGCGACCTCGCTGTCGTCGAGACTCGAGGTCGGCTCGTCGAGAATCAGCACGCGCGCGTCGACCGACAGCGCCCGCGCGATCGCGACCATCTGCTGGACCGCGATCGGATACGCGTCGAGCGAGCGGGTCACGTCGAGCGATACGTCCAGACGCGCGAGCGCTTCCTGCGCGCGACGCTTGATGTCGGCCCAGTCGATCGCGCCGAAGCGGCGCGGCTGCCGGCCCGCGAAGATGTTTTCCGCGACCGACAGATTCGTGCACAGATTCACTTCCTGATACAGCGTGCGCACGCCGGCCGCTTCGGCCTCCTGCGGCGACGCGAACGCGACCTCCTGGCCGCCGAGCCGGATCGTGCCGCCATCGGGCGCGAATACGCCGGTCAGTACGTTGATAAGGGTCGATTTGCCGGCGCCGTTCTGGCCCATCAAGGTGTGGACTTCGCCGGGATAGAGCCGGAAGTCGACGCGTTGCAGCGCCTTGACGCCCGGGAAGGTCTTGCTGACGCCGGCCATCTCGAGGATCGGCGCGCGCGTGCCGGCGCCATCGTGGGCGGCCGGAGTACCCGGCGAGCCGCTCTCAGGCTGGCCGGGCTGATTCGGTTCGGAAGCGGAATGGGTCATGGACCTCGCTCGATCTTCTATGCGTGGTTTGGCGGCGGTGCCAACGGCAGGCCCGTGAAAAGAGACCGCCCGCTGCCGAAGCAGCCCGGGCGGTCAGGCACCACTGGAGAAACCTTATGATCTGGTCGTGCTGCACGCCGGTTGCACGTTCTCGGTTGCGCATCTCGGTGCACATCGGTTGCGCGCCCCTCGTAACGGCGCGCGGCGCCGGGACCGCACGCGCCGCGTGGGTCCCGGCTTGCCTCGATAGCGTCAGTACTTACGCGTCGGCAGCGTCTGCGCGGCCACGCTCATCGGGAACACCGTCTCTTCCGTCAGGATCCGCTTCGGCAGTTGCTTGCCGGCCACCACGTCCTTGACCGCGGACATCAGTTGCGGTCCGAGCAGCGGGCTGCATTCGACGTCGACGTTCATCTTGCCCGCGGCCATCGCCTGGAAGCCGCCCTTGGTCGCGTCGAACGACACCACGATCACGTCCTTGCCCGGATGCATGCCGGCTTCTTCCATCGCCTGGATCGCGCCGAGCGCCATGTCGTCGTTATGCGCGTAGACCACGTTGATCTTGTTGCCGTAGGTCTTGATGAACGCTTCCATCACCTGCTTGCCGCCGGCGAGCGTGAAGTCGCCGCTTTGCGACGCGATGATCTTGAACTTCGGATCGGTCTTGATCACTTCGATCAGACCGGAGTGGCGGTCGTTGGCCGGCGCCGAACCGACCGTGCCTTGCAGCTCGGCGATATTGACCGGGCCTTTGTCGTTCTTGTAGTGATCTTCGAGCCACTTGCCGCCGCGCCGGCCTTCTTCGAGGAAGTCCGAGCCGATCATCGTCACGTACAGCGACGTGTCTTTCACGTCGATGTTGCGGTCGGTCAGGATCACCGGAATGTTCGCGGCTTTCGCTTCACGCAGCACCGGCTCCCAGCCCGATTCGACCACCGGCGAGAACGCGATCACGTCGACCTTCTGCGCGATATACGAGCGGATCGCCTTGATCTGGTTTTCCTGTTTCTGCTGGGCATCGGAGAATTTGAGCTTGATCTTGGCGTCCGCCGCCGCCGACTTCACCGACTCGGTATTCGCGGTGCGCCACGCGCTTTCCGCGCCGACCTGCGCGAAACCTAGCGTGATCTGCTTGTCCTCGGCGTGCGCGACGGGCGCGCCCAGCGTCAGCATTCCAAGACCCGCGGAAAGTGCAAGCGCGCCCAGAGCGCGGCACGCAGCACGTCGTGTATTCGCCATGACTGTCTCCTTAATCGTTGTTGTGTCGCGACCCCGTCACCTGCCCAGCCCTCGTGGCCCTCATGGTGCGTGGATCGTGATGTAGCGTACTGTGCGACGCGTTAACCGTCCAATCATATGATTCGCGCCGTCGATACCAATTTTGGTATCGCGTGCGGGATTGTCCCTGGTTTATGGTCGAATTGTTTGGATTGCGGCGGGAAATGCAGCGGAGATCGCGGTTGGGAACGCGTTGGGATTTATCCCGGCTGGCGCGGCGTGACCCAGCGGAACGTCAGATTGATGCGCTCGCCGCTCACGCGCGGCTGCTTCGGCACGCGATGACGCCACTGCGCCTGGGTGTCGCCCTTCATCACCAGCAGGCTGCCGCCCTTCAGCGAGAACGACTGCACGACGCCGGTCTTGTTGTGGCGCAGATCGAAGGTACGCGCGACGCCCAGACTCACCGACGCGATCACCGGCTGCCTGCCGAGTTCGGGTTCGCGGTCCGCGTGCCAGCCCATGCTGTCGGCGCCGCTGCGGTAGCGATTCAGCAGCACGCTGTTAAAACGCGCGCCGCTGGTCGCTTCGGCGGCGGCTTTGAGTTCGGCGACGGCGGGCGTCCACGGCTGCGGGACGTTGCGAATGCCCGAGTAGATATAGACCGCGTCGGGCTCGCCTTGCCACGCGGTCAGACGCGGCAACGCGACCCGGCCGGCGGGCGTGCCCATCGTGTCCTGACGCCATTGCACCTCGTCGATCAGCCGCGCGAGAATTTCCCCGGCCGTGGCGGGCGCGAGCCAGTCCGGATACCAGTCGACGTCGGGCGCCGGCAGGTCGTTGAATAGATCGGTCATCGGAATGCCTGAATACGAGCTGGCGAGTAAAAACCCTGGCTATTATGGCGGCAACAGCTGGCCCCCCAAAGCGCCGTGCCGCGAAGTCGATCGACCCGTGCTGCCGCGTTTTTCCTGGGTTTCCTTACCATTCTTTCACGGACCACGTTCATGACTCTTTCCGATCAGGCGCTCGCCCAACTCTTTCGCGACGCACGCACCCACAACGGCTGGCAAAACAAACCGGTCGACGACGCGTTGCTGAAGCAGCTCACCGAACTCGTGCTGCTCGGCCCGACCTCGGCCAATTCGAGCCCGGGCCGCTTCGTGTTCGTGAAGACGCCCGAGGGCAAGGAAAAACTGCGCCCGGCGTTATCGGCCGGCAATCTCGAGAAAACGATGGCCGCGCCCGTTACCGTGATCGTCGGAATGGACATGGCGTTTTACGAGCAGTTGCCGAAGCTGTTTCCGCATGCGGACGCGCGCAGCTGGTTCGCCGGCAACGAGCGCGCGATCGCCGATACCGCGTTTCGCAATTCGACGCTGCAAGGCGGTTATCTGATTCTCGCCGCCCGCGCGCTCGGTCTCGACACCGGGCCGATGTCCGGCTTCGACGCGCAGAAGGTCGATGCGGCGTTCTTCGCGGGCACGACCGTGAAGTCGAACTTCCTGATCAACCTGGGTTACGGCGATGCGTCGAAGCTGTTTCCGCGCAGCCCGCGTTTTTCGTTCGACGAGGCGGCGCGGATCGTTTGATGAATGAGTTAAGCGCGTGATGCGATGCGCGGTACGGAGCGCGAGGTGCGGGTTGCATGCCGCGCGCTTCTTGTTATCCGCTTCGCGTCAAGTAAGGTCAGGTCAGGTCAGCACTGCGATATAAAACACCACCGTGCCGATCAACGCGCCGATAAAGCAGAAGCCCTCTTCGGCGTCGTCCCCATTCGAGCGCAGCCATGCGCCGACCGCCCCGAATAGTCCGGCTATGCCGAGTGCCACGCAAACCATCACCACGTCGAACAGCGCGCTTTTGCCGAGTTCGGAAAATTCGATATTGCGCACGCCGACATACAGCGCAATCGCCATCAGCGAAATGCCGACGAGCGGCAGCATCACATGACTGCCCTCATACCCGACGTGATGCGCATGATGAACGTGAGGCGCGTCGTGCGCATGGCGCCAGTGGCGATCCGATTTGAGCAGCTTCATGTGTGCCTCCCGTCGCCCTGCCTCTGTGCCGGCGATAGAACCAGTCGCAATGGAACCGCGCGGCCCCCACCGCGATGCGTCCCGCCGTGGCCTCGCATAACTGCCGCGCTGGCCGCGAAATCTGCTGGTTCGTTCAAGCATAGTCCACCGCCCAACACAATTCAAAGCCCATTTAATTAGCTTGCATAGGCATTGAAATACGTGCCGCGCGGTGCTGCCGGATTACCGGCAAGCAGTTGTTACGCCCCCGAGGTGTAGTCGCGCTAGCGGACGGCTTGTTGCGCACATCGGGGTACGCGTTGGCCTTTTCAAAAATGCTCGCGTTGCAGTGCGGGGGCGCGAATTTTGCGTCGCCAGCAAGGGCCTGAACATGCCGGTAGAATGACTCGCCGCATGCATCGGGCTGCTTTTCCGGGCTGCCTTTCGTTATGCCGCCCATGTGTCGGGCCGCATTGATCAGCGCAATACGCGCCTCGTGCAGCGGCCGCTCACCGAACGCGGCGCCGTCGTCGGCTCCGGCCTTCGGTCCCTTCCCGTCCCGATCCTCTCTATGCGCCGTTCATCGTTTCTTACCCGCATCATTCTGATTGGCATCGTGCTGCATATCTATGTCGGCTTGCGCCTGCTGCCCGACATGCCGATCGGCGCGACTGCCCGCTCACTGTGTGTGCTGTGGCTGGTGCTGTCGATCTTCGTGATTCCGCTCGGCATGATGGCGCGCAGCATCAAGCGCCAGCCGCTCGGCGACCGGGTCGCGTGGATCGGCTTGCTGGCGATGGGCTTTTTTTCGTCGCTGCTGGTGCTGACGTTCGCGCGCGATATCGTGCTCGCGTCGCTGCTGACGATCGATGCGATCTGGCCGAACACGCTCGCGATCGCGCATTGGCGCACCGGTTCGGCGGCGGCGGTGCCGCTCGCCGCGTTGCTGTCGACGCTGATCGGCCTCGTCAATGCGCGGCGTCGCGCGCGCGTCGTCACGATCGACGTGCCGATCGACGATCTGCCCGCCGCGCTCGACGGATTCACGATCGTGCAGATCAGCGATATTCACGTCGGCCCGACGATCAAGAGCCGCTATGTCGATGCGATCGTCGACGCGGTCAATCGCCTGCAGCCGGATCTGATCGCGGTGACCGGCGATGTGGTCGACGGCAGCGTCGCGAAACTGAGCCGGCATACGCAGCCGTTATCGCGTCTTAGCGCACGGCACGGCGCGTTTCTGGTGACCGGCAATCACGAGTACTACTCGGGCGCGAACTCGTGGATCGCCGAATTCCGCCGGCTCGGTCTGCAGGTGCTGCTGAACCAGCACGTAGTCGTCGATCACGACGGAGCCCGCGCGGTGATCGCCGGCGTCACCGACTACTCCGCCGGCCACCACGACCCCGCGCATCGCAGCGACCCGGTCGCGGCACTCGCGGGCGCGCCCGGCGACGTGCTGATCAAGGTACTGCTCGCGCACCAGCCGCGCTCGGCCGAAGCGGCCGCGGCAGCCGGCTTTACGTTGCAGTTGTCCGGGCATACGCACGGCGGCCAGTTCTTCCCGTGGAATTTCTTCGTGCGGCTGCAGCAGCCGTTCACCGCGGGTCTCGCGCGCCTGAACGGACTGTGGGTCTATACGAGCCGCGGGACCGGTTATTGGGGACCGCCGAAGCGGCTGGGCGCACCGTCGGAAATCACGCGCGTGCGGCTGGTGCCAGGGCTGGTGCCAGGGCTGGTGCAAAGCGAGCCCGAATGAAATATTCGGAGTCCGTTTTAATCTCGAGTGTCGATCGCGCGAGCCGGCATGGCGGCACGGCTTGACGAACCTTTACACAGCCGCCTAAAATTCGCGCACTTCTTTTAACCGGAATCACGATCTTGGACAGTAGCAGTTGTAGCCGCCGAGTATCGATTTGCCCGCTCGCCTGAGCGGCAGGTTTCCGCGTCAGTCCATTCGTTCTGTCGCCGTCCTGCCCTCGGGCTCGATGGCGCACGTCGCTCTCGTCTCCTTTACGTTTTTCATTCACGTGTCGTACTGCCAGTGAAGCAGCGCGTGGCGCACCGCCATGCCGATGCCGCACGCGTCGAACCCGCCGCCTGATGCGCCGCCGGGTTCGCGTGCGCGCGCCGCATCGCGCGTGAGCGCGCACGTTCGTCCGTTCGGTCAACGAAAGATCGTAGACGACCCGACGCTGTCATGCGAATGACTCACACTGCAGCGGCACGCGCGCCAACCTTTCTGAACGATGACACTCGAATTCTTCCTGCGGCTTCTGACCGCTTTCGCCTGTGGCGTGGCCATTGGCCTCGAACGGCAGATGCGCCAGCGCAATGCCGGCTTGCGCACGATCACGCTCGTCGCGAGCGGCTCATGCCTGTTCGTCACGCTCGGCGTGCTGACCGGCAACGGCGTGTCCGGCGTGACCCAGATCGCCGCCTATGTGGTGTCCGGCGTCGGCTTTCTCGGCGGCGGCGTGATCATGCGCGACAAGGGCTCGATCCAGGGGATCAACACCGCGGCGACACTCTGGTGCTCGGCGGCGGTCGGCGTATTGAGCGGCGCCGGACATTACGGGCCCGCGCTCGCGGGCACCGTGATCGTGCTGCTGACCAATACCGTGCTGCGCGAAGTGAGCCGGATGATCAATGCGACGCCGGTTTCAAACGCCGACCTGGTGCGCGAATACGTACTGACGATCGTATGCCGCGAAGCCGACGAGATTCACATCCGCACCGCGATCTCGAACTCGATGTATTCGGCGCCGCTGTCGTTTCAAAGCCTGACGAGCGAGGACGTCGACAACGACTCCAGTCGAATTCGCGTCGCCGCGACGCTGAAGCTGCATCCGAAGTATCAATCGAAGCTCGAGCAGATGGCGAGCCGCCTGAGCATGGAGAAAAGCGTATCGAGCGTCAGTTGGAGCGCGCGCGAAGCCGAGCCTACGCCCGAGTGAAGCCGCGAGTGTCACGCCACTTTATTCGCGGCACATCGTCTACACTTAGCTGGCAGCAGATTTAGACAATGTTAATTCCGTGTCCTCAACATGGACTGTCCCATAACCTTCGACTAAGCTCTATCACCGTGATTTTTTCACATACAACTACGGAGTCTCGAATATGGAACACGGCATCATTGCATGGCTTATCATCGGCGCAATCGCGGGCTGGCTCGCCGGTGTGCTGGTCAGAGGCGGCGGCTTCGGCCTGATTGTCGACATCATCGTCGGGATTGTCGGCGCGTTCATCGGCGGCTGGCTCGCCGGCGTGCTGCATATTTCGCTCGGCAGCGGCTGGTTCGGCTCGATCATTACCGCATTGATCGGCGCGGTGATTCTGCTGTTTATTATCCGGCTCGTGCGACGAGGTTCTTAAGCACAGCTTTCAATCATTCAATAAATGAAGAAGCGCCAGCCGGCTCGTGCCGCTGGCGCTTCTTTCTTTTTACAGACCGCTTTTCTTTCCGTTCGATTACAGATCAGGCCGGCAGCATCGAACCCGTCTCGCGCAGGCGCTGGTGCCATGCGAATGCCTGGTCGAGACGATGCGGCGTCTGCCCGCCCCACTGCAATGCGTCACGATAGTAGTCGCGCAGTTGATCGCGATACAGCGGATGCACGCAACGCTCGATAATCAGCTGAGCGCGTTCGCGCGGCGCGAGTCCGCGCAGATCGGCAAGACCCTGCTCGGTCACCACCACATCGACATCGTGTTCGTTGTGATCGCAATGCGGGACCATCGGCACGATGCTCGAAATGCGGCCGTCTTTCGCGATCGACTTGGTCGCGAAGATCGCGCACGACGCGTTGCGCGCAAAATCTCCCGAGCCGCCGATGCCGTTCATCATGTGCGTGCCGCCCACGTGCGTCGAATTCACGTTGCCGTAGATGTCGAATTCGAGCGCGGTATTCAGCGCGATCAGACCGAGCCGGCGGATCACTTCCGGGTGATTGCTGACTTCCTGCGGACGCAGCACCAGCCGGTCGCGATAGCGTTCGAGTTCGCCGAATACCTGGGCCTGACGCGTCGCCGACAGCGTGATCGATGCACCGGATGCGAAGCTGACCTTGCCGGCATCCATCAGATCGAAGGTCGAATCCTGTAGGACTTCCGAATAGATTTCGAACACGTCGAACGGCGAATCGACGAAGCCGGCCAGCACCGCGTTGGCGATCGTGCCGATCCCCGCCTGCAACGGCGGCAACTGCTTCGGCATACGGCCGTGCGTGACTTCGTGCTGGAAGAATTCGATCAGATGGCCGGCGATCGCAGCGGTTTCCTCGTCTGCCGGCAACACCGTGGACGAACTGTCGGGCATGTCGGTGATGACGATCGCCGCGATTTTTTCAGGCGGGATCTCGATGGCCGGCGTGCCGACGCGGTCCTGCGGGCGCACGATCGACAGCGGCTCGCGATGCGGCCGGCGGCCCGGAATCCAGATGTCGTGCAAGCCCTCGAGCGCGAGCGGCTGCGCGAGATTGATTTCGACGATGACCTTCTCGGCGAGAATCGCGAAGCTCGCCGAATTGCCGACCGAGGTGGTCGGCACGATGCCGCCGCTTTCGGTGATCGCCGCCGCTTCGATGATCGCGACGTCGAGCTTGCCGAGCTGGTTGGCGCGCAGCATTTCGACGGTCTCGGACAGATGCTGATCGACGAACATCACTTCGCCGCGATTGATCGCGTCGCGCAGCGTCTTGTCCACCTGAAACGGCAGACGGCGCGCGAGCACGTGTGCTTCGGTCAGCATGCGGTCGACGTCGTGGCCCAGCGAGGCGCCGGTCATCAACGTGATGCGCAGCGGCTCGCTCTGCTGGCGTGCGCGCTCGGCCAGCGCGACCGGCACGGCCTTCGCGTCGCCCGCGCGCGTAAAGCCGCTTGCGCCAACGCGCATGCCGTCCTGAATCAGAAGCGCCGCGTCGGCGGCCGTGGTGATTTTTTCGCGCAGCGCGGCGCAACGAATGCGGTCTTCGTACATGAAACGGGTCTCTCCATAGTCACCAGCTCCGTCTCTGGCGCGCACGTCTGCGGTGTGCTTGGTTCACCAGGCGGGTGCCGCACCCGCCGCGGCGTCTCGATCGGACGGCGTCGCAGGCAGGTGTTGGGTCGCGAGACAGGGTTCGCGACAGAGGTTACGCGTCAGCCAGGCATCATCAGGCACCAGCCGGCATGTCGCGCGATGCAGCGGGCACTGCCTTAGCTACCGAAGTAGATATTGCAGAAGCTCACCGGGCCAACGCACTCGTCGGCTTTTGCTTTCGACGCCAGTACGCGGCTCGGGGTCACCGCGTTGTTTGCGCGCGGCGTCGCGGCCTGCGCAACCTGTTGCGGCGCTTCTGCCGGCGCGGTTTGCGCATAGGCAGCGGCGGTAGCGGACAAGGAACAGGCAATCACAACCATCTTCAACACTTTCATCACTTTCTCCAGGACTTACGACTACTGCTGTGAAGCAGTGACGAAACTATATGACCGCCACCTACCTGGATAAACGGGGTCGCCCGGAAGGGATTCTTCCATCTGGCGGAAAGATCGCCGTCCCGCTCAGCGCCGGTTAAACGGCGCGTCACGGTCGAGCAACGCGGTCCGGATGAAGTGCAGACAGCTGAGGATGCGCTGCAGGTCGTGACGCCTGTCGCGGTCCGCATGCACCGTTTGCAGGGCGTCCTGGGCAAGCCACGACGCCGTGCGCACGGAGATCAGTGCGCGTTCGAGCGCGCGTGGCTCAGGGTGCGCGAACAGGTGCGCGAGATCGTCGCAGGTATCGGCTAGCACGCGACGCCAGCGCGGCTCGAGCGTGTCCACGTACTGTGCGCGCGCCGCTTCGTTGCGCAGGTCGATGACCGCGTGGCCGACTTCGATCGTCGCCAGCATCCAGCGCAATGCCTCTCGCCGGCGCCGCGAGCGGTGCGTCAACAGCATCCGCAGCTGCGAAGTCAGATCGTGCGTGCTCGACTGGAAACGCTGATTGAGGCCCGGCAAGTCGTCCTTGCACGCGCGAACCGCCTGAGCACGCAGATCGCCCATGATCTGCCCGGTCAGCCAGCGCATGTCGGCGGGAAACACCACCGCGAAGGCAAGCGCCGCGAGCAGCATCGCCGCGGTCAGCGCGATACCGTTGTTGAGCAGCAGATCAGGGGTGTAGCTGACGACGTTGTCGGGGCCGGCCAGCAGACAGAAGAACACCGAGAAACCGATCCCATAGCCGGCCGCGCCGCGGCGCGTCGCGATGAACGCACCGCACGCGAGCACCGGTGCGAGTACCGCGCAAAGCAGTGGGAAGCCGTCGATATTCGGATACACGTAGCACATGAACAGATAGCCGGTCAGGGTCGCGGCCACCGCGCCGATTGCCATCTGTACGGCCATTTTCGTCGAGTTGGGCGCGGTCGACGTCAACGCGCAAACCAGCGTCGCGCCGATTACCGCGAGTCCGCCGCTCGGCCAGTTGGTTGCGATCCAGAACGATCCGGCAATCCCGATCACGACCGCCGAACGCACGAACGCGAACAGTACGACGAAGTTATTGGTGCGGCTTATATGGTGACTTTTGTGCGGGTGACGCGGTTCGGCATGCTGCCAGCGTTCCGATTTTCGCCATGACAACGACGCATAGGTATCCGAATAATTGATCCATTCGCTCACGAAGCGATACAACAACTCCGCTGCGGTATCGAAGTCCGCGCGCGATTCGGCTGACGCGGTTTCGAGTGGCCGCCTGGTTTCGCGCATACGGCGCGGCAGATTCGCCTGGAACAGACGCAGATCGGCGGCTACGCGCGAAGCGTCGACGGCCTCCGGTGACCTGGTTGCCAACAACGCGGCCAGTTCGTCGAAGTACGGCGCGACCGCCTCGAGTATCGACGCGTGATGGTTCGCGCGCAGCCGCTTGAGCAGCTGATGCAGTGCATGCAAGCGCGCGCAGGCATCCATGAACTCGCTGTTCAGTCGCGCCAGATGTTGACCGCGCGAGCGCAACGCCGGATCCTCGAAAGCGACGAACGTGCGCGTCGCCTCGACGCCCGCGATTTCATCGACGAAATCCGCGAAACGCCGCTCGAACTGATGACGCTCGAGCCCGCGTGCGAGCACCTCGGCGGCGAACGCAGTAAAATTCGCGTACCGGATCTGCAGGGTACGCCTTAGCACGAGACTCGTGCGCTGCGGCAGAATCAACGCGCTGACCGCGCTCGAACACACGATTCCGACCGCCACCTCCGCCGCGCGCGTGAGCGCCGCGAGGAATAGTCCCTGCGGCGCCATTACGTTCGGAATGCCGATCAATGCGGCGGTATAACCCGCGAGCACGAAGCCATACCATCTGAAATGCCGATACCGGACCGCCGCCGCAATACAGGCGCTCACCCACACGATCATGCCGAGCATGTACAGTTCGGGCTGCTGGACGAAGAGTCCGCCGAGCAGCAGCGCGGCGACCGTGCCGACCGCCGTGCCGAGAATCCGGTAGAAGCTCTTCGCAAGGACCATCCCGCTGAACGGCTGCATCAGCACGAACACGGTGGTCATTGCAATGCGCGGCTGCGGCAGATTGAGCAGCATCGCGACGCCCAGCGTGAGCAGACCCGCGGTCACCGTTTTCAGCAGATGCAGCCAGGTCAGACCGTCGGTATTCGCCCAGTCGCGCATGGCCTGTTCGAGCATAGGCCGGCTGAAGCGTTGCTGCGTGAGGCCATGCGGCCGGAAAAATCCGGCTGCCCGCTTGATCGCATGATCGTGTTTCATCTGAAAACAGTGCGCCCCGTTTGGTCGCTGAAAGAGCCACCGGCGGGAACTGCTTACGCCAGTAGACGAGGCGCCGATTGTAGGATTCCGCGATACGCGCATTAAGCCAATACGCGCAGAACATATGTTCCAGAAAGGACAACAATAGCTTTCTGCGACAGGCGGACAATATGGCCTTGGTCAGGAAATAGAGGTTTGATGGACACGCTACAAAACATGCGCGTATTCGTACGCGTAGTCGAAGCCGGCAGCTTTACCGCTGCCGCGCAGTCACTCAATTCGACGACCGGTGCGATGTCGCGCGCGGTTTCTGAACTCGAAGCGCATCTGCGCACCCGCCTGCTGAATCGCTCGACGCGCAGACTGGCCCTCACAACCGCCGGCGAGCGCTATCTGAAACGGTCGCAACAAATCCTCGCAGACGTCGATATCGCCGAAGAAGAAGCCAGTTGTGCGCACGAACGCCCGATCGGCGCGTTGCGCATGCATAGCTTTGCGAGCATCGGGCAGCACTACATCCTGCCCGCCATTTCGCGGTATCGCACGCTCTATCCCGAGGTGACGGTCGAACTGACGCTGTCGCAACGCATGCCCGACCTGTTCGAAGGCAGCGCCGATGTCGCCGTGATCGGCGCGTCGACATTGCCGAACTCGGAGCTCGTGTCGTTTCATCTGGGCACGACGTTCAGCATCCTGTGCGCATCGCCGGCGTATATCCGAACGCACGGCGCGCCGCAAAAACCGGCCGATCTCGCACGCCATGAATGTCTGATCCTGCACACGCCGGCATTTCCGCCGCACGAATGGACGCTCGAGGGTCCAAATGGCAGCGAACTGATGGAAGTGGATGGGCCGGTGCACGTCAACATCGCCGAGTCGCTGGTGATGGCAATTCGCGAAGGAATGGGAATCGGGATGGTGCCGCTGTACGCGGCCATTTCCGGATTACGCGATGGCACGCTGGTGCGTGTGCTACCGGAATATACGCTGCAGAAGATGAATATTTACGCGCTCTATCCGTCGCGCAAGTTCATCGACGCAAAGACGCGGACGTGGGTGGAATTTCTGCGCACGCACCTGCCGAAAGTCATCGCTCGCGATGAGGCATTGCTTGCAGAAGTTGGCCAAATCGATTCGGTGGATAGCCACTTACCCGTCGACGCTGGCGGCAGTGCGGGTCCTGCTGCCTAAGCGGGCGTTCTTGATCGGCGTGATTTGTTTGTGTGCACGTAGCGTGCGCACAAACAATATTGGTAAAAGCGATTTTTTAGTGATCGCCTTTTTCCGCGCGTAAACGCCAGAACCCCGGTTCTCTTTCGGAGACACCGGGGTTCTGGACATACAGCATAAGAAGCCTGACGATT
>NZ_MSDV01000038.1 GCF_001931485.1 Burkholderia sp. SRS-W-2-2016 | reverse complement strand
ACGGTGGGCTGGGCCGGGTGCCGCTGTAACAGGAGGTAAATCGGTTTGGCCGGCTTCCGGCGGGCGACTTAGGATGCCTGCGGCGTAGCGGCGTAGCGGCGTAGCGGCGTAGCGGCGTAGCGGCGTAGCGGCGTAGCGGCCTACGCTGCGCCCACCAGACCCGTCAGGTCACCGACGCGCCCGGCGGCAAGCGTGCCGGCGCCGGACTCACGCTAGTGCCGCAGCGGCCGTCCCGTTCCTTCTCGTCTTGCACGAAGCGCCGCCGTTCGTGCACCATGCTCGCCTCGTTGCCGGAGTTTTCTCGGATGCCAGTCTCGCCGCACGGCGCGTCCCGCGCGCCTTTCGCTCGCCGTCGCGCGAGCGCCCGCTTTACCCCCCGAACCCGTCACGCGCTGGCGGCCGCGTGGAGTGCCGCGTTGATCGGCAGCCTCGCCGCGCCGCTGTCCGCGAGCGCGAAAACGGCGCCGCCGAAGCCCGCGCTCGACGCGTCGGCGGTCGCCGCGCCCGACAGCTACAGCGCCGACACCGCGCAGCAGATCTTCGCGCAAGGCGGCAATGCGGTCGATGCCGCGGTCGCGATGGCCTTCACGCTCGCGGTCACGCGCCCCGATGCGGGCAACCTGGGCGGCGGCGGTTTTATGACGCTGTTCGTCGACGGCAAGCCGTACTTCCTCGACTACCGAGAGCGCGCGCCGCAGCAGGCGACCCGCGACATCTATCTCGACGACAAGGGCAACCCGGTGCCGGGTATGAGCACGATCGGCCATCGCGCGGTGGCGGTGCCGGGCACCGTCGACGGCATGTGGGAAGCGCAGCGGCGCTTCGGCAAGCTCAAATGGAAGCAGGTGCTCGCGCCGGCGCTCCATTACGCGACCGATGGCTTCCAGGTCGACGCGCGGCTCGCGCAGCGCCGCGACGCGGCCGCGCAGCGTTTCGCCGGCCATACCAATTTCAACGCGTACTTCGCGAACCTGAAGGCGGGCGCGACGCTGCGCCAGCCGGAACTCGCGCAGACGCTCGCGCGGATCGCCACCGATGGCGGCCGCGAGTTCTACGAAGGCCGCACCGCCGACAAGATCGCCGCGCAGATGTATGGCCACGGCCTGCTCACGAAGCAGGACCTCGTGCAGTACAAGGCGCTGTGGCGCGAGCCGCTCGCCGCCGACTGGCACGGCTACCGCGTGATCACCGCGCCGCCGC
The DNA here is from genome assembly GCF_001931485.1 of Burkholderia sp. SRS-W-2-2016. GTDB lineage: Bacteria > Pseudomonadota > Gammaproteobacteria > Burkholderiales > Burkholderiaceae > Paraburkholderia. Next base: position 83,704 of record NZ_MSDV01000038.1, on the reverse strand, counting down.
CGGGCTCGGGCGGCATTGCGCTGCTGCAGATGCTGAGGATGAAGGCCGATCTGCAGCCCGCGTTCGATGGTCTCGCGCTCAATTCGGCGCCGTACATTCACCTGATCGCGCAGATCGAGGATCGGGTGTTCGCGGACCGGCAGCGCTATATCGGCGATCCGGACGCGGCGCCGGTGCCGGTCGCGAAGCTGCTGGATGACGCGTATCTCGCGCAGCGGGCGGCTGAAGTTAAACCTGTTGAGGCGAAGCCTGCTGAGGCGAAACCGGCTGAGGCGAAAGCGGCTGAAGCGAAACCGGCTGAAGCGAAACCGGCTGAAGCGAAACCGGCTGAAGCGAAACCGGCTGAAGCGAAACCGGCTGAGGCGAAACCGGCTGAGGCGAAACCGGCTGAAGTGCCGGGCGCCGAAGCGATTAAGCCAGCGTCAGACGCGGCCGCTGCGGAGAAAGCGCCGGAAAAGACGCAGGAAAAAGCCTTGGAAAAGCCGCAGGGCAATGCGCAACCGCAACCGCAACCGCAACCGCAACCGCAACCGCAACCGCAACCGCAACCGCAACCGCAACCGCAACAAAAAGCGCAGGACACGGCGCCGAACAACGCCCACGAAGCGACGCAAGGCGACACACCACAGCCGCCTGCCGAAAAGCCGCAGACCACGCATTTCTCGGTGGTCGACAAGTGGGGCAACGCGGTCTCGAACACCTACACGCTGAACGGCGATTTCGGCTCGGGCGTGGTGGTGGACGGCGGCGGCTTCCTGCTGAACGACGCGATGGACGACTTCGTGGTCAAACCGGCGAGCAGCGGCACGGCGGGCGCGGCGGAGTCCGAGATCAACACGATCGCGCCGGGACGCCGGCCGATTTCGTCGATGACCCCGACGCTGGTCCTCAAGGACGGCAAGGTCGCGTTCGTACTCGGCACGCCCGGCGGCTCGCGGATCATGACGACGATTTTCCAGGTGCTGACGAACCTCGTCGAGTTCCGCATGACGCCGACTGACGCGCTCGCGGCGATGCGCTTCCATCACCAGTTGCTGCCGCCGAAGACGATCTACTTCGAGCCGTTCCACCCGGCGCCGGCGGAACTCGCGGCGCAGCTGAAAGCGCTCGGCTATACGATCGAGCAGCAGTCGTTCAACGGGGACGTGCAACTGATCCGCGTCGACGGCACGACGCCCGAGCCGGCGAGCGACCCGCGCGGTGCCGGCGTCGCGCGACTGATACGGTAGAACGGCAGACGCGACGCACTCGCGCAAGCAAACGAAAGACCAATCGAATCCGGGGAATCCATGAGCGCATCACAACCGACCACACTCGTACTGCCGGGCTATCTGAATTCCGGCGCCGGCCATTGGCAAACCCGTTGGGAAGCATTGGATCCGGATTTCGTTCGCGTGCAGATGCCGGACTGGGAGCACCCGTCGCGCGATGCATGGTGCCGCACCCTCGACGCCGCGGTCGCCGCCGCCGATGCGCCGGTGCGGTTCGCCGCGCATAGCCTGGGCTGCCTGACCACCGCGTTCTGGGCCACCCAATACGCGAGCGCGGCGCAGCTCGCGAAGGTGGCCGGCGCGCTGCTGGTTGCGCTCTCCGATCCCGCCGAAGCCCATTTTCCGCGCGATGCAAGCGGCTTCGCGCCGGTGCCGCTCGCGCGTCTGCCGTTCCCGACGATCGTGGTCGCGAGCAGCGACGATCCGTATGGCGGCGTGGCGTTTTCGCAGACCTGCGCGCACGCGTGGGGCAGCCGCTGGATCGACCTCGGCGCGCGCGGCCATATCAATGCCGACAGCGGTCTCGGCGACTGGGAAGAAGGGCGGAGCTGGCTGGCTTCGCTGGGAGCGCAGTGAGCTCGCCGTAGGGCGGGGCGCTGATTTCGTTCGCTTTGCTGTCGCGGCGCCGTCTTCAAGTCGCCCCTCCCATCAAATCACCGACTTCCCCCGCAGCCCCGCAATCTTCTCCGCGTCATACCCGAGCACGTCGTGCAGCACGTGCTCGGTATGCTCGCCGAGCAGCGGCGGGTGACTGAGCGCCCGCGGCGGCGTGCCGGTCATCTTGATCGGGTTGCGCACCAGCTTGACCGTGCCGCCCGACGGATGCGGCAGATCCACCTGCATGCCGCGCGCGACCACCTGCTCGTTCTCGAACACCTCGTTCAGATCGTTGATCGGCCCGCACGGCACGCCGGCCGCTTCGAGCGCGGCGATCCATTGCTGCTTGCCTTGCAGCCGCACCATCTCCGCGAGGATCGGCACGAGGATGTCGCGGTTGCGCACGCGCGCCGGGTTGGTCGCGAAACGCTCGTCGTCGGCGAGCTCGGGCCGGCCGCCCACATCGACGAACTTGCGGAACTGGCCGTCGTTGCCGACCGCGACGATGATCCAGCCGTCGCTGGTCTGGAAGGTCTGGTACGGCACGATGTTCGGATGCGCGTTGCCCCAGCGCACCGGCGGCTGGCCGCTCGCCAGATAGTTCGTGTTCATGTTGGCGAGCATCGCGACCTGCACGTCGAGCAGCGCCATGTCGATGTATTGGCCTTCGCCGGTGCGGTCGCGATGCGTGAGCGCGGTCAGCACCGCGATCGTCGAATACATGCCGGTCATCAGGTCGGCGATCGCGACGCCGGCCTTCTGCGGCCCGCCGCCCGGCTGACCGTCGCGCTCGCCGGTAATGCTCATGAAGCCGCCGATACCCTGCACGATGAAGTCATAGCCCGCGCGCGACGCATACGGCCCGGTCTGCCCGAAGCCGGTCACCGAGCAGTAGATCAGATCCGGCTTCACCTGCTTCAGCGATTCATAGTCGAGCCCGTACTTCTTCAACTGGCCGACCTTGTAGTTCTCGAGCACCACGTCGCTTTGCGCGGCGAGCTCGCGAATGATCTGTTGACCCTCGGGCGAGCCGATGTCCACCGTGACCGAGCGCTTGTTGCGGTTCGCCGCGAGGTAGTAGGCGGCCTCGCGCGTGTCGGTGCCTTCCGGCGTGCGCAGATACGGCGGCCCCCAGTGGCGGGTGTCGTCGCCGACCTCCGGGCGTTCGATCTTGATCACGTCGGCGCCGAAGTCGGCGAGCGTCTGCGCGCACCACGGGCCGGCGAGCACGCGGGTGAGGTCGAGTACGCGGATGTGACTGAGGGCTCCCATATTCCTGACTGTCTCCTGATGGCTGCGGACGGCGCGCGAGCGGCGGCGCCTCGTGTCTCGTGAAATTTCTGTGCGAGTCATCTTAAGCGATTCCCGCGGCCGGGCGCAGTCGGCCGAACGTCATAGCGCCGCGCGTAGCCGCCGGCCGCGCGCCTGCCGCCGCGGCCACGGGCGCGGCTTGGCCGGTTGGCCAGCGCCGCCGCGCGGGCGTGCCGATCCCGTATAATCGGTCGTTTAAAGAAACAGACAGTTGGCGCCTCTCACAGACCGCCATTCTCAGTCAGGAACCCCGTCAGGACCGTCCCCCGCCCGCTATGAAAGCCGCTGAAATCCGCGAGAAATTCCTCAAGTTCTTCGAATCGAAGGGCCACACGATCGTCCGTTCGTCGAGCCTCGTGCCCGGCAACGACCCGACGCTGCTCTTCACCAATTCGGGGATGGTGCAGTTCAAAGATGTGTTCCTCGGCGCGGAATCGCGTCCGTATTCGCGCGCCACGACCGCGCAGCGCAGCGTGCGCGCCGGCGGCAAGCATAACGACCTCGAAAACGTCGGCTACACCGCGCGTCACCACACGTTCTTCGAGATGCTCGGCAACTTCTCGTTCGGCGACTACTTCAAGCGCGACGCGATCCACTACTGCTGGGAATTGCTGACCACGGTCTACAAGCTGCCGGCGGACAAGCTCACGGTCACCGTCTATCAGGAAGACGACGAAGCATTCGACATCTGGGCGAAGGAAATCGGCGTGCCGGTCGAGCGCATCATCCGCATCGGCGACAACAAGGGCGCGCGCTACGCGTCGGACAACTTCTGGCAGATGGCCGACACCGGCCCGTGCGGCCCGTGCTCGGAAGTGTTCTACGACCACGGTCCGGAAATCTGGGGCGGCCCGCCGGGATCGCCGGAAGAAGACGGCGACCGCTTCATCGAGATCTGGAATCTCGTGTTCATGCAGTTCAATCGCGACGCCCAGGGCAACATGACGCCGCTGCCCAAGCAGTGCGTCGATACCGGTATGGGTCTGGAGCGTCTGGCCGCCGTGCTGCAGCACGTGCACAGCAACTACGAGATCGACCTGTTCCAGGCGCTGATCCACGCTGCGGCCCGCGAAACCGGCGTGAGCGACCTCACGAACAACTCGCTGAAGGTGATCGCGGACCACATCCGCGCGTGCTCGTTCCTGATCGTCGACGGCGTGATTCCGGGCAACGAAGGCCGCGGCTACGTGCTGCGCCGTATCGTGCGCCGCGCGATCCGCCACGGCTACAAGCTCGGCAAGAAGGGCGCGTTCTTCCACAAGCTGGTCGCGGACCTCGTCGCGCAAATGGGCGCCGCGTATCCGGAACTGGCGGAAGCCGAACAGCGCGTGACCGACGTGCTGCGTCAGGAAGAAGAGCGCTTCTTCGAGACGATCGAGCACGGCATGTCGATTCTCGACGCCGCGCTGGCCGAGCTCGACGCGAAGGGCGGCAAGACGCTCGACGGCGAACTCGCGTTCAAGCTGCACGACACGTATGGCTTCCCGCTGGACCTGACCGCTGACGTATGCCGTGAGCGCGAAGTAACGGTCGACGAACCCGCGTTCGACGAAGCAATGGCGCGTCAGCGCGAACAGGCGCGCGCGGCGGGCAAGTTCAAGATGGCGCAGGGCCTCGAATACTCGGGCGCGAAGACCACCTTCCACGGCTACGAGGAAATCGTCTTCGACGACGCGAAGGTCGTCGCGCTGTACGTGGACGGCGCATCGGTGCAGCAGGCGAGCGCCGGCCAGCAGGCGGTGGTCGTGCTCGATCACACGCCGTTCTACGCGGAATCGGGCGGCCAGGTCGGCGACCAGGGCGTGCTCGCGAACGCCAGCACGCGCTTCGCCGTTGCCGATACGCTGAAGGTGCAGGCCGACGTGGTCGGCCATCACGGCACGCTCGAACAGGGCACGCTGAAGGTCGGCGACGTCGTGAAGGCGGAAATCGACGCGGTGCGCCGCGCCCGCACGGGCCGCAACCACTCGGCGACGCACCTGATGCATAAGGCGCTGCGCGAAGTGCTCGGCTCGCACGTGCAACAGAAGGGTTCGCTCGTCGACGCGGACAAGACCCGTTTCGACTTCGCGCACAACGCGCCGATGACGGACGAGCAGATCCGCCGCGTCGAGGAAATCGTCAACGCCGAAATCCTCGCGAACGCGCCCGGCATCGTGCGCCTGATGTCCTATGACGACGCGGTGAAGGGCGGGGCGATGGCGCTGTTCGGCGAAAAGTACGGCGACGAAGTGCGCGTGCTCGACCTCGGCTTCTCGCGCGAGCTGTGCGGCGGCACCCACGTGAGCCGCTCGGGCGACATCGGTTTCTTCAAGATCGTGATGGAAGGCGGCGTCGCGGCGGGTATCCGCCGTGTCGAAGCGATCACCGGCGACAACGCGGTGCGCTACGTGCAGGAACTCGAAGCGCGCGTGAACGCGGCGGCCGCGGTGCTGAAGGCGCAGCCGTCGGAGTTGACGCAGCGTATCGGTCAGGTGCAGGACCAGGTGAAGGCGCTCGAGAAGGAACTGGGCGCGCTGAAGTCGAAGCTGGCGTCGAGCCAGGGCGACGAGCTGGCCGGCCAGGCGATCGAAGTCGGCGGCGTGCATGTGCTGGCGGCGACGCTCGAAGGCGCGGACGTGAAGACGCTGCGCGAAACGGTGGACAAGCTGAAGGACAAGCTCAAGAGCGCGGCGATCGTGCTGGCGGCGGTCGATGGCGGCAAGGTCAGCCTGATCGCCGGTGTGACTGCCGACGCGAGCAAGAAGGTCAAGGCCGGCGAGCTGGTCAACTTTGTCGCGCAGCAGGTCGGCGGCAAGGGCGGCGGCCGTCCGGACATGGCGCAGGCTGGCGGTACCGAGCCGGCTAACCTGCCGGCGGCGCTGGCAGGCGTGAAGGCCTGGGTTGAAGGGCAGCTTTGATGTGATGTAGAAGCCGGCTCGAGTCCGACTCGGGCCGGGGCCGAATCCGGTGTGAGCCGGGTTTGACCAGAAGGGGCCACGTGGCGCGCCGGGAGGATCGGCGCACTGCGTGGCCCCTTTGTTTTTGCCGCCATCGCCAACCCCGCTCAGGCCGCGCTCTCCGCAGCCTCCGCCGTCTGCTGCTGCGACTCCACCAGCGTGCGCCGCAGCGCATTGAGCGCCGACGAAAAGTGTCCGCGGCGCCACACCAGCAGCGTATCGATCGGGTCGATATCGGGCAGCGCGTGGACCGCGATATTGCTCGTGTCGGCCTGCAGATCGAGCACCGAGCGCGGCGCGACCGCGACGCCGGCGCCCGCCGCCACGCATGCGACGATCGCGTGATACGAGCCGAGTTCCAGCACCCGCGCGGGCCGCACGCCGTGCTCCAGATACCACTTCTCGATATACGACCGGTACGCGCAGCCGCGCTCGAACGCGACCAGGGTAGATAGCGCGATGTCGCCGACCTGATGAATCGGCCGATGCCCGCGCGGCGTCAGCATCACCAGTTCCTCGCGAAATACCGGCACGCTCTCGAACAGCTCGCCGAGCGCGGCCGGATCGAGCGGCGTCGCGACCAGCGCGGCATCGACCTCGAACTCGCGGACCCGCTCGATCAGCTTGCCGGTGGTGCCGGTCTCCAGTTCCAGCGCGACGGCCGGCCATTGCTGGTGGTATTGCGCGAGCAGAGCCGGCAGACGCGTGGCCGCGACGCTTTCCATCGTGCCGAGCCGCAGACGCCCGCTCGGCCGGTCTTCGCGCACCGCGTGGCGGGCCTCGTCGGCAAGCGCGAGCAGCCGTTCCGCGTAGGGCAGCAGCGTTTCGCCGGCCGGCGTCAGCACGAGCCGGCGGCCGTCACGGATAAACAGCTCGGTGCCGAGCTGCTCCTCGAGCTGCTTGATACGCGTCGTCACGTTCGATTGCACGCGATTGAGCTTCGCGGCGGCGCGCGTCACGCCGTTTTCCCGTACGACGGCGCGAAAAATGGTCAGGGCGGCCAGATCCATCATTCTCTCCTGGCGATGATTGATATCCGAATTATTCATTTTTCGTGATCGAAAGGTCAAGCTAACATGGATCAATCGATTACCGCTTCGGGTCCCGAACATGAACGACCTCGCTTCGCGCGCTTACGGGCGCTTCCATGAACCTCACGCGGCGCGCCGCGCGGCGCTCGCGTGCATGGTGACGCTGGCGGTCGCGCTCGGCATCGGGCGCTTCGCGTTCACGCCGCTGCTGCCGTTGATGCTGCACGGCGGCGCGGCGGGGCAGCCGCTGCTCGACATCCAGCACGGCGGCTGGCTGGCGTCGGCCAATTACGCGGGCTACTTCGTCGGCGCGGTCACCTGCGCGGCGCTGCGCGTGTCGCCCGGCCGGATGGTGCGGCTCGGGCTCGCGGCCACCGTGCTGTTGACGCTCGCGATGGGGCTCGCCGGTCCGTTCTGGTTCTGGGCGCTCGTGCGCTTCGTCGCCGGCGCGGTCAGCGCGTGGACCTTCGTGTTCGCGTCGCAGTGGGGCTTGCGGCGGCTTGCCGAACTCGGCGCGCACGCGTGGAGCGGGGTGATTTATACCGGGCCGGGTGTGGGGATCGTCGGTACCGGATTGCTGGTCAGCGTCGCCGGCGGGTATGGCGCGACGGCCGGGTGGATCGGCTTCGGGTTGATCGGCGCGGTGTTGTCGGTGCTGGTGTGGCCGGTGTTTGCCGACGGGGCGCGCGCGGGCGGCGCTCGACGCGCAGGGGCGGGCGCGGCCCCGGCGGCGCAACCCTCTACTGCGACTCGCGCTACCGTGAAGGCGCCGGGCAGTGATCCTGGCGACGAGGCCGGGAGCCCAATGGGGAACGAGCGTGACGGCCAGCCCGCGGGGCAGTCCGCAAACCAGCAAGGTATTCACCGTGGCAGCGAGTTCGCCCACCGGCCCGGCAACCATGCCAGGCCAGTTCGTACGCTGTCCGCCTCTACCGCTCACCGCGCCGACGCGTTCTGGCTGATCCTGCTCTACGGCATCCCCGGCTTCGGCTACATCATCACCGCGACGTTCCTGCCGGTCATCGCGCGACATGCGTTGCCGGGCTCGGCGTGGCCCGATCTGTTCTGGCCGATGTTCGGCGCGGCGCTGATCGTCGGCGCATTGCTCGGCGCGCGGCTGCCGGCGCACTGGGACAACCGCGTGCTGCTCGCCGGCTGCTACGTGCTGCAGGCGATCGGGATCGCACTCGGCATCGTCTGGCCGACGGCCGGCGGCTTCTCGCTCGGCAGCATCCTGATCGGGCTGCCGTTCACCGCGATCACGCTGTTTGCGATGCGCGAGGCGCGGCGCCTGCGCGGCGACGATGCGGCCGGTTTGATGGGTTACGCGACCGCCGCCTATGGGATCGGGCAGATCGCCGGTCCGCTGGTGGCCGCGCCGATCGCCGCGCACACCGGCTCGTTTTCGCCGGCGTTGTGGCTGGCGGCCGGTGCGCTGATCGCGGGAGCGGTGGGGCTTATCGCGGTGACGCAGGTATCGCGTGGGCGTAAGCGCAGCCGCATGCCGGATTGTGGTTGCAACTAACTGTCCGGTTGATTAGCCGCGGTCCATTGGCGGTGGGAGCCCGCCTGCCCACAGTACGCCTGTGCTGACGGGCCATTCGTGGCGGTAATACGGCAGCACGGGCAAGCCACCGCACCAGCAAGCCACCGCACCAGCAATCCACCGCCCCAGCAATCCACCGCCCACGGTCGCAATCCCGCTCCAATACCCAACCTCCCCAAGACCCATTTGCGCACGCCCGCACTAAAATGATCGCTTTCGGTCATCCCCATGCGCCTGTTGCCGGGCGCAGCGCGCCAGCATGCAATCCTTCGCGTCCGACCACTACGCCGGTCTTCGCCCCGCAGCGCGCGACGCGCTGAGCGGTGCCGGCCACGATCGCCAAGGTCGCCAAGGTCGCCACATCGGCCACGATCGCCACCAGCCGCCCCAAGGCTACGAATAAAATCACTAGCACGCCGCGCCGCGCGCACCTCACCCACCAAAAACACAAGCCAAAGAGACGTCCCCCCGCCATGACCGAGTACCGATTTTGCCCCCGCTGCGCGAACCCTCTGACTGAACGCGCGGACCCCGCGCACGAGGGCGGCCGCGTTCGCCAGAGCTGTCCCGACCTCGAATGCGGCTACGTCCATTGGAACAATCCGCTGCCGGTCGTCGCGGCGATCGTCGAGTGCGAGGGCAAGGTGCTGCTCGCGCGCAACGCCGCGTGGCCGGAGGGGATGTTCGCGCTGATCACCGGCTTCCTCGAAAACGGCGAGACGCCGGAGCAGGGGATCGCGCGCGAGGTGCTCGAAGAGACCTCGCTGCACGCCGAGTCGGTCGAGCTGATCGGCGTCTATGAATTCATCCGCAAGAACGAACTGATCATCGCGTATCACGTGAAGGCGCACGGGACCATCGCGCTGTCGCCGGAGCTGCTCGAATACCGGCTGGTCGAGCCGGCCAAACTGCGCCCCTGGCGCGCGGGCACCGGCCAGGCGCTCGGCGAGTGGATGCGGCGACGCGGTTTGCCGTTCGAGTTCGTCGAACGGCCGGGACAATGAAGTTATCCATCTCCATCTCAATCGGCGGTCAATGAGCTCGCGCTCAGGGAGAAGCAACGGCATGGCTTTCATCTACTACCTGACCCATATTCATCTGGGCTACGAAGCATTGGCGCAACTGTCGTCCGAGTGCGCGCGCATCGGCATCAAGCGGCCGCTCGTGATCAGCGACAAAGGCGTCGTCGCGGCCGGCCTCGTGCGGCGCACGCTCGATGAACTGAAGCTCGGCGATGTGCCGGTCTTCGACGACACGCCGTCGAACCCGACCGAAGCGATGGTGCTCGCGGCCGCCGACGTCTATCGCAACGAGCGCTGCGATGGCCTGATCGCGGTCGGCGGCGGTTCGTCGATCGATCTCGCGAAGGGCGTCGCGATCGCGGCCACGCATCCGGGGCCGCTCACGCAATACGCGACGATCGAAGGCGGCAGCGGCAAGATCACCGATGCGGTCGCGCCGTTGATCGCGATCCCGACCACCGCCGGCACCGGCAGCGAAGTCGCGCGCGGCGCGATCGTGATCCTGAACGACGGCCGCAAGCTCGGCTTCCATTCGTGGCATCTGCTGCCGAAGTCGGCGCTGTGCGATCCGGGGCTGACGCTCGGTCTGCCGCCGGGGCTGACCGCGGCGACCGGGATGGACGCGATCGCGCACTGCATCGAGACCTTCCTCGCGCCCGCGTTCAATCCGCCCGCCGACGGCATCGCGCTCGACGGCCTCGAACGCGCATGGGCCAGCATCGAGCGCGCGTGCGCGGACGGCGCCGATCGCGATGCGCGGCTGAACATGATGAGCGCGTCGCTGCAGGGCGCGATGGCGTTCCAGAAGGGCCTCGGCTGTGTGCATTCGCTGTCGCATCCGCTCGGCGGGCTGAAGGTGAACGGCCGCACCTCGCTGCATCACGGCACGCTGAACGCGGTCGTGCTGCCGGCGGTGCTGCGCTTTAACGAAAGCGCGCCTAGCGTGGTGGCCGAGCGCCGCTTTGCGCGGATGCGTCGCGTGATGGGGCTACCGGAACAGGCGGACCTCGCGCAGGCGGTGTTCGATATGACCGCGCGGCTCGGGCTGCCGACCGGTCTCGCGCAGATGGGCGTCGACGCGAGCATGTTCGACAAGGTCGTGCAGGGCGCGCTGGTCGATCATTGCCATCGGACCAATCCGCGCGAGGCGAGCGCCGACGACTATCGGCGCATGCTCACCGAGTCGCTGTGACGGCTCGCGTCGTTTGATTACGCTGAGGCAGGGGGGGCGTTAAGTCCCCCGAACCTCATCCCGCTCCCGAAGCCGAATCCGCCCGCACCTGGTCGCCCCCGTTCGCATCGATACCTGGCACACCCGATGAATAAACCCGCTCCGGCGCCGCGCGCCGCGTATCCGCACTTCCTGCCGATCACGTCCCGCTGGATGGACAACGACGTCTACGGTCACGTGAACAACGTCGTGTACTACAGCTACTTCGACACCGTCGTCAACGAGTATCTGATCCGCGCCGGCGTGCTCGACTTCGAGCACGGCACGACGATCGGTCTCGTGGTCGAGACGCAGTGCAATTACTTCGCGCCGCTGGTGTTTCCGGAGCGCATCGACGCCGGCTTGCGGGTCGTGCGGCTCGGCACTTCGAGCGTGCGCTACGAGGTGGGCCTGTTCAGAGAGGGCGACGCGGAGCCCGCCGCGCAGGGGCATTTCGTGCATGTGTACGTCGATCGTGCGACGCGCCGGCCGGTGAATCTGCCGGCCGAATTGCGCGCGGCGCTCGCGCCGTTGCAGGTCGCGGGTTCGTCCGAATAACGCAGGAATCCAGACTAAACCTCGACGGATCGCGCGCGTGCAGTCGTTCATCATCACCTTGCTCAACGGCCTCAGTTACGGGTTGTTGCTGTTCATGCTGTCGGCCGGGCTGACGCTGATTTTCAGCATGCTCGGCGTGCTCAACTTCGCGCATGCGAGCTTCTACATGCTCGGTGCGTACGTCGGTTATTCGGTGGCCGCGCGCGCCGGGTTCTGGGGCGCGCTGGTGGTGACGCCGCTCGTCGTCGGTCTGGTCGGCGCGGCGCTCGAACGCTGGCTGTTGCGGCGCGTGCGCGGCCACGGTCATCTGCCCGAACTGCTATTGACGTTCGGCGCCGCGTATCTGCTCGGCGAGCTGGTCAAGCTCGGCTGGGGGCTCGGGCCGTTGTCCGCGCGGATTCCCGCCGTGCTCGACGGGCCGTTGTTCTCGCTGTACGGCGCGGTGTTCACCCGGTATCGCGCGTTCATGATGGCGGTCTCGCTGGCGATGCTCGCGACGCTCGCCGCAGTGCTGCGCGTATCGAAGACCGGCTTGATTGTGCGCGCCGCGCTGACGCATCCGCAGGCGGTCGAGGCGCTCGGCCACAACGTGCCGCGCGTGTTCACCGGCGTGTTCGCGGCCGGCACTGCGCTCGCCGCGCTGGCCGGCGTGATCGGCGCGCCGCTGTTCGTGATCGAACCGGCGATGGCCGACTCGCTCGGCTCGATCGTGTTCGTGGTCGTCGTGATCGGCGGACTCGGCTCGTTGAGCGGGGCGCTGGCGGCGTCGCTGCTGGTCGGTTGCGTGCAGACGCTGGCGGTGACGAGCGATGTGTCGCTGGGCGACGTGCTGTCGTTCGCCGGCGCGCCGCTGCCGCCCGACTGGGACGCGCTGACGCTCGCGCAACTCGCGCCGCTGCTGCCGTATCTGCTGCTGGTCGCGGTGCTGGTGATGCGGCCGGGCGGGTTGTTCGGACGGCGGGACGATCATGCGTAAGCGGACGATGTTGGGGGGCGGCCCCCGCACGCTCGCGCCGTGGCTCGCGCTCGCCGTTTTTCTCGCGCTGCCGCCGTTCCTGTGGCCGCAAAGCTGGCTGCTCGCGTACCTCGCGCAGAGCGCGACGATGATCGTGTTCGCTCTCTCCTACAACCTGCTGCTCGGCGAGACCGGGCTGCTGTCGTTCGGGCATGCCGCGTATGCGGGGCTCGGCGCGCTGATCGCCGCCCGCGTGTTCAACGCGAGCGGGATGCCGCTCGCGTTGCTGCCGCTCGTCGGCGGTCTGGGCGGCGCGTTGTGCGGCGGGCTGTTCGGCTTTATCGCGACGCGCCGCGCCGGCACCGCGTTCGCGATGATCACGCTCGGCCTCGGCGAACTCGTGGTCGCGGCCGCGTGGACCTTGCCGGGCTGGTTCGGCGGCGACGCGGGCGTCGCGATCGATCGCGCCAGCGGCCCGGCGCTGGCCGGCTGGAGCTTCGGTCCGGCGCGCGAGGCTTATACGCTGATCGCGCTGTGGTGCGGGCTCGCCGCCGTCGCGATGTTCGCGCTGTCGCGCACGCCGCTCGTGCGGCTTGCGAACGCGGTGCGCGACAACCCGGTGCGCGCGGCGGCGCTCGGCTGTTATCCGAGCCGGGTCCGCTACGGGATGGTGGTGCTGTCGGCGTTTTTCGCGGGCGTCGCGGGCACGCTCGGGCTGATCAATATCGAACTGGTGTCGACCGAAAGCGTCGGCATGATGCGCTCTGGCGCGGTGCTGATCGCGACCGTGATCGGCGGTAGCGCGGCGTTTTTCGGGCCGGTCGCCGGCGCGGTCGTGTTGACGTTTCTCAGCGTGGTCGTCGCGAGCGTCACGCGGGCGTGGCTGTTTTATCTCGGACTGCTGTTCGTCGTTGTCGTGATCGCGGCGCCGGATGGGCTGGCCGGTTTCTGCGCGCGGCATGTGGCGCGAATTGGCGCGTATGGCTGGCGACGCTGCCGGGCCGCGTATCTGTGGAGCGCGGCAGCGTTGCTGTTGTGGCTCGCGGTGATCGTGCCGGGCGTGCAGTGGGCGTACGCGGCGCAGTTCGGCGCGGATGAGGGGACTGTGTTTGGAGCGTTGGTGGGGGCGGGCGGCGGCGTAGGCGTTGACGTTAGCGCAAGTTCGGACGCGAGCGCCAGTGCCACGCCGGTGCTGTCCACCCTGACCGCGACGCCGCTGCGTGTCGCATTGCTGCTGTGCGTGCTCGCCGCGTTAGCGGTGCTGGCCACCCGTTGCGCGAGCCGCGCTCACCAGCGCCTTGCTCGTCCGGTGAACGCTGCAGCCTCAACCGGCGGCGTGGACATAGCGGCATCGACCAACGCGACCAACGCAGCCAACGCAGCCAACGCAGCCAACGCAGCCAACGCAGCCAACGCAGCCAACGCAGCCAACGCAGCCGACAGAACCGACGGAGCCCCCCAATGATCCCCGCCCTCGCGCTCTACGGCATCGAAAAGCGCTTCGGCCCGACGCCCATCCTGCGCGGCGTCGATCTGGAGATCGAGCCCGGCGAGCGCCATGCGCTGATCGGCCCGAACGGCGCGGGCAAGTCGACGCTGTTCAATCTGGTCGCGGGCGGCGCGCGGCCGAGCGCGGGGCGCATCCATCTGTTCGGCGCGGACATCACGCGGCTTGCGCCGGCGGCGATCGCGCGCCGCGGCCTTGCGCGCAGCTTCCAGAGCACCAGCGTGTTCGCGCGGCTGTCGGTGTTCGACAACCTGCGCTGCGCGGCGCAATTCGCCGAGCGCGACCGCACGCGCTGGTGGCAGCGGTTGACCGGCTCGCCGATGGTCGATGCGCGCGCGGCCGAGGTGCTCGACGCGGTCGGCCTCGGCGCGCGCCGCGATGCGCTCGCCGGCACGCTGAGCTACGCGGAGCAGCGCGCGCTCGATCTCGGCATCGCGCTCGCGGGCGGCGCGCACACGCTGCTGCTCGACGAGCCGACCGCCGGCATGAACCGCGCGGAAGCGGCGCGCGCGATCGAGCTGATTCGCGCGACCACTGCCGGCCGCACGCTGCTGATGGTCGAGCACGATATGGACGCGGTGTTCGCGCTCGCCGATCGCATTTCGGTGCTGGTGCAGGGGCGCATTATCGCGAGCGGGACGCCGGCGGCGATTCGCGCGGACGCGGCGGTGCGGGCCGCGTATCTCGGCGAACGGAGCGAACCGCGTGCGGGCGCGCGTAGCGGCGACAGAACCGATCGGAGTGCCAACCGATGAGCGCGCTGCTGGAGATCCGCAACCTGAACGCATGGTACGGCGCGAGCCAGGCGCTGCACGGCGTCACGCTGAGCATCGCGCCCGGCGAAGTGGTCGCGCTGGTCGGCCGCAACGGCTCGGGCCGCTCGACGCTCGCGCGCGCGTTGATGGGCCTCGTGCGCTGCGAAGGCGAGCTGCGCTTCGCGGGCCGCTCGCTCGCCGGGCTGCGTACGTTCGAAATCGCGCGGCTCGGGCTCGGTTATGTCGCCGAACATCGCGACGTGTTCGCGGCGCTGAGCGTGCACGAGAATCTGCTGCTCGGGATTGCGCCGGCCGGCGCGGCGCGCGCTCGCGGCCGCGCGCCGCGCTTCACGCTCGACGATGCGTACGCGCTGTTCCCGGTGCTCGCCGAGCGCAAGCGCACCCGCGCGGGCGTGCTGTCGGGCGGCGAGCAACAGATGCTCGCGCTCTCTCGCGCGCTGCTCGGCGACCCCGATCTGCTGCTGATCGACGAGCCCGGCGAAGGGCTCGCGAGTCTGGTGATGCAGCAGGTCGCCGGCGCTTTGCGACTGCTGCGCGAACGCGGCGTCGCGATGCTGCTGATCGAGCAGCGCCTTGTGATCGCACAGGAAATCGCCAGCCGCGTCGCAGTGATGGGACATGGCCAGATCGTGTTCGACGGCGCGCTCGAAGCGTTTCTCGAACGTGCGGATGTGATGCACGATTGGCTCGGCGTCGGCTGAGCGCGGCGCGGGCATGCCGCGCCTAAGTGCACTGCCGCATGCGCAACGGAAAACGTTTCGTCACCCTGATCATTTGCGGTGCGCGGGGCTGGCACGCTCCGCGCGCTCGGCGCGTCCGTTTTCTTGGCGTTTGAACTGCTTCCCGCGCAAGCTCGCCGAGGCCCGGCACATGCGCCTTTGCGCGAATCGAACTGCGCGATTCAAACGCTTGATTGTTTGGTGAATGCCCTCCAGAAATGTTGTCGGCAGCGCGCGGACAAAAAAAGACAATCGGATGCATAGCGCGCAACGGCGGCATGGCGTTTCAGGCTCGCGGACTGCCTGAACGATCGCCCGGCTTCGTGCGACAAACCCGGCCGCGTAGCACGCGCACGAAGACGCGTCGTGGCCTCAGGAGGGGACACGATGAAGCAGCAGGCGGCATTGGATTACCGGTGCGTCGGCGCGCGGGTTGCGCGAGCGCGGCGCACACAACGGATAGGGCGTTCGCGCTGCGGCGCAGGTGTTGCGCTGTTGGCGGCCGCGCTATTGATGTCCGCGTGCGCGGACGCCAGTTCGACCGCGAGCGACGCGTCCGCAAAGCCCACGACCCGCGCGAGCGCGGCAACTAGTCAGGATAGCCAGCTAATTACCGGCGCCGCGCTTACGGCGCGCGACGGCGCGGACAGCAACGCGGACAGCAACGCGGACAGCAACGCGAAGAGCAACACCGCCCCCGCCTCATCAACACTTCCCACCGTCGAACGCGACAAAGCCCGCCAGCTCGCCGCCGAACAGCGCATCGCCGCGCGCGTGCCGGCCGCCAGCGGGATGAACGCAACCCGCAGCCGCGCGTTGACGCTGCGCGATTCCGGCATCGACGGCTCGCTGATGTTCGCGCGCGACGTCGATTTTCGCGTGACCGGCGAGATCGGCTTCATGATCCACGACATGGCCGCGACGCTGAGCCCGACCCACGCCGGCCAGCCGGTCGTATTCGACGACCCGACCAGCACGACGATTCACGTGCATCGCGGCCACGTGACGCTCGACAGCGCGAAACTCACCGCGATCTTCAATCGCTATCTGTTCCAGTATCAGGGCTCGCCGCTGCGCAATATGCGGGTCGTCCCGCAGGACGGCGGCACGCTGCGGATCACCGGCGACATGCATCGCGACACGTGGGTGCCGATCGTGCTGAGCGGTTCGCTGTCGATGCGCAATCCTGAACAACTGGTGTTCCATGCGGACCACGTCGAAGTGGCCGGCGTCGGCGCGGACAAGCTGATGCAGGCCGCGCACGTACGGATGGCCGATCTGCTGAAGCTCGATACGCCGATCGCGCGGCTCGACGGCGACGACGTCGTGATGCAGGTCGCCAAACTGACGCCGCCGCCCGCGCTCAGCATGACGATCACGCGGATCGACACGAGCGCCGCGGGCGTGCGCTTCACGCTCGACGACGGCAGCGTGCCGAAGATCGACTGGCCCGCGACGATGCCCGCGCGCGGTCTGCTGGTGCAGGGCGGCGATGTGAAGTTCATGCGCTCGATGCCGATGAACATCGACATGGCGATCGTGCCGCTGACAGCGGCGGGCGCAAACTCACAGGCCGATGCGAACGCGCCGTTCGTGCTCGACCTGTACCACTATCGCGAGCAGATGGCGGCCGGCTATCTGAGCTTCGACGAAGCGGGCGCGCTCGACGTCCACCTGCCGTCTTACCCGGCGCTCGCGGGCACGGCAAAGACTCCGCAAGCCGGCAGCGCCGGCAGCATCGGCATCGGCAGCGCGAGCGCGCGCTACAACGACAGCCTGTTGCGCGCGCAGCAGGCGTCGCTCGCGCAGGCCCGCGCGGTCTGGCAATACGTGCCGCAGAAACTGCGCATCGCGTCGGCGCCGCGTGCGATTCCGGTCGGCACGCGCGCGGCGTTCGCGGGCCGCAGCCTCGCGATCCCCGGTTCCGCACTCGCCGCGAAGCCGAACGACGAACGTCATTCGCAGGCACCCGCACCATTAATTCACGTGCAAAACGTCGACTTCTACGTGGCCGGGCGGATCGGCTTTCACGTGCGTTCGCTCGACGCGCAAATGGTGCCGAAAATCCTAGGCGAGCCGGTCGACTTCGACGACCCGAATCAGTACGACATCCACATCATCGGCGGCGAGGTGGTCGAGCAGTGGCCGGCGATGGCCGCGCTATTCAACGACTATCTGCTCGACTACAAGCCGCGCTCGCTGAACGATCTGCAACTCAAACCCGCCGACGGCAAGCTCGAAGTGAGCGGCGGCATCAAGCTGTGGAATCACTTCCCGGGCGTATGGCTGCCCACCACGATGAGCGGCACGCTCGCGGCCGAGGACGAACGCCATCTGGTGTATCGGCCGACCGAAGTCAAAGTGCTCGGCGTGCCGCAAGCGGGCCTGCTGCGCGCGCTCGACATTCCGCTCGCGTCGTTGACGCCGTTCGCGCGCAAGGGTGTCGAATTGAAGGGCAACGAGCTGGTGTTCGATCAGTACACGGTGTTTCCGCCGCCGCTGCTCGTATCGCGGCTGGCGAGCGCGACCGTCACCGACGAAGGCCTCGTGCTGAAATTCAAACGCAGCGGCGCGGCGGTCGCGAGACCGCCGGCGGGCGCCGGCAACAGCTACGTGTGGATCGACGCGGGCGACGTGAAGATGTTCAATTCGCTGGTGACGAACACGCGCACCTATATCGAGGACAGCTCGAACGCGGGGCCGATGAAATTCGATCTGTACGGCTATCGGCGCGATGTGTCGAAGGGGACGGTGCGCATGGGTGAGGACGGCACGCTCAGTGTCGATCTGGCGGCGCGCAAATAGGAGAGCGCGCCGGCCATTTAATCAAGCATCCTTATTGATGATCCACTCGTGCGCCGGGTCATTGTTGAAATGCCAGACCCGCTGGCTGCCCGCCATCACGTTCAGATAGTACGAGTCGTAGCCGTACGGCACGATCACCGGGTGATAGCCGCGCGGCACCATCACCACGTCGTGATCCTCGACGGCCATCGACTCGTCGATATCGCGCGAATCGGTGTACACACGCTGGAACGCGAAACCTTGCGGCGGATCGAGCCGGTGGTAATAGGTTTCTTCGAGCGAACTCTCGTGCGGGATGTTGTCGGTGTCGTGCTTGTGCGGCGGATAGCTCGATGCATGGCCGCCCGGCGTTTTAACTTCGACCACTAACAGCGATTCCGCCGGCTCGGTCTGCGGAAGAATATCGCACACGTAGCGTGTATTGAGCGACTTGCCGCGCGTCGAACGCTTCATCGACGTGGGCTCGATCAGCCGCGCCGGGTACTCGCCTTTCGCCGGCGCGCTGGCCACGCCGACTTCGGCGGTGCGATTCGCGCGCACCGTCGCGCGTACGTTCGGCGGCAGATAAACCGCGTACGGCGCCGCGTCCTCGAACACGCTGTCGCGCGAGCCGAGCGCGCGCCACGTTTCATTCGGCGTTTCGACATCGACCGCGCCGCTCAGCACGACGATGCACACCTCGCGCGCCGGCTCGAACACATACACGACTTCGCTCGGCTCGAGCCGGTAAGCGGCGAATCCCACGTAACGCCAGCAGGCCGACTGCGGCGTCACGCGCGCGATTGTCTGGCCCTCGCGCTGTGCCTTGACCAACAAGCTCATGCTGCCTCCTTGCCGAGCGGCGCATCGACCAGCGCCCGCAACGTGTTGTAGCCCTTCTGCGCATAGTCGAACGACGGCGCGACCACCGGGTCCTGTTCCGCCTCGACGACCAGCCAGCCGCAATAACCATGCCGCTTGAGCCGCTCGATGATCGCCGGAAAATTCACCGCGCCGTCGCCCGGCACCGTGAACGCGCCGGCGATCACCGCATCGAGAAAACTCCAGTTGCGATTGCGCGCGAGTTTCGCGACCGCGGGCCGCACGTCCTTGCAATGCACATGACAGACCCGCGCGATATGTTTATCGAGCACCGCGAGCGGATCGCCGCCCGCGAATGTGATATGGCCGGCGTCGAACAGCAGGCCGACCGCGTCGCTGGTGCGGGCCATCAGTTGATCGACATCGGCCGGCGTTTCGACATATGCGCCCATGTGATGGTGATAGCCGAGCCGCACGCCGCGCGACAGCGTATAGCGCGCGAATTCGTCGACCCGCGCCGCGTACGCGGCCCATTGCGCATCGCTGAAAAAACGCGGCCGCTGATAGAGCGGGCGCGGCGCGCCCTGAATCGAATGCGCGACCTCGCCGTACACCATCACAGTCGCGCCGTTGCGCGCGAGCAGTTCGAGATGCGGGCCGACCGCGGCGATTTCTTCCGCGACGCTGCGGGTGGCCAGTTCTCCTGAATACCAGCCGGATACCAGCGCGAGATCGTAGAGCGCGAGCAGCGCCTTTAACGCTTGCGGCTCGCGCGGAAACTTGTTGCCGAGCTCGAAGCCCTGATAGCCGATCTGCCGGCCTTCGGCCAGCGCGACTTCGAGCGGCGTCTCGCCGCCGAGCGAGGGCAGGTCGTCGTTCATCCACGACAGCGGATTGATGCCGATGCGTACGTCGAAAGCGCTCATCCTGGGGGCCTCATTCGTGCGGGTCGGGTTTCGCGGCGGGCGCGGGTGTGTGTGCGTGTGCGGACGCGGGCGCGGACGCGGGCGCTTCACCGCGCGCGGCGAGTTGCGCGTCGTATTGCGCGCGAGCCTCTCGTACGGCTTCGCGCGACGACACTTCGGGCACCGCGACTTCCCACCACCAGCCGCCGTCTTCGGTGCTGCGAGCCGGGTCGGTGTCGATACTGATCACGTAGGTGCGTTTGGCTGCGCGCGCGCGTTGCAGCGCCGCTTCGAGTTCCGCGAGGTTGCCCGCGTGCTCGGCCTGAGCGCCGAGCGCGCGCGCATGCGCGGCGAAGTCGACGCGCGGCACGCCTTCGGGGCCATGCGCGCAGTCGTCGAGCAGGTTGTTGAACGGCGCGCCGCCGCATGCCTGTTGCAGCCGATTGATGCAGCCGAAGCCGCGATTGTCGAGCACCACGACGATCAGCTTCAGACCGAGCATCACCGAACTGGCGATCTCGCTGTTCATCATCAGATAGCTGCCGTCGCCGAGCAGCACGATCACTTCGCGATCGGGCCGCGCGAGCTTCACGCCGAGGCCGCCGGCGATCTCGTAGCCCATGCACGAGTAGCCGTATTCGACGTGGTACGCGCCGGGCCGGCCCGCGCGCCACAGCTTGTGCAGATCGGCGGGCAGCGTGCCGGCCGCGCACACGACGATGTCATCGGTCGCAGAGTGCGGGGCCGAGCGCTGCACCGCGCCGATCACGTCGCCCTCGTACGGCAGCACCGCGTCGCGCTGCGGCGCATGCGTGAGCGTGCCAACGGTATCGCGCCAGCCGGCTGCGAGCTTGTGCGCGCGGGCGGTCCACGCGCGCTCCGCGTGCCAGCCTTGCAGCGGCCCGGCGAGCGCGGCGAGCGCGAGCCGCGCATCGGCTTGAACGACGAAGCCGCGATGCTTGAGCGCGTCGAAGCCGTTCGCGTTGATCGCGATCACGTCCGCCTGCGTGAACAGCGTGTTCGAGCCGGTCGTGAAGTCCTGCAGCCGCGTGCCGATTGCGAGCACGCAATCGGCGTCGTGCGCGAGCGCGTTCGCGGCCGGCGAGCCGGTCACGCCGAGCGCGCCCGCGTTCAGCGGATCGTTCCACGCGAGCGAGCTTTTGCCGGCCTGAGTCTCCGCGACCGGCACGCCATGCGCGGCGGCGAAGCGTTGCAATGCGTCGGCCGCGCGGCTGTACAGCACGCCGCCGCCCGCGACGATCAGCGGCCGCTTCGCTGCCGCGAGGCGCGCGCACGCGGCGTCGATATCGTCGGCGCGCGGTGCGGGCGCATGCAAACGCACGACGCGCGGCGCAAAGAAGTCTTCCGGAAAATCCCACGCCTGCGCCTGCACGTCCTGCGGCAACGCGAGCGTAACCGGGCCGCACAGCGCGGTGTCGGTGAGCACGCGGATTGCGCGCGGCAATGCGCTGAGCAATTGCGCCGGATGCACGATGCGGTCGAAGTAGCGCGACAACGGTTTGAACGCATCGTTGGCCGACACGCCGCCGTCGCCGAAATCTTCGAGCTGCTGCAATACCGGGTCCGGCGCGCGCGACACGAAGATATCGCCGGGCAATAGCAGCACCGGCAAACGGTTCACGTGCGCGAGCGCGGCGGCGGTCAGCAGATTGGTCGCGCCGGGGCCGATGGAAGTGGTGACCGCCATCATCCGGCGCCGGAAGTGCGCTTTCGCAAACGCGATCGCGCTATGCGCCATCGCCTGCTCGTTGTGCGCGCGCAGCGTCGGTAGCGTGTCGCGATGCTGGTACAGCGCTTCGCCCAGTCCCGCGACATTGCCGTGGCCGAAGATCGCGAACACGCCGCCGAATAGCGGCTCGACGCCGCTGCCGTCTTCGGTCGCGACGCGTTGCGCGGCCAGATAGCGGACCAGCGCCTGGGCCATCGTCAGACGGACGGTGCCGCCCGCACGGACGTGCGTAGCGGTGGCGCCGCTCGCGGCCGTGCCGTCGTCATGCATGCTGCGCTCGTTCATGCGGCTTGCTCCTCGTGAGCGTGAGGCGGTATGCCGTGTTGTGTGGGCTCGCCGCGCGTGGATCGCCATGCGGCGATCAGCGTTTCGAACGTGCGGCGCACGCGTTTGATCAGTTCGGCGTCGTCGATTTCGCCGGCCAGCCACGCGTGCCCCGGTTCGTGAAAGATCGTGCGGCCGACCGTGAAGCCACGGCACGTCGCGGAGTGCGCGGCCGCGCGAAAGCCGTCGCTCAATTGCTCGACGCCCGCCGACAAACCGAGCAGCACGACGCCGCGGCAATACGGATCGCGCCCGGCGATCAGCGCGTCGATCGCCTGCCATTGGGCGGCGTCCATCGGTTCGAGCTTCCACCACTCGGGGTAGATGCCGAGGTTGTACAGCCGCTTGAGCGCGCGATACACGATGTCCGGCCCCTGCGGCAACGACGCATGCTTCGGCGGAATCACTTCGAGCAGCAGTTCGTGGCCGCTCGCCTGGGTCGCGTCGTACAGCGCGCGTAGCTGCGCTTCCTGTTCGAGGCGCTGCTCGATCGGTTCATCCGGATGAAACTGCACGAGGCACTTCACGACGTGTTCGCGCGGCCACGCGATCAGCGTGGTGCCGATCGAGCGGCCGTGATCGAACACCAGCGGCACGGAATGGGGCAGCTCGACCGGGCGGCCGATCCACCAGCCGCGACCGGTCGCGGCGTTCAACGCATCCTGGCCGTAGCGGTCGTCGATCAGGACCCCGATGCGTCCTTGCAGTCCCAACGCGTTTTCAGTCTGCGCGACCGCTTCGACGAACAGGCCCTTCAGCCGCGCGATGCGCGCTTCGTCCGCGCCGGTTTGCTGCGCGAGTTCGAAGAACGGATTGCGATGATCGAACGCGAAGCCGAGCACTTCGGGCCATTGCTTGCGCGCGGGCGACACCCGATGCAGCCGCGCGAGCTTCGCGTCGCGATCGGGGCGGCGCATCCGTTGCGGATCGGCTTGCGCTTCGTGCAGGAAGTAATCGAGTTCGGCCGGCGTCGGCATCGCCGGCGCGCAGCCGTGGCGCGATACGACCAGCGCGCCGCTCGCGTTCGCGGCGCGCGCGCAAGCATCGAGCGGCTGATCGCGCAGCCAGCCGGACAGAAAGCCGGACGCGAAGGCATCGCCCGCACCGAGCACGTTCAGCACTTCGACTTCGACGCCGCCTTGCAGCGGCAGCGCGTCGAGCGATGCGGGCAACGCGCCGTCGATGATCTGGCAACCGAGCGGGCCGCGTTTGAGCACGAGCGTGGCCGGCGTCACCGCGCGGACCGCCGCGAGCGCGTCGAGTAGTTCGCTTTGGCCGCCGGCAATGCGGAATTCCTCTTCGGTGCCGATTACCAGATCGAACAGCGGCAAAATCCGCTGCAAATGCGCGCTCACGCCTTCGCTGGCGATAAAGCGCGTCTCGCCGTCGGCCTTGCCGGTGAGGCCCCACAGCACCGGCCGGTAGTCGATGTCGAGCACGGTGCGCACGTCGTTGCGGCGCGCGTAATCGAGCGCGCGGCGACTGGTGCGGTTCACCTGCTCGGTCGAGAAGTGGGTGCCGGTAATCAGCAGCGCCTTCGACGACGCGATGTACGCCTCGTCGAAATCCGCTGGATCGATCGCCATGTCCGCGCAGTTCTCGCGGTAGAAGATCAGCGGGAACGTGTCGCGGTCTTTCAGGCCCAGCAGCACGAGCGCGGTGAGTCGCTCGCGATCGGTCCGCACGTGGCTCACGTCGCAGCCTTCGTGCGCGAGCGTCCCGGTCAGAAAGCGGCCCATATGATCGTCGCCGACGCGCGCGAGCATCGCCGCGTTCAGGCCGAGCCGCGCGCAGCCGAACGCGATGTTCGCCGACGAGCCGCCCAGATACTTCGCGAAGCTCGTCACGTCCTCGAGCCGCGCGCCGACCTGTTGCGCGTACAGATCGACCGCGAGACGGCCGAGGCAGACGATGTCGCGCGTGCGGCCCGGCGCGAAGCGGCTGGCCGGGGCGGCGGCATTGGCGGTGCCCGCGGCGTCGCTGAAGGTGCCGCTGGAGGTGTCGCTATAAGTGCCGCTGACGCTGCTGGAATGATCCATGAATAGTCCTGAATAGCGAGGCGCGGCGGCGGTCATGGTGAGGCCCGCCCGAGCCGCGCGAATCGATCAGATCGTTGCCCCTTCGAGTTCGCCGATCATCTTCTGCATCTCGGCGCCGCCGGCCATCATGTCGAGCACTTCGTCCTTGCTGATCGTCTCCTTGGTGAAAGTGCCGAGCGAGCGGCCGCGATTGAGCAGCGTGAACGAATCGCCGATCGGGTACGCGTGGTGCACGTTGTGCGTGATGAAGATCACCGAGATGCCTTTCGCGCGCGCCTTGTGAATCAGCTTCAGCACGTTGAAGCTCTGCTTGACGCCGAGCGCGGCGGTCGGCTCGTCGAGGATCAGCACCCGCGCGCCGAAGTGAATCGCGCGCGCGATCGCCAGACATTGCCGTTCGCCACCCGACATCGTGCCGATCGGCTGATGCGGATCGCGCACGTTGATGCCCATTTCGGCGAGCTTGTCGCGCGCGGTGCTCGCACAGGTGTCGAGGTCCATCACGTTCAGGAAACCGAACAGTTTCTTCTGCGGCTCGCGGCCCATGAAGAAATTGCGCGCGACCGACAGCAGCGGCACCAGCGCGAGATCCTGGTAGACGGTCGCGATGCCCAGATCGAGCGCGTCTTTCGGCGACGCGAAGCGCACCGGCTTGCCGTCGACCCGGTAGGTGCCGGCGCTCGGCTGATACACGCCCGCGAGGGTCTTGATCAGCGTCGACTTGCCGGCGCCGTTGTCGCCGAGCAGGCAGTGCACTTCGCCGCGTCTCAGGCGCAGCGTGATGTCGTTCAGCGCGATGATGTTGCCGAAATAGCGGCTGACGTTTTCGAGCGCGAGAATGTGGTCGTCCGCGGTCGCTTCGGGGGTGTTCATCGGCGTGCTCATCGTGAACGTCCTCCTAACGCGACGCCGCGACGCGGCCGCGCACGTAGTGGTTGAACAGCACCGCGAACAGCAGCATCACGCCGAGGAACACGCGGAACCAGTCGGAATCGACGTTGGTGTAGGTGATGCCGATCTGCACGACGCCGAAGATCAGCGCGCCGAAGCACGCGCCGACCACCGAGCCGTAACCGCCGGTGAGCAGCGTGCCGCCGATCACCGCCGCGATGATCGCTTCGAATTCCGCCTGCAACCCGCGGTCCGCCGCGGCCGAGCCGATATCGCACACCTGCAGCACCGCATACAGGCACGAGCAGAACGCGGTCAGCACGAACAGCGAAATCTTCACGCGCCGCACCGGCACGCCGACGTTCTTGGCCGCGTTCGCGTCGCCGCCGACCGCGAAGATCCAGTTGCCGAAGCGCGTTTTCGCGAGGGTGAACGCACAGACCGCCGCCAGCGCGAGCCACCACAGCAATACCTTCGGAATCCCTGGCACCAGCGGGTTGCCGTTGTCGAGCATCTTCACGATGCCGAGGTGCCCGAGCCAGACGAACAGGCCGCGGAATGCGACGCCCTGAAAGAACGTATGCGCGAACCAGTCCTGGCGCCCGACGTCGCCGACGCCGGAGATGATCGTGCGATCGGCGAACCTCACCGACAGCGCCAGCGTCAGGCCGCGCAGGATAAACAGGAACGCGAGCGTGACGATGAACGACGGCAGCCGGGTGCGCATCACGAGATAGCCGTTCAGCGCGCCGAGCAGCATCGAACCGACGAACGCGAAGATGATCGCGAGCCAGATCGGCCAGTGGAAATACATGGTCGGCAGCGCGACCATCATCCCGGCGAAGCCGATCATCGAGCCGATCGACAGATCGAACTCGCCGGCGATCATCAGCATGCACGCGCCGACCGCGATCAGCCCGAGATAGGCGGCGACCTGCGACCAGTTCATGATGCCGTCGAGGTTGAACATCCCCGAGTTGCCGGCCGCCACGCCGAACACGATGAACACCATCACGGTGCCGGCCAGCGCCGCGAATTCCGGGCGGCCGAGCAGATGGCGGAACCACGATTCGCGGCGTACGCGTTCGTCTCCCGTCACGGCGGCCGAAGCCTGCGACGCCGGATCCTGCGGATCGGGCGGCGGCTTGCGGTGGTGGGGATGGAAGAGATCGGCGACACCCATTGAAACTCTCCTTCAGACGGCGGCGGACAGCGGAGCAGCGGACGACCGACGGCGGTCGGCGCAACGCCACGGTGCGCGGCGGCGAGACAACGCGGCAACGGACACAGTGGCGTGCGCAGCGAGCGGGCGAGCAGCCCGCCGCATGCCGCGAATACAAGCGAAGCGCCGCGCTCACGCGGCGCCTGATTGCACGTCTAGCGATACTGACCCGCGTACTTCAGCACCTTGTCGACGTTCTCCTTGGTGATGAAGCCCGGACCCGAACCGATATTTCGGGGTCCATAGGACGGCGCGAGGCCGTAGGTCGCGAGCCGCTCCTTGAACTTCGGATTGGCCTGCAGGATTTCGCGGATCTTCACCGGATCGGTGGTGTTGTTCTTCTTCGCGATCGCCAGCACGGCGACCGGGATATAGCCCTGCAAATACGGTTGCTGGTCGATCGCGAACTGGATCGTGCCGTCCTGGATCGCCTTCGCGATGTCGGTATCGAAGTCGAAGGTCGCGAACCAGATCTTGCCGGCGAGTCCCATCTGTTGCAGCGCCTTCAAGGTCGGGTCGGCGGACAGCGGCCCGAGCGTGAGGACCGCCTGGGTATTCGGATGATTGCGCAGGAACGCGCTGACTTTCGACTGCACGCCGGTCGGGTCCTGGCCCGCGTCGAGCGTCGAGGTCTTGAAGTTCGCGCCGATCGCTTCGGCAAAACCGCGGCAGCGCTCGAACGACGCCGGGTTGGTCGCATAGTGGTTCACGCACAGGAACGACTTGATGCCGGCCGCCTTGGCTTTTTCGCCGGCGGCCCTGCCGGCAGCGTATTCGGGCTGGCCGACGTGCATGATCGCGCCGAGTTTCGCGCTCTGTTCTTCGGTACCCGAATTGATCGTGACGAGCGGAATGTGCTTCGCGGTGACCTTCGAGATCGAACTCTTCAGGACATCGAAGTCCGCGATCGATACGACCACGCCGTCGTAGTTGCGCGCGGCCGCCTGTTCGACGAGGCGCGCCATGTCGGCGATGTCGCCGTTCGGCGGATTGCGGTAGTCGGTCTCGACGTTGAAATCTTCGTTGGCCTGCTTGATCGCGTTCTTGATCGTGTTCCACCACGAATCCGAATCGGGCGCGTGGCTGATCAGCACGAAGTGGGCATCGGCCGCGCGCGCGGCGCTGGCCGCGCTCAATCCCGTCGCCAACGTCAACGCCGTCACCAGAATTCTGAGCGTTGCCTTGCCTGTGCAAAGTCTCATTGTCTCCACCTTTCTCGGTCTGTCGTTCGTTATTGAGGGGAGCGCGGGACCGGCACGTTTTCGCGCGGCGCGAAGCCGCCGCGACAC
Source organism: Burkholderia sp. SRS-W-2-2016 (assembly GCF_001931485.1). GTDB lineage: Bacteria > Pseudomonadota > Gammaproteobacteria > Burkholderiales > Burkholderiaceae > Paraburkholderia. The sequence continues at coordinate 56,236 of NZ_MSDV01000038.1, read as the reverse complement.
CCTCGCTCTCGACCAAGATTAGGTCAACTTCCGAAGCCTTGCAAAGAATATTTCACGTTGAATAAAAATGGAAAATACGTTCCATTGGGCTGCGTTGCCTGCCTATAATCGGCAGCGTCGGCACCCCTACGAAGTGTCGTAACGGTATGCCGCGTTGCACGAGCATCTGAGAGGCAGTCATGGCGGAAGAAAGCACCGAAACAACCTTGCCGAGCGTCGACGAATTGATGCAGCGCATCGCGGAAAACTACGAGTCGTTGCCGCGTCAGCTGAAAAGCGTCGCGACCTATATCGAGCAGAACCGCTCGAGCGTGATGATGGACCGCACCAGCGATATCGCCGCGAGTTGCGGCGTGCATCCGTCGGCGGTCGTGCGTTTTGCGCAGCGCTTCGGCTTTTCCGGCTTCTCCGATCTGCAGGCGGTGTTTCGTCAGGCCTATACCGGCCACGGGGTGTCGTCGCCGAGCTATCAGCAGCGCATTCGCAAGCTGATCGACGAGAAGCCCGGCACGTTGTCCGGCGGGGCGGTTGCGCGCGAATTCATCGCGGCCTCGCGCGGCGGTCTGGAAGAACTCGAAGCGGGGCTCGACGACCGCCAGTTCGACGCCGCCGTGAAGATGCTGCAACAGGCCGACAACATCTACGTGATCGGCGTGCGGCGCTCGTTTCCGGTCGCGAGCTATATCGTCTACGCATTGCAGCACACGCATAAGCGCGTGCATCTGGTGTCCGGCTTCGGCGGCATGTATCGCGAGCAGATCCGCAGCGTCCGGAAGGGCGACGTGGTGATCGCGATCAGCTTCGCGCCGTACGGCAAGGAAACCCAGCACTGTCTGCGCGTCGCGCATCATCATCAGGCGAAGACGCTGGTTATTACGGATAGCCAACTATCGCCGCTCGCGCGCTACGCGAGCACGCAACTCTATGTGAAAGAGGGCAGCGCGTTCGCGTTCCGCTCGCTGACCAGCACGATCTGCCTGTGCCAGGCGCTCTTTATCGCGCTCGCGTACAAGCTCGAACTGAACGTTGAAGAATCCAACGACACGGGAGGCTACGATGACTGACGCGGTACAGACGATCGACGTCGCGGTATTCGGCGCGGGGCGGATCGGCAAGATCCATGCGGCGAATCTCGCGCGACAGCCGGGCGTGCGGCTCAAATACGTGGTCGACGTCAATCGCGCGGCCGCTGAGGCGCTGGCCGCGCAGCACGGCGCGCAGGTCGCTGACGTCGACGGCGCGCTCGGCGATGCGTCGATCGGCGCGAGCGTGATCTGTTCGAGCACCGACACGCACGCGGATCTGATCGTGAAGTCGGCCGCGCAGCGCAAGCACGTGTTCTGCGAGAAGCCGGTCGATCTGACGCTGGAGCGCGCGCGCTTGTGCGCGGACGCGGTGGCACGCGCGGGCGTGGTCTGCATGATCGGCTTTCAGCGGCGCTTCGATCCGACCTTCGCGGCGCTGAAGGCGCGCCTCGACGCGGGCGAGATCGGCACGCCGGAAATGCTGGTCGTCACGAGCCGCGATCCGGGGGCGCCGCCGGTGGAGTACATCCGCCACTCGGGCGGTATCTTCAAGGACATGCTGATCCACGACTTCGATATCTTCCGCTGGATTCTCGACGACGAAGCCGACACGCTGCACGCGACCGGCAGTTGCCTGAGCGATCCGGCGATCGCCGAGGCCGGCGACATCGATTCGACCGCGGTGACGATCCGCACGAAGCGCGGCCGGCTGTGCCAGATCAACACCGCGCGGCGCGCGGCTTACGGGTACGACCAGCGCTTCGAAGTGCTCGGCAGCAGCGGGATGCTGCAGGCGGGCAACGTGCGGCCGACCGAGGTCACCGCATATTCGAAAACCGAAGTGTCGACCGACGTGCCCGAAGCGTTTTTTCTCGAACGCTATCGCGCCGCGTACGCGCTCGAAATCGCGCATTTCTTCGACGCGGTCACACGCGGCAAGCCGGTGCGCACGACCGTCGCCGACGGCCTGAAGGCGCTCGAACTCGCGGACGCCGCGACCCGTTCGTGGCGCGAGGGGCGCGCGATCAAGCTCGGCGAGGCGTCGTGATGAAGCCCGCCGCTGACAGCTTGCGGATCGGCGTGGTTGGCTTGGGGCGGCTCGGCAGGCGGCATGCGGAGAACCTCGCGTACCGGGTGCCGGGCGCGACGCTGGTTGCCGCGTGCAGTCCGCTCGCCGACGAACTCGCATGGGCGCGCGACGCGTTGCCCGAGCCCGCGCTGTACGACGATTACGCGGATCTGCTCGCCGACCCGAAGGTCGACGCGGTGTGGCTCGTCACGCCGTCGTCGTTGCACGCGCAGCAGATCGTCGATGCGTTGCGCGCCGGCAAGCACGTGTTTTGCGAGAAGCCGCTGTCGCTCGAAGTCGCCGAATGCGAGCGCGTGCTGGCCGAAGCGGCGCGCTATCCGCATCTGCACGCGACGATCGGCTTCATGCGCCGTTTCGATCCGAGCTACAGGGACGCGTTCGAGCGGATCGCCGCCGGCCAGATCGGCCGGCCGTTTCTGGTGCGCTCGCAGACCACCGATAAAAACGACACCGACGGTTTCTTCGTGCGCTTCGCGGCGAGTTCGGGCGGGATCTTTCTCGACTGCACCGTGCACGACATCGACGTCGCCCGCTGGCTGCTCGGCAAGCCGCGCGCGACGCGCGTGTTCGCGGCGGGCGCGGTCGCGTTGCACGATGGACTGAAGGAATTCGGCGATGTCGACAACGGTGTCGCGATCTGCGAGTTCGAGGACGGCCGGCTCGCGATGTTCTACGCGTCGCGCACCCAGGCGCACGGCAACGATACGCATAGCGAAGTAATCGGCACGGCGGGCGCGCTGACGATCGGCCGCAATCCGCGCGCGAATCGCGTCGAGATTTACGACGCGAGCGGGATTCGCAACGAATGCACGCCGAGTTTCTACGAGCGTTTCGAGGATGCGTTCCTGCACGAGGCGCGCGCATTCGTGGCCGCCGTGCGGGGTGGGGCGGAGCAGACGGGCGCGAGTCTTGCCGATGCGCTGGAGGCGACCCGCATCGGCGTGGCACTGCGCGAGTCGCTGCTGAGCGGGCAGGCGGTCACGCTGTAACGCGTGGCACGCGGCGGCGGCAACCGCCTGGCTGCGGTAGAATTTGACCCTTCTGTGCGGCGTCGTTGGCGACGCCCCGTCCCGAAGGTCATCGTCGATGCAAATTCAGATTCACAAGGAAGTTGATGCGCGCGGGCTCATGTGCCCGCTGCCCATCCTGCGCGCCAAGAAGGCGCTCGCCGATATGGAAAGCGGCCAGATTCTCAAGGTGCTCGCCACCGATCCCGGCTCGCAGCGCGATTTCGCCGCGTTCGCGAAGCAGACCGGCAACGAGATCGTCGAAAGCTCCGCGCAAGACAAGGTGTTCACGTTCCTGATGCGGCGCCGTTAAACGCGCCGGGTCAACCGTTCAACGGTTTAGCGGTTCCGGTCGCTTTTGCGGCACGAGCAGTGCCAGCGGCGGCCATCGCGCCGGATAACCGGAAAAAACTGCACGCCAATGTAAAAAAGAAGGCGCTGGGCCCAGATGCGGGGCCCAGCGCCTTCTTCGTTTCAGCGGTCAACGGCTAAGCAGCCGTGCCGCGCAATCAGCCTTCGAGAACCGGCGAACGGGTGCGCAGATACTCTTCGAAATCGGCCGCCACTTCCGGGTGACGCAGCGCGAACTCGACCGTTGCCTTCAGATAGCCGAGCTTGCTGCCGCAGTCGAAACGCGTGCCGTGGTACTTGTATGCGAGCACCTGTTCGTCGGCGAGCAACGACTGGATCGCGTCGGTGAGCTGCAATTCGCCGCCGGCGCCCGGCTTGATCGAGCGCAGGTGATCGAAGATGCGCGGCTTGAGCACGTAGCGGCCGACCACGCCGAGGTTCGACGGCGCCACGCTCGGCTCCGGCTTCTCGACGATGCCCGACATCTTGATGATCGAGTCTTCCCATTCCTTGCCGTCGACGATCCCGTACGACTTGGTGTCTTCCGGCGGGATTTCTTCGACGCCGATCACCGAGCTGTGATAGTGATCGAACACCTCGATCATCTGCGTCATCACCGGCGGCTTGCCGTACAGCAGGTCGTCCGCGAGGATCACCGCGAACGGGTTGTCGCCGACCAGCTTTTCCGCGCACAGCACCGCGTGGCCGAGGCCGAGCGCTTCGGCCTGACGCACGTAGAAGCAGTCGACGTGGCTCGGCTTGATGCTGCGCACCAGTTCGAGCAGCTTGGCCTTGCCGCGTGCCTCGAGTTCGGCTTCGATCTCATAGGACTTGTCGAAATGGTCTTCGATCGCCCGCTTGCTGCGGCCGGTGACGAAGATCATTTCGGTGATGCCGGCCGCCATCGCTTCTTCGACTGCGTACTGGATCAGCGGCTTGTCGACGATCGGCAGCATCTCTTTCGGGCTCGCCTTCGTGGCCGGGAGGAACCGGGTGCCAAGACCGGCTACCGGAAATACCGCCTTCGTAACTTTAAGCATGTGAATACCCTGAGTCCTCTGGTTTAAGTCCTTGCCTCGCCCTTGAGGAAGGGCGAGGGAATCGTTCAGGCCGGCAAGCGGGCCAATTGGGCTTTCAGCTTGCCGACAGTGGCTTCGAAGTCGGTGAGCCGCTTCTGTTCCTGTTCCACGACCGCCGGCGGCGCCTTCGCGACGAAGCTATCATTCTTCAGCTTGCCGTTGCATTTGGCGATTTCGCCGGTCAGGCGCGCGATTTCCTTCGACAGCCGCTCGCGTTCGACCGCGACGTCGATTTCGACCTTCAGGACGAGCTTGTCGCTTCCTACGATAGCAATCGGCGCGCCATCCGCCTGCGCGTCGAGTGCGGCTTCGTCGGCGATGATCTGCACTTCGGACAGACGCGCCAGCGCCTGGGCGTAAGGCGCGAACGTGCGCAAGCGCTCCGCGTTGCCGGTGGCCAGCAACGGCACCTTGACCGCCGGCGACAGGTTCATCTCGCCGCGCAGATTCCGGCATGCATCGATCACCGCCTTGAGGTCGGCCGCCCACTGCTCGGCGTCTTCGTCGAGCTTCGACTGGTCCGCGATGGGGTACGGCTGCACCATGATGGACGCTTCGCCGTCGGCCTTGCCTTCCGGGTAGCGGCCGGCGAGCGGTGCCACTTTCTGCCACAGCGCTTCGGTGATGAACGGAATCACCGGATGCGCGAGGCGCAGCACCGTCTCGAGTACGCGCAGCAGCGTGCGGCGCGTCGCGCGTTGCTGGTTCGGCTGACCCGTCTGGATCTGAACCTTCGCGAGCTCGAGATACCAGTCACAGTATTCGTCCCACACGAACTTGTATAGGGCATTGGCCACATTGTCGAAGCGATAGTCGGCGAAGCCCTTCGCGACTTCCATTTCGACGCGCTGCAGTTGCGAGACGATCCAGCGGTCGGCCGGCGAGAAATGCAGATGGCCGTCCGGCCCGCATTCGCCGCAACCCGACGGCTGGCTGAAGCCGCAGTCGTGGCCTTCGCAGTTCATCAGCACGAAGCGGGTCGCGTTCCACAGCTTGTTGCAGAAGTTGCGATAGCCCTCGCAGCGCGCGAGGTCGAAGTTCACGTTGCGGCCGAGCGTGGCCATCGACGCCATCGTGAAGCGCAGCGCGTCGGTGCCGAACGCCGCGATGCCGTCGGGGAATTCCTTGCGGGTCTTCTTCTCGATCGACGCGGCCTGCTTCGGATTCATCAGGCCGGTGGTGCGCTTGGCGACCAGCGTGTCGAGGTCGATGCCGTCGACGATATCGATCGGGTCGAGCGTGTTGCCCTTGCTCTTCGACATCTTCTGGCCTTCGGCGTCGCGCACGAGACCGTGCACGTAGACCGTCTCGAACGGCACCTGGCCGGTGAAGTGGGTGGTCATCATGACCATCCGCGCGACCCAGAAGAAGATGATGTCGAAGCCGGTAACGAGCACCGACGACGGCATGAAGTGCTTCAGTTCCGGCGTTTCGTTCGGCCAGCCGAGCGACGAGAACGGCACCAGCGCCGACGAGAACCACGTGTCGAGCACGTCTTCGTCGCGCTTGAGCGCGCCGGTGTAGCCGGCCGCGGCGGCCTTCGCGCGCGCGTCTTCCTCGGTCTTGGCGACGAACACTTCGCCGTTCTCGCCGTACCACGCGGGAATCTGATGGCCCCACCACAACTGGCGCGAGATACACCAGTCCTGGATGTTTTCGAGCCACTGGTAGTAGGTGCTGGTCCAGTTTTCCGGCACGAACTTGATCTGGCCGTTGCGGACCACATCCAGCGCGGTTTCGGCGATCGACTTGCCGGGGTTGTAGGTGCCTTCCGGCGCCGGCTTGCTCATCGCGACGAACCACTGGTCGGTCAGCATCGGCTCGATCACGACGCCGGTGCGGTCGCCGCGCGGCACCATCAGCTTGTGCGGCTTGACCGATTCGAGCGCGCCGAGCGCTTCGAGGTCGGCGACCACCTGCTTGCGGGCTTCGAAACGGTCGAGGCCGCGGTATTTTTCAGGCGCGTTGTCGTTGATCTTCGCGTCGAGCGTGAGGATTTCGATCTGCGGCAGCTTGTGGCGCAGGCCGACCTGGTAGTCGTTGAAATCGTGCGCGGGGGTGACCTTGACGACGCCGGTGCCGAATTCGCGGTCGACGTAATCGTCGGCGATGATCGGCACTTCGCGGTTCGACAGCGGCAGCGTGACGGTCTTGCCGATCAGGTGCGCGTAGCGCTCGTCTTCCGGGTGGACCATCACGGCGGTGTCGCCGAGCATGGTTTCCGGACGGGTGGTGGCGACGGTCAGATGGCCCGAGCCGTCGGTGAGCGGGTACTGGATGTGCCACAGGTGGCCGTTTTCTTCCTCGCTGACCACTTCGAGGTCCGACACCGCGGTGAGCAGCACCGGGTCCCAGTTGACGAGGCGTTTGCCGCGATAGATCAGGCCCTGTTCATACAGGCGTACGAACACGTCGCGCACGGCGGCCGACATCTTGTCGTCCATCGTGAAGTATTCGCGCGACCAGTCGATCGACGCGCCGAGGCGGCGCACCTGATTGGTGATGGTCGAGCCGGACTGCTGCTTCCACTCCCACACGCGTTCGACGAATTTCTCGCGGCCGAGATCGTGGCGCGACACTTTCTGGGCGTCCAGCTGCCGTTCGACGACGATCTGCGTGGCGATGCCCGCGTGGTCGGTGCCCGGCACCCACAGGGTGTTTTCGCCGAGCATCCGGTGATAGCGGGTGAGGCCGTCCATGATGGTCTGGTTGAACGCGTGGCCCATGTGCAGGGTGCCGGTGACGTTCGGCGGCGGCAACTGGATCGAGAAGTCTTTACGGTTGGCGTCGAAGGAGGGGGCTGCGTACGCGCGCTTTTCCCATTCCGGGCCCCAGTGGGCTTCGATGGTGTGGGGTTCGAAGCTTTTTTCAAGCGTCGACGGGGTGGAGCTCTGGGTGTCGCTCATGTTTCTGAATTTATCGGAGGCTTTGGATTCGGAGAATGGTTGATTATAGCTAACAGGGGGTTTGGGCCGTCCGGCGGTTTTGGTAGTGGTGGTATTTTTTGCCGTACGGCGGGTTTTGTTTTGCCCTTTGGCGCAGGGTGGGGTGCTTTTTTCGTTGTTCTTGGGGTGTTGGCCTTTCCTTGATTTCTTGTCGGTCTATTGGCGTTGCCCCTGTGCGGGGCGGCACCTACTTTCTTTGCTGCTGCAAAGAAAGGTAGGCAAAGAAAGCAGCTTCACACCGCAAGCTCTTAAGCGGGTCCCCTGGCTTGGAAGAGGCAGTGGTGCATCTGGAATCCGTTCCCCCGCACACTCCGCCCCAGTGACAAAGCCGTCATCAGCTCCCACTCCGCACTGCGTGCGTCGCGGACGGGTCTGCGAGGGAAACCCGTGGGTGGCCCGCGCAGCGGGGACCTCGGCCGCGCCTCGGGGCGGCGGGCGCAACTAGCGGCGGATGAACAGGCCTCGCTCAGGGGAGTTTCGGCTCGCCGGGCGAGGCTCTAAAACGCCGACGGTTTTTGAACGGGGCTTCGGCGCGCGCAGCGCCGCCGGAAGAATGACTGCCTTGTCACGAACGCGGAATGTGCGGGGACCCGGATTCCAGATGCACCACTACCGGTGGCCCGCTACGGTTCCCGCTTAAGAATTAGCGGTGTGAAGCTGCTTTCTTTGCCTACCTTTCTTTGCAGCAGCAAAGAAAGTAGGTGCCGCCCCGCACAGGGGCAACGCCAATAGACCGACACGAAAACAAGGAAAGGCCAACACCCTAAGAGCAAAGACAAAAAAAGCCCCGCCCTGCGCCAAGGGCCCCCAAAAACCGTCGGGGCATATAATGCCCTTTGCCTTGCCGTCCCCACGAGAAAATGCCCGACCTCCTCGCCAATCTGAACCCCGAACAACACGCCGCCGTCACGCTCCCCAATGAGCCCGCGCTGATTCTCGCCGGCGCCGGCAGCGGCAAAACCCGCGTCCTGATCACCCGCATCGCGTGGCTCATCCAGCACGGTCTGGCATCGCCCGCGACCGTCCTCGCAGTGACCTTCACCAACAAGGCCGCCCGCGAAATGATGGCGCGCCTGTCGGCGCTGCTGCCCATCAATACCCGCGGCATGTGGATCGGCACCTTCCACGGCCTCTGTAACCGTATGCTGCGCGCGCATCACCGCGATGCCGGCTTGCCCGCCACCTTCCAGATCCTCGATACCGCCGATCAACTGTCGGCGATCAAGCGTCTGATGAAGGGCCTTAACATCGACGACGAAAAGTACCCGGCGAAAAATCTCCAGTACTTCATCAACAACGCGAAAGAACAGGGCCTGCGCCCGAAAGACGTCGACGCCACCGACAACTTCAACCGCAAGTTCGTCGAACTGTACGAGGCGTACGACCAGCAATGCCAGCGCGAAGGCGTGGTCGATTTCCCCGAACTGCTGCTGCGCTGCTACGAACTGCTCGCCCATAATCCGCCGCTGCGCGCGCACTATCAGGCGCGCTTTCGCCACATCCTCGTCGACGAGTTCCAGGACACCAACAAGCTCCAGTACGCGTGGCTCAAGCTGCTCGCCGGCCAGCACAACGCAATCTTCGCGGTCGGCGACGACGACCAGTCGATCTACGCGTTCCGCGGCGCGAACGTCGGCAACATGCGCGACTTCGAGCACGAGTTCAGCGTGCGTCATCTGATCAAGCTCGAGCAGAACTACCGCTCGCACGGTCATATTCTCGACGCGGCCAACCAGCTGATCGCCAACAACTCGCGCCGGCTCGGCAAGAATTTGCGCACCGACGCCGGCCACGGCGAACCGGTGCGCGTGTATGAATCGGCGACCGATTCGCAGGAGGCCGGCTGGATCGTCGAGGAAATTCGCGCGCTGATCAACACCGGCGTGTCGCGCAGCGAAATAGCGGTCCTCTACCGTAGCAACGCGCAGTCGCGCACGATCGAGCACACGCTCGTCAATGCGGGGATCGCGTATCGCGTGTACGGCGGTCTGCGCTTTTTCGAGCGCCAGGAAGTCAAGCATGCGCTCGCGTATCTGCGCCTGATCGATAACCCGAACGACGACACCGCGTTCGCCCGTGTCGTCAATTTCCCGACCCGCGGGATCGGCGCGCGCTCGCTCGAACAGCTCGCCGACGCCGCGCGTCTGTACAACTGCTCGATGGCCGCGGCGATTCCGTACGTCGCCGGCAAGGCGGGTTCGAGCCTCGCCGCGTTCGCGAACCTGGTCGGCAAGATGCGCGCGGAAACGCAGCAGATGAGCCTGCCGGAAACCGTCGAGTACGTGGTCCGCACGAGCGGCCTTTCCGAGTTCTATCAGAACGAGCGCGAAGGTCAGGAGCGGCTCGAGAACTTGCAGGAACTGGTCAACGCGGCCGCCGCGTTCGTCAGTGAAGAGGGCTACGGGCTCGATACGCCGGCGCGCTCGATTCCGCTGCGCCCGGGCGCGAGCGCCGCGCCCGAACTGGCAGTCGCGACCGACGATCCGAACACGGTCGTGCTCGACGCGCCGGATGTTGCCGATCCGGCCCAGAACCCCGACACGATGACGCCGCTGGCCGGTTTCCTGTCGCACGCGTCGCTCGAAGCGGGCGACAACCAGGCGCAGGCCGGTCAGGAAGCGGTGCAGCTGATGACCGTGCACGCGGCCAAGGGCCTCGAATTCACCGCGGTGTTCATCACCGGTCTCGAAGAGGGTCTGTTCCCGCACGAGAACAGCGCGATGGAAGCCGACGGCCTCGAAGAAGAGCGGCGTCTGATGTATGTCGCGATCACGCGCGCGAAGGAGCGGCTCTATCTGTCGTTCGCGCAAAGCCGGATGCTGCACGGTCAGACCCGCTACAACATCCGCTCGCGTTTCTTCGACGAACTGCCGCAAGAGACGCTCAAGTGGCTCACGCCGAAGGTCGAGGCGGGCGCGCGCTGGGGCGGCCGCTCGGATAACGCCGGCTACGGGCGCGACTGGTTCCAGCGGCCGGGCTATGGCGGCGGTGCGTCGACGGCGGCATCGGTCCCGTCCGCGCCGGCACCGGCTTTCGCGAACGAGCAGCGCGCGGCCGAAACCGGCTTCCGGGTCGGTCAGCAGGTGTTCCACACGAAGTTCGGCGAAGGCACGATCACCGCGCTCGAAGGCGGCGGCACCGACTCGAAAGCGCAGGTCCGCTTCAAACGCCACGGCGAGAAGTGGCTCGCGCTGGCCGTCGCCAAACTTCAGGCGGTCGAATGAGCACGCTGATCAGCGAGGCCGCCGCGACCGGCCGGCCGCTCGGCATTCTGGCCGCGTTGCCGCAGGAACTCGGCGATCTGATCGAAGCGATGCGCGCCGAATCCGGCGTGCGCACCGTCACGCATGGCCGGCGCGATTATCACGTCGGCACCGTGCACGGCACGCCGTGCGTGGTCACGCTCGCGCGCGTCGGCAAGGTCGCGGCGGCCGCGACCGCGAGCGCGCTGATCCATGCGTTCGATGTCGAGGCGATCGTGTTTACCGGCGTCGCCGGTGGCGTGGGCAGCGAGGTGCGGGTCGGCGATATCGTCGTCGCGAGCACGCTGTTGCAACACGATATCGATGCGTCGCCGCTGTTTCCGCGCTTCGAGGTGCCGCTGCTCGGCGTGTCGCGCTTCGGCGTCGATGCGGCGCTCGCCGACCGGCTGGCCGCCGCGTGCGAGCGTTTCGTCGCGGAAGAGGGCGCGGCCTGCGCGGCGCGTTTCGGCACCCACGAGCCGCGCGTGCATCGCGGGCTGATCGTTAGCGGCGATCAGTTCGTCGCGAGCGCGGCGGCGCTCGGCGCGTTGCGCTTCGCGCTGCCCGATGCGCTCGCGGTCGAGATGGAAGGCGCGGCACTCGCGCAGGTCTGCTACGAGTACGGCGTGCCGTGCGCGGTCGTGCGCACGATCTCCGATACCGCCGACGATCACGCGCCCGCGTCGTTCATGTCGTTCCTGACCGAGATCGCCGGCACCTATTCGAACGCGATTCTTGCGCGTTTTCTCGCCGCGCCGGGTGGCGCGGGCTGAGTTTTTGGCGGGTTTTCGGTGGGTTTTCGCCGATTCCGCGCCGTGATTTTCGCTGGATTGCCGCGTTTCGGCGCGGTTTTTCGCAGGGCCTTCGCGAGGCTTTCGCTGAACCCGCGCCGCCTTCCCGCCCGTTTCTCCCGTTAGCTCTTCCCGCCGTCGCCGAGTGCGTCGCGCACCTGTTGTAGCGCGGACGGGTCTTCGATGGTCGGCAGATCGCCCGGATCGCGGCCTTCCGCAAGCGCCGCGATCGCGCGGCGCAGCAGCTTGCCGGAGCGCGTCTTCGGCAGCATCGACACCACCACCACCCGCGCCGGCCGCGCAATCGCGCCGAGCTGGCGATCGACCGTCATCACCAGTTCGGCTTCGAGCCGCGCGCGCTCGCTCGGATCGGCACCGGGTTGCGCGCCGCGCAGCACCACGAAGGCCATCGCCGCCTGGCCCTTGACCGGATCGTTGACGCCGACCACCGCGACTTCCGCGACGGCCGCGTGGCTCGACAGCGCTTCCTCGATTTCGCGCGTGCCCAGGCGATGGCCGGCGACGTTGATCACGTCGTCGGTGCGCCCGAGGATCGTCACGTAGCCGTCCTTGTCCTGCACGCCCCAGTCGAACGTCGAGTAGACCTGCTGGTTCGGCACGCTCGACCAGTAGGTGCTGACGAAGCGCTTGTCGTCGCCCCAGACCGTCGACATGCAGCCCGGCGGCAACGGATAGTCGAGCGTCAGCACGCCTTTTTCGCCGGTCTTGCACGGCTCGCCGGTCAGCTCGTTACGGATCGTCAGCTTGTAGCCGACCGACGGCACGCCCGGCGAGCCGAGCTTGTTCGGCAGATCTTCGATGCCGCGCGGGATCGCCAGCATCGGCCAGCCGGTTTCGGTCTGCCAGTAGTTATCGATCACCGGTTTGTTCAGCGCGCCGGCGATCCACGCGGCGGTCGGTTCGTCGAGCGGCTCGCCGGCGAGGAACAGTGTGCGCAGGCTCGACAGATCGGCGGCCGCGAGCAGCGCCGGGTCCTGCTTTTTCAGCACGCGCAGCGCGGTCGGCGCGGTGAACATGATGTTGATCTTGTGCTGCTCGACGAGCCGCCACCAGATGCCGCCGTCCGGGCGGATCGGCGTGCCTTCGTACATTACGGTGGTGAGCCCCGCGATCAGCGGCGCGTAGACGATGTAGCTATGGCCGACGACCCAGCCGACGTCGGACGCGGTGAACATCGTGTCGCCCGGCTTGCCCTGAAAGATGTATTCCATCGATGCCGCCAGCGCGACCGCATAGCCGCCGACGTCGCGCTGCACGCCCTTTGGCTTGCCGGTCGTGCCGGACGTGTACAGCACGTACGACGGCTCGTTCGATTCGAGCCATTCGCACGGCACGTGCACGTTGAAGAATTGTTCGCGCAGCGGCTCGTAGGCGACGAGGTAGGGCGCGTTCAGACGCTCGGGCGCGAGTTGTCGATCGATCAGCAGCACGTGCGGAGTCTGGTGCGTGGTGCGCGCCATCGCTTCGTCGACGAGCGGCGTGTAGTCGATCACCTTGCCGGCTCGCGCGCCGGCGTCGGCGGTGACGATCAGCACCGGCTTCGCGTCGTCGATGCGGGCCGCGAGATTCGGCGCCGCGAAGCCGCCGAACACGACCGAGTGAATCGCGCCGAGCCGCGCGCACGCGAGCATCGCGAAGAGGGCCTCGGGGATCATCGGCAGATAGATCAGCACGACGTCGCCGCGCTTGACGCCGAGCGAGCGCATCACCGCGGCCATCCGGTTGATTTCCGCGTACAGCTCCGCGTACGTGTAGCGGCGCTCGATGCCGGTTTCGGTCGACACGTAGACGAGCGCGTTCTGCTGCGCGCGCTCGGCGAGATGGCGGTCGACCGCGTTGTGGCACAGGTTGGTGCGGCCGCCGACGAACCAGCGCGCGAACGGCGGCTTCGAGCGGTCGAGCACGGTGCCGAACGGCGTGTGCCAGTGGATCCGCTGCGCTTCTTCGCGCCAGAAGTCTTCGGGGTGGTCGATCGAACGGCGGTGGAATTCGCGGTAGCGGGTCATCGGCGGCGATCCTTTGGCGGCGTGAAGGGATGGGGTGGGTTTTCTTTCGGTAGGACTTTCGTGCAAATTTTGCGCCTGGGCGGCGCGGGTGTGCGCATTAGGATAGGCATGCGCGCGGGCGCGGGCAACGGGGGTTGTCCATGAGGATGGGCGCGGTCGCGGTGATGGTTTGTTTTGTGATTGTGCGCTGGAAATTTGTTATCACGGAGAGGTTTGTTTGGGGCCCTTTGTGCAGGGCGGGGCTTTTTTTGTCTGTGTTCTTTAGGGTGTTGGCCTTTCCTTGTTGTGTTGTCGGTCTATTGGCGTTGCCCCTGTGCGGGGCGGCACCTACTTTCTTTGCTGCTGCAAAGAAAGGTAGGCAAAGAAAGCAGCTTCACACCGCAAGCTCTTAAGTGGGTCCCCCGGCTTGGAAGAGGCAGTGGTGCATCTGGAATCCGTGCCCCCGCACACTCCGCCCCAGCGACAAAGCCGTCATCAGCTCCCACTCCGCACTGCGTGCGTCGCGGCCGGGTCTGCGAGGGAAACCCGTGGGTGGCCCGCGCGGCGGGGCCCCTCGGCTGCGCCTCGGGGCGGCGGGCGCAACTAGCGGCGGATGAACAGGCCTCGCTCAGGGGAGTTTCGGCTCGCCCGGCGAGGCTCCAAAACGCCGACGGTTTTTGAGCGGGGCTTCGGCGCGCGCAGCGCCGCCGGAAGAATGACTGCCTTGTCACGAACGCGGAATGTGCGGGAGCACGGATTCCAGATGCACCACTACCGGTGGTGGGCTACGGTTCCCGCTTAAGAATTAGCGGTGTGAAGCTGCTTTCTTTGCCTATCTTTCTTTGCAGCAGCAAAGAAAGTAGGTGCCGCCCCGCACAGGGGCAACGCCAATAGACCGACAAGAAATCAAGGAAAGGCCAACACCCCCAAGAACACAGACAAAAACTCAACCTCAAACAAAAACCGCAAAGAAATACAAAAACAAAAAAGCGCCACCCCCGCGAAGGGGGGCAGCGCTCCCAGACCGACAAAAATTCAGGGAAGGGGCCAACGCACCAAGAACAACCACAAAAAAGCGCCGCCCCGCCCAAGGGGCCCAAATCAACGCTTAACCAGCTTCCCCTCGACATCCGGCAAAAGCACAGTCAAAACCCCAATCAAAGGCAGGAACGAACAAACCTTATAAACAAACGCAATGCTAGTGGCATCGGCAAGCTGTCCAAGCACAGCGGCGCCCACGCCGCCCAACCCAAAAGCAAACCCAAAGAAAAGCCCCGCCACCATCCCGACCTTGCCAGGAATCAACTCCTGCGCATAAACGAGAATCGCCGAAAACGCGGAAGCGAGCACCACCCCGATCACCACGGTCAGCACGCCAGTCCAGAACAGATTCGCGTACGGCAACAGCAACGTGAACGGCGCGACGCCAAGAATCGACACCCAGATCACATACTTGCGACCGATCTTGTCGCCGATCGGACCGCCGATCACCGTCCCCGCCGCAACCGCGGCCAGAAACACGAACAGATGCACCTGCGCGGCCTGCACCGACAGATGGAACTTGTCGATCAGATAGAACGTGAAATAGCTATTGATGCTCGCGAGATAGAAGTACTTCGAAAACACCAGCAACACCAGCACGCTCATCGCGAGAATCACCTGACGGCGCGGCAGCACCGCCTGCATCCCCTGGCCGCGCGCCTTCTTCACCGACGGATGACGCTTGTACCAGCGGCCGATCTGCGTCAGCACGACGATCGCCACCAGCGCCGCCGCCGAAAACCACGCGATGCTGCGCTGGCCATGCGGAATCACGATCAACGCGGCGAGCAGCGGCCCGAGCGACGAACCCGCGTTGCCGCCGACCTGGAACAGCGACTGCGCGAGCCCGTGACGGCCGCCCGAGGCCATCCGCGCGACCCGCGACGACTCCGGATGGAACACCGACGAGCCGCAGCCAACCAGCGCCGCCGCGATCAGCAGCACGCCGAAGCTCGGCGCCACCGACATCAGCAGCAGCCCGGCGAGCGTGAAGCCCATGCCGACCGGCAGCGAGTACGGCTTCGGATGCTTGTCGGTATAGCTGCCGATCAGCGGCTGCAGCAGCGATGCGGTGATCTGGTAGGTCAGCGTGATCAGCCCGATCTGCCCGAACGACAGCGAAAAGTTGTCCTTGAACATCGGGTAGATCGCGAGAATCAGCGACTGGATCATGTCGTTCAGCAGGTGCGAAAAACTGATCGCGCCGAGCACGGAGTACACCGTGCGCTGAACCTTGGCCGCCGGCGCGGCGGCGGAAGTGGACGGCGTTGCCGCGCCCGTGGCGGCGGCGCCGGCAAGGGCGCTTTTATCGAGGCTCGTTTCCATACGCTAGAAAAAAGAAGTCAGGCAAACGGTGGAATGGGACATCGGAATGGGACATCGGCGATGAGCCGGTCGGGTAGCGCACCTCGTAAGCGCGTTACGTGACGCAGAGCGGCATTTCGTCGCGGTAACCGGCGTTTTTAAGCAGTTATCGAAGTTTAATGTGGCGCCTGTGAATTGTAAGGACAAGTTTTGTCGTGAATCGGACATTGGCGACGCGCCCCTGGCTGACGAATGGAGCAGGGATCTCTTCGCGCTACCACGGCGACGGACTATTTTGTCGCGATTTTTGGTCGCGGTATAAAGCGCACGCGGGCGCGGGTTCAAGGTTGCGCAGTTCGTTGCCGTAGACCCGGAGAGATAACGAGTCGTGCCGGAACCGACCTTTCCGGCGCGTCGATAGATGGGGAACGGGGAACATGACAACGATGGCGCGAAGCGGCGCACAGCGCGCGGGGCGGCTGGAGAGCGGACCGGCCGGGACAAATCCGGCCGCACGAACGGAGCGCGACCGCGTGACCGGCGTCCCTCGCGCGGAGCCCGGTCCCGCCGCCGCGCGGGCCGCTGGCCTGTCGGTCAAGGCGACGCTGCGCATCGCGTTTGCGGTGCTGCTGCTCGGCACGCTGCTGATCGGCGTGTTTTCGCTGTTGCAGATCGGTCGGCTCGCCGCGTCCGCGCAGTCGATCTACGACCAGGGCCACGTCGCCAGCCGCGCCGCCGAGCAGGCGCGCGGCCACATGCTGCGCGCGAGCCGCGCGCAAAAGATGCTGCTCACCGCGACCACCGCGAAGGAGCGCGACGAACTGGGCGCCGACATCGAGCGCGGCCTTGCCGGGCTGGGCGAGCAACTGCGCACGCTGCAGCAGTACGTCGATTCCGCTGACCCGAAAGCGCTCGCCGGGCAGAAGGCATTTGCCGCCGCGGTCGGCGCGTGGAGCGGCCATTTGCGCGATTTCGTGACGCTCGTGAAGGCGCAACCGCTCGACCTGTCGCAGATGAACTGGCAGGTCGGCACCCAGGATGTCTCGTTGCTGGTCGAGACCGGCAAACTCGAAAAGCTCGTCGACGAACTGGTCGCGCAGCGCGGCATCGCCGCGAAGGCGACGATCGACGCATCCGGCTTCATCTATCGCTCGTCGTTCGTGATGATCGCGGTGATGACGCTCGCGCTGATCGTGCTCGCGTTCGGTATCGCCGCGTGGGTCGTGCGGCGTCTCACCGCGCAGCTAGGCGGCGAGCCTGCTTACGCGAAGACCATTGCCAGCCACATCGCGGCCGGCGATCTGTCGAACCGCATCGCGCTCGGCGGCAACGATCAGTCGAGCCTGCTTCATGCGCTCGCCGGCATGCAGAGCGAACTCGCGAGCACGGTGGCCGGCATCGCGTCGAGCGCCGATGCGATCGCGACCGCGTCCGCGCAGATCTCGATGGGCAACCTCGACCTGTCGCAGCGCACCGAGCAGCAGGCGTTCGCGCTCGAGCGCACCGCAACCAGCATGGAGCAGTTGACCTCCACCGTGCGGCAGAACGCCGACAACGCGAAGCAGGCCAGCACGCTCGCGAGCAACGCGTCGGAGATCGCCGAGCAGGGCGGCGCGGTCGTCCACCGGGTGGTCGCGACGATGAGCGACATCAATGACAGCGCGCGCAGCATCGGCGACATCATCGGCGTGATCGAGGGCATCGCGTTCCAGACCAACATCCTCGCGCTGAACGCGGCGGTCGAGGCGGCGCGCGCGGGCGAGCAGGGGCGCGGGTTTTCGGTGGTGGCGGCGGAAGTACGCAATCTCGCGCAGCGCAGCGCGTCGGCGGCCAAGGAGATCAAGGGCTTGATCCAGACCTCGGTGGAGCGGGTCGGCAATGGCTCGGCGCTGGCCGCCGACGCCGGTCAGACGATGGACGACGTGGTCAGGGCGGTCAAACGCGTGACGGACATCATCGGGGAAATTTCGGCGGCCTCGTCCGAACAGAGCACCGGCATCGAGGCGATCAGTCTCGCGGTCACGCAGATGGATGCCAGCACCCAGCAGAACGCGGCGCTGGTCGAGCAGGCGAGCGCCGCGGCCCGCTCGCTCGACGATCAGGCGCGCGGGCTGAAGGCGATGGTCGGCAAGTTCCGGCTGTAGAGCGGGGATAGAGCCCGGACGGCAAAACGGCGTTGCGGGTTTGCCGTCGTCACGTCAGCTCTTTTGCGCCGACCCCGGCTGCACCACTACCGTACAGGTCGTCCCGGCGGCGAGCATCACATCGTCGGGCACCGAGTCGATCTTCACGCGCACCGGCACGCGTTGCGCGAGACGGACCCAGTTGAAGGTCGGGTTCACGTCGGCGAGCAGTTCGTGGCTTTGCGGATTGTCGCGGTCGTAGATGCCGCGCGAAATGCTTTCGACGTGGCCTTGCAACACGCCGCCGCTCATCAGCTTCACCTCGGCCTTGTCGCCGATCCGCACGCGCGGCAGCTTGGTTTCCTCGAAGTAGCCGTAGACCCAGAACGAGTGGCTGTCGACGATCGCGAGCTTCGCGTTGCCGGCGGTCGCGTAGTCGCCGCGGAACACGCTGAGGTTGGTCACGTAGCCGTCGACCGGCGACACCACGCGGGTGCGCTCGAGATTGAGCTTGGCGGCGTCGAGCGCGGCGAGGGCCTGCTGGTACGCGGCGTCGGCGGCGGACGCGGTATGCGACGCGTTCTCGCGGCTTTCCTTCGACACCACCAGCGAATCCATGTCGGCACGCCGCTGCGCGTCGTCGCGCTTCATCTGCAGCTCGGACTTGCGCGCGGCCACGGCGGCCTGCGCCTGCTCGACCGCGATCTGGTAATGCGACGGGTCGATCTGCATCAGCAGGTCGCCTTTCTTCACCAACTGGTTGTCCTTGACCGGCAGATCGACGATCGCGCCCGACACGTCCGGCGCGACGTTGACGATCTCGGCGCGCACGCGGCCGTCGCGGGTCCACGGTTCATCCATGTAATGGACCCACAGCACGCGGCCAATCAGGATCGCGACGATAAAAATGACGGCTGTCGCGAAGAAGCCCACAAGATTTCGGATGGTCATGTTTCGACTCTGATCAACGATAAACGGCGAGGCCGAGAAGGCCGCACACAGACACGAGCAAGCTGGCCCGGAACAGGGAGGGGTGCCACACGATGCGATACAGGCCCGTATAGGCGATTACGCGATCGAGCACCCAGGTGAGCGCGGCACCGGCGATGAACAGCAGCACGATGGCCGGCATATAAGCGTCCAGCACGGCGATATCACGCGGCATGGGGAACTCCTTCTGAGGGCGCGCTGGCCGGCGCATTGATCGCCGCGGCTAGCGGCGACTGCGGATCGAGCAGCGCGGTACGAATGAAATGCAGATGACTGCGGATGCGTTGCAACTGATGGCGTTCGTCGCGCGACGGCGTGAAGCCGTCCATCAGCTGCTGCACTTCGGCGATGGCGTCGGAGGTCGCGTTCAGCGCGCGCGCGAAATGGTCCTCGCGCGGCCGCTCGAACAGCGCGGCGAGCGCGTCGAGCAGGCCGTCGAGCGTGAGCCGCCACGGCGCGCCCTTGTCGTTGCGCGGATGCGCGGGCAGCGTCGCGACTTCGCGGCGCAGATCGATCACCGCGTTGCCGACTTCGAGCACCGAGAACAGCCAGCGCAGCGTGTCGCGCTTCGTGTCGGGTTCGTCCGGCGACAGCGCGTTGATCTGGAACATCAGATCGCGCGCGCCGCTCTCGAAACGCGAGCGCACCCGCGCGAGACCGGCGCGGCCGGCCACCACCACCTGGCGGCGCAGGTCGACCAGGAGGCGCTTGCGCAGCCACGGCGTCGACGGCGGCAACAGCACCGCGAATGCGATCGACGACACCAGCATCGACAGCACCAGCGCGAGCGCATCGTTCATGAACGCGCTCGGGTCGTAGTGGACGACGTTGTCCGGGCCGGCCAGAAAGCAGAAGAAGATGCAGTAGCCCATCCCGTAGCCGGCCAGTTGCGGCCGCGTGGTCATGAACACGCCGAGCAGCAGGAACGGCGTGAGCGCGACGCACAGCAGCGCGAAGCCGTCGATATGGGGATAGACGCCGAACACCGCGAGCATCCCGGTGAAGGTGGCGAGCAGCGTGCCGGCGCCCATCTGGAACGCGATGCGCTTCGGGTTCGGCGCCGACGACGCTAGCGCGCAGGTGGCCGCCGCGTTCAGCACCAGCGTCGAGCCGCTCGGCCACGCGGTGGCGATCCAGAACGCGCCGAGCACCATCATCACGATCGCCGCGCGCAGGCCCGCGACGCCCGACGCGATCGCATTGGTCTTCGGCTCGTAGCGCTCGATCCAGCGCTCGCGCGCATGGGTGTCGACTGCCAGCGACGCATAGGTAGCCGCGTACTGATACAGATCGTCGATGAAGCGGTACAGCAGCTCGGCGGCGGTGTCGAATTCGAGCAGCGGGGCGTCGGGATGGCTTTCGAGCTCGGCGCGGGTCGAGCGCACGCGTTTGGGCAGCTCGGTCTTGTAGGTGTCGAGTTGCGCGGCGGCGTGCGCGGCGTCGGCCGCGGACAGCACCGGTTCGCCCGACTTCGCGAGTAGCGGCGCGATCTCGCGGAAGTACGGCTCGAGCGCGGCGATCGCCACCGACGCACCGGCGCTGCCGTTGGCGCGCAGCCGGTTCATCAGCTGATGCAGCGCGTGAAAGCGCGTCGACGCGGTCATGAACTCGCTGTTCAGCCGCGCGAGGCGGCCGCCGCGCATCCGCGAATCGGGGCCTTCGAACACGGCGACGCTGCGCGCGGCCTCGAAGCCGACGATATCGGCGATGAAGCGCGCATTGGTCGCCTCGATCTGCGCGCGGTCGTTGCGCCCGGCGAGCGACGCCGACACGTACTCGACGAACGCCGAGAAGCGCGCGCGCACGGTGCTGCGCATCTGCAGGCCGGCGAACTGCGGGAACACGAGGCCGCTGACCGCGCCCGCGCAGATGATGCCGATCACGACTTCGGCGACCCGCGTGAGCGCGGACAGGAACGCGCCGTCCGGATGCTGCGAGGCCGGGATACCGATCAGCGCGGCCGTGTAGCCGGCCAGCACGAAGCCGTACGAGCGGAAGTTGCGGTTGCGCGCGGCGCCGGCGGTACAGATGCCGACCCAGATCGCGGTCGAGATGATGAACAGCTCCGGCTGCTGCGCGAACAGCCCGATCAGCGCGAGCATCACGACGAGACCGACGAGGGTCCCGCAGATCCGGTAGAAGCTCTTTGCGAACACCGCGCCGCTTTGCGGCGTCATCACGATGAACACGGTGGTCATCGCGGTGCGCGGCTGCGGCAGGTCGAGTTTCATCGCGACGCCGAGCGCGAGGAAGCACGCGGCCAGCGCCTTGGCGATATAGACCCACGTGAGGCCGTCGGTGCGCGCCCATTCGAGCGCGGCCTTGCGGAAATCGGCCAGCGTGGCCGGGCGCGCGGCGTGAGAGGAGGGGGCGGACATGGCCGGCTTCCTTACTCGGCCGCGGCCGCGCGCGGGGCGGTCGTGGTGGCCTTGGTGGCCGCGATCGTGGCGGCGGCGGGCGCGGCGGTCGGCGCGGCGTTGGCGTGCGGCTGCGCGTTTGTCTTGACGGTCGCGCCGGCGCCCGGCTGTGCGCTGCCCTGCACGTTTGCGCCTGCGTTCGGCTTCGCGCCGGTGAGCGCGCTTGCAGCCGCGCTGTCCGCGTTGCCCGTCACGCCGCCGCCGGTCTGCGCGGCCGCGGCGCTCTTGCCGTGCGCCGGCAAAGTCTCGTTATCCCGCGGACCGTTGGCCGGATCGTCGAGGCCGCCGCCGAGCGCGGTCATCAGCGATGCATGCGCGCCGAGCCGCTCGGCCTGCACCTTCGCAACACCTTCCTGCGCGCGCAGCAACTGGCTTTGCGCGACCAGCACGTTCAGATAATCGGTCAGGCCGCGCCGGTAACCTTCGCGCGACAGATCGTAGTTCCGGCGCGCCGCGGCGACCGAGCGGTCGGCGTCTTCCGCCTGGGTCGACAGCGAGCGGATGCGGATCACCTGATCGGAGATGTCCTTCAGCGCGGTGACGATCGACTGGTTGTAACGCTCGACCGCCTCGTCGTAACCCGCCGATGCCGCGCCGAGCTGCGAGCGCAGCCGGCCGCCGTCGAAGATCGGCAGCGACAGCGCGGGACCCACGCTCCAGCTGTGCGACGGCGCCTTCAGGAACTGGAACAGCGGCCCCATCGCCGCATAGCCGCCGATCGACGCGAGCAGGTTGATGTCCGGGTAGAAGTTGGCCTTCGCGACATCGATTCCGCGCGCCTGCGCGGCGACGCCCCAGCGCGCGGCGACCACGTCGGGGCGATGGCCGATCAGTTCGGCGGGTAGCGCGGCCGGCAGGCCGGCGTTCGCCGCGAGCGACAGCGCCGGACGCTGGATCGCGTCGCCGGCGCCCGGGCCCTTGCCGGCGAGCGCGGCCAGCTGGTTGCGGCCGAGCGCGATCTTTTCGTCGATCGCATCGATCTGGCGTTCGTACTCGGGCATCGGCGTTTCGGCCTGGCTCACTTCGAGCTGCGTGCCGATGCCGCCCTTCAGGCGCCGCGTCGCGAGGTCGACGATCTGCTGCTGTTGCTGCAGCGTCGCCTTCGCGATGTCGAGCAGCGCGTAGTTCATCGACATCTCGATGTAGGTGCGCACCACGTTCGCCTGCAGTTCGAGCTGGGCGGCGCGCGCGTCGGCGGCGCTCGCGTGCGCGAGGTCGAGCGCGCGCTCGGCCGCGTTCTTGTCCTTGCCCCACAGATCGAGGTGATAGGACAGGCCGAGCGTGCCGGTGTTGTTCCACGACTGCTCGCCGGCGAGCGGTCCCGGGCCGTAGTAAACGTTGTCGGCCCACTTCTGACGCTGGATCGACAGGCTGCCGTTTACTTGCGGTGCAAGCGCGGCGCGCGCGACGCCGGCCATCGACGCCGCCTCGCGCACCCGCGCCTGGGCGATCGCGAGGCTCGGGTTGCCGGCCTGTGCGGTGTCGATCCACTCGTTCAGCTGCGGGTCGTTATAGACGCGCCACCAGTCGGCGGCTGGCCATTGGGCGTCGGCGTTGGCGGCGCGGATCGCGTTGCCGGCATCGAGCGAGGCGGGCGCGATCGTGCGCGTTTGCGGCGCGATGCCTCCGGTACTTGCACATCCGGCGATTGTTAATAGGATCGTAAGAACCGCGGCTGCGGCGATCCCGTTGGGTACCGGAGACTGCACGATTTCCTCCAAAATTGACTATAGATGCTTGTGCGCAATTATATTTTTCGATCGATTGGGGAATAACCGGTAAAGGTGCAAGGCATTTTTACAAAGCGTGAGATAATTGCCTTTGCGAATCGTGTAACAATCGCCGCCGATTAATCGCAATTCTGTTGCAAAGGGCGAGAAGAGGCGTGAAAGCGCTTTGGGGGCTCGATGCGACGGGGTTGCCAGGGACCGGAGTAGGGCGGTAAACCGCTAACTCCGGGGCGACCGCAACCACTTGCATGGGACCGGAATAAGGAGCTTTGCATGGGACCGGAGTAAGCGCTAAAGCGCCAACTCCGGGTCGACCGCAACGCGAGTTGCATGGGACCGGAGTAAGCGCTAAAGCGCCAACTCCGGGTCGACAAAGGAAAGGGTATGGACACGCTTCAAAACATGCGCGTTTTCGTCCGGGTCGTCGAAGCCGGCAGCTTCACGGGCGCCGCGCAGCATCTGAATACGACGACGGCCTACGCGTCGCGCGCAGTCTCCGATCTGGAGGCGCATCTGCGCACCCGGCTGCTGAACCGGACCACGCGCCGCATCGCGCTCACCGAGGCCGGCGAGCGCTATCTGCAACGCTGCGAGCAGATTCTCGCGTACGTGGACCAGGCGGAGGCCGAGGCCAGCGACGCGCATGCGCGCCCGTCCGGCAAGCTCAAGGTCCACGCGATGACGAGCTTCGGCCAGCACTACGTGGTGCCGGCCGTGGGCCGCTACCAGGACCGCTATCCGGACGTGCACATCGAGCTGACGCTCGCGCAGCGCATGCCGGATCTGCTCGACGAAGGCTTCGACGTGTCGCTGACGCTCGCGACCGGCCTGCCGGATTCGGGGCTGGTGTCGCAGCGGCTGGGCAGCGCGTTCAGCATCGCGTGCGCGTCGCCGGACTATCTGGAGCGCCACGGCGTGCCGCTGACGCCGTCCGACCTCGCGCAGCACACCTGCCTGCAAATGGTCTCGCCGGTGTACCCGCCGGACAAATGGACCTTCGACGGCCCGAACGGCGAGGAAGTCATCGCGCTCGGCGCAACGAAGTTTCAGGTGAACGTTGCCGAGGCGATGGTCGGAGCGGTCTCGCAGGGCATGGGCATCGCGCTGATTCCGATCTATTCGGCGATCAGCGGTTTGCGCAGCGGCAAGCTCGTGTGGCTGCTGCCCGAGTACACGTCGCAGGAAATGAACCTGTATGCGCTGTACGCGTCGCGCCAGTATCTCGATGCGAAGATCCGCACGTGGGTGGAATTCCTGCGCGACGAGCTGCCGTCCACGCTCGCGGCGGACCAGGCGGAATTGCGGCAGTTCGCGCGCTCCTGAGTTCACGTTCCCGAGCCGCGGTCCTGCCGCGCGGTGGTGCTTGCAAAGCTTGACGTTCGAGCGACCCGCCGCGTGACAGGCTGTTACATCCGCGTCGCGTCGCAACACTTCCTTACTGTTCGGGCGCGGTCGATTTGCTAACGTGTCGTTCACGCGCCGCCGCTTACGCTTAAGCAAGCGCTCGCGCCGATTCACCGCCGTTCGGCACCTCGCAACCACTGAAGGACGACAAATTCATGGATACGCATCTGATGATCGGCGTGGCCGTTATGTTTGGACTGATCGGCATCGCCGCGTCGCGCGATCTGCTGCGCCGGATGCGCGAACAGCAGCCGCAACTGGTGCCGATCAAGATCGAGCGGCCGGATGCGCGGCGGCGCGAGCGTTGAACTGAACGCGCGGGGTCCGTGGGCCGCGCGCGAATAGATTGGCGAAGTGAAGTCATGCGCATCTCGCGCATGTCGTTTCAGACTGGTTCTTTTTTTGAGTGCTGAGCGGTTGCCGCCTTTGTCAGGCGGGCGACGAGCGCGGCACTTGTCTCCGACACCACGCTGCGCGGCTCCGCGCAATTCGCGTGTTCCTCTCACGCTGCGAGCGAACCGGCATTCGCCCGGCTTCGTACCCGGGACGCGTCAGATCTCGACGACCTTATCCCACGCAAACTGCGGATTTTCCCACTGACCCGTGCGCCGGTCGAAATAGCCGCGCGGATTGCAGACGACGCGCGTGCCGTCGACCACATAATCGAACGACGTATGCGTGTGGCCGTGAATCCACAGCGCGACAGGCGGGCGCACGAGTTCCGGCAGATGATTGACGAAGCCGGCCGACACGCGGTCCAACGCATAGCGCTCGGCCAGACTCAACCGATGCGGCGCGTGATGCGTGACCACGATCGTCTGCCCGGCGAACGGCTTCGCGAGTTCGGCTTCGAGCCACGCGCGCGCATGCCGGTGCAGTGCGAGTGAGTCGGCGGGCGTGAAGTCGCGCGTCGCGTCGTGCGTGTCGTGCGGCCAGTTCATCTGGATCAGCCCGAGATAATCGAGCATCACGTGGCGCGCGGCATCGATCGAGATATCGAGTTCGGCGGGCATCGCGCCGTACAGCGCGAAGTCGGTCCACAAGGTCGTGCCGAGCACACGCCAGCGACCGTGCGGATCGACCAGCGCCGCGTTGTTCAGCACGTGCACGTTGTCGACCTGATCGGCCGCGTCGAAGAGCGCGCGTTCGAGCGCGCCGAACTCGCCGTCGTAATACTCGTGATTGCCCGGCACGTAGACGACCGGCACCTGGCCGTCGAATGCCTGCGCGGCCCAGCGCGGACCGGCCGCATGATTGTGGATGTCGCCGGCCAGCACGATCAGATCGGCCTGCGCATGCGGGATCAACTCAGGCTCGTCGTTTTCCAGATGCAGATCGGACAGCACGCGAATCTTCACGGACGCGACTCCTGCAAATGCCCGCACGCGGCAGCGCGCAGGCTCGTTGAGTTAAACGATGATCCGTCGGCCATGCCGGCGGCCCGAGGCGCCCGCGTGTGGCGTGAACAGGCGCCGACTCATATCCGCCAGCCGCGCCGGCGATCCTGGATGCCCGCGCCAAACGTGAGCGGGCACCGGTTTATCAGCGTAGCACCTTACCCGGATTCATCAGGTTCAGCGGATCGAGCGTGGCCTTGATCGCGCGCATCATGCGCACCTCGACGTCCTGCTTGTAGTGCGCGGCCTCGTCGATTTTCAGCTGGCCGAGACCGTGTTCCGCGCTGATGCTGCCGCGATGCGCGTGCACGCTGTCGTAGACGATCCGGTTGATCGGGCTTTGGTACTGCTGCAGAAACGCCTTCGCATCGACGCCCTCCGGCGCCTGCACGTTGTAGTGCAGATTGCCGTCGCCGAGATGGCCGAAGGTGACCATCCGCGCGCCCGGCGCCGCTTGCGCGACCGCGGCGTCGGTGGTCTCGATGAAGTGGCCGATGCGCGAGATCGGCACCGCGATGTCGTGCTTGATGTTCAGCCCTTCCTCGGCCTGCGCGAGCGGAATGTGCTCGCGCAGATTCCAGAACGCGCGCGACTGCGCGAGGTTTTCCGCGACCACCGCGTCTTCGACCAGCCCCTGTTCGAGCGCGGTTTCCATCATCGACTCGAACAGCGTGCGCGCGTGCGCTTCGCTTTCGCTGTCCGACAGTTCGAGCAGCACGACCTGCGCGTGCGGTTCGGCGAACGGGTAGCGCATCTGTTCGAAATGCCGGCCGACGAGGCGCAGACAGAAATCCGACATCAGCTCGAAGCCGGTCAGCAACGGTCCGGCGACGCGTTGCGCGAGCGCGAGGAAATCGAGCGCCGCATGCGGCGACGCGAGCGCGGCGAGCGCGGTGACGCGCGCGGCCGGCTGCGGATGCAGTTTCAGCACCGCCGCGGTGATCACGCCGAGCGTGCCTTCCGCGCCGATGAACAGGTCGCGCAGATCGTAGCCGGTGTTGTCCTTGCGCAGTCCGCGCAGACCGTCCCACAACTCGCCTTGCGGCGTCACGACTTCGAGGCCGAGACACAGCTCGCGGGTGTTGCCGTAGCGCAGCACGCCGGTGCCGCCCGCGTTGGTCGACAGATTGCCGCCGATCGTGCAACTGCCTTCGGCGGCGAGGCTCAGCGGAAACAGCCGGCCGGCCGCTTCCGCGTGCTTCTGCACGTCGGCGAGGATCACGCCGGCTTCGACGGTGATCGTGTTGTTGTGCGGATCGATGTCGCGCACCCGGTTCAGACGACGCAGACTGAGCACCGCCTGCGCGCCGCTCGCGTCGGGCGTCGCGCCGCCCGCGAGGCCGGTGTTGCCGCCCTGCGGCACCAGCGCGACGCGATGCGCGGCCGCGAGTTTGACGAGCGCGGCGGTTTCGTCGGCGTTGGCCGGGCACAGTACCGCACAGGCCGCACCGGCATAGCGGCGGCGCCAGTCGGTCAGGTAGGGCGCGGTGTCGTGCGGGTCGGTCAGTACGTGGGATGCGCCGATGGCGTCGCGGCAGGCAGTGAGGAAGGCGGTGTCGGTCATGGGGCAGTCGAAAAGTCGGGGCTTGTGATGGGTGGCTCAGCGCGCGTCATGGTTAGCAGCCGCGGCGGACTGTTTGGCCGCTCGTTTCGCCGCGCGCTTGAACGGTCCCACATAGGCGAGCGTACTCGCGAAAAAGATCACCGCAAGCGCGGCTTGCAGCCAGCCGAGTCGCGCGCTCAGTCCGAAATCGCTCCAGCCGCGCACGACGCCCTCGGCGAAGTACAGCAGGATCAGCATCGACGCCCATTGCAGCGTGTAAAGCCGGCGGCGCCATACGCCCGGCAGCGCGCTGAGCAGCGGCAACGCCTTGAGCACCAGCAACGAGCCGCCGGGGCGCAACGGCGCGAGCCACCATTCCCACGCGATCGCGAGCACGATCATCGCGACCAGCGTGAAAGCGGCGAGCAGCGCGGCGGCGGTTTTCGGTTGCACGGGTGGGGCGGTTGCGTGCAACGGCGCATTGCTACCGGCTGGCACTGCTTCCGCGGCACGCGCATATCGCGCCTCGGCGCCGTTGCCGCCCGTTGGCGAATCCGGCGGCGCGCCGCTCACGGCCGCTCGCTCATCGACGCGGCGGTGCGCGCGACGCGTGCGCCGAGCGCAACGGCCAGCGTGCGCTCGTCGGCCGAGATGCCTTGCGCGGCGCTGCCCGCACGCGCGAAATGCGACGCGCCGTACGGCGTGCCGCCGGTTTGCGTGGTGGACAGCACGCTCTCGGTATAGGGGATGCCGACGATCAGCATGCCGTGATGGAGCAGCGGCAGCATCATCGACAGCAAGGTGGATTCCTGGCCGCCGTGCAGGCTGCCGGTCGACGTGAACACGCAAGCCGGTTTGCCCGACAGCGCGCCCGCCAGCCACTGCGGCGTGGTGCCGTCGAGAAAGTATTTGAGCGCGGCCGCCATGTTGCCGAAGCGGGTCGGCGAACCGAGCGCGAGGCCCGCGCATTCCTCGAGATCGCGCAGTTCGACGTACGGGGGGCCTTCGGCGGGAATGTCCGGCTCGCTCGCCTCGCAGACCGTGGAAACCGCCGGCACGGTGCGCACGCGCGCCTGCATGCCGGGGACGCTGTCGACGCCGTGCGCGATCGCCAGCGCGAGCTCGCGAGTGGCGCCGTGACGGCTGTAATAAAGCACGAGAATGTCTTTCATAGGCCTCATCGGTGAACGGGTATTATAGGGGTTCGGTCCGCTGCACAGGCCACTGCTGGCCGTTCGGCCAGGTGTCGCGCGCGGTGCCCGCAGTCCAGAATCAGCGTTGCGCAATCAGCGCTTCAGGGAGCAAGGAGGCAGGTTTGTTGTCCAGGATGCGTTTCGATCTCGACACGCTCAAACGGCTTGCGCAATTCGCCGCGCAACGCATCGGTGAGGACCGGATTCCACAGGTGGCAGGCAGCCTGACGTTTACGACGATGCTCTCGCTGGTGCCGCTCGCCACGGTGGCGTTCGCGCTGTTCACCGCGTTTCCGATCTTCAGTTCGTTCCAGGCGTCGCTGCAGTTCTTTCTCGCCGATCACCTGATGCCCGCGCAGCTGAACGACCAGATTTTCAGATATCTGAACGAGTTCGCCGCGAAGGCCAAAGGGCTGACCACGATCGGCATGATCGTGCTGTTCGTCACCGCGGTGATGACGATGATGACCGTGGAATCCGCGTTCAACGTGATCTGGCGCGTGCGCAAGGCGCGGCCGGTCGCGCAGCGCGTCCTCGTCTACTGGGCGATCATCACGCTCGGCCCGATCCTGATCGGCGTGAGTCTGTCGATCTCGTCCTACCTGTTCACCCAGTCCATGACCTTCTCGGCCGCTCAGCGCATCACGCCGCTGATCGAATGGGCGCTCGCGAGCGCGACGTTGCCGCTGACGGTGCTCGCGTTCACGATTCTTTACGTTTATTTGCCCAACACGCGCGTCGAATGGCGCGATGCGGTGGTCGGCGGCGTGATCGCCGCGGTCGCGTTCGAACTCGCGAAGCGCGGCTTCGGTTACTACGTGCGCCGCATCCCCACTTACACCGCCGTATACGGCGCGTTCGCCGCGGTGCCGCTGTTCCTGCTGTGGGTGTATCTGTGCTGGTTCATCACGCTGACCGGCGCGATGATCGCGTCGGCGCTGCCGGCTATTCGTATCGGCCAGTTTCACCGGCCGGTCTTCAACGGCAGCAATCTGTTCGATTCGCTGGAGCTGCTCGCGCGTCTGTGCGAAGCGCGCGAAGCCGGCAAGCGCGGCTACACGATGCCCGAACTCGCGCGCATGCTTCGCCGCGACAAGGACACGACGCTGATGCTGCTGCAACAGCTGGAGGACATCGAATGGATTGCGCGGCTGGAGGAGGACCGCACCGGTCCGCACTTCGTGCTGATCGCGAACCCGGCGCAGGTGACGGTGCAGCGGCTGTTCGACCTGTTCGTGATCGACCGCGCGGAACTCACGTATCAACTGGAACTCGACTCGACGCGGGTGGACGCCGACATGCTGCTGGCGTCGCTCGATAACGACAAGCTGCGGGTGACGCTGGCCGCGTTGCTCGCCGCGCGGGCCGCGGCGAAGGCGGCGCGCGCCGGCGACAGCGAGCAGGCGGCCGCCTCGATGCCGCATCAGGCGGCGTGAAGGGGCGGGCGCTGCCGCCGCTCGAGCGCGGCGCGGCCCGTCGGCAGAACTACAACGAAATCTTCCCTGTGCAGATGTCCTTGAACATCACCCAGTCGCCCATCAGGCTGTAGAACGGATGGCGGAAGGTGGCCGGTTTGTTCTTCTCGAAGAAGAAGTGGCCGACCCATGCAAAGCCGTAGCCGCAGACCACCGCCGCCGGTAGCCACAGCCAGTTGCCGGTGGCGAGCGCCATCGCCAGACAGCCGATCACGCCGAGCGAGCCGACGAAGTGCAGGCGCCGCGACACGATATTTCCATGTTCGCTCAGGTAGTACGGATAAAACTCCGCGAAGCTCGCGAAGTGATCGGTATGCGCGGTGTGAGCCATGATGGCCTCCGGGTCTGGGCGCTGCTGATGGATGCGGCTCGATGGGTTCGTTGTTTGCCGTCGCGTATGGGCGGAAAACGGCGGGCTTCTGTCATTGTCCGGCGATCGTCAGCGCGCTGCAAGCTGGCCGTTCGGCCGATGGCGCGGCGCATCCGGCGCGGCTATCGTGGCCCCGTGCGGTGGTGTTGCGGCGCGCCTTCAGCGACGTTTCTCAGGCAATTTTCTGACAGTCCGTGACGATCAGCGGCGCGTACTGTGCGCTGCCATTCGCGGTCCGCAGCCGGCTGCGATACAGCGAGTATTTAGCGCGCGTTTAGCGCGCTTCACGCGGCGCTTTTGACGCGAAGCTGAACAGCGCGTCGAGCGTCGCGTCGGGTTGTTCGGTCATCAGCGCGTGGCCGGCGTCGAGCGTCACGGTATCGACCGCGACGCCGGCTTGCGCGAGCGCGTCGGCCAGCGCTCGCGCGGCGCGCGGCGGCGTCATCGCATCGCGGCGGCCGATGATCAAACGCGTCGCGCACTTCACCTGAGCCGCGCGCTCCAGACCGTCCGCGTATTGGTGGCAGGCGGTGAAGTCGGTGTGAAACAGATGCGGCTCGCCGCTTGCCGCGACGTGCTCCATCAGCCGCTGGTTCATCCCGCGCAGCCAGAAGCCGGGGCCGGGGCACGACGGCTTCGCGGCAAGCGTCGAATGCGACCACTGGTTGACCATGCCGATCGCTTCGGGCTCGCGCTCGAGCGCGGCGTCGAGCAGCGCGTCGGACACGCTCATCGGCAACGCGGTCGCGAGCAATGCGAGATGCGTTGCTCGCTGCGGGTAGCGGCCGGCGAAATCGAGTGCGACCAGCGAGCCCATGCTGTGACCGGCGACGAACGCCCGCGCCACGCCGAGCGCGTCGAGCAGCGCGGCGAGCCAGTCGGCCAGCGCGCCCACGCTCGTGAGCGCGGGGCCGGCGCTGCGTCGATGGCCCGGCAGATCGACCGCCAGCACGCCGAAGCCGTGATGCGCGAAGTAGCGGCTTTGCAGCGCCCACACGCTGTGGTCGTGCTCGGCGCCGTGGATGAACACCGCGGTCGGCAGGTTCGCGTCGAAGGATTTGCCGCCGGTGTAGGCGTAGGCGGCTTTGCCTTGAACGGTGACGATCATGCCGACTCCGGGCGGGAGGGGGTGCTTGCGCCGGCGGGCGCGGGGTTCGCGCTGCCGCCGCTCTGCGTCGCCTTCTGCGCGGCTTTCAGCGCGCGCTTGAGATCGTCGATCAGATCGTCGGGATCTTCGAGCCCGATCGACAGCCGGATCGTGCCTTCCGCGATCCCGGCCGCGGCGAGCGCATCGGCGTCCATCCGGAAGTGCGTGGTCGACGCGGGATGGATCACCAGCGAGCGCGCGTCGCCGACGTTCGCGAGGTGCGAGAACAGCGTCAGCGCCTCGATGAAGCTGCGCCCGGCCGCGCGGTCGCCACGCAGATTGAAGCTGAACACCGCGCCGGCGCCGCGCGGCAGCAGCCGCTGCGCGAGCGCATGGTCGGGATGCGTCGGCAGTTCCGGATAGGCGACGCTGTCGACCGCCGCATGCGCGGCGAGAAACTCGACGACCCGCCGGGTATTGGCGACATGCCGCTCCATCCGCAGCGGCAGCGTCTCGATCCCTTGCAGCAGTTGCCACGCGGCCTGCGGATGCAGGCATGCGCCGAAGTCGCGCAGACCTTCGCGGCGCGCGCGCAGCAGGAACGGCGCGACCGTGCTTTCCTCGGCGAACACCATGCCGTGAAAGCCGTCGTAAGGCTCGGTGAATTCGGGAAAGCGGCCCGACGCGTCGAAGTCGAAGGTGCCGCCGTCGACCAGCACGCCGCCGATCGTCGTGCCGTGGCCGCCGAGAAACTTGGTCGCCGAGTGGTAGACGAAGTCCGCGCCGTGCTCGAACGGTTTGAGCAGGTAAGGCGTCGTGAAGGTCGAGTCGACCAGCAGCGGCACCCGGTGCTCATGCGCGATCTGCGCGAGCGCGGCGATGTCGAGCACGTCGAGGCCCGGGTTGCCGAGCGTTTCGCCGAACAGCAGCCGCGTGTTCGGGCGCAGCGCGGCGCGCCAGCCGTCGAGGTCGCCGGGCTTCACGAAGCTCGTCTCGATGCCGAAGCGCCGCAGCGTGTAGTGCAGCAGGTTGTGCGAGCCGCCGTACAGCGCGCTCGACGCGACGATGTGCGAACCGGCGCCCATCAGCGTCGCGATCGCGAGGTGCAGCGCGGCCTGGCCGCTCGCGGTGCCGATCGCGCCCGCGCCGTTTTCGAGCGCGGCGACGCGCTCCTCGAACACGGCGACGGTCGGATTCGAAATGCGCGAGTAGACATGGCCGGCGCGCTCCATGTTGAACAGCGCGGCGGCGTGATCGGAGTCGCGGAACGAGAACGACGTGGTCTGATAGATCGGCGTCGCGCGCGCGCCGGTGGCGGGGTCGGGGGCTGCGCCGGCGTGCAGCGCAAGCGTGTCGAAACGGTTGGCGGACATCGTGGGCGGCGGGCCGCGAACGGCCGCGCGAAGGATCAGGGTGGCGGCCATCCTATCGAGCGGCGCGCGCGGGTTCAAGCGAGGTTTTCCCCGGGTTTGTCCCGATACGGGTTCCCGCCGAAGGGCGGATTTATGCCGGAATGGATCCTCGACGCAGTACGAATTTGAGATTGCGCAAACCCGCCGCGCCTTGCCAGGCGGGCCGCTTTCCTTTTATGGGCCTTTCCGCTAGGATCGGAACACCATTTCATGCATTGCGGAATTAGCGGTATCAGGAGATAGATCATGCGAGTCAGCGACATTCTTAAAGTCAAGGGCAACACCCTTTTTACGGTCACGCCGGATACCACGCTGCACGACGCGGTCAACACGATGGCCGAGCACGATATCGGTTCGCTCGTGGTGATGGAGTACGGCGATCTCGTCGGCATGCTGACGTTTCGCGAAATCATTCTGACCTTGAGCAAGAACGGCGGCAGCGTCGGCACCTCGACGATCCGCAAGGTGATGGACGACCATCCGCTCACCTGCACGCCGGAAACCGACGTCAACGAAGTGCGCCGCATGATGCTCGAGCATCACGTGCGTTATCTGCCGGTCATGGAAAGCCGTACGCTGATGGGCGTGATTTCGTTTTACGACGTCGCGAAGGCGGTGGTCGAGGAGCAGGGCTTCGAGAACCGCATGCTGAAGGCGTATATCCGCGACTGGCCGGAAGAACCGGAAGGGCAGCAGGCACAGCAGCCGGCGCGCTGATGCGCGAGGCCCGGACCGCGCGCCCGGCGAGGTGAGCAGAGCGCGCGGGATCTGACAGGGAGCGTACGCGA
Organism: Burkholderia sp. SRS-W-2-2016; assembly: GCF_001931485.1. Classification (GTDB taxonomy): domain Bacteria; phylum Pseudomonadota; class Gammaproteobacteria; order Burkholderiales; family Burkholderiaceae; genus Paraburkholderia. Next base: position 22,425 of record NZ_MSDV01000038.1, on the reverse strand, counting down.
GAGCGTGCGCTTTTTTTGTGTCCGCCCATCTGTGCCGTTGCCAGCCCCGTTCAGCCCCGTTTCGCCCCGTTGTTGCCAGACCCGCTTGCCGTTTCCCGAACCTTATGAACGATCGTCCGTTGCCTGCCGCCCGTCGCGCCGCTCACGCGCAAGACCAGCACGAATCCCAGTTCGCGCTGCTTCGTCAGCGCCGTTTCGCGCCGTTTTTCTGGACGCAGTTTCTCGGCGCGATGAACGACAACGTGTTCAAGATCGGCTTCACGTCGCTGGTCACGTATCAGGCGGCGCGCTTTTCGGGCGTCGACCCGAAGACCGCGGCGTTCCTGATTTCGGCGATCTTCATCCTGCCGTTCGTGCTGCTGTCGGCGACCTCGGGCCAGATCGCCGACAAGTACGACAAGGCGCTGCTCACGCGCCTCGTGAAGACCTTCGAGATCGGTGTGATGCTGGTCGGCGGCGCGGGCTTCTGGCTGCATAGCGCGCCGCTGCTGTATCTGTGCACGTTCCTGATGGGCGTGCATTCGACCGTATTCGGGCCGGTCAAGTACTCGTATCTGCCGCAGCATCTGTCGAAGCAGGAGCTGGTGGGCGGCAACGGGATGGTCGAGATGGGCACGTTCGTCGCGATTCTGCTCGGCACGATCGTCGGCGGCGCGGGGGCGGGGTTCGCGGAGCATGGCGCGGTGGTGCTGGCCTTTGCGTGTATCGCGATCGCATTGATCGGCCGCGCGGTGTCGGCCTTCGTGCCGGCCACGCCCGCGCCGCAGCCCGACCTGCGCATCAACTGGAATCCGGTCAGCGAAACGTGGCGCAATCTGAAGCTCGCGCGCGAAAACCGCACGGTGTTCCTGAGCCTGCTCGGCATTTCGTGGCTGTGGTTCGTCGGCGCGACCTTCCTCGCGTCGTTCTTCAATTTCGCGAAAGACGTGCTGTCCGCCGATCCGGACGTCGTGACGGTGCTGCTCGGCACGTTTTCGATCGGGATCGGCAGCGGCTCGCTGCTGTGCGAAAAGCTGTCGAAACGGCGGATCGAAGTTGGTCTCGTGCCGCTCGGCTCGATCGGCATGAGCGTGTTCGCGATCGATCTGTTTTTCGCGAGCCACGCGCTGCCGCAGGCCGGGCATCTGCTGAGCGTCGGCGAATTCCTCGCGCGGCCCGCGCACTGGCGCGTGCTCGCCGACCTGTTCCTGCTCGCGATGTTCGGCGGCTTCTATAGCGTGCCGCTGTACGCGCTGATTCAGAGCCGCAGCCAGCCGAGCCACCGCGCGCGGATCATCGCGGCGAACAATATCCTGAACTCGCTGTTCATGATCGTTTCCGCGCTGATGGCGATGGGTCTGACCGCGGCGGGCTTCAGCATTCCGGCGATCTTTCTCGTCACCGCGCTGCTGAACGTGGTGGTCGCGGGCTACATCTATTCGCTGGTGCCGGAGTTCCTGCTGCGCTTCGTCGCGTGGGTGCTCGTGCATACGTTCTACCGGATCCGGCTGGTGCACGCGGAGCGGATTCCGCAGAAGGGCGCGGCGGTGCTGGTGTGCAACCACGTGAGCTTCGTCGACGCGATCGTGATCATGGCCGAAAGCCCGCGGCCGATCCGCTTCGTGATGGATCATCAGATTTTCCGCTCGCCGTTCATCGGCTGGCTGTTCCGGCACGCGAAGGCGATTCCGATCGCGCCCGCGCATCAGGACGCGGCGCTGCTCGCGCGTGCTTACGATCTGTGCGCGCAGGCGCTCGCCGACGGCGAACTCGTGTGCATCTTTCCGGAAGGCAAGCTGACCCGCACCGGCGAAATGAATCCGTTTCGCCACGGCGTGACCGAGATCGTGACGCGTACGCCGGCGCCGGTGATTCCGATGGCGTTGCGCGGGCTGTGGGGCAGCGTGTTTTCGCGCTCGATCGACGCGCATTGGCCGCGGCCGATCCACAAGGGCGTGATGAGCCGGCTGAGTCTGGCGGTCGGCGAGCCGCTCGAGCCGGAACTGGCGACGCCGGAAAAGCTGCAGCAGATCGTGACGGAGCTGCGCGGCGCGCGCAAATAGCGGCGCGGGGGGCGAGCGTTGAAGCCAGGCGGGCTGGCATAATAGCGTTCTCCCCGCATTTCTTTGGACGACGCCCATGTCCGGCAACACCCTCGGTACGCTTTTCACTGTCACGACCTTCGGCGAATCGCACGGTCCCGCTATCGGCTGTGTGATCGACGGCTGCCCGCCGGGCATGGCGCTCAGCGAAGCCGACATCCAGCTCGAACTCGATCGCCGCAAGCCCGGCACGTCGCGCCACGTCACGCAGCGCCAGGAAGAAGACAAGGTCGAGATCCTGTCGGGCGTGTTCGAAGGCCAGACCACCGGCGCGCCGATCGCGCTCCTGATCCGCAACACCGACCAGCGCAGCAAGGACTACGGCAACATCGCCGAGACCTTCCGCCCGGGTCACGCCGACTACACCTACTGGCAGAAATACGGAATTCGCGACTATCGCGGCGGCGGCCGTTCGTCGGCGCGACTGACGGCGCCGACGGTCGCCGCGGGCGCGGTCGCGAAGAAGTGGCTGCGCGAGAAGTTCGGTACCGAGATTCGCGGCTACATGGCGGCGCTCGGCGAGATCGACGTGCCGTTCGTCGACTGGGCGCAGGTGCGCGAGAACCCGTTCTTCGTGCCGAATGCGGATATCGTGCCGCAGCTCGAAGCGTATATGGACGCGCTGCGTAAGGACGGCGATTCGATCGGCGCGCGCATCAACGTGGTCGCCTCGGGCGTGCCGGTCGGTCTCGGCGAGCCGCTGTTCGACCGTCTCGACGCGGACATCGCGCACGCAATGATGGGCATCAACGCGGTGAAGGGCATCGAGATCGGCGCGGGCTTCGCGAGCGTCGCGCAACGCGGCTCGGTGCATGGCGATGAGCTGACGCCGGAAGGTTTCGTCGGCAATCACGCGGGTGGGGTGCTCGGCGGGATTTCGACCGGCCAGGACATCACGGTGTCGATCGCGATCAAGCCGACTTCGAGCATCCGCACGCCGCGTCGCTCGATCGACAAGGCCGGCCAGCCGGCGGTCGTCGAAACCTTCGGACGCCACGACCCGTGCGTTGGGATTCGCGCGACGCCGATCGCCGAGGCGATGCTCGCGCTGGTGCTGATCGATCACGCGCTGCGCCATCGCGCGCAATGCGGCGACGTCGAGGTCAGCACGCAGAAGATCGCGGCAAGCGCGCCGTAACGCCAGGCGCCGTCACGCAATCACACAGCGCCGCGCGCCGCGGCGCTGGCAAAAAAATCGGGGCGCCGGGCTTTCGCCGGGCGCCCCGATTTCATTGGGCGACTACCTGCTTACATATTCGGATAGTTCGGACCGCCGCCGCCTTCCGGCGTGACCCAGACGATGTTCTGCGTCGGGTCCTTGATATCGCAGGTCTTGCAATGCACGCAGTTCTGCGCGTTGATGACCAGACGCTCGTTGCCGTCGTCGTTCTTCATGAACTCGTAGACGCCGGCCGGGCAGTAGCGCGACTCCGGACCCGCATAGGTCTGCCAGTTCACGTTGACCGGCACCGACGCGTCTTTCAGCGTCAGGTGCGCCGGCTGGTTCTCTTCGTGATTGGTGTTCGAGATGAACACCGAAGAGAGCCGGTCGAACGTCAGCTTGCCGTCCGGCTTCGGATAGGTGATCGGCTTGCACTGCGACGCCGGCTTCAGCATTTCGTGATCCCAATGCTGGTGATGCAGCGTCCACGGCACGTTGCCGCCCAGCAGCTTCTGCTCGATCCCGACCATCAGCGTGCCCAGGTACAGGCCCTTGCTCATCCATTGCTTGAAGTTACGCGCGCGATACAGCTCGGTGTGCAGCCACGAGGTCTTGAACGTTTCCGGGTAAGCGGTCAGTTCGTCCGCCTGGCGGCCGGCCTGCACCGCGTCGAACGCGGCGTCGGCGGCGAGCATGCCGGTCTTGATCGCAGCGTGCGAACCCTTGATCCGCGACGCGTTCAGGAAACCCGCGTCGTCGCCGACCAGCGCGCCGCCCGGGAACACCAGCTTCGGCAGCGACATCAGGCCGCCGGCGGTGATCGCGCGCGCGCCGTACGACACGCGCTTGCCGCCTTCGAGAATCGCGCGGATCGCCGGATGGGTCTTGTAGCGCTGGAATTCCTCGAACGGCGACAGATACGGATTCGAATAGCCGAGGCCGACCACGAAGCCGACCACGACCTGGTTGTTATCCATGTGATAGAGGAACGAGCCGCCGTAGGTGTCGTTCTCCAGCGGCCAGCCGGCGGTGTGCATCACCAGACCCGGCTTGTGTTTGGCCGGATCGATTTCCCACAGTTCCTTGATGCCGAGCCCGTAGACCTGCGGGTCGACGCCGTCGCGCAGCTTGAATTTGTCGTGCAGCTGGCGGCCGAGGTGGCCGCGCGCGCCTTCGCAGAACAGCGTGTACTTCGCGTGCAGCTCCATGCCGAGCTGGAAGTTCTCGGTCGGCTCGCCGTCCTTGCCGATGCCGAGATTGCCGGTCGCGACGCCCTTGACCGAGCCGTCGTCGTTGTACAACACTTCGGCAGCCGGAAAGCCCGGGAAGATTTCGACGCCGAGCGCCTCGGCCTGCTGACCGAGCCAGCGCGTGACGTTCGCGAGGCTGATCACGTAGTTGCCGTGATTCTTGAAATTGTCCGGCAACGCCCAGGTCGGCACGCTCTTCGAGCCGGTTTCCGTCAGGAACAGGAAGCGGTCCTCGGTCACGTCGACGGTCAGCGGCGCGCCTTTTTCCTTCCAGTCCGGGATCAGTTCGGTAAGCGCGCGCGGGTCCATCACCGCGCCCGACAGGATATGCGCCCCGATCTCCGAGCCCTTTTCCAGTACGCACACGCCCAGCTCGACGCCTTTCTCGGCGGCGCGCTGCTTCAGGCGAATCGCCGCCGACAGGCCAGCCGGGCCGCCGCCGACGATCACGACGTCATACTCCATCGACTCGCGCGGGCCGTACTGCTCAATGAGACTTGCGGGGGTCATTGATGCTCCTCTTACCGTTAGAATGCTTTTTTCGGGTTCGTATTGTGGGCGAACGATTCCCGCACCGCAACCCGGTGGAAACCGATTAGCACGATCGTTCTATTTTGTGATACGGTATCGGCCCGCAGCGATGGTCCTACCGCACCCGTCAACCGCAGTCGTCACTACCACCGAACAAGGAACGACAATGGGCCGTTCGATCAATCTGGAAGGCAAGGTAGCGCTGATCACCGGCGCTTCGAGCGGATTGGGCAAGCGCTTCGCGCAGGTGCTGTCGCAGGCGGGCGCGAAGGTCGTGCTGGCGAGCCGGCGCACCGAGCGGTTGAAGGAATTGCGCGCGGAAATCGAGGCTTCGGGCGGCGCGGCGCATGTCGTCTCGCTCGACGTCACCGATTACCAGAGCATCAAGTCGGCGGTCGCGCACGCGGAAACCGAGGCCGGCACGATCGACATCCTCGTCAACAACTCGGGCGTGTCGACCACCCAGAAGCTCTCCGAGGTGACCCCGGCGGACTTCGAATACGTGTTCGACACCAATACGCGCGGCGCGTTTTTCGTCGCGCAGGAAGTCGCCAAGCGCATGATCATGCGCGGCAACGGCGCGCAGAAACCGTCGTACCGGATCATCAATATCGCTTCGATGGCGGGGCTGCGAGTGCTGCCGCAGATCGGCCTGTACTCGATGAGCAAGGCCGCGGTCGTCCATATGACGAAAGCGATGGCGCTCGAATGGGGCAAGCACGGGATCAACGTGAACGCGATCTGCCCGGGTTATATCGACACCGAAATCAACCATCATCACTGGTCGACCGAGCAGGGGCAGAAGCTGGTGTCGCTGCTGCCGCGTCATCGCGTCGGCAAGCCGGAGGATCTGGACGGCCTGCTGTTGCTGCTGGCGGCGGACGAATCGCAGTTCATCAACGGCTCGGTGATTGCCGCCGACGACGGTTTCGGGCTCGCCTGAGCGCTGCTGAAACGGTCGCCGGCCACCGGCTTTTTTCAACGTACCAACGCTTCGAGGTTTCACCGCTTCAAAAGCAGCAAGGGAACAACGGAAGTAAAGAATGAGCGATTTTCACGCAGTTTTCGAAATGAAGATGCCGATTCGTTGGGGCGACATGGACGCTTTCGGCCACGTCAACAACACGGTCTATTTCCGCTATATGGAGCAGGTGCGGATTTCGTGGTTCGAGCACATGGGCTTTATCGGCAGTAGCGCGGACGGGCAGGGGCCGGTGATCGTCAATGCGTCGATGGAGTTTCTGAAGCAGTTGCATTACCCGGGCGACGTGATCGGCCGGATGTCGGTGGCGACGCCGGGGCGCAGCAGCTTCGATACCGCGTTCGAACTCGTGCGCGCCGATCAGCCGGACACGCTGTATGCTCGCGGCGCCGCGCGCTGCGTGTGGATCGACTATGCGGCCGGCAAGTCGGTGCCGGTGCCCGACGTGCTGCGCGCGGCGATCGAGCAGGCGGCGCTGGTCAAGGCTGACTGATCCCGCCGGATCGCGGCTCGCGAAGGCCCGGGACCTCGGGCCTTCCATTTCCCCACCGTCAATTACCGAGCAGCCGCTGCAACAGCTCGGTCGCGTTCCCCGTATCGTATTTGCGCATCAGCCGCGCCCGGTACACGTCGACCGTGCGCGGGCTGATCTCGAGCGCGCGGCCGATCTGCTTGCTCGTTTTACCCGTCACCAGTTGCGCGGCGATCTCCCGCTCGCGCGGCGTCAACTCGACCGCGACCCGCCGCGTCGCGCTCAGATCCTCGAAGGTCCAGACGCCCGCCGCGTGCGGGTCCGAGCGTTGCTGCGCACGCCCGGTCACATGACACCAGAACAGTTCGCCATTCGCGCGCTTCATGATGCGGTCGTCCGCGTAGCTGCCCTGGGCGGTCATGATTGGCGGAATGCGCGCGCCGATCCGCTCGAATTCATCCGCCGACGGATACAGCACCTGAAACGACTGGCCGATCAACGCGTCGCGCGGGTAACCGAAAATCGATGCGAGCTGGTCGTTGCAGTCCTCGATGAAGCGTTCGCGCGACAGCACGAGTCCGATCGGGGCGAGGTGAAACGCGGTGCGGTAATCCAGGGCGGGCATGGGCGGGCGGCAAGTACTTATGTATTTTTGCGTATTGTGCCGTATGGCGCGCCCAGCGTACTCTTTCGGGCAGATGACAACGCGGCGCAAGACGCCGCGGCGGGCACGGGCGCGAGTTGGGCAAGCGCGTCGCGGGTCCCGCCGCGGATGACTAGAATGACGTAGCGGCATCGGCTAGCGGCGCACAAACTCGCTTGATGCGATGCCGGCCGCAAATATCCGGCGGCCGGCAACCGGTTTCGGATTTCCATAGAGGAAGGGACACACTGATGAACAAGGTCTATCCAGGCGCCGCCGAGGCGCTGAAGGACATCGTCAAGGACGGCCAGACGTTCGCCGTCGGCGGCTTCGGGCTGTGCGGGATTCCCGAGGCGCTGATCGCGGCGCTGCGCGATACCCACGTGCAGAACATCACCTGCATCAGCAACAACGCGGGCGTCGACGGTTTCGGCCTCGGCCTGCTGCTCGAGACGCGCCAGATCAAGAAGATGATCTCGTCGTACGTCGGCGAAAACAAGGAGTTCGAGCGCCAGTACCTGGCCGGCGAACTCGAGCTCGAATTCACCCCGCAAGGCACGCTCGCCGAGAAGCTGCGCGCCGGCGGCTCGGGCATCCCGGCGTTCTTCACCAACACCGGCTACGGCACGCTGATCGCCGAGGGCAAGGAAACCCGCCAGTTCGGCGAGAACCACTACGTGCTCGAGCATTCGCTGACCGCCGACGTCGCGCTCGTCAAGGCATGGAAGGCCGACAAGTCCGGCAACCTGATCTATCGCCGCACCGCGCGCAACTTCAACCCGATGTGCGCGATGGCCGGCCGCATCACCGTCGCGGAAGTCGAGGAGATCGTCGAAGTCGGCGAACTCGATCCGGACGCGATCCACACGCCGGGCATCTTCGTGCAGCGCATCGTGCTGAATGCGCATCCGGAGAAACGCATCGAACAACGCATCGTCCGCGCGAAAGGAGACTGATCATGGCATGGACTCGTGACGAAATGGCCGCGCGCGCGGCGAAGGAACTGCAGGACGGCTTTTACGTGAACCTCGGTATCGGGCTGCCGACGCTGGTCGCGAACCACGTGCCGGCCGGCGTCGAAGTGTGGCTGCAGTCGGAAAACGGCCTGCTCGGGATCGGCCCGTCGCCGACCGAAGACGAAGTCGACGCCGATCTGATCAACGCCGGCAAGCAGACGGTGACGACGCTGCCGGGTTCGTCGATTTTCTCGTCGGCGGATTCGTTCGCGATGATTCGCGGCGGCCACATCAACCTGGCGATTCTCGGCGCGATGCAGATCAGCAAGAAGGGCGATCTGGCGAACTGGATGATTCCGGGCAAGATGATCAAGGGGATGGGCGGCGCGATGGATCTGGTCGCCGGCGTCAAGCGCGTGGTCGTGCTGATGGAGCACGTCGCGAAGGGCGACCAGCACAAGATCCTCGACGAATGCACGCTGCCGCTGACCGGTGTGGGCGTGGTCGATCAGATCATCACGGACCTCGGCGTGATCGAAGTGACCGACGCGGGCCTGAAGGTCACCGAACTGGCGCCGGGCGTCAGCGTCGACGAAATCAAGGCGAAGACCGGCGCGCCGCTGGATGTGAGCGCGGTGAGCTAAGCGGTTTGCGAAGCTGCCTTCCCGTTGCTGTGACGAGGGGGGGCGGCAACAGCGTAGTCCGGACGGGCGAGACGAAAGTCTCGCCCGTTCTGCTTTTGGCGCGGCGCGCGCGGGCGTGCGTGAGCGCTTCGAGCGGACCTTCCTATGCCTTCTGGCCGATCCTTGCCGCGCGGCGAAGCGGTTTACAATCGTCGACAGATTGAACGCGGGTGGGGCGTGTCGATTGCGTCGTGCCCGCGTCAGCGTGTATCGATCGAGCCAATCCGTAGCCCTTTTTGCAAGGATCCCAGATGACCGCAACGACTTCCGCCGCCGGGCGGCCCGAGCCGCGTCAACGCTATGTGCAATGTGCGAGCGGCGCCGGCCTGCATCGCGTGGCCTATACGGAATGGGGCGACCCGGACAATCCGCGCGTGCTGCTGTGCGTGCACGGCCTCACGCGGTCGGGCCGCGACTTCGATCGCGTCGCCGCCGAGTTCGCCGATACCTACCGCGTGGTGTGCCCGGACGTGGTCGGCCGCGGCTTGTCGTCGTGGCTCGCGAACCCCAACTTCTACGCGGTGCCGCAGTATGTTGCCGACATGGTGACGCTGATCGCGCGGCTCGACGTCGACACGGTCGACTGGTTCGGCACCTCGATGGGCGGGCTGATCGGCATGGCGCTCGCCGGTCTGCCCGACACGCCGATTCGCAAGCTGCTGCTGAACGACGTCGGGCCGCATCTGGAGCCGGTCGCGGTGAAGCGGATCGGCGATTACCTGGGCAAGCCCGCGCGCTTCGAGAGCTTGCAGCAGGGTGTCGACTACGCGGCGCAACTCGCGCAAAGCTTCGGCCCGCTGACGGCGGACGAATGGCGCGAAATCAATACGCCGCTGCTGCGTGAGCAGGATGGCGGGTGGATGCTGCGCTACGACCCGCGCATCGCGCAGCCGTTTGCGGCTGTCACCGAAGAAGCCGCGAAGCTCGGCGAGGCGGCGCTGTGGCATGCGCTCGGCGCGTTCAAGGGGCCGGTGCTGGTGGTGCGCGGCGAGCAGTCGGATCTGCTGTCGCGCGACACCGTCGCGAAAATGGTCGCGACCGGGCCGGCGGTGTCGAGCGCGGAAATCGCCGGCGTCGGGCATGCGCCGGCGTTTCTCGCGGCCGATCAGATCGCGCTCGCGCGGCAGTTCTTTATCGGCGCGGCCGCGAACGCGCGATAATGTTAAGTTCCGCATGACATTTCCATCGGCTTGATCCGGAGTGTCATGCGAAATGCATTCGATCGGATGCATATCGATTAACCAACCAGCTCAGGATTTTTCATGGCAGTCATTCGTCACCACGTCGGCAAGCGTCTTTCGGAAATCGCCGTGCACAACGGCACCGTCTACCTCGCCGGCCAGATCGCCGAAGACGACGCGCAGGACATTACCGGCCAGACGCGCGAAGTGCTGGGCCACATCGACCGTCTGCTGGGCGAAGTGAACAGCGACAAGTCGCTGCTGCTGTCGGTGCAGATCTATATCTCGGACATGGTGCATTTCGCCGGCATGAACGCGGTGTGGGACGAGTGGGTCGCGCAGGGCGACACGCCGCCGCGCGCGACCGTCGAAGCGAAGCTCGCGAACCCGAAGTGCCTCGTCGAAATCGTCGTGGTCGCCGCGCAGCGCAGCTAATCCGCCGCTGGTCCAACCGCTGGACCGCGGCGTTGTTGAAATCCCGTTGAATCGTCTGGCCCGGCGGGCCGTCGCACCATGAATACCGAAACCGTTACGAACGCGCCTCATCCTTATCCTTCCTTCGAGGAAGCGATGGCGTTCGTGCGCGAGCATGCGGGCGAGGTGCGGCTGTCGTCGGGCGAGCTGCTCGCCGATCACGCGGAGGGCACTGCGCTGATCATGCGCAAGCTCAACGTCGATCCGCCGGCGGTGCTGGCGGCGGCGCTGTTCGCGCTGACGCCGCACCTGCGCGACCCGGAGCGCGTGATCGCCGATAACTTCGGCGAGGAGGTCGCGCAGCTGGTCGGCGACGTGCGCAAGCTGTTGCGTCTCGGCACGGTCAGTTTGCGGGCCGCGCAGAACGCGATGCCCGAGGCCGGGCGCGATGCGCAGGCCGCGCGTCGCGCGCAGGTCGAGGCGCTGCGCAAGATGCTGCTCGCGTTCGCGCAGGACATTCGCGTGGTGCTGATCCGGCTCGCGTCGCGGTTGCAGTCGCTGCGCTATTACGCGGCGGCGAAGATCACGCCGTCGCCGGACGTCGCGCGCGAAACGCTGGATATTTATGCGCCGCTCGCGAACCGGCTCGGTATCTGGCAATTGAAGTGGGAGCTCGAGGACCTCGCGTTCCGCTTCGAGGAACCGGTCACCTACAAGCGCATCGCGAAGCTGCTGGACGAAAAGCGCGTCGAGCGCGAAAGCTATGTCGCCCAGGCGATCGAACGCTTGCAGCAGGAGTTGGCCGCCGCGCATATCCGCGCGGAAGTGAGCGGCCGCCCGAAACATATCTACAGCATCTGGCGCAAGATGCGCGGCAAGGAGCTCGACTTCGCCGAGCTCTACGACGTGCGCGCTTTCCGCGTGATCGTGCCGGACATCAAGGACTGCTACACCGTGCTCGGGATCGTGCACAACCTGTGGCAGCCGGTGCCGAGGGAGTTCGACGACTACATCTCGCGACCCAAGCCGAACGGCTACAAGTCGCTGCACACGGTCGTGATCGGCGACGACGGCCGCGCGTTCGAAGTGCAGATCCGCACGCAGGAAATGCATCGCTTCGCCGAGTACGGCGTGGCCGCGCACTGGCGCTACAAGGAAGCGGGCGCGCGCGGCTATGGCGGCACCTTCGCGGCGAACGAAAAATACGACGAGAAGATCGCGTGGCTGCGTCAACTGCTTGCGTGGAAGGACGAGGTCTCGGAGGGCGAGCACGGCGACGAGCGCGCGGCGCAGCCGTGGGAGCAACTGCGCCAGGCCACGCTCGACGACGACCAGATCTACGTGCTGACTCCGCAGGCGCGCGTGATTCCACTGCCGCACGGCGCGACGCCGATCGACTTCGCGTATCACCTGCATAGCGAGCTGGGGCATCGCTGCCGCGGCGCGCGCGTCGATGGTGCGATGGTGCCGCTGAACACGCCGCTGCAGAACGGTCAGACGGTCGAGATCGTTGCGGTGAAGGAGGGCGGTCCGTCGCGCGACTGGCTCAATCCGCAGCTCGTCTATCTGCAGAGTCCGCGCGCGCGGCAGAAGGTGCGCGCGTGGTTCAACGCGGTCGAGTTGCAGGAACACATCGCGAGCGGTCGCGCGATGGTCGAAAAGACCTTGCAGCGCGAAGGCAAGACGTCGGTCAATCTCGATCAGCTGGCGGCGCGGCTCGGCTTCAAGACCACCGACGACCTGTTCTCGATCGTCGGCAAGGAAGAGTTCAGCTTGCGGCTCGTCGAGCAGGCGCTGCACGATGCGCCGCCGCCCGAGCCCGAAATCGATGCGCCGGAGAAGTTCGAGAAGCGCAGCAGCGGCGCGAGCGTCGCGCGCGGCGCGTCGGCCGGGGTGCTGGTGGTCGGCGTCGACGCGTTGCTGACCCAGCTCGCGCGTTGCTGCCGGCCGGCGCCGCCCGACGACATCTCCGGTTTCGTCACGCGCGGCAAGGGCATGTCGGTTCACCGCAGCGACTGCGCGACGTTCCAGCGGATGGCCGAGCGCGCACCTGAGCGCGTGCTGCAGACCGCGTGGTCGGCGGATGTGATGAGCGGGCGCGGCCAGTCGGTCTATCCGGTCGACCTCAGCATCGAGGCGACCGACCGGCAGGGCTTGCTGCGCGATATCTCCGAAGTGTTCGCGCGGGAAAAGATGAACGTGATCGGCGTGAAGACGCAATCGCGCCGTAACGCCGCGTTCATGCAATTCACCGTCGAAGTGTCGAGCTCCGCGCAGATCCAGCGCGCGTGCACGCTGCTCGGCGAAGTCACGGGCGTGGTCAGGGCGACGCGCAAGAATTGACGCGCCGGCGGTTTGGCGCGGCCGGGACGGAATTTAAAGTCTCCGCATAAAAGTACTTGCCAAGGTCCGCTAGACCCCATATACTCTCGTTTCTTCAGGCTCGTAGCTCAGCTGGTTAGAGCACCACCTTGACATGGTGGGGGTCGTTGGTTCGAGTCCAATCGAGCCTACCAACGAAAATGAAACTCCGGTCTAACCGGGGTTTCGCAAACGCAGTAAGCGCCTCGAGCGCAAAAGGCGAATACGGTTATGACACCGCGAACGTTGACCGAGACTACTTCGGAGCGACGCTAGTCGAGGACCAATTTCGCCAGTGAAGTTTGCATGAAATGTGAATGCGGCCCCTCGAAAGCGGGGCCGCATTTTTTTTGGATTTTTTTGATGGTTGTATGTGCCGCCGCCGGTCGGCACCACGGAGAACGCAATGGTTTCGATACGTTTGCCTGACGGTTCTGTTCGACAGTACGAGCATCCGGTGACCGTCGCCGAAGTGGCCGCCTCGATCGGCCCCGGCCTCGCGAAAGCCGCGCTTGGCGGCAAGATCGACGGTGAGCTGGTCGATACGTCGACGCTGATCGATCGCGACGTGGCGCTCGCCATCGTCACCGAGAAGGACGCAGACGGTCTCGATATCATCCGTCACTCCACCGCCCACTTGCTCGCGTACGCGGTGAAGGACCTCTTCCCGGAAGCGCAGGTCACGATCGGCCCGGTCATCGACAACGGTTTCTATTACGACTTCTCGTATAGCCGTCCCTTCACGCCGGAAGATCTCGAAAAGATCGAAAAGCGCATGCAGGAACTCGCGAAGAAGGACGAGCCGGTATCGCGCCGCGTAGTGTCGCGCGACGAAGCGGTCGACTACTTCAAGAGCATCGGTGAAAAGTACAAGGCCGAGATCATCGAATCGATTCCCGCCAGCGATGAAATCAAGCTGTACTCGCACGGCGGCTTCACGGATCTGTGCCGCGGCCCGCACGTGCCGTCGACCGGCAAGCTGAAGGTCTTCAAGCTGATGAAGGTCGCGGGCGCGTACTGGCGCGGCGACTCGAAGAACGAGCAGCTGCAGCGCATCTACGGTACGGCCTGGACGAAGAAGGAAGACCAGGAAGCGTATCTGCACATGCTCGAAGAGGCGGAGAAGCGCGACCACCGCAAGCTCGGCAAGCAGCTCGACCTGTTCCACATGCAGGACGAGTCGCCGGGCATGGTGTTCTGGCATCCGCGCGGCTGGACGCTGTGGCAGCAGGTCGAGCAGTACATGCGCCGTCGCGTGAACGACGCCGGTTACCTCGAAATCAAGACGCCGCTGATCATGGACCGTTCGCTGTGGGAAGCGTCGGGCCACTGGCAGAACTATCGTGAAAACATGTTCACGACGGAATCGGAAAAGCGCGACTACGCGATCAAGCCGATGAACTGCCCGGGTCACGTGCAGGTGTTCAATCACGGTCTGCGCTCCTATCGCGATCTGCCGCTGCGTTACGCGGAGTTCGGCTCGTGCCATCGCAACGAGTCGTCGGGCGCGCTGCATGGCCTGATGCGCGTGCGTGGATTCGTGCAGGACGACGCGCATATTTTCTGTACCGAAAATCAGTTCATCAGCGAATCGATCGCGTTCAACACGCTGGCGATGAGCGTCTACCGCGACTTCGGCTTCGACAACGTCGAGATCAAGCTGTCGCTGCGCCCGGATGCGCGCGCCGGCACCGATGAGACGTGGGATCGCGCGGAGCAGGGCCTGCGTGAAGCGTTGACCGCATGCGGCGTGACGTGGGAAGAGCTGCCGGGCGAGGGCGCGTTCTACGGACCGAAGGTCGAATATCACATCAAGGACGCGCTTGGCCGTTCGTGGCAGTGCGGCACGCTGCAGCTCGACATGGTGCTGCCGGAGCGCCTCGGCGCCGAATACGTGGCGGAAGACAACAGCCGCCGCCGGCCGATCATGCTGCACCGGGCAATCGTCGGTTCGATGGAGCGTTTCCTCGGGATTCTGATCGAGCACCATGCTGGTGCAATGCCCGCGTGGCTTGCGCCGATGCAGGTTGTCGTGATGAATATCGCGGAAAACCAGGCTGAATATGCGCAGGCTGTGGCCCAATCGTTGCAAAAACAAGGGCTTAGAGTTGAGGCCGATTTGCGCAACGAGAAGATTAGCTATAAAATACGCGAGCACACGCTGGAAAAGGTCCCATACCTGCTGGTAGTCGGCGACAAGGAGCGTGAAGCACAAACGGTAGCCGTGCGTGCCCGTGGCGGTGTCGATCTGGGTGTGATGCCCGTCGATTCCTTCATTGAGCGTCTGCGCCAGGACGTGCAGTCGTT
Organism: Burkholderia sp. SRS-W-2-2016; assembly: GCF_001931485.1. Classification (GTDB taxonomy): domain Bacteria; phylum Pseudomonadota; class Gammaproteobacteria; order Burkholderiales; family Burkholderiaceae; genus Paraburkholderia. Next base: position 7,402 of record NZ_MSDV01000038.1, on the reverse strand, counting down.
CAACTGAGCCACTTGGCAGCCCGGCTCGTTTTTTTTAATTTTTAGAGGAAACGTAACATCGCTACTGATAAGTCTGCGCACCGCATCAACGGTGAGATCACTGCACCCGAGGTGCGACTGGTCGGCGTCGAGAACGAACCGCTCGGCATCGTAAAGCTCGCTGAGGCGTTCCGTATGTCGGAACAACAGGACGTCGATCTGGTTGAAATCGCTCCGCAAGCGGTTCCGCCGGTTTGCCGTTTGATGGACTACGGCAAGTTCAAGTACCAGGAAGCGAAGAAGCAACACGAGGCCAAGCTCAAGCAGAAGGTCATCCAGGTCAAGGAAGTCAAATTCCGCCCGGGTACCGACGACGGTGACTACAACGTCAAGCTGCGCAACCTCATTCGCTTCCTCGAAGACGGCGACAAGACCAAAATCACGTTGCGTTTCCGGGGCCGTGAAATGGCTCACCAGGAAATCGGCATGCGCATGCTCGAACGCCTGCGCACCGACCTCGACGAAGTCGGTCAGGTCGAGCAGATGCCGAAGATGGAAGGGCGCCAGATGATCATGGTGCTCGCTCCGAAGAAAAAGAAGTAAGCGCTCAGTAGTGATCCGGAGCGGCGGCGCGCCGTGTGGCGCGCGCTCCGGTGGCGCAGGTTTGTTTGTCGTCGTGCCGGGTGTCCGGTGCGGCGCAGGAAGGTTTCGGAACGGCGCGTACGCAAGTGCGCGGCGGGTCCCGGAAAGCGGCCGCTGGCGGTATCGGCGGTCTGCATACCAAGTGGAGTGGGTTTCGAAGGGCGGGAAATGGCTATCTGGCCGACCGCACACCCATGTCCATCTAATAATGGAGTTGTCATGCCGAAGATGAAGACCAAGAAGAGTGCTGCAAAGCGCTTCGTGGTGCGTCCGGGCGGTACCGTCAAGCGCGGTCAGGCCTTCAAGCGTCACATTCTTACCAAGAAGACCACCAAGAACAAACGCCATCTGCGCGGCTCCACGGCAGTTCATGATTCCGATCTGAACTCCGTTCGCGCAATGCTGCCGTTCGCTTAACCCTTAACCGACACTCATAGGAGCGAAACATGCCTCGAGTAAAACGTGGGGTTACCGCACGGGCCCGTCACAAGAAGATCATCAAGCTGGCCAAGGGTTACCGCGGCCGTCGCAATAACGTCTATCGCATCGCCAAGCAGGCGGTCATGCGTGCAGGCCAGTACGCCTACCGCGACCGCCGCAACAAGAAGCGTGTGTTCCGCGCACTGTGGATCACGCGTATCAACGCGGCGGTGCGTCAGCACGACATGACGTACAGCGTGTTCATCAACGGCCTGAAGAAGGCGTCGATCGAACTGGACCGTAAGGTGCTGGCCGACATGGCTGTGTTCGACAAGGCTGCTTTTGCTGCGATCGTTCAGCAGGTGAAAGCCGCCGTTGCAGCCTGATTGCGCTTCTGGCAATTAAAACTGCGTGGTTCGTAGCAGCGAATATCCGGTTGTCTCGGTGACGCTGCAACAAAAACGGGGCTCCTCACCGAGCCCCGTTTTTGTTGGTAGAACCAGTTTTGTTTCGATAGAACACTGACGTTGAAATGATGGGATCAATGGATCTGGACCAGATTGTCGCCGACGCGCAAAAAGCCTTCGCAGAAGCCCCCGACGTCACCACGCTCGAGAACGAGAAGGCTCGCTTTCTCGGTAAATCGGGCGCGCTGACCGAACTGTTGAAGGGCCTTGGCAAACTCGATCCCGACACGCGCAAGACCGAAGGCGCACGGATCAACCTCGTCAAACAGCAGGTCGAAGCCGCGCTGACCGCACGCCGTCAGGCCCTCGCCGACGCGCTGCTGAACCAGCGTCTGGCCGCCGAATCGATCGACGTGACGCTGCCGGGTCGTGGCGCCAGCACGGGCAGCCTGCATCCGGTGATGCGCACCTGGGAGCGCGTCGAACAGATTTTCCGCACGATCGGATTCGACGTGGCCGACGGCCCCGAGATCGAAACCGACTGGTACAACTTCACCTCGCTGAACAGCCCGGAAAACCATCCGGCGCGTTCGATGCAGGACACCTTCTACGTCGACGGCAAGGATGCCGACGGCCGTCCGCTGCTGCTGCGCACGCATACGAGCCCGATGCAGGTCCGCTACGCGCGCACCAACACGCCGCCGATCAAGGTGATCGTGCCGGGCCGTACCTATCGCGTGGACAGCGACGCGACCCATTCGCCGATGTTCAACCAGGTCGAAGGCCTGTGGATCGCCGAGGACATCAGCTTCGCGGACCTGAAGGGCGTCTACACCGATTTCCTGAAGAAATTCTTCGAGCGCGACGACATTCTCGTGCGCTTCCGGCCGTCGTATTTCCCGTTCACCGAACCGTCGGCCGAGATCGACATGCAGTTCGAAACGGGCAAGAACGCCGGCAGGTGGCTCGAGATTTCGGGCTCGGGCCAGGTGCATCCGACCGTGATCCGCAACATGGGCCTCGACCCTGAGCGCTACATCGGCTTTGCCTTCGGCAGCGGCCTCGAGCGTCTCACGATGCTGCGTTACGGCGTGCAGGACCTGCGCCTGTTCTTCGAAAACGACCTGCGTTTCCTGCGTCAATTCGCGTGAAGCGGCGCGCGCGAGCGCGACCAAGCATAGAACGCGGTGGCGCATCGAATGCGTGCCGCGAGCGTCCCCGGCAGCGCCGAGTGGGCCGGTCCGAAACCGGTGCATTACGGACACGAGGCATTCGCCGGACGTGGACCTAACCTGATCAGAACGAACACAGAACCATGCAATTTCCGGAATCCTGGCTCAGAACTTTTGTCGATCCGCAACTGACCACCGAGGAGCTGTCGCATGCGTTGACGATGGCGGGTCTCGAAGTCGAAGACCTGCGTCCGGCTGCGCCGCCCACCTCGAAGATCGTCGTCGGCCAGGTGCTGGAAGTCGTCAAGCATCCGGATGCGGACAAGCTCAACGTGTGTCAGGTCAACGCCGGCACCGGCGCGACGCTGAACATCGTGTGCGGCGCACCGAACGTGTCGCCCGGCATCAAGGTGCCGGTCGCGCTGGTGGGCGCGCAACTGCCGCCGGCCGAAGAGGGCGGCGCCCCGTTCGCGATCAAGCTGTCGAAGCTGCGCGGCGTGGAAAGCCAGGGCATGCTGTGCTCGGCGCGCGAGCTGAAACTCTCGGAAGACCATAGCGGCCTGCTGATCCTGCCGGAAGACACGCCGATCGGCCAGGACATCCGCGATACGCTCAACCTCGACGACACCGTGTTCGAAATCAAGCTGACGCCGAACAAGGCGGACTGCCTGTCGGTGTTCGGCGTCGCGCGCGAAACCTCGGCGATCACCGGTGCGCCGCTGCGCCCGCTCGAGATCAAGCCGGTTGCGGTGAAGCTCAACGAAACGCTGCCTGTGAAGATTTCGGCGCCCGATCTGTGCGGCCGTTTCTCGGGTCGCGTGATCCGCGGCGTGAATGCGCGCGCGAAGTCGCCGCAATGGATGGTCGAGCGTCTCGAGCGCTCGGGTCAGCGCAGCATTTCCGCGCTCGTCGACATCTCGAACTACGTGATGCTCGAACTGGGCCGTCCGTCGCACGTGTTCGATCTGGACAAGATCCACGGCGGCATGGACGTGCGCTGGGGCCGCAAGGGCGAGACGCTGAAGCTGTTGAACGGCAACACGGTCGAACTCGACGAAACGGTCGGCGTGATCGCCGACGAGCAGCATATCGAAAGCCTCGCGGGCATCATGGGCGGCGACAGCACGGCCGTCACGCTCGACACCACCAACATCTATCTGGAAGCCGCGTTCTGGTGGCCCGATAGCATTCGCGGCCGCTCGCGCAAGTACAACTTCTCGACCGACGCGGGTCATCGCTTCGAACGCGGCGTCGACTATGCGACGACCGTCGAGCATATCGAGCGCATCACGCAGCTGATTCTCGATATCTGCGGCGGCGAAGCCGGCCCGGTCGACGATCAGATCGTCAACGTGCCGAAGCGCGCGCCGGTGAAGATGCGGGTGTCGCGCGCGAATCGCATCATCGGTGTGCAGATCGGCGCCGATGAAATCGCGCAGATTTTCACGCGCCTCGGTCTCACGTTCGAGCGCGACGGCGATACGTTCGCGGTGCAGCCGCCGTCGTACCGCTTCGATATCGAAATCGAAGAAGACCTGATCGAAGAAGTCGCGCGTATCTACGGCTTCGAAAAGATCCCGGCAAACCCGCCGGTCGCCGCCAGCGAAATGCGCGCGACCAACGAAACGCAGCGCTCGATCCACACGATCCGTCACGCGCTCGCCGCGCGCGACTACGCGGAGACGGTGAACTTCAGTTTCGTCGATGCCGAGTGGGAGCAGGACTTCGCGGGCAACAGCAACCCGGTGCGTCTGCTCAATCCGATCGCGAGCCAGCTGTCGGTGATGCGCACCACGCTGTTCGGCAGCCTGATCCACGTGCTGCGCACCAACCTGAACCGTCGTGCCGCGGACCGCGTGCGCGTGTTCGAAGCCGGTCGCGTGTTCCTGCACGATCCGTCGATCAAGGCTGGTGAGCTGACCGTCGAAGGTTTCGCGCAGCCGAAGATGATTGGCGGCCTCGCCTATGGTCCGGCACTGGAAGAGCAGTGGGGCGCGGCAACGCGTGCCGTTGACTTCTTCGACGTGAAGGGCGATCTCGAGGCGCTGGTCGCGCCGGCCACTGCGCGCTTCGTGAAGGCCGAGCATCCGGCGCTCCATCCGGGACGCAGTGCGCGTATCGAGCTGAATGGTCGCGCGGTCGGCTGGATTGGCGAATTGCATCCGCGTTGGATGCAAAAATATGATTTACCGCATGCGCCGATTCTGTTTGAAATCGAAGCGGAAGCATTAATGCAGCGAGTATTGCCGGTTCCGTCGGAAGTATCGAAATTCCCGCCGGTACGACGTGATATCGCGGTGGTCGTCGATCAAAAAATCGAGGTCCAGGCGCTGCTCGACGAGCTTCAGAAGGCCCTGTCGGAACCTGCTTGCAAGAGCGTTCAGAAGGTTGCGCTTTTCGACGAATTCCGTCCAAAATCAAACACTTCCGGTGGTCTGGCCGCGCACGAGAAAAGCCTTGCGTTCCGTGTGACCTTGCAAGATACTGGCGGAACCCTTCAGGATGAAACGGTCGATCTGGCTATTCAAACTCTGGTGGAACGTCTGGCTCGAGTATATGGCGCACGGTTGCGCGGATAACCGCATTTGACAATTGCACGGCTGTTTCCGCATCCATTGTTTTATGCTTGGCGCGCCATTTGATAGATATGAATGAAATGAACTCGAGTGATTTCGAAGCCCTTCTTACGGCGCAACGCAGCGCCATGATTCGAGATATTCCGACATCACCCGCCGTCGTTTCCACCGAAACGCCGACGCTCACCAAGGCGGAACTTGCCGAGTTGCTGTTCGACAATGTCGGGCTCAACAAGCGGGAAGCGAAGGACATGGTCGAAGCCTTCTTCGAAGTGATCCGTGACGCGCTGGAGAGCGGCGACAGCGTCAAGCTGTCGGGCTTCGGTAACTTTCAGTTGCGCGACAAGCCGCAGCGTCCGGGCCGTAATCCGAAGACCGGCGAGGCGATTCCGATCGCCGCGCGTCGTGTGGTGACGTTTCATGCAAGTCAAAAGCTGAAGGCGCTCGTCGAGAACGGCGCTGAAGCGAGCTTCGCGCGCTGATCTGACTGGCGCGCTTTTGCGCAATCCATCACGGCTAACTGACGATGACCGCGACGATCGAAAAAGTCGTGTTGCCTCCGATTCCAGCTAAGCGCTACTTCACGATTGGTGAGGTCAGCGAACTATGCGGCGTGAAACCTCATGTGCTGCGTTACTGGGAGCAGGAGTTCACCCAGTTGAGGCCGGTCAAGCGGCGAGGCAATCGTCGTTACTACCAGCATCACGAGGTGCTGTTGATCCGCCGGATTCGTGAATTGCTGTACGAACAGGGCTTCACGATCAACGGCGCGCGTAACCGGCTCGATTCGCATGGCGGCGGTGCTGCGCCGGACGCGATGGGCGACGAAGGCGAGGGTAGCGGGGCAGCGGCGGTGCAGACTTCCGCGGCCCCTGTGGAGCGCGCCGGGGATGCGGTGGATGTCGAGAAGTTGCGCAAGGAACTGCAAAGCGTGATCGATCTGCTCGGTGGACATCAATAGCCGATGCCGCGAGACGGAGTTTAGTTTTCCGTCTGGCGGTTCTAATCGAATAAAGTGTCTGTTATAATTTCTTGCTGTTCGGGGCGTAGCGCAGCCTGGTAGCGTACCTGCATGGGGTGCAGGTGGTCGGAGGTTCAAATCCTCTCGCCCCGACCAAAGAATAGAAGGACCTATGGTGAAAGCCGTAGGTCCTTTTTTCGTTTCTGGCGGTTGATACGCACTCACTGCGTGAGCACGCGTCACGACGTGGTCCACGACCTCAAGCCGCAAACAATCCCTGCTTATCCGCAAACGCTTGCACCGGATGTTCGACCACGGTTCCGACCGGCAGGTCGTTGCGAGCCTGCCCACGGCGGCACTGGTCGATCAGCCGATCGCGGCTATGCCGTCGGGTCTCGTCGATCTGACTAAGGGCGGGCTCGATGCGATGACGCGCTCGCCCGCGATCGAATATGCGCGCAGCGGCATCCGCGTGAATGCGGTCGCGCCGGGCATCATCAGGACGCCGCTGCATCAACCGCGGACGCACGAGTTTCTCAATGGCCTGGATCCGCTCGACTGGAAAATATCCGTGGCAGAACTGAGTATTTCGGTCTGCCGGAAGACAGCCGTCCGCTTGCAATGCTATGGGGAAGTCACTACGCTAAAAGTCGTCGCTAACTCTTCCATAGCGAAACATCGACATGCGCTCGCATCACAACGTGCAGATCAAACGAATCTACGAGCCGGCGTCGCCGCAAGACGGCGCGCGCGTGCTCGTCGATCGCGTGTGGCCGCGTGGCATCAGGAAAGAGCGGGCTGGCTTGACGCTATGGTTGAAAGAGATCGCGCCGAGCACGAAGCTGCGGCAGTGGTTCAATCACGATCCGGAGCGGTGGGAGCAGTTTCAGCGCGAGTACCGGCGGGAACTCGATGCGAACGACGAGGCGGTGTCGCGGTTGCGCGCGCTTTGCGAGGAAGGGCCGGTTACGCTGGTGTACGGCGCGCGCGACGAAGAGCACAACCAGGCGGTGGTGCTGCAGCAGTACGTTCAAAAACGCTGACACGGGATGTGTGCGGGCACACGCGTCGGACAGATTTCGCCAAACACGATCGTCGCGTGCATGCGGTCGGCAGCAACACCGAACCGCAGCAGCCCACCCAACCCTCAACCCCCCCCCAAACCCAAAAACACCAAAAGAATATAATACGGACACCCAAACACGATAAAGAGAACACAACGCCCCCAAAGGGGAATGGCGACCG
>NZ_MSDV01000073.1 GCF_001931485.1 Burkholderia sp. SRS-W-2-2016 | reverse complement strand
GGTGTACACGATCTCGGACCCGCGCAACAAGGTGATCAAGGACGTCGCGAAGAAGCTGTCGAAAGAGGCAGGCAACAACAAGCTGTTCTCGATCGCCGAGCGGCTCGAATCGGTGATGTGGGACGCGAAGAAGATGTTCCCGAACCTCGACTGGTTCAGCGCGGTGTCGTACCACATGATGGGCGTGCCGACAGCAATGTTCACGCCGGTCTTCGTGATCGCGCGCACGGCGGGCTGGAGCGCGCACATCATCGAGCAGCGCATCGACAACAAGATCATCCGGCCGAGCGCGAATTACACCGGACCAGAGAATTTGAAGTACGTCGCGCTAAATAGGAGAAAATAGCGCTCGCTGCGCGCTCCCAGCACGCGCAGTTCAACCCGCGCGGCCGCCGGACCGGTCGTCCGCGCACTGTTTAACTGAAATTGAATAGAAAGGTTTTCTCCATGAAAAAGCTGATGATCGCCGCCATGATTGGCGCCCTGTCCACGACGATGCTGACCGTCGCGACTGACGCCGCCGCAGCGGACACGGCGACCACGAAGAAGCCGGCCACCAAGGCTGTCGCGAAGCGCCCGGAGCCGCGTCGCCTGATCAAGCGCAAGCCGAATCCGGTGAAGGAAGCGAAGGTCGATCCGATCCCGGAAGGCGCTGAAAAGTGGTCGTGCAAGGACGGTCTGGCTTTCGAAATGAAAGGTGACATGAAGCGTGACCAGATCGTCACCGTTCACTGGGCGAACAAGAACTACAACCTGCCGCGCGAAGCCACCACCACCGGCGCGGACCGTTTCCACGACGCCGCCACCGGTATGGACCTCGTCGTGATCCCGACCAAGGCAATGCTGTTCCAAGACAAGGACAGCTCGCGTCTCGCCGACGAGTGCAAGACGGTCGCCATGGCGCAAGGCGCACCGGCCGCGACGCAATCGAACGCGATCAACAAGACCGGCGACTGATTTTCGTCACCAGGGAAGCTCCTCCCATGTCCGCTCCGATCTCCAACGTGCGACCCGACCCGGACACTGTCCTCGTCGATATCGTCGATTACGTGCTGGATTTCCGGATCGACAGCGCACTCGCGCTGGAAACCGCGCGTCATTGCCTGATCGACACGCTCGGTTGCGGACTCGAAGCGCTGACCTACCCGGCCTGCACCAAGCTGATGGGACCGATCGTGCCGGGCACGATCGTCCCCAACGGCGCGAAGGTGCCGGGCACCTCATTCCAGCTGGACCCGGTTCAGGCCGCCTTCAACATCGGCGCAATGATCCGCTGGCTCGATTTCAACGACACGTGGCTCGCCGCCGAATGGGGCCATCCGTCGGACAATCTCGGCGCCATTCTCGCGACGGCCGACTGGCTTTCGCGCACCGCCATCGCAGCGGGCAAAGCGCCGCTGACGATGCAAGACGTGTTGATCGCCATGATCAAGGCGCACGAAATTCAAGGCTGCATCGCGCTCGAGAACTCGTTCAACAAGGTCGGGCTCGATCACGTGCTGCTGGTCAAACTCGCTTCGACCGCGGTGGCCGGGCAACTGCTCGGCCTCTCGCGCGACGAGCTGATCAACGCGGTATCGCAGGCGCTCGTCGATGGGCAGGCGCTGCGCACCTACCGCCACGCGCCGAACACCGGCTCGCGCAAATCGTGGGCCGCTGGCGACGCGACCTCGCGCGCGGTCCGTCTCGCGCTGATTTCGAAGACCGGCGAGATGGGCTATCCGTCGGTCCTCACCGCAAAAACCTGGGGCTTTTACGACGTGCTGTTCAACGGCAACGCGTTCAAATTCCAGCGCCCGTACGGCTCGTACGTGATGGAGAACGTGCTGTTCAAGATCGCGTTCCCGGCCGAATTCCACGCACAGACCGCGGTCGAAGCCGCACTCGCGCTGCATGCGCAACTCGCCGCCCAGGGCCGGCGCGTCGAGGACATTCGCCGCATCACGATTCGCACGCATGAAGCGGCGCTGCGTATCATCGATAAAAAAGGTCCGCTCGATAATCCGGCCGACCGCGATCACTGCATCCAGTACATGATCGCGGTACCGTTGATCCACGGTCGCCTGACCGCCGCGGATTACGAAGATTCGGTCGCGCGGGACGCACGCATCGATGAACTACGCGCGAAAATGACGTGCGTCGAAGACCCGCAATTCACGCAGGATTATCACGACCCCGACAAGCGTTCGATCGCCAATGCACTGACGCTCGAATTCAACGACGGGTCGACGCTCGATGAAGTCGTAGTCGAATACCCGATCGGTCACAAGCGCCGTCGCGAAGACGGTATCCCGTTGCTGGTCGAGAAGTTCAGGACCAATCTCGCACGGCGCTTTCCGCTCAGGCAGCAACAGGCAATTCTCGCCGTATCGCTCGACCAGGCCCGGCTCGAAGCCATGCCGGTCAATGAATACGTCGATCTGTATGTCATTTAGGTTGAGTACTGTAGTTCCGCGATCCAAACCAAGGAAAACACCATGGCCCACAACCTCCACAAAACGCTCAAGGAATTCGACAGCGGTTCCGGCAAAGGCAAGTTCTACTCGCTGCCGCAACTCGGCAAGGCTCTGAACCTCAAGATCGACCGTCTGCCGGTTTCGATCCGTATCGTGCTGGAATCGGTGCTGCGCAACTACGACGGCAAGAAGATCGCCGAAGAACACATCACGCAACTGGCGAACTGGAAGCCGAACGCGGCGCGCGTCGATGAAATTCCGTTCGTCGTGTCGCGCGTCGTGCTGCAGGACTTCACCGGCGTGCCGCTGCTCGCCGACATCGCCGCAATGCGCGGCGTCGCGAAGGCGGTCGGCAAGAATCCGAAGTCGATCGAGCCGCTGGTGCCGGTCGATCTGGTGGTCGACCACTCGGTGCAGATCGATCACTTCCGCGAAAAGAACGCGCTCGACCTGAACATGAAGCTGGAATTCCAGCGCAATAACGAGCGCTACCAGTTCATGAAGTGGGGCATGCAGGCGTTCGACACGTTCAAGGTCGTGCCGCCGGGCGTCGGCATCGTTCACCAGGTGAACCTCGAATATCTCGCGCGCGGCGTGCACAAGAAGGCCGAGGGCGCGGACACCGTGTACTACCCGGATTCGCTGGTCGGCACCGACAGCCACACCACGATGATCAACGGCATCGGCGTGGTCGGCTGGGGTGTGGGCGGCATCGAAGCGGAAGCGGGCATGCTCGGCCAGCCGGTGTACTTCCTGACCCCGGACGTGGTCGGCGTGCACCTGAAGGGCAAGCTGATCGAAGGCGTGACGGCCACCGACCTCGTGCTGACCATCACCGAACTGCTGCGTAAAGAGAAGGTGGTCGGCAAGTTCGTCGAATTCTTCGGCGAAGGCACGCGCTCGCTGTCGCTGCCGGACCGCGCGACGATCGGCAACATGGCGCCGGAATACGGCGCGACGATGGGCTTCTTCCCGGTCGACGAAAAAACCATCGACTACTTCAAGGGCACCGGTCGTACGGACGCCGAAATTTCCGCGTTCGAAAACTACTTCAAGGCGCAGGAACTGTTCGGTATCCCGAGCGACGGCGACATCGATTACACCAAGGTCGTCACGCTCGATCTCGCGACGGTCGCGCCGTCGCTGGCCGGCCCGAAGCGTCCGCAGGACCGTATCGAAATCGGCCACGTGAAGTCGACCTTCACCGACCTGTTCTCGAAGCCGGTCGCCGAAAATGGCTTCGCGAAGAAGGGTGTGGACCTCGACACGACCTACACGACCAGCAACGGCGTCGATGTGAAGAACGGCGACGTGCTGATCGCCGCGATCACGTCGTGCACCAACACGTCGAACCCGAGCGTGCTGCTGGCCGCCGGTCTGCTCGCGAAGAAGGCGGTCGAAGCGGGCCTGACGGTCGCGCCGCACATCAAGACCTCGCTCGCGCCGGGATCGCGGATCGTCACCGAGTACCTGACCAAGACCGACCTGCTGAAGTATCTCGACAAGCTCGGCTTCACGCTCGCCGCGTACGGTTGCACGACCTGTATCGGCAACGCGGGCGACCTGACGCCGGAACTGAACGAGACGATCACGAAGAACGACATCGTCGCGGCGGCAGTGCTGTCGGGCAACCGTAACTTCGAAGCGCGGATTCACCCGAACATCCGCGCGAACTTCCTCGCGTCGCCGCCGCTCGTGGTCGCCTACGCGATCGCCGGCAACATCACGCGCGACCTGATGACCGAACCGGTCGGCAAGGGCACCGGCGGCCGCGACATCTACCTCGGCGACATCTGGCCGACCAGCGAAGAAGTCAACGCGCTGCTCAAGTACGCGCTCGACGCCGACGCGTTCCGCAAGAACTACTCGCAGCTCACGAAGAAGGGCGATCTGTGGAGCAAGATCGAGGGCGAGGAAGGCCAGGTCTACGACTGGCCGAAGTCGACCTACATCGCGGAGCCGCCGTTCTTCGGCAAGGAATTCTCGATGACGCCGGCTTCCAGCATCGCGCCGGTCACCGGCGCACGCGCACTGGGCATCTTCGGTGACTCGGTCACGACCGACCACATCAGCCCGGCCGGCTCGATCAAGGAAGACTCGCCGGCAGGCCGCTGGCTGAAGGAAAACGGCGTGCAGAAGGCCGACTTCAACAGCTACGGCTCGCGCCGCGGCAACCACGACGTGATGATGCGCGGCACCTTCGCGAACGTCCGGATCAAGAACCTGATGATCCCGGCGAAGGCGGATGGCACGCGCGTCGAAGGCGGTCTGACGATTCATCAGCCGAGCGGCGAACAGCTGTCGATTTACGACGCGGCGATGAAGTACATCGACGCCGGCACGCCGACCGTCGTGTTCGCGGGCGAAGAGTACGGCACGGGTTCGTCGCGCGACTGGGCCGCGAAGGGCACGCAACTGCTCGGCGTGAAGGCCGTGGTCGCACGCAGCTTCGAGCGGATTCACCGTTCGAACCTCGTCGGCATGGGCGTTCTGCCGCTGCAGTTCAAGGGCTCGGATAGCGTGCAGTCGCTCGGCATCACCGGCGAAGAAACCTACGACATCGAAGGCCTCGGCGACGACTTCAAGCCGCAACAGGAAGTCACGCTGGTGATCCACGGCAAGGACGGCGACAAGCGCGTGCCGGTGCTGCTGCGTATCGACACGCCGATCGAAGTCGACTACTACAAGCACGGCGGGATTCTGCCGTTCGTGCTGCGTTCGCTGCTGGCCGCTTAAGCCAGGCGGCAACGCAAGCAGCCTCGCTGTTTTGCAGGGGCTGCGTCCTGTGGAGGGCGCAGCCGACTTTGGAGCCCGACCTCAGGTCGGGCTTTTTTTATTTGTGGCGGGGAGTTTGAGAGAGACAAGCGAGCGAGTGCCACCAAGCTAACTGCGCGGCACCCGCTCTCGCTTACTTCAGGCCGAAATCGACTCGCGTCGTCGCGCCCTTGTCCTTGATATCGTCGGCGGTGAGCTTCGGCGCGACGATGAAGATGCGGCTGCTGTCGATCTTGCCGTCCAGATACTGCTGCACGCTCTGCGCGCGCTGTTGCGCGAGCTGGCGCAGCGACGCCTCGTCGACCGGCGCGTTGGCAGCGAGCGCGCCCTTCATGTCGTCGTCGGGCACGCTCTTGGTCAGGCCGATGAAGTTGCGCGGCTTCTTGAAGTCGGCGGACTTGTAGGCCTTGGTCAGATACTTGTCGTAGTCCTTCTGATCGACCGTGACGGTGGACAGATCCACGCTCTCGCCGTTGCCGACCACGTCCTTGACCTTCTGCTGCTTGACCAGCCGTTCCACGTACTTCGAACGCAGCGCCGGCTCGTCGACCTTCGGATCGACGCGGCCGATCAGGTCCATGCGGATCGACGGCTTGTCGTTCAGCGCCTTCACGATCGTGTCGAGTTTCTGCTTGTCGGTGTCGGTCAACTGCGCGGAACCCGCTTCGAATTCGACATAGCCGAGTTCCTGGCCATTGCCGCCGAACGCGTTCGCGATCAGCGAGAACGGCGCGGTCACCGCCTTTTCGAGCAGGTTCAGCACCGCACGCCAGATCAGACCGCCGACGCTGAACTCGGGATTCGACAGCGAACCCGACACCGGCAGGTTCACGTCGATCTCGCCGCGCGAGTTCTTCAGCAGCGAGATCGCGAAGCGCACCGGCAGCTTGGTCGCGGTGTCGTTCTCGACGTGATCGCCGAACGTCAGTTGATCGATGAACAGGTGGTTGTTCGCGTTCAGCTGGTCGTTCTGCAGCGTGTAGTGCAGATCGACGTTGAGCTTGCCCTTGGTGATCGGGTAGCCCGCGTATTTGGACGAATACGGCGTCAGGTTGGTCAGTTCGATGCCGTGCGCGGTCGCGGTCAGATCGAGCGCCGGTTTCGCGATCAGCGGATTGACGGTGCCGCGAATCGTCAACGGACCGTTGGCCGCGAGTTTCGCAGCGACGTCGACCGGCGCGGGCGTCGTCGATTCCGTGCCGAACGCGCCGACCGTGCCCTGAATGTCGACGAGATTCGCGGTGTAGTTCGGCTTGATGAAGTTGTCGGTGTAGGTCACGCGGCCCTGCTGCAACACCAGTTGGCCGAACCGCAGCTTGACCGGATTTTGCGGCGGCGTGGCGGCGGTGACGGTGGCCGGTGTCGCGGTGACGGCCGGCTTGCCCGCGGCCGCGGCCGATGCTTCCACAGCGACTGCCGGCGCCGACGCGGCGACCGCCTCCGACACCGCCCCCGGCGTCAGCGGAATCGGCTTCGCACCGCTGCTGTCGCGGGTCAGCGACTGCGCGGTGCCGCTCTCATGCGCAACCACGTCCTTCAGGTTCAGCTTGCCTTGCGCGTCGAGCAGCACGCGGCCGTAGAACTTCGAGAAGGTCACGCGGCTCGCGTCGACCACGGTGCCGTGCTCGTCGTAGTCGGCCTTCAGGTTCGACAATGCGAGCGAGCCCCAGCCGGCGAACGGATCCGAGGTCGCCTTGTCGAGCATCCGCACGTCGACCAGCGCGACGTCGCCGCGATAGTTCGCCTTCAGCGCCTTCGCCTGCGAGACCGCGAGTTCGCCGTTCGCGTTCAGCAGCGCGCTCGCGATCGCCGCGTTCAGCTTGTCGCCGAAATACGGTTCGAACGCGGCCGCGTCGAGACGGTTCGCGTTGATCTTGACTGCAACCTTCAGCGGCGTCGCGGTGACGTCGCCCTTCAGCGCGAGCGTGCCCTTCCTGTTCAGCGTCGCCTGCAGATCGACCGGCAGCGGCCGGCTCAGGTCGTCGCTGATCTGCTGCACCTTCAGTTGCAGCGGCGTGATGCTCAGCTTGACCGGCTGCCGCGTGGTGTTGTCGGTGAAGTTCGCGGTCGAGTCCTTCAGCGTCAGCTCGCCGATCTTGTAGTGCCATGCCGAACCTTCGGCCTGCGCTTTTTTCGCCGCATGGATCGCGGTGCGTTGCTGCGCTTCCTGATGCGCGTCGGCGAGCGAACTCAGATTGATGCTGCCGTTCTTCAGACGCTGCGCATCGACCGAGAGGCCAGTCGCGTCGACGCTGGTCACGTCGGCGGTACGCGCCGCCACGTCGACCTGCTTGACCACCACGTTGCCTTGCGCGAGCGAGATCACCGGCGTTTTGTCGCCGCGCGCCGCGAGCTTCAGCGATTGCAGACCCAACTGGGTATCCGCGACCGTCACCGCCACCGGCGCTTTCGACCAGTTCGCGTCGATCTGGGTCGTCGCGGACAACGCGCCGTCGAGCACCTGCGCGGACGTCGCGGTGTCGAGATACGGCTGCAATTGCGGCAGCTTCAGCGACTTCAGATCGAGCTTCGCGCTCGCGGTCTTCGCCGCGAGGCCGAGCGTGCCGTCGCCGGCCAGCGAACCGGCATCGTCCTTGAAGCTGGTGTTGAGCGTGTAGTGCGCGGGCGTCGCCGCCAGCGTCGAAAAATCGGTCAGCGTCACCGCGAGCTTTTGCAGGCCGAGGTCGACCGGATGCGACGCGGCTTCGTCGTGCACGTTCAGCGTGCCGTCGTTCAATGCGAAGCGTTTGATGGAGAGATCGATCGGCGGGGCCGGTTTGGCGGCAGCCGTCTTAGCGTTCGCGTCGGGCTTGGCGTTACTGGCCTGCGCATTCGCGCCGGATGCAACCGCGGGCGCGCTCGCCGTCGCGGCCGTGGCCGTGGCCGCTTTGTCCGCTGTGGAAGCGTTCGCCGGCGCCGGCGCAAACATCTTCTCGACGCTCAGCACGCCGTTTTTGTCGCGCGCGAGGCTCGCGCTCGGCGCATCGATGCGAATGTCGTCGAAGTGGTAGACGCTCTTCATCGGCTCGAGCGAGCCCGCCGCGACGTGCACCGCGCGCGCCGCGAAGAACGGCGCCTTGCCCTGATCCTGCACGTCGACATCGTTCAGATCGACGGTGCCCGCGACCCGCAGCGACGGCGTGTCGTTCGACATCACGAAATTGAGCTTCAGATCGGTCGACAGCTTGCCCGACTGCACGGTCACCGGCAGCTTCGACGGCACGTAGGAAATCAGCTTCGGCACGTCGAGCTGGTCGAACCGCAGCGACACTTCCGACTCGCGCGACGCCGCGAACGGCTTGGTCTTGCCGTCGATCGCCAGCTCGCTGTTGCCGTCGATCCGCGCGCGCAGCAGCGGCTCGACGAAGATATCGGTCTTCGACGGCAGCGTCGCGATGAACGGAATGCCGAGCTTCCATTCGTCGATCAGGTGGGTCGTGCCGAGCAGCCGGTCGTCGAAGCGGATCTGGCCGTTTTCGACGCGAATATTGGACACGGAAAAGAGCGTCGGCTTGCTGTCGGGCTTGGCCGGCTGATTTGCGAATTTCTCGATCAGGTCGCTGAAATTGAAGCGCTGCGCGTCGTAGCGCACGATATTGAAGCGCGGCGAATCGACCTGCACTTCGTCGACGATCGGCGCGCCGCGAAACACCGAACTCCACGACGGCTTCACGATCAGCCGCGAAATATCGATGAAATCGCCCGCGCCGCCGCGCTCGCCGATATGCACGTTGTCGGCTTCGAAGCGCAGCGTGTACGGGTTGAGCGCGATGCGCCCGATCGACGCCGGCCGGTCGAGCTGCTTGCTCAGCTGCTGGCTCGCGATATGGCGAATCAGCGGCGGCGCGGCGAAAAAGCCGAGCAGACCGAAGACGACGATAAAGATCAGCAGACCTACGAGAATGCGGCGCGTACGACGCGACTGCGCGACGTCGCGCATGGTCTGCATGGAGGAGGCGATCGATTCTTTATTGAGGCTTGCCATGCTGGAGCTGGATTGAATGCGGCGGCAAGCCCGCCGCGGAAAACAGAAAAGCTGCAAGCGGCAGTATAAGACGTGAATCGTTTGCGCAGGCAGGAATGTCAGGCTTGGCTTGACGATTCGCGCTGCTTACTGATGATTTTCAGAAAATGCTGATCCGCTGGCGCAGGTAGCGGTTTGACCGCGCGCCGCTGTCATATGACTGACTTCCGACGCGCGCGTCACCGATGCTTCGACGTACATATCGTCGTCACAGGAGGTTTGCGAGCGACGAGCGGCAAACGGCGCGCGGCACTCATATGACTGACTACCGGCGCGCCGCTTCCATCACTACTGCCGCACGACCGCCGGCGGCTGCCAGCTGCCGTCGGTGGCTTGCGGCTTCGGCGCATACAGACGCAGCACCAGCTGCATGTCCGCGCGCGGCGCGGGCAGCCAGTTGCCGGTGCGGCTGCGGGTCGACGACACCACCACGTCGAGCGAGCCGTCGCGATTACGGCGCGCGCCATTGCGATCGCCGACCGCCAGACGCGCCGGCGCGTTCTCGCTCAGCGCGCCGTCCTTCGTGTATGCGGTCAGCGACCAGAAGCCGCGCACCGGCGGCAAGCGGTTCGCCGCGAAATGGATCACGTAGCGATTCGCGCCGTTCAGCGGGTTGCCGTCGCTGTCCTGCGTGACGACCGCGCGCACTTCGTCGTCTTTCGTGCCGATGCCGGGCTGCGTGCTCGCCGCATACGCGCGCAGCGCATAGTCGGGGCCGTAGTTGCCGACGCCGTCGCCGAACCAGCTCCAGCCGTTCGCGCTCAGCAGATTGGTCGGCGGCGTCGCGACGCGCTCGCGACCGTCGGCGAGACCGGCCGCGAGTGCGTCGGTGGCTTTCGGCAGCTTGACCGGTTCGCCCGGCGTGACGCCGAGATCGGCGAGAAATTTCAGCGCGTGCGGATCGGCCGGTGTCGGCGGATTGTCAGCCAATGCATCGGCGAGGCGGCCGAAGAAGGCGCTCGCATCGAGCGCGGCGACCTGCTGGGCCGGCGTGCCGGCGGCGCTCGCGACGCCGCTGCCGCCGTTGCCGCGCGACGGCAATTCCGGCTCCGCGTCGCCCACATAGACGCTCAGCGGCGCCAGACCAATGCCGTGCTGCAGCTTGCGGATCGCGTTCAGATCGCGCGCGCCGTTCGACTGCACGCGCACGCTGATCCACGCATTGCGGGTCGGCACTTCGACGCGCTTCGCGCCCGCCGGCAGCTCGCCGTTCCAGCCGGGCGTGACGAAGGCAATCGTTTGCGAGCGCACACCTTTGGTGCCAGCCGTGCCGACGACGAACTGCGGCCCAGTCGACCACACCACGTTGGTCCACATGTCGAGCACGCGGGCATCGACGTAACGGCCACGCGAATCGGGCAGCGTCAGAATCACCGGCTCGTCGGCGACATCGAGCCAGCCGGTCGAGTCGAGCGTATCGAGGCCCGGTTGCGGCGGATTGGCCGTGCCGATCGGCGGCAGCGCCTGCGCGTGACGCAGCGTGTTGAAAGGCGCACGGCCCGGTTCGGTGCCGACGGCCGCGTCGCGCGCGACGCTCATCACGACCAGCGGGTAGCCGAACACGTAGGAATCGGCGACTTCATCCTTGATCCAGCCGGTGCTTTGGTGTGTGGCGGTCGGGGTCGATGCACAACTGGCCAGCAGTGCAAGACCTGCGAGCGACACGCAGGCCCGTGAAAGAGAAAACAGTTCTCGGCGATTTTTTATCATTCGTTCAAAGTGCGGAACGTGCAGTCCTATGGGAGATGCCGGTGCGCAGCGCCTGGAAACCTGCGCGGGTCTCCCGAACCACTGCGCAGCCAACCCGCCGAATGCAATTCCGGCAACATCGCGTTGTATCGTATCCTTGCTAACCAGGCAAGCATAAAGCAGGCAATTGCGCGATGTCGCGCGCATGCCGTACGTCAACGGTGCAAGCGGCACTTCCGCCGCACTCGCAACGCGTCGCATCCGATTGCGCCGCAACTCGCGCAAACACGCTAACAGGTTGTTCGATTCGCTGATCGGTCGATGCGTCGATTCGTTCATCAGGTCCCCACTCTTTCGCCATTCCGCTTCCGGAGCGCTTCAATGTATCTGCCCGCCCACTTCGAAGAGAACCGCCCGGAGGTTCTCCATCGCCTGATCGCCGAGCAGCCGTTCGGCGCGCTGATTACGCATGGTCCGCACGGGCTCGACGCGAATCATTTGCCGTTCGAGGCGCAGATATCGCCGGCCGTCGACGGCTCGCCCGAAGCAGCGCGCTGCGTGCTGCGCGCGCACGTCGCGCGGGCCAACCCCGTCTGGCAGGAAGCCGCGACCCATCCGGACGCGCTGGTGATCTTCCAGGGACCGGCGGCTTACATTTCGCCGACCTGGTACCCAAGCAAGCAGGAGACCCACAAGCAGGTGCCGACCTACAACTATATGGTCGTGCATGCGCATGGCAGGATTGTGGTGCACGACGACGAAGCGTTCGTGCGCGGTCTGGTCGCGCGGCTCACGCGCAAGATGGAAGCCGGCGAGCCGGTGCCGTGGAAGATCGGCGACGCGCCGGCCGACTTCATCGCGCAGATGCTCGGCGCGATCGTCGGGATCGAGATCGAGGTGACGCGGCTGGTCGGTAAATGGAAGCTCGGCCAGAACAAGGCCGCGGACGACCGGCGCGGCGCCGCGCAAACGCTGCTCGGGCGTGACGGCGATCAGCAGCAGGCGGTCGGGCAGGCGATGCTGGATGCGCCGCCGGCGTTCTGAGTTCGACGCGTTTGCAGCGTTTTGAACGTTGCAGCGCCGCGACCCGCGCGCCCGGCTGTAACAGCGGCCCTATCCGTCCTTGACCTTCCCGCGCCAGGAAGGTCGATACTGACTTCATTACGCGTTCATTACGCTCATTGCGCGGCCCGCTGCCGCCACGAGCCTCCCTTGCCATGACCGGACTTGCCGATCCGCAGCGTCCCGCCGACGCTGCTTCCTCTTCTCCTTCTCCCTCACCCACGCCCGCGCGCGTTGTCGAAATCGATGTCGGCGGGATGACCTGCGCGTCCTGTGCGATGCGGGTCGAAAAAGCGCTCGCGAAAGTGCCGGGCGTCGCGCGCGCCAGCGTGAATCTCGCGACCGAACGCGCGCGCGTCGAAAGCACTGCGACGGTCGCGGCCGAGCAGCTCGCCGACGCCGTGCGCAACGCGGGTTATGACGCGACGCTCGTCGCGAGCGCCGATGCTGTCGCGCCAGCCGAAGCGTCGCTCGCGGCATCCGCTGACGCGGCCGCTGCCACCGAATTGCAGATCGGCGGGATGACCTGCGCGTCCTGCGCGATGCGGGTCGAGAAAGCGCTCGCGAAAGTGCCCGGCGTCGCGCGCGCCAGCGTGAATCTCGCGACCGAAACCGCCACCGTTTACGCGGAGCACGCCGCGGCTGGCAATGCCGCAGCCGCCAACGCCAACGCCGATGTCGATGTCGATGTCGACGCGTTGATCGCCGCGGTCAAAAAAGCCGGCTACGAAGCGACATTGAGCGCGCCGCCTGCAAGCCCGGCAGCGTTCGGCGCGAGCGCGAGCGCGGCCACAGCTACGGACGAGAGCGACACCCCGCCCCAACCCAGCCTCGCCGAGCGCAAACAGAGCGAAGCGCGCCGCGACCTCGCGAGCGTCGTCGCGTCCGCGCTGCTCACGCTGCCGCTCGTCGCGCCGATGTTCGGCGAATGGTTCGGCATCCACGCGATGCCGCCCGCGTGGTTGCAATTGGTGCTCGCGTCGATCGTGCAGTTCGTATTCGGCGCACGCTTCTACCGCGCCGCCTGGCGCGCGCTGCGCGCCGGCGCCGGCAACATGGACCTGCTGGTCGCGCTCGGCACGTCGGCGGCGTACGGGATCAGCGTCTACGAACTGGCGAGCCATCCGGGCGACATGATGCATCTGTACTTCGAGGCATCGGCGGTCGTCATCACGCTGGTGCGCTTCGGCAAGTGGCTCGAGGCGCGCGCGAAACGCCAGACCACCGATGCGATCCGCGCGCTCAACGCGCTGCGCCCCGAGCGCGCGCGGATCCGCGTCGGCGGCGAGGAGCGCGACGTGCCGCTCGCGCAGGTGCGGGTCGGCACGGTCGTGGTGGTGCGGCCCGGCGAGCGCGTGCCGGTCGACGGCGCGGTGCTCGAAGGCCGCAGCCATATCGATGAAGCGCTGATCACCGGCGAAAGCCTGCCGGTGCCGAAGCAGACCGGCGACGCGGTCACCGCCGGCTCGATCAACGGCGAAGGCGTGCTCGCGGTGACCACCACCGCGATCGGCGCGGAGACCACGCTCGCGCGCATCATCCGGCTGGTCGAAAGCGCGCAGGCGGAGAAGGCGCCGATCCAGCGGCTCGTCGACCGCGTCAGCGAACTCTTCGTGCCGGCGATCCTCGCGATCGCCGCGCTCACGCTGGTCGGCTGGCTGCTCGCGGGCGCCGGCGGCGAGACCGCGATCCTCAACGCGGTCGCGGTGCTGGTGATCGCCTGCCCGTGCGCGCTCGGACTCGCGACGCCGGCCGCGATCATGGCCGGCACCGGCGTCGCCGCGCGCCACGGCGTGCTGATCAAGGACGCGGAAGCGCTTGAAATCGCGCACCGGGTGTCGATCGTCGCGTTCGATAAAACCGGCACGCTGACGCTCGGGCAACCGTCGGTGACCGCGTTCGAGCCGGTCGGCGCGCTTGGCCGCAAGGCGGCGCTCGCGCTCGCGGCGGCGGTGCAGCGGCATAGCGAGCATCCGCTGGCGCGGGCGGTGGTGAGTGCGTATGAGGCGGAGCCGGGAGCGAAGGAGCCGGCGCATGAGGGGCTGGCTGCCGCAACAGAGCGGGTTCCGGTGGACCATGCTACTGCGGCGGCATCCGATCAAGCCGCTGCCGCCCCCCACGCCAGCGCCGCGCGCGCGGTCGCCGGCCGCGGCGTCGAAGCGGAGGTCGACGGCCGCACGCTCGCGCTCGGCAGCACGCGCTGGCTGCGCGAACTCGGCATCGACCTGCCGCCCGCGCTCGCCGTGCGCGCGCAGGAACTCGAAGCAGCCGGCAACACCGTGTCCTGGCTGATGACGCGCGCGCCGCACGCCCCGGAAGCGCTCGCGCTGATCGCGTTCGGCGATACCGTCAAACCGTCCGCGCGCGCGGCGGTCGAGCGGCTCAAACGGATGGGCATCCGCAGCGTGCTGGTGACCGGCGACAACCGCGGCAGCGCGGCGAGCGTCGCGCAGGCGCTCGGCATCGACGAATTCCACGCCGAGGTATTGCCCGACGACAAGGCCCGCGTGATCCGCGACCTGAAGATCCGCCACGCGGGCATCGTCGCGATGGCGGGCGACGGCATCAACGACGCGCCCGCGCTCGCCGCCGCCGACATCGGCATCGCGATGGCGACCGGCACCGACGTCGCGATGCACGCGGCCGGCGTCACGCTGATGCGCGGCGACCCGGCGCTGGTGGCCGACGCGATCGACATCTCCCGGCGCACCTGGCGCAAGATCCAGCAGAACCTGTTCTGGGCGTTCGTCTACAACCTGATCGGCATTCCGCTCGCCGCGTTCGGGCTGCTGAACCCGATGCTCGCGGGCGCGGCGATGGCGTTTTCGAGCGTCAGCGTGGTGACTAATGCGTTGTTGTTGCGGACGTGGCGCGGGGGGCCGGGCGGCGCGGCTGGGCCGGCGCGTTAGACGCTGGGGGTGCGCCGCGACGCGGCGCTGCTAGCTTTCAGGCATCGGAGGGATGACCGGCGCCCAGTCCATCGGTTCGGCGGTCGCGATCTGCAAACGCGCGCGAAGCTCTGGATTTGCATAGCCTTGCAGCAAGATCGCCAGCCCTCCTACCTGACGTGCATCTTCGTCGGTAATGGGCTGGTCCGAGTGGTCCGCGCTGTCGGGCGGAACGTTCATTGTCAACGCCTTGTCGAGTAAGGGCTGGATCTTGGAGCGCATCACGCTGCACACCTTGATCTGGCCGGTATTTTCATCGTAGAAAATAATGCTTGCCCGCTGTGGTTTTGGCGTAGTCATAGGTATCCCCTGCATAGCTGGTACTTCTGGAAGGCGCGCTGTTACATGGGCCGCCTCATCGATTGCGGGAATCGCGGCAGTCTACGGAAAGCGCGGCCCTGAAGCGTCGACATAGGTCAAAGGGCTGAGTGCGCCGTCACCCGCCCCACCAAGCCCCCGCCTACTTACACCCCGCTTTCATTCCCCCTAAAGCTCACCACCAACCACGCCGTTAACCAGAGATCGAGGCGGCGATGCCTGTTGCAAAACACGGGTTCACGCCACCCGACCCGTCCCCCTACTCCGGTTGACAATGAACTCTTTCTTTTCACGCCGCGCCAGCGTCGGCGCGCGGCTGGCCGCGCTCTCGTGCGTGCTGGTCGCTTTGATCTTCGCGTCCTTCGCCTGGGCGCTCACCCGCAGCGCCGGCCAACAGGTGCGCGATCAGGTGCTCGAACGCATCGCCGAGAAAGACCGCTCGATCGCCGCGATGATCACGTTGTTCGACAAGGCGCTGTCGGCCGAAGTCGACCGTTCGATGGCCCTGTTCGCGAGCTTCCTGCCGACCGACTTCGCAGTCGACGACACGCAGAAAGTCGACACCGGCGGCACGCTGGCGCCGACCTTCAAGGCCGGCGACAAGGTCCTGAACCTCGACTTCACGATCCCCGACCAGTTTCTGCAACGCAGCGGCGCGATCGCGACCATCTTCGCGCGCAGCGGCGACGATTTCGTGCGCGTGACCACGTCGCTGAAAAAGCAGGACGGCAGCCGCGCGATCGGCACGCTGCTCGACCGCAAGGGGCCGGCGTACGCGCCGTTGCTCGCGAACCGCACCTACACCGGCATCGCGACGCTGTTCGGCAAGCGCATGATCACCCAGTACCGGCCGGTCACCGATGCGAGCGGCCGCGTGATCGGCGCGCTGTTCGTCGGCGTCGACGTCGACAAGGAAATCCAGTCGGTCCAGGACGGCATTCGCGCGCTGAAAATCGGCGACAGCGGCTACTACTTCGTGGTCGACGCATCGAACGGCGCGGAGCGCGGCAAGCTGGTCGTGCATCCGGCCGCCGCCGGCCAGAAAGCCGACGACGCCAACGCACCGTACCAGCGCATGCTCGACATGAAGCACGGGCAGATCGACTATCGCTCGGCCGACGCGACGCTCGGCGAGCGCGCCGCGCGCGACAAGCTGGTGTCGTTCGTCACGGTGCCGGAGTGGCAGTGGCTGGTCGGCGGCGTCGCGCCGCGCGACGAAGTGATGGCCGACGTGATGCGCACCCGCAACGAATTCCTGCTGCTCGGCCTCGTGCTGGTCGGCCTGTTCGCGATCGTGTTCCTGATCGCGGTGCGCCGGCTCGTCACGCGTCCGCTCGACGAAGCGGTGCGCGCGTCCGAGCGCTTCGCGGCCGGCGATCTGAGCGTGCGGGTCAGCCCGCACGGCCGCGCGCGCGGCGACGAAATCGGCCGCCTGATGCAGGCGATCGACGGCATCGGCGAAGGCCTCGCGCGGATCGTCGCGCAGGTGCGCAATGCGTCGGCGGATATGTCGAGCGGGACCGAGAAGATCGCGGTCGGCAGCGGCAATATCGCGATGCGCATCGCGACCCAGGCGAGCAGCCTGGAGGAAACCGCCGCGAGCATGGAGCAGATCACGTCGACCGTGCAGCAGAACGCCGATCACGCAACCCAGGCGAACACGCTGGTCACGCGCGCCGCCGATGCCGCCACCGAAGGCGGCAACGCGGTCGAGCGCGTGGTGACGACGATGGGCGAGATCAGCCGCTCATCGCAGAAGATCGCCGAGATCACGTCGGTGATCGAGGGCATCGCGTTCCAGACCAACATCCTCGCGCTGAACGCGGCCGTCGAAGCGGCGCGCGCGGGCGAGCACGGCAAGGGCTTCGCGGTGGTCGCGTCGGAAGTGCGCGCGCTCGCGCAACGCAGCGCGGCATCGGTGAAGGAGATCGAGGGGGTGATCGCGGCGTCGACCGCGAACGTCGACAGCGGGTTCCGGATCGCCGAGGAAGCGAGCGCGACGATGCAGGGGATCGTCGCGCAGGTCGGTCAGGTGCGCGCGATCATGAGCGAGATCAACGTGGCGTCGCGCGAGCAGTCGGGCGGGATCGAGCAGGTCAACCTGGCGGTTACGCAGATCGGCGAGGCGACGCAGCAGAACGCGACGATTGTTGCCGATGCGGAAATCGCGGCGGCCGAACTGCGCGAGCAGGCGGCGCGGCTCGCGCAGTTGGTGAGCGTGTTCAAGCTGGAAGGTGGGCGGGAGTAACGGCAGGTGGCCGCACCTGCGAACGCCGGAAGGCTCGCTGGCCGAGTGCCCGATCGAGCGGCCCGGCGGCTCGGTGGCCCGGCGGCTCGGCGGCTCGGCGGCTCGGCGGCTCGGCGGCCCCGGCGGCCCCGGCGGCTCGGCGGCCTCGGCGGCCCCGGCGGCCCCGGCGGCCCCGGCGGCCCCGGCGGCTCGGCGGCCCCGGCGGCTCGGCGGCCCCGGCGGCTCGGCGGCCCCGGCGGCTCGGCGGCCCCGGCGGCTCGGCGGCTCGGCGGCCCCGGCGGCTAGCTCGCCAGCGAGCTAGCCGCAAAACCCTCAAGCAGTCGGCCGGAACATCTGAAACATCTCGCCGATCTGCGCGTAATCGGCGCGATAACCGGCCCGCATGATCGGCTGCGCGGCCTGCGTGTCGAACAGACCGTCCTTCAGATACGCGTTGTCGATATGCACGCCGACCACCTGGCCGAGCGACAGATAGTTATCCAGCGGCTTACCATCGACGTCGTGCAGCCGCACGATCTGCAGCAGCTTGCATTCGAGCGCCGCCGGCGACTCGGCCACGTGCGGCACCGCGACGTTGCGCCCCGGCGCCGGCGTGAGCCCGGCCAGCGCGAATTCGTCGACGTGCGGCGCGACCGGCGCGGACGAACGGTTCATCTGCTCGGCGAGCGGCCGGGTTGCGAGGTTCCACACGAACTCGCCGGTCGCCTCGATATTGGCGAGGCTGTCTTTGCGGCCCTCGCTGCAAAAACCGATGATTGCCGGGAACGTCGCAAACGCACCGAAGAAGCTGTACGGCGCGAGATTGAGCGTGCCTTCGGTGTCGCGCGACGAAATCCAGCCGATCAGCCGCGGCGCGACGATCGCCTTGAACGGATCGTGCGGCAGCCCGTGACCGGCGGCCGGATCGTAGAAGTAATGAGACATGACGTGGCAGTGAGTTGGAATGTGACAGGTAGCGCGCAAAAAAACCGCGCGGGGCCGACGAAACGCCGCTAGTTATAGCACTAGCCGCGGCTGATCACCTGCTTGCGCCCTTCGCGAACCCGCGCGATACGCGCTTCGTCCCAGTCGTGAAAACCCGCGCCGCTGCGCACCCCGACCCGCCCCGCGTCGACCTGCTCGCGCATCAGTTCGAGCACGTCTTCGTCTTTCGCGAGCTGCGGCAGCAGATGCGTGCCGACGTCGAGCAGCGTATCGAGCCCGCCCATATCCGCGCTCTCGAACGGTCCGACGATCCCCCAGCGGCGTCCGAGCGACGCCTTCATCACGCGGTCGACCACCTCGGGCGACGCCGCCCCCGACCGCACGATATTCAGCGCCTCGCGCAGCAGCGCGAACTGCAGCCGGTTACCGACGAAGCCCGGAATCGCCTTCGCGAGCACCACCGCTTCCATGCCGATCGCGTTCATCAGCGCGGCGCTCTGCTGCGTGACCTCGGGCGCGGTTGCGCTGCCGGGCACGACTTCGACGAGCGGAATCAGGTGCGGCGGGTTCCAGAAATGCGCGATCACGAAGCGCTCCGGCGCGCGCAGCGGCGTGGCCAGTTGATCGGGCGGAAAGCCGCTGGTGTTGCTCGCGAGGATCGCGTCGTCGGCGAGCAGGCCGGTTAGCGTCGCGTACAGACGGTGCTTCAGTTCGAGCACCTCGGGAATCGCTTCGATCACGAAACGCGCGGCGCCGATCGCGTCGAGTTGCGCGTGGGTTTCGATCCGCGCGAGCGCCGCCTGCGCGGCCGCGGCATCGATGCGGCCCGCGTCGATCAGCTCGTCGAGCACCGCCTGCGCTTTCGGCGCGACGCTCGCGAGCCGCGCCGGATCGACGTCGTGCACGATCGTCCGGTAGCCGTGCAGCGCCGCCTGCGTCGCAATGCCGACGCCCATCAACCCCGTGCCTACCACGCCTATCACTACGTCTTGCGTTGCCATCTCCACCTCGCCCCCGCTGCAGTCGATAAAGCGTTGAAGCATAGCGCAGCACACGCGAATGACGGGGCGCGCGCACGGAAGAACACGGCCCGGCTCCGGAATCGAACCCGCGCACTCGCGCACTCGCGCACTCGCGCACTCGCGTACCCGCGCACTCGCGTACCCGCGTACCCGCGTACCCGCGAACTCGATAACCCGCATGCTCACGAATTCGCGCCGCCAGACGCGACGAAGCCGGCCTTTCCGCGAGGAAAAGGCCGGCTTCGTGGACTCACGCCGCGCTGCGCGGCGTCGTCATGCGCGCATTAGTAGCGCGGGGGCGGACGGTGATCGTCGCGGCCGTCGTGGTGGCGCGGATCGCGGTCGTGCGGATGATGGCGCATCCACTCGTCGTGTTCCCAGTAACGATGGCCGTCCCAGTAACGATCGCCATGCCAGCCGATGTTGATCGACACGCCCACCGGCACCATGTGCGGCTGACCGTAGACGGCCGGCGCCGGGCCGTTGCCGATGTACACCCGTTCCTGGGCCATTGCGCTGCCGGCTGCGAGCAGTGCGCCGCCGGCCAGCAGGGTTGCGATAACCGAGCGCGAAGTTTTGCTAAAGGTTTTCATAATGACCTCCCGTCAAAGTTTTATTCCAGGCCAGCGTCCGTATCGTCTGGGCTTCACGCTTCGCTCGAAGCGCTTCGTGAGAGACCCGATGCAGACGCCGTACGCTTGAGAGCCACTTTAGCGGCCCGAAACGCACGAAGACGTGAGCACTTGTAAGCGCGCATTTCATAGATAGGGACGGATGACGCGACCCCATTTCCGCTCGCGAGCCCCGCACCAGCAAGGCTTTCGGGGCATCGCCGCATGCTGCGCGCACGAATCGACGTGAAGCCCCGTTACATTCATTTCTCTAACGAAATATTTCGCAAGGACTTGGAGACGCCGGCGAAAATATCAATGAAAGGCTGTTGTAATGAATATTTGGCCTTTCCGGCTTTCCCGAGCGCGGTCCCGGCGCGGTCCCGGGCGCTTTCCGGTCGCTTCCCGGTTTTCTGGCAACCCAAAAACAAAAAGCCACGATCCGCGTTGGCGAACAGTGGCTTCAATAATGTTGCGCACCCGAGGGTGCGCGTCCCGGCGCGTTGTCTCGCGCTCAGGACGGTGACGCTGGTCTTAGTCGGTCAGCTTGACGCCGAACAGCGTGGCTTGCGCGCGACGCATACGGTCCGCTTCGCGAGCACGCGCTTCGTACGAGTAGTCCGAATCCAGCGGCAGATGGGGCGACGCAAAGAGGTCGCTGACCTTTTGGAACAGTGCAAAGATGAAGCTCATGGCGACTCCCGGTTAGTGACTGCATTGCTAGGGTTTTCCCTTAAAAAGAATTATAGGGTTTTCCCTAGGGCAAGTCTAGTGCAATGCAGCAAATTCCCGGGTAACGCGTACTGGACAGTTAATTTGGGCTCCGTACGTTGCATCGCGACAACGTCCCCGATTTAACACTTTTAGGGTCGAAGTGGCGCGTTACTGCAGAGTGGTCGGCACCGTCTTGCGACTGCGCGCCGGCTTCGCGGCGACGCTTTCCTTGCGGGGATTGACGACGGCTGCGTCGAGCGCGCCCGCGACGTTGCTGTCCGCCCGCCGCAAGGTCGCGCTATTGACCGACACGATCAGCCCCGGCAGCGTGCGCGTCGCGTGGTCCTGGGGGCGCACGGAAGCGCCGGTGGCGGAGAACTCGACATTCAACGCCCAGTAGCCCTCGTGGATGCCCTGATCGCGCAGCAGCGCGGTCAACAATTCATCGATCGAATATTTGTGCTCGCTAGTCGGCATAACGGTGTCCGCGGGATGGGCGCTGGCGAGCCGGGCCGGTCTCGCATCAGTTGCGGAAGTTTAAAACGCGGGGGCGGCGCTGCGACTGGTGGGTGCCTTACGGCAACTATCGGGGGGAGGTAGATGCGCGACGCTCGGAGAGGTGGCGTCGTGGCGGGCGCTTGCCTTGCGGCAATTAGTTGGGCGGGAGGTAGACGAGCCGCGCCGGGGAGATGACGTCGTGACGGGCGGGTGCCTTGCGACAGCTATTTGGGCAGGAGGTAGACGAGCGGCGCTGGGGAGATGACGTCGTGACGGCGGGTACCTTGCGGCAGCTAGTTGAGCGGGAGGTAGACGAGCGGCGCTGGGGAAGTGGCGCCGTGGGGTGAGCCGCCGCGCGGCCCTCGTCGAAGGGCGGCGCGGCGGCTGAGCGATCGATCAGCTCGGGTTCGGCGCTCTTGTCCGATGAGCATGCAGCACGCGAGCGTGTCTGCCGTGCGCCGGCGTCGCGCCGGCCTGCTGGGATGCGGCGGGGACGGTCGCGGCCGGCGCCGATACGCCATTCGCGGGTGCCGCCGCGGTCAGTGCCGCGTGCGTGTCGAGCAGACTCGTCATCGCCGCCTGCTGCGCCTGCATCATCTGTTCGAGGCGCTGTTGCTGCGCGGTGGTCTCGCGCGTCAGACGCATCAGCAGCAGCGTCTGCGCAATCCCGATCGCCACCGAAACCAGCAGCGCGCCGACCACGATCGACAGCATCCATTTCATCCGGCGCGAGTGATCGGTCGCCGCGCGGCGTTGGTCGGTGGTCACGCCGTACAGCGCATCGACGGTGTCGGCGAACGCGGTGGCGCGCGCGCGGTCGAGCTCCGGCTCGAGACGCAGCGCCGCGGCGGCCGCTTCGCGCCACGACGCGGTGTGGGCGTCGAAGGATGCCGACGGGAATAGTTGTGCGGTGGCCCCGGTGGTGGTTGTCGCGTCGTGTTTTGGCTCGGCCGGGGCTGCGGACGCGGGTTCGGACGCGACGGGATCGTTAGTGGACGGGGCGGCGCTGTCCGTGTCGGTCTCGGTGGCGACCGCGGCTGAGGACGCGGAAGCGGGGGGCGAAGCCGGGGCTGAGGTCGAAGCTTGAGCCGCGCTCGAAGCTGACGCCGAAACTGCGGCCGGAGTCGGCGTTGAAGCCGAAGCCGAAGCCGAAGCCGAAGCCGGAGCCGGAGCCGGAGTCGGAGTCGGAGTCGGAGTCGGAGTCGGAGTCGGAGTCGGAGTCGGAGTCGGAGTCGAAGCCGGAGTCGAGGTCGAAGCCGAAATCGCCGAAGCGTGAGCTGCGGCCGAAGCTTGTGCGGCGGCCGAAGCTGAAGCCGAGGTCGAAGCCAAGGCTAAGGCCGGAGCCGCAGTTGAAGCCCCATCCGCATCCGCATTCGCATCCACATCCACAGTCGAAACCGACGCCGAGCCCGGAGTCAGCGTCGAATCCAAAGCCGACGTCGAAGCTGTAGCCGGTGCCAAAACCGGCGCGTGGCGCAACGCGATCACGCTGCGCGCGACGGTCGCCGCCGCCATCGCCGAAGTGAGCGGCGCGGCGGGTTTATCGCTGCTGGTGGCTTGCGCGTGTGTCGTTGCAGCGCCAGCAACACTCGCCGCGCGTTGCGTCGAGTCGGCATCGGCCACGCCAACCGCCGCGGCCGGCATCACCGGCTCCAGATCGAAGCCGCTCAATTGCCCATTCACCGGCACCGGCGCGTCGGACTTCGACGCGCGCGGCGAGCGGCGCGCGGCTTTCTCGATCAGTGCGTGGACATCGAGCGCGCCGACCGCCTGCAGCACGACATCGGGCAGCTCGAAACCATCGAGCGTGCCCTGGCGGATGTCGATATTCATCGCCTCGAGCGTCGCGCGAGTGGGATCGTCGGGGAACAGGTCAAGCGTGCTGGTGTCGCGGGTGGCGCCGCTCAGCTGCGCCAGGCGTTGTGCCGAGCGCGCCGCGCGCGCCAGCTTTTTTTCGGTTTCGGATGAGACGACACCCTGGCGCTGCTTCTTCGAAGCGGCGCGCCGAGGTTTGGACTGCGGGGATGCTGCGGAATCTGCCATAGATAAAAAAGCGGTCGTCGCCGGGGAACGGGGCGCCCTGAACCGCTCGTCATTGCCATTGGAATTTTTAGAGCCCGCATTGTCGCATGGCGGTCCGCCCGCGCCTAAGCCATTCCCCGGCGATTTACATCGTTCGCGCCGCTCCCACGACCCTTCCCAATGCCGCCATTCACCCGCTCAACCCGCGGTCTCATCCCGCCGAAACTGCCGCACGCCCGGCAACTGCCGCAAGCGCGCGCAGATCGCCTCGTATTCGGTGTTCGACACCCGATGCAACGTGATCGTCACTTCATCGCACTCGGGCGCGTCGTCGCTCTGCTGCATCACGAACTGCTTCACGCGCGGGCTCGCGGCGCCGAGTTCGTCGTGCAGCGAATGAAAGGTCAGCGAGCCGCGCTCGACGATCATCGACAGTTGCCGCCGCTGCTTGACCGTGATGAAGCGCCGTTCGAGCGGCTTGATGCCGGCGAGGATGATCAGAATGATGATGGTCGCCGCGATCGACGCGGTGTACAGCCCGCCGCCGACCGCGAGCCCGATCGCCGCCACCGACCACAGACTGGCCGCGGTCGTCAGCCCGCGCACGATCTCGCCGCGCAACAGGATCGAGCCCGCACCGAGAAAGCCGATGCCCGACACGACCTGGGCGGCCATCCGCGACGGATCGAGCACCACGTGCTCGTCGCGCAGCACCTCGGCGAAGCCGTACGCCGACACGATCATGATCAGCGTCGAGCCGACGCAGACCAGCATATGCGTGCGCAGGCCGGCCGCCCACGACAGCCGCTCGCGCTCGAAGCCGATCACGCTGCCGAGCGCGGCGGCAAGCACCAGACGGGAGATGAGTTCGAGATTGCCCAGCATTGTTATTCCTCCTTGTTTGGCTGCGAGATCAACGCGAGATCGACAATGGCGCCAATGGCAACAACGACCCAACAACGGCGCCCTATCGCGGCAAGCCTCCGCCCCGCATCGCGCATTCCGAATGCTTGAGCCGGGGTGTCAGCGCGACACGTTTGCTTTATGCTAAGCCGCACACCGCCGCGGCCTCGACGCGCGCTCCGTCATGCCGGCCCCGTCCGCATCCGTGAAGCGCCGTCCGCACGCCGCCTCGACACATCGCGCCCGACCAGACGACTTATGCCCAGCACGACCCTTCCCGCCGCTTCGACCATCACCGCCGCGACCGCGCTGCGCGAGCACTTCGCGAACGTGGTGCTGCCCATGTGGCGCGGCCCCGGCTTCAACGCCACGCTGAAGCTGCCCTACGAAGCGCTCGACGCGAGCGGCGACCAGCCTCTGCCCCCGGAACGCTATCGGGCGATGGCGTGCGCACGACAGTTGTTCACGTTCTCGCAGGCCGGCGACGCCGAGCACGCGCGCGTGCTGTTCGACTCGCTGCGGCACACCTTTCACGACACCGATCACGGCGGATGGTTCTACAGCGTCGATGCGCACGGCATCCCGCTCGACACGACCAAGGACCTGTACACGCATGCGTTCGTGATCTTCGCGTGCGCCGACTACGCGCGCCGCTTCGACAACCGCGACGCGCTGAATCTGGTGCACACCACGAGCGCGCTGATCCAGTCGAATTTCGCCGCCGACGGCGATCTGTTCAACGCGGCGCTGAACGCCGACTTCTCGAAGGTCACCGGCACGCCGCTGCAAAATCCGCTGATGCATCTGACCGAGGCATGGCTGACCGCCTGTGAGGCGACTCGCGACAACGTGTTCGGCGCCGCGCTGCGCCGCCTCGCCACTGCGGTCGCCCGGCACTTCGTGCACGCGCCGACCGGCTGCGTCGCCGAATTGCCGATCGGCGCGAGCGGCAACCGCCTGGAGCCGGGGCATCAGTTCGAGTGGTACTGGCTGGTCAAGCAGGGCGGCGCGTTGTTCGACGGCACCGGCCTCGCCGACGCGCTCACCCGCGCGTTTGCCTTTGCGCAGCAGCACGGCGTGGACCCGGAGAGCGGCGGCGTGTGCGCGGCGCTCGACGAATTCGGCAACGTCAAGGACCCGATCCGGCGCATCTGGGCGCAGACCGAATACCTGCGCGCGCTCGCCTGTCACGACGATCCGAACGTGCGCGCGGCATTACCGCAACAGATCGGACAATTTCAACAATGCTTTCTGCATGAAAATGGTTGGTATGAATGTAAGACGTCAGACGGCGAAATAGCCCGTCCCGATATGCCGTCGACCACCCCCTATCACCTCGCCACCGCGTATGCATCCCTCCCCTTCGCGGCGGAAACGGGGACACAGTCTTAGGCGAATTTAGAAGGCAATGAACGGAGTTAAAGGGTCGAAACGTTCGAGAAACGCGAAGCGAATTTTGAGAAAAAAGCGCTGACTTTTTTCCGATAACGGCGAGCCCGTGGTTTACCCTGGCCCCACAAAAGACCCTTATGACACCGTCCTTTCAGCCGGTTAACAGCCAAAACCGGGGAATACCCGGATACGGGTTGGATTGGCGTCTGTCATAAAGACGTGATACAACTCTCCCCTCGCGGCTGAGCTCACATCGAGCAATTGCGGTCGCGATGCAATGCACAACATTTATTGGATCAAAAATGGCAACAGGTACTGTTAAGTGGTTTAACGATGCAAAGGGCTTTGGCTTCATCACCCCGGACGACGGCGGCGAAGACCTGTTTGCACACTTCTCGGAAATCCAGGCATCGGGCTTCAAGTCCCTGCAGGAAAACCAGAAGGTGACGTTTGAAGTCAAGCAAGGCCCGAAGGGCAAGCAAGCTGCAAACATCCAGTCGGCCTAAGTACCTCGGTACTCGCCTGGACGACACGATAGGCGCCTGTAGAGGCCCCATCGTCTAATGCAAAATGGCTCGCATATCGCGAGCCATTTTCTTTTTTACTGCCGGTTTTTTAGTGCAGTTGCTTAAATCGCGTGCATGCCGGTTAATGCGAATTCCGTATTCGCGCCGCGCATTGCGCCCGCATGTTGCGTACGCAACACAGTTTCCGAAATTTCGAAAACAGATACAGCCTGTTTCAATTGTTCAGTCTGCTGATGCAGCGATGCCGCCGCCGCCGCGGCCTGCTCGACGAGCGCCGCGTTCTGCTGGGTCATCTCGTCCATCTGCACGACCGCCTGGTTCACCTGCTCGATGCCGGTGCTCTGCTCCAGCGACGACGCGCTGATCTCCGCCATCATCTGCGTGACCCGCGAGATCGACTCGGACACGTGGTTCATCGCCTCGCCCGCGCGCTCGACCAGCGTCGAGCCGCCCTGGATCTCCGCGACCGATTCGCTGATCAGCGTCTTGATCTCCTTGGCCGACTGCGCGCTGCGCTGCGCGAGCCCGCGCACCTCGCCCGCCACCACCGCGAAGCCGCGGCCCTGCTCGCCCGCGCGCGCCGCCTCCACGGCCGCGTTGAGCGCGAGGATATTGGTCTGGAACGCGATGCCGTCGATCACCGAAATGATCTCGGCGATCTTGTCCGAGCTCTGCGCGATCCCGCGCATCTTGTCGACCACCTCGTTCACCACCGCGCTGCCGCGCGACGTCGCATCGAGCGCGGTCTCGGCAAGCGCGTTCGCTTCACGCGCGTGGTCGGCGTTCTGGCGCACGGTCGCGGTCAGCTCTTCCATGCTCGACGCGGTCTCTTCCAGCGACGCCGCCTGGTTTTCCGTACGCGCCGACAGATCGGCGTTGCCGGTGGCGATTTCGTCGGCGCCGATATGGATCGAGTCGGCCGATTCGCGCACCGTCTTGACGGTCCGCGCGACGCTCGCCTGCATCGTCGCCAGACCCGAGAACAGGCGGCCGATTTCGTTCGTGCCACGCGCGGCGATCGGCTGATCGAGGCGGCCCTGCGCGATGCGCTCGAAGTGCTGGCCGGCTTCCTCCAGCGGCGCGACGACGCCGCGCCGCAGCGCCGTGTACACCGCGAGCGTGCCGGCCACCAGCACCAGCAGGATCACCACGCTGACGATACGGAATGCGGCCATCCGCGCATCGATCGAATCGAGCGACGCGCGGCTCGCGGCGTCGCCGAACTGGACGAAGTTGTGCACTTCGGTCAGGTAAGCGTCCTGGAACGACTGGGTCGGCTGATCGAGGAACGCCTGGATATTGTTCGCGTCGAGAAACTGCACCAGTTCGCTCAGCGCGTCGTGCAGCTTCTTGTAGCGCTCGGCGAGCGCGGCCGCGCGAGTGGCGTTTTCGTCGCCGGTCTTCTGGGCGCTCGCGAAGGAGGCAAACGTTTGATCGGCGGCGACGAGCTGTTCGCGCGCGTGCTGCACGATGTCGGTCGGCTCCGCGCCGCCGCGCACCATCCGCGTTCCGGCGCGCGACAGGTTGATGCGCGCGTCCATCAGGCGCTGGGTGGTCTGGTTGACCGCATCGACCTGCTTGAGCGCGATATTCGACAGTTCGCCGACGTCGTCGTGCGTGCGCGTCAGCGACCAGAATCCCAGCCCCACCGTAACGAGCTGGAACGCGCAGAACGCGAGCAGAACACATAACAGGCCGGATGCGACCTTGATCTTGCTGAACATCGTGAACACCTGTGGGCAATGAATGACGGAGGCTATCCCAGGGTTAACGGCAGGGTCGTCCACTACTTGAGGGAAATGCGGGCAAACAGATGCTTACAGCAGGTTTCATCGGCGATCGTCGTGATTGGAGTGGATTTTCACAACAATGCGCGCGACTCCGGGCGGAATCACCTTGCACAGCGCAGCGGCGCTTCCTAGAGTGGGTAGGGACCGCGCGAAGCGCGCCGGCGCGGCCGCTTTTCCTGCACCTCATGCACCCAACCGGCGTTGCCTGAAGGAACCACGATGACCGACCTACTCGACCGGGCGCGCGGCGCGCTGCACGCCCAGCCGTTCAGCATGCTGCTAGGCGCGGAGTTGATGCACACCGCCGGCAACGAACTCACCCTCTGTCTGCCGATTCGCGACGAACTGAGGCAGCAGCACGGCTTCGTGCATGGCGGGGTCATCAGCTATCTGGCCGACAATGCGCTGACGTTCGCGGGCGCGCTGTCGCTCGGTCCGAAGGTCGTGACCGGCGAATACAAGATCAACTATCTGCGCCCGGCGATGAACGGCACGCTGCTCGCGCGCGCGAGCGTGATCCACGCGGGGCGCAATCAGGCGACCTGCCAGTGCAGCGTGTATGTGATGGAGGGCAACCGCGAAAAGCTGGTGGCGGTCGCGCAGGGGACCGTCAACCGGATTGGCGAGAATGGGGATGAGGTGGGAGGCGGCGGCTAAGGCGGCCCGCCAGAGCGCGCCGCCCTAGTTGCGCCCGCGGCTTATTCCGCCGCGTAAGTCTTCTGCGTCTGCTCGCCGAGCCCTTCGATACCGAGGCGCACCGTCTGGCCCGCCTTCAGGTACACCGGGTTCGGCTTCACGCCCATGCCGACGCCCGGCGGCGTGCCGGTCGAGATCACGTCGCCCGGTTGCAGGCTCATGCACTGCGACACGTACGACACGACCTTCGCGACGCTGAAGATCATCGTCTTCGTGCTGCCGTTCTGATAGCGGTGGCCGTCCACTTCGAGCCACAGGTTCAGGTTCTGCGGATCCGCGACTTCATCGCGCGTCACCATCCACGGGCCGATCGGGCCGAACGTGTCGAAGCCCTTGCCCTTGTCCCACGTGCCGCCGCGCTCGATCTGCCATTCGCGCTCCGACACGTCGTTGATCACGCAGTAGCCGGCCACGTGTTCGAGCGCGTTCGCTTCGTCGACGTACTTCGCGGCCTTGCCGATCACCACGCCGAGTTCGACTTCCCAGTCGGTCTTCTTCGAGCCGCGCGGAATTTCGATGTCATCGTTCGGGCCGCTGATCGCGCTCGTCCACTTGTTGAAGATGACCGGCTCGGCCGGCACCGGCAGATTCGATTCCGCCGCGTGGTCCGCGTAGTTCAGGCCGATACAGATGAACTTGCCGATCCTCGCGACGCACGGGCCGAGCCGCGGATTGCCTTCGACCAGCGGCAGCGTGGCCGGATCGAGCGCGCGCAGTTTCGCGAGGCTCTCATCGCTCAGCACCGCGCCGTCGATATCGCCGACGACCTTCGACAGATCGCGCAGCTTGCCTTGCGCATCGAGCAGGCCCGGCTTTTCCTGGCCTTTCGGCCCATAACGAAGCAGTTTCATCTTGCACTTTCCCTTTGATGTTCAGTTGTGTTCGGTTCGCGAATCAGTTCGACCAGCCGCCGTCGATCACATGGATCTGTCCCGTCGTAAACGACGACTCGTCGGACGCGAGATACAGCGCCAGCGCGGCGATTTCCTCGGGCTTGCCGACGCGGCCCATCGGCTGACGCGCGACGAACGCGGCCTGCACCGCGTCCACCGTCGCGCCCTGCGCCTGAGCCTGCGCGGCGATCCGCTGTTCGAGCGACGGCGAGGCCACCGTGCCCGGGCAAATCGCGTTACAGCGTACACCACGCGTGACGAAATCCGCAGCCACCGCCTTGGTCAGCCCGATCACCGCGGCCTTCGACGCGCCGTACGCGAAGCGGTTCGGCACCCCCTTCACGCTCGACGCCGCCGACGACATATTGATGATCGAGCCGCCGCCCTTCTCCAGCATCGCCGGCAGGAACGCGCGGATCAGCCGATACATCGCCTTCGCGTTGAGGTCGAACGCGAAGTCCCAGTCTTCCTCGCTGCATTCGAGGATGTTGCCCGCGTGCACGAAGCCCGCGCAGTTGAACAGCACGTCGACCGTGCCGAGCTCGGCGGCGAGCGCCTTGATCGCCGCGCCGTCCAGCACGTCGAGCTGACGCGCTTCGACCGGCTTGCCGGCGAGTCCGTCGATGCGGATATCGGTGGCAATCACGCGGGCGCCTTCGCGCGCGAACAGTTCGGCGGTGGCGAGACCGATGCCTTGTCCCGCCGCGGTGATCAAGGCCGTTTTGCCGGCCAGTCTTTGTGTCATCTACGACTCCAGGTTGAATGGACTGCTAACGTTGCGGGATTGCTGGGTTGCCTGCTTATTCGTTGCTTATTCGTTGTTTACTCGTTGCTTATTCGTCAACTTGCGCGGTGTGGCGAGCGCCGCATCGCGCTTCGATCACAGCCGGTAAAACGCCGCGGCGTTCTCGCCGAACACCGCCGCCTGCTCGGCGTCGCTCAACGACGCGAGCAGCGTGGTCGCCACCGAATGCCATAACAGATAGTCGCCGTTCAGTTCGAGCACCGGCCAGTCGCTGCCCCACATCAGCCGCGCGGGGCCGAACGTGTTCAGCAGATGCTCGACGTAGGGCCGCAGCGTGTCCTCGGTCCAGCCCGGCGACGCCTCGGTCGCCAGACCCGACAGCTTGCAGTGCACCTGCGGCAGCGCGGCGAGCCGCGTGATCGCGTCGCGCCACACCTGGTAGCCGGCCTGGCCGAAACGGATCGGCGGCTTCGCGCCGTGATCGACGACGATGCGCAGCGCCGGAAAACGCTGCGCGAATATTTCGATGTACTGGATATGGCGCGCGAAGATCAGCGCGTCGAACGCGAGGTCGTGCGCGATCAGCGCGTCGATGGCCGGCGCGAGGTCGGGGTTGGCGATCCAGCCGTCGTCGGGCAGGTCCTGCAGCATCGGCCGCACGCCCTTGAATTTCGGCTCGCGCGCGAGCGCCTCGATCAGCTCGGGCGCATTCGGCAGCAATAGCGGCACCCAGCCGACCACGCCGGCAATCGACGGCTCATGGCGCGCGAGTTCGAGCAGGTAGCGGGTTTCGTCGAGCGTCGGCGCGGCCTGCACGACCACGGTCCGCTCGATGCCGGCCTGCTCGCGCAGCGGCTTCAGGTCGGCGGGGCCGAACGGCCGGTAGAGGATTTTCAGCTCGGGGGTCAGCCACTCGTAGTCCCCGCGCGCGGGGTCCCAGTAGTGCTGGTGAGCGTCGATCGGCATGTCGGGTCAGTCCTCGGGGGCGGGCGCGCGAGGGTCGAGCAGGCCGGCCTCGCGCAACGCGGACCACAGCGCGGCGGGAATCGGCTGTTCGAACGACGCGACGTTCTCGCGCAATTCATCGGCACTGCGCGCGCCGGTCAGCACGGTGGCGACCGCCGGATGCGCATACGGAAACTGCAACGCGGCGGCGGCAAGCGGCACGCCATGCGCGCGGCACACCGCCTCCAGACGCGCGACCCGCTCGATCACCTCGGCGGGCGCCGCGCCATAGTTGAACTTCAGATCGCCCGCGACGCCGCGCGCCAGAATGCCGGAGTTGAACGCGCCGCCTAACAGGATGCCGACGCCGCGCGCTTCGCACGCGGGCAGCAGGTCGTCGAGAGTGCTCTGCTCGAGGAGCGTATAACGGCCGGCGAGCAGCGCGCAATCGATATCGAATTCGGCCAGCGCGTCGAGAATCACCGCGCCTTCGTTGACGCCGAGGCCCACCGCCTTGATCGCGCCGCTCGCGCGCAGGCGGTCCAGAGCGCGAAAGCCGCCGCCTTCGGTCAGTTGCCGCCAGTAGTGCGGATGCCGGTCGCCGTGCGTGGCGCGGCCGATGTCGTGCACCAGCAGGATGTCCATATCGACGATGCCCAGGCGCTGCTGGCTATCCTCGAACGAGCGCATGATGCCGTCGTGCGTGTAGTCGTAGATCGCTTCGAACGGCAGCGGATTCTGCCAGCCCTCGCGGTCGTCGAACGGCGAGGTGCGCGGCACGAAGCGGCGGCCCACCTTGGTCGACAGCACGTAGTCGGCACGCGGATAGCCGCGCAGCGCGGCGCCGAGCCGGTGCTCGGCCTTGGTGTTGCCGTAGTGCGGCGCAGTGTCGAAGTAGCGCACGCCGGCGTCCCATGCGGCCGCGATGGTCGCGTGCGCCTCCTCGTCGGTCAGGTCGCGGTACAGGCCGCCGAGCGGCGCGGTGCCGAGGCTCAGGCCCGTCACCTCCAGCGTGCCGCGGCCGATGCGGCGCCGCCGTCCGACCTTCGATCCGATCGATGCCGTCATCAGCGCGTCTCCTATCTCGATTTTGTGATGGTTTTACCATGCGTGGCGGCCGAGCATCGGCAGCGTGCATTCATTCACCAATAAACGTATTATTCATAGCCGAATTTTTACAAGTCAAGACCAGCGCGCGGCCTGGAGGCCTGGGTTTTCCCTGGATGAGTGTCGCCATAACGGCAAAGCACGCCGAACGCCGGGCCAATCACCAGATAATAAGAACTCCGGACGAAATTCTCCTGACGATAACGATGGACGCAGAAGACAAAGACGACGACCGCTACCGCGCCCCCGCGCTCGATAAAGGCCTCGACATTCTCGAACTGCTGGCCGACCAGAAGGAAGGCCTGACGCGCGCCGAAATCACCCGCCTGCTCGGCCGCAACGCGAGCGAGATGTACCGGATGCTCGAACGGCTGGTCGCGCGTCAGTACGTGGTGCGCTCGGCGGCCGGCGACCGCTATTCGCTGAGCCTGAAGCTGTACGCGCTCGCGCATCGTCATCCGCCGATGAACCGGCTGATCTCGGAGGCGCTGCCGCTGATGCAGCGTTTCGCCGATGCGGCCGAGCAGTCGTGTCACCTGGTCGTCTACGATCGCGGCAACCTGCTGGTGATCGCCCAGGTCGACGGCCCGGGTACGTGGGGGATGTCGGTGCGGCTCGGCTCGCGGGTCGGGCTGATCGACACCGGCTCGGGCCGCGTGATGCTCGCGTTCCAGAGCGTCGAGCAGCGCCGCCAGATGTTCGCCGAGCACACCCGCGTGAAGGGCGAGGTGACGATCGATAGCGACGCGCTGGAGGACGCCTGCGAGCAGATTCGCGCGACCGGCTTCTCGCGCAAGGACAGCCAGCAGACCTTCGGCGTCACCGATCTGACCTTCCCGCTGCTCGGACCCGCGGGTCAGGCGATCGCGGTGCTCACCTGCCCGTACCTGCGGCGCATCGACGAATACGTCGCGCCGTCGGTCGAAACGGTCACTGAGCTGCTGCGCGATACGGTGCAGGCGCTGTCGATGCATCGGGCCCCCGATATGTGACCGGCAGGCTGCGCGGCACACCTTCGCACATGGTTTAGAATGGCGGCCCTTCCAAAATTACGCCGCATGAATCGCTCATGCGCGCGCATCGATTGAGCAATGGCCAAACTTCTGACCGATTCCGAATTTCAGCGCTTTTCCGAACTCCAGCAGAAGCAGTCGAGCTTCACGATCACCGCGGCGGAAGCCGACGAACTGCGCGACCTCGTCGCGCACGCGCAGAAGCGCCGCGACGATCGCGCCGCGGCGATGCAGAGCATCGAGACCTTCATCCAGCAATTCGACATCACGCCCGACGAGCTGTTTTCGGCCGAGCAGATCGGCGACGCCGCGCGCACCTTCGGCCTGATCCCGGCCGCGCGCAAGGAGCGCGTGCTGCCGCCGTCGCTGATCTTCAACGGCAAGCCGTATCAGTGGACTACGCGCGCGCTGCCCGATGAAATCCGCGTGCCGCTGTTCGATGCGTTCAAGGCCGGCGAATCGGTGAAGTCGTTTATTTCGACGCTGAAAGATGCGACCCGCTGCGCGACGACGATCGCGCGTCTGGAACGCGAAACCGGCGCGGTGTATGCCGAGGCGTGGCTCGAAGAGCTGGCGGTGACGCGCGCGCAGGTCGATGAGGCGGCGGGCAAGCTCGCGGCCTGAAGTTAGCGAGTGGGAGCGTTCGCAGCACGGAGCGACGCGCTGCGAACGCGTAAGGCGGCTTGCGTGCCGCGCACTCGCGGCGCGTAGACGCGAGGAGCCCTGCGGGCGAGGCTTGCGACGCACGGCTCACGCATCGCATGCGCCAAGCGCGGCAGCCGCCCCCTCAACCTGCCGGTTGTCTTTGCGCGGACCGTGTGTCCGCGCCCGTCGGCTCCGGTTCATCCAGCGCCATCCTGAACCCCACCACACCGGGATCCTCGGTGCGCGTGATCGTGAAGCCGCTGCGCTTCGCCAGCGCGATCATCGCGCTGTTCTCGCGCAACGCCTCGCCGATCAGCCAATGCGTGCCGCGCGCCCGCGCGTACGCGATGATCCGCTCCATCAGCAACTGACCGAGCCGCCGGCCCTTCTGGTCC
This sequence comes from Burkholderia sp. SRS-W-2-2016, assembly GCF_001931485.1. Taxonomy (GTDB): domain Bacteria; phylum Pseudomonadota; class Gammaproteobacteria; order Burkholderiales; family Burkholderiaceae; genus Paraburkholderia. The sequence continues at coordinate 51,826 of NZ_MSDV01000073.1, read as the reverse complement.
GAGCGCACGGTCACCGCGAACTCGGCCGTCTCGTTGTCCGGATCGGCGACCGCGCGCACCACGCCGAGCGTGTGCGCGACGCCGTCGGCGTTCTCGACGGTTGCGATCAGCGCCATCTCGCGGTCGTAATCGATCTGCGTCATCCGCGCGAGTTGCGAATGGTCGAAGGTGCCGACCGCGCCGAAAAAGCGCAGACGCAAATCCTCCGGCGTCATCGCCTTCACGAAGTCGCTGTGCGCGATTTCGTCTTCCGGGCGGATCGGCCGCACTGTCACGCGCAGACCATGCCAGTCGATCGTTTCCTCGAAGCGGCGCGGGTACGGCATGATCGCGAGCCGGCTGCGCTCGGCGCCGACGCGCAGCACCGGGTCGACGACCGTCACGTGGTCGCGGTAGACCCGCAGCGCCAGCTTCAGACCGACGATTTCCCGCACGTCGCAGACCGCCTGCGACAGCGCGGTCAATGCCGCGAGCGTCGGTTCCGGCGCGACCAGCCGCGCGTAGTGCGAACGCGTGACGATGTCGCGCGCGAGGATCGGATTGAGCGGCGGCAGGCCGTACACGCGCAGGCCTTCGGAGACGCCGTCTATCGCGGGTGCGGTGAAGCGGAATACCGGGCCGAAATTGTCGTCGTCGTGGAGTTGGATCGCCAGGTCGACGATGGGTTGGGAAGCTGAGGTCGCGTCCTGTCGTTCGGCGCCTTCCACCCGCAATCCGAAGCGCGCAAGAAACCGCGCCGCCGCGTCCCCGCTCAATTCATGTTCACCTGCCGCCAACACGTCGCGCGCCTGCGCCTGAGCGGCATCGATCGCGTCGGGAATCTGCGCGGGCAAACCTTCCGGCGTCTGCATCAACAGCTCACGGCCCAAGCGGTAATCGACCAGCCGCGCGAACGCGCGCGCGAGCCGCTGCGGGGTCGTATGCACCGGGATGCCCTGCGCGTGCAGCGCATCGCGCCGCGTCGCATCGACGCCGCCGAAGAAGCACGCGAGCAGTCCCCGATACGCGAACTGCTGATGTTCGATCAGCGCCTGCGCGACTTCATCGACCGGCGCGCCGTGGGTCGACGCGTGGACCACGAACGCGGTGCCGGTATCGCGATGCGCGGCGAGCAGCTTCAGCGCGGTGCCGAAATGCTCGGGGCGCGCGTCGTCGCCGAGCAGCAGCGGATTGCCGCCGACCGCGCGCGGCAACGCGTCCCGCAGCGCGTCCGACACCTCTTCGGGCCACGGCGCGAGCAGCCCGCCGGCCGCGCCGAACGCGTCGCGCGCGAGCGTCGCGAGACCGTGGTCGCTGGTGATCAGCGTCGCGGTGCCGCCGGCGGCCACGCGGCCCACACCGAGCGTTTCGATTTCGTCGAGCAGATCGTCGAGCGCGTCGACGCGCACCAGCCCCGCGCGCCGGAACGCCGCCGTGTAGAGGCCGTCTGCCGGATCGTCGCGACCGGAGCGCAGCGCCAGCACCGGCTTGTTGCGCGCCGCCGCGCGCGCGGCCGACATGAATTTGCGCGCGGCCCGCACGCTGTCGAGTTCGAGCAGGATCGCGCGGGTGCCGGGGTCGCTGGCCAGATAGTCGAGCACGTCGCCGGCATCGACGTCGGCTTCCTCGCCGAGCGCGACCGCGTGCGAGAAGCCGAGCCCGCGCGCCTGCGCCCAGCCGAGCACCGCGTTGGTCAGCGCGTTCGACTGCGACACCCACGCGACGCCGCCCGCCTTGACCGTGCACGACGGCGCGCCCAGCTGCGCGCCGAGCGCCGGCGACACCACGCCGAGACTGCCCGGCCCGACGATCCGCAACAGATGCGGGCGCGCCGCCGACAACGCGTGCCGCACCGCGAGCCGGTCCTCGTCGCCGTCCACGGTGCCGACGATGATCGCCGCGCGCGTGCCCATCCCGCCGAGCTTGTGGATCAGGCCGGGCCAGGTCGCGGGCGGGGTGCAGATCACCGCGACCGTCGGCGGCTGCGGCAGATCGCCGGCATCGTGAATCACCGGGTGGCCGCCGAGCGTGTCGTATTTCGGATTGACCGGCCACACCGGTCCGGCGAAACCGCCTTCCAGCACGCGCGCCCACACCATCGCGCCGGTGCTGCCCGGCCGCTCGGACGCGCCGATCACGGCGACGGACTTGGGGCGAAACAACGCATCGAGGTTGCGGACGGTCACGGGCACTCCGGGCGGGTTGCGGTTGGAGGGAAGCGCCGGCGGCGCGGTGGCATGATGGCGCGCGCGGTTACGTCAGCATAGGCGAAGTCCGTGACGGCGGCGCGCGATACGGCGGGCGACGGCGCGAAAAAAAAGCCGCGTCGATCGACGCGGCTTTTTTGCCTACGGACTTGCGAACAGCGGTCGGACAACCGCGTTACATCGTCTTCCGGAACGGCGCCCCCGAGTGCTCGCGCAACTCGTTGAACACGATCTTCGGCCACGCCTTCTGCGCGACTTCGATCTCCGACACGTGTGAGGCCAGGTAGGTCGGCGCATCGGACGCGTCGAGCGCGATCCGTGCCGAATAGGAGTCGGTGAAGCGGCGCAGTTCGCCCGCATCGTCGCAGGTCACCCAACGCGACAAGCGATAACGCGCCGGCGCCATCCGCACGTCGACCTTGTACTCGGTCGACAGACGGTGCGACACCACTTCGAACTGCAGCTGACCGACCGCGCCGAGAATCATCAGGCCGCCGGCTTCCGGACGGAACACCTGAATCGCGCCTTCTTCGCCCAATTGCTTCAGCGCTTCGCCGAGCTGCTTCGCGCGCATCGGATCGACCACTTCGACGGTCTGGAAAATTTCCGGCGCGAAGAACGGCAGGCCGACGAATTGCAGCTGCTCGCCTTCGGTCAGCGTATCGCCCAGGCTCAGCGTGCCATGATTCGGAATCCCGATGATGTCGCCCGGGTACGCCTCGCTGACCGTCTCGCGACGCTGCGACAGGAACGTCACCACGTTGTTCGCGCGGAACGTCTTGTTCGACCGCGTAACCTTCACCGCCATGCCGCGCTCGAAACGCCCCGAGCACACGCGGATAAACGCGACGCGGTCGCGGTGCGCGAGGTCCATGTTGGCCTGCACCTTGAACACGACGCCGGTGAACTTCGACTCTTCCGGCAGCACCGGACGCTGCACCGTCATCCGCATCGACGGCGGCGGCGCGAGATCGACCAGCGCGTCGAGAATTTCCTTCACGCCGAAGTTATTGATCGCCGAGCCGAACAGCACCGGCGACTGCTGACCGGCGAGGAACTGCTCGCGATCGAACGCGGGCGTCGCGCCGCTGATCAGATCGATCTCTTCCTTCGCGCGCACCCAGGCGGAGCCGAAACGGCTCTCGCCGTCTTCGTTGCTCAGCGCATGCAGCGTTTCCACCGCGCCGCCGGCCGTATCCTGGCCCGCGCGGAACACCCGCACCTGATCGCGCTGGACGTCGTACACGCCCTGGAAATCCTTGCCCATGCCGATCGGCCACGTGAACGGCACCGCCGACACGCCCAGATGCTGTTCGATTTCGTCGAGCAGTTCGAGCGGCTCGCGCACTTCGCGGTCGAGCTTGTTGATGAAGGTGACGATCGGCGTCTTGCGGCTGCGGCAGACTTCGAGCAGCTTCAGCGTCTGCGCTTCGACACCGTTCGCGCCGTCGATCACCATCACCGCGGCGTCGACCGCGGTCAGCACGCGGTACGTGTCTTCCGAGAAGTCTTCGTGGCCCGGCGTGTCGAGCAGGTTGATCACGCAGTCGCCGTACTCGAACTGCATCACCGAGCTCGCGACCGAAATGCCGCGCTGCTTTTCGATCTCCATCCAGTCGGACGTCGCGTAGCGATTGCTCTTGCGGCCCTTCACGGTACCGGCGATCTGGATCGCGCCCGAGAACAGCAGCAGCTTTTCGGTCAGCGTGGTTTTACCCGCGTCCGGGTGGGAAATGACCGCGAAAGTGCGGCGGCGTTTGAGTTCGGAGACTGACATCGGGTCTGGCGATCACGGAAAGAGGTTCGGGCGGTTCCCGGCGGCCCTGGGCGGCCGGCATGCCGCGCGTGGCGCGGCGGCATCGGGCGGCGGGAGTCGGGCCGTTTCAGCATGCCCGCCGCGCCGGAAACGGCTTGCGGACAGGGCTCGAGCTTGGGTTCGACAGCACGGGAAACGCCAGCGCGGAATGGCGCAAGGTGCGAATGATACACGCGTGAGGCTAACGCCGGGGGAAAGCGGGCTGGGCGCGCCCGGCGGGAATCCGGCGCGGCGGCAAAGGTGAGTGTTTTCGGGACTTGCGGCGGCTAACGGTGACCGACGACGAAAGGTGAGGATCGCGAAGCGCCCGCATGCACCGGCTCACGCGCGCCGCGCATCGACGCCAACGCGGCAAATGCGGCGACAAAACTCTGCATGACTGACCAAGCCGCGCCGGCCGACCACCTGGAAACGCCCGCCGGCAAAGGCTGGCGCGGCTTTGCGGCGACACCCGCGCCGCCGCGCTCGCCGATCGCAGGCAACCCGCACGGCGGTGCGCGTCGCCACAAAACCTGGCTCACCGAAGCAAGCTCGCATACAGGGAATGCGGCGGCGAAGCAGGTCGTTCGCGTGACGCGGCCGCGCAAAGGTGAGCGTTTTCGGGACCAGCCAACGGTGCGGCGCAAACCGCGCCGGCCATCACTGACGGGGAGACGCCGCTCAACTTTCGATCAGAAAGCGCTCGCGGTTCTTCCCCACCAGCCACGCGGGCGAGCGGCCGCGCCCGCTCCACGTCTCGCCGGTCTTCGGATTGCGGTACTTGGCCACCGACGTCGACGCCGCCTTGCGCCGCGGCTTCGCCGCGCTGGTGAAGCCGAGTTCCTCGGCGGTCAGATCGTATTCGGCGACCTTCTGTTTGATGTCGGCGATAGCCTGCGCGATTTCCTTCTCGCGGGCCACTGCGACTTCTTTATGAAGTTTTTCGAGTTGCGCAGTCAACTGTTTGTACGAGGCCATGCCGGTTGCTCCCCCATCGGTTCGACGAACTGCGATGAATTGCTGTCCGGAGACTATCAGACGAATAATTCTCAGGATAGTGAATCGCGCGGCCAGTTGCATGCGCGGCGGATGGGCTCAAACGTCGATCGCATCGTAGACGCGGCGTTCGAAGTCGATCGCCATCGGGAACGGGTCGAGCGAGCGGCGCTGGATCAGCATCACGCCGATCAGATCCTCGACCGGGTCGGCGAACCAGCTGGTGCCGTACGCGCCTGGCCAGCCGAACGAGCCGAGCGAACGGTAGCCGAGCGGCAGTTGCTGGGCCGGATCGTCGACCACCGACAGCCCCAGGCCAAAGCCCTGCCCGGCCCAGATCACATGACCGAACGCGGGCAAACGGCGCTGGTCGCGCGACAGGAAATTGCTGCGCATCAGATCGACCGAGCGGTTCGACAGCAGACGCGTGCCGCCGACGCGCCCACGGCCGAGCAGCAGTTGCGCGAATTGCAGATAGTCTTCGGCGGTCGATACAAGCCCGCCGCCGCCGCTCTGGAAACGTCGCGGATTGGCCCAGCGGCTGGCGGCCGGATGATCTTCGACCACGCGTCGCCGAGTATTGGGATCGATGCCGTAAGCGGTGGCCAGTCGCGCAAGCTGCGTGTCGTGGACCCAGAACGCGGTATCGCGCATCCCGAGCGGCTCGAAAATGCGGGTGCGGAAAAACTCGCCGAGCGACATGCCACTGACGCGCTCGATCAGCACGCCGAGCACGTCGGTCGCGACGCCGTAATGCCAGCGCGCGCCGGGCTGGAACATCAGCGGCAACGCGGCGATCCGCGCGAGCCACGCGCTGTTGTCGCCGTTCGACTCGAAGCCGTTGAACGCGGCCGCGTACGCTTCGGCGAGCGGCCCCGTCGACGTGAAGTGATACGCGAAGCCCGCCCGATGCGTGAGTAGGTCGAGCACCGTGAGCGGCGTACGGACCGGGTCGGTGTCGTCGAGCGAGCCGTTCGGGTCGCGCAGCACGCGCGGCGCCGCGAGTTCGGGGAGCCACAGCGACACCGGCGTATCGAGCGCGAGGCGGTCTTCCTCGATCAGCATCATGATCGCGGCGCTCGTCACCGGCTTGGTCATCGACGCGATGCGAAACAGCGTGTCGCGCTCCATCGGCAATTGCGCGGCTTCGTCGCGCAGACCCAGCGGTTCGAAATAACCGGTCTCGCCGCGCCGCCATACCAGCGACACCACGCCCGCCACTTCGCCGCGCTCCACATAGCCTTGCATTGCATTGGTCAATGCGGCCAGCCGGCTCGCGGCAAATCCTGCAATCTGCATATAGGTCCCGTGTCAACGAAAGGAAAAAAGAAAACCGGGTGAGCGTCCGCTTCAGATGTCTTTAAACAAAAATTCATCCGTCCGCAGCGTACACGACGATATTCCCCATTGGCTGACCCGCAATGCCGGCATTCAGGCTTTCTGGCGTTTTTCCAATGCGCACAGCGCGGCATCCAGACGTTTGACCCGCGACGCCTGCGCCGGCACGATAACCGCGTCGGAAACCAGCTCGATACGGTTGCGCCAGTAAGACAGCGGAATTCGGTCCTCCGCCGAAATATGTGAAATGACCTGCTCCAGATGCCGGATGTCTCTTTCTAGCTGCTGATGATTCATTGCTTTCCCCGAATTCTATTGAATTAATTGCAAAGCAAAAATCGAAAGCATGAGCCGGCGTGGTGGCCTTCGTGGGCCATCTCGACGCTGCTCATGGAAGCGGAAAAAGCTTCCTGGTGGTCTCCCGCGCTAAAAGCAAACCGGCAAAATCTGCGTGCCGGGGTTAAATCGCCAACGGTTTAAAAAGAATACAGCCACCAAACTCGACGTTCCGTTAGCTGGCGCACCGACTTCGCTCAACGCTAAAAACCGACCAGAATTATTCGCCTGCGGGCCCGTAAACAGAATACGGCTTCGGGCGTACCGGCACCGGGACCGGATTAATCAATCCGCATGTTAAGCGGATCGGCGGATCGACATTACACGCATACGTTTATGACAGCCATGTGCGGATGCGGATAGCACGAGCGTGCCAATTGAACGGAAGAAGCGTGGATTGCGCGTTGGGCGGCGAATACGAGTCGAGTCGCGAACAACGGGACTCGAATTGCGGCGAAAAAAACGGCGGCTTTTTTAATTCGCGGCAATAAAAAAAGCGCTGGCATCGCACCGGCGCTTTATCAGCAAGCTTATCCGCGCGTTACCTCGCGGCCGCGCGGCAGGCGTAGATCAGGCTCAGCGTGCCGCCCTCACTGGACTGGCGCACGACGTCGTATGCGCCGTTGCAGTTCGCGCTGGCCTGCTCCGAACACGAGCTCGAACCGGCCGGGCATTGCACCAGCACGGTCGGGCGGCCGTCCGACAGGAACAGCGGCGCGCTGCTGCTGCAAGCGCCGAGCGCGAGCACCGCGCCGGCGGACAGCAGCAGGCTCGAGCGGCGCGCGAAGAAGGAAAGACTGCGTTTCATGGAAAGCCCCGATCACGTCTTGTTGTTCGATTGCGCGATTGTGCCACGCGGCCCTGGCGCTGCGTCAGTCGGGCGATGCAGCCGATACGGCCGATGCGCCCCGGCGCTCAAACGTCGATACCGTGGGCGGCGATCTTCTTATAGAGCGTCGCGCGGCCCATGCCGATCTGTTTCGCAGTGTCAATTACGCGGCCGCCGTTCGCGCGCAGCGCGTCGCTCAGGAAGCGCTTTTCGAAAGCGGCCATCGCGGCGTTCCATGTGACGGGGTCGGCGGAAGTGCCGACGTCCGTGCCGGTTACAGCCGAGCCCTGCGCTGGTGCTCCGGCTTGCAGCAAACGCCGCTCGCCGCCGCCACGCGCATCGTGCGACACAGTACCGCCGGGCTGTCCCGAGCCGATAAACGGCGCGAGCATCCGCGCATCGATGTACTCGCTGTCCGACAGCATCACCGCCCGCTCCAGCGTGTTGCGCAGCTCGCGCACGTTGCCCGGCCAGTGGTACGCGCACAGCAGCCGCAACGCGTCGTCGTGCAATTCGAAGTGCGCGCCGCCGCGGGCCTGCGCGGCGAGGTCCTCGAGCATCGCGTAGGCGAGCGCCTCGATGTCGGACGCGCGCTCGCGCAGCGCCGGCGCGTGGATCGTCAGCACGTTGAGCCGATAGAACAGGTCCGGGCGGAAGCGCCCGGCCGCGACCAGCGCCGGCAGATCGGCCGACGTCGCCGCGATGATCCGCACGTCCGCGCGCACTATCCGGTTCGAGCCGAGCGGCTCGAACTCCTTGTCCTGCAGCACGCGCAGCAGCTTGCCCTGCAACGCGAGCGGCATGTCGCCGATTTCGTCGAGAAACAGCGTGCCGCCGTTGGCCAGCTCGAACTTGCCGACCCGGCCCTTGCGATCCGCGCCGGTGTACGCGCCGGGCGCGGCGCCGAAGAACTCGACTTCGAGCAGCGTGTCGGGGATCGCGGCGACGTTCACGCTCACCAGCGGCTGATGCGCGCGCGCCGAGCCGCCGTGGATCGCATGCGCGAGCAGCTCCTTCCCGGTGCCGGTTTCGCCGAGCAGCAACACCGGCGCTTCGAGCTGCGCCGCCCGGCGCGCCTGGCGTTTCACTTCGAGACTCGCGGCGCTGGTGCCGACGAAACTGCCGAACGTGTAGCGCGCGCGCCGCGCCTGCGCGAGCGACTGGCGCGTCGCGATCAGCTCCTGTTGAAGCCGCGAGTACTGCGAAAAGAGCGGCGTCAGCGCTTTCAGTTCGTCGTAGAGCGCGAAGCCGACCGCGCCGACCGTCACGCCGGCGTCGTCCTTCAACGGCAGACGCGTGACGACCAGCGGCTCGCGATCCGTCTCCATGATGTCGAGCAGGATCGGCTTGCCGGTATGGACGACCTCGCGCATCAGGCTGTTCGGGATCACCGCCTCGCAGTCGCGGCCGATCGCCTGCTGCGGATCCGCGAAGCCGAAACGCGCCGCGTAGCGCTTGTTGATCCAGACCACGCGCGCATCGGCATCGACGATGAAGGTGCCTTCGCTGAAGTTCTCGAAGGTGCGAAACAGCGAATCCATCGCGCGGCGCAATACGTCGTTGTAGTTGGCGGGCAGGCCCGTCCAGTCGGTCATCATTCTGTCGCTGTCTCCGCTTATCGTTCTAAATGCCTGAGTCTCCATCGGTGGACGAATTTATCTCTAAATTGAGACAGGCAATAGGCCTTATCGATCATGACTTACCCTGGTTTTAGCCTTTCTTCAGCGCAATCGAGTCCCGCGTTGGAGACGCCTGGGTACAATCGGCCGCGCTGTTTTTAGGCACCGGCTGACGCTCCACGCTTATGCCATCGCGCTGCGCAAGCACAGCGCCCGGTGTGGCATGGAACCTGCGTTCTGTCCGCGCCACGCCGTCGCAGCACCGGGACGGCGCATATATGTAGAACAACCAGGTTTTGGAGACTCAATGTCCTTTCTCATCGTCGTCGCCGCTCTGGCGTTTCTGATGTTCGCCGCGTATCGCGGCTACAGCGTGATCCTGTTCGCGCCGATCGCGGCGCTCGCCGCCGTCCTGCTCACCGAACCCGCCGCGGTCGCGCCGGTGTTCACGAGCATCTTCATGGACAAGATGGTCGGCTTCGTGAAGCTGTACTTCCCGGTGTTTCTGCTCGGCGCGGTGTTCGGTAAGGTGATCGAACTATCGGGCTTCTCCGAGTCGATCGTCGCGGCCGCGATCCGCTATATCGGCCGCTCGCGCGCCAATGCGGTGATCGTCGCGGTGTGCGCGCTGCTCACCTACGGCGGCGTGTCGCTGTTCGTCGTCGTGTTCGCGGTCTATCCGTTCGCGGCCGAGCTGTATCGCCAGAGCAATATTCCGAAGCGGCTGATGCCCGGCGCGATCGCGCTCGGCGCGTTCTCGTTCACGATGGACTCGCTGCCCGGCACCCCGCAGATCCAGAACATCATCCCGACCACCTTCTTCAAGACGACCTCGTGGGCCGCGCCGACGCTCGGCGTGATCGGCTCGCTGTTCATCATCGTGGTCGGTCTGTCGTATCTGGAATGGCGCCGCCGCGCGGCGATGGCGAGCGGCGAAGGCTACGGCACCGACCTCGTCAACGAACCGGAACGCATCGAAGCGAAGGAACTGCCGCATCCGCTGCTGGCGGTCGCGCCGCTGATCGTGGTCGGCGTCTCGAACTTCCTGCTGACGCGCTGGATTCCGAGCTGGTACGGTCCGACTTTCACGATTACGCCGGATCTGCTGCCGGGGCTGCATGCGCCGATCGAAACCACCGTGAAGACCGTGGTCGCGATCTGGGCGGTGCAGGGCGCGCTGCTGCTCGGCATCGTGATGGTCGTCGTGACCGCGTTCCGGCGCGTGAGCCAGCGCTTCGCGGTCGGCACCAAGGCGGCGGTCGCGGGCGCGCTGCTCGCGTCGCTCAATACCGCGTCGGAATACGGCTTCGGCGGCGTGATCGCGGCGCTGCCGGGCTTTCTGGTCGTCAGCAACGCGCTGAAGAGCATTCCGAATCCGCTCGTCAACGCGGCCGTGTCGGTCAGCACGCTCGCGGGCATTACCGGGTCGGCGTCGGGCGGCATGAGCATCGCGCTCGCGGCGATGTCGGATCTGTTCATCAAGGGAGCGCAAGCCGCGCAGATTCCGCTCGAAGTGCTGCACCGGGTGGTCGCGATGGCGAGCGGCGGGATGGACACGCTGCCGCACAACGGCGCGGTGATCACGCTGCTGGCGGTGACCGGGCTCACGCACCGGCAGTCGTATCGCGACATCTTCGCGGTGACCGTGATCAAGACGTTGGCGGTGTTCTTCGTGATCGCGGTGTACTACGCGACGGGCCTGGTTTAATGACGCCGCCGCGCTCGCGTCGACTCGCTTTGACCCGCTTTGATCTGACAGATCGGCATTAGTCCCACCTCGACAACGCGCGCGCCGCGCACGAGGATAGGAACCGTCAGCGCCCAATCGTTGCAGGGCCGGCTGACCCGAGTAACAACGGCGTTTAATGGCCCGCCCTCTGGACGGGCCATTTTTTTGGGTTCGCCGGTGGTGCGTTCGTGCTTCATAAACGCGCGCGTAAGCGTGCGCGGACCGGGCGCGTCTACCCCGGCGATACGTCAGCAGCATGACAGACGGCCGTCGGCGACAGGTCATCGAGGGGCACGAAAAATGCATCCGAAACCGCGGGCAGTCGCGTTACACTGAGCATTCCGCCGGGCGAACCGCGCGGGGCAAGGACAGCCGCAAAAGACAGCCCGTCGCACTATCCGTACAATTGGTCGCTCAACCACGTAACAAGGACAACTTCGATGCGCATTACCGGGTCCTCCGGGTCAATGGCCCTGCTCTCCGAATACGACGACGCAACGGCGCGCGAACTCCGCACGCTGCGCCTCGAATCGACCGAAGACGGCAAAGGCATCCTGCTGATCGAAGTCGATGAGCGCAAGCCGGGCATCCATCGCGAAGTACGTTACGAAATCACGCCCGCCGAACTGATCGCCGCGATCCGCGCGCACGGCGCCGAATTGCCGGGCGAACAGCACAATCATCGCCAGTGAAAACAAACCCGCGGCGCCGCGCGAAAGCGTGAGTGCCGCGCGCATTACCGGCCAGTCCCGTTTCTTCCCTGTTGCCGCGCCGCCGACGCGCGGCATTGTTCGTTCTGGCCGCGTCGGCGCGTAGCGCTTGCCGGTTGTTTGTTCCGTTTGCGTCGCCAATCCGCGCTTTTTTCGCGGGATTCGGTACGCGTTACCTCGCCTGCTAAAAGGCCGCGCGTCGCTACGCAACGGGCCGCTTTTCGAGCCGTTTTGCACGTCTCGAAAATGCGTCCATAATCCTTGCATTCCCCTTTGCACTCCTTACCGCACCGCGCCCGCAAGGACCGCGGATGTAAACCGATGCTACATGACCTCGTCGAGCAATATGGACCGGCGCTCGTCTTCGTCAACGTACTGGCCGCCGCGCTCGGGCTGCCGGTGCCGGCCATGCCGTCGCTCGTGCTGTTCGGCGCGATGGCCGCGATGCACCCCGGCTCTGTCGGCACCCAGTTGATGCCGGTGCTGGTGCTGGCGATCTTTGCGACCCTGCTCGGCGACAGCGCGTGGTTTCTCGCCGGCCGCATCTACGGCGGCAATACGCTGAAAACGATCTGCCGGCTGTCGCTGTCGCGTGACACCTGCGTGAAGAAAACCGAACGCTTTTTCGGCCGCTGGGGCGTGCGCGTGCTGGCGGTCGCGAAGTTCGTGCCGGGGCTGTCGATCGTGTCGATCCCGATGGCCGGCGCAATGGGCACCCGCTACCGCACCTTCCTCACTTACGACGGCCTGGGCGCCGCGCTGTGGTCCGGCACCGGGCTGATCGTCGGCGCGCTGTTCGCGCGGCAGATCGACATGCTGTTCGCGATCGCCGGACGGCTCGGCCGCACCGCGGCGGTGGTCGTCGTCGGATTGCTGTTGCTGTATGCGGTGTACCGGTGGATCCGGCGCCGTCAGTTGATCGCGAAGCTCGCGTCCGCGCGCATCGAAATCGACGAACTCGCGACGCTTTACAAGGCCGGCCAGCCGCCGGTCGTGTTCGACATCCGCTCGGAGGAAAAGCGCAAGCTCGACCCGTTCGTGATTCCCGGCGCGCAATTCGCCGACGAACGGCAGCTCTCCGGCATCGTCGCCGCGTATCCGTCCGATCAGAAGCTGGTGATCTACTGCTCGTGTCCGAACGAGATTTCCGCCGCGTGGATGGCCAAGCAGCTGAGCGAGGCCGGCTTCTCCGACGTGTTGCCGCTGCGCGGCGGCATGGAGGCGTGGCGCGATTCGGGCAAGCCGGTCGATGCGCTGCCGGATGAGCCGGCGCCGGAAGTCGCGGTCGAGCACGGTGCGCCGAAGGCGGTTTAAACGCGGCCTCGGCGTGGTTGTTGCAGCCATGATGGCTTTGGGCGGCGTGTGCGCCCTCGGCAGCCGGAGCCGCTGAGCACCTTCGGCGGCCAAAGCGACCGGCCGCCCACCGGCAAACAAAGCAATTCAAAGCACGCGGTGCCGCTCCCCTAAAAGCGCCCGCGCGCCGTATCGCCTCCCGTTCAATCGTGCAATGAACATCGAAGGAGCGGTTCAATGCTTTCGACTCAGGACGTTTCGACTCAAGAGGTAGAAGGACAGCAGGGAGTTATTGCCGACGCGCCGTTTTCGTCGCTGTCGACGCGCATGCACCAGATGTTCCCCGCGCTCACCTGCGCGGAAATCGACCGGCTGCGCCGCTTCGGCGAGATCGGTCACTGGCGCTCCGGCGAGCTGCTGTTCGAGACCGGTCACCCCGGCCCCGGCATGTTCGTGCTGCTCGAAGGGCGCGTGAAGGTCTACCAGCGCGACGGCATCGGCCGCGAGGTGCTGATCGGCGAACATGGCGCCGGGCATTTTCTGGCCGAAGTCGGGCAGCTGTCCGGACGCCCGGCGCTGGTCAACGGGATGGCGATCGGCGCGGTCGAAGCGCTGCTGATTCCACCCGACCGACTGCGCGCGCTGATCGTCGCCGAAGCCGAACTCGGCGAGCGCATCATGCGCGCGCTGATTCTGCGGCGCGTGTCGCTGATCGAAAAAGGCGCGGGCGGCCCGATCCTGATCGGCAACAGCTTCGACGCGCGGCTCGTGATGCTGCAAGGCTTCCTGTCGCGCAACGGCCATCCGCATTCGGTGATCGACGAACGCGACGCCGACGCGCTGCGGCTGATCGAACAATTCGGCGCGCAGCCCGAGGACATGCCGCTCGTCGTCTGCCCGGACGGCTCGGTGCTGCGTCATCCGAGCATGCCGGAGCTCGCAACCAGTCTCGGCCTGCTGCCCGATCTCGACGACGCCTATGTGTACGACGTCGCGATCGTCGGCGCGGGACCCGCGGGCCTCGCCGCCGCGGTGTATGCGGCGTCCGAAGGTCTATCGGTGATCGTGCTCGACAGCCGCGCGCCCGGCGGCCAGGCGGGCGCCAGCTCGCGGATCGAAAACTACCTCGGCTTTCCGACCGGCATCTCCGGCCAGGCGCTGGCCGGCCGCGCGTTCGTGCAGGCGCAGAAATTCGGCGCGCACGTCGCGATTCCGGTCAACGTGAAGTCGCTGCAATGCGCGCAGTCGCCGTACCGGCTCGAACTGAAATGCGGCGGCCATATCTCCGCGCGCGCGATCGTGATCGCGAGCGGCGCGGTGTACCGCCGCCCGGCGCTCGACGGACTCGAGCGCTTCGATGGCCGCGGCGTCTATTACTGGGCGTCGCCGGTCGAAGCGAAGCTGTGCAAACGCCAGGAGGTCGTGCTGGTGGGCGGCGGCAATTCGGCCGGCCAGGCGATCGTCTATCTGGCGACGCACGCGGCCAAGGTCCACGTGCTGATCCGCCGCAGCGGTTTCGAAGCGACGATGTCGCGTTATCTGATCGACCGGATCCGTTCGCTGCCGAACGTGTTCGTGCATCCGCATTCGGAGATCGGCCGGCTCGATGCCGACGCGGACGGCCTCGCGTCGGTCGCGTTGAAACAGCCGCTGCCCGATGGTGTCGATCGCATCGACACGCGTCACCTGTTCCTGTTTACCGGCGCGGATCCGAACACCGAATGGCTGCGCACCTGCGGCGTGCAACTCGACCCGAAGGGCTTCGTGCTGACCGGCATCGGCGCGGTCGGCTCGGCGACGGCCTGCGATCTGGCGACCACCGTCGAAGGCGTGTACGCGATCGGCGATGCGCGCGCCGGTTCGACCAAGCGCGTCGCCGCGGCGGTGGGAGAAGGCGCGGCCGTGGTCGCGCAGATTCATCAGTTGCTGGCGGTGGCGAATGGGGAGGCGGTCGCGCTCGGCGCGTGATTCAGTGCAACGCCGCCCATGCGAGCGACAGCGAAAACACCCCCAGCACGATCGACGCGCCGCGCTGCACCTGCGCCGGTTCGAGCCAGCCGAGCCGGCCGCTGCCGAGCGCCGCGCCGAACGCGATCCACCCGAACGCGATCGGCGCCGCGAGGCCCGCGAAAATCAGCATCGAGAACAGATACGCGGGCCACTGCATGAACGCGACGGCCGGAAAAATCGTGCCGCCGAACAGCAGCGCTTTCGGATTGAGCAGCGTCGCGACGAACAGCGTGCGCAGATTGCCGGCGCGCTGCGTGGAACCGGGCAGCGCGACCGCCGCGCGCCACATCCCGACCGCGAGCCACGCGATATACAACGCCGCCGCGATCCGCAGCAGCGACGGCAACCACGGCCACGCATCGGCGACCCGCGCGAAGAAACGTCCCCACGCGGAGATCGCGATCAGGTAGCCGGTCAGTTCGGCGCCGATCAACGGCAGCGCGCGCCGCAAGCCATGGCGCAAACCCGCTGCCGCGAGCAGCGTGTTGGTCGGGCCGGGCGTCACCAGCACGACGACGACGCCGGCGGCCAGCAACGCAATCTGAGTCGCAGAGAGCATGAAAAAAGCGCACAGTGAATTCACACAGTGCGCTTTGTATCACAAGCGGCGCGAGGAACGCGCCGCCGCGGACCCGCGTATCGGCGGTCCGATCAGCGGCCCGATCAGTGGTCCAGTTTCGCGCGCAACTCGCGCGCGGCCTCCAGCAGTCCTTCGTAACCCGAGCGCGCGTGTTCCGGCAGATCGGGATCGCCGACCAGCGCGCCGAGTGTTTCGATCAGGCTGTACACAATGCCCTTCGCCGCGCCCGATGCAATCCCGCCCGACGACACCTGCTGATTGACGTGACTGAGCGCTGCGTCGAGTTGTTCGATTTCCGGGCGATCGCCGGAGGGCGGCTTGGGGGAAACGTCTTGCGTCATAGCGAACATCGCTCCTGTGAATGCATCGGTGCAACCACCGTGTCACGTTGTTATATACCGATCGCGCGCCGCCGTCCAATCGCCGCCGCGCGCATTCGGAGTGCATTCGAAGCGCATCCGGTGCGCTTCGATCACGGCGTCCAGCGATACATCAGAACCTTCGCGCGCGCGTCGTCCTCGACCAGCACCACGTACTCGCCGTTATCGCGCTGCACCGCGCTGATGCCGAGATACACGTCGACCCAGCCGCTGGTGCCGCCGACGCTCGCGCCCGGCGTCATGTAGCCGACCGCGCTGCCGTTGCGCGCGTCGTAGACGTCGATTCTGTTGGTGTACAGCTCCGCGACGAAGATGTAGTTGCCCGCGACCGCGACGCCGACCGTCGTGGTCTGCGGATCGCTTTGCGTATTCCACGGCAGCGCGATCGCGTACGTCTGGGTCGGCGTGCCGCTGCTCCAGTTGTCGTAGCGCGCGAGCACCGGGCCGGCCTCCTTCCAGTGCGTCGAGTCCCACGGAATCGCGCTGGTGAAACCGGACAGGTACATCGTGTCGGTCGCGGCGACGTAGACCAGCCGCGCGAGCCGCGTGAACGGCGCCGGCATCGCGAACATCGTCGAACTCGCGTACGTATAGATCGGATTGCCAACTGAATCGAGTCCCTGCAACGGCATTTCGCGGATGCCGCTCAGCGGCGTCGCGAGCCACACGTTGCCCGGTTCGTCGACCCACCAGAAACCGTTGCCGACCGTTGCGCCGGTCGACGGATTACCGCTGATCTCGCTCGCGTCGACCGTGCCGTTGCCATTGCCGTCGCGCCACAGCCATTCGCCGTAAGTCGGCTGCGCTGCCGGCCACGTGCCCGGCAGCGGATTCTGCGCAAGCAGCCCGGAAGGAATCGCGATCTCGCCTTGCGCACTGTCGAAGCGGTAGACGTTCAGGTAGTGCGCGCCCGGATCGAGCGTGTACAGAAAGCGCTGGCCGTTGAAGCGGCGCACCATCGGTTCGCCGCGCACGCCGCGCGGTTGGTGAAACGTGGGGTCGTCCGGATAGTTGAAGCGGTCGAGCGTGAACGCCGCGTACGACCATTCGCGGCCGGCCGGCTGGTTGTAGTCGAGCGTGAAGCGTTTCGAGCCGGTATAGACGGAGGCCGGCGAGGCCGGATCGAACGCGGCGCTGTCCACGAACGCGAGGCCGTACAGCCGCCAGTTGAGCACGCGGGTGCCGTACACATAGCTCTCCAGCACCGCGCCCTGCCCGACCGATGCCGAGCCGATCCCGCGCGGCCCTTCGCCGTTCTGCGCGACGTACAGATTGCCGGCCTGATCGACGCCGATCCCGGTGATGCCGTTGAAGCGCACGTCGCCCGTCACGCCGCGCACCGTGTGGAACAGGCCGTTGCGCGTGCCGAGCGCGGTGCCGGCCTGCAACTGGCCATTCGCATTCCTGTTGAACACCAGAATCTGCTGCGATACGCCGTTGTCGGCGACCAGCAGTTGGCCGGACGGGCTCACCGCGAGGTCGGCCGGCACCGTGCCTGTGGGCAGCGTCAGCGGACCGGCGAGCGCGCTGCCGTCGGCCGCGTAGTGCAGGATGCCGAGGTTGCCGGTCGCGACGCCGCTGATGATCCACAGCGTTGCATCCGTATCGATCGCGATGCGGCCCGGCGAATTCACGCTCCACGAGCGCAGCGGCGCCATCGACTGCGCGTCGTAGACGACGATGCGGTTGCCGTAGGTGTCGGCCACGTAGAGTTCGCTGTCCGTCGCGGCGAGGCCGCGAATGCCCGCGTCGGTGCCGGTCGCGACGGTCTGCACCGCGACGAAGCTGTTCTTCGTCGCGTTCGCGCTGTTGCCGATGCCGCCGCTGAACGGCGCGCCGTTCGCCGGATTCGCCAGCGTGCGGCGCGTGATGCCGTACCAGGTCTGATTGGCCGGCGGATAGTCGGCGCCGACCAGCGCGTTGCTCTGGTTGCCGATCGACATCGCCGCATACAGGTAGCTGCGATTGACCGCGACCGCGTCGCCGCCGGCCGCGCCCCAGCCGTGCGTCGAGCCGGCCACCGCGAGTTTGTCGCCGGCCCGGTACGCGGCGATTTCGCTGCCGCTTTCGTCCCACGGCGCATTGGTATAAACGGTGCCGTCGGCGCCGACGCTAATGGCCTGAATATCCTGCTGCATCCATTTACCGTCGCCAAAGCCGAAACTATTACCGATCCACGACGTCGTGTAATTCAGTTGGGATTGGGCGGTGGCATTCGGCGAAATCAGACTGTGAATTAGCACCACAGTCATGCCAAGACGGGAGAAAAGCTTCACGGCGGTCGTTCCTTGCAGGTATGCGCGGCGGCGGCACGAGTGCCGCCAATCGGCATACCTTGAAGTTGGCGTTTTATCCTCTCATATAAAAATAGTAAATTTATTGAAGAAAAAATCGTATTGGACTGGATTCGATTAAATTAATCCTTATCGCATAGCATTACGTTTCTCACCGGAACTTTCCGATTACGCCGACGGTAAAAGCGGCTCCCGGAAAGTCTCACCGGTGGCAAATCCGGTTGCTATTTCTGGCTCCCGTAAATACTCACCGTTGAGCGATTCGCGTGGGGGCGCCGAGATGCTAGTTATTGCAGCGCCATCGCCAGCACGCGCGCCACATGGATCGTGTCGACGCCCGCTCCATCGTGAATCTGATGCCGGCAGCTGGTGCCGTCGGCGACCATCAGCGTATCGGCGTCGAGCTTGCGCACCGCGGGCAGCAGCGACAACTCAGCCATCGCCTGCGAGGTCGCATAGTGCTCGGCTTCGTAGCCGAAGCTGCCGGCCATCCCGCAGCACGACGATTCGACCGTCGCTACGTTCAACTGAGGAATCCACTTGAGCACGGTCTGCACCGGCGTGAAGGCATCGAACGCTTTCTGATGGCAGTGGCCATGCACGAGCGCCTGCTGCATCGGCAGCGGTTTCAACGCCAGTTGCAGGCGTCCGGCCTGTTGCTCGCGCACCAGGAATTCCTCGAAGAGAAACGCTTGCTGCGAAAGCCGACGTGCTTCGTCGCCGAAACCGTATTGCAGGAATTCGTCGCGCAACGACAGCAGGCACGACGGTTCGAGTCCGACCACCGGCACCCCGCGTTCTACATACGGCTTGAACAGATCGAGCATGCGCCGCGCTTCCTGCTTCGCCTGATCGACCATGCCGGCCGCGAGAAACGTGCGGCCGCAACACACCGGCCGTTCGCCGCCGCGTACGTTGAAGTGCACGGTGTAGCCGGCGGCTTCGAGCACCTGTTGCGCGGCGCGGGCGTTGTCGGGTTCGAAGTGGTTGTTGAAGGTGTCGACGAACAGCAGCACTTCCTTGAGTGCGGCGGTTTGCGTCTTCGCCTGCCCCGCGCTTCGTTCTGTCTTCTCGGCGGCGGCCGCCGCCTCGGCCAGAAACGCTTTCTTGAAGCGCGGCAAACTGCGCTCCTCAGCGAATCCGACCGACCGCTTGAACCATGCCGATAACACCGGCACGTTATCGGCCAGCGCGAACAGCCCCGGCATCCGGCTCGCCGCGCCCGCATAACGCGGCATGAATGCGACCAGCTTGTCGCGCAAGCGCACTCCATGCGTTTTTACGCGCGCCGCCCGCGCCTCGATCTTGAACTTCGCCATATCGACGCCGGTCGGGCAATCGCGCTTGCAGCCCTTGCACGACACGCACAAATCGAGCGTGTCCTTCACGTCGTCGCTTGCGAGACCGCCCGCGCCGAGTTGCCCCGAAATCGCGAGCCGCAGCGTGTTCGCGCGGCCGCGCGTCAGATGCTGCTCGTCCTTCGTCACGCGATAGCTCGGGCACATCGTGCCGGCGTCGAACTTGCGGCAATGGCCGTTGTTGTTGCACATCTCGACCGCTTTCGCGAGGCCGCCGCTCAGATCGCCGCCGCTGCCCGGCGCGCTTTCCTTGCCGCTCAGCGGATCGCGTTCGACGTTCCACGCGGACCAGTCGAGCGCGGTGTCGATGCGCTGCTCGCGATAGCCGGGTGGAAAGCGGAAGTTGCGCGCGTCGTCCATCTTCGGCGGCCGCACGATCTTGTCGGGATTGAAGCGATTGTCCGGATCGAACAACGCCTTGATTTCGCCGAACGCCTCGTTCAGGCGCGGTCCGTATTGCCACGCGACCCATTCGCCGCGGCACAGACCGTCGCCGTGCTCGCCCGAATACGCGCCCTTGTATTCGCGCACCAGCGCCGCCGCTTCTTCGGCGATTGCGCGCATCTTCTTCGCGCCGTCGCGGCGCATGTCGAGAATCGGTCGCACGTGCAGCGTGCCGACGCTCGCATGCGCGTACCAGGTGCCCTCGGTGCCGTGGCGATGAAACACCTCCGTCAGGCGGTTCGTGTATTCGTCCAGATGTTCGAGCGGCACCGCGCAATCTTCGATGAACGACACCGGCTTGCCGTCGCCCTTCATGCTCATCATGATGTTGAGCCCGGCCTTGCGCACTTCCCACAGCGCTTTTTGCGCGCTCGCGTCGGGCATCTCCACCACCGAATCCGGCAGACCGAGTTCGCCCATTAGTTCGGTTAGCTGATTGAGCGACGCCAGCTGCGCGTCGCGGTCCTCGCCTGCGAATTCGACCAGCAGGATTGCTTTGGGCTTGCCGACCAGCGCCTTTTCGATCACCGGCCGGAACGCCGGATTGCTCAGCGCGAGATCGATCATCGTGCGATCGACCAGTTCGACCGCGACCGGCTTCAGTTCGACGATGTGCCGCGTGAGCGCCATCGCCTGCCGGAAGGTCGGGAAGTTGACCACGCCGAGCGTCTTGTGCGCGGGCAGCGGCGCGAGCCTCAGCGTGATCTGCCGGCTGAACGCGAGCGTGCCTTCGGAGCCGACCAGCAGATGCGCAAGGTTCGCGCTGCCATCGTCGGTATAGGCGCGCGGATTCTGGCAGTCGAACAGATCGAGGTTATAGCCGGCCACGCGGCGCAGCACCTTCGGCACCTGTCTGACGATCTCGTCGCGCTCGCGCTGCGCAATGCGCGTGACGCCGGCGACGATCTGCTGCAAGCGTGCCCCTTGCGGTGGCTCTTTAAGCGATGCGAAACGCGCCTCGCTGCCGTCGGCGAGGATCGCGTCGATCGCATCGACGTTGTGGACCATGTTGCCGTATTCGATCGAGCGCGAGCCGCACGAGTTGTTGCCGGCCATCCCGCCGAGCGTGCATTGCGCCGCCGTCGATACATCGACCGGAAACCACAGCCCATGCGGTTTCAACCACGCGTTCAGGTGATCGAGCACGACGCCGGGCTCGACCGTGACCGTGCGCGCGTCGGCATCGAACGCGACAATGTTGTTCAGCCATTTGCTGGTGTCGATCACCAGCGCTTCGCCGACCGTCTGCCCGCACTGGCTGGTGCCCGCGCCGCGCGCGAGCAGCGGCACTTTCTCGCTACGGGCGATTTCCAGCGCGATGCGCAGATCGTCCTGATCGCGCGGCACCACGACACCGATTGGCGTGACCTGGTAGATCGACGCATCGGTCGCGTAACGGCCGCGGCTCGCGAGATCGAACAGCACGTCGCCGCGCAACGCTTTGCGCAGTTGCTGCGCGAGCGGGCTCGTCATGCGCGCGGCGGACGGCACCAGATGGATCGGCTTGACGAGCAAACCGGAGGTGGGGTTCGTCATATCGTCGGCCCTGTCGGAAGCCGCCGGCACCGCGCGGCTCGGGGTGGCTCGGAGTGGTTAGTACAACGTCACACTGACCGGCGCGAGCCCTTCGATATGCCCGCTGGCCGTGCCCGCGTCGCGCGGGAAAAACATTCCGGTGTACGAACCGGCGGTCACGACCATTTCCGGTGTGACTGCAATACCGCGCGAGGTGGCGTGATTGACGAGCCACGGCAGCAGCCTGCGCGGATCGCCGGCCGGATTCGCGGGCGTCGTGTCGACGACGTCCTGACCGTCGAAGTTGAAGCGCAACGACGGCGCGACGAACGGAAAGTCGTCGCGATACGGCGTGAATTCGCCGACGATCAACGCGCCGTGATTTTGTAAATCCGCGAGTTGCGCGAGTTTGTCGACGTCGGGCCACGTCGCATAGCGGCTCGCGACGATCTCGATGGTCGCGCCGATCGAGCCGATCGCCGCGAGCACTTCGTCGTCGCTGTACGGTGTACTCGACGCCTCGAAGCGCCGCCCGAAACGGAACGCGACTTCGAGTTCGAGGCCCAGCGGTTTGAAGCCGTCACGCGAGATTCGCGCGCCGCCCGGATGCAGATCGCTCGCCGGCAACGGCGCGCCCTGAATCGGGCCGCTCGCGGACTTCGCGCCGATCTTCCAGCCGCCGATGCGGCCGCCGTTCACGCGCAGGATCTCGTGCTGGATCGCGTAGGCCGCATCGGCATCGGCGGGAATCTGCGCGGGCGGCAATGTATCGAGCGTCGCGCGGCGAGTGCGAGCCTCGGCAAGACTCTGGCCCAGCGATGACGTGATCGACGCATTCATTTGGACACCTCCATCCGGGCCGCCACGTGCGCGCTGTCCTTATCTTTATCCGCATCCGATCCACCGAGTTCGAAGCGGCTCTCCGGCTGCATCCGGAACGCGAGCACGACGCCGATCCCCATCAACAGCATGCTGCCGACGAACGGCAAATCCCAGTTGCCCGAATAGTCGATCAGGAAACCGCCCATCACCGGCGAGATGATCGCAGCCAGCGCCGAGCCGGTGTTCATCATCCCGCTCGCGGTGCCGGAGAAGTCCGGCGCGATGTCCATCGGAATCGCCCACATCGGGCCGATCGTCATCTCGGCGAAGAAGAAGCCCGACGCGAGACACGCGATCGACAGATACAGGTTGTGCGTGAACATCAGCGGAATCAGCGACAGCAGACAGAACAGCATGCACACCGACACCATCCAGCTGCGCGCGCGCTTCAGGCTGCCGGTGCGTTTGAAAATCGCATCGGTGACAAGGCCGCCGAGCGTGTCGCCGAGCACGCCGGCGAAGAACACGACCGACGCGAAGATCGCCGACTTCTGCAATTGCAGATGATGGTTGTGCAGGAAGTACAGCGGAATCCAGCTGAGAAACAGCCAAAGCGTCCAGCCGTAGCAGAAGTAGACGATCGTGACCGGGGCCATCCGGCGAAACAGCTTGCCCCACGGCAGACCGCTGAGCTTCGGCTTCGGCGCGGGCAGCATCGCGAGTTCTTCGGCGGTGATGCGCGGGTGATCCTTCGGATGCTCGGTGAACGTGAACGCCCACACGACGACCCACAGCAGACTCAGCGCGCCGCAGATATAGAACGATTCGCGCCAGCCCCAGTTCGCCATCACCAGCACGATCAACGCGGGCGCGACCGCATTGCCGACCCGCGACGCCGCGTGCGTGATGCCCTGCGCGAAGCCGCGTTTTTCTTTCGCGACCCAGCGCGACATCGCCGAGGTCGCGGCCGGGAACGTCGCGCCTTCGCCGAAACCGAGCACGAGACGCGCGATGAGCAGCGAAGCGAGACCGCCGGCGAGACCCGTGAAGATCGTCGCGAGACCCCAGACCGCGCCGCACAGCAGCAGCGTGCGCTTCGCGCCGAAGCGGTCGCTGACCCAGCCGCCGATCACCTGAAACAGCAGATACGGATACGCGAAGGCCGAGAACACGAGGCCGACCTGCGTATGGGTGAGATTGAATTCCTTGCCGAAACCGGCGGCCGCGGTGCTGACGTTCACGCGGTCGAGGTAGGTGATGAAGTACATGATGCAGAGCATCACTAGAAC
Organism: Burkholderia sp. SRS-W-2-2016; assembly: GCF_001931485.1. Lineage (GTDB taxonomy): Bacteria > Pseudomonadota > Gammaproteobacteria > Burkholderiales > Burkholderiaceae > Paraburkholderia. The sequence continues at coordinate 28,303 of NZ_MSDV01000073.1, read as the reverse complement.
GATACTGGTTGCACTGGTCAATCGAAACCGCTTCATCGTCTCTCTCCATGGCATGTGTCGACGGCACGGCTGAAGTGACGCGCCTCGTCGTCGCCCGGCGCCGGCGAGGGCCGGCGCGGACGCATTGCATGTTGTTTAGGACCACGTTCTATGCGCGGTTCGATGAGGGAAACGCTCCCTGGTGATGCGGGCTGCTGGCTGCTGGCTGCTGCGAGATATTGATTTGCTGTGCTGAACGCGCTGGCGACGCCCAGCGCGTTTCTTTGCGCTCTCAGGCCGCCGCCTTCAATCCCGGCGCGGCGGGTGCCTGGCTCAGCCACTCCATCGCGGCCGGCATGCCGCTGTCTTTCAGCGCCACGCCCGCGAGCCGCAGACCCATCTCGCAGCCGGCGAGCGTCGCGAGCAGCATCAGGTCGTTGCAGTCGCCGAGATGGCCGATGCGGAACATGCGGCCTTTCATCTTGCCGAGGCCCGTGCCGAGCGACATGTCGAAGCGTTCGTAGATCAGCTTGCGCACCGCGTCGGCATCGACGCCGTCGGGCATCATCACGCCGGTCAGCACCGGGCTATAGACGGCGGGATCGGCGCATTGAATGTCGAGCCCCCACGCGCGCACCGCGCGGCGCGTCGCTTCGGCCAGCCGCTCGTGACGCGCGAACACGTTGTCGAGCCCTTCGCCGAGGATCATCTCGATCGCCTCGTGCAACCCGTACAGCAGATTCGTGTTCGGCGTGTACGGCCAATAGCCGGTTTTGTTCATCTCGACGATTTCCGCCCAGTCCCAGAAGCTGCGCGGCAGCTTCGCGTGCTGGCTGGCGGCCAGCGCTTTCGGCGAGATCGCGTTGAAGCTGATGCCGGGCGGCAGCATCAAACCCTTTTGCGAACCCGACACGGTCACGTCGACGCCCCATTCGTCGTGACGGTAATCCGCGCACGCCAGACCCGAGATCGTGTCGACCAGCAGCAGCGCCGGGTGGCCGGCTGCATCGATCGCGCGGCGCACCGCGGCGATGTCGGACGTGACGCCGGTGGAGGTTTCGTTGTGCACCACGCAGACCGCCTTGATCGCGTGCTGCGTGTCGGCGCGCAGGCGCTCCTCGATCATTTGCGGCTGCACGCCGCGCCGCCAGCCTTCGATACCTGGCAGTCCGAGGAACTCCGGTTTCAGGCCGAGCTTGTCGGCCATCTTTTTCCACAGCGTCGCGAAGTGGCCGGTCTCGAACATCAGCACGTGGTCGCCGGGGCTCAGCGTGTTCGACAGCGCCGCTTCCCATGCGCCCGTGCCGGACGCCGGATAGATCACGACCGGCTGCTGCGTCTTGAAGATTTTCTTGATGCCGTCGAGCACAGTGAGGCCGAGTTCGCCGAACTCAGGGCCGCGGTGGTCGATGGTCGGATAGCTCATCGCGCGGAGGATCCGGTCGGGCACCGGACTCGGCCCGGGGATCTGCAGGAAGTGACGGCCGGCGGGATGGAAATCGAGCTTCAGCATTGAACTCCTCCGATTGAATTTTGCATTCAAAAAACTATATCAGACGAAGTTCGCCGATCCCAAGGTGAAAATTGGCTGTGCGGGCCGGTGTTTACCCGCGTATTTCCCGTGATTAACTAATGGTGTCGGTTCCGCTAAAATCCCACATCATGTGTAGTCGAGGGTTTTTGTATGCAAAATTCGGATATCGAAGCGGGTCTCACCGCTGCTCCGCTGATGCCGAAGGTCGAGCGTCAGCGTCTGCATGACACGGTGGTGGAGCACATCCGGCGCTTTATCGTCGAAGGGGTGCTGGAGCCCGGCAAGAAGCTGAACGAGCGTGAGTTGTGCGAAACGTTGGGCATTTCTCGCACGCCGTTGCGCGAGGCGCTGAAGGTGCTGGCCGCCGAGGGGCTGATCGAGATTTCGCCGAACCGTGGCGCGTCGGTGTCGAAGATGACGGAAGCCGAACTGCGCGAGACCTTCGAATTGATGAGCGGGCTCGAAGCGTTTTCCGGCGAGCTGGCCGCCGAGCGGATGACGGCCGCGGAACTCGCTGAGATCAAGGCGCTGCATTACGCGATGCTCGCCTGCCGTGCGCAGAACGATCTGCCTGGGTACTACAGCCGCAATCAGGCGATTCACGACAAGATCAATGAAGCGGCGAGAAATTCAGCACTCCGGCAGACTTATATGTCGGTGAATCGGCGACTGCAGGCGCTGCGGTTTCGTTCGAATTATCAGACGCCGAAGTGGGATCGCGCGATTCACGATCATGATGAGATGCTGAAGGCGCTTGAAGCGCGGGATGGGAAGAAGCTCAGCGCGATTTTGCGGCAGCATCTGCTCGATAAGCGGGATGCGGTTTTGCAGGTGCCGTCGCAGGAGGCTGTGGTGGGGACGCCGGAGGTGAAGGGTTGAGTGGGGTGGGGAAGTTGTCCACGGAAAATGTTCGTAAGACTGTGGACAACTCGGTCGCTGAACGTCAGCACCGGTTACGTCAAATTTGACGATTATCTGGCCATCAGCAAGATGTTTTTTATTGAAGCCCTGGAAAAGTCATTTACAAGGAAGGCCAGTTTCCTAGATCAGTCGCCAAAGCGACCTTGCTAATCTACGGCCTTTCCCGAAGGCCCCCAGCCGAATAGTCCATCATCGGGTCTCCCGAAAGTTGTTGCCACTCTTCCCGTCAGCGCAGAACAGGGATGCTTCAATTCTCGGGGGTTGGAGAATAGTCATGAGAAAACGTGATCCGTGTGGGCGCGGTGTAGTCCGAGTGGAAGACGACCCGCCCCAAGCTGGGTGCGATGCCCGGAGCCGACGCATAACCGTTTACGGAGGCGTTGAACCGGTAGGTGCCATGGGTGAATCGATTTTTTGGCAAAGTCAAAAATTTGAAAATCACACTTCCCTGTGCCGGAATAAGGGCGATGCCATCGGGAAATTCTGACTTGTTTTCGAGAGACAAGCCCGCGAGATTCCCACCGCCCCACCCCGTCCTGTCTTCTTCGTTTTCACCTCCAAAACCCAATTGGTAGCCCATTGCCGTGGACCATCTATCCGGAGTGTCCATTTGAATCGGATATTGCCCACCGTTGACGAACCGAATCGAAACCAGAAACTGGTCTTTTTCCCGTTCGACATTCGCAACCTCAACATTGAGCCGTGCAACCGGTCGACTTTGAGACAGGTATGAATCCCGAGTGCGCAAAAAGAAGTCGACGAGTTTGCCATTCAAGACACGACCTAATTCAAATGTCCTACCCTGGTGCTGCACAGGCTCACCATCGCGACGGCATTCAACAACGTAAAGCGTAGGAGGCTCTATCGGTCTTAGCTCGTCCTTGGGGTCTGCGACAGCTGCCTCGCATAGTTGCTGATGCAACTGCCGGACGAGCTGCAAATCGTCAGGTGTAAGCGTGGCATCAAAGATACCCACGCCAGACAAATCGGAACTATTGGCGGTATCCGATCTGCCAATGCGAATGTTCCCGGCCAGCCAAACCCATACGCTATTCGATCCAGATTCGTGACCATTCAGGCCAATAATTGCGAATCCCTCGCCGGCGCCGCCCGCATTGATTTTGCTGTTGTCAGCAGCGACAGAACCATTCGACATAGCGAATACCCCACAGAGAACAAAAATGAATCTTGCCAAATAGCTATATACAGGGCAGGTCTCGAGCAGAAATTTACTTGGCCTCATACCCGATTCTCCATCGCTTATGCGTTAATTGGCTGAAATGTCGTTGTATGTATTCAAGATAGTATGGTTGCACCGATGCACTTGGTTTCGACGCATCACTCGCAACGTCTTTCGTTGCACCATAGCCCATGACATTGCTATCGGAGCGGATTTGCCAGACTTGCTGTCCTTTGAAGTGCTCGCCAGCTTCGAAATCGAGCTGACCGTCTTTGACATACCGCTTGTGTACCCATCCTCCCCATTCCCAATACTCGTCAGGGAAGTTGAATAAATGCCCGCATTCGTGAGCAATAACATTCTGCTCTGGTAGCGGAACAAACCTGCCTGGATGATCGAAGCCTCCCTTAGTGAACGAGCCATTGATCTCACCCCACGCGCCAGCATCGGCACGCGCTACTTGTGGAAAGAGAAATATTGTCTTATGGGGCGTCTTGCCGTTCTCTAAATTAGCATCCTTATTGCTCATCAGAAATTCGACGCGAAAGCGCACGGTCACGCGACATCCGCATGCCGCTCTCTTCGAACATCCATCCAGAATTAACACGCCTCCGTGACCGTTTAACACGCTCTCGACGGCTCGCTTACGTGTCGGCGCGTTGAATGCTGCACCTGCTGCGTCCCTGTACCGTATGACATAGCCGCCGGAGATTGGTGTATCCACGGTTATGCCGTAGCGGCCATGTACATCGTGGTCGTACGGGACCGATTGCTTTGCCCCATCCGGCCCAAGCAATTCCCGACCTGTCGCGTCGGCCTTGAATAGATCCACTGGAACGATCTTGATCCGCACTGTTGCTGTCAGCACTTTCTGCTGACTGTCATACATCAGCTCGAATGCGCTCGGAAACTTGTAGGCAACGAGAAATCCCATTGGCGTTTTATCGGTATATAGCCCTTGGTAGTTCTCCATTTCTGTCTCGTCTGTACACTCCTTTTTCACATCGCGCGGCGACGCATCGCACCAGACAGGCGGGTCGAGTGCAATGGGACTAGACGGGTCTTTGGATAATGCCAACTTCGGCTCATGCACTGAATCGTGATCTGCGTTCGCTGAATCTGGCGAATTTGCCCGCGACGCTGCTGCGGCTTCCGGCATCTGAGACGTCGCCGATTGTCCGGCAACAGGGGCTGCGGGTCTGTGTGTCTGGTTGCCAAGCGCGGGCCACTGCGATGCGCCTGGCACCGGTGTGGTCCTGCTCGCGAGTGTGGGTCTTCCCAGCCACGCCTTGCAGCTCGTGACAAACGGCACAGCCTGGAGCGCGAACGGCGGCATAGCAAGGTGCATTTGAGCCGACGGCTGTTTCTGCACCGTAATGGTCCTGAGAAATAGATCACCCGGGCCACCAAGCGTGATGCTACCGTTTTTGATCTGGATAAAAGCGCCGCCGCATTCGAGGATGATTTCTTTGGCGGCTGCGAGGTTGAAATTCCCGTTGACACTGCCAAGGCTGACGTCCTTGGCGGCGATGATCGACATCGGTCCCCCCTGCGCCCGGAACTCGACAGGTCCCTTTGCGGCGAAGATCTTGATGCCGCATTTCTGTGCGAAGAGCGATATCTTTTCTCCCGCCGCCGCAGTAAAACGCTTCATGACGCTGAAGTCAGCATTTTTGCCGGCCATGCCAGCGATGTTGTCTTGCGCCGAAAGCTGGATCTCTCCGGCCGCCACGAGCGCAGCCGATGCAGGCGTACTCATCAGTAGGCCGGGCTTTTTCAGACCGTCGAGGTCGTCCTTCATTTGCTGCTGCGCGTCGGTGTCAGCAGGTTCGGCCTTCGCGTTCGTCGCCGATGAGGCGAGCGCCTTTGCAATTGCCAGCGCGCTCTCAAGCTGCGCGATCGTCTCCTGCATGTCGAGCTGCTCGCCGGTTGCAGCGGGACGGTCGTAGGTCGTGAGCATCAGCCCCTTGCCCGCGCGCTGAACCCCGTAACCCGATGTTCTCGCTTCGAAACCTGCACCCCGGTATTCGAGTTTGTTATTCACCAGGTAGCCGAGATTCAGTTGCGACTTGCCTGAGTGCTCGGTGCTGAGCTTGATGCCTTCCTGCCCCTCCCAGTCCTCCATCCGCAGCTTGTTGTTCTTCTGCGTGCGGATCATATTGCGCGAGAGCCAGCGACGATCGTTCGTCACCAGATCGCGCGCCTGGCTGTGGTGATGAAACCCAACAATTTCAGGCTTGTCCGGGTCGCCGTCCCGGAACGAAATCACGGCTTCGTCGTTATCGAGCGCGACAAAGTGCATGCCGGTCTGAAGCTTGCCCGCGAACGGCTTCGCGAGGCGCAGCGGCACACTCTCGCCGCCCTTGGGCCACGCGCCGAAGTCGGCATCGAGCCGCACCACGTAGTAGCCCGCCGCGTTCAGGTAGCCGTACGTGTACTTGTCCGGGCTGCAAATACGGCCGGAGAGTGTTCCCGGAATTTTTGGCCAGGTTTCCGGCTTCAGTTCCAGCCGGAAGCGCCGGTCGGCTGGAATCGCCCTGAAGGTATTCGAATAGGCCAGGTCGCGCGCGCCGCTGTGCGTGATCTCAATGATCACCTGACCTTTGGGCGCATCGGGCAGGACGATATCCGTTTCGAGCACGGTGGCGCATTGCAACGCGAGCACGTTGCTTTCACCTTCGTACACAACCTGGCGGGCGATCGCCGCCTCGTGCCGAAGTTGTGCCTCCCACTTTGCGCCCGCCTGGTCGAGGTGATTTGTGCCGTAGAGGTAGGGCTGGCCGTAGGTGGTCGGATCTCCTGGCGCTATATTCGCCGTGTCCCGGAAACGCTCCCACGCGCTTTCCGGGTTGTAGTCCGCCACCATCACCGACTGCGGCACCGTCACCGTATGGGTCCTGATAGCCGTCACCGCTTCCACACCGTCCGCTTCGAGTCCAGTGCCTTCGCGATACGGCACGATCCGTTGCGGTTCGTCGTAAAGGTAGTGGTCAATGTCGTCGGCGAAAACGGTCATGTCGCCATGTTCCGTTTCCACGATATAGCTGTAGATGCCGGCTTTCTGCATCAGCATCTGCACGTAAGCCAGATCATTCATCTGATACTGGAAGCGCCACGCATGAACCGGATACTGGCGTCTCAGGCGAAGTGCAATCAGGTGATCCGGGATGCCGTGCCGGCGCAGGACCGTCTCGATGATCTGCGGTGTCGTGAGGTGCTGATAGGGCTGGGTATTCGTGACGACCTGAAGCCGTCCCAAGCGCGACTTCAGAACGATTTCATACGCGACGAAATCCTTAGTCGTCTGCACCGTTGAAAATCGCTCGATATAACCCGAGAACTTTCGCAAGCTCCCATCTTCGGCAACGAGGCTGAAGACCGCGTCAAGATTCAGATAATCAGTACGGCGAAGCTGCTGCGGGTGGGTCAACCTGATCCGCACTTCGTTCGGTGCGCCCATCTTTTCGGTTGCCTGAAACGACACGACCGATAGCGCCGCCGCACTGGCCGTGCCAGGCACGGCGAGGTAATAAGCCTGACGTCCCGAGACCATCAGGCGTAATGGGTCGAACTCTGCCACTCCCGCTCCCCGAAAAGACCAGCGATGCAGCGTCGGCTGCGAAGCCTGCTACCTGATCATTTAAATTTCGGGCAGTCAACGGATTTAAAACGGGATAGGAGCGTTATGACAAATGTTCACGAATTATCAGAATGGTCCGATTCACAAAGCATCGATACAACTCCCGCAGAGACGGGTCTACCGACAAGTGATTTGTCGCTTCTCAACCATAAAAATCTTCTATTTTCGAAACACAAAAACAGATGAGGAGAAACAGATCTAGTGAAGGCTCGACGATGACCCGATGACTACCGTCAGCGAATGCAGGTGCCAACTCACGTCGAACGCACAGTTTTTGCGGAGCATCTTGATCGTCGCTGCAAGCAGCGCGCGGTCCTTCGGCGCAGAAGCCGGAAACCGGAAACCGGAAGCCGGATTGGGTGCTTCCGGCAGAGGAGCGGTATATCCGTGCCCCTGACAACGATTCGGTGTCGCTACAAAAGTTGCGCACAGAAAATGTTGGCAAGGCTGTGGACAACTTTCTCACAGGGCGCCTAAGTAATTGATGCGGTAGCAGTTTTTGGAAGTGGGCGAGGGGTGAGCACGGGCGGCGGCATTGCGGCGCGACGCCCAGTGCGACTGAAACCGCAAAGACCGCGGCCGGTCAACGCAACGGAGCTCGACCGCGCCAGCCGCCCCCCACCAACCCTCACCGCCGTTTAAATTGCGCAGGCCGCTTTTCCTCGAACGCATTTCTACCTTCCATCGCGTCGGCGGTGGCAAAACAGATCGTCTGCAAGTCTCGCTCGTAGGCAATCGCCTGCTCCAACGGCATGCTCATGGCCGCGCGCAAATTGACTTTGGCCGTTTCGGCGGCGATCGGCGCGCGCGCCGCGATCGCAACCGCAATGGCCGACGCTCGCTCGCGCAGCGCATCGGGCGCCGTCACCTCGCTGACGAGACCCCAGGCCATCGCCTGCTGCGCCGTTATCGGGTCGCCGGTCATCACCATCAACGCCGCACTGGACGCGCCGACCGAATGCAATAGCTGCGCGGTCATGCCGCCGCCGCCAATCCACCCCAGCTTGATCTCGGGCGCGCCGAGCCGCGCGTTATCCGACGCGATGCGGATATCGCAAGCCAAGGCCATTTCCAGACCGCCGCCAAACGCATAGCCGTTGATCGCCGCAATCGCGGGCTTTTTGATCGCCCGAATCAGGTCGCAGTAGTCGCGCCGGTTGCGAAACGCCCACGGGGTTGGGTACGTATCCAGTTCCGTGATGTCCGAACCGGCGCAAAAGGCCTTCGGCCCCGCACCGGTCAACACCACCGCGCGAACCTCATCGCTACCGTTACACGTGTTCACCGCATCCAGCAGCAGTTCCGCCATCTCGGGCGTCATCGCATTGAGCTTGTCCGGCCGGTTCAATTCGATCCAGGCCACCCGGTCCTGAACGTGGAAATTCACGAGGCTAGTCACAAGGAATCCTTTCGATCGCGAGATCACGAGGTTAGCGGGACACACAGGTCGTTCAGACCAGCGGCCAGAGTGGCTGCCGATACACCGGCGCGCAATCCTTCGCGCAATTGCGCCGACGCGCGCGCCTGCAAAGCGATGTAGCCATCGTGGCGGGGTCGCAAGCTGGCCGCCTGCAACGTATCGACGGTATTCGCATAGAAGTTGCCGCTCGCCGCGTTGACGGCCTCATCGGACCAGCTCGCGAGATGGCTGGGCTGCCCGTCGTGCTCCGGTATGAAACCGCGTTGCGCGGTTTCGCCGAGCAACCACTGCAGATGCTCGAGCAACGGAGCGTCCACCCGGCAACGCCGCGAGATCGCGACGCCGGTGCCGCCCAGAATCGAACCGGGCGGCCCCGACGCGAAGCGCGGCGCGTTATGAAACGCCAGCGGCACCCCGCTTTGCACCCGCGTGTAATTGACGTACCCATAGACCAGCGGACACAGCAAGACATCCTCGTGCGACGTCATGTGCTGCAGCAGACCGATTGGATTACGCTCGCGCACCGACGCGGGGCTCAGCGATGCCAGTTCGCTCAGCAGCTCGCACGCCTGCAGCACCACGTGCGGCGAATGCCAGCGAGCGCCATCGGCGAGCACACACTGCGGGTCCAGTGCCGCACAGATCGACAGCAGCGTCAGGAACGCATGCGGTCCCGCGAGCGACAACGCCACCCGTTTCGTGCGTCGCGACAGCGCCAGCACGTCCTGCCACTGCTCGGGAACGCCGGCCCCCGCGCGCGCCAGCAAATCGGCACGCAGCGCCATCACCTGGGTCGCCGCATCCAGCGGCAACGCCCACTGCCGGCCCGCCATCCGGTAGCTCGCATAGCAGCGTCCCACACTGTCGCGCTCGATGCGTTGCAGCGCGTCGGCCGGCAGCAGTTCGTCGAGCGGGCGCAGGCAGTCTTGCGCCAACGCTTCGCCGAGATGCGGATGATCGAGCACGATCAGATCGTATTGTTCGCACAACTGCCCGATCGGCGCGGACTCGAATCCCTCCAGCGAATGCGTGTGCCACTCGATCAGTTCCGACCGTTCCGCCGCGGCCCGCAACGCGGCATAGCCACGCGGATGATCCCACGTCAGCCCTCGCCAGCGTCGACTCATACCTCCTCTCCACGGACGACCGCGCCGTTCGCGACGAAGGCCGCAATCTGCGCTTCGTCGAATCCGTAGTCCTGCAGAATTTCGGCGCTGTGCTGCCCCACCAGCGGCGCACCGCGTTCAATCCCGGCCGGGCTTTTGCTGAAGCGAATCGGAAAACCCGGCGTCTTCACGTGCCCTTCGGTCGGATGCTCGTACTCGACGAACGTGCCGTTGTGCGCGATCTGCGGGTCCGCCACCAGTTGCTCGTAGCCGTATACCGGACTGCACCAGATACCGGCCTTGTCGAGCCGTTCGAACCAGTCCTGGGTCGTGCGCCGGGTCAGCGCATCGCGCACGAGCCGGAAGATTTCATCGCGCCGGTTCCAGCCGGCGGCTTCGTCGGTGAAGTCCAGCAGCGCCGGCTGTTCCAGCTCGCGCGCGAGTACCGCGAGGTCCGGCATGGCGAGCGCGAGATAACCGTCGCGGGTGGCGAAGGTGCCGTAGGGTGCGCGAATGTAGCTGTGCGCATGCGGTTCGGCGCTGCGCGTCTGCGCTTTGCCGCCCACGGTGAATACCGACAACTCCTGCATCTGCAACGTGGTGATCGCGTCGAGCATGTTGACTTCGACCTTCTGCCCTTCACCGGTGCGCTCACGGTGCAACAGCGCCGCCAGCACACCCTCGAACGCGCAGTAGGCCGTCACCGCGTCGACCAGATATTGACCGGCCGCGCGCGGCGCCTCGCCGTCGCAGCCGGTGGACAGCATCGCGCCCGACATCGCCTGCAACAGCAGATCCTGACCCGGCCGGCGCGCATACGGACCATCTTCGCCGTAGCCGGACATCGACACATAGACCAGTCGCGGATTGATTCGCGCGAGGCTCTCGTAGTCCACACCGAGGCGCTGGGCCACGCCGGGGCGGTAGTTTTGAATGAACACGTCGGCCTGACTGGCCAGCTGGCGCATGATTGCCTGGCCATCCTCACTTTTCAGATCGACCGCCAGCGAGCGCTTGTTGCGGTTCAGCGAAAGGAACGACACGTTGATCCTGTTGCCCTTGATGCCGCCGGCCGGCGCGTGACGCTGCCACTCCCCTTCTTTCGGCTCGATCTTCACCACGTCGGCGCCGAGATCGCCGAGCCGCTGCGCGGCGAACGGCCCGGCCATCGCGATCGAGCAATCCAGAACCTTGTACCCCGTCAAAATACCCATGATGTTTCCCTTCAGTGCATGATCCAGCCGCCATCGACGCTGAGCGTCTGCCCAGTGATAAACCCTGCTTCGTCGGACACGAGAAATACGATTGCGGCGGCGATGTCGTTCGCGTGGCCGCGCCGCTTGATCGACTGACGCTCGAGCACCATGCGCTCGTAGCTGGCCAGGTCCGGATGAATCGCTTCGGCCGCCGTTGGAAACGCGCCCGGCGAGATCGCGTTGCAGGTGATGCCGTCGGCGCCGAATTCGCGCGCCAGCGCGCGGGTATTGCCGACCATCGCGCCCTTCGATTCGACGTAGGGCTGCAGGCGTTCCCAACCGCCCGACAGCGTGATCGACGCGATATTGACGATGCGGCCCCACCGCTGTTCGCGCATACCCGGCAACGCCGCCCGAACGATTTGCAGCGCGGCGGCGACGTTCACGCGATAGATCAATGCGCGCTCGTCGTTGGAATACGCGTCGAACGGCTTCGATGGATAAATGGCTGCGTTATTGATCACCACGTCGAGCGCGGCATCGGCGGTCAGCCGGGCCAGCGTTTCCTGCAACGCGGCTTCGTCCGCGAGATCGACCTGCAGCGTTTGCAGCTGCTCGGTAAACGTTGGTGCCGCGGCGTCGCGCAGCCTCGCGAGCGCCTGGGCATCGCGATCGAGCGCCACGACATGCGCGCCCTGCCGCAACAACGCGAGACTCACGCCATGCCCCAAACCGCCCGCCGCGCCCGTCAGCAACACGCGGCGGCCACGCAGCGAGAACTGCATCGATTGCGCGCTCATCGCGGCTCTCCTCGCGGCTGACGCCCGCGCAACGGCACAAACTCGCCGGACAGTTCCGGGTAGTCGTCGCGCGGTTGCTGGGCAATCGCGCGAATCCGCCGCTCGCTGCCGGCAATCTCGTCTTTGCCGGCCAGAATGCGAATGCTGGTCTGATAGCAACGCTCATCGCCATGCTCGAGCCAGATCAGTTCGCCGCGCTCGCGCGCGCCGCCGTCGCCGAGCACGTGATTGGTCGACGGCTCGATACCCAGCGCGTACTGCCCGGCTTGCAGGTTCTGCCATTGATACTGGCAAGGAAACTGGTCCTTGCGAGTCGTCACTTCGACGCCGATGCCGAGCCGGTCATTCACCAGCGCGACGGGCACGAGACCGGTGTCGTCGGCCTTCATCTCGTGCTGCCACACCTGCTCGTGAAAGCCCAATTGAGGCTCAGGCATACGCTGATAACCGACGCCTTGCGCGCGGTACGTGTCGGCATGCGCGGCCCACACCACGTCGGCGATCGGCGCCAGGTAACGAGCGCCCTCGTCGAGCACCGGATAGCCGATGTTCAGGTGGTAGCACAGCATGTGCGGCGTGCGATAAAAGCCGCGATTGACCACGCGGTCGCTTAGTTCAATAGCGTTGGTGCCGGCCTCGATCTCGATGCGCCGATGCAGCTCCAGGTGCTCGCCGAAAACCGTGCCCTGCGAGACCACGCCTTCCGCCCACAGGAAGCAGCGCTCGCCGTCCCAACGCTCGCCGTAACCGCTGAGGCGCGCGGGGATCGTGCCGACTCGCCCATGAATGGAGTGCTGCACTTTCTGGCGCGGCTTGTACACATAGTTGTCCGCCGGCGCGTCATGCATGAAGAGGATATGGTCCAGCCCGCAGGTGACCATCAGGCCGGAAAACGAACGCAGCCAACCCAAGCCACCTTCGCCCTCGTACTCGTGCAAACCGGGATGCCGGAAGCCGGCGGGCGAATGCCAGCCCACCGCGTAACCGCGATATTCGCAGTCGGCGATATCCATCGCGCGGTCTATCAGCACGGTAAAGCGCAGACCCGTGCCGCTGCGAAACTCCAGCAGCCGGATCCCGCGCTCCAGCCCGTCTTCCAGCGTGAGCAGTCTCACGCCCGCAAACTGGCCTAATTGCCCGCTGCGCGCTTCGAGCTGCTGCCGGCTCATCGTCGTGTCGTATAACTGCACCATATGCGCGGCTACTCCGGAAACCGGCACCTGAGGTGCCGGCAGGGTTTGCAAGGTGGGATCGAGCGCAACACTCGCGCGCGGCGTTCAAACACCGTTCGCGCGCAGCCGGCCATCCAGAAACGCCTTCGCGCGAGGCACGTCGTCTTCCGTCAGGTGTTCGATGATGATCGGAATATTCGGGTGACGTTTCGCCAGACGCCGCAGGTACAGGTCGTAGTTCAACGCGCCGAGCCCCGGCGCGGGCAGCTCGATCTCGCCGACGCCGCGGAACGTGTGGCTCTCGGCGGCATCGGCATCGCCGATATCGGAGTGCTTTTCCGATTTGTCGCCGCCCGCGCGCTTGACGTCCTTCGCGTGAGCGATGCAGATCTTGTCGGACAGCGCGTCGAACACCTGGTTGAGCGTTTTGTCCATCTGATCGATGTTATGGTCTTCGAAGTAATTGGTCGGATCCATCAGCAAGCCGAGACCCGGATGATCGACTTCGGAGAACATGCGCAGCGTTTCCTCGACCGAGCCCACCACGTTGTTCACGTAGGTTTCGAGCAGGAATACCGCGCCGTGATCGTACGCATGCTGCGACAGTTCCTGAATGACGGCACGGCATTGGTCCCAACCTTCGTCGGTCTTGTTGTGCGGGTGATGGACCCAGTCGCTGTCGGTCGCGAAGGTGCCAGTCTCCGAGATCACATAAGGCGAGCCCAGGTGCTGCGCGTGCGCGATGATTTCCTTCAGATAATCATTGCGCCGCCGCCGTTCCTCCGGATCCGGGTGCACGATATTCGTGTAACCGGAAATGCAGGAGATCGGCAGGTTGTGATCGCGGAACGTGTTGCGGATGTGCTCGCATTTGTCCACGGTGATCTGGCCGCGACCGAGATCCATGTCCTTGAAGTGCAAGTCCAGTTGCACCGTGTTGAAGCCGTGCGCGCGAATCTTGTCCGCCGCGGTGGCCAGATCGTACGGAAAATAGCCTGAGAAAATGCCGGGTTGAATCATCCTCTGTCTCCTTGGGATGAGCCAGGCGCCGCTTTCTTGGGGCAACCGGGTGCCTGCTCGCTAGTGGACTTGCTGGACTTGCGGGACTTTTGCTTGACCTGCGGGACTTGCGAAACCGCGCACGACTCGGCGCGCAGAGCTCTAATCGGGCAGCGCAATTTCTGACATGCGCACGGTACGGCGCTCGGCCGCGGAGCGATACGCCGCCTCCACCAACGCCATCGTGCGGACGTTGTCGGCCACCGTCAGCGCCGGTTCGGCGCCGCTCGCGAGCGCGTATTGCAGTTGCTCCATCACGCCAACGAATGCGTGCGGAAACCACATCGTCGACCACTCGGGCGTGACCCACTGGCCGTCCGTCAGACGCTGCGATGCGTAGCTGAGCGTCGAGGGTTTGCCGTGCGGCCAGCCGATCGTGCCTTTCGCGACACCTTCTGTGCCCTCCACGCGCCAGTGGATGTATTGATCGTCGGCGAAACCGGCGTGTCGCGGTCCGGCCCACACATCCTCCAGCGAAAACGCCAGCAGGCCCGAGTCGAAGCGCAACGTGGTCCCCGCGATGCCGTCCTGGTGAGCGAAGCGCGTGCGCGGGTCGGTGCGAACCACCGTGGTCACTTCGGCAGGCTCGCCGAACAGATGACGCAGCACGTCGAGGTGATGCACGCTCATGTTGGACAGCGTGAGCCGGTCGTAGCCTTCGAGAAAGCCTTGCCAGTGCGGAATCGCATGCATGTCGATCTGCGCGAGCACCGGTTCTCCCAACGCGTTCTGATCGAGCAGTTGCTTGAGCACGCGCATCGACTGGTCGTAGCGCATGTTCTGATTGACCGACAGATGCTTGCCGGCGCGGCGCGCTTCGTCGCGCAACGCGAGCGCTTCCGGCAGCGACAGCGCGAGCGGCTTCTGCGCGAGCACCGCCTTCACGTGCGGCGCCGCGAGCGCGGCGCGAATCAGCGCCGGCTGCTGATCGGGAGGAAACGCGAGATCGACGATGTCCACCTCGGGGTCGTCGATCAACGCCTGCGGCGTGTCGTGCACGCGCCCGATCGACCATCGTTGCGCAACCTCCTGCGCGCGGGCGGGCGTGCGCGACGCAATCGCGACCACCTCGAAACCTGCCTCGCGATAAGCGGCCAGATGACAGTCCGCCATGATCATGCCGGCACCGATGCAGCCAATGGTGTAGCCGCGTTCGCGCACCGGCGCATCGGGTTGCAGCCCGTCGATCGACATGCTCGTCTCCTTGTGTTGGACGGTGAGGATTGCCGTCGCGAACGCTATGACTACCGAGGCATCACCGTTCTATTGAGATGCAACTATCACCTCATTTTCATTGACGTGCAACATCATTTTGAAGCTTTTTTCGGACAGGCTTAGCTCGCTGCGCGTCCCACCGATGGCCCAAGCATAGATAAAACAGGCCTCAAATGCCCGCCAGCCGGTCTTTTCCCGCACGTTCACATGAACAGACCTTGGTCTCCATTTAGCAAAAGCCACAATGAAGAATCACATCAAAATGATGTGATATGATCCCCTCATCGACATTTCAACCGAGTCAATCAAACGATGAGCCACGCCACCATCACGGCAATCGCGGAAGCAGCGGGTGTTTCGACCGCCACCGTGGATCGCGTTCTGAACGGCCGCGACGGAGTGCGCAGCCTGACCCGCGACCATGTGCTGGCCGTCGCCCGCAAGCTCGGCCATGAGGCCCAGGCGGATCAGCAAAGCCAGGCCGGCATCCGCCTGAGCTTCGTGCTGCCCGCCGGCGACAACAGTTTCATGGCGTTGCTGCACGAGCATCTGTTGGTTGAGGCGCAATGCCGGCCGGAAGTGCACGCACGCATTCACCTGGTGGAAGGGTTCAATGCCGAAAAGCTCGCGGCCCAACTGCATCAATTGAAAGGCAACACCGACGCGGTCGGACTCGTCGGGCTCGACCATCCGCAGGTCCGCGAGGCGATCGCGGCGCTGCAGGCAAGCGGCGTGCATGTCTGCACGCTGGTATCGGACATTCCCACTTCGTCGCGCATCGCCTATGTGGGTATCGACAATCGTGCGGCCGGGCGCCTCGCGGCGTGGCTGCTGGGTCGCTTCCTGCCGCAAGGCGAAACGCGGGAAGTCGCGGTGTTTCTCGGCTCACTGGCCTATCGCGGCCACGAAGAGCGCGAGATGGGCTTTCGCGCGTTGCTGAGCGAAGAGTTTCCGCACCTCAGGATCACCCGCATGCTCGAAATCGGCGACGACCGCACGCGCGCCTACGAGTTGACCCGGCAAATGCTCGAGCAGGGCACACCCGCGGGCATCTACAATATCGGCGCGGGCAACTCCGGTATCGGCCGCGCGTTGCAGGAAGCGGGCGTGCATCGGCAGATCATGTTCGTCGGCCACGACCTGACCGATACCTCGCGGCAGTTCCTGCTCGATCGCACGATGGACGCCGTGATCGAACAGAATCCGCGGGTCGAGGCGCGTGAAGCGGTTCGGCTTCTGGCATCGGCGGTGCGAGGACAAACCGAGCCGACCTATATGCCGCGCCTGCAGGTGATCTTTCGCGAGAACATCCCGCTGAATTGATCCGCACGGGGCAACAGACTCGTTAATCGTCCGAAGTATTGCCGCCGGAGCGGCACCGCTCGCATGGCATCGCATTCGCGATTACCTAGGTAATTGACACGTATGGACCTAGGTAATTGAAGCCTCTACTCTCGTTTCACTACCGCAAGGAAGCGAAACTTCACGAGGAGAGGAACGATGCCAGCTCACGGTACCCAGGAAGTCGACACCCGGACGCTACGGCGCGTCATCGCCGCTGCGTCGATCGGCAACTTTGTCGAATGGTTCGATTTCGCCGCATACGGATTTCTCGCCACGATCCTCACGCGCGAGTTCTTTCCGAGTGGCGACCCGACTGTCGGACTCCTGAAGACCTTCGCGGTCTTTGCGGTCGCCTTCGCGTTCCGTCCGCTGGGCGGGCTGTTCTTCGGCGTGGTCGGCGACCGGATCGGCCGCAAGCGCACGCTCGCTTTCACGATTCTGCTGATGGCGGGCTCGACGACGTTGATCGGCCTGCTGCCCACTTACGCGAGCATCGGCTACTGGGCGCCGCTTCTGCTCACGGTCATTCGCTGCGTGCAAGGGTTCTCCGCCGGCGGTGAATACGCGGGCGCCTGCGCTTACGTGATGGAGCACGCGCCGCGCCGGCGTCGCGCGTTCTTCGGCAGCTTCGTTCCTGTTTCGACCTTCTCGTCGTTCGCTTGCGCGGCCGTGGTTGCCTATCTGCTCGAAGCGTCGCTGTCTTCGCAGGCGATGATCGACTGGGGGTGGCGCGTACCGTTCCTGATCGCGGCACCGGTCGGTCTGATCGGCGTATATCTGCGTGTCAGTCTGAATGAAACGCCCGCGTTTCAGGCGCTCGAAGGCAAGCACGAAGTCGCGCATGCGCCGTTGCTGGAAACCCTGCACTCGCAGTCGGCGAACATCCTGAAGCTCGGCGCGTTCGTGTCGGTCACCGCGCTGTCGTTCTACACGTTCACGACTTATTTCGCGACCTATCTGCAGGTGGCCGGGCATCTGAGCCGCGGCACCTCGCTGCTGGTGACCGTCCTCGCGCTCGTGTTCGCCGCCGCGCTGTGCCCGCTCGCCGGTTTGTTCTCCGACCTCGTGGGCCGCCGCGCGACGATCGCGACGACCTGCATCTTCATCATCCTGTCGGTGTACCCCGCTTTCTCGCTCGGCGGTTCGGGCGCGTTGACGCCCTCGCTGACCGGCGTCGCGCTCCTTGCGATCGGCGCCGTGTTATCGGGCGTGGTCACCGCGCCGCTGATGTCGGAAGTTTTCGCCACCAGAACCCGCTACACCGCTTCCGCGATTACGTACAACCTCGCTTACACGCTGTTCGGCGGCACCGCGCCGTTGGTCGCGACCTGGTTGATCGCGACGACGGGTACGACGCTGTCGCCCGCGTATTACCTGATCGCGATGTCGATCGTCGCGATGATCGGCGGCCTCGCGCTGCCCGAAACGTCCAGAATCTCGCTCGCGGAAGCCGGCGCCCCGACCGGAAGCGGTGCAAGCTCGGCCCGGCGCAGCTTCGAACGAACCATTTGAGCGCGTCACGTCCCCCTCTTTCTGCGAAACCGAACGGAACCACGCAATGAGTAGCCTTCACGATTCGAGCATCATCATCGACGGTCTGAACATTTCGAAGTTCGAGCGCTCCGTGTTCGAAGACATGCGCAAGGGCGGCGTCACCGCCGTCAATTGCACCGTCTCCGTGTGGGACGACTTTCAGAAGACCATCGACAACATCGCGGCAATGAAACAGCAGATCCGCGAGTACAGCGAGATTCTCACGCTCGTGCGCACGACGGACGACATCCTGCGCGCGAAGAAAGAAAACAGGACGGGCATCATCTTCGGCTTCCAGAACTCCTATGCGTTCGAGGACAACCTCGGCTATATCGAAGTGTTCAAGGAACTCGGCGTGAATGTCGTGCAGCTTTGCTACAACACGCAGAACCTCGTCGGCACCGGCTCATATGAACCGGACGGCGGCTTGTCCGGCTATGGCCGCGAAGTGATTCAGGAGATGAATCGCGTCGGCATCATGGTGGATCTTTCGCATGTGGGCGCGAAAACCTCGTCGGACGCGATTGCGTGTTCGAAGAAGCCCGTCACCTATTCGCACTGCTGCCCATCCGGATTGAAAGAGCATCCGCGCAACAAGACCGACGAGCAGTTGCGCGAGATCGCCGCGGCGAACGGCTTTGTCGGCGTGACGATGTTCATGCCGTTTCTGCGACGCGGCGCGGATGCGACCGTCGACGATTATCTCGAAGCGATCGAGTACGTGATCGACGTGATCGGCGAAGACAAGGTGGGGATCGGCACGGACTTCACCCAGGGCTACAGCACCGAGTTCTTCGACTGGATTACGCACGACAAGGGCCGCTATCGCCGTCTGACGGATTTCGGCAAGGTCGTCAATCCCGAGGGCATTCGCACGATCGGTGAATTTCCGAATCTGACGGCCGCGATGGAGCGCGCCGGCTGGAGCGAATCGCGCATCAGGAAAGTCATGGGCGAAAACTGGTTGCGCGTATTCGGCGAAGTCTGGAACGGTTGAATCGAACGGAGAATAGAAGCCCGCCATGCAGCCTCAATTGCCTATCGACGTCGATCCGCAAACCGGCGTCTGGACCACCGACGCATTGCCGATGCTGTACGTTCCGCGTCATTTCTTCACGAACAATCATGCCGCGATAGAAGATGCGCTCGGTCGCGAAGCGTATGCGCGGATTCTTTACGCGGCCGGCTACAAGTCCGCCTATCACTGGTGCGAAAAAGAAGCGGCGCAGCACGGCATCAGCGGCATGGCCGTGTTCGAGCACTATCTGAAGCGCCTGTCGCAGCGCGGCTGGGGTTCGTTCAGCATCGCCGACGCCGATCCGGCGACCTCGACCGCGCGCATCCATCTGCATCATTCGTCGTTCGTGCTGGCTCAGCCGGGCCGGCACGGAAAGCTCTGCTACATGTTCGCGGGCTGGTTCGCCGGCGCGATGGACTGGGTCAATGACACGGCACCCGACAGCGCAATCAAGGGCCCGCGCGCGCATTCGGTCGAAACGCAATGCGCTGGCGAAGGCCACGATTGCTGCGTGTTTCAGGTCGCGTGACCGGCACGCACGCGCGCTACAATCACCTAGGAGACTACGTACCCCAAGCCTGATCAGAACGCCGCCTACGGTGAACCTAATGCCGAACCTGACCGACACGATGCCCACTCTCGACTACGAGGATCTCTTCAGGCATCTGCCTGTCGCGGTCATCGTGGCCAGAGAGCGAATCATGGTGGACTGCAATACGCGGGCACTGGAACTGTTCAGGGCAAAACGCGGCGACATCATCGATCAGTCGTTTTCCAAGCTTTATCCGCAGCAGAAAGACTTCGCGACGACGGGCCAGCGCCTCGCGCCGCTGCTCGCGAAACACGCGATATTCAGCGACGACCGCATCATGCGTCGCGTCGACGGCAGCCATTTCTGGGTCACGGTTTGCGGCTACGGATATAACCCGAAACGGCCATTCGAACTGGCAGTCTGGACTTTTACCGATCTGTCGGGGAACACCAAGCAGACCGACGTGGCGAGCACGTTGACGGAGCGCGAACGCGACGTCGCCGCGTTTCTCGTCCATGGCTTGACGAGCAAGGAGATCGGCAAGGAGCTGAGCATCAGCCCGCGCACGGTCGACATCCATCGCGCGAGCCTGCTGCGAAAGTACGACGTGCGGGCAACGCCCGACCTGATCGCGCGGCTTCTCGCCTGAATCGCGTTTCGACACGACGCGGGAGAATTTCCGAACGTCCCTTTTTCAGCAACGACCTCCATTAAAGATTTACGAATCCCGACCGTAATTAAATACGCAAGTAGCAAAGATAGTTCGAACCGCCAATCGAACAGGAAGTCGGGGAGGACGGCGTGAAGTTTAAAGCGGCATGGCGCGCTAAAAAATGCAATTCAGATCAGTTTGGGTTCGATGCCGCTATCGAACCCGGCGTCTGCCCGCCCGCTCGCAATCAACTGTTCCTGACCTTTTTCCTGTCGCGCTATGGCCGGCTTAAAACGGTCGCGTTGACGGATCTCCTGATTGCCACGGCGGCCGGCATCGGCGCCGCCACCCTCGTACATTCCGCCGCCAGCGATGCAGCAAACGCGGTGCGCGTCGCTCTCTCCCTCACAACTGGCATCGCAACATTAGCGGCCGTCGCCCGCAAACTCGCCTCCGACCACGCCCGCCAACGCGCGACGCTCACGCTCGCCCGCGGCCTGCTGAACGCGAATCGCGACTGCCTGAAAGTACTCGGGCCCGACGGCAACATGCTGCGCGTTTCCGAATACGGCGCCGCGCTGATGGAAGCGGAGTCGCCCGAACAGCTCGCCGGCGCCGACTGGCTCAGTTTCTGGCACGGCGACGATCGCATCGCCGCCGAAACCGCGTTGGCGAGCGCACTGTCGGGCACCAGTGCTTCGTTCACCGGCAGCTGCAAAACCACCAAAGGTCGAACGAAATGGTGGAATTCGACGCTCGCGCCGGTTCCCGACGCCAACGGTGAAGTGATCGCGCTGCTGTGCGCGTCGGAAGACGTGACCCGGCAAACCGAATTGCTGAACACACTGCGCGAAAAGAGCGAGTTGATGTGCGAGATGGAGTCGCATGTCCGCCTGGTGTTTTATTCGTACAGCGCGGACCTGACGAACTGCCTGTATGTGAGCACGGGCGTCGAGCAGGTGTTCGGCATCACGCCGCGGATGCTCGGCGAAAACTCTTCCGCGTGGCTCGAACTCGTGCACCCCGACGACAGTGCACGTCTGCTCGCAGAAATGCGCCGCATCGTCGAAGAAGCCTCCGAGGGCCGTTGCGAATACCGGATCCGCCGTCCCGACGGCTGCATTCGCTGGATCAGAAGCACCGCCTACCCGGTGCGCGACGAAGCCGGCAACGTCGCGCGCGTGGTCGGCGTCAGCGAAGACATTACCGTCGAACAGGAACGCCTCGTCGCGCTCGACCGGCTCGCTTATACCGATGGCCTGACCGGCCTCGCCAATCGCACTGCATTAGTTCAACGAATCAAGGCGCTGTGCCGGCAAAACGTCGCGTTCGGTCTGATGTTCATCGATCTCGACCGCTTCAAGGTTCTCAACGATACGCTCGGCCATACGGTCGCGGACCGCCTGCTGAAGGACATCGGCAAGGTCATTCAGGAGGCGCTCCCGCCGGCCGCATGCGTCGCGCGTCTCGGCGGCGACGAGTTCGCGGTGATCGTCAGCGGCGAGAGCGACAAGGCCGCGTTGGCAACGCTCGCGCAGTCGCTTCTGAACATGTTCTCGAACGAAGTACGGACCAATCACGCCGCGCCGTTCGTCACCGCATCGATCGGCATCTCGCTGTTTCCCGAGCACGGACGTGACCACGAAGCGCTGCTGACCAGCGCCGATATCGCAATGTACGCGGCGAAAAAAGCCGGTCGCAACGGCTTCCAGTTCGCCGACAAAGCGGCCAGCGACGTGCTGGAAGACTTCGAACTGGAGCGCAGTCTGCCGACCGCGCTCGCGTCGAACCAGTTCGTGCTGCATTTCCAGGGCATCCACGAGCCGGCATCGCTGGCCGTGAAAAGCGTCGAGGCGCTGGTTCGCTGGAATCATCCGACCCGCGGAATGGTCGGACCCGCGAGCTTTATCCCGATCCTCGAAGAGAGCGGCTTCATTGTCGAAGTCGGCGCGTGGGTGATGGACGCGGCGCTCGCACAACTGGCCAGTTGGCGCATTGCCGGCAGAAAGGGGCTGTGCGTGTCGGTGAATGTGTCCGCGCGCCAGCTCAAGGATGACTCGATCGTCGCGGTGGTCGACAGGGCACTGCGCAAGCATCAGTTGCCGCCGCGTTGCCTCGAAATCGAATTGACCGAAAGCGCACTGATGGACGACCCGACATTGGCGCAGCAAACGCTGATGTCATTGAAGCGCCTGGGCGTGCGTATTGCTATCGACGACTTCGGCACCGGCTATTCGAGCCTGCGTTATCTCGCGGACTTCTCGCCGGACACGGTCAAGATCGACCGCTCCTTTACCGCGAAACTGTTGCGCGATGAAGCCACGGTGTCGATCGTCAGAGGCATCATTCAGATCTCGCACCAGCTCGGGATGAAGGTGACGGCCGAAGGTGTCGAAACGAATGCGCAACTGGACATCTTGCGCGACGCCCATTGCGACTACGTACAGGGGTTCTTCCTGACGAAACCGATGGCGGCGGACAGACTCGTCGATGCATGCCGATCGATCGTGATGCGGCAGACGGAAAGCCCGGTGCCTTTGCTGAGTGTCGACGGCAACTGAGCGCCGTTGCAACAAACGAAATCCGGCAGCCAGTACGCGATTACTCCGAGCGATCACGCCTATACACCAACTCGCCTCTTCTCAACACGCCGCGTAAGGCAAAGAAATCATACGGATAGCGAAATGACGCCGATGCGTAGAATGCACCGGTTCGATCGCAGAAGCAGAAAGCAAGACTCGTTTTTTATTAGCGGATGGTCCCCGGCAACGCCAAGCTACGATTTGCCGAAATTTTCCGGACCCTTCTGCTAACCACATGAATAAACGAGTCGTCCTCTCTTTCGCATTGACATCAATTCTGGCGGGCTGCGGTGGTGGCGGCGACAGCTCCGCGGCGGCCGCGCCCGATAGTTTCGTCGGCATCTTCAAAGGGACGACCGGCGATTCCCGGACCTTCGTCTCGATGGTGCTCACCGACGGCACGTTCTATGACTTCTATAGCGGGGTGCCGACCACGAGCACGAGCGCCGCTTCATCGACTGACGCGTCGAGCAGCGCCGCGACGACCACGACCACCACGAACACCGTCGGCGGCGTAGTGACCGGCAAGGGCAGCGGTTCGGGCGGCAGCTTTGCGACCTCAAGTGCCTACGACTACCAGGTCACGACG
Organism: Burkholderia sp. SRS-W-2-2016; assembly: GCF_001931485.1. Lineage (GTDB taxonomy): Bacteria > Pseudomonadota > Gammaproteobacteria > Burkholderiales > Burkholderiaceae > Paraburkholderia. The sequence continues at coordinate 4,831 of NZ_MSDV01000073.1, read as the reverse complement.
ACCGGTCTGAGCACCGGGGTCGCGGCGAGCACGCTGTCGGCAAGTTACTCGACCTATGCATCGATGTCCGGGACCATCACCCACAACACCGGCAGCGCATCGAATACGTTTGCGTCGACTTACGACAGCACGCTATCTAGCGCCACGCCGTCGCTGACCACCGTCGCCGGCATTTATTCCGGCACCGTGGGCACCACCGCCGGCGGCACCGAAGACCTGTCGCTGATCATCCTGCCGGCCGGCACCGTGACCGGCGAAAGCGCGAGCGGCTGCTTCTTCTCGGGCACGGTCGCCACGCACGCGACCAACAACGCGTACGACCTGAGCATCACGTTCGCGGCGACCACCTGCACGTACAACGGGATCGCGATGACCGGCATGGGGCTCTACGATTCGACCGCGTCGACGTTCTACGGCGCGACCTCGAAAACCGACAAGACCGCCGGCATCATGTTCGTAGTCAAGAAGACTTCGAGTTCGACGTCCTGATCATTAGGGACGCCGAAGATAACGAAAGTTGTCCACGCAAAATGTTCGCAAGCCTGTGGACAACCTTCGCACAGCCCGCTTAAGTGCTTGATGCACCGGCATTTATTGTCGCCGGTGCAGACTTGAGCAGCGTTGCGCCGCGAGCAGATTCGAGTGGGAAAAATTCACGCGAGCGTGACGTCGAAGTGCGATGCTCAGGACCGCTGAGTGGCAAATCCACAGCGAAACTTGTCCACCTAAAATGTTGGCAAGCCTGTGGACAACTTTCTCACAGCGACGCTAAGTGCTTGATGCGAGAGATTTATCGACTCGCGGTGCAGGCGTAGGCAGCGCCGGTCGCTACGGAGTCCGTGATAGTCGCGACCGGCAATTCGCAAGGACGCCGTATTACTCGCGACGTCCACGCATCCAGTTGTCCACAAAATTTGGGAACAAGCTTGTGGACAACCTGCTCATAGGCCCGCCAAGTGCTTGATGCGACAGGCCTATCGTGCGCGGGTGCAGCAGCGGGCAGCGGGCAGCGACACGGCGTGGCGTACGAGACAAGCCACCCACCGCCCGCGCCGCGCACCGCCACTTCAACGCGCGGTCTCCCGGCGGCGCAGCGACTCCGGCAACCCGTACAACACGATCAGCGCGCACAGCAGACTCATCGCGCCGATCACATACAGCGCCGGCGTCGTGCTGCCGGTCAGATCCTTCACGCGGCCCACCATCACCGGGCTGACGATCCCGCCCAGCTGCCCGAGCGTATTGATCAGCGCGATCCCGCCGGCCGCGCCCGCGCCGCTCAGCAGCTTCGGCGGCAGCGCCCAGAACGCCGGAATCGATGCGACCACGCCGGCGCCCATCACCGCGAGCGCGACCACCAGCAGCGTGGTCTGCTTGTCGAAGTAGCCGGCCGCGAAGAAGCCGAGCGCCGACATCAACAGCAGGCCGAACACGAACTTGCGTCGCTCGCCGCTTGCGTCCGACAGCCGCCCGACCACCACCATCGCAATCGCGCCGCACACGTACGGCACCGCGGTCAACAGACCGACCACGGTCGGATTCTTGGTGCCCGCCACGTGAATCAGATGCGGCGCCCAGAAATTCAGTCCATACGACGCGACCTGGATCAGGAAGTACACGAGGCACAGCACCAGAAAGCCCGGCGTGCGCAACGCGCCAGCGAGCGAGTGCCCGGTCTGCGGCGGGCGGCTCTGCTGCGCGATCTGCTGGGAGAGCAACGTCTTCTCGGCCGGCGACAGCCAGCCCGCGTCCTCGATCCGGTCTTTCAGCAACTTCAGCACCAGCAGGCCGAGCACGATGCACGGCAGACCGCCGAGCAGGAACAGCCAGTGCCAGCCCGGCATGCCGAGCACGCCGTCCATATGGCCGATCACGAGTCCCGCGAGCGGCGCGCCGACCAGCCCCGAAAACGCCGACGCGAGAAACAGCATCGACGTGATGCGACCGCGATACGCGTTCGGAAACCACAGCGTCAGGTAGTACAGCACGCCGGGCGCGAAGCCCGCTTCCATCGCGCCGATCACGAAGCGCAGCCCATAGAACTGCCATTCGTTGCTGACGAACACCATTGCCGCGGTCGCGAGGCCCCACGAAATCATGATCCGCGCGATCCAGCGCCGCGCGCCGACCTTGTAGAGGAACAGATTGCTTGGGACTTCGAACAACACGTAGCCGATCACGAACAGACTCGCGCCGAGGCCATACGCGGTGTCGGACAGGCCCAGATCGCTTTGCAGCTGGAACTTCGCGAAGCTGATGTTGATGCGGTCGAAGAACGCGAACAGATAGCAGATCATGATCAGCGGCATTAGTCGCCACGCGACTTTGCGGATCACGGCGATCGCATCGTCCGCGCCAAGTTCGCGGCGGTCGCCCGCCATTACGCCCAGGTCACTCATGCTTGTCTCCATTGCCGGATTCGGCGGTGCCGTCCGGTCGTTTGATCGGTTGAACGAGGATTGCGGTTAGGTTGTTGTTGCGTGCTTGCTACTTGCTCGTTACTTGCTCGTTACGTGCTTTTATGAGGCTGCCGCCTGCATTTGCAGCACGTAGTCGGGCACCGGATGCAGGTCGCAATTGCGGCCCGCTTTCGCGAGTTGTCCGGGTACTTCATGGCCGAGCAACGCCGGCAGACCGCGCGACAACGTCAGCAGCTTCGGCAAATCGATGCCGGTCGGGATGCCCATTTCGTCGCACAGATTGACGAGGTCTTCCGTGCAGATGTTGCCCGACGCGCCCGGCGCGAACGGGCAGCCGCCGAGGCCACCGAGCGCCGCGTCGAAGCGGCGCGCGCCGGCTTCGTAAGCGGCGAGCACGTTGGCGAGGCCGAGGCCACGCGTGTTGTGAAAGTGCAGCGTGAGCGCGGCGGCCGGCAACCGTTCTAGCACGCGCGCGACGAGCCGCGCGACCTGGCGCGGATTCGCCATGCCGGTCGTGTCGGCGAGCGTGATGCCTTCGATGCCCATCTCGCGATACGTATCGACGATACCGACCACCCGGTCCTCGTCGATGCGGCCTTCGAACGGGCAACCGAACGCGGTCGCCACCGTCGCGTTGAGCAGCACGCCCGAGCCCTGCACGTGACGCACGATGTCGTCGAACGCCGCCAGCGACGACTCGCAACTCATCCGCATGTTCGCGCGGTTGTGGGTCTGACTCGCGGACATCACGAGGTTCAGTTCGTCGGCGCGCGCGGACAACGCGCGCTCGGCGCCCTTCAGGTTCGGCACCAGCGCCACGTAGATCACGCCTTCATGTCGCTCGATCTGCTGGAACACGGCCTCGCCGTCGCGCAGCGCCGGGATCGCTTTCGGCGACACGAACGAGCCCGCTTCGATGCGCGAGAAACCGCAGGTGGACAGCGCATCGATCAGCGCGATCTTGTCGGGCGTGTCGACCCACGTCGGTTCGATCTGCAGACCATCGCGCGGCGCGACTTCCTGCACGATCAGGCGGTCGTCATGCGTGGGTTGGGATGCGGCGGCGTTTAATGCGTTCATTGCACGGCTCCTTCGCGGCGCAGCCGCTCGATCTCATCGTTTGCGAAACCCAGTTCGCCGAGCACGCTGCCGGTGTGCTCGCCGAGCGCCGGCCCTTGCCAGCGCACTTCGCCCGGCGTGTCCGACAGCTTCGGCACGATGCCCGGCATCTTCACCGACGCGCCGCCCGGCAATTGCGCGGGCAGCAACATCTCGCGCGCCTGGTAGTGCGGATCGGCGACGATGTCGGCGACCGAATAGATCCGCCCCGCCGGCACTTCCGCGCGTTCGAGCGCGGCCAGTACGTCGTCGGTCGAGTGATGCGAGGTCCATGCGCTGATCGCCTGATCGAGCATCGCCACCTGTTTCACGCGGCCGTCGTTGTGCGCGAGCGCGGGATCGTCGGCGAGGTCGGAGCGGCCGATCAGCTGCATCAGCCGTTTGAAGATCGGATCGCTGTTGCCGGCGATCACCACGTAGCCGTCGTCTTCGGTGCGGTACGTGTTCGACGGCGCGATGCCCGGCAGCGCGCCGCCGCTGCGCTCGCGCACGTGGCCGAGCAGGTCGTATTCGGGCACGAGGCTTTCCATCAGATTGAACACGCTCTCGACCAGCGATACGTCGACCACCTGGCCGTCGCCCTGACCGGTCTTCACGCGCAGCAGCGACATCAGCGCGCCGATCACGCCATGCAGCGACGCGAGCGAATCGCCGAGACTCACGCCGACGCGCGCCGGCGCGCCGTCCACTTCGCCGGTCGTGTAGCGGATCCCGCCCATCGCTTCGCCGATCGCGCCGAAGCCAGGCCGGTCGCGATACGGACCGGACTGGCCGTAGCCGGAGATGCGCACCATCGTCAGTTTCGGGTTCAGCGCGTGCAGCACGTTCCAGCCGAGACCGAGCTTTTCGAGCGCGCCGGGGCGCAGGTTTTCGATCACGACGTCAGCATCGGCGACGAGGCGCTTGACGACGTCGATCCCATCGGGCGATTTCAGATTCACGCAGATCGATTTCTTGTTGCGCGATTGCAGATACCACCACAGCGACGTGCCTTCGTGGAGCTTGCGCCATTTGCGCAGCGGGTCGCCGGTGACGGGCGCTTCGATCTTGATCACGTCGGCGCCGAACTCGGCCATCAGGCGCGCGGCGAACGGCGCGGCGATGAGGGTTCCGATCTCGACGACGCGAATACCCTGAAGGGGTCCACCCATGTTGCTGTCTCCGAACTGGTTTCGTGTTGGGAGACAGCTTAGGAGCGGTGCGGCGCTCGCGTCCAACCGCAATTCGTCAACGACCGTTCGCGAACGGCGAACGGTCAGCGGCGGGGGGAGCGCGGGCGGGGGGTGGTTGGG
>NZ_MSDV01000001.1 GCF_001931485.1 Burkholderia sp. SRS-W-2-2016 | reverse complement strand
GGGTTTTGGGGGTTTGTTGTGTGGGTGGGTTAACGCTGGGTGGTCGATGCTGGGTGCTGGGTGCGGGCGGTTGCGGCGGTTGATTGCTGCGGCTGGTTGCGGTTTTTGCCGGTTTACCGGTGTGTCGGTTTACGGTGCGCCGGGGCTGCGCCTGCCTGGATTCGATGAGTTCGCGTTGTGAGGACTGCGCGTACTCGCTGCATCAGCGGATGCTTAATTAGTTTGGTTTGCTGACGGTCGGCCGGCTCCGGAAGTTCGCAGGATTTGGTAAACGGCGGCGCTGCTCGGGCGTGCTACTTTGTTTGCATGCTCAATCGCCCATTTTTATCGGTCCAGTCATGAACGAATCGGCTCATCGGCAACGCTACGAAACGCGGCTCGCTCGCGTGCTCGACCATATTTACGATCATCTGGACGATCCGCTCGACATTGAGCGGCTGGCGGAGATTGCGTGTCTGTCGCCGTATCACTGGCACCGGATTTATCAGGCGATGTATGGCGAGACGATCGCGACGACGGTGCGGCGTTTACGGCTGCATCGCGCGGCGGGGCATCTCGCGAATAGTTCGATGCCGATTGGCGAGATCGCCGAGCGCTCGGGCTACAGCAGTTTGCAGTCTTTTTCGCGGACGTTTCGCACGGTATACGGAGTGCCGCCGGCGCAGTATCGCCGACAAGGCACGCATAGCCGGTTCCGGCCGGCGCTTTCAGGAGACGATCAAATGTCGATGATGCGTGAAGTGACGATTCGTTCTGTAGAGCCGATGGAGGTGGTGTCGGTCGATCATGTCGGGCCTTATATGCAGATCGGCAAGGCCTTCGATGCGTTGTTCGGGTGGCTCGGCAAACACAATCTGCTGGCTGGGCAGGTGCGGATGATCGGGCTGTTCTTCGATGATCCGGGGGTGGTCGAAGAGCAAAAGTTGAGGTCGAAGGCGGCGGTGTTGTTGCCGGGGCGGGTGATGGATGAGGTTCGGTCGGCTGTCGCGGTTAACGCTCGCGATGGGGTTTCGGTGACGCGTATACAGGGTGGGGAGTATGCGGTGTTGCGGCACGTCGGGCCGTATAGCGATATGCGGGCGGCTTATGAGTGGCTGTATGGGACGTGGCTCGTGCAGTCCGGACGGGAGGCAGCGGATGCGCCGGCGTTTGAAGAGTATTTGAATAATCCGAAGGAAACGGCGCCTGCGGAGCTGGTTACGGAGATTTGTTTGCCGTTGGGTTAACGCGGGCGCTTGCTCGCTTTTTCTTGGGTGCTTGGTTCGTTGCTTGATGCGGTGTGTGCGTATACGTTGCGCGGGATGTTAACGCTGCCTCTGGTTTTTATATTCTTTGTATACGTATACGTAGTAATAGTTAACAAGGCGCCCTGTTGCCTGTGGATAACTTCGAAGTTCGTTTACGGATCAACAGGCTGCCGAATCGATAACCCTTGGGAACGTGAGCGGACAGAGGGGCGGAGCCTGGGAGAAGTTTTTGGCGGCCGGTATACGTGCCCGGTTTGTTCAGGTTTCGCCCACAATTTGTTGGGGCTGTTTTACAGGAGTTATTCAGAGGGGGATGTGGATAACTTGGGGTGGGTGATGGGTGATTGGGGCTGTTTTTGCGGCGTGACTTCGCACTGTGGCGGCCGGCAAAGTTTTGAGTGAAAACATCGATTTAAGCCCTTTAAATAGGGCTTTTTGCGATACCCACGGTGGTATCTTATTGATTCGCGCCCATGTTTTTGACGTGCAATTTCGCAGACGTTGGGCTTTGTTGCGAAAGGAATTCGGTGTCAGCCAATCTGGTAATGAACCGTGGCGACGAAGGTTTCAAACTGTGGCGCGGATGCCGGTGCAGCAGCGGATGGTTGTGCGCAATGTGCTTGCCGCGCTGATTTGCAAGAGCGAGGACGCCAGCTGTACTAGGCAGCGCTGCTGCTATGGAAGCTCGGAACCGCAGGTCTCGACGAATGTAGGTAACAGGAGAACCAAGAGGTAAACGAAGCGCGGGCGATGAGTGCGCCAACACTCACCGCCCGCTGACCACAACCAACTCATACCAGGAGTTGACTATGGCTAAGGCCAATCTTAAACCGCGTCGCGTTAGCAGAGAACAACACGCAAGTGTTTCTGTTGAACTGAAGCAGGCTAACGACACGGAAAGCCCAGAGGAACAGCGCCGGCGCGTCGCATTTCCGTGGATGCCGGTTGTTGACTCACTGCTAGAACACGCGGGATTTCTTCCAGGCCAACGGGTTTTATTTAGCGTCGACTACAGAGTCGGGAAGATCACGATCGCGCTGGATCGGAATTACACCATTGCTGGTCGGCAGATGACCCCGGAGGAAAGCATCGCGCTTGCTCATGTGGATGAAGGTTTGCCGCGTTGGCTGTGCCCGTGAAGACGACGCGCGAGTCCACATAGAACGCACCGGCTAGACATGCTGGACACCAGCGAACCCGGGTTCTGTTCAAACGCACGCGATTTTCTACGTTATCTCGCGACTTCTCGGATGGCCTCCGAGTCATCCAGGATGGCCACGGCTCTCAGCCTCACGACTCCATTGCTGCACCAAATGTCGATATGGGCAGATCACGATTAATGCTTGTAGCCCAAGCTGTTCTGACAGCTTCACGGCTGCCGCCAGCGCTGTGATCGTTTTACCAACGCCTGTCGCCATCTGGAGAATTCCTCTCCCTTGGGCAGCCACCCAGTTACGAATTGCGTCTAGCTGATACGAACGTAGCTTTAGATTGACGGGCAAGCCAGGACGTCTGGAAGCCTTCTCACGTGGCGAGCGCCAAGCCAATTGCTCTGGATCGAGGCTGGGAGGAGATACTGGCGTGTATTTCTGCAGCAACTCCTTGGCTACGTCTGTGAAATCCAGAATCTCGAGCCCCAGATCGGAATTTGCCCCGTTCCACAAGCGGTCAAAGTCCGCGGCCTTGGAACGCGCACGGCCATGCGGGTCCTCCCACGACCAATAAACGTCAATAGACTCGAAGTTGTCGACGAATCCCCCTTCCGTCTCATTCTGCGAACCTGTAAAAGAAACGAGATTGCCTTCCGCATCTTCGAATACACCTAGAAGTCGTCAACTACGTTGCCGTCGTCGGATCGGTAGCAAATGCGAGGCGTGAACTCACGAAGGCTCATCGTTGCACACAATATCGCAGGGGTTCGTCAACTTGGTGAAACTACGGTTTCCGTTCTACTGGCATTACCGAGATGTCCCATCAATTCCGATCCGACAAAGAGACACCAAAGGGCAATCAATATGCATAACTAGCAGGCGTTTTTGTATTCCCAAAGCTTATAGCTAGTCGAATTTCAGTATTCTTAGCTTGCGACACTTCAAAGGCCTCGTGAGCTAAGAGGGTGTGCCTCCCGGAGTATGACCTCTTAATTGCTTCGACGATCGTCCTCGGCTCCCCTGTCGCGTGTCGCTTGATTGTGAAATCGTTGTCGCCACACGCAAAACCCTGCCGATAGATTTTTTATATCTAAAACGCGATGCCTTAGGCTTTCGCCGAGAGTCATCTTGCGATATTTCGCAAAATTTCACTATTTGTGGCCGCATTTTTCGTCAATTGTGGCGAAATATTCGCAAATGGTGACACTCGACACTACACCCACTGTAGACGGTCGCATATCCCGAGAAACTGGCCCTTGCCAGAGAAGGCGCTCCAGCCAGTGCGAACGCATAACGTGAGAAAAGCGGACGCATAATCCGAGAAATTCAAACCCGGGCCACGTCAAATGCGTTGTGCTCGAAGCCCCAGAAACGAGCTCTCCCGTCGGCAGACGGCGGTCGCGCACGCGCGCGTTTTTCGAAAAACTGCGCTTGAAGTAAGGAAATTCTAGCGATTTTCGCCAGTGATGGGAATCCGCTGGATGCGCACGGATGCCCCTTCTCCATCCGTTCCCACGCCAGTGATTTCGCCGGCGGGTCGAGACGGCCGCATGCGCCCGTTGCACTGCGACCTAGAGAGCCCCTTGAAATCGACCCGCCTCTGCCTTGCTCGCGGCAACGCGTTCGCGCCGCCGCCGCTATTTGCCCGCCAGTGTTACTAGCGTAGCCGCGGTTGCGCGATGCGCGTTCTGACTTCGGCGCGAATTGGGTCACATCTACCCGGCGCTTCCGTATGTGCGCGGATTCCTGCTGACCAATGACTTCGGGCCGACCGAAACATGTGCGATTCCAAGCACCGACGGCTGTGACCTGTCCGAAAAGTGTGTGATTCGCCGGCAAGTCTGTCCGAAAAATGTATGTCTCTAACACACCAGAGTCCGCCGTGACAGGTCGGAACCTCTGCGTGCGCCCGTCGCAACCTGACCTGGAGGGGCCCATGAAATCGACCCGCTTTTGTCTTGCCTGCGGCAACGCGTTTGCGCCGCTGCCGCATGTCCCCCGCCAACGATATTGCTCCTCGGAGGCTTGTCAGCGCGCCCGGCGACGCGACTGGCAGAGCAACCGGCTCCGTAACGACAGTGACTATCGCGACAACCAGGCTCGCGCCCAGGCGAAATGGCGCGCGGGCCACTCGCGCTACTGGCGTGAATATCGGGGTGCGCATCCGGCGTATTGCGAGCGCAACCGCAGTATGCAGCGATTGCGCAATGCGCGGCGGGCCTCCAGCGCAATTGCAAATATGGACGTCATCAAGCTTCCCCGGCCGCTGGACTCTGGCTTCTACCTGCTGTCTCGCGCGGCTGACGCCGGCGTTGCAAAAATGGACGCGTGGACCGTTCACATCGCCGTACTGTCTGAGCCGACCGCGCCGCCGACGTGATTGCAAATAGATGACTTGATACACATCGGTTTCGAGCCTGCTACCTTTGCCTTGTCGCCGCTCGCTTTCAACCGCGACCATTCGATGGTTCGCATTGGGCGTCCATTTGCGTCCGATGCGTGCGGCCTGTCGGTGTCTGAGTTGCGGGGTGGAGCATGTCATTCAATAGCGCGGATGCGCCGGTCGACGCCAGTTCTTCTGCCGGGCGCGCAGCGGAATACGTACGCATGTCGACCGAACACCAGCAGTATTCCACCGAAAATCAGCGCGACCGGATTCGAGACTACGCTGCCCGTCGCGGATTCCAAATTGTCCGTACGTATGCCGATGAGGGTAAGAGCGGGCTACGGATTGACGGCCGTCAGGCGCTTCAAAATCTCATCGCTGATGTCGCCAATGGCAATGCTGACTTTTGCGTCATCCTTGTTTACGACGTGAGTCGATGGGGGCGATTCCAGGATGCTGACGAGAGCGCGTACTACGAGTACATCTGCCGCCGCGCCGGCATTCAGGTCGCGTACTGCGCCGAGCAGTTTGAGAACGACGGCTCACCGGTCTCGACTATCGTCAAAGGCGTCAAGCGGGCCATGGCTGGCGAATACAGCCGGGAACTGTCGGCTAAGGTGTTCGCAGGCCAGTGCCGCTTGATTGAAATGGGGTTCCGGCAAGGAGGGCCGGCAGGCTATGGATTGCGGCGCGTGTTGGTCGATGACCATGGCCTTATGAAAGCAGAATTGCACCGCGGCGAACATAAAAGCCTCCAGACGGACCGGGTGATTCTCATGCCGGGGCCGGAAAGCGAGGTGCGAACGGTCAACCTCATCTACGACTGGTTTATCGATGAGTCGCTCGACGAATACGAAATCGCCGCGCGTCTGAACGGTATGCGCGTTCGGACTGACCTCGACCGGGAATGGACACGAGCCACGGTACGCGAGGTGTTGACCAACGAGAAATACATCGGCAATAACGTGTACAACCGTGTGTCGTTCAAGCTGAAGAAGATGCGTGTGACCAACACACCTGATATGTGGATTCGAAAAGAAGGTGCATTTCAGGCAATTGTTCCGAGCGAGACGTTCTACACGGCTCAGGGCATCATGAGAGCCCGTGCGCGTCGCTATTCAAACGAGGAATTAATCGAGAGGCTGCGCGGCCTGTACCGGAGTCGAGGATTTCTTTCTGGTGTCGTGATTGATGAAACCGATGGCATGCCATCCACGTCAGTCTACGTTTACCGTTTTGGCAGTCTGATTCGCGCGTATCAGACCGTTGGTTTTACACCCGGCCGGGATTACCGTTACATCGAAACCAACCGCTTCCTGCGGCAACTCCATCCGCAAATCGTCTCACAAACCGAAACGAAAATCGCGGATTTGGGTGGCACAGTGATACGCGACCCCGCAACCGACCTGCTGACGGTCAACGAGGAGTTCACAGCCTGCATCGTACTCGCCCGTTGTCAGGCACATGACAGTGGTCGCAATCACTGGAAGGTGCGCTTCGATACCAGTCTTCTGCCGGACATCACGGTTGCCGTGCGCCTCGACCAGACCAACGAATCGACGCTGGACTACTACCTGTTGCCACATCTGGATTTTTGTCAGCCTCGCATTCATCTGGCGGACCAGAATCCCATCGAGTTTGAGAGCTATCGCTTCGATACGCTGGACTACCTCTATGGCATGGCCGAACGCGCCCGTCTCAGGAGAGTAGCGTGAATACGCAGCAGCAGACCGGAGAAATCCGGATGGTCCCGGTCTCCCAGATTGAAGTTCTCAATGCGCGAGAGCGGAACGGTCGCGTCTTCAAGGAAATCGTCGACAACATCAAGACCATCGGTCTCAAAAAGCCTATCGTCGTCACGCCGCGAGCAACGGCCAGCGGCGTAGAAAAATATCTGCTCGTGTGCGGCGAAGGCCGATTAAAGGCGTTCCGCTCGCTTGGAGAGGCGACTATCCCCGCGCTTGTGGTCAGTGTGAGCGACGAGGACGCGTTCGTCATGAGTCTGACTGAAAACATCGCGCGCAGGCAGTGTCGCCCTCTCGAACGGCTCGCTGGCATTCGGCAATTGCAGGAACAGGGATATGCGCCAAAGGTCATCGCCGAAAAGACAGGGCTCACGGCGACCTATGTTCACGGCATCCTCACGCTGCTGCATCAGGGTGAAGAAAGACTTGTTGTTGCGGTGGAGAAAGGCCTCGTTCCCCTGAATGCCGCCCTCATCATTGTCGGAGCCGGCGACGACGATACCCAAATACAGGCCGCGCTCCAGGAGGCGTACGAATCGGGAAAATTGCGGGGCAAGCAACTGATGAGCGCCCGTCGTGTCATTGAGCGAAGAAAGGCACTCGGACGAAGCACCGCACACAATATGACCAGCAAGTCTGCCGCCGTCACGACATCTAGCCTCGTGCGAACGTACGAGCGAGAAGTAGAACGTCAGAAATCCATGGTCAGAAAGGCCGAATTCGCACAACAGCGGTTGTTGTTTGTCGTCGGTGCATTGAGGCAGCTGTTTTCTGATGAGAACTTCATCAACCTCTTACGCGCGGAGGGACTGGCCAGCCTGCCGAAGTACCTTGCCGAGCGCGTTTGGCCAAGCGGGAGTGCCACATGACTGGAGTCACCCTTGGATTCATTCCCGAGCCGCTATCGGTGCCGGTCTGCAGCATCTTGCCATCGCGCAGAATACCTGCGCCCGTGGTCGAATCACGCAAATACAAGCAGATAAGAACCTCAATCGAGGAGGTGGGCCTCATTGAACCGCTTTCTGTAATGGCCGCGGACCAGTCTTCCGGGCAACATGTTCTTCTGGATGGCCATCTGCGCTTGCTCGCCATCCAGGACCTGAAGCATGAGCGTGCCGCCTGCCTTGTCGCGACCGACGACGAAAGCTACACCTATAACAACCGTGTCAATCGCCTGTCGACAATCCAGGAGCACTACATGATACGGCGCGTAATTGAGAGAGGCGTATCGCCCGAGCGGTTGGCGAAAGCTCTTTCCGTCGACGTATCCCAAATCATGAAGAAGATGTCGCTCCTCGATGGCGTGTGCCCGGAAGCGGCCGAACTTCTCGGCGACCGGCAGTTTTCGGCTGAGCTCGTTCGCGCTATCCGCAAAATGAAACCGACGCGGCAAGTTGAATGCGTAGAGCTGATGGTGGCTGCGAACAATGTGTCCGTTGCCTACGCGGAGGCATTGCTGGTTGCTACGCCAGCAGCGCTTCTGGTGGAGGGTAAGAAGCCACGCAAACTGACCGGCGTCAGCCCGGAGCAGATGGCGAAAATGGAGCGCGAAATGAGTAATCTCCAAGGTCAATACAAGTTGGTCGAGCAGAATTACGGCCAGGACGTGCTCAATCTGGTGCTCGCCAAAGGGTATCTCGCCAAACTCCTCGAAAATGAAGCGGCACGTCAGTACGTTGCCCAGCATCATCCGGATTTGATGGTGGAGTTTGAGTCCATCATTGCGACCATTTCTCTCGACCAGCAGCAATTCAGCGCGGCGCTATAGTCGAGCTCTGACATGGCGGAGGTTGCAACGCGCCGCGAGACGAGGACCACCGCCATCTATGTCCGGCAATGGCGCTGTTGCCGGAGCGAAGGGAGTTGCCGCCACCCGCCGGGCTGCTCGGCCAGAAGCATTTGAGCGACCTCGCTTGGACGCCAGAAGCCAGCATGCTCAAGGGCGAGCGGACGTTCTTTAACAACTGGCAATGTACGGAGCTCGCTGGTGAGACTTCATCAGCGATGGTGACCATCGGATGGTCGCCCAAGCAAACTGTCGAGCTCGCCGTTCCGCTCGTCCATTTGAAACGTACTCGATGACGGTGGGTATGTCGATGCCCGGTACCATTCATTCTCACGGTCGCACGTGGCCGTCCTGCAGAAGGAATTCACCCATTTTTGCCGAAGGGGACGGACGTCAAACGGCCACGGACAGTGAAAGCCGCTCCTGGATAACCGCGCTCCAGGGCTTCCAGCTGAAAGGACGACTCGGGTGCAGGACGAACAGCAACTGAATTTTTCCGCTAGCTGTCGAGAGCGCGCCGGCGCGAGGGTAGCACCTGTTGATATTCTGCGGAATCTTCTCGATTCGGCATGGGAGCTGACGCTGGGCAGCAACTTCCTTTAGCGCATCGACTGACCCGACGCCGTATACCAGTATCTGCTTGACGGCCAGCGGGTTGACCAGGTCGAGCACCTCGTCCCATCCGGCGCGAAACTGGCGCTGTGACGGCCGGTGCTTCAGCGACCGCAGCGGCTCGAGCACGAGGTTGTGATACGCCACCGACGACCAGAACGCGAGTTTGTGGTCATTCGTCGGTTTGGCTGAACAGAGCACTGCTCGCTCGATGTTCCGCACGTACCGCGAGTTACGCTTGAACTGCAGGGCATGGTTCAAGTGCGTGACACGCAGCGCATCTGGCCTCGCGTACCGGGTCCGAAAGATTTCCTGTTCCCGCGGCGTCTTCGTTCACTCGTAGATGCTTTCCCCGAGGACCAAGGTGCGGACCGGCGAGTTTGCGTACTGGCTGCCGACCCACGGCCACCACCGCAGCGCTGGGCGCCTTTCGAAGTGCGGGTCAAATGAGAGGTCAAGGTTGGTCATGGATTGAGCAGGTCACAGTGATTCAAGCGGCAATAGGCGAGGCAATTTTAGAGCTTCCATGAGGGCCGAACTCGACCACACCACCCGGCGACACGGACCCACGGCCAGGCTAAATCGCATTTCGCAAGCGTTCAGGCCATCACGCGCACGTTCAAAATTGGCCGCCTGCTTGCTCATCGCCGTATCATCGTGCCTGTGCGCCGCGCGTCGCGGCATTATCCGTTTTCACCGCTCACCCGATGTCCCAGTCTGCAAAGCTGTCCGAGGTTCTCACTCTCGCTGCAGTCCAGTCGCTCGCCGACACGAAGACCTTTGCGCGCGGCAAGGCCTATTTTCACGAGGGCGTCGTCTCCCGCCTTGAAGAGCGCGATGAAGTTGTTCGCGCCACCGTGCGAGGCACGCACCGTTACCGGGTTGAGCTTGCCGCCGACGATGGCGAACTCGCATATGAGTGCAACTGTCCGATAGGCGACGAAGGCGCGTTCTGCAAGCACGCTGTCGCCGTCGCGCTTTCCTGGCTCGAAAATTCCGGTGATGAGGTGTTTCACGCCGAGGAATCGGCTCAGTTGAAGCCGCGCAAAAAGCGCAAAACCTTCGAGGAACTGATTCGCGAATACGCGACGACGCTGGACAAGGACGCGCTTCTGGAATTGTTGATGGACGCCGTCGAACGCGACCCGACGTTGCGCGACAAGCTGCTGTTCGCTGCGCGTGCCGCTGGGGCATCTGATTTGCCCGGCATGAAGGCCGCCGTCAGGCAGGCGACACGCATTTCCCGGCCGCTGGATTGGCGTGAGTCCGGTGCATACGGCGACGGCCTGATGTCGCTGGCCGACATGTTGCGTCAGAGGCTTGCCGGGCCACACGCCGCACAGGTGGTCGAACTTTCCGAGCTGGCGATTGCAGGCGCGGAAAAGAGCCTCGAACAGATTGACGACTCCGGTGGAGACGTCATGCCGGCCATCCTCGAGCTGGCGTCTGTTCACCTCGATGCCTGCACGTTGACGGGCCCCGACCCGGTGAAGCTTGCGGAGCGACTCTTCCGCTTTCAGACGGAAGGCAAGTGGGACACGTTCTACAACGTTCTTCCGTCCTATGCGCAGCCATTGGGCAAGAACGGGTTGAGCCGCTATCGCGAACTCGTCAGCGAGGCCTGGGAAACGCTGCCCGCGCTCGTGCCAAGCAAGGAATATCGACGGTCATACGACTCGCCGCGCATGCAGCTCGAACACGCGATGGAAGCGCTGGCCGAACTCGACGGTGATGTGGATACGTTGATTCGTATTCGCTCTAAGGACCTCTCGAGTCCGTACCGCTTTCTGCTGGTGGCGGAGCTTTGCGTGAAGCATGGTCGCCCGGACGAGGGGCTCGCGTGGGCCGAGCGCGGCATCAAGGAATCCGGCAAAAGCTTTGACCAGCGCCTGCTCGACTTCTGCATTGATGCGTATCTGGGTCGCAG
The DNA here is from genome assembly GCF_001931485.1 of Burkholderia sp. SRS-W-2-2016. GTDB lineage: Bacteria > Pseudomonadota > Gammaproteobacteria > Burkholderiales > Burkholderiaceae > Paraburkholderia. Next base: position 75,424 of record NZ_MSDV01000001.1, on the reverse strand, counting down.
CGAATTCGAGAAGGCCGATGCGTTCGCGTGGCGCCGCTACGAAATGCAGTCGACGGCCGAGGCTTTTTCGGCCTTGATGAAAGTCGCTACCGCCACCGGCAGGCATGACGAAACCCGGGAGCGGGCCCTGAGGCATCTTTGGGCGCTGGTCAGCGAGGAGGAGTCGGTCGCAGAATCGAAGCGCAGCGTCTGGCAGCGCGCGACGCGAAGCGAGCTGGTCAGGGTTTTTCTGGCCGGGAGGGAGAACGACGTCGCATGGGAAACGTTCACCGGAGGTCCGGTCTCAATTCAGCTGTGGCCTGAAATAGCGGCTATCCGCGGCAAAACCCATCCGCACGACGCCATCGCTCTTTATCACCGCCTGCTGCCGGTCGCTGCCGAGAACGGCTCGCGCAACGCCCGTTATGACGAGGCATTTGAAATTGTGCAGGCCATCGCCATGCTGCGCGCAAGGCTGGATGAACGTGGGGAGTTCACCCGTGAACTGGAAGAGATTCGGGCGACGTATCGCGCGAAGCGCAACTTCATCAAGCTGCTCGCCAAACTGTCCTGAGGTCAACGGCAGGCCTTGATGGGCCGCTAACGTTCCAAGCTGCTGGGGTATTGGCATCCGAACGGCAAACTTGGCGAATCGACTGCATACCATTCCCTTGTTTCCGACCAGTTGCCAATATACCGGCTTTCCCAAGGTCCGAGCTAGCGTCGCGGTTCCGGTTGCGGCGCCTTCGGCGCCCGAGAAATCAGGCATCACCCCACCGCTTCCCCCGACGGCCATGCGGACTTTCACGGCCTTTGATAACTCGGCCGAGCGAGTTCTCCTGGTGTTCGGAAACAAATGCGTCATCCGGTGCTGAGTGGTGAATTGCGAAGCCGTGCGCATGAACGGCGGTACGTCGCGAGCGGAATGGTCGCTTGAAGCAAGGCACTTGGAAAAAGCCAGATTGCACGTGTCGGCCAAAGCTTTGCAACGAATAGCCGAAGCGCGTAGCAGCACGCGTGTGTAAATTTGGCGAATAATGCCTTGCCCGATATACGTTTACTGACGGCGATGAGCGCATCGCTTCAGCCATCACTGCATTCTGTCTAGCCGCACCAGTTGCGGAACCCCACTGCAACATTCACAATTAACGCTTGCGTGTGTTTTTACACGCATTTCATGGTATATGGCTATGCGGAATCCTGCGAACCCTGTAACTGTCGACGCTCATTGGTCAAAGCTCGCCTCACGCGCCATCCGGGTCGCGTTGGCGCGCCGGGACGTGAGTTACGCGCAACTTGCGGACGCGCTGAATACTATGGGCTTGTCCGAATCGTCACGTTCTGTGGAAGGCAAAATCCAGCGCGGCACCTTCCGCTTTTCCTTCTTCCTTCAAACCTTGGCCGCCTCGGAAAGCCAATACCCCGAGCAATGGACTGTTCCGCTGCGCAGTGGCGCAAGCTGGGAAAAGTGCGCTGCTGACGTCATTCAGGCGGAACTCGTGACCCAGCCATGGCTGAACCATATCCTGCTTTCTCAACGCCTGGCCGAAATCGGCGTCGAGGTTGCCGCCGAGACATTGAAGAGCCAGATAGTGGACGGAACGCTTTCCACTGTATTGTTTCTTCAATGTGCCACCGTCTGCCGATTCCCTGACCTCCAGTTCTTTCTCGACAGTCGAGACATGATTGACGCCGCCGTCGCGGGAGCGTCGGCTCGGTAAGCCAACGCCGCGGACAAAAATTTCTTGATTTTCTGCAAGGCAAGTCTATATTTCGCCTGTGCGGAACGCGTGTAAAAACGCACGGTAACGGTGGCCGGTGGAGACACGTTGCTCGTCGAGGTGCGTCGCGGGCTGCTCCGGCAATGCGGACCGGCATCATATTGCGTGATGGAACGCCCTGCGGCTTGAGACCTGGAGGTGACCATGCCTGTCTGGAGAGTGGCGGATGTGAGCGCTGAGCCTGAGATGTCAATTTCCGACTGGCAAATCCTGGAAACGCAACTTGGCTCCAGGCATTTCGTGGGCTGCGATGTGCGCAACCTCACCGGCCGTGTCAGCACCGCCATTCAAGAGTTCGACCCGGCCGTACTGCGCGGCGTCACGTCGTCCGGGCGCGTCTATCAGCTCGTCGGACCCCGTGGATGGTCCGAGAACGGTCGGTATCTCTGGGAACGGTGGTGCAAGGTCAACGACATCACGTCCTACACAGATGTCACGGCCGAGTCGCTAGTGCAGAGGCCGTGATGACCACGCCAGCTGAGCGAACCAAAGCTGTGCTCGGTACCCGCGATTTCCTGGAGATACTCTCTCGCGCGGACGAAGTTACGATTCACGGCCTTGTACAGTCGGTCGCTGCGAGTCTCCTACGGCACTACCCTTTGAAAGTCGACCTCGATTTATCGGCAGAGGCGCTTCCGACAGTCTGGGCACCGCCATCAACGCCCGGCGGCAAAGGCGAGCAGGTCGCACGCGAGTTCAACCTGGCGCATCAGACATGGACTGTTAAGAAGTCGCATTTCCAGGGAGAAGCGGATGGCACGGATGGCGAGTGATGGAAGCCAAGATAGTCCGCATCACGACGCCCGGGCCTTGCGAGTCATACACATGGCCGCCGTGGCAGCAGTCTTGTTCGACCCCACGGCCGCTGCTGCGCTTCTTGAGATTCCAGATGCAGAGCTGGGCAGGCTTTTCAAAATCCGTCTCATGCGAATCGCTGGCCTGTCCACGGCCTTGAACTTGGAAGTCAGCTCGACTCCTGGTCGAATGCAGTCGGCATCGAATGGCGGCAAACGCGGCTCAAAGCGCGGTAAGTCGGCACGTTACGCCCTTATCGCCAAGGGAAAGCTTCTGCACTTAACAGACTTTCTCACGGCCTCGGGCATCTCCGAGCACAGGCTCGCCAAGGACCTCGCCGCCCGTCGCCTGTTCAGCGTTGAGATTGGGAGGGACGCCTACTATCCGGCGTTCTTCCTGGTCGATGAGCTGGACCGTAAGACTTTGGCGAAGGTATCGAGACGGCTTGGCAACGCTGCCGGCTGGCGCAAGTGGAAGTTTTTCACAACCCCGAAAACGACGCTTGGCAATTCGACGCCGCTGCAAGCGCTCATGCGTGGCGATGCAAAGCAGGTCCTGCGAAACGCTGCGGCGTTTGCTGACAAATAAGAGTAGGCATACGCTGCGGAAATTGCCGAAGTCAGGCGCTCGCGAAGCACCGAACCTCCTCCGAGCCTTCGCTGTCGAGAGCTAATAGTCGCGGGCCGTGCCGGCACACCCATTTTCGTGGAATTCGAGCTAGCACCGCGTTCGCGTCAGTCTCGCGTGACCTAGGCGGGCGGAACAGTCGCCTGCGTCCTGTGCTCGTCAGAACCGCCGTATGCTTCGGTGATGCCGACGAAACCAGTCTTGAGGGTTAGTACCCCCAACTGATTCTAGGAATTCAATCTCAGGACTCACGCGGCCTGAAAGCATGTCTTCAACGCCTTTCGCAATATCACTCAGCACGACTCGGAGGCGGCGCTCGGCTTCAAGCGCGCGGTAGTAGCCCAGCTTACGCGCGTCGAGAAGCGCGACGAACGGGTCGCCGTTCTTCGTCAAGACTTTCCCGGCGCCCGCCAGAACATCGTCTGGCAGCTTGGTGAGCTGAGAGCTGGCCTCGCTCAGGTAACACCTCTTGGATGCGAATCGGCATACGTGCCGCCTGGGCAGAAGTCATCATCGTTGAGACACGAAAAATCGCGAAGCGGCCCCGTGTCGATGCAACGTAAAACAAATATCGTCCTTACACTCGCCGGCGCGCGGGTGTACGGCGCAACATGCTCACTTGCGCGACATATACTTGATTGCAAGGACGCACATACCATCCGCCGCGCGCAATGCCGCTGGATGGTCGGGGCCGCCCCATCCGTCGATGGGCTTCGGTGATGGCGTCGCTTGCCGCTCACGCTGGCGAGGTGCTGACCGCCGGGGCGTGGGGGACACTCGAGCACTGGGGGGATGCCGTGAGAAGCTCGACGCGCTGGCGAAGATAGAGGCGCGAGGCGAAAAGTCTGTCGGGCGAGGCGGCTCCATACCGAAGCGGGGTGGCAGTGGCTGAGTGAAGGCGCATCCCGGGCATGCCAGGGAGGGCTGGGCTCAGCCTCACCACCCGAAGCGAAGAAATATGCATCTGTTTTTTGGCTGAGCCTGGTGGAATCAAAAGCAATGAGCCACGAAATCATACCTGCGGCGCAGACACGAACAGGTCATGCCCAGCGCGCGCACCAAGCACGGCAAGTCGGCCAAGGTCTGCAATACGAACCAGCCCGCCTCGAGTGGCGCCGTCAGGTAGACGCTGCGCTCCGACCAACTCAATGCCAGGCAGCAACCGCGACAACGCGGATGACTTCGTGCCCATCGCGCGCGCGAGGTCAGCCAGTGGCACGTAGGTTTGCCGGAACGAGAGCAGTTGATTCGGCAATACGACACGACACGGCTGCCCGCGAAGCTGAATCGATTCCGACTCGAGCAGGCCTTCGCCAATCCAGTGAGCGATGCTTTCCCATTTCCAGCCTGTGGCTTTCGTCAACTGCTGGATGGACATCCCGGATTCTAGTAGCGGCGTGCCGAAGTATTCGGCGACATCCGAACGCCGGAATGCCATGTCGCCCAACGTCCGGCCGCGCGCGACAGCTTTCACGTGACCTGCTGCCATGGCCTGCATTAGAGACTGGATGGCCTGCCTGTCGCCCATCCTCCGGCTCGTCAGCTCCGACCACGTGAGCTTCGCGTCATCCACGATAGCTGCTGGTTCCGCTGCCCGGCTGACGCGCGAATACAAATCCAGTACCGACTGGCGCTCGACTTGGCCCGCCTTGAACAGGTCTTCGCGCCAGCGCACATCCGACAGAATGACCTTGGCTGCCTTCATGTGGGCAAGTACCGAATGAGGTACGCCTGCCAGTTCGCAGGCGTGCTCATCAGAAACCCACTCCGCGCGTCGCTGCTGGATACGAGCAACTTCCGCACGGGGGATTTCGTAAATCTGTCCTCGGGTTCCAAGTCGGCGAGTGCGGAAACTGCACTCCCTGATTTCCATCGACTTGCGCAGACGAGATGCGCTGACGCCGATAGCCTTGGCTGCATCCGGCAATCGGACATAGTCCGTTGCAGCTTCGGCAATGGACTTCGTCGCATCCATTCCAAGCACACCGTCGAACTTCTCCGCTGCGACGTCAACGACTGCCTGCATGAATGGCTCCAGCGCAGTGCCAACACAAAGCACGCGCAGGCTGGCATACCACGGGCCGAGCAGGGAGTTCAATGTTCGGGCATCCTGCTTTCCGGCAGCAATGCGTCGCTCTACATGTTTCTGAAACCCAGTCGGCCAGTCGTGCAAAAACGGTTCCAGAGGCGCCAGAAATTCGATTGCTTCGGTGATGGATTTAGGGAGCGCGGCACCGCGATGTGCCCCGGGCGCCGTGGGGTCTGCATGCAGGCAAAGTGTTCGAACCAGCTTGGCCAGACTGGCGATGTCGACGTGGCACACCCCAGGCGCAACACCACCGGACTGTTCTCCTGAGCTGCCAATCAGCTCCGAGAGCCAGTGTTGGGCCGGCGTTGCGGCAACTCGTGGAAGCCGGCACAGGTCTGCACCGCAATCGCACTGGTCGATGTGGTACCGGTGCGGAGAAAGATATTCCCCGCACTCGTGGCACTGGTCGACCAGGTGGATGCCGTGCCTTGGACAAGCTGTGACGTAGGTGTGCTCCCAGTAGTGCCGCAGGTAACGGTCTTCGGACAAGCAGGCTGGGCACACTGCATCTACCTGGGCACGATGCAAGCGTCCCCAGCTACGGCACGCGGCATCCTGATGGCTTGCGAAGTGCGTCCACGCGCTTTCCAGGCCGAGCCGGGACGCAACAAAGTCGGCATGGCCGAGCAGTGCACTGCGATTGCGCTGTACGCCAGCAAGCCCAGCAAGTTCCCGCCAGTTCGACAGGACGTTGTCTGGGGCGAGCCGGCGATAGTAGCCAAGTCCGGATTCGTCGTTTTTCGGAGGGTAGGTGACCGCGAGGCTCATTGCACAGCTTCCGATTTGTTTTTGATGATGGGCACAGCTAGGTCGTTTTCGCGCATCACCTGCAAAAATGCCTGATGCAGTGCGGCGGGAGCGACTGCGTTTTCAACCGTATCTGGACTTTCGAATGCCGGAAAATTGGGAGAACCGGTTGCCGTTACTCCCTTGAGGGCTTCGTGGCAATCGGCAAACGTCAGCGTGCGCGGGGCCTCGGAAGCCATCCTGTCTGCGAGTTCCTGCATGAATCGACTCACGATGCCTATCAGGCCTCCGCTCAGCAAATAGCACTGGTACGTGAGTGCGGCGGGTGACGACGCAATTGGGAACCGGTGTTCCGCGAAGAGATTGGCGAATGCGGCAACGCAAGAGTGAAATGCCCGCATGTCATCGGAGACTCGGGAGTCGTAAGGCAGAAGAAGACGCGGCGCGGATGCGCGCAGTCGTAACTGTTCGTTGTTATCGAACAGGATTTTCAGGCGCGGCACGCCAAACAGAAGCAGCGTCAAGTTATGCGAGTCGGCCAATGCCTTGAACCAGTCAGCAGCCGCTCGTACGGGAACGCGCGAACCTTCTTCTACGAGGTGACTGGCTTCTTCGAAAATAATCACCCGCGTACCGACCAGCTTCAACTGTTCGAGCATGCGGGTGCCCATGGCTCCAGACGTGATGCTGCGCTGAACGGGCATGCCAAGCGCAGCAACCACGCTCTTCGGCAGCTCCAGCGTGGTGGCTGGAGTGGGAACTTGAACAACGAGTACCGGGACCCGACGCCGCCCATCAATCTTCGTTTCGCCAAATTCGCGCACCAGCGCGTTGATAAGCATGCTCTTGCCCACTCGTGAAGGGCCCATGATTCGCTCGATGCGACTTGCACGGCCGGCCAGCGCATTTTCGATGCGCTGCTTCAGCGGCTGAAAATGCTCCATGAAGTGCGGATGTGGAAGCTCACACGTCTCAATGGCGACGAGCAGTTTTTGTGCGGGTGTCAAATCAACTCCTCCCCGTTGTTGCGGTTCAGCATGGCAAGTGGAGGGATGTCGGCAAACGACGCGGTAGCCGACGGCGCTGCTGATGGCGTGGTGTGCGACGGCTGCGCCGAAGGATGCAGCGGTGGTGCTGGCCGCCGGGCCGCGCGCTTGACGGCTTCGGTTTCCCTGGTGCGGGCCTTTGTTTCCTGGTTTTGCTGACGTCGGCTCGGTCGTTTTCGCTTCGGCGTCCGTGCGTCAGACATAATCTCCTGGTGCAGGTCATGGTCGAACTTTTCAGCCTGGGGAGCGGGTTTAAAGCCTGCCCTGTGCTTCTTGAGCTTCTCCTTAGCCTCTGCGAACGAGTACGCAGGCGTCTCCTCTGTCGCGAGCTCGTTCTTCAGCTCGATGAGCGGAACGTCATCGCCGTCGTAGATGTAGACCTCGCGGAAATCGTCGCGGTTATAGAGCACGTGCAGATACTGCTGCTCACCATACCTGGCAATCAGACCAGGCAGGTTGTCGCCCTTGAAATGGAACCCGTCAATCGTGATGCCGGTGTTACGACTCAGCTTGCGCTCGACGTGCGAGTAAAGTGCCGCAAGCCATTCGGCACGCGACGGAGGCAGCGAAATTGCGTAGCACGAAGATTCAAAATACTTCCACCGCTCGTAAGGCGTACCCCCCTCGAGCGATTCGGACAACACCACATCCCATTCCAGGCGTTTGAGCGGCTTGTGAATCCACTTCTCGTAGTACCAGCGAACAATCCAGCGCTCAAGTTCTTCTTTCGTCTTGAAATGGTCGCCTAACTTCACCGGGTCGCGTGTTCCGTCCTCATCGTCAAATCTCGTGCTGCCGGTGAGCTTGCCGATGGCTTCTTTCAGCGAGCGGTTCAGGCGTTCAATGAAGGGTTTTTCTTGCCCGGCCCGACCCCGGCAGTACCGGGTCTCCGTTCCCAGTTTCTCGAGGTTATCGATACGCGCCGATTTGTTTTCTGGACCGTTGTCGAAAACGAGGAGGCCGGGTGTTCCGCAGATGTTCATCTCGTGGTCGACCCCCAGCTCTTTGAGCTGCTTCAGCTTGAGCGGTGCCATGTACATTTCGATGCATGCGAGCGCCTCGCGTTCGGTCGGCGACCCTACAACCAGGCGCCAGCCCAGTGGGTAGCTCGTCGCACAATCAATGGCATGTATCAGCCAGAGGTCGCTGGTAACCCCATCTTCCGTTTCAACATAGAACGGCAGATGCACGGCATCCTGTTCGACGCGCTGGAGCGGCAGGTCAGCGATGATGCGCTTCGCTGCGATGGATTTGCCCGCAATCGCGTCCTCGGGAAGCATCCGGTCGTGCTCAGGGTCGGCGGACAGGTAACGCTGAATGGTCTTCTGGATAAACCTGAGACTGATTGGGCGCGCGACTTTCGGGTGAAGCTCGCCATGCACCCGCATGTTGACTTCGTTCAGAACGTCCGCAAGCGTCAAACGCGAATGTGGGACCAGGTAGAGGTCTTCGGCAACCACACAAATTGTGTTGATGATTTCGATGGGGTGCCGCAACGACCGGTTTCCCTGATTCGCCTTACCTCGCAGCATCGGTTCGCCAGCCAGGTCGCGTTCGCGATACCGGTACATCGTTGCCTGCCTGGGCAGCGGGCGTGAATCCTGTGAGGCGTTCTTCTCATACTCATCGGCCATCAGCTGGTAGGCATGCCGGAAGCTTACGCCGCGCTGTTTCTGAATCTCCTTGATTCTCCCCATGATTTTGCGGGCGAACTGATTATTTTCATGCAGCTCAGCATCATCAGGTTGCGCGGCAAGACTGTAACGCGGCTTGCCTGCGCGCAGCACAGTTATCTTCCCGCGATAAATTTCGTCATGAATTTGCGCGATTGGAATGTACCGGTCCTGCCTTTCGGTGGAGTCGAATACCTTGATGCACCCGCCGTGCGGATGCGGGTCCAGCACCTCCATGTACGCATCGTGATTTCGCGGTGGCGCGAGGCGGTCTCGCAGCTGCAAGGTGGTAATCATCCGTTCATCTCCTGCGCGTTTTCCATTTCTTCGAGGAGATACAGGTGCGAGAGGTCGCCATATGCCAGGCTGACTTCGAGCGTTGAGCAGATGGTGTGATGCGCGATGTCGCCCGCGATAACGCCGCCGACTAACAGAACAGGAATCAGCCCCGACAGGAGCTGAAGGTCCGCGCACAATGCACCAACCGATACGGGACCGCCTTCGCAGCGACGCGTGACGCGCGCAACGAGTTCATCGGTGAGCCAGGCATCGAGCCGGTGAATGGCTTGTTTCAGGACACCGGGGTTCATCCGGAGCGGATGCCTGCCGTTTTTGGGGACGACAACACTGCGCAACGGATAGCCATTCGCCGCCAGAATTGGGCGCGCACGTGCGATTTTGTCCCAGTAGACGTCGTCGCCTTCGTTGCCTTCGCCCTTGACCTCAATGGCTTGATGCAAGCCACCCGTCCAGTCGACGCTGAAGTCCGGCGTGTACAACTTCGGGCCAGGAATTTCACGATGCTTGTGCCACGCCGTCCGAACCGCGTCGCGCGTGAAAAGCATGCGCTGCTCAATCAGGTCAACGGTGAACGGCTGCGGCTGAAATGCCTTGACGCGCGGGTCGATGATGAGCAGATGCGCCACCAGCCGCTCGTTGTTGAGCTCGACCTTGAAGTGCCCGTCTGCTTTTTCGCTGAACGAGCTGTTGTGCGGCTTGCCGTAGGTCGGTGCAGTTTCGCGAACGCCGCTGTTCGCGGAACTCAGGCGACCGCGGCGGCCGTAGGTGTGAGCGGTGCGGCTCATCGTGCACCTCCTGACATCAGATGCAAGTTGGTCGATGAGGTGTCGGGCGCGGTAATGCATGCAGCCATGCCGACTGGTCGGAGGTGGTCTGGGGATGCGGAAGGGCGATTTCGGTCGTACACGATGCAGTTCAACGAATGGGTAACTGCAGAGCTAACGACACGATTTTCGGGAAATTTATCGGCCAAACGGCCGGCGCGACAGACGTTACACGAGCGAAGTCTTGCCCCGCCGAGGAAGAGACCCGCGAAATTTTTTTTCGCGTTACAGGCTTGTGCGACAGGCGTTACAGGCCCGTAACGCCGACGCGACAAGTCTGTAATGGAAACGTTACAGGCCCAATACTTATTTGAATTAAAACAATGAGTTGAGTAGTGTGATTTGGCGTGGCATAGGTACGCCAAGCATGCTTTTCGGCTCGCACGCAGCGGGAAAAACGCCTGGTGGTGCGAGGACACAGGGGCGGTGTCCCGACCTAGGATGGCAATCTCACGCACACCCAATATGGTGAAGAGCATGCAACTATTTTTCTTCACCATCCGCAGGACTAGGTCCCGCCGCACACCATCGAAAGTGACCCGCCTCATCGCTCGCTCCGACGTTTTCGTACCCTCTCATAAATAGGGGCACATCCGCATTGGCGGGTCGGCATTGCGTTCGCAGAGCCATTCTCAAAACTGCTCGTCGGCATTGCACCGACGCCTGTTTACCGTAGTCAAGAGAGAAAGAACTTTCAAGCTGGGCGAATGAATGCGGGAATGTGCTCCGGTTCGGTGCCCATTTACGCGTCGAACGAGTGCAAGAAAGTTCTTCCCATTAGTTTCGTAGCGTGCTACGATTCAATCCATGGCAAAGATGAGGTCGTGATGAGCGATAACAATCTTGGGTTTGAATCTGCACGTGACCGTCGTGCAGCGATGTCTCGACACGCAGACAAGCGCGCACAACAGCGAGGAATCGACAAGGTCGCGCTACCGCTACTACTGGCGTATGGCCAGCGCGAGTTCGACGGGCGCGGAGGCATCCGCTATCTCATGACTGCGGATGCGCTTGACTCTCTGCGCCGGGTGGTGGGTCGCACGAAACAGGTAGAAGCTCTCGCCGGAGTCTACGTCGTCGTTAGCGCTGACGACCAGACAGTCATCACGGTGGGGCATCGTCACAATTAAGAAGACGCCATGGAACAAATCGAATCACCCGCCGCCCGGGCATACTGGAAACTGACCAACCTGGCGCGACTTGGCGGAATCTACGATGCGCAGCTCTTTGCGCTGACCTGGCTCGCCGCCGGCCGGATGGTCGTTACAGAACAAGTCAATGGCATCTCAACGATTGACCAGCTTGCTGAGCCGAATGCATGGCGCTTGTTATTGAGCGCGGACTTCCCGAAGGAACTGTACGACGCAATTGCGACGCAACAGTCGCAGGCAGTTGCTCATAATGGAGGACGGCGGGATGCTGCGACAGCTATCGTCTCTGAATTGGCGATGGAGTTGGGTCAACATCCTTGGGACATTTTGCCATGCATTACTGACGCGGGTAGCCGCACAGATGCCGCAGATGGGACTGTAGTGCCGGAACTGGCTGCGTTATTAATGGATATGGTTGATGCGCCGGCAGACAGTGAGGTCTGGATTCCATTCGACGGTAAGGGACAGCTGACCGTAGAGACATTACGTCGTGGGTGGCGCGTGCTTTCAGCCTCTCCGCTAACCGTCTCGCAAGTTAGCCGACAGCTTTTGCTGATGATTGAAACCGGTCAGTGCCGCCCTTCGCGCGTCCGTACCGAAGTCGACCGAGATGAGGTTGGCCGACCGGTGCTGCGAGCAGACTATGCGCTTATCGTACCGCCAGTCGGTATGCGGATTAGGGACCAACATGTGTTGACATGGGACATCATGAAAACACGTACCCATGAGCAATATGCACGCAGCGAGTCTTGGGCGTTGTCCGAGTTTGCTAACCGAATCGACAAGCGAGCTGTTTTCCTCACCCCTCAGGGTGTCTTGTTTAACAAAGGTCAAGAGCAACGTTTGCGAGAAACTCTACTTCACCGGGATGGAAAAGGCAGTCGGGTAAAAGCGGTTGTCACACTGCCGCCGGGCGTGTTTGGGTCTAGTGGTATCGCAGGCGCTATTACTGTGATGAGCAACGATGCCGCTCCAGACACTGTTTACATGGCCGACCTCGGGCATGGTCGACGCGCACTTGTTGAGGCCGGTGACATTGTGTCGGCCGGCCGGGAAATTGCACTTGGCTTGCTCGAATCGGATAAGGCTCGCCACGTAGGCTACGATGAAATTGAAGAGAACGAATTCAGTTTCGCGCCGTCACGCTATTTACAGCGTATCGCAGATTTAAGGGATGCTGCCGTCAAACTTGGCGACATCTGCGAAGCAGTCAGACCACCTGCATCAGCGAAAGAAACTACCCCTTATGAAGTCGCAGAGGTCGGATTGCCTGATATGCGCCAATGGCGGCCAGTCAATCACGATATTGAGAAAACCGTCTATCTGAAAGCGGCGCCGAAAACGTCGGCTTTGGTACAGCCCGGAGATATTGTCATTACCATCAAGGGTTCAGTCGGACGGGTTGCGTTGATGGGGACGTCTGCGCAGCGCCAACCAATCATTCTGTCGCAGAGTTGTCTCGCACTACGCTTAAATCCCTGTTTAGGTGACAAAAATCTGTCGCCCGAAGTCTTACTCATGTACCTGCGTTCGCCTCATGGCCAAGCTCAACTAACCGGACTTCAGGTCGGTGCTGGTGTTCAGCACATCAGTCCCGCGACACTGTTGAGCACAGTTTCTGTGCCGATACCATCCGAGCAGGCTTATGTTGAAATTCGGCAGGACTATGACCGGCTCTGCGAACTCGAAAACCAGATTGCGAACCTTGAGGGTGAAATTGTGAACATCTCCTCTCGGCGTTGGCCCGACAATAACTTTGCGGCTTTGAGTGTCAACAAAACAGCTTAACTAGACTCGAATATCGACATGGCTAATCAACTTACCCTCGAAGCTCTGGAGAGTTGGCTCTGGGAATCCGCCAATATTCTGCGCGGCTCCATCGACTCGTCCGACTTCAAGAACTACATCTTCGGGCTCTTGTTCCTCAAGCGTTTCAACGACGTGTTCGAAGAGCGCGTCAACCAGTTGATGGCAGATGAAGGCTTGAGTCAGGCAGAGGCCGATGCCGAAGTCTGCGAGGACCAGGGCGCCTTCCCGTCAACTGCGCGCTGGGGCTGGCTCATTACCCGCACCGAGAACATTGGCGAGGCACTCGACAAAGCCTTCCACGACATCGAAGCCGGCGTGAAAGGCACCGACCTGCAACACGTACTGACCGCCACCCAGTACGGCGATAAGCGTGTGCTGTCCGACCATACGTTGCAACGCCTGCTGCGCCACTTCAACCAGTACAAGCTGGGCAATGCCGACCTTTACAAGGCCGACATGCTGGGCGATGCTTACGAGTACCTCATCAAGCAGTTTGCTGACGACGCAGGCAAGAAGGGGGGCGAGTTCTACACGCCTAAGGGCGTGGTGCAGTTGGTGGTTGGGCTGCTCGACCCGAGGCCGGGCATGAGCGTGTACGACCCCACCTGCGGCAGCGGCGGCATGCTAGTAGAAAGCGCCCACCACATCGCCGAGTTGCAAGGCGGCACGTTGCTGGGTGGCAAGCCGAATGTGCTGCTCTATGGCCAAGAAAAGAACCTGGGCACCTGGGCCATAGCCAAGCTCAACCTGTACCTGCACAACATGCGGGCTGACATTGAGCGCGGTGACACGCTGGTCGAACCCAAGCACCTGGACGGCGATTACCTGAAAACCTTCGACCGGGTGATTGCCAATCCGCCGTTTTCCGCCAAGGCATGGTGGGCGCCGCTGGAACTCGCTGCCGAAGCTGAGCAGGAGGGTGAAAAGAAGCCCAAGGCGCCCAACTACAAGCTGGTCAGCGACCCTTATGGCCGCTTTGGTTACGGCGTCCCGCCGCGCGGCTATGCTGATTTGGCTTTCGCCCAGCATATGCTTGCTAGTCTGAAGGCCGATGGCCGCATGGGCGTAATCCTGCCGCACGGCGTGCTATTTCGTAGTGGCGAGGAAGGCAAGATTCGTGAAGGGCTGCTGTTCGGCACTGATTCCGCCAGCGGTAACCAACCGGGTGACCTGATTGAGGCCATCATAGGCCTACCTTCGGCGCTGTTCTACAACACCGCCATCCCGGCCTGCGTGTTGGTGCTAAACAAGCGCAAGCCGGCGGCACTCAAGGGGAAGGTCATCATCATCGACGCCAGCCGGGACTACCTAGAAGGCAAAGCGCAGAACATGCTACGCCCGGAAGACATCGCCCACATCGTGGCTGCACACAAGGCGGCGTTTGACCATCAAACCGAGGTGGAAAACTACTGCCGCGTAGTGACGGTGGAGGAGATTCGCAAGAACGACGGCAACCTCAACATTGCCCGCTACATCGATAACGGTGAGGTGGAAGAGACGGTGGATGTGGCCGCAACCTTGGCGCAGCTTGAAGTGCTGGCGGATGAAGAGGCGCAGATTGATGTGCAGCTAAATAGCTATTTGGTCGAGTTGGGGCTACGGGAGGCTGGAGCATGATGGGGGCGAAATTGCTGGATTGCCAGAATGCAGCCACTGGTCAAGTTCCCGTAGATTGGCGCGTTTCGAAACTGTCTGACATCGCCGACATCAATCCCGGTCGCGCCAAGCCCGACTCAGAAAACGATGAAGTGTCCTTTCTGGCCATGGGCGACGTTTCCGAAGATGGGCGGGTAATTGGCAGGCAGATACGTAACTATCAAGATGTGGCAAAGGGTTTCACATCATTTGTTGAGAATGATGTCTTGGTAGCCAAGATTACGCCGTGCTTCGAAAATGGCAAGGGTGCACTCGCGACAAGTCTGCTTAGTGGGATTGGTTTCGGTAGTACCGAATTTCATGTCATTCGCGCAAAGAAGGGGCATGCCCTGCCATCCTTTTTGCATTTGCATACGCGCGATGAATCGTTTCGACGAAGCGGTGAGCGAAGCATGGTCGGTTCCGCGGGACAAAAGCGTGTTCCCGCTGACTTTCTGCGCGAATATGAAATTGGGCTACCCTCCATCCCCGAGCAACAAAAAATTGCTGTCATCCTCACCGCCGTCTACGATAAGTTGGATGTAATCGCCCGCCAGATTGAAGCCACCCAGACTCTTAAGCGTGGGCTAATACAGACGCTATTCAGCCGAGGCATGGGTATGCAGGATGCCGGTGGGCGATGGGTCAAGCATGACAGCTTTAGGAAGGTTGGCTCCCAAACATATCCTGCCAGTTGGCAGTGGGTGAGAATGGGCGTAGTTGCGCCCATCGTTCGGCGTGAAGTTGAGGTTCAATTAGAGGGGAGCTACCCGGAACTCGGTCTTCGTTCATTTGGTAGAGGCACATTCCACAAGCCAGCGTTGAGCGGCGTTGAAGTGGGAAACAAGCGGCTGTTTGTTATCAAGACCGGTGACCTACTACTTTCTAATGTGTTCGCCTGGGAAGGTGCAATTGCTGTGGCTAAACCGGAAGATGATGGTCGATATGGCTCGCACAGGTATATAACCTGCGAGGTTGACCGCGCAAGAGCCAGTACCGATTTTGTCGCCCGATACCTTCTAACCCCGCCAGGTTTGACAGCGATTGGCCTCGCCTCGCCAGGAGGGGCAGGACGAAACAAGACTTTGGGCTTGTCGGCCTTGGCTGACATCAAAGTCCCGGTTCCGCCATTGCCCGAGCAGTTCGCGATAAATAAAACTCTTGACGCTGTCCAAAGCAAAATCGGTTTGCTGGAAACCAAGCGCGAGAGGTTACAGACGCTCAAACGCGGCCTGATGCAAAAGCTCCTGACCGGCGAATGGCGCGTCAAGTTGGAAGCTACCGAGCAAGTGGTAGCCTGAGCACACGACACTATAAGAACAAAAAGGAACCCAGACATGGGCAACGCAGAAAAGACCGGCGTTGAAATTCCAGCCATCGACTGGCTGGTCAAGCTGGGCTACATCCACCTGCCGGGCGGTCAGGTCGCGGTCGAACACCGCCACCTTGCCCCTGTGTTGGAAAATGTCCTCAAGCCCCGGTTGCAGATGCTGAACCCATGGCTGGCATTCGCACCCGGTGGTGTGGACGCCGCCCTCATCGAACTGCGCAAACGGGTCAACGACGAACTGTTACCCGCCAACAAGGCGTTTTGGGAGCAGGCGGTGCACCGCTCCGACATCCAGGTCAAGGATGCGGAGGGCAAGCCGCGCAGCGTGCGTTTCTTTGACGCCAGCAAATCGACCAACAACGACTTCCACGTAGTCGACCAGTACGTGGGCCGCAATGCCGACGACGATGTGTTCCGGCCAGACCTGCTGCTGTTCGTCAACGGCCTGCCCATGGCCATCATCGAGTGCAAGGCCAGCCACCACAGGCTGGATGAAGCCCTTGCGCAACTGGATGGTTACCGGGCGACCTTCTCGGCCCAGTTTGTGTTCAATCAGGTCAGCGTAGGGTTGAATGGCCGGCAAGGGCTGTATGGCTCCATCTTCACGCCCCCGGCGTTCTATGCGCACTATCGGCTGCAAGACGCTGAGCGTGCCGAGGTGACGGCTTTGTTGGCGGATGAGCCGAGCGAACAAGATGAGTTGCTGTGGGCGTTGTTCGAGCCCGCGCGCTTTCTGGAGCTCATTACCCATTACGTGCTGTTCGAAACCCGCGATGGCAAGACGGTCAAGAAGCTGCCGCGTTACCAGCAGTGGCGAGCCGTGCGTAAGACGGTGCAGCGGCTAACTGCACCAAAGCCACTCGGCGGTGTCGTGTGGCATACCCAAGGCAGCGGCAAGTCGCTCACCATGGCACTGCTTGCTCGCCTGTTGCGCGCCGAAAGCACTGGCTTGGACAACCCGACGGTGCTGGTGCTGACCGACCGACGCGACCTCGACAAGCAAATCTTCGACACTTTCCACGCTGTGGGCATCAAGGCCATCCAGGCCGTGTCCGTTGATGGTTTGGTCAAGATGCTGTCGAATGATTACGGCAGCGTGTTCACGAGCACGGTCCAAAAATTTCAGGAGAAGGACGAGACAGATGCTGACGCGGAGGCTTCGGCCGAACCTTCTGAGTATGAGGATGACACCATCCAAGCGACGCGCCACCGGCGTGTGCGTGACGGCAAGAACTTCTTCATGGTCGAAGAGCGCAATGTCAATTTCGGTCAGTACGATGCGGACGGAGCGCTGTTGTCGCCCAAGTGGGAAGAAGTCCACCGCGAGAAGGTGAACTTCCGCGTGCTGAGCACCAAACCCAACTTCTATGTGTTGGTGGACGAAGCGCATCGTAGCCAGTACGACTTTCTGGCCGCCTTTATGCGCGCCAGTCTGCCAAAGGCCAAGTTCATTGCTTTTACCGGTACGCCGTTGCAGAACGACGACAAACATACCCTGGCCGAATTTGGCGGCGGTGAATATATCGACGAGTATCGGCTGCATGAGGCCGTGGCCGATGGAGCCACGTTGCCCATCAAGTATCAGGACGCCTGGGTGGCGCTGGCGCCCGATGTCGGCCTCGACCAAGCGTTCAAAGGGCAATTCATTAGCGAGCCCGAGGCGCGGCAGCATGCATTGAAGAAGGCACTGCTCACCCGCTGGCGACAAGCCGGCGACCGCATGGAAAAAGTGGCTCACCATCTTGTTGAGCACTTTCTGAACAACGTGCAGGCTAAGGGCCTCAAGGGCATGCTTGTGTGCGACGGCCGCGAGATGGCCGTACGCTACAAAGACCTGCTCGACGCCATCATGAAGGACCGTGGCGAGCAAGGGTTGCCCACCTTCGAGAGTCGAGTGGTGGTGTCGCTGGCCAATATCACGGCTTCGCGCACCGGTGCATCAGAAAAAGAGGCCGCTGCAGAGAAGGGAGTTAGCGCCGACAAGGTCCGCACCATCGAAGAGCGCGTGCGCGGGGAAATCAAGGCCGGCAAGGTGCCGGTCGCCATGCCGACCGAGCAGATTGCCAACTTCGTCAGCAAGCTGTTTCCGCTGCCCTATGGCGATGAAGTGAAGGGCAAGGACGGAAAGGTACATGCCAACAACGTCGGGCTCATCATCGTGTCCGACATGCTGCTCACTGGCTGGGATGCGCCGATTGTCGGCACTATGTACCTAGACAAGCCGCTCAAAGAACACACCCTGCTGCAAGCCATAGCACGCGTTAACCGGACCTTGGCAGGCAAGAACGCAGGCTACATTGTGGACTACCACGGTGTGGTGGAGCACTTGGACCATGCTCTCAAAATCTACGGCGGCGACGTCAAGCCTGCCCAGGTATGGGAAGGCGTGGAAAGCGAGCTGCCCAAGCTGCAAGCGACTCTCGAACGGATTCTAAAACTTTTACCGCGCAAGCATGACCCGGTCAGCCAGCGTGAGGACTACAAGGCCGATGCTGAAACATTCCTCGACCCGGCAGCCCGCTTGGATAAGGTGGAAGACTTTCTGGAGCTGGTTAAACAGTTCAACCGCAGCATCGACATCATTCTGCCCGACGTGCGTGGCGTGGAGTTCAAACCGTATTTCACGCTGTTTGCTGAAATCCGTCTAATGTTGCGGGACAAATTGCCAGGTACGGCATATCGGGAACGAATTACCAAGCTCGAATCCGTGCTCCTGCAGCAGTTGCTGGATGAACACATTAGCGCCAGCCCAGCCAAGAGCCTGCTTGGCAAAGAGGTGTCGATTCTTGACGCCTCGGACATGGACCGGCTCAAGAAGCTAGCCAGCCCCGGCAGTCGGGCGCTGGTGATGAAGAACCAATTGAAACACACTATCGAGACGGGCCGCGACAAGGACCCTGTGTTCTTCGACAAGTTGGCGGAGGAGATGGAAAAACTGCTTGAAGAAGAGAAGGCTGGCCGCATCACCCAAGCGAAGTTTCTGGAGCAATTGGACCTGTTCGGTCAGCGCATCAAGGAGAAAGACAACACCGGGTTTTCCAGCCCGGCTCATTCGGCGGCATTCCACTACCTAGAGTCGCATCTGTCGAGCGACATGGCCCGGGGCGTGACGACAAAGCTGTTCGAGGACGAGGAACTCCGCCATACCATGGCATCGGGCCACTGGAAGGCCATGCACGACTTGCACCCCGAAATCAAGAGGCGCATCAGCAGCTTGCTGGTGCCGCTGGCAGGCTGGCAGCGCGCCGTAGCGCGAGACCACGCCAGTCACCTGCTGACCATTTTGCTGAAGAACTGAGCTATGCCGCGCTTGCATTACGGAGAGACCACCATCGAGTGGCAGTTTCGGCCAGACGCAGGGCTGAAGCGCCACTATGTGACGGTCGAGCGTGACCGCCCCGTGTTGTTGCGCGGACCGTGGGTGGATGTATCGGAGCAGGAGGCGCTTGTGCGGCGGCGCGCCCGGTGGATACGTGAGAAATTGGCGCTGGTGAACAAGCCGCAACTCGAAGACCTCATCGTGACCGGTAGCCGGCTCAGGTATTGTGGACGCAGCTACTTCACGGAGGTCCGGCAGATGCCTACTCTGACGACGCCACAGCTGGCATTCACCGCTTCGCGCTTCGTGGTGGGGTGTCCCTCGGGCAGGACTATCTCGCCCGAAGCCGTGGCACCACTGTTGGAAGGCTTTTACCGCGAGCGGGCGGAAGAAAAACTGCTGCCACGGGTCCGTCATTGGGAGCGCGCGACAGGGCTGAAAGCCGCAGGGGCATGCATCCGGCATTTTCAAAGCCGATGGGCGAGCTGCGACGCTGCGAACGTGTTGCAGTTCCATCCTAGGGTGATGGAGCTAGCCCGCAGCGTGCAGGACTATGTCATCGTCCACGAGCTTTGCCATACCATCGAGAAGAATCACACCCGGGCCTTCTGGAACCTGGTTGCCCGGGTGATGCCGGCATGGCGGCGTGAACATGAAGCATTGGAGAGGGCGGTGTTTGAGGACGAGATATAGAAAGGCAGCGTAGTCGCACAAGCCAGCCTGCCAGTGTTCGGCTACGTACGGGCCTTCAGTGCGCACGAACGTCGCTGAGATTGCGAGCCTTTATTCCTGCAGTCAGAAGGTAGAAACTGGGAGACGCTGAAGGCACCATGGCGCGTTCAGGGCAAGCCAAGCTAATGCAGCGCGGCACGTAAGAAATTGTCATAGGGGTTGGTCCGGTAGGGTTAGAATTGAGCGGTAAGGTTTTGATTAAAAATAAGAGTCGTCAATGTCATCACGCTTCACACTGAGAGCGGCGTATGGAGCATGCGACGAAGAATTTTCGAGAAATGACCGAACAAGTAAAGCTCACCAAAGAACTGATTTCACTGGTTCACTTTGTCGAATTGAACGAGAGCGGCTGGGTTCGAAAGACTCTCAGCAAAATCGTACTCGCTATACTCTGCCGCTCGACCCAGGGCTTATCTCGCCAAGAAATCCACGATGCGGTGAGATTGCAGGCAGCTTATGACTTCGGCTTGGGCTCGGTCATCAAGGCCATCGAGTTGCTCTCCTCGCAGCACCAGTTGATTGAGCATCCCAAAGGAGTTTTCCGGGTTCGCGAGTCGGCACTGAACGAGATTCAGTCGGCAATTGCGGCGACCGAGGCGGAAGAGGAAGCGACCAAAAGCGCTTTCATCGCCGCACTTCAACGCTGTCCTGGCGGGCTCGACGGCGAGCGTGTGTGGGAAATGTTCCTTGAGCTGTTCCTGATGCCGCTCATCCGCGAAGCCGGAGCGAACACGCTGAATCTTCTCTCCGGTGCGGCGCCGCTGAGCACCCGCGAGGACTTGCAGCCGTTGCTAGACGCCTTGCCGACGGAAACACGGGAAGATGTCTTCCGGACCGTGGTCGAATTCCTGAATCCATCCGCGAAGGATGTCCGCCAGTTCATCCTCAAACGCGTCGCTGCCTCATTCTTTATTGCGGCCGTGAGCTTGGACACTGCGACGGTCGAAGCGCTTGACAAGAAGAGGAACACTCATAGTTCGCTTCGTCTCTTCATGGATACGAACACGCTGTTCTCAGTTCTCGGATTGCACGAGAACGAGGAGAACGACGGCGTCGAAGGACTCCTGGCTCTGCGCGACGACCCGCGCGCGCCGGTCAAGATAAAGCTCTTCGTGTTTCCGGAGACGATTGAGGAAGCGACGCGAGTGCTCTCGCACGCTGCCCAGTCGATGGGCTCTCAAGTCTACCCGCGTCATCTGGCTCAAGCCGCTTTGCGTTCGAACCTGTCCGGCGTGCACGCAAAGTATCTCGAGGCCGTGTCGAGGACTAGCACGCCGCTCAGTCCGAAGGATTACTTCGCGCCGTACCTCTCCAATCTGTCCGCCATTCTCAAGAAGCGAGGCATTGAGGTCATCGACCGACGCCTGCTCATTGGTCGACAAGACCAAGAGGTTATCGACGACGTGCTCGATAACCAGAAGTTCGAGGAGCGCCTTCCGGAAACGCGGCGGAAATCGTACGAAGCGATATTCCACGACATCTACATCTGGCATTGCATTCAGCGCCAGCGCGACTTGCAGCTGTCGTCGCCGCTCGATGCCAAGGAATGGTTCGTTACGCTCGACCGTCGCCTTGTCGGCTTCGATGCGTATAAAGGCAAGGGCAATTCGGGTTGGGTTCCCGTGTGCGTAGACCCGAGCACCTTTATCCAGTTTGCGCAGTTCTGGATGCCGCGCTCGGCTCAGTTCGAAAAGGCCTTGTTCGGCAGTCTCAAGCTGCCGCTGCTGTTCCGCGAATTCGACAGCGAAACCGAGGATGTCAGCCTTGCCATCATAAACCGGCTGTCGCGTATCGAAGCGGTCGGTGACTTCACGGCGGACGAAATCCATACCTTGCTACTGAACGACGCAGTTCGTACTCGTTTCCGCGAGAGCCCCAGCGACGCGGAGCAGACCGCCATCGTCCGGGATGAGCTTCTGTCGATTCATCGCGATACGGTCGAGAAGTCGAAGAAGCTTGAGAACGAATTGTCCGAGGAACGCACGCGCAAGGACGCGCTGGTCCAGCAGCTGGACTCGGCGTCGCGCTCGAGCGAGGCTGAACGACTCGCGCGTCAGGAAATCTCTACCAAGCACAAGGCAGAGATGGCGGTACAGAAGCGAAACGCGGAAGCCCTTCGCCGTGAGTTGGAGCAAGAGCGGCAATCGCGTATTCAGCTTGAAGAGGCCGCCCGGCGCGCGAACGAGCAGAAGGAGCTTGCAACGAAAGCGCAAAAATACTTCCTCTTTTGCGTGTTGCTTCCATTTATTGGGGCTTCGTTGATTTTTGGGGCGTTTGCGTTGCTTTTGTTCACGCCCCTGCGTGCGGTCGGGGTCGGCTTGGCACTCGGAATAGGCGGAACGGCCGGTATCGTAAAATTCACGGCTGCCAAGCGCCCTGCGGTGAAAGAGACGACGTGGCTTCGTCGCGTGTGCGCGGTTCTGACGTTCGGATGGACTATGGGCGTCGCCGGCGTTTACCAAACTGGAAGTGCTCTTTACTCGAATTTTTGGAGCAATCACCAGGACGACATCGTGAAGCAAGCTGTCGCTACTACGACAATCAATCACGATGCACCCACCTCTGCAGGCAAGAGCCCGCCGTAGTCACGGCCTAGCGGCCACTGACAACAGGCTCAGCGCGTTGCGAACGCAATCGCAGCGCGCCACCGTGTCTGACAGCACGTCGCTCCGGTGCAATTTACGAAATCGACAAGGCAATGGCAAAAGGGTCAGAAAAAGCTCAAGCGCCCCTTAGACAACGATTCCAGTTACGCCTTGTCAGGCAAAGCGTAGCGGGACGAAAAACTCTCGTAACAAACCTAAATCGACCACCTGAAACTAAATTTAATGCAACTCAGCAGGAGATGGTAATTGGAATTAGAAACGTTTCCGCTTCCTCGCAGCAAAGTGTTACGTTGTCAGAGTTAGCGGGCTCGTAAGCGCTTCTAACGTCCAATCCAGGAAGCAAGTTGGCAAGAGAATGACCTTCATGCCAAGCGGGGCGGCCTAGAAATAGAAACGTTTACGGCCCAAGCCGCCGCCGGCCGCTACTCCCGCTCGGCAAGGCGTTCAGTGCTTGCCGAGCGTTTTCGTCAACAGTTCACGCAAACCAGTCGTTGAAACGATGCTCGTAACGGTCGAAAGCTTCCTTTGACAGAAGCTGCGCCTCATCCAGCTCGATTACGTGCGAGTCCTGCTCGAGCTGGGACATCGCGTGATGTCGTGTGGCGCAAATGATGAACTGAGTCTGGTCCGTCGCACGTCGTTTCAATTCCGCCGCCACGCCACTGTAGTTCAACACGCCTTGGTCTTGCTGGTTCGGGGTGTCGAGAACAAGCGGTGCAAGAACCTCTGTCTTGTAGTGCTGGATGACTCGATGCAGCGCAAGGTAGTAAACGAGTCGCATCCGGGTGCTGTCAGCGCCGCCGCCTACCGCCACCAACTTTCGGAAGTCCAGCGGCGTTGCCGTCTCAATGTCGAAGCCGGGTTTGATGCGGAGAACGCGGCACAACTCGCGAAGTTCACTGCGGAAATAGCGGTTGATAGTTTCATCGCGGTCTTCATCGACCAGCTCTGCGAGCTCCTGGCGCTGGGTGTACAACCGCTTGTTGTAATCGCGTTGGCGCTTTCTTGCTTCATTCGTCTCAGACGTTGCTCTTCGGCGCACGGAATCCGTCCCCATCGACTCCAGAATGCTCTTGAGCGTGACGTCCCTATCTAGCCGTTTGAACCGCCGATTCAATTTGGACAAGTCTTCTCGAACGGTGTCCAACCGGCGGAGTGTCGTGTTCACAACCGCTTCGATTTTGGACTGCCGTTCGGTCAATTCCTGGACCTGATGCTCCGCGTCGGCCCGGTCCTGCAGAAGGGAGGCGCGCTCAAGGAGAGTATTGTCGTGCCTCGTTGCGCAAAGGGGGCAAATAAGCACGTCGGATTCCAACTGGTCATTCGCGTAGTCGTAGTCTTTCTCAAGCGCTTCAACAGCTGCCTTCGCTATGCCAATCTGGACCTTTGTAATCTCGAGCTCCTCCTGCTTCGCTCGGAGGACCGCCAACGCTCTTTGCTCTCGTCGCTTGACCGCAACCATCGTCCCCTGGATGTCTGCAATCGCCGAATCGAGCTCTACGTCGGTTGTCGGAAGCTCTTCCTCGGGAGCAAACAAATCCAAGACGTCCACAGCCTTCGTATAGCGGTCAATTAGGTCCGCGTCATCGAGAACGGCCTGTTTGCCCTTCGCAATCTCGGCATCGAGATTGAAATATTCGGCCGAGCGATACCCGACGTGAAACGATAGAACCGTACCCTTCCAGTTCTCGTATTTGTAAATCTCGAAACTGTTCAGCGGCTCGACCCACCCGCGCATTTGGTCAACGTAGAAAGCCACGAAGTAGTGCTCCGGCGAGGGCACTTCGTGAATCCACGGTTCCTTCCTCCGCGGCAACTTCGCGCCAAACCCGACCAACGAGGCGAACTTCTTCTCGAACTCGTCGCTGCCCACCTCGTAGGACGTCCACAAACCATCGTCCGCTCGTATCCGCCACTCATCGCGGTGCCGAGTTACGTAGTGTTCACGCCCGCCGAGCTCGAACTTCAGCAGCGCACGAACATCGAAATTCTTCCAGTCCGTGTCGAATGCCATATCGCACCCTAGCGTCCATAGCGGTAGGCGTGCGAGCGTAGATTTGCCGATAGAGTTATCCGCGCCTGTTATCAGGTTTAAGCCGGCTTCGAACCCGAATCGTCCGGCGAGCTTTTGGGTAGTCGACTGTACGTAGAGGGTCCTGAATATCAATGCGCTCATGGGCTTTCGTACGCAAATTTCTTACGAGCAGTTTGTAGTTGGGTAATCCCATATCACTATGACCTGAGATACTCGATTATGTAGGCGGCGGCGCGGCTCTCCCGGTCTCTGAGATGCTCGGTGACGACAGGCGCGCAGCTGTTGACCAGGCTCTCCAGCGTCTGTCGGCACAGTACCGCTTCGAGCGTCGACAGGTGCTCGCGTATTGAGTCTCGGACTCGCACCTGAACCAGCGCTCCTCCGGCCAGCGTGTTGAGCAAGTAGGTACGAGCGCGCTCCCGAAGCCTTTTTACGTCACGCGTCAGAAATCCCAGCTCGCGGACCTGTGAATCAAAGTCGTTGATGAGTTCGTCGGTAGACGCCGTCGACGAGTATTGCGCGAAGAGTGCTTCAACGCGGTTGGCCGTTAGGCCCTTCCGCATGACAAGCTGGTCCCAGTCGGAATAGTCCCAAGCAATCTCACCCTTGCGCCGTAACTCGTCGGTGAGCACGACATATATCTGAGTGCTGTTGCTGTGCTGGTTTGGATTGCGCTCAGTGAGCAGGTCGGAGATTAGACCTATGACAGCGTGGCGCGTGGAACGCGTGTCGAGCGAGGGTTCGCGGAAATGCAGCTTCTCGAGAGGAACGCTAGTGTTCAGCTCTGTCTGCAAAGACTCGCGGATAACGGTGGCGGTCTTTTCTTCGAGTTCGCTGAAAGGTATCTCTTCCAGGCGAAATCCGGAGGTCTTCAACTTAAGCGAAAAACCACGAGTCGCCACTAAGCCCAATTTTTGAACGCGCTCGGCAATATCCTTCACCGCGATACTGGACAGCATTTTGCCGAGAATAGAGTTCTTGGCTCCCGACCGCTTAATTAAAGCCTGTGAACTGTATCCGCTCTTTCCACCGGCCTTGACCTGACAGAAGATAAAACTGGTTTCCTCTGCATCTAATGATGTCCCGAAAACCACGTCCTCATGTAGCTCGACGAAGACAATGCTCGCCTCACCTCGATGGTGGAGTTCAAGGAACTCATGCAGCGCCCAGTCATACTGATAGCTGAATCGGTCCGCGGTCACCGCCCCCGCCGTCTCACGCTGTGGTGAAAAAAGCGGGTTCGGAGATTTAGCTCCCGAAGGAGCCAGCGGGGATTGCGACCCGGTCGATTTTAGGTCTCTCACGTCTAAGGGCGGCGCTTTTTAGTTGACCCATTATAACCAGCGTATGCAGCATCATCGATACGCATCTCTGATTAGAAGGGCCGCGCCGTGATATTGAACCGCTCGTCGCGAGCTGTGCAGAACGCATTCCGTGCGGCTGGGAGGTGACGAAATATGCGATTTGAATCTAAAGTTCCTGGCTGGAGTTCGAAAATGCGTCCCTCGCCGTCCCGCCCAAACGCGCTTTGAAGAGCTGAACAATCTCGCATTTTCGTGACTGTGACAGCGGTGCCAGCCAAGCACGAAATTTTCCAATGTTGTATGCATTTGTTTTTAAACGGTTTTCTTGCGGCCTAAAGTAAAATTTGCGCGACACAGTCACATGGTCCTACAATTATAAATAGCGCTGTGTGACAGGGACACTCCGAGCATGACCGACGACTTGCACGACTTCTTGGTGAAAGAAGGCCCCCAGCTCAGTGGGGGCGTTGCACTTGGCCTCGCGAGCTGGCTTGGCATCACACCGGCGGCAGCACGGAAGAAAATCGAGCGCCGAAGCGCGGAGGTACGCGCACTGACTATCCCCTTCGCACGTCGCGCAAGATTTCTGTATGCGGCCAGCCAATACGGCAGCGATAGATTTTGGGCCCGGCTAGCTCAAGCGTTTGAAGAGGGCAATGGCGCATATTCCCGGGTCATACGAGCGCTTAAAGCGCGCGGCGGGCTGATGCCGATGGTCCATCTCGCTTCGGCCGCCGGCATCTCGGGTGGTCCGCGTCAAATCCCGTTCGAACGTGTCTGGCAGAACCTCGTCGACATCGGCCTCTTTGAGACTATCGAGGTGCCCGGGTTGGGGCAATGTTTCGCCTTCGCTAAGAACGCCCCGTATCTCGATGAACTGCTGCCCCCCATCAGGGCGCGGCTGATAGCGGAGACTGTCCTTCTTCAGTCGGTTCAGGAATGGGCGGCGAAGCTTGGGCTCGGGAGCTTCAATAGCTTCAAACTTCGAGGTGGTCTGGCTGCAGCACGGCCTATCGTTTCCGTGTTCGAGTGGGATATGACCGCGCCTTCCTATATAAGCGCGCTGGCCACCTGGAACAAATCCGGCCGCCCCAAGCCCGGATTCATCGTACTCGATGTGTTGCTTAAAGATGAGGTTGACCTTAACGACCTCTCGCCATTCATCTATAAATGCAGGTCGCTGCGGCAGGTGCGCGGCGTTCGAACGATGCAGTTCTTCGTCGCGCATCGGTACACCCTTGAGGCGCTGGATGCAATCCGGCGTGAGGGCGTGGTACCGGCAACAACCGAATCCCTCTTCGGCACCGACGTCGCGCGGGCCTTGATGGAGCTTAGTGCGACGCTGACGCAGGCAGCTACCCAAGCGGTCGAACCTGAGAAGTTCACCCAGTTGTTCGAGAAGCTCGGCAAAATTG
The DNA here is from genome assembly GCF_001931485.1 of Burkholderia sp. SRS-W-2-2016. GTDB lineage: Bacteria > Pseudomonadota > Gammaproteobacteria > Burkholderiales > Burkholderiaceae > Paraburkholderia. The sequence continues at coordinate 48,227 of NZ_MSDV01000001.1, read as the reverse complement.
AAGGCGCAGCTGGGACTCTTCGCGGAGCGCTCTTCGAATTTGTAATCGCAGATGTGATGAGAAGGACGGTTGCCGGCGCCAACATCACCATGAACAAGATTTACCGACAGGATGGAAAGGACGTTGCGGAAGTCGACGTCAGAGTAGTCGTGCCTGGTCAACAGATTCGGTTTATCGAGTGCAAGGGCCTGCTGCCGGGGCGTCTGCTTTCGGATTCCGACGTCGAGGCGTGGCTGAACAAGCGCATCCCATCCGTTCGAAGCCAAACGCTCGATAACCCGGAATTCAGGAACCTCGCATTGACTTTCGAGCTATGGCTCACCGGGGAGCTGACACCAGAGGCGGATGCAAAGATTAAAGCGATGCAGGCCAGCGTAGACCCCAAACGGTACGCAATCAAGGTGCTCCTCGCTCCCGAGATTGAAGACACCGTGAGGGATTTACCAGACCTGCACAAAGTCATCACACAACATTTTCTACGACATCCGCTTGCGGCTCCCGACGAGGTCATCAATCCGGTCTCGAAGCGACAGATTTCCCGGACCGCAGCAATCTTTGCAGACCTCACTCCGAGCGGGTCATCCCCATCTGACATCGAGGCTAATCAGACCGCGGCGTGAGCGGACATCGAGGCGCTCATCCGAATACCGCGCGGCTCCTCACGGTGGCAGCACGCTGGTGAGTGCGTCGTAGAGACCTTGAGCTGTTCTCCTGACATCGCCACGCGACGCATTCGTCATGATTTGCGTGATGGAACTGTAGGGCAAGAACTGCTCCGAAACCATCGTCCTCAGTTCGCCATCCACTACCGTGTGTTCAAGCGCGGCGCCTAGCCATCGCTCAGGTAGCGGATGCAGCGCATTTGGGTTGTGGACGAGAACAGTTCCCTGCCGCCAAGTTTCAACTGGCCATTCGCTATCGCCGACTTCGTACACGAATGGACGCGGAAGCGTTGCGTTCGGGTCATGACGATAGCAGGAGCCCCAACGAAGCATCCGAACCCCTCTAGTCCTGTACTGACCTTGGTGTCCCATGCGGTTGAACTTTGCCAACGTGCCCGCGTTGGAGAACAGCACCGCAGAGATATGCTCCGCATCCTCCTGCTGGAAAAATCCAGACGGAATGCGTTTGGCGCCTTCTCTGTGCTCGCCGAGGCTATGGCTTTGAATGACAAGGTTGCCATCTTCGTCATGCCACCAAGTCTGCCCAAGCCCGTAGAGGTATCGCACCAGCGGAACATCCGATGTCATCAGTGCTCCGGCCGTGTGGAAGTCCTGTATCGCAAGTATCAATGGCTTACCGGCGACATGCGGTAGCTCCCAATACTTCTTGTTGAGCTTGGTGAACAGTGGGCTTCCGAGCCTGATTGGGATGGTGTGCTCAAGTTGCTCGGCGGCTTCCTGCAGTGACCTGGCGTCGGGAACAGCGTCGTAAGGTTGGATGCTGCCGTTCCCTCGCGGGTTCGCGGTGACCGCCTCGACGACTGCGGTGACCTCATCTTTTATGACGAGAAAATCTGGCCGGTCGACGCTCCGGTCCAACTCGTGGCCAGCATCTGCCAGCATCACCGAAAGAAAGAACTCAAAGGTCCGGGCATCGAGCGCAAAAGTCTGAAATTGCTCCACGAAGTTTCCGTCCGGGTCGACGAACTCGCGTTGCAATTCTCGTATGAGCTGTCGGGCCGGCGAATAACCGGGGAGGTCTCTCAACGCTTTGTATTGCGGATGCAGTTCGCTTTCTGGCCGACCCAAGTCAGCAAACAAGTCGATGGCCATTAAGTACGCTCCCGCTGGTTGCCTCCGGTGCAGGCGAATCGCCAGTCTAGCCCAAACGAGACGTCAATCAACTAAGGTCAGCAGACTATGCGAGCCGGCTGCAATCAGTTAGGGGCTTGGGGCGTCCTGCCGAGAAACTCAAGCGGGTTGAGGCCGATAGCGATGGTGCAACCAGATGGCACGCGTGTTCGGCCATCGGTTCCGTATTCAACGGCGGTCATGGCGCGCTGAGAAAGTATCCCGATGGCCTCGCCCCCCTCATTGAACACTGGGCCGCCGCTGGCGCCGGGATGCATTGCGTTGTCGATATACATGACATCGCATTCGAGGGTTCCGAGACCAGAGACTGTCGTCACTATCCGCCTGAGGTTGCCGATATGCCCTTGCTTGATGAGCGGGCCCGTCATGTCGGCCATGTAGCCCTTGTCCATGGCTGCCTTGAATTCGGCGGCGCCCTTTGTCTCTGGCAAGAGTAGTCGGTCGATGTCGAACGGGAGGCGCAACTCTTCAGAATAGCCTGCCAGGAATACGCGCTGGCCAAGTCGCGGCGTATCCCCAAGCACGACCGGTATCCGAGGAACCTCCGTCGGAAACGGCTCCTTCGGATTCAGCATCGCGATGTCCAGCTGGACCGGCTGCGAAAATCCCGGGACTTCTATGTTCATGGAGCAAAGCTGGACCGCATACTCTGCGACCGGCAAACCCTGGAACTTGCAGAATATTTTTAGCGCCGGGTCGATGTAATCGCTGTGCCGAATCGGGAACCGCCCGGTGACGACGTGCGCGGCCGTAATCACCTGACCGTTCGGAAGAAACGCAAAGCCTGAGCCCTCGCTGATTTTCTCGTCGTCAAGGAAGACCGTGACAGAGCAGCACGCGGGTGAGATTCGATTGTAGAGTTCTTCGAGCATGAGGCATTCATAAGTGAGAGTTCAGGCTTCGTCTGGCGGCGTGGACTGAAGTCGTGCCACGCGGCTGCGCTCGCCACCGTCAACGATTGCCGAGATTCTTCCCGCGGCTGGCATTGCGCCTCGCACGCATCTGCTCTACGAAGCGCGCGTTAGCACTGGGCACCTCCGGTGCGGGCTTCTGCGGCGGAGCGGCAGGCGCTGGAACGATGATAGGTCCGCTCTGAATGCCCAGCGCTTCGGCCTGTGGTGGGCGTAGGACAACTCGATGGATTGTTCGTAACTCTTGGCTATCAATGAAAAAGACCCATAAATTTCTCAACTTATGGGTCCGTTTTTCTCAGGGTATGCGTCTATCTACACCCACCCTCAAACATCAATATTCCCCGCCCGCAACGCATTCGACTCAATAAACGCCCTTCTCGGCTCCACATCATCCCCCATAAGCGTAGTAAAGATCCCATCAGCCGCAATAGCATCCTCAATCTGCACCCGCAGCAGTCTACGCACAGTCGGATCCATAGTAGTTTCCCAAAGCTGCTCAGGATTCATCTCACCGAGACCCTTATAGCGCTGCTTGGACATATTCCGCTCAGCATCGGCAAGCAGCCACTTCATAGCGCTCTTGAAGTCGGTAACAGCCATACTCCGCTCGCCGCGCTTGATAACAGCCCCCGCCCCAATCAAACCCTTAAACGTATTAGCCGTATTAACAAGCTGCTGATAATCCGCGGTCAACTGAAAATCTTCATCGATCACAGAAATCTTCTGATTGCCATGATGCGTACGCGCGACGCGCAGCGAGCGCAGCTCCCGCACCGGGTCATACATTGTCGTAACGTAAACCTCAGGCTTCAGCGCGTCATCACGCAGCTTCGCCTCGAGCGCGCGAGCCGAAGCCTCGGCCGCCTGCTCGCTGGACAGGTCGACAGCGACACCATCCATCACCGCCTCGAGCGCACCCGCGTCATACAGCCGGCTCAACCGGTCCACCACCGCCTGCGCCAGCAGATAAGCCCGCGCGAGCTCACCGAGCGCATCGCCGGTAATCGGCGTCGCGCCTTCACCCGACACCAGCTCCGAGCCCTGCAGCGCCAGCCGCAGAATATGCGCATTCACCTCCGACTCATCCTTCAGATACCGCTCGTCCTTACCTGCCTTGATCTTGTACAGCGGCGGCTGCGCGATATAGATGTAGCCGCGCTCGATCATCTCCGGCATCTGCCGGTAGAAGAACGTCAGCAACAGGGTCCGGATGTGCGCGCCGTCGACGTCAGCATCGGTCATGATGATGATGCGGTGATAGCGCAGCTTGTCGAGGTTGTAGTCTTCCTTGCCGATCCCGCAGCCGAGCGCCGTGATCAGCGTGACGATCTGCTCGGACGACAGCAGCTTGTCGTAGCGCGCCTTCTCGACGTTCAGCACCTTGCCGCGCAGCGGCAAGATCGCCTGAAACTTCCGGTCACGCCCCTGCTTCGCCGAGCCACCCGCCGAGTCGCCCTCGACGATATAGATCTCCGACTTCGCCGGATCCTTCTCCTGGCAGTCCGCGAGCTTGCCCGGCAGACCGACGCCGTCGAGCACGCCCTTGCGGCGCGTCATCTCGCGCGCCTTGCGGGCCGCGTCGCGCGCCCGCGCCGCGTCGACGATCTTGCTGCAGATGATCTTCGCGTCGTTCGGCGTTTCGAGCAGGAATTCCTCGAGCGCCTTCGCGACCACTTCTTCCACCGGCGCGCGCACTTCCGACGACACCAGCTTGTCCTTCGTCTGCGAGCTGAACTTCGGCTCCGGCACCTTCACCGACAGCACGCACGACAGCCCTTCACGCATGTCGTCGCCCGAGGTCTCGACCTTCGCCTTCTTCGCGACTTCGTGATCGGCGATGTACTTGTTCAGCACCCGCGTCATCGCCGCGCGCAGACCCGTGAGGTGCGTGCCGCCGTCGCGCTGCGGAATGTTGTTGGTAAAGCACAGCACGTTTTCGTTGTAGCTGTCGTTCCACTGCATCGCCACTTCCACGCCGACGCCGTCTTTCTCGCCGATGATGTGGAAAATAGTCGGGTGCAGCACGGACTTGTTCTTGTTGATGTACTCGACAAAGCCCTTCACGCCGCCGACGAACGCGAAATCCTCTTCCTTGCCCGAGCGCTGATCCAGCAAACGAATCCGCACGCCGTTATTGAGGAACGACAGTTCGCGAATCCGCTTCGCCAGAATGTCGTAGTGGTATTCGACGTTGCCGAAGATCGTCTCGTCGGCCATGAAATGCACTTCGGTGCCGCGGTTTTCGGTGTCGCCGGTCACCAGCATCGGCGAAGTCATCACGCCGTCGATCTCTTCGAGCACGCGATTCTGCGGCACGCCACGGTGAAATTCCATGAAGTGCTTCTTGCCGTCGCGGCGCACGGTCAGGCGCAGCCACGCGGACAGCGCGTTCACGCACGACACGCCCACGCCGTGCAGGCCGCCCGACACCTTGTAGCTGTTCTGGTCGAACTTGCCGCCGGCGTGCAGCTCGGTCATCACGATTTCGGCGGCGCTGCGCTTCGGATCGTGCTTGTCGTCCATCTTCAGGCCGGTCGGCACGCCGCGGCCGTTGTCGGTGATCGAGATCGAGTTATCCGCGTGGATGATCACCTGGATGTCGTTGCAATGCCCGGCGAGCGCTTCGTCGATCGAGTTGTCGAGCACTTCGAACACGAGGTGGTGCAAACCGGTGCCATCCGATGTATCCCCGATGTACATCCCAGGACGCTTGCGCACCGCCTCCAGACCTTCGAGGATCTGAATGGACGAGGCGCCGTAGCTGTTATCGGGCTGCGTATTGTTCGTTTCAGTCATGGATTTTTCCGGTTCTGCATTACTGCGAAGTTGCTGCTCTGGACTTTTCAAAACGCCATAAAAACGCCAAAGGGGCGCTGCGCCCCTTGGTGTTTTTCTTGGTGATAGACGCGTCAGATGCGCATCGGCATCACCACGTATTTGAATTCATCGTTCTCGGGAATCGTGATCAGTGCGCTGGAGCTGGCGTCGCCGAGGCTCACTTCCAGCATGTCGACCTTCAGGTTCGCGAGCACGTCGAGCAGATACGTGACGTTGAACCCGATATCGACGCTGTCGCCGGTGTAGGCGATTTCCAGTTCTTCCTGCGCCTCTTCCTGATCGGCGTTGGTCGACATGATCTTCAACTGGCCCGGCTCGATGATGCAGCGCACGCCCTTGAATTTGTCCGAGGTCAGAATCGCCGCGCGTTGCAGCGAGCGCTGCAGTTCTTCGCGGCCAATCAGGAATTTGTTCTTGTGCGACTTCGGAATCACGCGCTGGAAGTCGGGGAACTTGCCTTCCACGAGCTTCGAGACCAGTTCGACCTGGCCGAACGTGAACTTCACCTGGGTTTGCGCGATGTCGATCTTCAGCGTGTCGTCGATGTCTTCGAGCAGGCGCTGCAGTTCGAGAATCGTCTTCCGCGGAATGATCACTTCCTGGCGCGCGAACGAGCCTTCGATCTTCATCGACGAAAACGCCAGACGGTGGCCGTCGGTCGCGACCGCCATCAGCTGGTCGCCGTCCACCACCAGCAGCATGCCGTTCAGGTAGTAGCGGATGTCCTGCTGGGCCATCGAGAAATGGACCATGCCGAGCAGCTGGCGGAACGTCTTTTGCGGAACCACGAGGCTCGCGCCGTAGTCTTTAGCCTGTGCGACGGTCGGGAACTCGTCCGCGGCGAGCGTTTGCAGCGCGAAGCGGCTCTTGCCGGACTGCACGGTCAGACGCTTGTCGTTCAACGTGAGCGTGACCTGCCCGTCGGGCATCGCGCGCAGAATGTCGAGGAGCTTGCGGGCCGCCACCGTGGTTGCAACCGAGTCGTTGCCCACGCCAAAGTCGGCGCGCGTGGTGATCTGCAACTCGAGGTCGGTCGACAGGAACGACACGTCGGGGCCGTTCTTGGTGATCAGCAAATTGGCGAGGATCGGCAGCGTATGGCGGCGTTCGACGATGCCGCTCACAGTTTGCAGCGGCCTGAGGAGGTTATCGCGTTCGGTCTTGACCAGTTGCATAGGGTTCCTTCGTTGATATAACGGCCTGCACGCCTGATGTGACAAGCATTTCCAGCGTGCAGCCACGGCTCCCCGCCGGCGCCACGCTAGCGCCCGTCACGGCGTGAAATCCGCCCGCGGCCGCCGGGCGGTTAAACCTGTATTGTGCCTGAAAACGGGACCGCCTCACTAAATTGGGGGCGAGTTCGGGAATAAACAGGTCGATTTTGCGGTGCGGAATCGGGGTGGTTGGAGGCGGGTTACCGGTGCTGCGAAGCGCGGCGCGAGCGGCGGCCAATCTGAAGCGCGGTTTTCGATCTGCCACCGCTTCGGTTTCGCCTTTTTCGCCAGGACTCCTATTTGGTTCAGACGCATTTCGAGCCGCCCGTTCCTGCTGACTTCTCCTGCGCCCTACCGCTTCGCCAGCCTTTTCCGGCCAACTTCCGCCAACTCCACGGCTTCCCCGCTTAGCCCTTCAGCGTCTGCTCCAGAACGTGCAGCTCGTGGTTCAGCTGCGCGTCCTTGCTGCGCTCGTCGGCGATCTTGCGCACCGCGTGCAGCACCGTCGTGTGGTCGCGCCCGCCGAACAGCTCGCCGATTTCCGGCAGACTCTTCTGCGTCAGTTCCTTGGCCAGATACATCGCGATCTGGCGCGGCCGCGCGATGTTCGCCGGACGCTTCTTCGAATACATATCCGCGACCTTGATGCTGTAGAAATCGGCAACGGTCTTCTGGATGTTTTCCACCGAAATCTGCCGGTTCTGCACCGTCAGCAGGTCTTTCAGCGCTTCTTTCGTCAGCTCGATCGTGATTTCGCGGCCGTGGAACTTCGAGTACGCGAGGATCTTGCGCAGCGCGCCTTCGAGTTCACGCACGTTCGAGCGCAGATGCTTCGCGACGAAGAACGCGACGTCCTCGTTCAGGCTCACGAATTCCGATTGCGCCTTGCGCATCAGAATCGCGACGCGCATTTCCAGCTCGGGCGGCTCGATCGCCACCGTCAGGCCGGAGTCGAAGCGCGAGATCAGGCGGTCGTCGATACCCGAAATTTCCTTCGGATACGTATCGCTGGTGATGATCACCTGCGCCTTGTTCGCGACCAGCGCCTCGAACGCGTAGAAGAATTCCTCTTGCGTACGCGACTTGCCGGAGAAGAACTGAATATCGTCGATCAGCAGCAGGTCGAGCGAGTGGTAGTAGCGCTTGAAGTCATCGAACGCCTTGCGCTGGTACGCCTTCACCACGTCCGACACGTACTGTTCCGCGTGGATATAGCGGATCCGCGCGCCGGGCTTGTCCATCAACAGCTGGTTGCCGATCGCGTGGATCAGGTGGGTCTTACCGAGACCCACGCCGCCATACAGGAACAGCGGGTTGTACGAAATGCCCGGGTTATCGGCGACCTGGATCGCCGCTGCGCGCGCCAGCTGGTTCGCCTTACCGGTCACGAAGTTGTCGAAGGTCAGCACCGGGTTCAGCTTCGAGCGCTCGTACATCGAGTCGTTCTCGCCGGCCGCGGGCGCGCCCGCGCCTTGGCCCGGGCGCCACGTGCGACGCGCGGCGGCGGCTTCGTGGGCGTCGAGGCTCGGCAGATCGAGGTCGGCGGCGTCATCGGCCGCGGCGCGCGGGTTCCCGTGTTGCGCGGCAGCGGCTGCCGCGGCGCCCATCGGATTGGAGCGCGCGAGGTGCGCAGCCTGCACCGCGCCGACGGCTGCATCGACGGCCGCTGCGCCACCCGCGTGGTGACCCTGGGGAGCCGCCGATGTCGCGCGCACAGGCGCCGGAGCCGGCGCGGCTGCGGCGCCGCGCATCCCGGCCTTCGGGTCCAGCACGAATTGCACGTCGATCGGGGCCTGCCAGAAATCGCGGGCCATATCCGCGATGCGGCCGGAGAACTGGCTCTTGACCCAGTCGAGCTTGAAGCGGTTCGGCGCGGCGATGCTCAACGTGTTCGCATCGGCGTCGAAGGCGACCGGGGCCAATGGTTTGATCCACGTCACGTACTGCTGGGGCGTAAGCTCACGCTCTAGCAATGCGGAACAGTGTTGCCAGAATTCGTTCATCAAGATGCTGTCGTTATGGTGTGCACGGAGCTCGCCGCTGCCCCTGTCGCGAGCGCGCAACAAGGCCCTGAGCAGCCAGGCGTAAACGCCCCAGGCGCTTGTGCCACAAGGGTTTGCGGGACAAACGTGCCGGAGCGACGTGCAACATTTTTGGGAAGTAAGGCGAGATTCTAACGCCAAAACGGAGTCGCCAGTGAGTTATCCACAGGGACCGATCACCTGCCCGGACACGCACGCGCGCTTCCCGATCCAGGCTAAACTATTGACGGCCAACGAAAAACCAGCTTAAATAGCGGGTTCCGCGAAAACCAATTTCAGTAAACCACCGGCCATTGCGCTTTCAGCGATGATCGCGCGGTTTTTTTCGATCAAGTGAGAGCAACATGAAACGTACTTACCAACCTTCCGTTACCCGTCGCAAGCGCACCCACGGCTTCCGCGTCCGTATGAAGACCGCTGGTGGCCGCAAGGTCATCAACGCACGTCGCGCGAAGGGCCGCAAGCGCCTCGCGATCTAAGGCGAGCGGATTGCGCGCTGTGACCGAAGCCCGCGGCGAAGCGGGAACGGCCGGGGCGCAGCAACCGGGCTCGGTTCCGTTGCCAGCGCAAGCCGCCTTCCCCAAAGCCGCAAGGCTGCTAAAAACGGATGAATTTTCATCCGTTTTTCGTTTGCGGCCCTGGCGCCGTACCGCGCACTTCGTTGTGTACGGTCGGCCCACCGGCAATGAGGCGCGACTTGGCCTCGTGATCGGCAAGAAGTACGCGCCGCGCGCGGCCACGCGGAATCTGGTACGCCGGATCGCGCGCGAGTCGTTCCGGCTGCGGCGCGCCGAGTTCGACGGTTGGGATGTGCTGCTGCGCCTGCATACGCGGTTCGACAAAAAGGCTATGCCGAGTGCGTCGTCGCCGCCGTTGAAGGCGCTGTGCCGCAGCGAAATCGAGGCGTTGCTCGACAAGGCAGCGCGCGAAATTACCCGTCGTCAGGCGCCCCCCGCGGAAGCGCCGAGGACGGAATGACGCAGGGATCGCCGCACCCTTCCGACGCAATTCAGGTTGCGCCGGCAGTTTCCGGGGTGCGGACGTCGCCCGGTACTCCACGTTGTTGCGCGGCGCCCTCCGGCCGCACCTGCCATGCAAACGGTACTCTTCGCTTTATTGCGTTTTTACAAGCTCGCCATCAGCCCCATGCTTGGCGACCGGTGCCGTTTTTACCCTTCCTGTTCTGATTACGCGCGCGAGGCAATCCAGTATCATGGCGCCGCGCGCGGGACTTATCTCGCCGTGAGGCGTGTTTGCCGCTGTCACCCGTTTTCCGCGGGCGGCATCGATCTCGTCCCGCCACCCACTTCTGAAAAGCGCTGACGCGCCGTTCCATCGACACTGAGACAACGCATGGATATCAAACGCACCGTCCTATGGGTCATCTTTTTCATGTCAGCTGTCATGCTGTTCGACAACTGGCAACGCGACCACGGACGCCCGTCGATGTTCTTCCCGAGCACGACGCCGACCCAGACCACGGGCAGCGCCGCACCGGGAACCACGACGCCGGGAACCCAGCCGGCCGATCTGCCGGCCACCAACGCAGCAGCGCCTGGCAACGCGCCGGCCGCCACGCAATCGCAACTGGTCAAGTTCAGCACCGACGTCTATAGCGGCGAAATCGACACCCGGGGCGGCACGGTGTCGCGCCTGTCGCTGCTGAAGGAAGGCGACGGCAAGCAGCCGGATCTCGTGATCACGCTGTTCGACCGGACCAACAATCACACCTATCTCGCCCGCACGGGTCTGCTCGGTGGCGATTTCCCGAATCACAACGACGTCTTCACGCTGATGCCGAATCAGCCGACCCAGTTGGCGGATGGTCAGAACTCGTTCCAGATGAGCTTCGAGTCGCCGGAAAAGGGCGGCCTGAAAGTCATCAAGACGTATACGTTCACGCGCGGCAGCTATGTGATCGGCGTCGAGACGAAGGTCCAGAACGTCGGCACCACGGCGGTGACGCCGCAGGTCTATATGGAACTGGTGCGCGACGACCAGCCGGTCGAAACGCCGCGTTTCTCGCACACGTTCATCGGCCCGGCTGTCTATACGAACGAGCATCACTTCCAGAAGATGACGTTCAGCGACCTCGACAAGAACAAGGAAGATTTCGCGAAGACGGCCAACGACGGCTGGGTCGCGATGGTCCAGCACTACTTCGCGTCGGCGTGGATTCCGCAGGACGGCGTGAAGCGTGACTACTACGCCGAGAAGATCGATCCGTCGCTGTATCGAGTGGGTTTGAAGCAGGCGCTGCCGACGATCCAGCCGGGTCAGACGGTTAGCGTCAGCGCGCGCCTGTTCGCCGGTCCGGAAGAAGAGAAGATGCTCGCCGGCATCGCCCCGGGCCTCGATCTGGTGAAGGACTACGGGATGGTCACGATCATCGCGAAGCCGCTGTTCTGGCTGCTGTCGAAGATCCACAGCTATGTCGGCAACTGGGGCTGGTCGATCGTGCTGCTCACGCTGCTGATCAAGGCGGTGTTCTTCCCGCTGTCGGCCGCGAGCTACAAGTCGATGGCGCGCATGAAGGTGATCACGCCGCGTATGCAGGCGTTGCGCGAGCGCTTCAAGGGCGATCCGCAGAAGATGAACGCGGCGCTGATGGAGCTGTACAAGACCGAGAAGGTCAATCCGTTCGGCGGCTGTCTGCCGGTGCTGATCCAGATTCCGGTGTTCATCTCGCTGTACTGGGTGCTGCTGTCGTCGGTGGAAATGCGCGGTGCGCCGTGGATCTGGTGGATTCAGGATCTGTCGCAGCAGGACCCGTACTTCATCCTGCCGGTGCTGATGGCCGTGTCGATGTTCCTGCAGACCAAGCTGAACCCGACGCCGCCGGACCCGGTTCAAGCCAAGATGATGATGTTCATGCCGATCGCGTTCTCGGTGATGTTCTTCTTCTTCCCGGCCGGTCTGGTGCTGTACTACGTGGTGAACAACGTGCTGTCGATCGCGCAGCAGTACTACATCACGCGGATGATGGGCAAGTCGAAGGTCAAGCCGGCCTAAGGCCCGGTCCCTCGCGGCGGCTCGTTCCATCGCCGCCGCGACGCTCGCTGCAAACAAAAAGCCGCCCGGTGCGAACCGGGCGGCTTTTTTACTTGGTGCGGCTGAAATAGCGTGGCGGCGCTAGAGTGAGCCGCGCGGTATCTTCAAGTTGCTTACTCTTCGTCGGCGTCTTCGCCGTAGAAGCGCACGATCATTTCCTCGACCAGGGTCCGGTCTTTCGGCGTCAGCGACGCAATTTTAGATGCGAGTTCGATCGTTTCCGGAGTCGGCGGATACTTTTCGCCGCGTGCCATCGGCCGCGCGTTGGTGCCGGGCGACGGTCCGTAATGAAGCCAGTGCTCGTTGACGTTCAACCACTCGGCGAGCGTGCGCAGCTTGTCGGGCTTCGGAATCGTCGTGCCCTTGATCCACTTGTGCGCGGTTTGCGGTGTCACTGGACGGTCGCCGTGGTAACGGAGATTGAACTGCTCGGAAAGTGCGGTTCCGCCGCGAATCTTCAGCGGCTCGAGCAGATCATTCAGCCTCTTGGCGAACGCAGCTTTTTCTTTGACGGTTGGCATGGGCCAGATTGTGCAATTCAACGTCAAACCAGTTGACAACCGGGCAAGCGCGTATTTTGCTTATTTGAGATAGTTTTAGCTTGCAGAGCGCGCCGGGCAACGCATTGCCAGAAATCGGTTTTTTTCATCTTTTTATTGTCTGGCTTGCGTTTGCTCAAAGTGGAGTGCATTTTGAGCATGAATCGTCTGGGGAAATGATGGTAGTAATCCTAGCTTGTCTAGGATAAATCCTATTTCGTCCGAAAGTGGTCTGAGCGCCGGCGCCGGCTGGATCGCGTCGGTTTCGAGCGCCATTGCATTTGAGATGCGCGCGTTACAATGCGTCGCGCTTCGGTCGCGGATGTTCCCGCCCGGTGCCGCCCTCCTCTCCCCCTCGTGTTTTTGCCGGACTTCCATGCTTACGACCGACTCCGATCCCATCGTCGCCATTGCCACCGCGCCCGGCCGGGGAGGCATCGGCGTAGTGCGGATTTCGTTCGGCCGCGCCGGCGAGGCGGCCGCGCAGCCGCTGATGCAGGCGCTCACCGGTCAGACGCTCGCGCCGCGCCACGCGAGCTACGTGCCATTTCTCGATGCGAGCGGCAACCCGCTCGATCGCGGCATCGCGCTGTACTTTCCGGCGCCGCATTCGTATACAGGCGAGCACGTGCTGGAACTGCAGGGGCACGGCGGGCCGGTCGTGCTGCAACTGGTGCTGCAGCGCTGTATCGATGCCGGTCGCGCGTTCGGTCTGCGGCTTGCCGAGCCCGGTGAGTTCACGCGTCGCGCGTTTCTGAACGACAAGCTCGATCTGGCGCAGGCCGAAGCGGTCGCCGATCTCATCGAGGCGAGCACCGAGGCCGCCGCGCGTTCGGCTGGCCGCTCGCTCGACGGCGCGTTCTCGCGCGACATTCACGCGCTGGTCGAAGAGGTGATCACGCTGCGGATGCTGGTCGAAGCGACGCTCGACTTTCCCGAAGAGGAAATCGACTTCCTCGAAGCCGCCGACGCGCGCGGCAAGCTCGCGCGGATTCGCGAGCGCCTCGCGCTCGTGCTGAGCGAGGCGCGCCAGGGCGCGTTGCTGCGCGAGGGGTTGTCGGTCGTGCTCGCGGGGCAGCCGAACGTCGGCAAGTCGTCGCTGCTCAATGCGCTGGCCGGCGCGGAGCTCGCGATCGTCACGCCGATCGCCGGCACGACGCGCGACAAGGTCGCGCAGACGATCCAGATCGAAGGCATTCCGCTGCATGTGATCGATACGGCCGGGTTGCGCGAGACCGAGGACGAGGTCGAGAAGATCGGCATTGAGCGCACGTGGGGCGAGATCGAGCGTGCGGACGTGGTGCTGCATCTGCTCGACGCGCGCACCGGCATGACCGCCGACGACGAAACCATCGCCGCGCGTTTCCCGCGTGCGGTGCCGGTCGTGCGGGTGCTGAACAAAACCGATCTGACCGGGCTCGCGCCGGCGACCCAGGCGCTCGATGCCGATCTCGAACTCAGCGAGGTGCGGTTGTCGGCGAAACAGGGCGCCGGCGTTTCGTTGCTGCGCGACGAGTTGCTGCGCATCGCTGGATGGCAGGCGGGCGCGGAGAGCGTGTACCTCGCGCGCGAGCGGCATCTGATTGCGCTGCGCGCGGCCGAAGAACACCTGGCGACCGCCGCCGCGCACGCGGAACAGAACGCTCAGGCGCTCGATCTGTTCGCCGAGGAATTGCGGCTCGCGCAGGATCAGCTGAACTCGATTACTGGGGAGTTCAGTTCGGATGATCTGCTGGGGGTGATTTTTAGTCGGTTTTGTATTGGCAAATAAGCAACTGGCAAACGACGCGCAACGCGCAGAACACCATACCTCCGAGTAAGCGACCGCGACTCAGGTCGTCCGGGCCAAGCGCTCGACCGCGGTCGTCGCCCGTTTCGTAGGCACGCACAAAAGTCGTGAGCGCGCGCTCGCCGGACGAACCTGTCTGGGCGCTGCGCCATCCGTGACGCTCGCGGACGACGCGCAGCCGGCGGGTCTGCTCAAAAGCGGCACGTTCACCCACTGTGCAACGATGGACGCCGTGTCCAGCGTTCGCCGTTCGGCCTACCTCGATACCTGTATAAAAAGACAGTATTCCGCTTTAAAATTGCCGGTAACTGCTGCCAACTGGCGGCCATCCACTGCGCGGAGGGTATCAGTGACAAACAGCAACGCGCTAGAAGCCGGTCATCATCGGACCTTCGAAAGCATCAGGCAGATCGACGACAGCGGCTCGGAGTTCTGGTTTGCTCGTGACCTCGCGCCGCTGCTCGACTATTCGCAATGGCGCAACTTCCTGCCGGTGCTCGATAAGGCGCGGGAAGCCTGCCGTCAGAGCGAACAACCGGTGGAAGACCATTTTGCGGAGATGCGCAAAATGGTCGGCATCGGTTCCGGTGCGCAACGCCCGATCGATGACGTATGCCTGTCTCGCTATGCCTGCTACCTGATCGTCCAGAATGGTGACCCATCGAAGCCGGTGATCGCTAACGGGCAAACCTACTTCGCGCTGCAGACACGCCGCCAGGAACTCGCCGACGATGCGAAGTTTGCCCAGCTCAGCGAGGACGAGCGGCGTCTTGCGATTCGCAACGAATTGGTGACGCACAACAAGCACCTGGCCGCGGCCGCCAGGGATGCAGGGGTCGAGACGCCAATCGACTACGCGATCTTTCAGGACCACGGCTACAAAGGTTTGTACGGCGGCCTTAGCAGCAAGGAAATCCACACGAAGAAAGGCCTGAAAAAGAGCCAGAAGATCCTCGACCACATGGGCAGCACGGAACTCGCGGCCAATCTGTTCCGTGCAACTCAGACCGAGGAGAAACTACGGCGCGACGACATCCTGGGTAAACAGCGCGCGAATCAAACGCATTTTGCGGTGGGCCAAAAGGTGCGGCAAACGATTCAGGAACTGGGCGGAACGATGCCCGAAAAATTGCCTACGCCTGAGACGAGTATTCAGCAGATCGAGCGAACCCAGAAGAAGTTGCCGAAATAGTGCCGTCTCGACGGCTGCGGGATTACGCATGCCCAGCAGCTCTGCCGACAATGTCGAGTCGCCACGGTTTGGCGAACACGCCGATCACGCCCAAACGATTGGGAAGACGATGGTAAGGACGGAAACGTTATCTAATGAGGGCACCTTGAGGAACCCGAGTCACCTTGAGTTTTAGCCTCTATTTAGGTACGCAAAAAATTCTTGATGACGATTAATCCAATTTAGAAAAGGACTTGGAATATATTTCAAGGTTATGAGTCAGCCGTCATGCTGGCGCTCAGCCGGCCCAGCAGCACCACGAACAAATAAATAACCGACCTCCCCGCACGCTCAACTCACCGCCCCACCTACTCCAAATCCACCGAATCTTTGGTACACAGCCCGGCGCAAGCATTAAAATCGCCGCACTCCGCACCCAAGGTCCCCCGCATGCCCCGCCTCGCCACTCCCCTCACCGAATCCCAGGTCCGCGCACTCGAACCGCGCGCGACCCGCTACTGCATCGCCGATGGCAACGGCCTCGTGATCGAGGTGATGACGACCGGCAGCAAGATCTGGCGCTTCCGCTACACGCTGAACGGCAAACGCCAGCCGCTTGCGACGATCGGCGATTACCGGATGATTTCGCTGCGCGTCGCGCGCGCAAAGGCGCAAAAGTACGCGGCGATGGTCGCCCAGGGCATCTCGCCGGTCGCCACCGCGCGCCGCGACCGCGGCGCCGAAAGCAAGGCCGACGTGCTGCGCGAGGCCGCCGAGCTGTATCTGGCGACCGCGCTGGCCGGCAAATCCGACGAATACCGCCGCACCACCCGCCGCGCGCTCGACAAAGACGTGCTGCCGGCGATCGGCAACAAGCCGATCGGCGCGGTCAGCGCCGACGACATCGTCGCGATTTGCGAACGCATCAAGCGGCGCGGCTCGCCGAAGATGGCCCTGCATACGCGCAACGTCGTCAAGCGCCTGTACGTATATCTGATCGCGCGCCAACTCGCGACGAGCAACCCCGCGCAAATCGTCCCGGCGCGCTCGATCGCAACGTTCGACAGCCGCACCCGCGTGCTGTCCGGCGCCGAGATCGGCGTCACGCTGCGCACGATCGACACCTCGAACATCCGCCGGCCGCTGAAGCTCGCGCTGCACCTGCTGGTGCTGACGATGGCGCGCAAGTCCGAGCTCGTGGACGCGAAGTGGGCCGAATTCGATTTAGACCGGGCGCGCTGGACGATCCCCGCCGCGCGCCTGAACGCGGGCGAGCGAGCGCGGGCGGACCGCGTCGTCTACCTGTCGCGCCAGGCGCTCACGCTGCTGCGCGAGTTGCAGCGCGACCGGGCCAGCGACAACTACCTGTTCCCAAGCGTGCGCGGCGACGACCGGCCGATCGCGAAAAGCACGCTGAACCAGGCGGTCAAGGCTCTGGGGCTCGACGTGGAGCACTTCGTGCTGCATGACTTCCGTCGCACTGCGTCGACACATCTGCGCGAGCTGGGGCAGCAGGCGGACGCCCGCGACGCGACGCACAGCGCAGCCGAAACGAAAGCCAAGACGCAAACCGAAGCGCAAACCGAAGCAACCACTGAAGCCACGCGCCAGCATCGCCTGCTTCAGAGTTGGGCGGACTTTGTCGATAGCCAGATAGAAGCCGCGCGGCACGCCGCGCACGGGGCGGCCTGACGGCATCGAGATGGGTTTTGGCGTGATCCGCCGTTCGCGCGGACACGGCCCACGGATTGGTACACAGGCCGAAAATACGTCGCCTTAAACCCAATCATAAAAAGGAAAAATCACCAGAAAAACAGGTTTCGAAACCACCGCCAAAACGCGTCGCAGCCGCTTCAAGCGACCGCTTCACATCGTCGTTCTATCCCCGCTTCCATCGCCTACACTGAGAGATGGATGCAAGCCGATACGGAGGTTCCGATGTCTGAATCGCTGCTCGCCTATTTGATGGGACCTGCCGTCATGATCGTGATCGGCCTGGCCATCTGGATGACGTCGCGTCATCGCGACCCGTCCCAGCCACCGAAGCTCGAGCGCTGGCTCGATACGCATTACGCGGAGTGGCTGCATCACAGGCATTAGCCAGTACCCCGAATTGAAAAGGCCGTCGCGAGAGGCGACGGCCTTTTTGTTTGCGCGCGGTTCGTCCGCAGCGGCTCAATCCATTACCAGCCCGGCTGCGGTTGCGGCGGCTGCGCGTAACCGTACTGTCCCGGCGGCGGCGCCCCGCAGGCGACATACGCACGCCGGTAATCGTCGTAGCAATATCCGGGCGGCGGGGCCGCGTAGGCCGGCTGCTGATAAGCGACCACCGGTGCCGGGTTCAGCACGGAACTGACCACCGCGCCGAGCACCGCGCCGCCGATCAGCGCGCCGACCACGTCGCCGCCGCCATGTCCGTGCGCGGACGCCTGGCCCGCCATCGTCAAACTACCCGCCATTACCAACGCTACTGCGATCTTTTTCATATTTAGCTCCTGCCGTTCAGGCATGGAACGAATTCTGAGCCACTCGTGGGGAAATAGATGCTGCAGTTGGTAACCGCTGATTAACTATGTAACAGGCACATAACAAATCGCCGCCGGAAGCCCGTGTTTGCCCGTAATGCACACGATTTTGCCTTCTATTCCGTGCAAGACACCGTTGCTATCCATGTAGAATTCGCCGCTGGAGCCATCGGATTTGTCCGATGAACAGAAAAGCACCGACCCGACGATCCGGTCCAACGGGGACCGATACGGGGGACGAGGCAAGGTCAGGCAGGGGGCAGCGCGTGAAACAATGGACCATCCGGCAACGGATTCTTTGCAGCTTCGGGATCGTGCTGATCGTGATGCTGGTCATGGCGGTCGTCACCTTCGAGCAGCTGGGCGCGATCGATCACGATGCGAAGAGTCAGCAGGAAGACTCGATGCCCGGCCTCTATTACGCGACCGCGATGCGCGCGGCCTGGTTCGAGAACTACTCGACCACCCAGCGTCTGCTGTTCGTCGACGCGGACGCCGACTCGATCAAACGCGACACCGCGCGTCTGCAGGAGACCCAGCAGACCCTGCAAAAGCTCTTCAACGACTACGGCGCCACCGTTTTCCGCGCGTCCGACCGCGAACTTTTCAACGAATTCCGCCAGTTCCACGCGCAGTACACGCCGCTCCAGGCGACGCTGCTGGATAACCTGCCGGCCTCGCGCGAGAACGCCACGCGCATCTTCAACACGCAGCTCACGCCGATCTGGGAAAGCGGCCGGGTGATCGTGCGCAAGCTGGTCGAAGGCAACAAGGGTTACGCGGATCAGTCGGCCGAAAGCATTCGCAACTCGGTCGAGGCCACCCGCATCGTGCTGCTGGTGATGCTGCTGCTCGCCGCGATCGTCGCGGTGCTGGCCGGCTACTGGCTGCTGCGCGCGGTCACCGTGCCGATGGCGAAGGTGCTGCAGGTGGTCGACGTGATGCGCACCGGCGATCTGACCCAGCGTCTGCAACTGAACCGTTCCGACGAAATCGGCGCGCTCGAGTCGGGCTTTAACCGGATGACCGACGAGCTGACCGCGCTGGTCGGCCAGGCGCAGAAATCGGCGGTGCAGGTGACCACGTCGGTGACCGAAATCGCCGCGACCTCGCGCGAACAGCAGGCCACCGCGAACGAAACCGCCGCGACCACCACCGAAATCGGCGCAACCTCTCGCGAGATCTTCGCGACCTCGCGCGACCTGCTGCGCACGATGAACGAGGTGTCTGAAGTGGCGGGCCAGTCGGCCGCGCTCGCCGGCACCGGCCACGCGGGGCTCGCGCGCATGGAGGAAACCATGCGCCACGTGATGGAGGCGGCCGGCTCGGTCAACGCGAAACTCGCGATCCTCAACGAGAAAGCCAGCAACATCAACCAGGTCGTCGCGACGATCACCAAGGTCGCGGATCAGACCAACCTGCTGTCGCTGAACGCGGCGATCGAAGCGGAAAAAGCTGGCGAATACGGCCGCGGCTTCGCGGTCGTCGCGACCGAAATCCGCCGTCTCGCCGACCAGACCGCGGTCGCGACCTACGACATCGAACAGATGGTCAAGGAAATCCAGTCGGCGGTCGCCGCCGGCGTGATGGGGATGGACAAGTTCTCCGAGGAAGTGCGCCGCGGCATGCACGACGTGCAGAACGTCGGCGGCCATCTGACCCAGATCATCGAGCAGGTGCAGCAGCTCGCGCCGCGTTTTTCGATGGTCAACGAAGGGATGCAGACCCAGGCGACCGGCGCCGAGCAGATCACCCAGGCGCTGACGCAGCTGTCGGAGGCCGCGCAGCAGACCGCCGAATCGCTGCGTCAGTCGACCCAGGCGATCGACGATCTGACTCACGTCGCCAACAGTCTGCGCACCGGCGTGTCGCGCTTCAAGGTCGCGGCATGAGGGCGTCGCGCCGGTCGTCCGGTTCGTCGTCCGGTTCGTCGCCGCCCGCCTGAGTCACGCTTCGCGCCCCCGCCGATGCTCTTCATTCTCTTCACGCTCGACAACGAACGCTACGTGATCGACGCGACGCAGGTGGAGCGGATGATGCCGCTCGACCCGCGCACGCCGCCGAAGACGATCCCCGGCGCGCCGGCGTGGGTCGCCGGCGTGCTCGAACACGACGGCGCGCCGCTGCCGCTGATCGACGTCCCCGCGCTCGCGCTCGGCCGCCCGGCCGCGCAACTGATGTCGACCCGCATGGTGCTGGTGCGCTATCCGCACGCGGGCCGCGTGCGCTTGCTCGCGCTGCTGCTCGAAGGCGCGACCCGCACGATTCGTCTGGAACCCGAAGCATTTCACGCGACCGGCATCGACACCCCGCACGCGCGCTATCTCGGTCCGGTCGCGAGCGAAGCGGGCGGCCTCGTACAGTGGATCCGCGTCGAACAACTGTTGCCCGCCGACGTCCAGGCATTGCTGTTTCCCGAGGCGCACGCATGAACGCGCATCACGACAACGCCGCGCTCTACCGCCACTTCACCGGCCTGCTGCACCGGACGATGGGACTCGACGCGAGTTCGCTCGGTCATCGTTCGATCGAACGCGCGGTCGATCAGCACGCGAGCGCATGGTGCGCGGACGGTCACGTCGACGCGACGCTCGCCGATTACTGGAACGCGGTGCAGACCTCGCCCGCGCTGCTGCAGGCGCTGGTCGAAACGCTGACCGTGCCGGAGACCTGGTTCTTCCGCGACGCCGACGCATTCCGCGCGCTCGCTCGGCTCGCGCACGAGCGTCTGAACGAACGGCTGCGCACGCGCGGTCACGCGACGCCGCTGCGGATTCTGAGCCTGCCCTGCTCGACCGGCGAAGAGCCGTACACGATCGCGATGGCGCTGCTCGATGCGGGGCTCGACGCCGCGCAGTTCCGCATCGACGCGATGGACATCAACGAGCGTTCGCTCGCGCTCGCGCAGCGCGCGCACTACGGACGCAACTCGTTTCGCGGCAACGCACTCGCGTTTCGCGACGCGCACTTCAGCCGCACCGACGAAGGCTGGCAGCTCGCGCCGAGGATCGTCGACACGGTGCGCTTTGCGCACGCGAATCTGATGCAACTCGATGCCGCCGCGCTCGGCGTCTACGACTTCGTGTTTTGCCGCAACGTGCTGATCTATTTCGATCGCGAGACCCAGCAGATCGCGTTGCAGGCACTCGACAGCGTGCTCGCCGACACCGGCACGCTGTTCGTCGGGCCGGCCGAAACCGGCTTGCTGATGCGCTACGGGATGCAGTCGGCGAAGATTCCGCTCGCGTTCGCGTTTCATCGCGCGCCGCCGGGCAGCACGCAGGCGAACTGCTGGCACACCGCGCCGCTCGCCAGCGCCGCCGCCCTTGCGCTGACGCCGCCGCCCGCGCTGGCGCTCGCCCCGGCGCCGGTGTACGCGGCCGAGCCGTTCGCGTGGCCCGATCCGGTTGCGCGTGGAGCGGGCGATACGACGACGGGGGCCGTGCCGTTCGTCGGCTGCACGCCACCGTGGGGCGGGCTGCCGGCGGCACCGTCTTCGTCGCTCGCGCAAACGCAGTCGCCGCCGCAAACATCGCAAACATCACAAGCGCCGCAGGCACAGCGCGCGCCCATGTCGTTCGGTGCGCCGTCTCGCGCGTGGCCTCACACCGGCGGCGGCACGCATGGCAACGCGGCGCTCAACGGTGCAGCGGGCGCGGCGGCCGGCGCATCGTTCGGAGCCCGAAATCATGCGCGCGGCGGCAACGCATTAAACGCCACACACAATCCCACCGGTATCGCCGCGCCGAACCCTACGTCGAACTACACCGCGAACGCGGCGAATGCGCCGAACGCACCCATCGCCGCCGCGCGCGACACGCTGCGCACCGCGCACCAGCTCGCGGACGCCGGCCGTCTCGACGAAGCCGCCGCCGCGGTCAACGCGTATCTCCAACAACATCCGCCGCACGCGGACGCGTTCTACCTGCTCGGCGTGCTCGCCGATGCGAACGGCGAGACCAACATCGCGCGCGGCCAGTATCGCAAGGCGCTATATCTCGATCCGCAGCACGCGGAAGCGCTCGCGCATCTGGCCACGCTGCTCGAACTCGAAGGCGATCGCGACGGCGCGCGTTTGCTGATGCAACGCGCGTCGCGCGCGCAGGGAGCGACCCGTGCGTGAGGATCGCGTGAGCAGCTTCGACGATTGCTGGAATCGCATCGGCGTGCGCGGCGATATGTCGTGCGAGCGGCTGACCGAATACGTGCGCTGCCTGAACTGCCCGGTGTTCGAAGTGGCCGCGGCGAAGCTGCTCGATCAGCCGATGCCGCTCGTCGATCTGACCCGGCACGAGCCGCGGACGGCCGGCGCGGCCTCGCGTGCCGCCCTCACCTCGCACTCGCGCGATAAGCAGGACGGCGAATCGTTTCTGGTGTTTCGCATCGGCGGCGAATGGCTCGCGCTGCCGACGCCGATTTTCAAGCGCATCGTGCAGACGCGTACCGTGCATACGTTGCCGCATCGCCAGCATCGCGCGGTGCTCGGGGTGGTCAACGTGCAGGGCGAATTGCTGGTGTGCCTGTCGCTCGCGCATCTGCTCGGCTTCGAGCCCGAGGCCGCCGGCGCGCGCGACGATCGCACCCGCCTCGATCTGCCGCGTCTGCTGGTGATCGCGCGCGGCGACGAGCACGCGGTGTTGCCGGTCGACCAGGTCGACGGCGTGCAGCGCTTCGCGCCAGCGACGTTCTGCGCGCCGCCCGCGACGCTGTCGCAAACCGCGGCCACGCACACGCGCGCGGTCGTCGGGTGGCGCGGCGTCAGCGTCGGTCTGCTCGACGCCGACGCGCTATTCGACACCCTGAACCGGAGCCTCGGATGATCGACGACCCGCGCCGCCCGTCGCTGATCGATCTGTTTCGCGAGGAAGCGCGCAACCAGGCACGCGTGCTCGACGACGGCCTGCTGGTGCTCGACCGCGCGCCCACCGACGCGGCCGCGCTCGAAGCGTGCATGCGCGCCGCGCATTCGCTGAAAGGCGCCGCGCGGATCGTCGGCGTGCCGGTCGGCGTCGAACTCGCGCATGCGATGGAGGACTGTTTCGTCGCCGCGCAGGAGGGGCGCGCGCTGCTCGACGGCGCGTGGATCGATGTGCTGCTGCGCGGCGTCGATATCGTCGCGCGGATCGGCAACGATGAAGACGACGCGGCGCGTGTCGAGGTCGGCGAATGTGTGGCGGCGTTGCAGGCGCGGATGGAAGGGGTGGCGCCGCATGGTGCAGGGATGGGTGGGTTGGCGCTGGGTGCGGTGCCCTCGCCTACCCAAGCGCCCAACGCAGCCCCCGCAAGCGAACCGCTGGCGCCACGCGGTCCGGACCGCTTATCGCTGCCTCCCGCCGATGACGCTGCGTTCGATCTTCTGGCTAATGCACTGCGGGCCGAAGCCGCAACGACGCGAAGCGCTGCGTCCGCCGCCGCTCAGGCGACGCCTGCGACTCGTGAAACGCCTGTCAGTGCTGCGCCGCCGGCAACTTTCGCAACGCCCGGGACTCCCGCGACGTCAACGCCTGCTGCACCGCCGCCGACTCCAGCAACGCATGGGGCTTCCGCGGCGCCCACGTCCGCTGCAACGCCTGCGGCTCCGGCAGCGCATGGAACTCCCGCAACCGCTCCGTTCCCCGCAGCACAAACCCCGCCCGCAGCCCCGCTGCCGCCCTCGCCCGCCGGCACCGCAACGCCAACCGCGCCAACGAGCCTATCCACCAGCGCGAACACGCCCGCCACCGCCAACCTCACCGAAACCAGCCGCATGCTCCGCGTGCGCGCCGACAACCTCGACCGCCTGCTATCGCTATCCGGCGAATCGCTGGTCGAATCGCGCTGGCTGAAGCCGTTCGCGCAATCGATGTTGCGCGTCAAACGCGTGCAGCGCGACAGCGCCCGCGCGCTCGACCACCTGCACGCGACACTCGCCGACCTGCGGCTCGACCCGCTCGCGCAAAGCGCGCTCGAAGAACTGCGCCGCCTGAGCGCCGAAGCGCAGCAACTGCTCGGCGAGCGCCTCGCCGATCTGGAAAGCTACGACCGTCGCTCGACCCACCTCTCGCAGCAGTTGTACGACGCCGCGCTGCAATGCCGGATGCGTCCGTTCGGCGACGGCACCGGCGGCCTCGCGCGAATGGTGCGCGACGTCGCGCGTTCGCTCGGCAAGAAGGTGCGCTGGCAACTGATCGGCGAATCGACCCAGGTCGACCGCGACATTCTCGATCTGCTCGAAGCGCCGCTCGGCCACATGCTGCGCAACGCGCTCGATCACGGCATCGAAGCGCCCGCGCTGCGGCTCGCGCGCGGCAAGCCCGAGGAAGGCACGCTGACGCTCGAAGCGCGCCACAGCGCCGGCGCGCTGCAGATCACCGTATCGGACGACGGCGCCGGCATCGATCTCGACGCGCTGCGCGCATCGATCGTGCGCAAGAAACTCGCGAGCGAGGACACCGCCGCGCGCCTGTCCGAAGCCGAGCTGCTCGACTTCCTGTTCCTGCCCGGCTTCTCGCTGCGCGACCAGGTTACCGACGTGTCGGGCCGCGGCGTCGGCCTCGACGCGGTACACGACGTCGTCAAGCGGGTCCGCGGCACCGTGCGCATCACCCAGGAACCCGGCATCGGCACACGCATGCAGATGCAGTTGCCACTGACGCTGTCGGTAATCCGCAGTCTGCTGGTCGAAGTCGGCGGCGAGCCGTACGCGGTGCCGCTCGCGCACGTGAACCGCACGCTGCGGGTGAGCCGCGCGGACATCGAACTGCTCGAAGGTCATCAGCACATCGAATTTTCAGGACGCCGGATCGGCGTGGTCACCGCGCAGCAGATTCTGGAGGCCGCGCCGGCCGCGCACGACGACACGAGCGTGTGCCTCGTCGTGATCGGCGACGGGCCGCGCACCTACGGCGTCGCGGTCGACCGCTTCCTCGGCGAACGGATGCTGGTCGTGCAGCCGCTCGACGCGCGGCTCGGCAAGATCCGCAACATCAGCGCCGGCGCGCTGATGGAAAACGGCGACCCGGTGCTGATCGCCGACGTCGACGACTGGCTGCGCTCGGTCGAACGGCTGGTCGCCGGCGGCACCCTCAGTCACGCGCAGCAACGCGGCGCCGACAGCGCGCGGCGCGCGACCCGCCGCGTGCTGGTGGTCGACGATTCGCTGACCGTGCGCGAACTCGAACGCAAGCTGCTCGCGACGCGCGGCTACGACGTGACGATCGCGGTCGACGGGATGGACGGCTGGAACGCGGTGCGCGGCGAGCGCTTCGACCTCGTGATCACCGACATCGACATGCCGCGCATGGACGGCATCGAACTCGTCACGCTGATCAAGCGCGATCCGCAGTTGCAGGCGCTGCCGGTGATGATCGTGTCGTACAAGGATCGTGAAGAAGATCGCCGCACCGGCCTCGATGCGGGCGCGGACTATTATCTGGCCAAAGGCAGTTTCCACGACGAGGCACTGCTCGACGCGGTGCGTGACCTGATTGGCGAGGCCTACGGGTAAACAAGATGAAAATTGGAATCGTCAACGACATGCCGCTCGCGGTCGAGGCACTGCGCCGCGCCCTCGCCGCCCGCAGCGACTACGAGCTCGCGTGGGTCGCATCGGACGGCCAGCAGGCGCTCGACTTCTGCGTCGCGCAGCGGCCCGACATCGTACTGATGGACCTCGTGATGCCAAACGTCGACGGCATCGAGGCGACCCGCCGCATCATGGCGCGCGCGCCGTGCGCGATCCTGATCGTCACCGTCGACGTCGGCGCGAACGCGTGGCGCGTGTACGAAGCGATGGGCGCGGGCGCGCTCGACGCGGTCGATACGCCGTCGCTGTCCGGCCCCGACGCGCACAAGAGCATCGCGACCCTGATCGCGAAGATCGACAACGTCGCCGCGCTGGTCCGCGAACGCTGCGCGCCACGCATTGCCGCGAGCGAGCGTCCCGAACGCGGCGCCGCGCGCGACGTGCCGCTGGTCGCGATCGGCGCGTCGGCGGGCGGCCCGGCCGCGCTCGCCACAGTGCTCAGCGGTTTGCCGAAAGACTTCGGCGCGGCGATCGTGATCGTGCAGCACGTGGACGCCGCGTTCGCCGCCGGCATGGCCGACTGGCTGAACCAGCAGGCCGCGCTGCCGGTGCGGATCGCGCGCGAAGGCGACCGCCCGCAAGCGGGCGTCGCGCTGCTCGCCGCAACCGACGACCATCTGCATCTGAAGCTGCCGAACGTGCTCGGCTACACCCGGGTGCCGGAGGAAACGCCGTACCGACCATCGGTCGACGTGTTTTTCAACAGCGTGGTCGCGCGCTGGCCCGCGCGCGCGCTCGGCGTGCTGCTGACCGGCATGGGCCGGGACGGCGCGATCGGCCTGAAGGCGATGCGCACCAAGGGCTTTCACACGATCGCGCAGGACGAGGCAACGAGCGCGGTGTACGGCATGCCGAAGGCGGCTGCCGCGCTCGGCGCCGCCGCCGCGATCCTGCCGTTGCCGCGCATCGCCGCGGCGCTGACGGCCGCCGTCAACGAACGCCAGACGCCGAGCGCGGCCTGACGTGGCTTTCCCGACATACCTTCTGGCTGACCCACATGGACACTCCTAACTCGCCACAGAACGCCGCTGCGCAGTCTGTCGCAGACGAAGCGAACACACCGGCGCACGCGCTCGTCGCGGAGGATGCGCCCAGTCTCGCGATCGACGACGCGCTCGCGCGCATCCTCGCCAATCCGCCGGCGGCCGAATGCCCGATCATGGTGCTGCTGGTCGACGACCAGGCGATCATCGCCGAGGCGGTGCGCCAGGCGCTGGCCGGCGAGCCGGGGGTCGATTTCCACTACTGCGCGTCGCCGGAAGAAGCGCTGCGCTGCGCGGAGGAAACCCGCGCGACGGTGATCCTGCAGGACCTCGTAATGCCCGGCACCGACGGCCTCACGCTGGTGCGGCAGTACCGGCAGAATCCGGCCACCCGCGATATCCCGATCCTCGTGCTGTCGACCAAGGAAGAGCCGCTCGTCAAAAGCGCGGCGTTCGCGGCCGGCGCGAACGATTACCTGGTGAAGCTGCCCGACCGGATCGAACTGATCGCGCGAATCCGCTATCACTCGCGCTCGTACCTGAACCTCGTGCAGCGCGACGAGGCGTATCGCGCGCTGCGGCAGTCGCAGCAGCAATTGCTCGCGACCAATCTGGAGCTGCAGCGGCTGACCCATTCCGACGGCCTGACCGGGCTGTCGAACCGGCGCTATCTCGACCAGTATCTGGCCGCCGAATGGCGTCGCGGGATGCGCGACCGGACCGGCCTCGGCTTCCTGATGATCGACGTCGACAACTTCAAGGCCTACAACGACACCTACGGCCACGTCGCCGGCGACGAAGTGCTCAAGAGCGTCGCGCACACGATCGAATCGTGCCTGGGCCGCTCGCCGGACCTCGCCGCGCGCTTCGGCGGCGAGGAGTTCGCGGTGGTCGTGCCGGGCACGTCGGCCGGCGGCCTGCGGCTGCTCGCGGAGAAAATCCGCATCGCGATCGAAGACCTCGCGATCACCCATTCGGGCTCGGCGGCCGGCGTCGTCACGATCAGCATCGGCGCGGCGACGCTGGTGCCGTCGGCGGCCGACCCGGTGACGACGCTGATCGAAGCGGCCGATGTGGGTTTGTATCGCGCGAAACGGGACGGCAAGAATCAGGTCGCGATGAGCGGTTGAGCCGCCGCCGCGTGCGCGTAGCGCGCGGCCGGCACATCGCGCGACAGATTCGGCTGCAACTGCAGGCGCGCATCGTCGAAGCGCTGCCAGTCGGCGGCATCGGGCAACGACGGAATCGTCACCAGTTCGCCCTGATCGAGACCGGCGAGCGCCGCGTCGACCATATCGTCGGCGCTCATCACGATCTGCGCGGGCAACTGCTCGACCGCGAGCCCCGCGCGATCCCAGAACGCGGTGCTGGTCGCACCCGGCAACACCGCCTGCAGCCGC
The DNA here is from genome assembly GCF_001931485.1 of Burkholderia sp. SRS-W-2-2016. Taxonomy (GTDB): domain Bacteria; phylum Pseudomonadota; class Gammaproteobacteria; order Burkholderiales; family Burkholderiaceae; genus Paraburkholderia. Next base: position 20,383 of record NZ_MSDV01000001.1, on the reverse strand, counting down.
ACGCCCTTGCCGCCCACTTCGTGATGCAGCGACTGCGTCAGGTTCAGCACATACGCCTTGGTGCCGCTATAGGTGCCGTTCAACAGTTCCGGCGCCAGCGCGACGATCGACGAAATATTGATCAGCGTGCCCGCGCCGCGCTCGATAAACCCCGGCAACACCGCCGCGCTCAGCCGCGTGAGCGCGGTCACGTTCAGCTCGATCATCGCGTCTAGCTGATCGAGGTCCGAGTCGAGCAGCGACGCGGTCGCGCCGACGCCCGCGTTGTTGACCAGCAGCGTGATGTCGCGATCGGCGCGCAGCCGTTCCTCGACACGCCGCACGTCGGCCTTCACGGTCAGGTCCGCGCTGAGCGTCGCGACGCGGCGACCGGTTGCTTCGTTCAGGCGCGCGGCGAGGCTCGCCAGTCTGGCGCCGTCGCGCGCGATCAGCAGCAGGTCGTAGCCGCGTCGCGCGAGACGGTCCGCGTAGACCGCGCCGATCCCCGACGATGCGCCCGTAATCACCGCGATGCCCTTGCCTGCGTTCGTACCCGTGTGGGCGCCCTGCTGTGTCTGCGTTGCCATTTGAATCGCTCCTTGCGGGCTGCGCGCAACATGCGCGAATGCCCTTGCCGATGAATGGGAAAAGCCGGTGAACCCGTCGCCGTCCGCCGCAACGCTTTGAAAGTTTTTGCGCCGACGCGACCGGGTTGACGAAGCCAGTGTAGGCGCGTACCTTTTTGTCTCAAATGTCGTATTTCCCTCGTTTCAGGACATCGCGATGAAACGCATCGGTGTGGTCGTATTTCCGGGTTTCCAGGTCCTCGATCTGATCGCGGTGTCGATCTTCGAGGTCGCGAACCTCGAACGCGCGGAGCCCGCGTACGAAGTGACGGTGATTTCCGAGCACGGCGGGATGGTGCGTAGCTCGGCCGGCGTCGAGGTCGCGACCGAGCCGTTCGGCGAGGCGGCCTACGACACGGTGATCGTCACCGGCGCGATGGAAGTCGCGCCGTCGTCGCCGGGGCTGCTCGCGTTTCTGAACGATGCGCTCACCGCGTCGCGCCGTACCGCGAGCATCTGCACCGGCGCGTTCGTGCTCGCGGAGGCCGGCATTCTCGATGGCCGCCACGCGACCACCCACTGGGCGCATGCACGCGATCTGCAACGGCGCTTCCCGCGCGCGCGGGTCGACGAGGACCGCATTTTTATCGTCGACGGCTCGGTCTGGACTTCGGCCGGCATGACCGCCTGCATCGACCTGTGCCTCGCGCTCGTGGAGAATGATCTCGGCGTGGCCAGTTCGCGCGCGATCGCGAAGAAACTCGTCGTTTATCACCGCCGCACCGGCGGGCAGTCGCAGTTCTCCGCGATGCTCGAACTCGAACCGAAGTCCGACCGGATTCAGACCGCGCTGTCGTATGCGAAAAGCCATCTGCACGAACCGCTGACGGTCGAACAGCTCGCCGAGCTCGCGCATCTGAGTCCGCGCCAGTTCAGCCGCGCGTTTCGCGACGAAACCCGGCAGTCGCCGGCCAAGGCGATCGAGGCGCTGCGCGTCGAAGCGGCGCGCGCGATGCTCGAAGCCGGCCGTCATTCGATCGAAACGGTCGCAGCCGACACTGGCTTCGTCGACCCCGAGCGGATGCGGCGCGCGTTTCTGCGCGCCTTCGGCCAGCCGCCGCAGGCAATCCGTCGCGCCGCACGCGTGTTGTAAGAGATCGGGTGGACAATAGCCGGACCGCCCCGCTACCGCGGCATCGATTCGCAATTCGAACCCAGCCTGACGAGGAAAGGAAACGCAATGAGCTACAACGACAGCAACCCGTTCGCGAAAATCCTGCGCGGCGAACTCCCGTGCATCAAGGTGGCCGAAAACAACCAGGCGCTGGCGTTCATGGACCTGATGCCGCAAGCCGACGGCCATCTGCTGGTCGTGCCGAAGGAAGCGGTTGCGGAAATTTTCGATCTGTCGGACGCGTCGCTGGTCGCGTCGATGCGGATGGCGCAGAAGCTCGCGATCGCGATACGCGCGGCGTTGCGCCCGGACGGCGTGTTCATCGGTCAGTTCAACGGCGCCGCCGCCGGACAGACGGTGCCGCACGTGCACTTCCATGTGATCCCGCGCTGGGATGGGCAGCCGCTGAAAATGCATGCGCGCGAGACCGCCGACGCCGATACGCTGGAAGCCTTGGCTAAACGGATTCGCGCTCACTGGCGCGCGGATTGAGCGAGCGGATTAAGCACGCGGCACGCGAGGCTGGCCGCGCGCGGAGCGCGTCACGTAGTGATGTATCGCCACGCGCCGCGCATAGCGGTCACGCGCCGTAACATCTGTAAAAGCGCTTGAAACCACTAGCGGGCGCGACCTCGCTAGACTGCGAACTGCCTTGTGTTCAAGGCATTGAGTGTGGATCTCTTTTTTCGCCTGCCCATTGCGGCAGGCTTTTTTCTTGGTGCTGTCGATCCAGCCTCATTCACAGACGATCGCGCGAGCGCCGCAGCGGATGGCGCCAGTCGTGCCGCCGCGGCCGCGGATGCAGACCGCGTTCATCGTGCAGATGGCGATGTTCCTGCCACAATTCGTCGGAGAAAAGGAACAGGACGATTAGCAGCGGAACGACCAGAAAAATCCCGAGTATTACGTGCTCGTTCACGATAGCCTCCAGGTGCCGGAGATTTGGTTTCATTGTAGAGCAGCGGTTATTCCCGCATCGGACGGCGCCGCGCATTCCGAAGCCGACGGCAGCGCCCATTCACCCAGTTGGCATCGTTTATTTTCTGTATCCGCACCATTATTTCGCGCGACGTGATTAGCGCATTGAATGACTTTGTGTGCGCCGCACCAAGTGCCGGATTTAATTTTATTAAATCGCTTAATTGAGCCCACTGGTTTACGCGAACCCTAGCGCAGAGCTTTACTGGATAAAGCCGACCGCCCTAGCCCATTTTTAGTTATCTGTTTCATGCGTGCCCAATCAGACACTTAGCGGGCGTTTTAATTTGCTGCGCGCACGGGTGCGACAATTCGCCACTGTTGCGACCGCACACAAGATGTGCTTGTCGTTCTGACTGCTTCTCCTAAAGTGCAAGATGCAGGTCCGCCGTTAAAGTTAAATACATAGCTAACCCGAGCACCCGGCCTGCACCGGAGGAAAAATGAAAACTCGAATTGCCGTTGTTTTCGCCATTGCGGGTTTGGCTGCCGCGAGCGTTCAGGCGCAGGACGTCATGATCAAGCCGCAGCAAACCATTCAGTTCAAGGCCAATGCGTATGGCTGCGTGTCGAAAGACAAGCTCGACGCCGTCGACCAGCATGCGCAAGCCGGTGAACAGCAAAAGATGCAGGAATTCTTCTCCGGATACCAATGCGTGTCGACGCCGTCCGATTCGAGTTTCCGCGTGGTCCGCGTAGTCGGCCATGACGTCGAATTCGTGAACGCCGGCAATAGCGACACGGTCGGATTATGGGCAAACGACCGGTTTATCAAGCAATAGGCAATCGATAAGCAACCGATAAGCAACAACCCCGTTATTCCGGCAAAAGCCGGAATACGGTCGCATGCGTGTCACTTGCGGCTTTAAAGCGGCAAGCGTGAACGCGTGAGCTGAAAAGCGGCTTGGGCATGTGAATGCCCCGGCCGTTTTTTTATTCTCTTCGCGCGTAAAAAAGCCGGTGCGGATCGCCCGATCCGCACCGGCAGTCGCCTTCTCGCAAAGCGCAGGAAAAACTAACCGGAACAAGCCGAAACAAGCGCGCGTCAGTGCACGCGTTTGCTGCGGCGGAACTGGTCGAACAGCACCGCGAGCAGCAGGATGCCGCCGCGAATCAGGTACTGGTAGAAAGTCGGCACGTTCAGCAGGCTCATCGCGTCCTGCACCGAGCCCATGATCAGCACGCCGACCAGCACGCCGGAGATGGTCGCGACGCCGCCGGTCAGCGACACGCCGCCGAGCACGCAAGCCGAAATCACGCCGAGTTCGAGACCGACCGAGGTCTTCGGGTCGCCGAGACTCATCCGCGATGCGAGCATCACGCCCGCGAAGCCGGTCACGAGACCTTGCAGCACGAACACGGTGATCTTGATGCGCGTGACCGGCAGACCCGCGAGCACGGCCGCCTCGCTATTGCCGCCGACCGCCAGCACGTTCTTGCCGAACACGGTCTTCTTCAGCAGGAAGCCGAACAGCACGAAGCCGACGATGTTGCTCCAGATCGGATACGAGATGCCGAGGAACGAGCCGCCGCCGAGTTCGAAGAAGCTCTCTTCGGAGATCATCACCGCGTCGCCGTTCGACGTGATGAACGCGAGGCCGCGCACGACTTCCATCATCGCGAGCGTGACGATCAGCGAGTTGATCTTGTAGCGCGCGACCAGCGTGCCGTTCACGAGTCCGACCACGCCGCCCGCGAGCACGCCGGCGACGACGCCGATCGTCACACTATGGGTCGCGGTGATCAGCACGGAGGCGACCACCCCGGAGAACGCGACGATCGACGCGACCGACAAATCGACTTCGCCGAGCGCGAGCACGAACATCATCGTCACCGAGATCGAACCGATCAGCGTGACCGACAGCAGCAGCCCCTGGATGTTGCGCGAGCTGAGAAAGCCGGGGACCGTGAACGACAGCACCGCGAACAGAATCAGGAACACCATCACGATGCCGGATTTGTTGACGAGCTCCCAGGTGCGCGCGGCGCGCGCGGTAATGCCGGCCGAGACGACGGCGGGCGATGACGAATCGGTTGAAGGTGTATTCATGGTGTCGGTTCCATTCAATGCCGTTGGCAGTGCGATGTTTCTATAACGGTGGCGCTGAACAAGCTGAGCGCGATGAGCGCACTCAACGCGGCAGTGCGAGCTTGATTAGCGCATCGGGGGTGGCCTGCGCCTTCGGCAGATCGCCGACGATCGCGCCTTCCTTCATCACGATCACGCGGTCGGCGACGCCGATCACCTCGGCGAGATCGCTCGACACGACGATGACCGTGCGGCCCGCTTCAGCGAGCCCGTACAGCAGGCCGTAAATTTCGCTGCGCGCGCCGACGTCGATGCCGCGCGTGGGCTCGTCCATCAGGAAGACGTCGATGTTTTCGGCGAGCCAGCGCGACAGGATCACCTTCTGCTGGTTGCCGCCGGAGAGGGTGCCGATCGGCGTGTCGCCGTTGCGGGTTTTAATCGCGAGCTTCGCGATGAATTCGCGCGTGGTCTGCGCTTCCTTGCGGCCGTCGAGCACGTGAAAGCGGCTGAAGTGGCGCCGGCAGCTGATGTTCAGGTTGTCCGACACCGATGCGATCGACACGATGCCTTCCTGCTTGCGATCCTCCGGACACAGCGCGACGCCGGCGCGCACCGCGTCGCGCGGAGTCGCGAACTGCACGCGCTTGCCCTTCAGCACGACCTCGCCGGCGGCCGGCTTGACCGCGCCGTAGATCAGCTTCATCAGCTCCGAACGGCCCGCGCCGACCAGCCCGAAGAAGCCGACGATCTCGCCCTTGCGCGCGGCGAACGACGCCGGTTCGCGCAGCCCCGGACCGAGCAGGCCATCGACCTTCAGTTGCACGTCGCCGAGTTCGCGAGTGCGATAGCCGTACACGTCGCTGATCGAGCGGCCGACCATGCAGCTGATCAGCCGATCCCGGTCGAGCCCCGCGCCGGCTTCGAACGTATCGATGCGGCGGCCGTCGCGGAACACGGTCACGCGATCGCACAGTTCGTAGACTTCCTCCATCCGGTGCGTGACGTAGATGATCGCGCGGCCTTCGGCCCGCAGCGCGCGGATGATCCGGAACAGCTGGGTCGTCTCGCGCGAGGACAGCGAGCTGGTCGGCTCATCGAATGCGATCACGCGCGCGTCGCGCATCAGCGCCTTGCCGATTTCGATCATCTGCCGCTGGCCGATCGACAGATGCTTGACCTGCTGCGACGGATCGATTTTTTCGCCGAGCCGTTCGAGCTCGCGCAGCGCGCGAGCGACCAGCGCTTTTTCGTCCAGTACCCCGAAACGATTCGGCAGCGCGCCGAGCATCAGGTTTTCGGCGACCGTCAATTCCGGCACCAGATGCAGTTCCTGATAGATGATCGCGATGCCCGCGGCGATCGCCGCCTTGGTGGTCGCGAACTGCTGCTCGACGCCGTCGAGCGACAGCGTGCCCGCGACCGGATGATTGACGCCGGACAGCACCTTGAGCAGCGTCGATTTGCCGGCGCCGTTTTCGCCCATCAGGCCGTGCACTTCGCCGCGCCGCACTTCGAGCGAGACCTGGTCGAGCGCGAGCACGCCCGGAAAGCGCACGGTGATGCCGTCGAGCTGGAGATAGGGGGCGTCGGACGTGGGCATGGCGGGCGAGGGCGCAAGCGCCGTGTCGCCGCCGTCGGCGCCGGTGAATATGGACGTCATCGAAAAACCTCGAACGGGTGGAACGTGGGCGGGCCGCCGCTTGCTGCCTGCGATTTCCTGCTTGCTGTCTGCGGTTTGCCGCTGCTTGCCGCGCGTTGCGTATCGCGTGCGGCAAGCGGCACGGTTTGCGGGCCGCGCGCGGCGATATGCCTGCCGCGAATTGCTTGCGGCGTGCGGCGATCCGTCTGCCGCGCGTCGCATGCCTGGTGCTGCCCCGGGTGGTTCGCTTGCCGCGTTTCACGTGCTTCGCGCGCGGCCCGCAAACTTCGTGCTGCATGCGCGGCGGCCACTACAACGCCGCCGCGCGAACTCCGCTTAAATGCCGAGTTCCTTACGCACGTCCTGCCAGTTGCTGCGCACCATCAGCTTGCCGGTGGTTTGCGTGTCGGCCGGCGGCTGCTTGCCGCCCTTGATCCACTGAACCAGGTTCTCGGTGCTGTCCTTGCCGTGGTTCGTCGAGCTCACCGCGATCGTGCCGTAGAAGCCGGTCGGCTCCTTCTTCTGGAACTCGGCGAACGCTTCGCCCGCGCCGTTGATGCCGACGCCGATCACATCGGCCGACGGGATATGCAGCTGCTCGGTCGCGCGCACGCCGCCCAGCACGCTTTCCTCGTTCAGCGCGAAGATCACCCACTTCTTGATGTTCGGATGCTGCGCGAGCACCGGCGATACCGCGTTGAAGCCGCCTTCGTCGTCGGTGGTCTTTTGCGGCGCGTCGAAGATGTTTTCCTTCTTGAAGCCGCCGGCCAGCAGCGATTGCGTCGCGCCGTCGGTGCGCAGCTTGGCGGTCGGCAGTTCGTAGTCGGTGATGCGCAGCGCGCCGACTTCTTCAGGCTTCCAGCCGCGGCGCTTCATTTCCTCGCTGATCGCGGTGCCGACCTGGTTGCCGATCTTGAACGCGGACATGCCCAGGTGCGGCACGTTCGCGAGCGGCTTGCCGGTCGAGTCGACCAGCTGGTCGTCGACGGTCACGAACTTCATGTTGTAGCGCTTCGCGCGCGCCTGAATCGCCGGTCCGAGACGCACGTCGGGCGCGCAGATCACGAAGCCCTGCGCGCCTTGCGCGCCGAGGTTATCGATCGCGGCCAGCACTTTTTCGCCGTCCGGCGTGCCGATGTTGACCACCGAGAAGCCGTCCTTCTGGCCGAGCGCGGTCGCGGCCTTCTGTTCGTTGATGAACCACGCCTGCTCCGGCATCTTCACGAGGAAGCCGACTTTCAGCGGCTCGTCCGCGTGCGCGGACAGTTGCGCGGCGAACGGCGCGGCGAGGGCGGCGGCCGCGATCGCGGTCAGGGTCAAACGGCGAAGCTTGCTGGTCATCGGGTGTCTCCTAAGGTTGAAAAGCTGCATTGGTGTCGTGTAGTTGCAGCAGGGGTACGCGTGGGCGCGTCATCGGTGTGTGATGCCGCCCGCGCGAAATTGCGCACATCCATGTCGAACGCGCGCCACGCCACGCACGCAACATGCGGTGAAAACCGGGTGATACCGCGGGGCCGCGCACAGCCGGAAAATTCGTCGCACTCGGCGCGCCGTGTAGCGCTGCTTTCACGGCGGTCCAGGCCGCGAAAAGCGACAGCGCCGCGCGCAACCGCAAAACTCATCGCGCTCGGGCCGCCGCGTCGATCGTTTTCACAGCGGTCCAAACCGGAAAAACCTGCGGCGAAGCACACAGCCGAAAGACTCATCGCGCTCAGCCCGCCACGTACGCCGTCTTCACAGCGGTCCAGAACGCGGCATCGCTCGCGCCGTAAGCCGATGCCTTGCGCCCGCCACCGGGCCCGTGATGCTCGACCGCCGTGGTCGGCAGATTGATCGTCACGAGGCCGCTTTGCACATGGCGGCGGAAATGCCGCGCGCGTTCGAGCGAGCGCGTGCAGATGCCGGCGCACAGTCCGTACGTGGTGTCGTTCGCCAGATGCAGCGCGTGCTCGTAGTCGTCCGCGCGCAGCACGACCGCGAGCGGCCCGAAAATTTCTTCACGCGCGATCCGCTGATCGGGCTCGCCGACGAACAGCGCCGGCTCGAAAAAGTAACCGCGCGTCGCGCGCTCGAGCGGCCGGCCGCCGCACAGCAATTGCGCGCCTTCCTGCTCGCCGATGCGCACGTAGTCGAGATTGCGTTCGAGCTGCGCGGCGTTCGCGACCGGGCCGAGATCGGCGCCGTGTTTCAGCGCGTGATCGACGGTCAGTTTCTCGAGCTTCGCGCGCAACGCGTCGACGAACGGCGCGAACACCGCGCGCTCGACAATCAATCTCGCGGCCGCCGTGCAGCGCTGGCCGGCCGCGCTGTATGCGCCGGTGAGCGCGGCATCGACCGCGCGGTCCAGATCGGCATCGGCCAGTACTACGAACGGATTCTTGCCGCCCATTTCCAGCTGCACGCGCGCCTGGCGCGCGGCGGCGGTCTGCAACACGCGCGTGCCGATCTCGGTCGAGCCGCTGAAGCTGACCGCGGCCACCAGCGGATGCGCGACGATGCGCGCGCCGACCTTGCGGCCGCTGCCCATCACGAGGTTGAACACGCCGGCCGGCAGACCCGCGCGGCTGACGATCGACGCCAGCGCCGCCGCGCAGGCCGGCGACGATTCCGCCGGCTTGTAGACCACACAGTTGCCGTGCGCGAGCGCGGCGCCGATCTTCGCGGCGGCGCTCGCGAGCGGCGCGCTCCACGGCGCGATGATGCCGACCACGCCGAGCGGCTCGCGGGTCACGTCGATTTCGACGCCGGCCCGCGCCGACGCGAGCGGCTCCGCGAACGCGCGCAATGCCTCGGCCGCGAACAGCTTGAACAGTTGACCCGCGCGGGTCGCTTCGGCGAGCGCCTCGGGCAGCACCTTGCCGACTTCGCGCGCGAGCAGCCGGGCCAGTTCCTCGCGGCGCGCGAGCATTTCGCTGCCGATCGCATCGAGCGCATCGGCGCGGCGCTGCGCGGACGCCAGCGACCAGTCGCGAAACGCCGCGTGCGCGGCCTGGATCGCGCTATCGGTCTGGCGCACATCGGCCCGCACGTATTCGCCGACCGGCTCGTCGAGATCCGACGGATTGAGCGACACGCCCGCGGTCGCGCCGGTCTCCCATCCGCCATTGATGTAATGGCGAAACGGGCTGGTAGCGAGAGGGACGAGCGGATCGCGGTTCATCGGCGGAAAGGGCGCACGGGCGGCGCCTTACCGGCGCCGCGGCAGAAATCTCATCGAAGCTCACAAAGTCCACGAATGGTATTGGCGGTCCTAATAACTTTCCAATCCCTTTTTCGGCCTCACCGATATCAGTTTCGGTATGGCATGATGGGGGCCGCCACGCAGAGCGCTAAAAGCCGCTCGCCAAAAAACAGGAGACCACGCGATGACGCGTAGCTATTCAAACTGGTTCGTGCGCGCCCGGCTGAAGACCCGCCAGTTGCTGCTGCTGGCGGCGATGGAAGAGGAGGGCAACGTGCGCCGCGCCGCCGACGTGCTCGGCATGACTCAGCCGGCCGCATCGCGGCTGCTGAAGGAACTGGAGGACATGCTCGGGGTGAGCCTGTTCGACCGCACCCCACACGGGATGCACGCGACGCTGTACGGCGAGGTGATGATCCGCCACGCGCGAATGGTGCTGTCGAACCTGAGCCAGGCGCACGACGAAATCTCCGCATTGCGCTCGGGACTCGCCGGTCAGGTGCGGATCGGCGTGATCGCGGCGGCCGCCGCGACGATGGTGCCGCACGCGATCGCCAGCGTGAAGGAACGCTATCCGCAGTTGCAGATCTGGGCCGAAGTCGAGACTTCCGACGTGATGCTGCCGCGCCTCGCCGAGGGCGAGCTGGACATCATGATCGGCCGCGTGCTCGAACGGCAGAACCAGTTCAAGACCGACGTGCGCTACGAGCCGCTCGCCGACGAGCCGCTGTGTGTGGTCGCGCGCCCCGGCCATCCGCTCGAAAATGAGACAGGTTTGACGCTGCGCGGGATCGTCAACGCAAGCTGGGTGTTGCACCCGCCGGGCAGCGTGCTGCGTCATCGCTTCGATCTGATGTTTTCGCAGATCGGGCTGAATCCGCCGCAAAACGTCGTCAATACCAACAACTTTCTCGCGATTTCGAGCCTGCTGCTGCAAAGCGACATGTTGGCGGTTCTGCCCGACGAAGTGGCGCGTCAATACCAACAGTACGGTGTGCTCAAGCGCGTACCGATCGATTTGCCGTGCAGGATGGACACTTTCGGTATCATCACGCGCCAGTCGCATCTGCTGTCGCCGGCCGCCGCGGTGGTGCTCGAAGCGTTGCGGGATGCGGCTCGCGAGGTTTACGGCTCGCCCCTGGAAACGGCGGTGGCCCGATAAATGCTCCCTCCTTCGTCATAGGCACCGGCTGACGGCGCGGGAGGTACGTGCGATGTATAGCAAACACAAGAAACGGCAACGCGCCGTCGACGATTCTTTTTCGCTGCGCTCCGCTGGAGCGGGCGCCTGGTTCAGTAACGGCATGGCTCTCAAATCGACAATTTATAAGGCGGAACTGCAGATCGCGGACATGGACCGGCACTATTACGCCGACCATTCGCTGACGATCGCCCGTCACCCCTCGGAAACCGACGACCGGATGATGGTCCGCGTCGCCGCATTCGCGCTGTTCGCGCAGGAACGGCTGGAATTTTGCAAAGGTTTGTCGGACGTCGACGAACCGGACCTGTGGCAGAAGGACCTGACCGGCGCGATCGAAACCTGGATCGAGGTCGGTCAACCGGATGAGCGGCGGATCGCCAAGGCGAGCGGGCGCGCGGATCGCGTGGTCGTGATCGCGTATGGCGGTCGCACGTCGGAGATCTGGTGGCAGGGTGTGCGCAACAAGGTGGAACGGATGCGCAACGTGACGGTGTGGACGCTCGGCGAAGACGTCGCCGCGTCGCTCGGCTCGCTCGCCGAACGCACGATGCGCCTGCAATGCACGGTGCAGGACGGCGAAGCATGGCTCGGCAGCGCCGAGGCCGATGCGGTGAAGATCGACTGGACTGTGTTGAAGGCGCCCGCGGACGCCTGATCAGCCTGAGCGGCGCCCGCTGGCGTGATTGTGCAGATCTGAAACGGTTTGTGCTGCCTGTCTGGGCGCGGACCGCGCTCACAGCGAGCCTGACTGTCCGGATCTGGACAGTTTCGCTGCCTCGGCCGGACAAGCGGCCGGACAGCGCTTAGAGCGACGTCAGCCGCGCCGCGTCCGGCGGCCCCTTCAGTTCGACCATATTGCCCTCCGGGTCGAACAGATACAGCGACGGCCCGAAGCCGTCCGCGCCATACCGCACCCCGTGTTCGCCGATCCGCGCGCCATGCGCGGCCAGATGCGCGCTGAGCGCGTCGATGTCGAACGTGTCGATGCGCAGACACAGGTGGTCCATGTTGCGCCCGGCGCCCACCGCGCCGTTTTCCGGCCGGTCGATCTTCGCGCCGACCTGCAGCAGATCGATCAATGAACGTCCCGCACGCAGTTGCGTGAGCCCCAACTCGCGCTGCTCTTTTTCGAGGCTGCAGCCAAGCACGTCGCAGTAAAAGCGCGCGAGCGCCTGTGCGTCGGTCGCGCGAATCACGACGTGGTCGATCTCGCGAATGTGGATTTTCATGTCGAACGCCCTTTGGTCTGGCTGTTTCGGAGAACCGATGATTAGCCAGTGTAGAAGAAAGGACGGAAGTCGCGCGAGGCGGGGAGGCTGCCGCGGAAAACGCGGGCAAAAAAAAGCCCGCTCAAGTGGAGCGGGCTGAATCCATATCAGGAGGAGACATGGAGGAGACAGTTCCTAATATACACATCGGCTTGGTGCGACGCAATAACTTTTTAAGGGAAAACCCGATATCGGGCCAAATTGTCGCAACTTGAGGCAAAACGCCCGCCCAGTAGGCGTTTGGAGGCGCTTCGGACTACGATCTAGCGGGTTTTGACCCCACCCTAAGTAGGGGCAAGCGGGCTCGAATCATCGGCGAATGACAGCGCAAGAAGCGGAGCGTAGTGTGTCGGCTTCGGGCCTACATTGATGAGCATCGACATTGCCCAACCCCGCAGTCTCCGTTCGGGGTACATAGGACCATCATGAACGCCACCACCCGTCATTCCACCGCCGCGAGCGCCACCAACGCCACCAACGCCGCCGACGCCGCCGACGCCGCTTATGCCGCGTCCGCCTCCAGCACCACTCCGTGGCACACCGACGACGAGCGCTGGGACGCCGTCCTGCGCCGCGACCGCGAAGCCGACGGCGCGTTCTTCTACGCGGTCCGAACCACCGGCGTGTTCTGCCGGCCGTCGTGCGCGTCGCGCCAGCCGCGTCGCGAGAACGTCGCGTTCTTCACCGATGCCGCCGCCGCCCGCGCCGCGGGCTTTCGCGATTGCAAGCGCTGCCAGCCGGGCGGCCTGCCGCGCGAGCTGGACATCGTCAATCGCGCGTGCGCGGCGCTCGATGCCGATCCGCAGCAGCGTCTGACGCTCGCGCAACTGAGCGACGCGGTACACGTGAGCCCGTTTCATTTGCAGCGGCTGTTCAAGCGGGTGGTCGGCGTGTCGCCGCGGCAGTATCAGGCCGCGCAGCGCGGCGCCGCGTTGCGCGATGCGTTGCAGGGCGGCGCCGACGTGACCCGCGCGACGCTCGACGCCGGCTTCGGCTCGCCGTCGCGGATGTACGACAGCGCGCCGGCCGAACTCGGGATGGCGCCGTCCGCGTATCGACGCAAGGGCGCGGGGCTCACGGTGCGCTACGCGAGCGCGCCGAGTTCGCTCGGCTTCGTGCTGGTCGCCGCAACCGATAAAGGCATCTGCAAGATCGGTTTCGGCGACGCCGCCACGCCACTGATCGATGAACTGCGCGGCGAGTTCGCGAATGCGGAGCTGCGCGAAGACACGAAGGGGCTCGCGCCGTTCATCGCGCAGATCGACGCGTATCTGCACGGCACGCGGCAGGACTTCGAACTGCCGCTCGATATCGCGTCGACCGCGTTCAAGCAGCGGGTGTGGGACGCGCTGCGGCGCATCCCGTACGGCGAGACGCGCAGCTATTCGCAGATCGCCGAGGCGGTCGGCTCGCCGCGCGCGGTCCGCGCGGTCGCGAGCGCCTGCGCGACCAACCCGGTTGCACTCGCGATTCCGTGTCACCGCGTCGTGCAGAAGGGCGGTGCGTTGGCCGGGTATCGCTGGGGGCTGCCGCGCAAGGCCGCGTTGCTCGACAATGAGGCACGGCATGCGGGCGGCGCAGCCGCCGGCGACGCACAGCGCCGCGACACCGCCCGCGCCGACCCGAACCCGACCACCGACAACAACACCAACCGGATCACGCCGCGTGAGCACGCTTAACGACGTCGCAATTCTCGAACTCCCGTTCAAAGCCCCGTTCGACTGGCCGCGCCTGCTGCGCTTTTTCAGCGGACGCGCGACGCCCGGCGTCGAAGCCGTCGAAGACGGCGCGTATCGTCGCGCGATCGACTGGGACGGCGACAGCGGCACGCTCAGCGTGCGGCTGCATCCGCGCAAGCGCTGCATCGTCGCGAGCATCGAAGGGCCGGTCAGCCGTCACGCCGACGCGCTGGCCGCGCCGGTCGCGAAGATGTTCGATCTGCGCGCCGACCCGAAGCGGATCGCCGCCGGGCTCGCCGCCGATCCGTGGCTCGCGCCGCTCGTCGATGCGGTGCCCGGTTTGCGGGTGCCGGGCGCATGGTCCGGCTTCGAGCTGGTGGTGCGCGCGATCGTCGGGCAACAGGTCAGCGTGAAGGCCGCGACGACGATCATCGGGCGGCTGGTGCAGCGCGCGGGCGAGCGTATCGATGGGCATCCGCACGAAAACACCGCGTGGCGTTTTCCGACCCCGGCCGCGCTCGCCGCAGTCGATCTCGCGCAGATCGGCATGCCCGGCAAGCGGGTCGCCGCGTTGCAGGGCTTCGCGCGCGCGGTCGCGAGCGGCGACGTGCCGCTCGACAGCGACGTCAGCGACGCCGCCAGCCTGCGCGCCGCGCTGCTCGCGCTCGCGGGGATCGGCCCGTGGACCGTCGAATACGTGGCGATGCGCGCGTGGCGCGATCCGGACGCGTGGCCCGCGTCGGATCTGGTGCTGATGCAGTCGATCTGCGCGCGCGATCCGTCGCTCACGCGGCCCGCGCAGCAGCGCAGCCGCACCGACGGCTGGCGGCCGTATCGCGCGTATGCGGCGATGCATCTGTGGAACGAGGTGGCGGATCGGGCGGGCGCCGCGCGCGGCGGGTAAGCGGCGCCGCGGGGTGCTCGCAGTAGCGCGATCCACTCCCGCCGCAATGAGGCACTCTCCGTAACGGGCAGGCTCAAGCTCCCGAACCCGGCGCACAGCCGCCGCTTTCATCGCAAAAATCAAACGGCCAGCAACGCCTGCACGCACCGCCAAACCCGCGCCGAGGCGGGCTCAAGCAGGGGTTCTGGCGAGATGTTAAAGTGCCCGCTACCGAAAATTTTGCCGAGCGTTGTCGCCATCCCGTTTCCGCCCGAGCAGCATCAGGCGGTTCACCGCGGCCGGCAACGCGCGACTCGCATCGATGCCCAACAAGACACCCTCCCGCGCGACCGACGCGTTTTCGCACCGCCTGTCCGTGCTGTCAGCAAGCCCGCAGCGTGACGCGCTGATCCGCGGCCTGCGCGGCATCGAAAAGGAAAGCCTGCGCGTCGCGCACGACGGCCAGCTCGCGCTGACGCCGCATCCGCGCGCGCTCGGCTCGGCGCTCACGCATCCGTCGCTGACGACCGACTACTCCGAGGCGTTGCTGGAACTCATCACGCCGGCCGAGCAGGACGTCGCCGACACGCTCGCGAAGCTCGACGAATTGCATCGCTTCGTCTACGCGGAACTCGGCGACGAGATCCTGTGGAACAACTCGATGCCGGGCCTGTTGCCCGCCACCGACGACGGCATTCCGATCGCCCAATACGGCAGCTCGAACATCGGCCGGCTCAAGTACGTGTACCGGATCGGCCTCGCGCTGCGCTATGGCCGCACGATGCAGTGCATCGCCGGGATCCACTACAACTATTCGCTGAACGAAGAAGTGTGGCGGCTACTGCACGCCGATCAGCAGTCCACCGCGAGCGCGGTCGATTTCCAGTCCGAGCGCTACCTCGCGCTGATCCGCAACTTCCGCCGCACCAACTGGCTGCTGATGTATCTGTTCGGCGCATCGCCGGCGCTCGACCGGCGCTTCCTGCGCGATCGCGCGCATACGCTCGACACGTTCGACGCCGACACGCTGTATCGCCCATACGCGACCAGTCTGCGGATGAGCGACCTCGGCTATTCGAACACCACCGCGCAAGCCGCGCTGCATGCCGACTACGACACGCTGCCCGGTTACCTCGACGCGCTCGCGAAGGCGGTCAGCCAGCCGTATCCGGCCTACGAGCAGATCGGCACGCAACGCGACGGCGAGTGGGTGCAGATCAACACCAACGTGCTGCAGATCGAAAACGAGTTCTACTCGACGATCCGCCCGAAGCGCGTCACCTATCCGGGCGAGCGCCCGCTGCACGCGCTCGCCGCGCGCGGCGTGCAATACGTCGAAGTGCGCTGCATGGATATCGATCCGTTCGAGCCGAGCGGCATTTCGCTGGAGACCTCGCGCTTTCTCGACGCGTATCTGCTGGTCTGCGCACTCGACGACAGCGCGACGCTGCCGCCGCCCGCGTACTGCGAAGCGAACCAGAACTTCGGCCGCGTGACGATGGAAGGCCGCAAGCCGGGCCTCGAACTGATCCGCGACGGCCAGCCGGTCGCGATGCTCGATTGGGCGAACGAGCTGCTGGTCAAGATCGACGCGGCCGCCAAGGTGCTCGACGATCTGCACGGCGGCGATGCGCACGCGCGCTCGGTCGCGACGCAACGCGCGAAGCTCGCGGACGTATCGCTGACGCCGTCGGCGCGCGTGCTGCAAACGATGCGCGACAAACAGCAGAGCTTTCTCGCGTTCGGCCTCGCGCAAAGCGAAGCGCACGCCGCGTATTTCCGCGCCCGTCCGCTCGATGCCGCGCAACACGACGAGTTCGTCAAACTCGCGGCGCAGTCGCTCGATGAACAGGCGAAGCTCGAACGCGACGAAGTCGGTTCGTTCGATGCGTTCGTCGCCGCGTATCGCGCGTACACGCTGAACCGGTTTAGCGTATGACGAAGATGCGTGGCGCTGCGTGCCTGCGCAAAGTGTAGAAAAGCGGCCCACGTGGCCGCTTTTTTCTTGCTGTGGATAACTACTGTGGACAACTCAATGCCCACGCGCAGGTAAGCTCTACGCGCCAGCGGGGCGGGCCTCGTAGCCAATCGGCAAATTCTCCGCGCGCGCCCGCGATTCTCCGGCCGTGATGAAACACCGTTAGGGCCGCGCGGTCCAACTTGCATGAGACGCTCCACAGCGGGAGGTATCGACGTGAAGAACAAAAATCTGTTGGTCGCGCTGTGTCTGACGGCGCTGGCGGGTTGCGCATCGCGAGGTCAGGTCGATCCGGACGTGATGCAGATCGCAACCAAGCCGTTGACGTGTTCGAGCAAGGCCGAGTGCGAGTTGTGGTGGCAACGGGCGCAGAGCTGGGTCGCGAGTCATTCGAAATACAAGATCGAGACCGCGACCGATTCGTTGATCCAGACCGCCGGTCCCGATGGCGGCAAACGCGCGCTCGCGTATCAGATCACCCGCACCGCGAATCCCGACGGCACCGCGACGATCGGCTTTTCCGCGCATTGCGACGGCTCGATGGGCTGCAAGCCGAATCCGTGGGAAGCGGGCGCCGATTTCAAACAGTATGTGAGAGGCACGGCGATCGCCGCGCCGCAAAGTGGCACCGCAACGGCGCCCGCCGCGGCCGATGCCGCGCATC
This sequence comes from Burkholderia sp. SRS-W-2-2016, assembly GCF_001931485.1. GTDB lineage: Bacteria > Pseudomonadota > Gammaproteobacteria > Burkholderiales > Burkholderiaceae > Paraburkholderia. Next base: position 3,161 of record NZ_MSDV01000001.1, on the reverse strand, counting down.
CGGAAGCGGTGCCCGGCAAGCCGGCCAGCACGCCGAACGGCGAGGCGATGTCGCAATAACTACTCGCGGCTATGCCATTGCTGAAAGGCCGCGGCGCTACGCGCGCCGCGGCCTCGCGATTTGCTTCAATGTCCTAACGAAGGGCCGGCACCCTTGCGAGGCTTCGTGACCCACACCAGCACCGCCAGCACCAGAAACGCCGCGCACGAAATGCGGAAGAAGTCGTTGGTCGCCATCATGTACGCCTGACTCGTCACCACCTGGTTCAGATGCGCGGTCACGCTGTCGCCGGTGAGCCCGACGCCGGCGAGCGCACTCGTGTACGCCTTGGTGTTCGCCGAATACACGTTGACGGTGTCGGCCAGCATCGCGTGATGGTAGATCGTGTCGTTCTCCCAGAACGTCGTGCTGATCGCGGTGCCGATTGCGCCCGACAACGTGCGGAAGAAGTTGGACAGACCCGACGCGCTCGCGAGCCGCTCGTCGGACACGCTCGACAGCGTGATCGTCGTCATCGGCACGAAGAAGCACGCGACGCCGATGCCCTGGATCAGTCGCGGCAGGATCACGTGACCGAACGGCACGTCGAGCGTAAACGTCGAGTTCCAGAACGATACGATCGCGAACACGATGAACGCGAAGCTCGCGACCATCCGCAGATTCAACCGATGCATGTTCTTGCCGATCATCGGCGACAGGAACAGCGCGAGCAGGCCGACCGGCGCGGTGGCCAGACCCGCGAGTCCGGCCGTGTAGCCCATCACCGTTTGCAGCCACAGCGGGAAGATCACGACCGAGCCGAAGAACGCCATGAAGCCGAACGAGATGATCACGACCCCGAGCGCGAAATTGCGGTCCTTGAAGAGCGACAGGTCGACGATCGGTTCGTCGTCGGTCAACTCCCACACCAGCAGGAACGCGATCGCGACAACCGCGATCACCGCAAGCGCCAGGATGAACGTCGAGTTGAACCAGTCGCGGTCCTTGCCGAGGTCGAGCATCATCTGCAGACACGACACGCCGGTCACCAGCAGCACGAGGCCGACCGCGTCGATCCGTTGCCGGGTGGTCTGGGTCTCGCGGCCGCGCAGCAGCATGTACGCGCAGAACGCCGAGAACACGCCGATCGGCACGTTGATGTAGAAGATCCACGGCCACGTGAAGTTGTCGGTGATATAGCCGCCCAGCACCGGGCCGAAGATCGGCGCGCAGATCACGGTCATCGCCCATAAGCCGAGCGCGAGACCGCGTTTGGCGAGCGGGTAGGAGCGCATCAGGATCGTCTGCGACAGCGGCACCATCGGCCCGGACACGAGCCCTTGCAGCAGCCGGAACGCGATCAGCGATTCGAAGTTCTGCGCGAAACCGCAGGCCGCCGACGCGAGCGTAAACAGCAGCACCGACAGCGTGAACAGCCGCACCTCACCGACCCGCCGCGCGAGCCAGCCGGTCAGCGGCACCGCGATCGCGGAGGCCACCGAGTACGACGAGATCACCCACGTCCCCTGGCTCGACGCGACGCCGAGACTGCCGGAAATGGTCGGCACCGCGACGTTCGCGATCGAGGTGTCGAGCACCTCCATGAAAGTGCCGAGCGCCAGACCGACGGTCAGTAGCGCGAGTGCGCCGCCCTTCAACTGCGCGGGTTCGGCGGCGGGTTGCGCGGCAGCGGGAGCCGTGGCTTCCATATGTTGTTCTCCTCAGTCGGGAAAGCTTGTCGCGGCAGCTTTATCGCACGTTTCAAACGCGATGCTTATGTGCCGGATCACCCTCTGCCCAGACAGATATCCTAAGACAATGGCGCCTTTCAGCGCCTCGTTGTGGTCCTGCCTGTGTTCCGTCCAACGATGCCGCCCGCTCGGGGCAGCGTTTCGACTCACGCCTGCGGGTCGTCCTGCGGTAACGCCAGTCCACATCCCGCGCCCGCGCCGCCTTCCATGCCGTTTTCGATGAAACGGGCCAGCAGGCGAATCAGCGTTGCATGATCTTCGGCGCTGAAGCCGCGCAACTGCTCGTTGAGCACGGTCGCGCCCAGATTCGGCAACTGCTGCGCGGCCACGTGGCCCTGCGGCGTCAATTCCAGCTGCACCATCCGACGGTCCGAACTGCTGCGCGTGCGCACGACGAAGCCCTTCTTTTCGAGCCGGTCGAGCAGACGGGTCATCGAGCCGCTGTCGTACGACATCGCGCGCGACAGCTCGAACGGCGTGCTCGCGCGCTTCGAGGCCAGCATCAGGATCACGCCGATCTGCTGCGCGGTCAGGCCGAGCGGCTTCACCGCGCGGTCCGTGCGTTCGACCAGCACGTTGCGCGCTTTCGTCAGGTAATAGCCGAGACTGCTCGTCAGCTCGATCTCGTCCGCTTTGTAGGGGCCTTCAACCATGGGGTATCCACAACATCGACAGGCAGATCGAAGTCTAGCTGCCTAAGCAGACAAGTCAAATCGCATTTTGCGACGCGTCGCCGGCCGGCAGAAAAACAACACTGGAATCATTCGAGCGGCACAGTATCTTGAAATTTGCTTGCATAGTCAATATTATTCCAAGCAATGAGTTTCGCGCGTCCACCGCCTTCCGAGACCATGTTCTGACCGTTTGTTTGCACGCCGCCGTTCGCGCGACGTGTCCCACTGGATCTTCCCGATGCTGTACCTCAAAAACACGCTTGGCGGCCTGGGCCGCTCACTGACCGATTCCGCACTCCATAGCTTCCAGGGCCGGCACCGCTGGTGGAAGCTCGCGCTGTTCGCGGGACTGTTCGTGCTGCCGGGCGGATCGGTGGGGGTCGCGTTGCTCGCGTGGGTCGAGCATCGGCGCAGCGGCAAGCGGGCGAACGGCGGAGACGGTGCAATCGGGGGCGTGCAGATCGCGGCGAGCGCTGTGGCGGACGAAGGGATCAAGGTGGCGGCCAAAGCGCCCGCCGCACCGGCGCTGAACGCCGTGCCGACTTCGGCTTGCCACGCACGCGGCGATGCGGCGTGCCGGGCCGCCGCTGGCAAACTCGCCTGCCAGCGGCAGCAGACCCAGGCAGTGGAAGCGCGCGGCTGACCTCACAGCTTCCGCAGCGCGCGCCGAAGCCTCGTTCAGAGCCTCGTTCAGAGCCTCGTCTCAGGCCGCGTTTTCAGGCCGCACAGCTGACACACCGCTCCCGCCTCCAACGTC
>NZ_MSDV01000055.1 GCF_001931485.1 Burkholderia sp. SRS-W-2-2016 | reverse complement strand
CGGGTTGCGGGTTGGGTTGCAGGGCGGGTTGCGGATTGCTCGGGGAACCGGTTGGCGAATCGGGCTGCTGCGGTTCGGTCGGCGGGAGCTGGAGGTCGGTCATGACGGGCACTGGGAAGATCGCGCGCTTCAACGGTGGCTGCCTGAGGCGCGGCGCGGCGATTTCGCGCCCGGCTTCGCGCCCGGCTTCGCACCCGGCTTCGCGTCGGCTTGCTGCTTCGCTTCGGCTGGCGGCTGTTCCGCCCGACGCTTCTCCCACGCGGCCAACGCGGTCCGGTAGCGGTCGTACGCGTCGTCGTACAGATCGAACACGCACGGCGTGCAGCCGCTATGACAGCAGTCTTCGAGTTCGGGCTGTACGGGCGGCTGCGGCGGCGGATCGTCGTCGCTGGGTATGGCTGGGGGCACGGCGCGGCGTTTTCGCGGGAAACGGGAAGCGCTCAGTATAAGTTGAACGCGCACGCGCCGCGCGCGTCAGCCGCGGCCGACAAACGGCATCTTGGTCGCCATGATCGTCATGAACTGCACGTTCGCCGACAGCGGCAGCGCCGCCATATGCAGCACCGCGTCGGCGACGTGCTGCACGTCCATCAGCGGCTCCGCGACGATCTCGCCGTTCGCCTGCGGCACCCCGCGCGCCATCCGCGCGGCCATCTCGGTCGCCGCGTTGCCGATGTCGATCTGCCCGCACACGATGTCGTACTTGCGGCCGTCGAGCGACACCGCTTTCGTCAAGCCGGTGATCGCGTGCTTGGTTGCCGTGTAGGCCGCACTGTTGGGCCGCGGCGCGTGCGCGGAAATCGAGCCGTTGTTGATGATGCGGCCGCCGCGCGGGTTCTGCGTTTTCATCAGACCGAACGCGGCGCGCGTGCACAGGAACACGCCGTTCAGATTGGTATCGACGATCGAACGCCATTCGTCGATGTCGAGCTCGTCGAGATCGACCGGCGAGCCGTTGCGGCCCGCGTTGTTGAACAGCACGTCGAGCCGGCCGAAGCGCGCGCGGATCGTGTCGAACAGCGCGGCGACGCTGGCGGCGTCGGTGACGTCGCACGACACCGCGAGCGCGTCGCCGCCCAGCGCCGCGGCTTCCTGAGCGACCGCATCAAGCGGCTGCTGGCGGCGGCCGGCGAGCACCACCCGATAACCGTGCCGCGCGAGCGTGAGCGCGCACGCGCGGCCGATGCCGCTGCCCGCGCCCGTTACCAACGCCACTTTCCCGCTGTTCTGTTCCGACATCGCGTATCTCCTGTCCTGTTGTGTTGGGTCGCGGCGCGCGCACTCGCGGCAAGGGTTCCGTATCGCCAGAACGCGCGCCTGATTTCGCCACGCACCATACAACAGCGCGCAGGCGCGACGCAAACCGCGCGGCGGTAAAATCCGCTTTCCGCCGGGCAGCTACGGATGAAGGCGCACATGGCCGGACAGCTGAAAAACTGGGCCCGCTCGATCAAGCGCGACGCCCATGCGCTGTACCTCGCGGCCCGAGACCCGCGGGTGCCCTGGTATGCGAAGGCGCTCGCCATTTGCGTTGCCGCTTACGCGCTGTCGCCGATCGACCTGATACCGGACTTCATCCCGGTGATCGGCTATCTGGATGACGCGATCCTGGTGCCGCTCGGCATCCTCGCGGTCGTCAAACTGATCCCCGCGGACATCATGGCCGAACACCGCGCGGCGGCGGCGCTCGCCGCGCAACGTCCGGTGAGCCGCGCGGCCGCCGTTGTGATCGGGTTGATCTGGGCGGCATCCGTCGCGCTGACGGTGTGGCTCGGCTACCGCTATCTGTCGGCCTGAGCGCTCCGGTGCGCAACGCGCCGCGGCCCGCATCGATGGTATCGTTCGCGGTTACGCATCGCGCATGATTGACCGCCTTCCCGCCAGCCGGGGACGCGCACCGGAAGCACGTTTCAATGAATGAATGCCCTAACCCGCCGCCGCGCGCCATGCCGGCGCCGCCGCGCCGCTGGCCGCGAACCCGCAACTCCGCGCTGCTCAACGGCACGATCGCCTGGCACGTGATCGTGCTGGCCGGCTGGTTGAGCGCGCCCGCCGCGTGGCCGTGGTGGCTCGCCGCGATCTTCGCGAACCACGCGATTTTCACGATCACCGGCCTGCTGCCGCGCACCGCGCTGCTCGGCCCGAACTGGACCCGTCTGCCCGCAAGCCCGCGCAACACCGACGCGATCGCGCTGACCATCGACGACGGTCCCGACCCGCTCGTCACGCCCCAGGTGCTCGATCTGCTCGACGCGTTCGGCGTGCGCGCGAGCTTTTTCTGCATCGGCGCGAAAGTGGAGCGTTATCCGCAGCTCGCACGCGAAATCGTCGCGCGTGGGCATGCGCTCGAAAATCATTCGCAGGTGCACGTGCATACGTTTTCCGTGACGTTTCCGGCCGCGCTCACGCGTGAGATCGCCGCCGCGCAGCGCACGCTCGAAACCGTCAGCGGCGAGCGGCCGATGTTTTTCCGCGCGCCGGCCGGCCTGCGCAATATCTTTCTGGAGCCGGTGTTGCGCAAACTCGATTTGCGCCTCGCGACCTGGACGCGGCGCGGCTACGACACGCGCGAGCGCAATCCTCACGTGGTCGCGCGGCGGCTGCTCGACGGCCTCGCCGCGCGCGACATCCTGTTGCTGCACGACGGCAACGCCGCGTTGACGCTCGACGGCAAGCCGCTGATTCTCACGGTGCTACCGAGCGTGATCGAAGCGGCGCGGCAGCGCAAACTGCGCTTCGTGACGCTGCGGGAGGCGCGCGTCGAGATGTGAGGTTCGGGGTTTGCGTTCGGGGTTTGGAACACCCTAACCGCTGAAATCGGCCGCGATATCGTCATCGGTGCGGGTCTGAAGCTCGCCGCTGCGCACCGCTTTGATGAACGTGTCGTAGTCGCGCTCGACCTGATCCGCGTAGCTCACCGCATAACCGCTCAATGCTTCGGCGAACTGATCACCGCGGCCGATGTACGCGCTGACCTCGATCGCCTGACCGCTCGCCTTCGCATGCGCGCGCGCCAGACTCCAGCCGCACAGCCGCGCATAACCGTCGAGCACGTCGCTGTCGAACAGTTCGAGATTCGGCGACAGCTTCAGCTCGCGCAACTGTCGAACGTAGAAATGGCGGCCGAGCGGCCCGCTGGTCCAGCCGAGAAACACATCGCTTGCGGCCTGCAACATCCGCTGTCCATAGACGATCCGCTCGCCCTCGTGCCTGACGGCCGGCGCGTGATGGAACTGCCCGACCACCGACGGCCGCGCCTCCTTCAATTGCAGAAATAGCGGCTTGCCCATGTGATCGACCAGCAGCACCGCCATGCAACGCAGACCGACGCTGCCGACCCCGGCGACGCTGAACGCGATGTCCTGCAGCGTGAAGTGATCGAGCAGTTCGCGCCGCTCGGACGACATCGACTGACGGTAATCGGCCCACATCTGCTGGATCAGCTTGTCGCCGTTGCCGCTGCGGAACGTGTCGGCTTCCGCCGGCGCGAACAGCTTATCGGCGAGCTTATCGGCGCTGCGCAGATGAAATAGCGCGGGCGGCGCATCGTGGAGGGTCCAGCGGCCGCCGTCGAACGCGGCCGCTTTTTCCAGCAGGCTTTCGTGGGTGCGGCTCGCGGCCCGTTCCAGCGCGCGCCGTACCGCGCGCCGCCGCTCGGGCGTCAACGCGATTTCCGCCATATGGTCGAACGTGATGCGGTCGTACCAGAGTTCGAGCGCGCCGCGCTGCGCGTAGTGCGCAATGCGGTCGCGGTACGAATTCACCGCGCTCGTCACGAGATTTTCGGCGGTGCCGCGGCTCAGTCGCATCTGACGGGCGGCGACCACGAGGCTCGCGCTCAGGCGCTTCAGATCCCATTCGAACGGGCCGATCGACACTTCGTCGAAATCGTGCAGGTCGAACACCAGTTGCCGCTCGGGCGTCGCGAAGCCGCCGAAATTCATCAGATGCGCGTCGCCGCAGACCGGCATGCTCAGACCCGTGTCGCGCACCTTGCTCAGATCGTGCGCGTGCACGATCGCGCTGCCGCGCAGGAACGCCAGCGGCGACGCGGCCATCCGCCCGTAGCGCAGCGGCAGCAGATGGTCGATGCGCCCCGCGCTGCTCTGCTTGAGCAGGTCGAGCGGATCGCGCTGCAAGTCGCCGGGCGCGCGATGGCTCGAACGCTTCGAATGCTCGCGCGCGGCCCGGCCTCGCGCTTCCCGTTCGGCAATGGTGCTGGTTTTCATGCTGTGACTCCGCTTGGCGACGTTTGAACCGGCGATGACAGAGACTGCGTATGAAGATGAACCGCGACGATGAACCGCGAAGTTGAACCACGTTGCGCCTCGCGATCATAACGGGTCGGTATGACGGCAGGTGAAAATCGCAAAGCGGACAAAGTTACCGACACCCTGTTCAGCAAACTCACCATCCGGTGAAAATATTCCGCTTTCATCGCGCCGCGCACTTCAGCAAAAGCGAATCGCGGCCGTTTACCCATCCATGCAGAATTTTTTACGACGCACGAAAACCCCTTGAAAAAGGGCGGGTTTCGCACGAGCGTGCGTCAAGGGAAAACGGAGAGAGTATGTTTGTCGTAATCGGCTGGGTGTTGGTGATCGGTTCTGTGATCGGTAGTTTCGTCGGCGTCGGCGGACATCTGCCGGCTCTCGTACAACCGTTCGAACTACTGTGTATTTTCGGCGCGGCGATCGGCGCGTTCGTGGTCGGCAATCCGGTTTCGACGCTGAAGAAAACGCTGAAGGCGCTGCCCTCGTGCTTCAAGGGCGGCGGCTACACGAAAGAGAAATACCTCGAACTGATCGCGCTGCTTTACGAGCTGCTGCAAAAGGCCCGCAAGGAAGGGATGATGGCGCTCGAAGCCGACGTCAACGCGCCGGAAGACAGCGCGATCTTCCAGAAGTACTCGCACGTGCTGAAGGATCATCACCTGCTCGATTTCATCGTCGACTATCTGCGCATGATGTCGGGCGGCAACGTCAATGTGCTCGAAGTGCAGGATCTGATGGACGAAGAACTGGCGACCCATCACGCGGAATCGGCGGTGCCGGCCAACGCGATCCAGAAGATGGCCGACGGCCTGCCGGCGTTCGGCATCGTCGCCGCGGTGATGGGCGTCGTGCACACGATGGGCTCGGTCGGCGCGCCGCCCGCGGTGCTCGGCGAGATGATCGCGGGCGCGCTGGTCGGCACCTTCCTCGGCATTCTGCTCGCGTATGGCTTTATCGGCCCGGTCGCCGATCTGCTGAACGCGAAGGGCCGCGCAGAAGCGAAACCGTTCCAGTGTGTGAAGGCGGTGCTGCTCGCGTCGCTGTCCGGCTACGCGCCGCCGGTCGCGGTCGAGTTCGGCCGCAAGGTGCTGTTCACCGCCGATCGCCCGAGTTTCCAGGAACTCGACGACGCGGTGCGCGCAACCAAGATGCCGAAGTCGGCCTGAGCGGGAGCGACGCGATGAGCGAAAGAAGATCGCGCCCGGCGGAGGCCGAAGCGCTGCCGGCGCCGGTGATCGTGCGCCGCTCGAAGAAGGGCGACGACCACGGCGGCCACCACGGCGGCGCATGGAAGATCGCGTACGCGGACTTCGTGACCGCGATGATGGCGTTCTTTCTGTTGATGTGGCTGCTCGGCTCGACGTCGAAATTCGACAAGCAGGGCATCGAGGATTACTTCAATACGCCGCTGTCGAGTCTGCTCGGCGGACACGAGGGCACCGCCGCCGCGCGGCCGAGCGTCGTGCAGGGCGGCGGCCGCGATATCTCCGATACGCGGCCCGGCGTCGGCACGAAAAGCCAGGACGAGCCGACGCCGCCGCGCGCGGCGACGCCCGCTGTTACGCCGGCGGATGCCGAGAAGCTGCAACAGCTGAAAGCGAAGCTCACCGCGCTGATCGAACAGAGCCCGGCGCTCAAAGCGTTCAAGGATCAGATCCGCATTTCGATCACCAATGAAGGACTGCGTATCGAGATCGTCGATTCGCAGAACCGGCCGATGTTCGCGTCCGGCAGCTCGAAGCTGCAACCGTACGCGGTGACGATCCTCACGCAGATCGGCGCGGCGCTGAACGATGTCGACAACCGTATTTCGATCGCGGGTCACACCGATGCGGTGCCGTACACCGCCGGCCCCGAAGGCTATTCGAACTGGGAGCTGTCGTCCGAGCGCGCGAACGCCGCGCGCCGCTCGCTGGTGGCGGGCGGCATGCATGGCGAAAAAGTACTGCAGGTACGCGGCCTCGCCGATGTGCTGCCGCTGAACCGCCAGGTCGTCGATGAACCGACCAACCGGCGCATCAGCATCCTGGTGCTGAACAAGGCCGCGGAGCAGGCGTTCTTCCATGACGGCGGGCGTACTTCGCTCGACGATACGTCGCCGGTCGGCGCGGCGCTGCCGGCTGTGGCCGCGCGGCTTCAACCGGCGGGACAGGCGGCGATGCAACCGGCGGTACCAGTCGCGGCGCAGCCAGCGATGCGGGCGGCGATGCAGCCAGCGGTGCAGCCAGCGGCGCAAGCCGGCGTGCAACCCGTTGCACCCGCACCCGCACCTGCACCCGCACTCGCGCAGGTGGCGACGGCTTCGCGTAGTACCCCGTAGCATTTGCCCTAACCCCCGCGCCGTCATCCACGCGTTGCACCTGCTGTGCACCCACGCCCGGATGACGGCCACCGCGCCCCACCCCACGCAAGCGCGTCCAGCGCGCGGGTAGAATCGGGCGCATGTCCCCTCCCCCTATCCAACACCGCGAACCCGAGCTTCCGCTGCATACGCCGAGCGTGTCGTCGCTGACGCTGGCGGCCATGATCGCCGTAATCGCGTGGCTCTCGCTGCTCGCGCAAGCCGATGTCACGATCGATCGCACGCTTGCGCGCGGACTCACCGTGCTCGACGCGGTCGCGCGCATGAGCAGCTACCTGACCAATCTGACCGTGCTCGCGTGCGCGCTGTGCTTCACCTGCGTCGCCGCGTGGAAAAGCCGCGCGCCGCTGGTGCGCTGGCTACGGCAGCCGACCGTCGTCACCGCGGTGGTCGTCTACATGGTGTTCGTCGGGATCGCTTACAACCTGCTGTTGCGCGGCTGGTGGTCGCCGCCGCTGTATCGACGGCTGCTCAACGAATCGCTGCACAGCGTGCTGCCGATGCTCGCCGCGCTGTACTGGGTGCTGTTCGTACCGCGCTTTCATCTGCGGCTGCGGCACTGTCTGCTGTGGCTCGTCTATCCGCTCGCGTATCTCGGCATCACGTTCTGGCGCGGCAGCCTGTCGGACTTCTATCCGTATCCGTTCATCGACGTCGACCGGCTCGGTCTCAGGCAGGTGGTCGTCAATTCCGCGCTGCTGTTCGGCGGCTTTCTGATGCTGATGGCTGTTTTTATAGGGATCAATTTCCGCCGCCGGCGCTGACGGACACTCGCTGTATTCATCGCGTTCGGGTCTTACCGACCTCGGACTAACCTCGCCGCCCATGGCCGCGCCGGGCGCGCTTCTTGCGCCGGTTCGTCACCGACGCAGACCGCCGCCGTATTCACGCGGCCTGCGCGACGGCCTTGGGCGACGCCGTTGCAATTACGGCGCGCTCGCAAGTAAATATGACCACAGGAGCGATGCATATGGACACGAATTCAGCGGAAGGTGCGGTAAAGCAGGTCGCGGGCAAGGTGCAAAGCGCGGTCGGCGATGTCCTCGGCGATACCAGCGAGCAGGTGGCGGGCAAGGCTCGTGAATTGAGCGGCAAGGCGCAGCAGCTATGCGCGAACACCACCAGCCTGATGCGCGACGCCACCGCCGAGAACCCGCTCACGACGCTAGCCGTCGTGGCACTCGCCGGATTCGTGGTGGGTGCGCTGTGGTCGCGCGGCGGTCGGGACTACTGAGGTTGGTAAAAGCGCTGGGATTTTCCGGCGCTTTTCTAAAAGCGGACGCTGAACGAAGCAGCGGAACGTGAGGCCGGGACGAAATAGCGCGATGCGCGACAGCAGAACCCCACCGGCTCGCCTCGCGCTGTCCGCGCCAGCCGGGCCACCTCGCCTCCCGCTGCTTCGTCAGCTACCTCTCTTCCTGCGCCCCGCGTCTATCTCCAGTTCGATCCATGTCGGCGCGTGATCGCTTGCATGCGGCTCCCCGCGCACCCAGCGGTCCACGCCCGCATCGCGCAGACGCGGCGCGAGATCGGCGCTGAGCAGCAGATGATCGATACGCAGCCCTGAATTGGTGTCCCAATGCCGGCGGAAATAATCCCAGAACGTGTACACACGCTCGTCGCCGAAATGCGTGCGCAGCGCATCGGTCCAGCCCTGCGCGAGCAGCTTGCCGTAACGTTCGCGGCTCTCCGGTTGCAGCAGCGCATCCTTCAGCCATGAGCGCGGGTTGTAGATATCCTCGTCGGTCGGCACGACGTTGAAGTCGCCGGCGATCACGATCGGGTGACCGCTTTTGTAAAGATGCGCGGTATGCGTGAGCAGATGATCGAACCACGCGAGCTTGTAATCGAACTTCGGCCCCGGCTGCGGATTACCGTTCGGCAGATACAGACACGCGATCAGCACACCGCCGACCGCCGCCTCCAGATAACGGCTGTGCGTGTCCGCCTCGAAGCCGGGCAAACCGCGCCGCCGCTCCAGCGGCTCGCCGCCCTTCGCCAGAATCGCCACGCCGTTCCATGCGCTCTGGCCGTGCCACACCGCGCCGTAACCGGCATCGCGCAACTGCTCGACCGGAAACGCGCTGTCCACCGCCTTCAACTCCTGCAGACACACCACGTCCGGCGCTTCGCGCTCGAGCCATTGCAGCAGCGCCGGCAAACGCGAACGGATGCCGTTGATGTTGAACGTCGCAATCCGCAGCTTCGCCACGATTGTGTCTCCTTACCGCGTGCTTATCGCGTCCTTACCGCGCGGTTTCAGCCTGGTCGGCCGCGACATCGCACCATTCGATCGCCCACGACCGCGCGCAGCACAGCGCATCCGCCTCGCTCGCAAAGCCGTCGATGTCGCCCGAGTCGTGCGTCAGCAGCGCTTCGTTGCGCCGCGCGGCGCGGGTGATTCTGGCGCGCGCGTAATAGCAGCCGTCTTCCGCGTGACGCGCGCGGCAATCGATGTGGAAGTGCCTGTAGTCGAATTGCATTGGCTCTCCTGTGAACGGGCGACGCATTGGGGATCCAAACCGGGGGGCTCCAGTTAGCGACTGCCAGCACTGCGCATACCCGGCACGCTCATCGCCACACTCATCTTCATTGCGCATATTAGCCCCCGTTAATTGCGCAGAACGGCTTTGCTCTTGCCGCGAGTTTTTCATACGGTTAACAGCTGGTTAACAGCTGCAACGGCACCGAACTTGCTGCACCCGCTATTCGACGCGATGCGTTGAAGCACAACGCGGGTCGTCAGCCTGCATTGACCTTTCAATGGAGTCGACAGACCGTCATGACCACGCCTTCCGAAGCGCCGGATGCGGACGAGACCGCCCGTTCCGAGTCAACTACACAGTCCTCCTCACCTTCTCACCCGTCGCGTCGCCGCTTCCTGCAATCGGCCGCGGCGGCCGCGACGATCGGCGCGGCGCCGCATCTGCGAGCCCAGACGCAGACCCCGGCCGCAGCACCGGCACAACCGAATCCCCCCGTGCCCCCGCGCCCGGTTTCGCTAAACGTGAACGGCCGCACCTACACGCTGCAACTCGAACCGCGCGTGACGCTGCTCGACGCATTGCGCGAATACGCGGGCCTGATGGGCACGAAGAAAGGCTGCGATCGCGGCCAATGCGGCGCGTGCACGGTGCTGGTCGACGGCCGCCGCATCAACTCGTGTCTGACGCTCGCGGTGATGCACGAAGGCGTGCGGATCACGACCGTCGAAGGCCTCGCGTCGAGCACCGGCGCATTGAGTCCGGTGCAGCGCGCGTTCATCGAACACGATGCGTTCCAGTGCGGCTACTGTACGCCCGGGCAGTTGTGTTCGGCGACTGCGCTGCTCGACGAATTCCGCCAGGGTGCAGCGAGCACCGTCACTAACGACGTACGCGCGCGCCCGCCGCAACTTTCGGACGACGAAATACGCGAGCGCATGAGCGGCAATATCTGCCGCTGCGGCGCGTACGCGAACATCGTCGCCGCGGTGCGCGCCGCGCACGGCAACGCGTAACGGAGATACGTCATGGATGCGATCTCCTACGAACGCGCGGCCGATGTCGCCGGCGCGGTACGCGCCGCGCAGCAGCCGGGCGCGGTGTTTATCGGCGGCGGCACCAATCTGCTCGATCTGATGAAGGGCGGCGTCGCGCGGCCGCTGCGTCTGATCGACATTACCCACATCGACGGGCTCGACTCGGTCAGCGCGCTGCCCGACGGCGGCCTGCGCATCGGCGCGCTGGTGCGCAACAGCGACGCGGCCAATCACGCGCGGGTGCGCGAGCAGTACCCGCTGCTGTCGCAGGCGCTGCTCGCGGGCGCGTCGGCACAGTTGCGCAACATGGCGACGGTCGGCGGCAACCTGCTGCAACGCACGCGCTGCGGCTACTTCTACGACACCGCGTTCAGCCACTGCAACAAGCGCGCGCCCGGCAGCGGCTGCGCGGCGCTCGACGGCCACAACCGGATGCACGCGATTCTCGGCGCGAGCCCGCAATGCATCGCGGTCAACCCGTCCGACATGAGCGTCGCGCTGGCCGCGCTCGATGCGCTGGTGCGCGTCAGCGGTCCCGGCGGCGAGCGCACGATCGCGTTCGGCGAGTTTCACCGGCTGCCCGGCGAGCGGCCCGACGTCGATACCACGCTGCAACCCGGCGAACTGATCACCGCGGTCGATCTGCCGCCGCCGCTGTTCAGCGCGCATTCGCATTATCTGAAGGTGCGCGACCGCGCCAGTTACGCGTTCGCGCTCGTCTCCGTGGCGGCGGCGTTGCAGATGGACGGCGAGCGCGTGCAGAGCGCGCGGATCGCGCTCGGCGGCGTCGCGCACAAACCGTGGCGCGCGAACGCGGCCGAGCAGATGCTGGCCGGCCAGCCGGTCACCGACGCGACGCTGAAGAATGCCGCGGCCGCCGCGCTGAGCGGCGCGCAGCCGCGCCGCGAGAACGGCTTCAAGGTGCAGCTCGCGCAACGCGCGATCGTGCGGGCGGTCAAGCTGGCCGCCGGACAACCGGGAGGTATCGCATGAATCTGCTCGGACAGCCGCTCGACCGCGTCGACGGTTTGATGAAGGTGACCGGCGACGCGCGCTACGCGGCCGAATTTCCCGAAGCGCGGCTCGCGCACGCGGTGCTGGTGACCAGCACGATCGCGAGCGGCAAGATCGCATCGATCGACGCGAGTCGCGCCGAAGCATTGCCCGGCGTGCTGCTGGTAATGACCTACCAGAACGCGCCGCGCCTGCCGAACGGCGGCAAGCCGGCGCTCGCGCCGCCCGCCGGCCGGCATCTGACGCTTCTGCAGGATAACGAAGTGCATTACAGCAACGAGCCGGTCGCGGTGGTGGTCGCCGATACGCTCGAACGCGCGACCGATGCCGCGCGCCAGTTGCGGATCGGCTATCAGCCGGGCTCCGCGGCGCTCGATTTCGACGCGGCCAAACCGCAAATGCACGCGCCGGACAATCCGCAGGGCCGTCAGACGGACACCCGGCGCGGCAGCTTCGAGGACGGCATGCGCGCCGGTGACGTACATATCGACGCGACCTACACGACGCCGATCGAGCATCACAACCCGATGGAGCCGCACGCGACGATGGCGCACTGGGACGGCCCGCAACTGACGCTGTACGACTCGACGCAAGGCGTGAGCGGCGCCGCGCAGGCGGTCGCGAAAACCTTCGGTATCCCAACCAGCGACGTGCGGGTGATTTCGCCGCTGATCGGCGGCGGCTTCGGCTGCAAGGGCTCGTCCTGGTCGCATGTGTCGCTGTGCGCGATGGCCGCGCGGCAAACCGGCCGGCCGGTGCGGCTCGCGCTCGAACGGCCGCAGATGTTCGGCCCGGTCGGCGCGCGCCCGCGCACCGAGCAGCATTTCGTGCTCGCCGCGCGGCGCGACGGCACGCTGACCGCGATGCGCCACGACAGCATCTCGAACACGTCGATGATCGAGGACTGGACCGAGACCTGCTGCATGGTCACGCGGATGCTGTACGCGGTGCCCAACCAGATCACCACGCACCGGCTCGTGCAGCTAAACGTCGGCACGCCGACCTTCATGCGCGCGCCGGGCGAAACCACCGGTTCGTTCGCACTCGAATCGGCGATGGACGAACTGGCCGCCGCGCTGCACATGGACCCGCTCGCGCTGCGCGTGAAGAACTACGCGGACAGCGATCCGCAGGAGCACAAGCCGTGGTCCGGCAAGTCGCTGCGCGAGTGTTACCAGATCGGCGCGGAGAAATTCGGCTGGTCGCGCCGCCCGGCGACGCCGCGTTCGCGGCGCGACGGCAACACGCTGATCGGCATGGGGATGGCGACCGCGACCTATCCGGCCAACCGCAGCGACGCGTCGGCGCTCGCGCGGATCCTGCCGGACGGCACCGCGATGGTCGCGTCGGGCACCCAGGACCTCGGCACCGGCACCTACACGGTGATGACCCAGGTCGCCGCCGACGCGCTCGGCTTCGCGCCCGAGAACATCCACTTCGCACTCGGCGATTCGACGCTGCCGCGCGCGCCGGTGTCGGGCGGCTCGCAGTCGGCGGCGAGCGTGTCGCCGGCGGTGCGCGACGCGGCCAGCCAGGCGCGCAACCAGCTGATCGCGCTGGCGCTGGCCGATCCGGCATCGCCCGTGCACGCTCTCGCGCTCGACGACGTGACGGTCGAAAACGGCTGGGTCGTCAGCCGCTCGCAGCCCGGCAAACGCGACCCGGCCGCGGCGATCATCGCGCGCGCGGGCGGCCAGCCGATCGAGGCGAGCGCGACCGCGAAGCGCGGCGACGAAAAGCAGAAGTACTCGTTTCACTCGTTCGGCGCGGTCTTCGTCGAGGTGCACGTCGATGCCGAACTCGGCACGATTCGCGTGCCGCGGGTGGTCGCGGTCTACGACGTCGGCCGCGTGCTGAACCGCAAGACCGCCAATAGCCAGATGATCGGCGGCCTCGTGTGGGGGATCGGCGCGGCGCTGGAGGAGGAAAGCACGCTCGACACGCGTTATGGGCGCTTCACCAATGCGAACCTCGCCGAGTATCACGTGCCGGTGAATGCGGACATCGGTACGCTCGACGTGACCTTTATCGACCAACCCGATCCGTATATCAACTCGCTCGGCGTGCGCGGGATCGGCGAGATCGGCATTACCGGCGTGGTCGCGGCGATCGCGAACGCGGTGTACAACGCGACCGGCGTGCGGGTGCGCGATCTGCCGATCACGCTGGACAAGGTGATGCACACGACGCAGGTGTGACGGCGGCGAGGCGCGCGCTACTTTTGGCGCTTGCCTCGCCTCCCGTTGCATCGCACAATCGCTGTCATTCTGTCTACCGGTATCCGCCGATGGCCTACGCCTCGCTCGCCACTGGCATCCTGCTCGCCGCCGGCTACGGCACGCGCTTCGATCCTCACGGACTCCATAACAAACTGCTCGCCCGTCTGCCGGACGGCACGCCGGTGGCGCACGAGGCCGCGCATCGGCTGCTGGGCGTCGTGTCGAGCGTGCTGGCGATCGTGCGGCCCGGCTCGGATGCGCTGGCTCGCGTGCTGAACGACGCCGGCTGCGACGTGGTGTTCGCGGCCAGCGCCGAACGCGGGATGGGCGCGAGCCTCGCGGCGGGGATCGCGGCCAGCGCCGACGCCGAAGGCTGGATCGTCGCGTTGGCCGACATGCCGCGCATCGCGCTGCCGAGCATCGAAGCGGTGGCCCGCGCGCTCGACGCGGGCGCGTCGCTGGTCGCGCCGTTCCATGCCGGCCAGCGCGGCCATCCGGTCGGCTTCGGCAGCGAGCATCGCGACGCGTTGCTCGCGCTCGACGGCGATACCGGCGCGAAAGCACTGCTGATGTCGCCGGCGCTCACACGCATCGCGGTCGACGATCCGGGCGTTTTGCGCGACGTGGACACGCCCGAGGATTTGCGCGGAATCTAGCGGTGGTTCGGGCACGCGGGCACAGAACCAAACGCGCGACGCGCAAGCGCATCCACCAAAGCACTTCACCTGGCAGTCAGCGGGCAAGTCACCGGGCAAAGTCAGCAGGCACAGCGCTTGCGCAACCTCAAGCCACTCGCGCAATCCTCTGCATTTACGCCTAAGCTGTTGTGACGCCGCGTTTTCGCGCGCGGCGACGAGGCTTCCAACGATCCCGACACCACCCGCCGCCCGCCCATGAGCGAAACCAGCCCACGCCTTTTCATCGTCTCGCCGCATTTCGACGATGCCGTCTTCAGCTGCGGCGCGTTGCTCGCCGCGCATCCGGACGCCGCGGTCTGCACGGTGTTCGCGGCGCCCCCCGAACACGCGATGCATACCGACTGGGACGAGCGCTCCGGCTTCGCGGATGCGCACGAGGCGATCCACCAACGCACGCTCGAAGACAATCTCGCGCTCGAGGTGCTCGACGCAATTCCGCTGCGCATGCCGTTTCGCGACAGCCAGTACGCGGATTCGCCGTCGATCAGCCAGATGGCCGCCGCGCTCGAGGAGACGATCTACCGGACCACCGCCAATACGCTGCTGATGCCGCTCGGCCTGCATCACGACGACCACGCGCGGGTCTTCGAAGCCTGCTGCGAAATCCTGCCGCGGCTCACGCATCTGGACTGGTTCGGCTATGAAGAAGCGATTCACCGCCGCGCGCCGGGCGCGGTGCAGGCTCGCCTCGCCGATCTCGCGCAGCGCGGCATCGTCGCGACGCCGGCCACGCCGAGCGCGAGCCATACGATCGACATGCAGCGCCGCGCGCAACTCAAACGCGAGGCGGTCAACGCGTACGCGAGCCAGTTGCGCGCGTTCGGCCCCGGCAATTACGACGACGTGTTCGCGACCGAGCGCTACTGGCAATTGAGCGTCGGCCGCCGGAGCGCGAAAAGCACGAGAAAGTAACGAGCAGGAAGCGCGGCGAACGCCTACGCTTGAGACAAACAGCCGGCATGCGCGATACGCGCCGGCACACCGGGGGGCTGGCCCGCCCCGGACCCGCGCATTTCCAACGCACAGGTGACGCAATGAGCTACGACATGCACACCACCCCGATTCCCGATCCGAACGCCGACCCGAACCGCGACCCGGAAGCCGATCCGCTCGTGCCGCCGTCGCCGGGTCATCACGTCGAGGAACCGCAGCGGCCCGACGGGCCGCCGGACAAGGATCCGGTGTAAGCCAAAGTAAAGGTGACGGGTGGCGGGTAGCGCTTGAAAGATGACGACGGCGCGGCTTGCGCCGCGCGCCCTTCAGCGCATCAGCGCATCAATTCGCTGAAGCCATCCAGCAGCCGTTCAACATCGGCCGCGTGGATGTTGCCCATCGTCGAGATGCGGAACAGCTCCGCCGACAAACCGCCCTGCCCCGCGTAGATCACGAAGCCGCGCGCCTTCAGCGCGTCGTGCAGTTGCGGATAGCCGATGCCGTCCGGCAGCCGGTACGCGCGCAGCACCACCGACGACTGCTCGGCCGGCAACACGCTGGCCATCCCACGCGCGGCGAGACCCGCGCGCACCTGCTCGGCGAGCGCCGCATAGCGCGCGTGACGCGCCTGCCAGCCGCCTTCGTCGGCGAGTTCGCGCAGCGCTTCGACCAGCGCGTAATACGCATGCACCGACGGCGTGAACGGCGTATTGCGCTGATCCTGCAAGCGCGCGAGCCGGCCCAGATCGAGGTAGTACGTGCGGCTCGCCGCCTGCGCGAGCGCCGCGCGCCGCACGATCACGAACGACGCGCCCGGCACCCCGTGCAGGCACTTGTTGGCGGTCGCGGCGACCGCGTCGAGCGACGCGTCGGCGAAATCGATCGTCTCGGCGCCGAAACTGCTGACGCCGTCCACCAGCAGACGCAGCCCGCGCGCGCGGCAGATTGCGCCGAGCGCGGCGATGTCGTTCAGGCGCCCGGTGGTGGTCTCGTGATGGATCACCGCGACGTGCGTGAACGATTTGTCCGCGTCCAGACGTTGAGCGATCTGCGCGAGATCGGGCGCGTCCATCCAGCCGTGCTTCAGCGTTTCATGCGCGATGCCGTATTGCGTCGCGATCTGCGCGATCCGCTCGCCGTACACGCCGTTTTCGACCACCAGCAGCTTGCCGTTCTGCGGCACCAGCGCGGCCGTCATGCTTTCGACCGCCGCGGTGCCGGAGCCGGTCATCAGTACAGCTTGCCATTCCTGCGGATCGAGCCCGTAGACCTCGACCAGACGCGTGCGCGCCTCTTCCTGCAGGTCGAAAAACTCGCTTTCGCGATGGCACAGGTCGGTCTGCAACAGGCTGTTGCGGACGCGTTCGGTCAACGTCACCGGACCGGGATTGAGCAGCAGCATCGGCGTTCCTTGCTTGAGCTTGAGCGTGGTTTCAGTGCGCGCCGATGTGGCGCATCAGGCGCGTTTTCACATCGGGCGGCGTGATGGTCGGGCGCGGCAGGCCGTCCGGCGTGCCGCGGCGGATCGTCAGGCGTACGAAACGCGGGCCGGCGAGCGGCGCGGCTTCGAACAGCTCGTCGAGCACGGCCGGGTCGTCGCTTTCCACCGCCGACGCATAGCCGCACGCGGCCGCGACGCCCGCGAACGACACCTGCGACGACACCGTCGCCTGGCCGCCGGTCGAGTCGTGCGCGCCGTTGTCGAGCAGCACGTGCGTGAGATTCGCGGGACCGTACGCGCCGAGCGTCGCGAACACGCCCATGCGCATCAGCGCGGCGCCGTCGCCGTCGAGCGCGACCACCCGCAGATCGGGACGCGAGAGCGCGAGACCGAGCGCGAACGGCGTCACGCAGCCCATCGAGCCGACCATGTACAGCTGGTTCGCGCGATCGTCGATCGCATAGAGTTCCCGGCCGCAGAAGCCGGTCGACGCGAGCACCACCGTCGAGTCGAGCGGCGTGTGCGCAATGACCTTTTGCAGCGCGTCGTGACGGCTCGCCAGTTCGTTCGCGTCAACCGCGCGGAACTGCGCGCGCGCCGCGACCGGGGTCTTGCGCGCGGGCGCGGCGGCATCCTTCAGCTCGTACGGCGCGACGCTGCCCTTCTGCATGACCAGCGCGTACGGACGGCCAGTGGCATCCATATGCGCGGTCGCGCGGTCGAGCGCCGGGCCGATCTTGTCCGCTTCGGTCGGGAAGGTCTCCCACGGAATTTCCATCGTGTCGAGCATCGCCGGCGTGACCGGGCCCATCAGCGCGTGCTGCGGTTCGTCCGGTACGCCCGGCTGGCCGCGCCACGTGACGATCAGCAGTTGCGGCAGACGGAAGGTCCACGTCAACGATGTGAGCGGGCTCACCGCGTTGCCGAGCCCCGAGTTCTGCATCATCGTGATGCCGCGCCGGCCGTTCCGCGCGCCGAGCGCGACGCCGGCGATCAGCGCGACCGCGTCGCCCTCGTTGGCCGCCGACACGTAGTGCAGCGATTCGTCCTGCAGCACGTAGTTGATGAACGGCGTCAGATACGAGCACGGCACGCCCGCGTACCAGTCGAAACCGCGCTCGCGCGCCGCCTCGACGAACTGTGCCGCTTCGATCATTGCGCGCCTCCGTGGGCGGCATCGCGAGCCTCGCCGACCGCGCTCGCGAACGGTGCCTGCGCATGCGCGAAGTCGCCCGCGCGGCGGAAGTCGTCGAGATCGTTGACGCCGCGCCAGTGGCCGTGCACGTATTGCACTTCGATCGACTCGCCCGCTTCGACCAGCGCGTTCAAGAGCGCCGGCATGTCGAGCGACGCGAAATCGGCGCGCTTTTGCAGCTCGCTCATCACCGCCTGCAAACGCTCACGGCCCGCGCCGCGCACGTTCAGCAGACCCATCCAGCGGCCGTGCGGCGCCTGGCCGCCGACTGCCGCGCCCGACTGTTCCTGGCCGCTCGCGACATGGCGCAGCACGACCTTGGTGCCGAACAGACCGCGGTCGTCGGCCGCCGAGCACCACGCGAAATCGCGCACGCTGGCGTTTTCCGTATCGGTCAGCGACGAATCGACGACCACGCTGAAGTCCGCTTCGCTCTCGACCAGATCGCGCAGGATGTAGCTGCGGAACAGCAGATCGCCGTACGAGATCACGGTGTCGCCGTTCAGCTTGTCCAGCGCGCACGCGAGCGACGCGAGTTCGCCGGTCTGCGCATGCTGTTCGTTGACGACGAGGCGGATGCCGGCGGTGTCGATCGCATCGGCGCGATAGCCGCCGACCACGGTGATGTCGTTGACGTTCTGCTTCTTGAACGCATCGACGAGCCAGCGCAGCAGCGGCTTGCCGGCGATCGGCAGCATCACCTTCGGACGGTCTTCGGTGACCGCTTCGAGGCCCTTGCCGCGGCTCGCGGCGAGCACCACCGCGGAGCCCGCGACGCGGCCGCCGGACAGATAGCGGTCTTCGGCTTCCGAGTATTCGTCGGCATCCTGCAGGCGGAAAATTTCGTTGACCGCGGCGATGCTGTCTTCGACGTTGACCAGCGTTTCGCTCGTGTGGATTTCCTTCGCGACCGCCTGCATCGCCGAGGTCGCCGCGCGGATCAGATGGTTCGCCCAGATCACGGTGCTGATGCCCGCTTCGCGGAACACTTCGGTCGGCGTGCTGTAGTACTTGGTCGGCACGATCACGAGCGGGCCGCGACCCGCCCATTCGCGCGCGAATTCGAGAATCTCGTCGGGGCGCGACAGCTTGCTGTGAATCAGGATCGCGTCGGCGCCGGCCTGGCGATACGCCTCCGCGCGGCGCAGCGCTTCGTCCATGCCCCAGCCGGCGATCAGCGCCTCGACGCGCGCGACGATCGAGAAATTCTCGTCGGTCTGCGAATCCTTGCCGGCCTTGATCTTGCCGCAGAACTCGTCGATATCGGCGAGCGGTTGCGCTTCGCCATTGATGAAGCTGTTGGTCTTCGGAAACTGTTTGTCTTCGATACACACGCCGGCGATGCCGCGCTGTTCGAGCTTGCGCACCAGCCGGCGCACGTTGTTGAAGTTGCCGTAGCCGGTGTCGCCGTCGAGCAGGATCGGCAGATCGCTCGCGTCGGCCATGAATTCGAGCGTGTCGACCACCTGGGTCCAGCTCGCCTCGTTGTTGTCGCGCACGCCGAACTGCGCGGAGATCGCGAGGCCCGAGCCCCAGATCGCCTTGAAGCCGGCTTCGCGCACGATCCGCGCGGACAGGCCGTTATGGGCCTCCATCATGAATTCGAGTTCGTTGCTGACGAGCATCTGGCGCAGACGTGCGCTGCGGGACGTGGAAACAAAGGCGGGTTCGCGTGCATTCATTTTTTTCGCTACTCCTGGTGGCGGGCTTATTGACGTTGTTCTGTGCCCGGCTGCGACTGGAAAAGGGCGACTATAGCGGAATTTTTTATGACAGGCGGTTGAAACGGGCGATGAGTTTTTCGGGTTGCGGTTAAGTGGAAAAATGTGTCGTTTTGCGCTTCCCCTGCCACATCGCGGCGCGCGGGGCGGCAATTGCGGCGGGATTTTGCGCGTTTATATAAACGCTATTTTTTTTATCGGCTTCGCGTCGAATTGGCCGCTTAATCGATCAATTACCGCCTATATGAATTCGTCAAAAATCCCGCCCGGATTGACGGCGTTTTTACCGCGCGGAGTCTCTATAAACCGCTGATTAATCAGACGAATAGCCGCGCAAAAACAGCGGGTTTCCCCTGCCTGCATGAAGCGCACCGTGCGCCGTAAACACAGCAAGCGGCAACCCGACCGCCACTCCAACGGACCCAAGCGGCTATAAGCCCTTCCCCCTCGCTATGACTCTGAACCGAAAACTCGCCTCGATGATCGCCGTGATGTGGGTCGGTCTGATCCTGATCGGCGGCTTCGGCGCGTGGCAGCATCGCACCGCGATGATTGCCGACCGGCGCGATCAATTGCGCTCGCTGATCGACCAGGCCAATCACGTGGTCGGCCGCTATTACGCGCTCGCGCAGCAGCATGCGCTGTCGGAAGACGACGCGAAAAAACAGGCGCTCGCCACACTCGCCGCGATGCGCTACGGCAGCGACGGCTACATCTCGATCAACGATTCGCAGCCGGTCATGCTGATGCATCCGTTCAAGACCGAGATGGTCGGCAAGAACCTCGCGCAGTTCACCGACCCGGCCGGCAACCATCTGTTCGTCGACATCGTGCGCGCGGGCAATCGCGAGGGCGGCGGCTTCGTCGATTATTTGTGGGCCAAGCCGGGCAGCGAGCAGCCGGTGCCGAAAACCAGCTACTCGATGCGCTTCGCGCCGTGGGACTGGTATCTCGTGACCGGCATGTATATGGACGACGTGCAGAGCGCGTTCTATCGCACGCTGCTGCGCTGGCTCGCGATCACGGCCGTGCTCGGCGGCCTCGCCACCTTCGTGATGCTGCTGGTGCTGCGCAGCATCCGCCGCTCGCTCGGCGGCGAACTCGAAGCGGCGGTCGAACACGCGCGGCTGATGGCGCAAGGCAATCTGGCCACGCCGGTGCACATCGATTCACGCGACCAGAGCAGTCTGCTGCATGCGCTGCGCACGATGCAGGCGGGGCTCGTCGAGACGGTTTCGCGGGTCCGTCAGGGCACCGAGAACATCAACGTCGGCGCGAGCGAAATCGCCGCCGGCAACACCGACCTGTCGCAACGCACCGAGGAGCAGGCGGCGGCGCTCGTGCAGACCGCGTCGAGCATGGACCAGATGACCGTCAACGTGAAGCAGAACGCCGACAGCGCGCTGCAGGCCGCGCAGCTCGCGAGCGACGCGGCCAACGTCGCGACGCGCGGCAGCCGGGTCGTCGACGACGTGGTGCGCACGATGGGCGAGATCACCGCGAGCTCGCGGCAGATCGGCGACATCATCGGGGTGATCGACGGCATCGCGTTTCAGACGAACATCCTCGCGCTCAACGCGGCGGTCGAAGCAGCCCGCGCCGGCGAACAGGGCCGCGGCTTCGCGGTGGTCGCCGCCGAGGTGCGCAGCCTCGCGCAGCGCTCGGCGACCGCGGCCAAGGAGATCAAGGCGCTGATCGAAACCTCGACCGATACCGTCGAGACGGGCGCGTCGCTGGTCGCCAACGCGGGCGCGACGATGGGCGAGATCGTGCAGTCGGTGAAACGCGTGAACGAGATTCTCGAAGAAATCAGCCATGCGTCGCGCGAACAGAGCGCGGGGATCGAGCAGGTCAATCGCGCGGTCGGCGAGATGGATCAGGTCACGCAGCAGAATGCGGCGCTCGTCGAACAGGCCGCGGCCGCCGCGCATTCGCTGAAGGATCAGGTCGGCGTGCTGCGCGACGCGATCGGGAGTTTTGCGTTGCCGGCGTAAGCCGCCAACAGGGCGCCCCGCGTTAGCGGCCCCGCCTCGGCCTCTGTATTACCCCTGCGTTCAGCGCGCAAAAAAGAAGGCGCTCCACAGGCGGGGAGCGCCCCTTCAACACGCCGCGTCGGAGTCGACGCATCAATCGGACGAGTCAGCCGCGCGGATTTTGCAGATCCGCGCGGCTTTTTCTTTGGCGCTCGTTTTTAGCGCTCGTCTTCGGCGCTCGCGCAGCGTGGCCGCGTATCCGCGTGCCACGTCAAGCAGCTTTCACAATCCTCGCATTTGAATTACGTTTTATTTACAATCAGCCAGCCAATGGCCGTTGTCCGATTGCCTGCCGGCTCGCTGTAGTCCACCGACGCGCAATCCGCAACGGCCATGCGCCAATGCCGCCCCGCCCTCGCCGGCGCGGCGGCTTCGTTCAATCGAGAGGTCCACCCGTCCGCCAGCCGCGCTTATGATCCGTCAGAAAAAACCGCCATCGCACGATCCGTATGCCGCCGCGAAGAATCCGCTGCTCAGCGCGCGCCTGCCCGCATGGCGCTCGAAGTTCGTCGTCCTGATCGTGTTCGCCGCGTTCGCGGCGCTCGCGGCCCGCGCGTTCTGGGTGCAGATCATCAATCAGGACTTCTATGTCGATCAGGGGCAAAAGCGCTATCAGCGGGTGCTCGAACTCGACGCGATGCGCGGGCGGATCGTCGACCGTCATGGCTCGATGCTCGCGGTCAGTCTCGCCACCTACGAAATCTGGGCGACGCCGAAGCTGGTCGAAGACAGCGCGATCGCACCGCTCGCGAAGCTGCTCGATCTGCCGGCCGCGGAACTGCGCCGGCGCCTGAGCGGCGAGCGCAGCTTCGTGCTGCTCAAGCGCCAGGTCGACGCCGATACCGCCGCGCAGCTAACGCGCCTGGGCCTGACCGGCATCACGCAGATCGCCGACTCCAAGCGTTTTTATCCGGAAGGCGAGTCGGCCGCGCACGTGGTCGGCTTCACCGACATCGAGGACAACGGCCAGGAAGGGATCGAGCTGGCCGCCAACGAACAGTTGGAGGGCACGCCGGGCCAGCGCGAAGTGATTCGCGACCGGCTCGGCCGGGTGGTGTCGGAGACGCGCCCGCTGATACCCGCGCGCAACGGCGCGACGATCCAGCTGACGATCGACCGGCGCATCCAGCAGCTCGCGTATGCGCAGTTGAAGGCCGCGATCGCGCAGCATCGCGCGGAAGCCGGCAGCGTGGTCGTGCTCGATGCGCGCAACGGCGAGATTCTCGCGCTCGCCAATTACCCGAGCTTCGATCCGAACGACCGCGCGGGTCTGACCGGCCGGCAGTTGCGCAATCGCGCGGTGATCGACACGTTCGAGCCCGGTTCGACGATCAAGCCGCTGGTCGTCGCGTTGTCGATGGACGAAGGCAAGGTGCGGCCGCAAAGCGTCATCGACACCGGGCCCGGCTGGTACAAGATCGGCCCGGCGGTGATTCACGACACGTCGAATCACGGCACGATGACGGTCGCCGAGGCAGTGCAGAAGTCGAGCAACATCGCGCTCGCGAAGCTCGCGCTGAACCTGCCGGCCGAGACCATCTGGACCAAGTACCAGCAGTACGGACTCGGCATCAAACCCGAGCTGACCTTCCCCGGCGTGGCCGCCGGCAAGGTGCGGCCGTTCAAACGCTGGCGCCCGATCGAACAGGCGACGATGGCGTACGGCTACGGGCTGTCGGTGTCGCTGCTGCAGATCGCCCAGGTCTACACCGCGTATGCGGGCGACGGCACGATGCAGCGTGTGAGCCTGCTGCGCGAGCCGCTCGACGCCGCTGCCGATGCCAGTTCCGAAGACGCGTTCAGCGCGCACAGCGAGCAGGTCACGACGCCGGCCACCGCGCGCGCGATCCGCAACATGCTGGAGATGGCCACTGGCGCCGGCGGCACCGGGCGCGCGGCGACGGTGGAAGGCTACCGGGTCGGCGGCAAGACCGGCACCGCGCGCAAGCAGATCGGCGCGACCTACGCGAAGAACCGCTACCGCGCGCTATTCGTCGGCATGGCGCCGATGAGCGATCCGCGCCTGATCGTCGCCGTGATGATCGACGACCCGGCCGGCAAGGCGTTTTATGGCGGCACGGTCGCGGGGCCGGTATTCAGCGGCGTGATGGGCGGCTCGTTGCAATTATTGGGCGTGTTGCCGGACGCGGCGGGAGTGTGAAAAAAGATAAGCGTCCATAACACGTCCGCTTGCATTCGCTTGCACTCGCTTACACGCATTGACATTGGTTTGGGCAATCATGACGGCTCTTAAGTTTGGCTTAATTGTTCCCTGCAACTATGTCGCTCATCCCCTGTTGAGCCGCCAGAACATCGGCGGCGCTTTTTCTTGGGGATGCCAAAAAATGCGCCGGAAGCTGTTCGTGCCCAAAAAAGACGGAGGTAAATCATGGTTGAAGATATGGTTGTCGAACACCTGCGTGCGATGCCCGGCCATGAATGGGTTCGCCAGATTCACTCCTGCAAGGTCTCCGATCCGCTGCAACCGCCCTGGGGCCGTTCATACCGGCTCGTCGAATGGACGATGAAGCACGCGCCCGAATCGAGCCGCCGTGTCGTTCCCGCCGAAAGTACTCCCCTCGAAATCGCTCAGGCGATGGCCTCTCACGTGCCCGGCCGCCGCTTCTGCCAGCAGGCCGACTGAGCGCGGCGCTCGCCACGCGCGGCAATTTCAGGCGCGCGCCGGCAGCGTCTCGCAGTAGTCCAAAGCATCCTCCAGCCTGTCGTTACCCCAGAACATTTCGCCGCCGACGAAAAACGTCGGCGCGCCGAATATGCCTTTATTCACGGCCGATTCGGTCTGCTCGCGCAGGCGCAGCTTGTTCGCGTCGGCTAGCGCGGCGTCGATAATGCGCTGTGTGGGTAAGCCGAGCGAGTCGAGCGCTTCGCTGACGACCTCGGGCGAACCGATATCGCGATCCTCGGCGAAATTCAATTGCATGATCTTGCGGCAGTAGGCGCCGATCCACGGCTCGTCCGCACCGGCCAGCGCGACGCGCATCGCCAGCAACGCGGCACGCGGAAACGTGCTCGGACGCGTCAGCGCAAGGCCATATTTGCGGCATTGGCGCTCCATGTCTTTCCACACGTACGCGCCTTTTTCCTTTTGCAGAACGAACGGCGAGTTGTCGAAGCCGAGCTGGCGAAATACCGGCCCCAGCAGAAACGGCCGCCAGACGATCCGCACATTGCGCGCATCCGCCAGCGCTTCGATACGCATCGTGCTCAGATAGCTGTAGTTGCTGCCGAAATCGAACCAGAATTCGATCGTGCGCGTCGTTGAGAGTGGGTCGTCGGGCATCGCGGTCTCCAGAAGTCGGCGGCGGTGCGCAGCACGCGATTCGCGCGGGCCGCCGCCGCGAGGTCTTGCAAAGCTTAACAATCGCCTGCGGCGCTTGTACCTATGATTGCTCTTTCTGCCTTACAGGTTCGAGAGCCATATCATGAATTTTCCTTACGACCTGCTAACCGCGAGCTGTCTTTTTGTCGTTGTCGTTTCGTCGCTGGTCATGCTCGCGCTGGCCTGAATTCAAGCGCGTCATCTGCGTCACCCCTCTTCTTCTCGCCCCCTTCCATAAAATAAAGAGTGCTGTACGCATATACAGCACTCCTTATCCGCGCCAAGCGCGTTTCGTGTTTCCCGTCTCCGATGTCTTAACCGGCTCAGCGCGTCTGCACCGCCACGCGCAAGCCGAGCGAGATAAACAGCACGCCGATCAGCTTGTTCTGCCAGCGCGTCAACCACGTTAAGCGCTTCACGAGTCTGCCGACCGGGCGCATCGTCAGCACCAGCAAGGTCGTGTAAAGCGCGCTCATGGCGACGAAAATCAGCCCGAGCGTCGCGAATTGCAGAAACGTCGAGCCATGCTCGGGCCGCACGAATTGCGGCAAAAACGCGAGGAAAAACAGCGCGGTTTTCGGGTTCAGCACTTCGGCGGGAATCGCCTGCAGGAAAGCCTTCGAACCCGACAGCGGCGCGACCGCCGGCAGATCCGCGCTCGCCTGTTTCGCGCGCAATGCGCGAATGCCCAGATAGACCAGATACGCGGCGCCGACGAATTTCACAACGTTGAAAGCCAGCGCGGAAGTCATCAGCAGTGCGGAAAGACCGACCGCGGCGCCCAGCGTGTGGATGAAATCGCCGGCTGCGATCCCGAGGCCGGTCAGAATGCCGGTCTTGCGGCCGCCTTGCATCGTACGCGTCAACACCAGCAGAACGGCCGGACCCGGAATCAGAAACAGGCCGAGCACGACGGCCACGAAAGTGCCCAGGGTGGATAGTTCAAGCATGTCGTCTCCTTGCGACGCGCTGGCTCGATATGTCGGTGGACGTCGGTGCGCGTTCGTGACGGCCATTGTAGACGAGGCATCGAACGCCCGCCGCGCGTGCCCGCGGCGCGACCGATCCGCTACCATGACGGACATCGCGCCCCGTTGCGGCGCGCCGTCCTTATCCACTCGCGTCTTTGCCTTGCCCACCTATACTTTGCCCGCGCCGCTGAGCGCGGAACTCGAAATTCGCAAGAGCCGCTTCATCGCGCATGCGATTCCGGTCGCCGATCGCGACGCCGCGATGGCCGAACTGCAGCGTCTGCGCGCCGAGCACCCGGCCGCGACGCACGTGTGCTGGGCGCTGCTGGCGGGCGGCCAGTCCGGCATGTCCGACGACGGCGAACCGTCCGGCACCGCGGGCCGGCCGATTCTCGAAGTACTCCGGCATCACGATCTGGATGGCGTGCTCGCGGCTGTGGTCCGCTACTACGGCGGCGTGAAGCTCGGCGCCGGCGGGCTGGTGCGCGCGTACACCGATGCGATCGCGTCGGCGCTGCTCGATGCGCCGCGCGTCGAGCGGATTGCGCAGCTGTCTCTCGGCGTGGAAGTCAGTTATGCCGACGAAGCGAAAGTGCGCCGCTGGATGGACGCGCAAGGCTACGCGCTGGTGGACAGCGCGTACGGGATGCTGGTGAAGATGACGATGCGCGTGCCCGCCACCGCGCTCGACGACGCGAAACGCACCGTCACCGATCTGACGCAGGGAAAAGCGGGTTTTTTCTGATCATTCGCCGGCCTGCGTCGGCGCTTTGCTGCCGCCCGGCAAAGAACCCGCGAAGGCCGATCCGCCGAGCCGCCGACGCGCCGACCCGTCACGCATTTTCACAATGTTCTCATCCGTCGCCCTTACAGTTGCGCGTGCAAGCATGGCCGGCGAGCCGTTTGGGAGTACTCCCGGTAGCCACGAGCCAGCCGGCTGGCTATGATGGCCCGGCCCGCCCGGTCGGCCGCGCGGCTTGCCGCGTGAAACCGGATCGGGATCGTGGTCCCGGGCCTTTTGACTGGTTTGAATTGAAACGATCCGCTTCGCTGCTACCATGCTGCTCTCCGGATCACTCCATAAAAGGGCATTTCCTCTGACCTCGACCGCCGCTTCGTTCCGTATGGCTACCATGCGTTCATCGTTGAGATCCGTCGTGCTCAAGGGTTGCGTCGCGGGACTGCCGCTGCTGCTGTCCGCCTGCTCGTGGTCATGGTTCGGCCTGAACAGCAGCGCGCCCGCCGCGAAGACGCACGGCACCGGCTCGCTCAGCGTCGCGCCCGCGCGCGAGTTCGTCTACCAGTCCGCCCGCGCGGGCCGGATTTCGCCGAACCGCATCGAAAACACCGCGATGACCGGCGTCGTGATGAAGGACGAGATCAATGAGATCGTGCGCAACAGCGTCGCGAACAACCTGCGGATCGCCGGTTTCCGGGTCGACGACAAGCGCCGCGTGCTCAGCGGCAGCATCGAAACCTTCTCGGTCGACGACACCCGCTCGCCCGCACTGTGGACGCTGAAAATGCGCTACGTGGTCACCGACGCGGCGACCCGCAAGGTGATGTTCACCACCACCCGCACCGTGAAGCACAAGTCGCCGAAGTTCACCAACAGCACGATCGCGATCGAGGACACGGTCAGGGCGAGTGTCGATACGTTGATCGGCGACCCCGGCTTTATCAATGCGGTGAACTGACCACGCGCCGGGCGGGGGGCCGGGGTCGCGCGCGGTTTCGCTACA
Organism: Burkholderia sp. SRS-W-2-2016; assembly: GCF_001931485.1. Lineage (GTDB taxonomy): Bacteria > Pseudomonadota > Gammaproteobacteria > Burkholderiales > Burkholderiaceae > Paraburkholderia. The sequence continues at coordinate 59,313 of NZ_MSDV01000055.1, read as the reverse complement.
ATCGCGCTACCGGCGACGCGCGCCGCTAACCCCTACCCGCTCTATCCCGCTGTACCCGTTACCCGCGCGCGCCGCATCGTCATCTCCCGTTCAGCGTGCGAGCCGTCATGTCCATTGCCGCCTGGCTATTCTTTTTGCCCGCCTGTTTCGCGATCAATCTCGCGCCCGGCCCCAACAACCTGCTGTCGATCAACGTCGCCGCGCGACACGGCTTCGTCAAGGCGTTCGTCGGCGGCACCGGCCGGCTGCTTGCGTTCGCGCTGATGCTCGCGCTCGCCGCCACCGGCCTCGCGGTCGTGCTGCATGCGTCGGAGTGGGTGTTCCTCGCGATCAAGCTGACTGGCGCCGCGTATCTGATCTGGCTGGCGATCCAGTTGTGGCGCAGCGACGCGCCGACAATCGATAGCTCGCAGGCACAGCCCGCGTCGCTCGCACGCATCGCGCGGCAGGAGTTTTTCGTGGCCGCCGGCAATCCGAAAGCGATTCTGGTATTCACCGCGTTTCTGCCGCAATTCGTCGACCTCGCGCGGCCGATCGTGCCGCAATTCGCGGTGCTCGGCGCGAGCTTTCTGGTCCTCGAATGGGTTGCGATCGCGCTGTATTCATGGGCCGGTATGTATCTGGGCAAATGGCTCGGACGCGCCGACATCCGCCGCTGGTTCAATCGCTGCTGCGGCGGCTTTCTGGCCGCGATCGGCGTGAGCTTCCTGCTGGTCCGGCGTGCCTGATCGATCGGATTCCTGATGAAGCGGATCGTCCAACCCGTCGTCACGGCACTCGCTTTCGTCGCCGGCGAAATCCTCGTTGTGCTGATGCTGTGCGTCGCGCTGGTTTGCAAGCTGACGGCTCGCATTGGCCGTTCGCGGCCGCCGCCGCGTTAGCCGCCCGGCGCGTGGCGGCCCAGCGCCGCGGTCGCCGCGCCCAGCGCCGCCTTCGGTGCGCCCACCGCATCCACCAGGCCGAAGTTGCGCTCGCGGGCGTTCTTCGCGGTCGCCGTGTCCTGCCATTCGTAGATCGAAATGAGCGGCGTCGCCAGCGTATTGCGCTTCGCCAGCAGCGCGCCGATGCGCTGCGATTGTGCGGCGACACCACCGCTGCCGCCGGACGATACACCCCACTCGGTGATCAGCGCGGGCACCCCATAGCGCGCGCGAATCTCGCTGGCCGCCTGTTGGATTTGCGGCACGCTCATCCCATACGCGTGGTACGACACCGCCGCGAGACAATGCGCGGAACCGGCCGTCACGCTGCGCAACAGCTTTTCCGCCGCGGTGCCCGCGACCGGCGCGGTCGAGAAGCCGAAGCCGATCACCGGCACCGTTATAGGATTCGCCGCGAGTCCCGCGCACACCGCGTTCATATACAGCGGAAACGTCGTGTCGACCTGTGCCGTCGGCCAATAGGCCGGCAAATCCGGTTCATTCCACAATTCGAGCGCGAGCATTTGCGCGCCGTAATTGCGCGACAAGTCGTTCACGACCCGCACCAGTTGCGCGGCGGCCTCGCGCAGATGTGTTTCGCCGGTGGCCTGATCGAGGCCGGCCGGTATCAACGCGCGGGTCGAACGCACGGTTAACAGCACCGGCAGATCCGCTGCGCGCGCGCTCGCGAATGCGCGCGCCACCTGCTTGCGATAGTCGCCGGAGCGCAGCGCGTCGACCCAGACGCCGAAGCGCACGAAGCTGAACCCCGCTGCCTTGATGCGGGTCGCGGTGTCGGTATCGAAGCGCTCGATCTTGACCTGCGTGCCGGTTCTGATCGAACCATCGCTATTGGCCGGCCATTGCCGGAATTCCTGCGCGTGGGCGGCGCCGAACGCGCAGAGCAGAGATAGCGCGAGCGCGCATCGTTTAAGTCGATTCGTTAGCGAGTACATAGTGGCCCTATTGCTTCGGGTCGGCCGGAAGTTGCAGCGGCACGCGTCGCGTGAGTGGGACCCGCGACGGGCTGCCCGAGCGCCCGGCCAGATAGCTGAGCCGCCACCCGCAAAACAGCGCGACACTCGACAGATGCCGGATATAACTGCCCAGATCCGGCTCGAACAGCATCGACACCGCGATGTGCCCAATCACGAGGCAGGCGAGCAGATCGACCGCATTCGTGCCGCCGCGCGCGAGCGCCGGCTGCGCGGGCAGCCGGCCGAACGCCGAGCCGAGCACGATCCACACGAACGCGAGCATCACGAACTCCTTCGGCCCCGGATAAAACAGCACCGGCACGTTGAGCTTCAGAATCGCGTACGCGTAGTCGATGCAGAACGCCGTGAACGATGCCGGTTCGACCAGGTTGTAGAAGCTGGTGCGCGCGCCGTACGGCGAGCCCGCCACCAGATAGTCGACCGCCATATCGCGCGGATGCATCAGCGCGAAATACGCGTGCTCCGGCAGCACATAAAGAACCAGCAGCACCGCCATCAGCAGCACGGTTTTACGCCGCAACGACCCGGTGCGATAAACCCACGCGCCCACCGCGATCGCCAGAATCAGTGCGAAGTAGATGCGGACCGTTGCGGCATAGCCGGCATAGCAGGCGAGCGCCGCGACCGCGACATACCACGCGCTGCGTTTGCGCGCGATCAGCACCAGCACGACCGACATCAGCACGACCAGTGTGTCTTTACTCGCGACGAACAGATTGAAGAACAGGCACGGCGCGACCAGCACGACATTCACGAGCAGACTGCCGACGCGTTTCGACAAGCCGATCATCAGCCAGATAAACACGACCCCGACGGCCAGCACGAACAGCTTGCTGCCGCTATCGCCGAGCGCCGCATAGAACTTCGCGACCGCGTCGAACGAGGTGTCCTGATAGGTGCTCGATCCGCCGACCTGCGACTGGATCTTGTCGGAGTCGCGAAACACGAATTCCGGCAGGAACGCGCTCGCTTTCCAGTACAGCGTCACGTAGACGAAGATCGTCAGACTCGCGACCAGCCGCACCGTGCCCGTGCTCAAACGCGGGCCGGCGTTCAGCACTTTACGCAGCATGGGCCGCCTCCTTGTCCGCAACAGCAATCGCGGCCGGATTCGGCGCATGCGTGCGCATCACGATCCACGCAAGGATCGCGACGATCCCGACGCTCGCGCTTAGATGCGCGAGTGCCGCGCCGATTTCGTCCAGTTGTTTGATTAGCGTCCATTCGACCGGCACACAAGCAAGCGCGACGCAGCACATCGCGACCGCTACGCGTTTGCCGGCCCGCAACGCAATTGCAGCGGCCCAGTACACGTCCGCAATAGATCGGAGCACGAACGAAATCAGCAGGATCAGCAGCATGCCGAATTCCTGCCGGCCGGCCGGCTCGCGCGCGATGTGGAAAAGCGGCTGATGCACGAGCACGATCGCGGCCGCCGCCAGCAGCGTGATGCCGATACTGGCGAGCAGCGCGCGCCGCAACGTCGCACGGAACGGGCGCGCTGCGTGAGCGCCGCCGCTCAGCGCACGAACGAGGCGAGGCCCCGCGGTCACGACGATCGTCGCGTACGCGATGGTCTGGATCGAACTCGAGATCGACCACGCGAACACATAGCGGCCGAGCGTGTAGCTGGAGAAAACCTGGCTCGCCAGAAATCGTTCGCCGTACTGAAGTCCTGAAAGCAAGGTTGCGGCGACGAAGAACGGCAAGCCGTCGAGCCACACCGAGCGGAAGCCGCCGTTGCTATGCTGAGCCACCGCATCGCGGTTCGACGCGTCGCGGTTCAACTTCAATTCCCGCTCACGCCGCGCGATACACCACAAAGCGGCGAGCGACGCGAACACATTCGTGCCGCACCACAACGCAAAGATCGTCTCGACCGAACGGCTCAGCCCGGCGAGCAGCACCGCAATTGCGACCGCCGCCCAACCGCCGGTGCGGATAAACAGCAGCACCGCGCCAGCACGCGCGCGATGCAGCGAAAACACATACGAGGTCGTCTCCAGGCCGGCATGCTCGGAAAAAGCCACCAGCATCACGCCCCATAGAATGCCGGGCGCGATCCGGCTGAAACCGTCGAACACACCCGCGTGATACACGCCGCCCACGACCACTGCGATCGCCACATACACCGCGCCATACAGCAGCAACAAGCGACGCGCGTCGTGAATCGCCGGCAGCGGCTGCTCCGCGCTTAGGCGCCGGTTGATTTCGGTGCTGAAACCGAGCCCCAGCAATTTGGACGCCACCACCGACAACGCCAGCGCGAGACCATAATCGGCGACCGCCGCGAAGCCGAGTACCCGCGCGACGACGATCGTCAGCACGAATTTCAGCGCCAGCGCCGCAATCCGGAAGCCGAGGCGAACGAGCAATTGCATCAGCCGTCCCTGCTATACGCCGCGCGTCGCGCGCAGCGCCGCGATGATCTCATCGCGCTCCGCGCGAATCCGCTCGCAGGCGCGCGAGGTATTCGCCCAGAACTCGCGAATCGCGCCGGGCGCGAGGATCGTCGCGACCACGTCGGCCGGATCGAAATCCGCCGCATTGCTGACCCAGTCATTCAAGCCGAGATCGTCATACGCGCCGAAGCCTTTGCGCTCATAGCTCAGGTGATACGCCGGCACGCCGCTCAGAATCGACTCCAGCGCTCCATGCAGCCGCACCGACACGACCACGTCGGGCCGGTCGGTTGCGAGCAGTTCTTTCAGCGACACCAGTTCGCGCTCAATGCCGATGCTGCGGTAATACGCGAGGTCGTCATTGCCGCGGCCGGTGCTCTGGACTGCGAAGCTGATCCGGCACGTGCCGCCCAGCTCGCGAATCAGCTTGCGGGTCGACGCTTCATAGCGCTGCCGCTGCAGCGCGTTCCAGCTCGGCGCCTTGCGCAGCACGAACGCGACGTGCTTCACCTGCTGATTCGCATCGCGGGCAAGCGCGGCGATCTGCGCGCTGCGCCGCTCGACATCGAGTACCGCGAGATCCGGCGCGCGCCGGGTGTTCGCATTGCGCGCGAGAAAAGCCGCCGAGCGGTCGTCGCGCACGAAGACCGCCGAAAACCTGCCGAGCATTCGCGTCAGATGCGCGCGCAGCGGTAGCGCGGGGATCGTGGGGCCGATACTCTGCGGCAGATACACGACCGGCTTGCCCGAGCGGCACGCCGCGCGCATCTGCAACAGATGCCCCGCCTCGAGCTTGAGCGCCTCGCTCAGATTACGCGCGCGCAGATAGCCGCCGCCGACGCCGACCACCACATCGGCGGCGGCGAGCCGCTGCGACAGCTCGCGCATCCGGCTATAGAAGCCGCCGGCGAACAGTCCGCCCAGCGCGCCGCCGACCCGAGCGAGACCGCTCTGCGCGAGCACCGGGGCCGGATACACGTTCGGATAGCCGGCGAACGAAGCTGGGTCCGCAGCCACGATCGCGACCTCGGTCGCGTCGCCGAACGCGCGCTTGAGCAGATCGACAGAAAGATCGACGAGCAGCCCGTCGCCGGAATTTTTCGAGCTGTACGCTTGCAGCAGCACCACCTGCGTCGGCTTTTTCATCGGGAATCCTTTTCGATCAGTTGGCGATAAACATGCGCGGTCCGCTCGACCATCGCGGCGGCGGAAAAGCGCTCGGCGGTGCGCTCGCAGTTGCGCCGCAGGCGTTCGCGCAGGGCGGGCTCTCGGACCAGCGCATCGAGCGCGTCCGCGAACAGCGTCACGTCGTCCTCGTTCGGCACCACGTAGCCCAGTTGTTGCGCGTCGATCAGTTCGGCCGCGCCGGACACGCGGGTCGACGCGACCGGCACGCCGGCGGCCATCGCTTCGAGCACCACATACGGAAATCCTTCGTAGCGGCTCGGCAGCGCGAACACGTCGAACGCGGAGAAGTAGCGGCGCGCGTCGGGAATCGCGCCGAGCACGCGCACGTTGGCCGGGATGCTGCGCTCATCCAGACCCGCGGCAACCGCGAAATCGCCGGGACCGAGCACCGCGAACACCACTTCGCGCAGGCCGCGTTCGAGCAGCGTGCGCGCAACCCGCGCGAGCCGATCGACGCCCTTCTGAAAGTCGAGCCGCCCGACGAATCCGATCACCACCGCGTCGCGCGGCAGATCGAGCGCGGCGCGCGCATCGGCGCGCGACAACAGCCGCGGCGCCGGCACGCCGTTGAAAATCGTCTCGATGCGCGACGCGGCGATATGCAGCGTCTGTTGCAGATGCTCGGCCTCGTCGATCGACACCGCGATGATGCGATCGCTGCGAAAGCGGCCGAGCAGGCCTTCGATCAGGCCATAAAAACGCTTCTGCGCAGGCGGCAGATACGGATTGAGCGTATAGACCGCGTGCGGCGTATACACCTGTTTCCACGGCCCGAAACACAGCCGCGCGAGCGCGCCCGCCTTTGAGCTATGGCTGTGCACGATATCGGGCCGCAGCCGCTGCAGGCATCTGAACAGTTGCGCGAAGGCGACCATGTCGGCCGCGCCGACCGAGCGATGCATCGCCACGCGCTGCACGGAGTCGCACTGCGCGAGCACCTCGTCGCCGAGGATCACGTGATCGAAACGCTTGCCGTGCGGCACCACCAGATGAATCTCGAAGCCGCCCAGCTTGCGCAGCCCGCGCACCAGATCGGCGATATGAACCGCGACCCCGCCGCCCGCCGCCTCGACCACCAGCGCGATCCGCAAGCGCCGCCGCGCTTTGCCGTTGCCGGACTCGCGCTCGGCCTGGGCCAGCGCTTCGTTCGCGTCGCCCGCTTCACGCGCCGCCCCGTGCAGCTCCAAGGTCTCGCCCGCCGTGGTTTGCATCATCGTCTCCGTCCGATACGTGTGATCAGTCGCTGCCAGCAGCCGCCCGCGCCGGTGCACGGCGGTTCTTCGTAGCTGTACTGAACGAATCGGTAGCCGCCGTTCTTGCGGCCGTACGAGCGGCGCGCCGATTTCGGATCGATGCCGTTCAGGATCGCGCCGGTGACCGCGCAGCCCGCCTGCGCGAGCCGGCGCACGCATTCGGCCAGATCCGCGGCGCGCGTCAGGCCCGCTCGGGCCACCAGCATCACCGTCGCGCAATGCGCGGACAGCATCACCGCGTCGGTCACCGCTAGCACCGGCGGCGTATCGACCAGCACCACGTCGTAGTCGCGCGCAACCGCGTCGAGCAGTTCGGCAACGCGCCGGTGCAGCAGCAGTTCGCCGGCATTCGGCGGCAACGCGCCGGTGGCGATGAAGTCGAGATTCGGCACCACGTCGCGCTGGATCACTTCTTCGCGCGGCAGTACGTCGGCGATCAGATCCACCAGTCCGTGCTCACGCTGCCGGCCGAAGTAACGGTGCAGCGAACCGCGCCGCAAGTCCGCGTCGATCAACAGCACGCGCTTGCCGCTGCTGGCGAGCAGCGCCGCGAAATTGGCCGACACGAAAGATTTGCCGACGCCGGGCGTCGTGCCGGAAATCAGAATCACGTTGTTCTTCGCATTCGACATCGCGAATTGCAGCGCGGTGCGCAGACTGCGCATGCTCTCGACCGCGGGTTCACCGGGCTGCTCCAGCGCGAGCAGACGCAGCCCCAACACCTCGGCCGACGCATTGCGATCGAGCTGCTGCTGATGCCGCGATTCGGGAATCAGCGCATACACGTGCAGGCCGACCTGGCGCTCGATTTCCTCCGCTTCGGAGATGCCGGCGAACAGGAAGCTGTGCGCGACCGCGAAGCCGACGCCGAGCAACAGGCCGAGCAACGCGCCGGCGGCGATCGTCACCGGCCGGTTCGGAAACGCGATCTGCTCGGGCACCACCGCGGTATCGACGAGACGCACGCTGCCGGTCTTGCCGGCCTTGACCAGCTTCAGCTGCTGCACGTTGTTCAGCAGCGCGGTGTACAGCTCGGTATCGACCTTCACGTCGAGCAGCAAACGCACCGCGTCCTGCTGCATGTCGGGCAGGCGTTTGATCTGCTCGTCGAACGTGCGTTGCTGGGTGCGCAGCGTCGCGATCTGCGCATCGAGCGCGACCACCTCCGGGTGCGCATTGGTGAAGCGTGCAGCCAGTTCGTCGCGCTTCTGCTGCAATTCGAGCATCCGCGTCTTCGAGTCCGCGGTCTGCTGCAGCGCGAGCTTCGCTTCCTCCGACAGATCGACCGACCCCTGTTTGTCGCGCAGCTTCGTGTAGCGCAGTTGCGACGCTTCGAGCTGCTTTTTCAGCTGCGGCACCTGGGTATCGAGAAACGTCAGCGATTGCGCCGCTTCGGCCGCCTTGCGCTCGACGTTCTGCTGCACGTAATAGCGGCCCACCGCCTGCAACTGGTCGCGCACCACGAGCGGATCGCGGCCCTTCAGCGTCGCGATCAGTACCCCTGACGACTTGATCTTCTCCTGAATGTCGAGCCCGCTCTGCATGCTCGCGATCGCATCGAGCTTCGACTTGCGGACCAGTTTGAATTTGGTGCCGGGCTGCGCATCGACCGATTTGACCAGCAGCGTGATCGGTCCGTGGCTCGTGTCGAACACTGCGCGCTCGCCGATCGTGCCGGTGACCGCGTGGTCGAGATCCCAGCCCGCGAGCCGGTAGTGGCCTTCGGGCAGCACGGTCAGCGAGAAGCTGTCGCCTTGCAGACGCTTCGGCACATCGAACTGCACGACCTCGGCGCTTTCGGTGCCCCACGCCCAGCCGCCGATGCCGAGCAGGCCTGGCCGCGTCACGCCGTCGTTAAAGCGCGAGACGAAGTCGCCGAAGAGCGGGAAGCGGCTCGGCCGCACCACGATATAGCTGTGCAATTCGTCGACGACGCTCGTCACCACCAGCCGCGACGCCATGATCTGCTGCTCCGCCGAAGTCGGCGAGTTGTAGTTGAACAGCGACGACACGTCGCCCAGCAGACTTTGCGCGGACGCCATCCCGCTGCCGTCCTCGACCTGAATCGAAATATCGGCCTGGTAGCGCGGCGGCACGAGGAAGGCAAAGGCGGTCGCGAGCGCGATACATGCGACGCAGACTTTAAGAATGACCCAGCGGTAGTCGACGAAGATATCGATCAGCCGGATCAGATCGATCTCGTCGTCGGCCGGTTTGAGCGCCTCGTTATCGGGCGATTGCAGCGATTTCATGGTCAACAGTCGGGTTGTTTCGACGCACTCAGGACGACGAATGATCGGTGGATAAAGCCGCCGTGCCGGCACCGGCACGCGTGGTCACGCCCGCGATGCGCGCGCACCATGCGTCGACGCCGGCGTCGATCAGCGCGAGGCTTTGTTCGAACGACGCAAGGCCTTTGCGATGGGGATCGGGAATCTCGAAGCGCGCGTCGGGCGGCCCGCCCGCGCCGTGCGACGAACCGAGCAGATAGACGCGGCCGTACAGCGCGGCGAAGCGGCGCTCCACGTACTGCTTCTGCGCGCGGTCCATCACCAGCACGAGATCGGCGGCTTCGGCGATCAGCGCCGTCAGTTGCCGCGCGCGATGCGCGCTCAGATCGAGGCCGCGCTGCTGCATCAGCTGCACCGCGAGCGGATCGGCGCCCTCGCCGTGCAGCGCGCCGATCCCGGCCGACTCGACCGCGACCGCTTCGAGGCGTTGCGCGAGCAGCACCTGCGCCATCGGACTGCGGCAGATATTGCCCACGCAGACGATCAGCACGCGCCGGATCATTTGGTCACCAGCCCGGCCGTCAGGCCGCTGGAAATCAGCGGCATCAGCAGACTCAACACGCGGTTGAAACGGACCAGACCGTTGCCGTCCACATACACGACGTCGTTCGGCTGCAGCTCGAAATCTTTCGCGAGCAGCATCGCGACCGGCGAGCGCGCATCGAGATGGAACACCTGCGGAGTGCCCGACAGCGAGCCGCGAATCACATACATCTGCGCGGCGTCGGCGGTCGACGAATTGACACTGCCGGCTTGCGACAGCGCATCGGCCAGCGTCAGCCGGCCGGTGCGGCGCGGAATCGCCGCGATCGGCTTGTTCACTTCGCCCATCACGTACGCGTGGTTTTCGTCGCGCGACACGACGCGCAGAAAATCGCCCGGCTGCAGATAGATCAGCGACGGGCTCAGGCCCTGGGCGAGCAACCGCGTCAGATTCAGACGATGCGATTGGCCGCTGCGCACCAGCACCAGATCGCCCTGATCGGCGCTGTCGCTGAAACCGCCGGCGCGGCTGATCGCTTCGTACAGCGTCATCGGCACGTCGTTGACCGCCAGCGCGCCGGGGCTGTGCACTTCGCCGTCCACGTACACCTGATGCGCGCGATACGACGCGACACGCACCGTCACCTGCGGCTTGATGAAGTACTTCGCGAGCGCGCCGGTCAAACGTTGCTGCACTTCTTCCGCGCGCAGACCCGCGACGTGCAGTGTGCCGGCATAAGGAAAGGTCAGATTGCCACTTTGATCGACGATAAAACCGGCCGACGGATCGCCGGGACGCACCGAGCCGGACGCTTGCGACGGCCCGAGCGCGGCGGCGAATTCCGGGTGATCCCAGACGACGATCTGCAGCACGTCGCCAACGCCGATCGCATACGCTTGCGGCGAACCCGACAGCAGTTGCGACAGTTCGAGCTGCTGTTGACGGCGCTCTTCGCGGACCCGCGCGAGCAGCGCGGCGTCGACTTCGGTGATCGCAATCGCCGGGGTGCCTGGTGTTGCATCGGCGGTTCGGAGCGGCGGGCTGGGAGGGGCTAGCGCCGGCGTCGGCTCCGGTGCCGGTGCCGGTGTCAGTGCCGAATCGCTGGCCGCGACTGGCGCCGCTTCGCTGGCAACGTCCGCCGCCGCTTCGCTGGTCGCGTCAGCAATTGGATCGCTCTGCGCGAGCGTCTCCGATTCGTTCGTCATACTGGACGTTTCCATTCGCATGCCGGGCGCGACCGCGCAAGCGGACAACAGCAGCGAGACCGACACCGTCAAAACACCGAGCCGGCGCAGCGACCCGGTCAAAACTGAAGCAGACATCGTATTCAACCTATTCTTCGGCGGACGCGAAGCGCGCCGCCCTGCCCGCCCTTGTGAGGCGGATTTATCTTCGCTAACGGATCAATAGGCATTGGTGTGCCGCATACCCTTCACGACGGTCGCGAGGATGATGCGCATGTCCAGGCCGAACGACCAGTTCCGCAAGTAGTACAGATCGTGCTCGACTCGCGCCTGCATCTTTTCGAGTTGCTCGGTCTCACCGCGAAAGCCGTTGATCTGCGCCCAGCCGGTAATGCCCGGCTTGATCCGGTAGCGATGGATATAACCGTCGACGATCGTGCGGTAGTGCTCGTCGTGTTCGATCGCATGCGGGCGCGGGCCCACCACCGACATCTCGCCGCGCAGCACGTTGAGAAATTGCGGCAATTCATCGAGGCTTGTGCGGCGCAGAAAAGCGCCGAGTCGCGTAATGCGCGGATCGCCGCGCGTCGCCTGACGGACCTCGCCGGGCTTTTCCGTATGCACGCGCATCGAGCGAAACTTGTAGATGCGAAACACCCGGCCATTCGCGCCTTTGCGCTGCTGCGTGAAAAACACCGGCCCTTTCGACGTGAGCTTGACCGCGAGCGCGATCGGCACCATGACCGGCGCGAGCGCGATCAGCATCACGAACGCGAAGATCCGGTCGAAGATCGCTTTCTGCAGCAATGCGGCGGGCGTCATCGGCGAGACGATCAGATTGATCGCCGGCGCGCCGAGCAGATCGACCACGTTGCGGTCGAACATCACGAGGCGACTCACGTCCGGGAGAAAACGCACGTTGACGAGATCGCCGCTGAATTCGTCGAGCACGCGCAGCAGTGTGGTTTCGTCCGAGATTGGCAGTGCGAGCCAGACTTCGTCGATCCGCTGCTCGCGGACCCAGTCGGCAAACGCGCGCAGCGCGACGAACGCCGGCAGGCCATCGCTTCGCTGCCGGCCGTCACCAGCGGTGCTGAGCGTCGCGACCGCGCGAAAGCCGTCGGCGGGCGTCGCCGCGACTCGGGCCAGTACCGCGTCGCAATGTTCTCCCGCGCCGACCACCGCGACCGTGCGTTGGTCTTTGCCGGTGCGCCGGCGGCCGAGCAGCGCATGCACCGACAGATGCGTGGCGACGATGCCGGCCGTGGTGAGCGCGGTCCAGCTCAACCACCAGAAGCGCGAAATAGAAGGACTCCGATGCAATAACAGAGTCACCGCCAGCCCGCATGCCTGCACCGCGAACCAGCCGCACACCGCTGCCGCGAGCGGCCACCATTTCGATTGGCCGCGCCATAAACGGTAAAGGCCGAACATCGACAACAGCAGCGTGGCAAGCGCCATCTCGAACATCACGACGGCACTGACGAGTGCGCGCTGTTCGACACCGGGTTTGAAAAGAAGCGACGCGACGGCGGCGCCCACCGCAATGGCGGCAACGTCGAGTAAGCGCGCCAGTACGCTCTCCATATCGACCAGGTCGCGGCCGGCAGTGTGATGGATCACAGTACGCACGATGCGATCTCGATGCTTCTGTTCAGGGTCACCGGAATTGCCTTGTGTTCCAAAGGAACCGGATGATGCGACAGAAACACACGGACCAGAATAGTTCACGTCCTAAATACTGTTAGTTTTAATCAGATGCTTTCATCGCGCATTAGCGTTTATAGAACTACTTCCAAAGTACTGTAAAAAAGCATTTCATAACGAATAGCTAATAGGTGCCCGGAGAAACTTTAACTATCGTTATTCGTGCTCCGCCCGTATGCTCGAACGATGATCGGCTATGCGGCTTATTGCATTGCGGCAGAAGATTTTTCATCGTCATGGGAGCGACATCATGAAGATCTGCATCTTCGGAGCGGGAGCGATTGGCGGGATGATGGGCGTGCAGTTGGCGCGGGCCGGCGCGGACGTGAGTTTCATTGCGCGCGGCCCGCATCTGGCGGCAATGCGCGAGCACGGCGCGCGTCTGATCATGGACGGCGAAACCTATAGCGCCGCGGTGCGCTGCACGTCCGATCCGCGCGAACTCGGCGTTCAGGATGTGGTGATCATTACGCTGAAAGCGCATTCGCTGCCCGGCGTGGTCGACTCGATGCAGCCGCTACTCGGCAAACATACGGCAATCGTGACCGGCGTGAATGGCATTCCGTACTGGTATTTCTATCAGCATGGCGGACGTTTCGCCGGCACGCGGCTGGCGAGCGTCGATCCGGACGGCACGCAATGGAGCAAGCTCGGACCCGAACGCGCGATCGGCTGCGTGCTTTATCCGGCGGCCGAAATCGTCGAGCCCGGCGTAATCAAACATGTGTACGGCAAAAAGTTTCCGATCGGCGAGCCGAGCGGAGAACGCACGCCGCGCATTCAGCAATTGCATGAAATCATGCAGGCGGCCGGTTTCGACGCGCCGATCCGCGACAACATCCGCGACGAAATCTGGCTCAAACTGTGGGGCAATCTGTGTTTCAACCCGATCAGCGCATTGACGCACGCAACACTCGATGTGCTCACGAGCGACCCCGGCACGCGCGCGGTGTCGCGCACGATGATGCTCGAAGCGAAGCGGATTGCAGAACAGTTCGGCGTGCACTTCCGCGTCGACGTGGAGCGACGCATCGACGGCGCGGGCGCGGTCGGCGCGCATAAGACCTCGACACTCGTCGATCTCGAGAATCGCCGCCCGATGGAAATCGATCCGTTGCTGACCGTGGTTCAGGAAATGGGCCGCCTGGTTGCGGAACCCACGCCGACTATCGACGTGGTACTCGCGCTAATCAAGCTGCGCGAGAAAATGGCCTTGCAGGGCGATTAATCAAAGTTATTCGAAACTATATTAATTCTTGAAAAATTGGTCGCATTAAAAAAGATTGGACGCTAAGCGTCCAATCTTTTTTTCATTCACCGCTATTGATCGATTGCGACCCACACGGCTTTCGGTTCTGTAAAGTTCTCGATTGCCACGTCGCCATGCTCGCGGCCGAAACCCGAATCGCCGGCGCCGCCCCATGGCAGACGTACATCGGTATACCCATAGGTATTGATCCACACGGTGCCCGCTTTCAGATCGCGTGCCACGCGATGCACGCGGCTCAGATCCGCGCTCCACACGCCGGCCGCCAGGCTATATGCGGTACCGTTGGCAATCCTGAGCGCATCCGCCTCGTCGTCGAAGCGGATCACGCTCGCGACCGGACCGAAGATCTCCTCCTGTGAGATTCGCATCTCGTGCTCGACATTCGCGAACACGGTCGGCTCGACGAAAAAGCCGCGACTGCCGACGCGCGCGCCGCCCGTCACCAGCGACGCTCCTTCCGAGCGGCCGGTCTCCACGTAGCTCAATACGGTCTTCATCTGCGAGGCGGAGATCAGCGGCCCCATCGAGGTTTCCCGCACCGACGGGTCGCCGACCTTGATCGACTTCGCGCGTGTGGCGAGCCGCTCGACCACTTCGTCGTACACGTCGCGATGCGCGAGAATCCGCGAACCCGCGGAACACACCTGGCCGGTATTGAAGAAGATCCCGGACGCCGCGGCGCGCACCGCGTTGTCGAGATTCGCGTCGGCGAAGATCAGGTTGGCCGACTTGCCGCCCAGCTCCAGCGTCACACGCTTGAAGTTGCCGGCCGCGCCCTGCAGAATGCCGCGCCCGACCGAAGGCGAACCGGTGAACGTAACCTTGTCGATGCCCGGGTGCGAGACCAGCGCGTCGCCGACCACACTGCCCTTGCCGGTCACGATATTGAGCACGCCCGGCGGCACGCCGGCTTCGAGCGCGAGTTCGCCGATCCGCAACGCGGTGAGCGGCGTGATTTCCGCGGGTTTGACGATCAGCGTACAGCCGCACGCGAGCGCCGGCGCGATCTTCCACATGCCGATCATCAGCGGGAAATTCCACGGCACGATCGCGGCGACCACGCCGACCGGTTCGCGCAGCGTATATGTCAATGCGTCGGGACGCGTCGGCACGACCTGACCGTTGATCTTGTCGCACCAGCCGGCGTAGTACTCGACGGTATCGATCGCGGCCGGCACGTCCTGGCGCATCACCGCGGAAATCGGCTTGCCGCAGTCGAGACTTTCGAGCGCGACGAGTTCTTCCATGTTCTCGCGCATCAGGACCGCGAGCCGCTGCAAGATGCGGCCGCGTTCGGCGGCGCGAATCGAATTCCACACTTTCAACGCCGCGCGCGCCGCGCGCACCGCGGTGTCGACGTCGGCGGCGCTGCCCTGCGCGACCAGCGCGATCGGTTCCTCGGTGGCCGGATTGATATCGACGGAATATTCCCCGGTGCCGGGCGGCAGCCGCTTGCCGTCGATCAGCAGATCATGTTGTCTGAGGTCGGTCTGGGTTTCCATCATCAAGCTCCTTGAGTAGGACGTTATGTGGCGAGCTAACGGCGCAGCGTTCGAATCGCTCGTAAAACAAGGGGTTTTGTGCTGCGCGCGATCTAAGGTTCATGCAGCAGGCTGCGCGCGACGGACGGCCAGTTGAAGGTCCGCGCGGCGCGAGGCGCCGCGGCGTCGGTATGCGCAGGCTCATTAATCGATGCGAAAAACTGCGCCCACACGGCGGCCGCGTTCGGCCGCAGCGAGCGATTGCGGCGCTGGACCAGCACGGTGGTGAGCGTGGTCCGCGGCACCAGCGGACGGCTCACCAGACCCGCACCCGGCGCCGGCCAGTACGCGTCGACCGGCAATACGCCGACCCCGAGGCCCAGCTCGACCATCCGCGCTACCGCCGCGACGTGGCCGAGTTCCTGCAACGGTCCGCGCTTCAGCTCGTGGGTAACGAGTGCCGGCTCCAGTGCCGCGCGCACGCCGGTGTCGGCATTGAGCGTCAGCAGCGGCCACGCGCGCAAGCCGCGCCAGTCGATGCTGTCGTGACGCGCGAGCGGATGCGCGGCCGGCATCACCGCATGCAGCGGCGTGCTGAACAGCACCTGTGCGTGCAGCAGATGACTGTCGATTGCTTGCGCGACCGACACCACGCCGAAGTCCACCTCGCCATGCTCGACGCTCGCGAGCACGCCGCTTTGCGACTGATCGCGCACCGACACCACCAGTTGCGGATAGTCCGACGCGCAATGCGCGAGCGCCTGCGGCACCCAGCTCGACGACAACACCGGATTGCTCGCAACGATCACGACGCCGGTGCGGCCGTCGTTGGCGGCCCGCTCTTCGAGCAGCGTCAATTCGATTTCATCGAGCAGGCGGCCAATTCTTCGCTCGAGACTCGCGCCGGCATTGGTCAGTTCTACCTGGCGTGTGGTGCGGTCGAACAGCTTCAGATCGACCGCCTCTTCGAGCTCGCGGATGCAACGGCTTACCGCCGATTGCGTCAGGTCGAACTGGCGCGCCGCGCGGGTAAAGCTGCGCTCCCGCGCGACCGCGACGAACACCTTGAGCTGCTGCAGCGAAACGTTCATGTGCTCGGGCCCCGGCGCACGCGGCTCACGCCGCTTATTCGCCGCTCTGTTCGGGCCAGTGACTCATCCGCGACGCGCTGCCGGTGCCATGCGGATGTCCGGCGACCGCGAGCGCGCCCTGCGGCTCGTTATGCGAGTCGATCCAGCGGGTGCGCATCGGCTCGAGAATGAATTTCGCCGAGATGCCCGCCGCGATCGTGATGACCGCGGACACGATGAACACCAGGTTCCAGCCGCCGGTGGCCGCCAGCACCGATGCGATCGGCACCAGCAACGAGGCCGTGCCTTTCGCGGTGTACAACGTGCCCGCATTGGCCGCCGCGTATTTGCTGCCGAACGTATCCGCGCAGGTCGCCGGGAAGATCGAGAAGATCTCGCCCCAGAACAGGAAGATCAGCGCGGCGAACACCATGAACGCATACGGGTTGGTGCCGAACTGCATCATCCCGAGCAGCGCGAGCCCCTCGCCGATGAAGATCACGAACATCGTGTTTTCACGGCCGATCTTGTCGGAGATGAAACCGCACAGCGGTCGCGTCAGGCCGTTGAAGATGTTGTCGATCGACAGCGTCAGCGTGAGCAACGGCAAGGTCGCGCCGAACACCGACATCGGAATGCGCGCGAGGCCCCAGTCTTTCGCGATCGGACCGATCTGCGCGGTCGCCATCAAGCCGCCCGCGGCGACCGCGACGAACGACGCGTACATCACCCAGAACACCGGTGTCCTGATCATCTGGCGCGACGTGAAATCGACCTTCGACACCGCGAACTTCGTCTTGCGGGCCGCCTGCTGACGCAACACCGGCCGCACCAGCAACAGCGCGAGCAGCAAAATGCTGACGCCTTGCACGATGCCGAAGAAGAAGAACGTGTGCTCGAAGCCGCGGCTATTGATCATGTTCGCAATCGGTATCACGGTGAGCGCCGCGCCCGCGCCGAAACCGGCCGCGGTCAGGCCCGCCGCGAGACCGCGCCGGTCCGGAAACCATTTGAGCGCATTGCCGACGCAGGTGCCGTACACGCCGCCCGCGCCGATCCCGCCGATCACCGCGGCGAAATACAGCATGCCGAGTGTCGTCGCATACGAATTGAGAACCCATGACAGACCCGCGCAGATCGCGCCGCCGGCGACCACCGGGCGCGGTCCGAAGCGGTCGACCAGCCAGCCTTCGAACGGCACCAGCCACGTTTCGGTGAGAATGAAGATCGAGAACGCCAACTGGATCGATGCCTCGCTCCAGTGATGCCTCGCATGCATCGGCGCCACGAACAACGTCCACGCATATTGCAGATTGGCCACCAGCGCCATACACACCATGCCGATGACCAGTTGCCACCATCTGTTTCGCCAGAACATGCCAGCTGACGATTGCTGGGTGATATTGTCCATGAGCCTTGTCTCCACTATTTATTTAGTGCCGGCGGCCTGAGTGCCGCGCTGGATGTGTCCCGCCTTATTTTTATGTCCCGAAAGTACTTCGCCATTCGGGAAGATTGAAAAATAGCCACCGCTAATTGCCGACTTCTTTAAAACGATTCGCGCCGCATGCCGGGAAATTCTGCTTTATTCCGAGCAATTTAAATACACGGGACGGTAAGCGTTACAGCCAACTTCTAGACAATTTCCCGCCATTTAGTGCGCTACCCCACCCTACCGCGCGTTAACCCGCACAACGCGCCGGCAATTCGGCTTCTTATAAGAATCCATGCTAGGGTCATTGCTGAATTACGAATAATTAAAGTTTGTTATTATGTCGATTCACAGTTCCTTATACATCGACCATGACGATGCGCAATGCGACGCTGCGGCAACTGAAGGTCTTTGAAACGGTCGCGCGACACCTGAGTTTTTCGCGCGCGGCCGAGGAACTGCATCTGACTCAGCCGGCCGTCTCCACCCAGGTCCGGCAACTCGAAGAACATGCGGGACTGCCGCTGTTCGAACAGCTCGGCAAGAAGATCTACCTGACGCCGGCCGGCACCGAAATGCTGCACTACAGCCGCGCGATCATGCAGCAGTTCCACGAAGTCGACGAGGCGATGAGTCAGTTGAAGGGCGTCTCCGGCGGCAAGCTCAATGTCGCGGTGATCAGTGCCGGCGACTATTTCTTTCCGCGCCTGCTGGCCGAATTCACGCGCCGCTATTCCGGTGTCGATCTGAATCTCGCGGTGCACAACCGCGAAGAATTGCTGCATCAACTCGCGACCAATCAGACCGACCTCGCGGTAATGGTGCGGCCGCCGCATGAAACCGACGCGACCAACGAACCGTTTGCGCCGCACCCTTACGTGATCGTCGCGGCACCCACCCATGCGCTCGCGCATAAGCGCAACATCCGCTTCAGTCAACTCGCGAACGAGGCGTTCATCGTGCGCGAACGCGGCTCGGATACGTGGAATTCGATGGAAGAAGGTTTCGCCGGGCGGCTGTCCAATCTGAAGATCGCGATGGAGATCAAAAGCACCGAGACGATCAAGCAGGCGGTGATCGCCGGCATGGGCATCGCATTTCTGTCCGCGCATACGATCAGCCTCGAATTGCAATTGGGTCATCTGGTGGTACTCGACGTGGAGAGCTTTCCGGTGATGCTCAACTGGTACGTCGTACACCGGAAGAACAAACGCCTGCCGCCGGTCGCGGTCGCCTTCAAACGTTTCCTGATGGAGGAAGGCGCGAATCTGATCGAACGTATTACGCGCGTGAAGGAATTGAGCGTGCATAAGCAGTAGGCTATGGCAACCCAATAAAACTTTAACTATTGCAAATCGGTCGCGACTTCTATGCTGCAAGCGAGTTCTTTCACTTGCCAGCTCAGGAGGCCGATCATGAACCACGCACCGCTTCACTCTTCCGTCAGTCCGCGCGGCGCCAGCCTCGGGACGGATCAGCGCGACGCGCATCCGGACGACGCGCATCTGAGTGCTTATAACGCGGCATTCAGCGATCTCGGCCTGCGCTTCCGCTGGGATCGCGCGACGCTCGATATGCTGAAAGAATTCAATAGCGAGTCGGCGCGTATTACCGCGTATATCGAGCGGTATCACAATCATTTGCATCGCGCGTACGACGCCGAGTTTCTCGCGCAAATGATCCTGCATAGAAAGACGCAGTACTACAGCGAGTTCGCGGCGGCGGCCGGCGAATAAGCGCGGCGGCAAGCACTGCGGTACGCGATGTACTCGATGTACGCGATGGTTCGATAGCGGCGGGCTCTGCAGCCCGCCGCGCCGCATTGCCGGTACGAGCGGCTGTGCATACTCCGCATGTACTCGCGCGCTATTCATGATGCGCGCCGCGTCGTCGTGACATGAAGCGGCCGCGCGCGCGTGCATTCGCGCTGCCGGCCATTCACGTGGCGGCCTTCGCGCAAACCGCGCCGATATGGATAAGCACTCGCGCGCACGGTCCCCGGCGCGAGATCGCGCAACGCCCACATCGGCTCCGCACCGCCCGCATCCCCGCAATCTTCGCCGCCGTGCCATGCGAGATTCGCCAGCAGGCCCGGCCGCGCGATCGTCATGCCGTCGCTGCGCGCGGCGAACGCATAGACGGTGCAGGCGTCGCCATTCGCCGCGTGCACAGGCAAACCCGAGTACTCGCGACTAATCATTAGATGCGCGCCGATCGCGGCCGCCAACGCGCTCATCGCGAGCAGTTCGGCAAGTCCGAATAGTTGCGCGGGTTCAGTCGCGAAGCTATAGCCGAGCCAGCCGCATAACAGCAGCGCCAGCAGATTGACCAGATGATGACCGGGGAGCGCGAGCGCATCGCGCTGCAATGCACCGCGCAGCTTGCAGAACGCGAGCGACGATTGCGCGAAGATCAGCGCGCCGATGAATACCGCCGCGCACAACGCGAGCCGTTCGGTGTTATCGCTCGCCGCCGTCGGCACGGCATGCGCAACCCCTATCGAGACGACCGCGAGACCCATGCCGCTGCCGAGCAACGCGACAAGTGCGGGCCAGCGCGTGGGATTGCGTCCACGCATCCGCCATGCGCCGAGTACCGCACCGGTCAATGCCGCGCCCACAATCCAGGATCGAGCACCGAGCCCTGCCGCGAAGCTGCCGGCCAGTAGCGCCGCGAACGCGACCGCGCAACCGTAAAGCCGGCGAGTCGCGCGCCATTTGCACAGACGCTGCCCGAGCGCGACCAACGCGACCAGCAGCGCCGCGCCCAGCGCGGCGGCGAGCGTCACCGCCAGCAGCAGCAACAGGTCCATCCACACGGCACTCCCACAAGCTTGCAGCATGCGTGACCCTCCGTGATGCGATGTACAGATGCGAGCCGCGCGCTCGCGCGGCTTCGCACAACGCTCAGACCGCGCGCAGACCGCGCTCAGACTGCGCTTACACCGTATTCGCGGCGGCACCGTCGCGCTGCTGCGAATCCGGCGCCGGCGCTTCGCGTTGTACGCCGGTGCTCAGCGTATTGGTCAGCGTGCCGAGACCGTCGATCGTGATCGAGACCGTTGCGCCGTCCTTGATCGACCCGACCCCGAGCGACGTGCCACATGCAATCACATCGCCGGGTTCGAGCGTCAGATCCTGCGAAATCAGGCTCACCTGCTCGGCGGGCGAGAAAACCATATCGTCGAGCGGATAGTTCTGCCGTTCGACGCCGTCGAGCGTGGTCAGCAAGCGCGCGTGCCGCCAGTCGAAACCGGACACGATACCGGGACCGATGCAGCAGAATGTATCGAAGCTCTTCGCGCGGCACCACTGCGGAAAGTGCGGATTCTCGTTGAGCAGATCGGCGGCCGTTACGTCGTTGATCAGCGTGTAGCCGAAAATCGCGGCCTGCGCCTCGCGCACGTCGACGTCGCGGCAGCGCTTGCCGATCACGACGCCGAGCTCGCCCTCGTAGACGATCTTGCCCGCGTAATGACGCGGCCGGCGGATCGGCTCGCCCGAGCCGATCACCGAGGCCGCCGGCTTCATCAGAAACAGCGGATGGGTCGGCACGGGCTTGTCGAGCTTCGCCGCCAGCGCGTGATAGTTATTCCACAACGCGATGACCTTGCCCGGCGCGCATGGCGCGAGCGGCGTCAGCGCGCGCAGCGACAGCACCGCGCCGGTCGGCACAGGCTGCTCGAGACTTTCGTACTCGTGCAGATAAGCGCCTTCGACCCGGCCGAACACGATGCCGCCATCGCTCGACATGAACCTCATCCACGTATCCATAGCTCGCTCCCGCGTTCAGATCGCGCCAGCCGTGCGCAACGCGCTGATCTGCTCGGGCGTATAGCCGAGCTCGGCCATCACTTCGTCGGTATGCTCGCCGAGCAGCGGCGAGCGTTGGACGTCGGTCGGACTGTCGGACAGCTTGATAGGATTACCGACGGTCAGATACTTGCCGCGCTGCGGATGATCGACTTCGACGATCGTGCCGGTCTTGCGCAGCGACGGCTCCTCGGCGATTTCCTTCATCGACAGGATCGGCCCGCAAGGAATGTCGTACTTGTTCAGGATCTGCATCGCCTCGAACTTGGTCTTGGTCATCGTCCAGCGTTCGATCTCCGCGAAGATCTCTTTCAGACGCGGCAGCCGCGCGGGCGCGGTCGCGTAGTCCGGATCGGTGGCCCACTCTTCCTTGCCGATCACGTTGCAGATCTTCGCCCACACCGGCGCCTGCGTAATGAAGTAGATATACGCGTTCGGATCGGTCTCCCAGCCTTTGCACTTCAGAATCCAGCCCGGCTGCCCGCCGCCCGATGCATTGCCCGAGCGCGGCACCGCTTCGCCGAATTCGCCGTTCGGATATTGCGGGTACTCCTTCAGCACCTCGGTACGCTCGAGCCGCTGCTGGTCGCGCAGCTTGACGCGGCACAGATTGAGCACGCCGTCCTGCATCGCCGCCAGCACGCGCTGACCGCGTCCGCTATGCGTGCGCTGATAGAGCGCGGTGACGATGCCGAGCGCCAGATGCAGACCGGTGCCGCTGTCGCCGATCTGCGCGCCGGTCACGACCGGCGGGCCATCGTCGAAACCGGTGGTCGATGCCGCGCCGCCCGCGCATTGCGCGACGTTCTCATATACTTTGCAATCCTCATAAGGCCCGGGACCGAAGCCCTTCACCGACGCGACGATCATCCGCGGATTGAGCTCCTGCACCCGCTCCCACGTGAAGCCCATCCGGTCGAGCGCGCCCGGCGCGAAGTTCTCGACCATCACGTCGCATTTGCGGATCAGCGCTTCGAGTAC
Source organism: Burkholderia sp. SRS-W-2-2016 (assembly GCF_001931485.1). Classification (GTDB taxonomy): domain Bacteria; phylum Pseudomonadota; class Gammaproteobacteria; order Burkholderiales; family Burkholderiaceae; genus Paraburkholderia. The sequence continues at coordinate 36,840 of NZ_MSDV01000055.1, read as the reverse complement.
CTGCTTGCCCTCCGGATGCTTGGTATCGATCGTCACCGAGCGCTTGTTGTGATTGAGCATCGTGAAGTACAGACTGTCCACGTCGGGAATGTCGCGCAGCTGTTCGCGCGTGATGTCGCCCGCGCCCGCCCGCTCCACCTTGATCACGTCCGCGCCGAACCACGCCAGTAACTGGGTACAGGTCGGTCCCGATTGCACATGCGTGAAATCGAGGATGCGCACACCGTCGAGTGCCTTGGCCATGTGATGTCTCCTGAAGGGGGATGCGGGTTATTTGTACATGGTCTGGTTCTTCGTGCCCGGCGCGTATTCGCGCGGGTCGACCCAGATATTGACCACCGCGGAGCGGCCGGTCCGATGAATCGCTTCACGCGCGCGCTGCAACGCGGCGGCGATCTGCGCGGGATCGCGCACTTCCTCGCCGTAGCCGCCGAGCATCTCCGCGAATTTGCTGAACGGCACGTCGCCGAGCAGATTGCCGACGTTGCCCCGCTCGTCGCCGTATTTGGCCAGTTGTCCGTAACGAATCTGGTTCATCGCCGAGTTGTTGCCGATCACCGCCAGATACGGCGCGCCGAAACGGTTCGCGGTTTCCATATCGAACGCGGTCATCCCGAACGAGCCGTCGCCGTAATAGCAGAGCACTTCCTTGTTCGGGTGCGCGAGCTTCGCGGCGAGCGCGAAGCCGGTGCCGACGCCGAGCGAGCCCAGTGCGCCCGGATCCATCCATTGACCGGGCCGGCGCGGGCGCACCGCCTGCGCGGAAATCGTCACGACGTCGCCGCCGTCGCCGATGTAGATCGTGTCGTCGGCGAGGAATTCGTTCAGCTCGTACGCGACCCGATACGGATGGATCGGAGTACTGTTCGAATGGAACAGCGGCAGCAGTTTTTCAGTGGCGGTGGCTTCCGCATCGCGCAGCTGCGCGAGCCATTTGCGGCGCGCCTGGCGCTTGTCCTCTTTCACGCGGCCGCTGGCCGCTTGCAGCACGGCCGCGAGAATCGCGCCCGGATCGCCGACCAGACCGAGATCGATATCGCGGTTCTTGCCGACCGTTCGGTAGTCCATATCGATCTGCACCAGCGTCAGTTCCTTGCTGATGCGGCGCCCGTAGCCCATGCGGAAATCGAACGGCGTGCCCACCACGATCAGCACGTCGGCGTTCGCGAAAGCCTGCGAGCGCGTGCGGTCGAAATGATGCGGATCGCCCGGCGGCAGCAGACCGCGGCTCGCACCGTTGAAATAACCGGGAATCTCGATCCCGCGCAGCAGCGCGACCGCCTCCTCGTGACCGCGCGCGATCCACACCTGCTGGCCGTACAGGATCGCCGGCCGCTCGGCATTGACGAGGATGTCCGCGAGTTTTTCGATGTCGCGCGGATCGCCGATCGATTTGGTCGACGCGCGATAGTGGCCCGGCTTCGGCACGACCGCGCGGGTCGCGTCGACTTCGCGGTCGAGCACGTCGCGCGGAATTTCGAGGTAGGCCGGACCGGGCGCGCCGTTGAAGCACTCGCGCGCGGCCATCGAGATCATGTCGGCGACGCGCTCGGTGCTCGACACGCTCGCCGCGAACTTGGTGATCGGCGCCATGATGTCGACGTGCGGCAGGTCCTGCAGCGAGCCCATTTTGTGTTGCGACAGCGCGCCCTGGCCGCCGATATGCAGGATCGGGCTCTCGGAGCGGAACGCGGTCGCGATGCCGGTCACCGCGTTGGTGCAGCCGGGGCCGGCGGTCGTCACCACGCAGCCGAGCTTGCCGGTCTGGCGCGCGTAGCCGTCGGCCGCGTGCGCGGCGACCTGCTCGTGGCGCACGTCGATGATGCGAATCCCTTCATCGACGCAGCCGTCGTAGATATCGATGATGTGGCCGCCGCACAGCGTGAAGATCGTGTCGACCCCTTCGTTCTTCAGCGCCTTCGCGACCAGATGGCCGCCCGACACGACGCCGGCGTCGCGGGTTTTCTGCTTGAGGGTGTCGTCGGCGGTGGTGGTGCCGGTGGCGGGGTTCAGGGATGCAACGACTGCGGACATGGTTGTCTCCTTTGTCGATCGGAGTTGTCACTCCGGTCCCATGCGGGTTCACTTGCGGTCGATCGGCATGAAGCGTCGCGCCTGCCCCGCTCCATACCGTATGTGATATATCACATTCAATCAAGGCCAATTTCGAGATAAGTCGGGTGCGTCGGGTTGCTGCTGAAGCCTTTTCCTGCGCGGCTTTGCGCCGGAATTACGCGCGTCGCGAAGGTCGTTTCAAGGGAAAACACCGAGCCGGAATGTTCTGCGTCCGGCGTTGATATATCACATACCATATTTCTGAGACAGTCAAGCGCGGTTTATCCCGCAGAGGCGATTAGCGCTCCCCCCGCCCCGCTCCGCGCAGAACTCCCGTTACTGTCCAAACGCCGGACGCAAAAAAGCCCGCGGTGCCAATGCACCGCGGGCTTCGGGTCCTGCCGCGCCCCAACCGGGCGCCTAACCGCTACTCAATCGAGAAAATCGCAATTCGCTTCGACGAACGCCGCCAGATCGAGCGAATGCTGACGCGTGAGCCGCTCGGCAAGTTCGGTATCGCGCTTCTCGAGCGCTTCGATGATGCGCAGATGATCGACGATCGAACGCGCCGCGCGGTCGCTCTGCGAGATGGTCATGCGCCGGATCGCGCGCACGTGGATGAAGATGTTCTTGATCGTGTCGAGGATGATCTGCGACTTCGACAACTCGACGATCGCCTGATGAAACGCGATGTTCGCATCCGAATACTCGGCGATATGCTCGGCCGGCGTGGAGTCGCGGAAGTTGTCGAACATATGGCGCAGGCGGCCGATTTCCGCGTCGCTCGCGTGCAGCGTGGCGAGACGCGCGGCCATGCTTTCGAGCGCGGCCCACATCTGGATCATTTCGACGATTTCGCGCTTGCTCTTGCGCACGATATAGATGCCGCGCCGCGGCACCATGCGCAGAAAGCCTTCCTGCTCGAGCAAGGTCATCGCCTCGCGCACCGGCGTGCGGCTCACGCCGAGCGATTCGCTGAGCACGCGCTCGTCGAGACGGATTTCTTCGCGATTCTGGTAGATGTCCGCGTCGGCGATCGCCTGACGCAGCATCGCGTACGCCTGATCGCGCAAGCTCGCACTCGCGCCGATCGGCTGCAAAGACAAAGTCAGCGGGGTGGCCACTGCTTCAGTTTGAAGTTCTGACGACATTCATCGCCTCTGCTGGAACATGCGCGCGATTGAGCGCCGACGCCGTGTTGCCGCGCGCCTCGCCCAGGCCGATGAAGCGGCCATGCCGGGATGCGAATTGCGCGACCGACTCGGGAATCCCGTCGGTCAACAAAACCGTGGCGGCGGAGCCCAACGTTACGACAGCCATGGCGAACAGCGCGAGAGGCACAAAATCCACTTGTCACTCCAGACGATTGAGAGAACGAATTCCTCAATCATATGCTGCAACGCCGCATTTTTCAATATTCGGTATGTAGTATATCAACGCGTTGTTGTTTTTGAGACTACTTCCACGTTAGCACGCGCGGGCCCCACCGGTTGCGCCGTCGCCTCTCCTCTTCGCTCACGCTCGGTGTAAACGCGCAAAACGCGCGCTATGCGCGCAGTGACGTGCGATGATCGCGCATTTTGCCGTCCGGACGGGTTGTGAGACCGAGGTCGTCTCATTAACCTTCCGGACATCGCGCCCCGGCTCGACCCACTCAAGCATCACGCCGTCCGAACAGGAGACATGACCCGATGAGCACCACCCATCCGCAGGCCGCAGTGGCCTCCCATTGCACCACGCGCAGTCAGGCGCGCAAGGCCGCGCTCGGCAGCTTTATCGGCGCCGTGGTCGACTGGTACGACTTTCTGCTGTACGGCATCGTCGCCGCGCTGGTGTTCAACGCCGAGTTCTTCCCGGCCGTCAGCCCGGCGATGGGCACGCTCGCCGCGTTCGCGACGTTCGGCGTCGGCTTCCTGTTCCGCCCGCTCGGCGGCTTCGTGTTCGGCCACTACGGCGACCGCCTCGGGCGCAAGCGCATGCTGGTGCTGACGGTGATGATGATGGGTCTGTCGACCGCGGCGATCGGGCTGTTGCCGGCGTTCTCGACGATCGGCTGGTGGGCGCCGGTGCTGCTCGTCACGCTGCGCGCGATTCAGGGCTTCGCGGTCGGCGGCGAATGGGGCGGCGCGGCGTTGATGGCGGTCGAAAGCGCGCCGGAGAAAAAGAAGGCGTTCTACAGCAGCGGCGTGCAGGTCGGCTACGGCGTCGGGCTGGTGCTGTCGACCGGCTTCATCGCGGCGATCAGCCGCTCGATGGACAACGCGTCGTTCCTCAGCTGGGGCTGGCGTCTGCCGTTCCTGTTCAGCGTCGTGCTGGTGCTGATCGCGCTGTGGATCCGCTCGAGCATGGAGGAGTCGCGGGAATTCGTCGAGAAAGTCGGCAAGCAGGGCGAGCGCCGCGTGCGTCTGCCGATCGTCGAGGCGCTGCTGCGTCATCCGAAGGCGTTCCTGCTGATCATCGCGCTGCGCCTCGCCGAGCTGTTCACGATGTACATCGTGACCGCGTTCGCGCTGAACTACTCGACCGCGAACCTGCACATGCCGCGCGAATTCTTTCTGACGATCGGCTTTATCGTCGGCGCGCTCAGCTGCGTGACGATTCCGTGCTTCGCGTTGCTCGCCGACCGCTTCGGGCGCCGCCGCATCTATATGATCGGCGCGCTGGTCGGGCTGCTCAGCGCGGTGCCGTTCTTCCTCGCGCTGGAAGCGCGCTCGACCGTGTGGATCGTCGTGTTCGCGGTGCTGCTCGCGAATATCGCGCACGACATGGTGGTCAGCGTGCAGCAGCCGATGTTCACCGAGCTGTTCGGCACCGAATACCGCTACAGCGGCGCGGGCGTCGGCTATCAGGTGGCGAGCGTGGTCGGCGGCGGCTTCACGCCGTTTATCGCGGTCGCGCTGGTCGGTCTCGCCGGCGGCTCGTGGCATCCGGTGGCCGGCTATCTGGCGCTCGGCTGTCTGATCTCGCTGGTGGTCGCCGCGCAGATGAAAACGGGCCGCACGGTTCAATAAATCCGGTTCAATAAATCGGCAGATCACATCTGTCGTCAGACATGACGGGCCGGGGCCGCCGACAGGCGCCCCGGCCCGTCGCTTTTCCGGGTATCATCCCGCCCCGCCGGTCGCCTTTACCGCCCACACAGTCTGCTTTTCCCACGATTTGCACAGCCGCTCCGATTACGGCGACATTTCATCGGGACCACACCTTATGTCGTCGTACTTCATATTGCGCAGCCGTTCTACGCGGCCTATTGTCGAGCCAGGCGCCATTTCCGCTCACTCGAACCAGGTCATATGAAATAAAAATACATATTAAAAAGGGCGAGATTGGCCCGCCTATTTACATCACACGCCTAAAAAATCTGTATTAAGCGCCGATAACAAAGAATTCCCTCCCAAGGAGACGACCATGAGTAGTATCAGTGAGCCGAGCGGCCAGCACGGCCCAGCCCCGTTCTTTTCCAAACAGGCGACTGTCGCGCAACCCGGTTTTTCGCGCTGGATGGTGCCGCCCGCCGCCCTCGCCGTGCATCTGTGTATCGGCCAGGCCTACGCGTTCTCCGTATTCAACGGACCTCTGACGAAGGTAGTCGGCATCAACCAGTCCGCGCCCGGCGACTGGTCGCTGACCGAACTGGGCTGGATCTTCTCGCTGGCGATCGTGTTTCTCGGTCTGTCGGCGGCATTCGCCGGTAAATGGCTCGAACACGTCGGCCCGCGCCGCACGATGTTTACCGCCGCATGCTGCTTCGGCGGCGGCTTCCTCGTATCCGCGCTCGGCGTGTATCTGCACCAGATCGTGCTGCTTTATCTCGGCTATGGGGTGATCGGCGGGATCGGGCTCGGGCTCGGCTACGTGTCGCCGGTGTCGACGCTGATCCGCTGGTTTCCGGACCGCCGCGGGATGGCGACCGGGATGGCGATCATGGGCTTCGGCGGCGGCGCGATGATCGCCGCGCCGTTGTCGGTCGCGCTGATGAACCACTTCCACAGCGCGACGAGCGTCGGCGTGGCGGAGACCTTCGTCGTGCTCGGCATCGTCTATTTCATCTCGATGACGATCGGCGCGCTGGCGATCCGGGTGCCGCCGGCGGACTGGAAGCCGGCCGGCTGGACGCCGCCCGCGGCAACGCAGCACCGTCTGATCACGCGCAATCACGTGCATATCGATCAGGCGCTGAAGACCCCGCAGTTCTATCTGATCTGGCTGGTGCTGTTCCTGAACGTGACGGCCGGCATCGGCATTCTCGGCCAGGCTTCGGTGATGATTCAGGAGAGCTTCAAGGACACGGTGACGCCGGCCGCGGCCGCGGGCTTCGTCGGGCTGCTGTCGCTGTTCAACATGGGCGGGCGTTTCGTGTGGGCGTCGGCCTCCGACTGGGTCGGCCGCAAGAACACCTACTTCATCTTCTTCGTGCTGGGCGCGGTGCTGTACTACCTGGTGCCGAGTTTCGCGTCGAACGGCCAGATCGCGCTGTTCGTGCTGACCTACTGCATCATCCTGTCGATGTACGGCGGCGGCTTCGCGACAGTGCCGGCGTATCTCGCCGACATGTTCGGCACCGCGTTCGTCGGCGGCATTCACGGCCGTCTGCTGACCGCGTGGGCCGCGGCCGGTGTCGCCGGTCCGGTGCTGGTCAACTACATCCGCGCGTACGAAGTCGCGAACGGCGTCGCCAAGGCGGACGCGTACACGATGACCGTGCACATCATGGCCGTGCTGCTGGTGATCGGCTTTATCTGCAACCTGCTGGTCAAACGCGTGGACGAGAAGCACCACATGACCGACGCACAAGTCGCCAAGGGCGCGTAAGGAGATCCGCATGTCGACCGTTCAAACCGCTCATCCGACCAACAAGGCGAAGCTCGCCGTGTTCTGGCTGTACGTGATGATTCCGCTCGCGTGGGGCGTGATCAATACGCTGACGCAGGCGATGAAGCTGTTCAAGTGATGTGAACTGAAGTGACGCGCGCCGCGCCTCCTGCACTTTTGCAAGGCGCGGCGCGGATAGAAGTAGCAGAAGTAGCCCTCTCCCACCGGCTCATTGCGCAGCCGTCCTCACCGCCCCAACCCACTGTGCGCGATCTGCTGCTCGACGTACTGCGCGAACAGCGCATGCATGTGCGTGGTCGGATGCAGATCGTCGGCGAACATATACGTTTGATCCGCATTGGCGCTTGCATAAGTCGCCGGCGAACACAGCAGTGAAGTGTCTTTCGGCGTTTTATTCGGGTCGCAGGCCTGCCCGGTGTTCGACACGGCAAAGCCGTTCGCCTGGAAGTTCGCGATCGTCTGATTCGTCCAACTAAACGAATCGACCTCGATTACTTTCGCCTGAATCCCTTCGGTTTGCAGCGCCGCGTTCAAGGTCTGATTGAACAGTTGCGACAACTGGGTCAGATTCGCGCCGCCATCCGTTGCGGCGAGTCCCTTCGGCGCAAGGCCGATATTCGGCAGATTGATCACCACCACGTGCGCGGCGCCGTTCTGCACGATCTGCGCGACCAGTTGCGCGAGCGTAGTGGCCGCCGTCTGCACGATCGCGGTCGCGGCGGGCGGCGTGCCGGCGCGCAGCACGTCGTTCGCGCCGGCCCACACGAGCACGAGTTGCCCACTGTTGAAACTGCCGTGCGCGGCGAGATAACTCGATAGCTGCTGATTGACCGGCATTTCGACATTGCCGATCACGTCGGTCAGATAGTCGTTCTGATTGGCGGGCGTCGCCACCGTCGCGCCGCCTTCCGCATAACCGAGGCCGCTTTGCGCGCTCAGTTTGTGGGTCGCGTCGATCGTGTACGCGGCGGCGAGCGTATCGCCGTAGTACTGCGCGACGTTTTGCGCCCACACCTGGCCGGGATTGGTCGTGAAGCGCCCGCCGCCCACCACGCTCGCGAGCGGCGCATAGGTGCCGACGTCGGACAGACTGTCGCCGAACGAGACGACCTGCAGGCTGACGCCGCCGGGCGGAGTCGCCGGCGCGGGCGGCGCCGACGCATTGCCTTGATCCGATCCGCCACCGCCGCCGCATGCGGACAGCAACGCCACGGTGATGGCAAAAACTACAGTGCGGAACCGCTCATCGATACATCGCATGGCGCCTCCTCGCGGGACAGCCCGATGTGCCGGGCGCGCGACGAAGGTCGAAACGCGCGCGGCCCTTCAATCAAGCATCGGTTGTGCCCGGCGACGGCATGCCGCGGTTCCGCGCAGCAGCGTTCAGAGCTTTTCGAACACGACGTCCTGCGCGCCTTCCCACAGCACCTTGACGCCCAGTTCGCGCAGCTTTTCCTTGCCCTCGACGATGGTCAGGAAGTGATTGCCCGCGAGCTGTCCGAGCTTGCTCGCGAAGCAGCACGAGCCGTACGCGAGGATGATTTCGGTCTCGCTATAGCCGCCCGGATAGAACAGGATGTCGCCGACCGACGGATGGCTCGTGTGATTCTCGAAGCCGACCGCGACGCCGTCGTTTTCGAGCTTGAAATCGCCGAGCGGCACCCAGCAGCCCTCGCCGCTCCAGCGCACGTGGATCAGCTTCTGCCGGTACGGCAGCAGTTTCAGGAACGCGGCCACCGTCTGCGGCGCATCGGGGTGGGTTTCGGCAATGAAGGTATGGCCGCAGGCGGTTATCTTGAGTCGGGTCATCGCTGGGTATCCGTGTGACGAATTGAAGGGGGATCGGTCGGCCATGCTCGGGGGCGAAGTCTCGCGAGCGCCATTCTGTCGTCCGATGCAAGCCTTCGACAGGTACAGTTACCGGCCCACTGGTCAGGCCAGTTCGACCTGTGTATCCCGCTCGCGCACGTCGCAGGCGACCAACGTGCCAGATCGCGCGCCGGGCAGCCCCGAAACTTCGTAGTTTGCAAGCTGCGCAATGCAACGCACACTGCGATAGGACAAGATTACAATCGGTAAGCAATACCGGCCCTGCCCGCGGCAATCACCGCGCGGCGCGAGTTGCCGGCTTTGCGACGGATGAGCGCGGGCGGGGGCCCGGAGCGCCATTCGTATCAACCGCCCAACCGGTAGGCGAGCGGCGTCACACGATTAGCCCCGCTTGAACTGTACGGAGAAATGACAGGCACTCTCGAATCCAACCTCGAGCGCGATGTGCAGCACGCTAGGAGCGGTGGCGCGTAACGGCGCGCCGGCTCGTCGAGCCCTATGCGCGTGACGAACCGATGCGGCGTCTCGCCGGTCTCGTGACGACACACCCGCGCAAACTGAAAACTGCTTAGCCCGGCCTCGGCGACCCGTCGGCGAGCGCCTGATCGTCGGCGCACGCAACGTGTCCAGCCTCAGCGGTTGCGCGGCGCCGGCGAGCAGCGCGCGCTCGCGTGTGCGCGCCCGATCGACTGCGACCCGTCGCCGGGCGAATGCCAGCGCCATGACACCGGCAGCGGCGGCACGCATCCCGGGTGCCGCGCGCGCGGACTGGCGCTTCGCCGGCGCACGCCCGCACCGCGTTCGAGACGCTCGAGCCGCTGTCCCGCTCTATAGCGGTCGTACCCGAGTGTCACGGTGAGGCGGGGAATTCGCGCCATCACATCCCCTCAAAAGGAGGTGCCGTATGGAAGGAGCCAACGCAAAGAACAACCTGCGAAAGGAGAAACGCCGCCGCAGACGTATTGCCGGTCCACTGTCACTGCTTTATCTCAAAAATGATAGCAAAGAACCGCCCTCTGTTATCTCAAAAATTTGCTAATCATCGAGCTTGTCGTCTTTCACGCGTTTAGAAATCCGGAGCTAGCATTTCATGGAACATGAATGCGATACGCTGCCGCAATGGCTGACCGGCGCGCCGCAAGGCGCAGCCGGACCCGCGTCGGCAGCATACCCAGCAACGCCGTCCGCTCAACCGGCCTACCCGGCCGGCACGCGCGATGGCGCGAAGTCAGCCCACGCGGCTGATGCATCGAAGACGTCGGTCCGGGCAGCGCAAGGCGCGGCCCGGGCTGGCTTCCTCACGTTGTTTACCGAGGAGGAAATCGGCACCCCGCCACCCGCCGCGCGCCGCGGCGCCCCGCTGACCGGTCCGCTCGGACGGTTCGGCAGCACCCAGGACCGGATCGAGTTCGTGCGCCAGCGCATCAGGCACCTGGGCTTCGACTCGTTCAGTTACACGGCCACGCGCACGTCCGCGCATCACAAGACGATGTACGTGCTGTCCAGCTACGAGTCGCAGGCGTGGCTCACGCGCTATTTCCGCGAGCGTTATTTCGAGCTCGATCCGCGCGTCGCGCTGGCGTCGCCGACCGGCTTGCCGCTGCTGTGGAATACCGCCGACATGCGCGCCGACCTGCCGCGCGCGCAGGTGCGCAGCGAACGGCTCGGCAGTCTGATCGACATGCTGGACGCCGCCGGCCGCAAGAGCGGGATTCTGATCCAGATGCCGCTGCCCGAGCCGGAACTGCGAGCGTGTCTGTGTTTCAACTCGGAAATCGGCAACCCGCGCTGGATGACCGAGTCGATCGTCGCGGAAACGCTGATGTTCGCGCACGCGCTGCACGAGTTCATCTGGACTCACGCGAAGAGCGTGATCGGCGTCGCGCCCGCGCAACCGCAGAGCGTCGCGCTCAGCAAGCTGCAACACGCGGTGTTGCGGGCGGTCGTGCAGGGGCAGCGGGACAAGGAAATCGCGTACTTCCTCGGACTGTCGCCGCATAACGTCGACTATCATCTGCGCCGCTTGCGGCAGTTGTTCAACGTGCGCAACCGCGTGCAGTTGATCAACGTCGCGCAGGCTTATCTGTCGTAAGCGCGCGGTGGCATCGACGTAAAAAGGGCGTGTCGGCCGCAGCCGCCACGCCCTTTTCTTTTCATCGCCGTCCGGTTTAGATCAGGATACCTGAGGTTTCCCGTTCGCCCACTCGCCGACGATCTCCTCGATCGCGCGCGCCGCCGACAGCAGCGCCGCCTCGCCGCGCACCCGGCCGACGATCTGGATGCCGACCGGCAGACCGCTCGCGCTCATCCCGCACGGAATCACGATCACCGGCATGCCCGTTAGCGTGAGCGCATAGGTGATCGCGAGCCAGTCGATGTAGGTGTCGAAATGGCGGCCCGCGGCCTCGCGCACGTCGCGCATTTCAACCGGGAACGGCAGCACGATCGACGCCGGGCAGATCAGCACGTCATAGCGTTGCAGCAACGTGTCGAGCCGCTGGAACAGCGCGGCGCGGGTGCGCAATGCCGAACGCATCGCCTGATTGTCCTGTTGCAGGCCGAACTCGATGTTCCAGACCACGTTCGGATTGAGCACGTCGCGATGCTGCGCGAGCACTTCTTCGTAGTTCGTCGCGTACGCGATCCCACGTAGTGTGTGGAACGCCTGGTTCGCCGCGCTCAGATCGAGATCGGTTTCGTCGACGCCGATGCCGTTCGCCGCGAGCCGGTCCATCGTTTTGAGACAGATTGCGGCGATTTCCGGCTCGGGGGTGGCGATGCCGAGCCCCGCGCTGAACGCGACGCGCGCCGGCCGGCGCGGGTTGCGCGCATGGGTGAGGAACGGCGTCGCGGGTGCGGCGAGCGACAGCGGCGCGCCGTCTACTTCTGCGCACATCGCGTCGAGCAGCAGCGCGGTATCGGTCACGTTGCGCGCCATCGGCCCGTGGATGCCGAGCGTGCCGTATGGATCGGCGGCCGGCGCGTAGGACACGCGGCCCGGCGTCGGCCGCATCCCGACCACCCCGCAGAACGCCGACGGCGTGCGCAACGAGCCCGCGAGGTCGGAGCCCTGCGCGACCCACGCGGTGCCGGACGCGAGCGCGGCCGCCGCGCCGCCCGACGAACCGCCGGCCGAGCGCGACAGATCCCACGGATTGCGGGTGATGCCGAACACGCTGTTGTAGGTATGGCCGCCCGAACCGAATTCGGGCGTGTTCGATTTTGCGTAGATTACGCCGCCGCGCGCTTCGAGCAGCGCGACGCCGGCGTCCGACGTTGCCGGCACGCGGTCGCGATAGACCAGCGAGCCGCGCGTGGTGCGCACGCCGGCGACGTCGGTCAGATCCTTGATCGGCACCGGCAAGCCGCACAGCAAACCGCGCTCGGCGACGGGCTTTTTCAGCAGCGCATCGGCATGCGCGTGCGCGCGTTCGAAACACAGTGTGGGCAGCGCATTGACCTGCGGCTCGACGCGCTCGATCTGCGCGGCGAGCGTATCGAGCAGATCGTGCGGACTCACCTCTTCGGTGCGCAACAGTTCGACGATTTCGCAGGCGCTGCGCCCGATCAGACTCAAATCAGTGGACATGGTGACTCGCGGCTCCGGTAGTCGGGATGAACGCCAGTGTCGCATGCCGTGTCGCGCGGCACAGCATGCCTGGGCATCGACGCGCCTAGCTCTTCAGACGGTAACCGGTCCTGAAGATCCAGCCGACGATCAGCAAAAACACCGCGAGAAACAGCAGCGTCATCCCGAGGCTGAGGCCGACATCGACGTCGCCGAGTTCGAAGAAACTCCAGCGAAAACCGCTGACCAGATAGACGATCGGATTGAACAGCGTGACGGTGCGCCAGAACGGCGGCAGCATATTGACCGAATAGAAGCTGCCGCCGAGAAACGTCAACGGCGTGACGATCAGGAGCGGCACCAGTTGCAGCTTCTCGAAGCTGTCCGCCCAGATGCCGATGATGAAACCGAGCAGACTGAAGGTCACCGCTGTCAGTACCAGAAACAGCACCATCCAGAACGGATGCATGATCTGCAACGGCACGAACAGGCCCGCGGTCGCGAGAATGATCAGGCCGAGCAGGATCGATTTGGTGGCCGCCGCGCCGACATAGCTGACGACGATCTCCAGATACGACACCGGCGCCGACAACAGCTCGTAGATCGTGCCGGTAAAGCGCGGAAAGTAAATCCCGAACGACGCATTGGCGATGCTTTGCGACAGCAACGACAGCATGATCAGCCCCGGCACGATGAACGCGCCGTAGCTGATCCCCTCCACTTCCTTGATGCGCGAGCCGATCGCCGAGCCGAACACGACGAAGTACAGCGAAGTCGAAATCACCGGCGCGATGATGCTCTGCATCAGCGTGCGCCACGTGCGCGCCATTTCGAACTTGTAGATCGCGCGCATTCCGTAGATGTTCATTGCTCCCCCCGCAGCAGACTGACGAAAATGTCCTCGAGCGAACTCTGCGTGGTGTGCAGGTCCTTGAAACGGATGCCGGCGTCATCGAGCGCTTTCAGCAGCGCGATGATGTCGGTGCGCCCGCCGTCGCCCTCGTAGGTGTAGATCAGCTCGTTGCCGCCCTTCGCGAGCGCGAGCCCGTAACCGTCCAGCGCGGCCGGCAGCGCGTCGAGCGGGCTGTCCAGTTGCAGCGTCAGCTGCTTCTTGCCGAGCTTGCGCATCAGTTCGGTCTTCTCTTCGACCAGCATGATCTCGCCCGCGTTGATCACGCCGATGCGGTCGGCCATTTCCTCGGCCTCGTCGATGTAGTGAGTAGTCAGGATGATCGTCACGCCGCTGGCCGCGAGCGAGCGCACCAGCTTCCACATATCGCGCCGCAATTCGACGTCGACGCCGGCGGTCGGCTCGTCGAGAAACAGCACGCGCGGTTCGTGCGACAGCGCCTTCGCGATCAGCACGCGCCGCTTCATGCCGCCCGACAGCGTGATGATCTTGTTATTGCGTTTGTCCCACAGCGACAGGTCGCGCAGCACCTTCTCGATGTAAGCCGGGTTGGCCGGCTTGCCGAACAGGCCGCGACTGAACGAGACGGTGGCCCACACGGTTTCGAACGAGTCGGTGGTCAGCTCCTGCGGCACGAGGCCGATCAGCGAACGGGCGGCGCGATAGTCGGTGCGGATGTCGTGACCGTCCACCGTCACGTGGCCTTCGCTCGCGTTGACGATCCCGCAGACGATGCTGATCAGTGTGGTTTTGCCGGCGCCGTTCGGACCGAGCAGCGCGAAGATTTCGCCGCGGTCGATCGACAGATTGATGTTCTTCAGTGCCTGAAAACCGCTGGCATAGATTTTCGACAGATTAGTGACGGAAACGATTGGCTGCATGGACTCGATAAGGGCAGACACCGCTGTTGGAAAAGAGAAAGCGGCGTGCGCGCGCGCGCCGCTTCCGCAATGTAATGGAAAGCGCGAAAGCGTGCAGCGCGTGCGGCGCTTATCGGAGCGGGTGGCTAACCGAGCGGGTGGCGGTGCGCGGCCGGAAAGCGGCTCGAGATCACGTTCTGGATCTCTTCGATCGACACCGGCTTGACCAGATGATGATCGAAGCCGGCCTCGCGTGAGCGCTGCCGGTCGGTCGCCTGGCCGTAGCCGGTCACCGCGATCAGCAGCGCGCCGGCGGTGGCCGCGCGGCGGCGCATCTCCTGCGCGAGCTGGAAGCCGTCCATGCCGGGCAGGCCGAGATCGAGCAGCACGACTTGCGGCTCGAACTGCGCGGCGAGTTCCAGCGCGCTGTCCGCCTCGTGCGCGACGCGCACGTCGTAGCCGTCCGCCTGCAGCACCAGCGACAGCGCGAGCGCCGCGTCGACACTGTCGTCGACCAGCAGCACCCGCAGCGCGTCACCGGCGTCCTGCGGCGGGGCCGGCTCGACGGCCGGCGCGGGCCGGGCCGCGCGCTCGATGCGCGTCAACGGCAGGCGCACGACGAACTCGCTGCCGCGCCCCGGTCCCGCCGAAAACGCTTCGATCTGGCCGCCGTGCAATTCGACCAGCGTGCGCGCGAGCGGCAGGCCGATCCCGAGCCCGCCTTCCGAGCGTTCGAGCGATATCTCCGATTGCACGAACAGATCGAAGATGTGCGGCAAGGTTTCGGCCGCGATGCCGACGCCGTTGTCGCGCACGCTGACCAGCACGTCGTTCTGCGCGTCGCGCACTTCGACGCGAATGTCGCCGCCCGGCGGCGTGTACTTCACCGCGTTCGACAATACATTGCCGAGCACCTGGGCGATCCGCACGCTGTCGCCGAGCACGAACACCGGCTCGTGCGGCAACGCGCTGCTCAGCGTATGGCCTTTGCGGTTCAGCGCGGGCCGCACGGTTTCGATCGCCGCTTCGAGCGCGGCGGACAGTTCGACGATTTCCTGGCGCAACGTGATCTTGCCTTGCGTGATGCGCGCGACGTCGAGCAGATCGTCGACGAGGCGGCTCAGATGTTTGACCTGCCGGCCGATCACCGCCCGCATCGCTTCGAAGCTTTGCTGGGTCGGCGTGCGGGCCGGGTCGAGCAGTTCGATCGCATTGCGGATCGGCGCGAGCGGATTGCGCAGTTCGTGCGCGAGCATCGCGAGGAACTCGTCCTTGCGGCGGTCGGCGTCGCGCAGAATCATTTCGTTCGCCTTACGGTCGGAAATGTCGTTGACGATGCCGGCCAGCCGGTAGATGCGTTCGCGCGCGTCGCGCACCGGAAACGCCCGCTCGACCGCCCAGCGCGTCTCGCCGTCCGGCCGCACGATCCGGTATTCGATCTCGTACGCAATGCCGGTCGCGAGCGCGCGATACGCCTGCTCGACCGCGGCGGAGTCGGTGGGATGAATATGGTTGGCCCAGTGGCGCGAGGTGGGCGTCGGTTCGTGCGCCGCATCGCCCCACAGGCGCCGATACGCGGGACTCACGTACAGCAGCTGCGCGCTCGCCGGATCGAGCATCCAGAACACGTCGTCGATGTTCTCGGCCATCTGCCGGAAGCGCTCCTCGCTTTCGCGCAATGCGCCTTCCGCGCGGCGCACGCGCAGCAGCGCGCGCACCTGCGCGATCAGTTCGTCCGGTTCGATCGGCTCGGTCAGATAACTGTCCGCGCCGCCTTCGAGACCGCGCACGCGGTCCATGCTCGCGACCGCCGCCGCCGACGTATGGATCACCAGCACGCCCGCGGTTTCCGGCGCCGCCTTGATCCGGCGGCATACTTCGAAGCCGTTCAGGTCCGGCAGATTGACGTCGAGCAGCACCAGATCCGGCTGCGAAATGCGCGCGCGTTCGATCGCGTCGGCGCCGTTGCCGGCCTCGATCACCTCGAAGCCCGCGCGCGACAGGATCCGCGTCTTCGCGTAACGAGCGCCTTCGTTGTCGTCGACGTTCAGGATCAGATTGGCGTTCGCGTCGGTCATGGAAATGCAAGTCCGTAGAGGAAGGCCTGCCGGGCGGCACGCCGCCGCGCGAGGCGCGGGCGCGTCGCGGCACGGGTGGCGTAACGCAGCGCGCGGCGCGTCATGATTGGCCGCCGCTCGTGCCGGTCACGCTTTCGCCCGGCGTGCCGGTCATGCCCGGCGGCGCTGCCGCGCGTGATGCGCCGCCCGCGTTGTGCGGTAGCCGGATCGGCAGCGTCGCGGTGAAGGTCGAGCCACGGCCGAGCTCGCTCGTCAGACCGACCGCGCCGCCGAGCAGGCGGCACAGCTTGTCGCATAACGGCAGCCCGAGCCCGGTGCCTTTCACCTGGTTCTGCAGATGATTCTCGACCTGCTCGAATTCTTCGAACACGCTTTGCTGATGCTCGGGCGCGATGCCGATGCCGGTGTCGCTGACCGCGAAGATCATCCGTTGCGCGGCGTCGTCGTAAGTGGCGCGCACGCGCACCTCGCCGTGCTCGGTGAACTTCAGCGCATTCGAAATGAAGTTGCGCAGGATCTGCGCGACCTTGCCTTCGTCGGTGCAGATCACCGGCAGATCGTCGCACGGCTCGAACAGCAGCTCGACGTCGCTCGCCGGCAGCAGCGGACGCATCATTCCGCGCAACGCCGAGAACAGCTTGGCGACCTCGAATTCGACCGGCTTCAGTTCGATCTTGCCGGCTTCGATCTTCGCGATGTCGAGCAGATCGTCGACGGTCTCCGACAACTCCTCGGCGGCCTTGCGGATGAAGCGCACCTGCTTGGCCTGCTCGTCGGTCAGCTCGCCGTCGACGCGGTCGAGCAGCAGTTTCGACAGCGCGCGGATCGAGTACAGCGGCGAGCGGAATTCGTGGCTCGTGTTCGACAGGAAGCGCGATTTCGCTTCGTCGGCGCGGCGCAGATGCAGCGCGCGTTCGTCGAGTTCCGCATACAGCGCGACGACGCCGCGATTGGTGTCCTCGAGTTCGCGCGTGAGCCGCATCAGTTCGTCGTTGCGTTCGTGCAGATCGGCGAGCGCGGCGGCCAGTTCGCGGTTTTGCCGCTGCACTTCCTCGACCGACACCTCGGCGCCGAGCGGCACTTTCGCGGCCGGCGCGTTCAGGACCTTGCTCAGCGCCGCCGCGCTCACCCGCGGCGCCTGTTCCGGCAGTTGCATGGTCAGCGTCAGCAGCGCGTCGCCGTCGGCCTCGTCGAACCGGCACGCGTCCATCAGACGCTGCGCGGCCAGCAGGCCGAGCGCGACCGGAGCCGGCGCGTCGGGCGTGGCGACGGGCGTCGCGGTGAGGCGCGCGAGCGGCGTCGCGGGCGCGATGACAACGATCTGCAGCGCCTGCGGTTCGGCCGTTTCGTCGAAGCGAAACTCGACGCGGCCGGCGCGCGTCGCGGCCAGCACCGTGCGCGCGACTTCGAGCACCGAGGTCGCGATCCGCGTGCGATCCTGCATCGCAAAGCCGAGCGCCTCGCCGAATTCGCGCGCGAAGCGGCGCGCGGCGACCGTCGCGAGTTCGCCGTCGAGCGGCAGCGTGTGCAGCAGCGCGGCCTTCATACGGACTCCTTACGCGGCACGCGCGCGACGAACACGGTCAGGTCGTCGCGGCCGCGCGCGAAGTCGCGGTACAACGCGGCCGCGATCAACGCCGGATGACGCAAGGTCAAACCCGGATAGCGGCTCAGATCCCAGCGCGTCGCGAGTCCGTCCGAATGCAGGATCAGCAGCGCATCGTCCGGCCAGTCGACCTGAAACGCCTGCGCCTTGTGCATCTGATGACCGGCAATGCCCGCGTGCGAAACCAGATGACGATGCGCGTGCGGGGTCCAGACACTCGCGGCGATGTTGCCGATGCCGCAGAACCGCGCGGCCGCGTTCGCGCCCGTACTGCCCGGCTGCGGCGGCTCGCCGCCATTCGCGCCGAGCGGAATGCGCGCGACGCCGAGCGCCGCGCCGCGCGTCGGACGCAACGCCTGATGCGCGGCGACGACGATCTGTTCGACGCTCGACGGTCCCAGCTGCGCGAAGTTATCGACCGCGGCGCGCGCGGCCTGATGCGCGAGCGGGCCGTGGCCGAGACCGTCGGCGACCATCACCGTGAATTCGCCATCCGCGTAGCCGCACGACCACCCGTCGCCGCACAGGATTTCACCTTGCAGCGGCAGATTGATTGCGCCGTATTCGACCGGCGGCGTGGCGGTGGCGGTGTGGCTGCCGGCGTGGCTGCCAGTGCTAGCGGCGAATTCGGCGAGCGGCGCGGCCGGGTCCGCCGTGGTTGCCGCGCCATTGGTTGCGCCATTCGTCACGCTGTTCGCTACGCTGTTTGTTGCGGCGCCGCCGTCGGCCCACACGACGACCCGCAAAATCGTGCCGAGCCCCGGCGCGCTCCACACGTCGAGTTCGTCGGCGAGCCGGTTGATCGCGCCCATCCCGGTGCCCGGACTGCCGGCCGTCGTATAGCCGTCGACGAAGCACGCATGCAGATCGTGAATGCCGGGACCGTTGTCGATCGCGAGCAGTTCGACGCCGGCGCGCGCGGCCGGCGAACTGTCCGGCGCCAGCGCGTGCAAAGTCCGCGCGAGCAGTTCGCCGCGCTGCGCATGCTTGAGCTGATTGGTCGCGCATTCGGTCACGACGATCGCCAGTCTGCCGATCGCGGTCTCGCTGCAACCCACGCGTTGCGCGAGCTCGCCGATTCCCCGCCGGGCAAATGAAATCTGACTGGGATCGGCGATTTCGAAGCGCTGCTGCATCGCGCTCGATTGATTCAGAACGGCTTCCATTTGGTAATTGAAATATGGGTGCCCTCGCCAGGCGCGGAGCGGATCTCGAATTCGTCGCACAAGCGCTTCGCGCCGCCCAGTCCCAGACCCAGACCGTTGCCGCTGGTGAAGCCGTCGGTCAGCGCCTGCTGGATGTCAGCAATTCCCGGGCCAGTGTCGATGAAATCGAGCCGCAAACCACTCCGGCCATTGCGCTGCACCGTGTAGATATAGACGTCGCCGCCCCGCCCGTACGTGAGCGTGTTGCGCGCCAGTTCGCTCGCCGCGGTGACCAGTTTGGTCTGATCGATCAGCGACAGGCCGAGCGCAACCGCTTTCTCGCGCACGTAGCGCCGCAGCCGCACGATCTGTTCGTCCGAGCGGACCGGCAGCGCCTCGTCGGGCGGCTGGCCATCGGCAAGTGTCGGGGCATTGGGGCTCGTCATGGCGGCAAGTGGCGCGCTCGTGGGCGGCTGACCGAAGAACGCGCTCAAAGCTCAGCCGCGCCGGTCAGCAACGCCATGCCCTTCTCGACGTTGAGCGCGGTGCGCACCCCGGGCAACGCGAGACCGAGTTCGACCAGCGTGATCGCCACCGACGGCTGCATGCCGACCACCACCGTTTCCGCGTCGAGCACGCGCGCCATCGCGGCGGTCTCGCCGATCATCCGGCCGATAAACGAGTCGACCACGTCGAGCGACGAGATGTCGATCAGCACGCCCTTCGCGCGATCCTTGACGATGCGGCTCGTCAGATCGTCCTGCAATGTCATCGCGAGGCGGTCGTGCATGTCGACCTGAATCGTCACGAGCAGAAACTTGCCCATCCGCAAAATCGGAATGCGTTCCATCGATGAATCCGGTTGAGATGCGTGCGGGCCGGCGTCAATCGCCGGTGTACGGATTGAGGTTCGCGCCCGGGTTCGCCGCGCCGGCGCCGCCCGGCATCTGCGCACGCGGCGCAATGCCGGACACCGACTTGCCGGTGCGCTGCAGCGCGACCACGAACGCGTCGGCGAGCGTGGCCTTGGTGATCACGTTCGACAGATTCACGCCGAGGTGCACGATGGTCTGCGCGATCTGCGGACGAATCCCGCTGATCACGCAGTCGGCGCCCATCAGCCGCGCGGCGGCCACGGTCTTCAGCAGATGCTGGGCGACCAGCGTATCGACGGTCGGCACGCCGGTGATGTCGATGATCGCGATCGACGCGCCGGTGTCGACGATCTTCTGCAGCAGGCTTTCCATCACGACCTGGGTGCGCGCCGAATCGAGCGTGCCGATCAGCGGCAGCGCGAGAATGCCTTCCCAAAGCTGCACGACCGGCGTCGACAGTTCGAGCAGTTCCTGCTGCTGACGCACGATCACCTGCTCGCGACTGACCTGGAATACTTCGGTGGTGAAGAGGCCCAGCGCATCGAACAGCGTGCTGACGGTCCAGGTGAGTTCGGCCAGCTTCACTCCGTCGGTGCCGAGGGCTTCGCGCAGCCGCGTGAACAGCGGCTCTTTCAGCGAGAACACGAACATCGCGGTTTCGCCCGGCGTGAAACCCTGGCGCGCGCGTTGCGCGGACATTTCGGAGAGCAGGCTGCGCACTTCGTCCCACTGCGCGGTGCGAAAGTCGACGCGATCCGACGAACTCAACGCGGTACAGATCAGCGCGACGAATTGCATGAACTGGCTGCGCAACTGTGCTTCGCTGATGCCGCCGCGGCGTGCGGCGATCGCGAACTGCTGCGCGACCCACTCGCCCGCGAGTTCGTTTTGCCGATCATTGAAAATTTGGGCGAGACGCACTCCGCCTAGCGTTTCCATACACACTCCCCTAATCGTTATAGCGACCGGCACGTTGCGCGCCGTTCGGCGTTTTTGTGCGCGTGTTGACGGCTCGTTTGCCCGAGCCCCTCGGACTCTAGCACGCACGTGCTGAGCTTCACAATGCTGCGAGCAGGTTGTGCAAGCAACTTTTACGCCGCGCTGTAGGGGCGATTGAATTAGCGATTTGAAATCGGATTCTTTTACCTTGTTCGCTTGAATGGAGCGGTAACTATTGCGCGCGATAGAAGATCGCAATGTGCGTTGTTTATGGCTTTGTCCGGTGGGGAATGTCGGAGCTCGACCGGTCGATCGATCGCCGATCCTACTCATTGCAAATTACTTCGGATGTCTATCTTTATTTCCAAGGCATAGCCCTTGCGGCGAGTGATGCATGCGAGCGGCAAAGCGCTTGCGTGAATTCAATCCTTTTCGTGGAGGTGAATCATGAAACGCATGACCACCACTATTCTGGCTTCGGCGCTCGTGATGGCGTTATCCGGCGGCGTGTATGCGCAAGCCGGTGGTGCAGGAGCAGGCGGAGCCGGCGGCGGTGCGGGTGCAGGAGCCGGCGCCGGTAATGGCGTCGGCGCCGGCGGCGGCACGACCGGCGGCGCGGGCGGCACTGCCACCCCGGGCGTCGGCCCCGGTTCGATCAAGACGCCGCACGACTCCGGCTACGGCTCGCCGGGCGTAACGGGCACCGGCGGCGGGATGGGCACCGGCACCGGCGCGACACCGAATAGTCCATCGACCAATCGTTCGACCGGCAATATGAGCAATGGAATGCACAATGGTTCGCGCACGGGCACCGGTGCCAATATGAACAACGGGATGAATAACGGCACGATGCAGAACGGGCAATAAGGCTGCCGTTGATGTACTCGATGTACTCGATGTACTGATAGCGGCGCGGCCTGCGGAGTCTGCGAGACTCTTCGATGGTCGCGCCGCGCGCGTCACGGCTGCGCGCAAATAAAACTACTCGCGAGATTGAGATTGCCTTTACCCGCATAACGCGGAAAACGCGGATAGCGGCACAACGGCCGCGACCGTCCATTGGTCGGCGCCGCGATATCCGTAGCGGTCAGCGTTTCGGGCGCGACGCCGCGCGTCACCCAGTTATCGAGCGCGCCGAGCAGATCCACCGACGGAATGAATACGCCGTTGCCATGCTGAAAGCCCGGCACCATGTATAGCCGCATGAAACCGTCGACCGGTTCCGCGCCGAAGCGCGCGACCAGCGCGTCGTGATAGGCGATCGTCTGATTCGGGCTGATCACTTCGTCGGCAAGGCCTTGTAGCGTGATCAGCTTGCCGCCGCGCGCGATGTAGCGCGACAGATCGGGATTCATCGCGCCGATCGTGTGCGACAGCGCGATCAGTTGCGCGCGATATTTGCCGGGCCGTTGCGGATCGAAGCGCAGCGAATCGAACTCCGGATCACGCGCGACGAAATAGCGAACGTAGCCGTCGCCCTGTGAGAACAGATAGCCGTTGGCGTGAAAGGACGGTACCGGCAAGCGTTGCGGCTGATGCGCGAGCCCGAGCGAACCGGTCAGCTGGGTGCCCTGAAGCACGTTGTAGCCGCGATAGCCGCTCACGTCCCACGCGAGCCGGTAAGGCAACGACAGGCCGTCGCGCATCACCAGCAGTGTCGAAAGTTGTGGGTCGCTCAGACAGGCGTCGGAAGAGATTGCGGACGGTGCGCTTGCGGACGCGCTCGGATATATCGGGCAACGCAGCGAATCGATGATGTCCGCTTCATGCGTGCGGCACGCGTCCACGTCGCTGACGATGCCGTCCGCCGCGCCGTCGAGTCGATCGCACACCGCAAGCGTGCGCTGATACACGCGTTCGAGCTGCGCCGGCGCAACGAAGCCGCCCGGCTTGCCGTACTCGGCCTGACCGAGTTTCACGCCGATCAGCCGGACGCCGGAGAAATTCAGCGCGGGGGAATTGGCGATTACGCCGTCGTAGTCGTCGGGAAAGCGCTGCATCACCGTGTAGCCTTCGCGACCGCCGGTCGAGCCGCCGGCGAAATACATGCGTTGCGGCGGCCGGCCGTACGCGCGCGCGATCAACGCAAGCGCGACGTCGTGGGTCTTCTTCAGATGCGCGTAGCCGAAGTTCGTCACCGCTTCATCGACGAGACCGAACACCGCGAGCGACGAATCGCCGACATGACCGGAGTCGTCGCCGAACGTCGCATAGCCTTGTGCAAGCGGCGCGCGGTCCGGCGAAAACGGCATTACGCCGGTGCCGCTGACCACCACGCCGTTATAACCGCCGCCGCCGATCTGCAACGCGCGGCCATTCCAGCGGCGCGGCAGATTCAGATCGAAACGGATGTCGGGCGTGGTCGGCTCGAGCGCCTTGATCCGGCCGGTGATCCGGCAGTACTCGCCGCCCTGCTGATTGCCTGGGGTAGTCGCAGCGATCATCGTCGCGCTCTCGATCTGCGCGCCGGCGGTCGGCATCGCGATCAATTCGGGCGACAGCACCGCACCGGCGAATTCCGTGCAATGCATCGCGAGCGGCGCCTCTTTCGCGAGCGCGGCGGTGCGATACAGCGCGAGCCACCCGAGCGCGCCGACACTTGCGATGGTCGCGCAGCCAAGCAGTTTGCGCGCGACGCGCGCGCGTTTCGTCAACGACGTACGCGGGTAGCGAAGCCCGCGCGTCATCCGTAACCCGCGCCATTCGCGTGCGCTCGATGCCGCTGATCCTTCCAGCCGTTCCAGCCGCGCGCGATCATCAGCAGCGCGCCGATCGCGGCGAGGTCGCCGCCGAGTCCGACCAGCACGCCGCGAAAACCATGAAACGTGTGCGGCGTCGCGGTATCGACGATCAGCGACACCAGCGTGCCCGCGACGAAGCAGACGAGCCCGGTGCGCCCGACCGTCACGACCGCGGGCAACCGCCGCGCGAGCCACGCGATACCGCCGATCCGCACGCACTGGGCGGCGAGCCACGCGATTGCGATGAAGTTGAGCACCCGTTCCACCGATAGATTCTGTTTGTGCGTGCCGGGCAACGGTTGCGTCAGCACGAAAAGTTTGACGACCGCGAAGCCGAGCACCGCGACCACCGCGAAACGCGTGAACCATTGCGCGGTGCCGCTGGTTTGAAAGCGCTCGCTGAGCGGCTGCACGCGACACAGGATGCCGAACACGAACATCAGTTGCCACGCAAACGGATTAAAAGCCCAGCCGGGCACATCGTCAATGCTGAATAACGCGGCCAGCGGGCGCGCGCCGGCCCAGATCGCGAGACTCAGCGCCAGCGCGAGCGGCGCCGAACGGCGCGCGAGCGGTACGGCGACGGGGACGAACAGCGCGAACAGCACGTACATCGGCAGCACGCTCGACAGATACGGTTGCCGGCGCAACAACGCGATATCGAACGCCTCGCGCCACGGTTGCAGCGCGAACGGCGGCCAGCCGGTCAACTCGACCATCGGCCGGTTCAGGTTCAGCACCGCGAGCAACGCGCCGGACACCAGCGTGAGCATCGCGGTCAACAGATACGCGCGATAGATTTCCCAGCAGCGCCGAACGAAACGCCTGTTCGCGGCGCTCTCGCCGCGATGCGCGAGCACGGCCGTATAGGCGGCCGCCGATGCATAGCCGCCGAGAAACACGAACACCTCGGCGGAATCGCATAACGCGTACGCGTGCAGCATCAGATGCGACAGCGGGCTGCCGGGGATGTGATCGAGCACGATGACGATCAGCACGACACCACGGAAGAAATCGACTTCGACCGAGCGGCCACGACGGGTTTCCATTCGGTTTCCTGAAGAATTCGCGCGCTGCGCGTTGTGACAGGAACGGTCATGGTTGCGCGACCGTCGGTTCTACGAACCGGACAAGAATAGATTTTTTCCGGGGGCTGCGCGGAGAGGTGGAGTTTGTTTTGGTCGGTTTGCCTGGGTGCCTTTTCGCGCGCTGTCGGCCGCCGCGCCGCGCGTGCTGTGCGTTAGAGACGCATGCCTACGCTACGGCACCGTGTGTGTCGAAATACAGAATTGCCGGTTTTAATGGTTTGCGGATAGTGCCGGCGACGTCGGTCAGCTCGTCGCGTGGATGGACCGGCGCGGTCTTCGGTGTAGTCCCCACCGCGGCACAGCCGTTGCTACTTCCAAGCTATGTTCATCAACCGGAGAGCATTGTGTCGAACATGGCGAACTCCCCGAATGAGCCTGAACGCCGGGCCGATGAAGACCCCGGCAGCCCACCCTCCGAGGTTTCGAAGCCTCTCGGCGATGCGATCCCAACCCCAGTCGAGCCTGGCCTCGATCAGCCGCTGCCGAAGAAGGGCGAGCAGCCCGCGCCCGACCCGAACAAAAGCGGCCAGTCCGGCGGCGGCAACGACGGCGACCCGCTAGGCGACACCGACGCGCCGCCGGGCGTACCCGACCCGGGTCCTTCCGATTTTGCCTAGCGTGTGAGCCGTTGCGGTGAGACCGTAAGAACAGGCACGCGCGGCGCTAACCCGCCGCGCTCAAGCCGCCGCGGCTTCGTGAACGACCGGCTGCTCGACGACCGGCTCATGCACGATCTTCAGCGCGCCCCTATGCTCGCGAATCAACCGGTACACCGTTTCGCCCGGCACGGTTTCATGTTCGAGCAACTGCTCCGAGATTGCCCGCAGCACCGGCTCGTACGCATGCAGCAGCCCGTAGCACAGCTCGTTGAGTTCCTTGAGCAACACGTTCGCGTGCTCGATCGCGCTCTTCATCTGCAGGCCGGCGTACTGGGACGGCAGCGCGGCGAGGCTGAACAGATCGCCGTCGCTGTTAAAGCCGAACTTCGACACCATGTCGAGGCCGATGCGCGACGCCTCCTGCAAGTCCGACGCCGCTCCGCTCGATGCTTCGGAGAACACAAGAATCTCCGCGTTGCGTCCGCCGAGCAACACCTGGATCTCGTTGCGAATTTCCGTTTCGCGGTACAGGTGCTTGTCCTGCGCCTTTGTAATCAGCGCGACGCCGAGCGCGCCGCCGCGCGGCAGGATCGTCACTTCTTCCAGTACGCCGGTGCCGAGCAGCGCGGCGACGAGGCCATGTCCCGCCTCATGCACCGCGATGCGCTCGCGCTCGTCCTCGGTCAGCGCGCGCTCGGCGCCGCTCACGTCGCCGATGCGTGCAATCTTGATCGCTTCCATGAAGTGCTTCGCGGCGATTTCGCTCTCCCCCGCCTTGCGCGCGATTAGCCCCGCCTGATTCACGACCATCGCGACGGTGGCCGGCGACAAACCGGTGGTCAAACGCGCGAGCTGGTCGTAATCGATATCGGCGGCCTTCGATTTCAGCTTCTGCGCGTAGAAACGGAAAATCTTCGCGCGGTCTTCGCGATCGGGCAGACGCACCTGCACCGTGCGATCGAAACGGCCCGGACGACGCAGCGCTTCGTCGAGATTGTCCGGGTGATTGGTCGCGGCCACGACGATCACGCCTTCGTTCGACTCGAAGCCGTCCATCTCCGCGAGCAGCTGATTGATGATCCGATTGCTCTCGGCCTCGACCGGACCGCCGCCGGTATCGGTGCGTTTCGCGAGACCATCGGCTTCGTCGATGAAGATCACCGTCGGCGCATTCTTGCGCGCCAGTTCGAACAGATGCCGGACCTTCTGGATGCCGACGCCGTAGTACTTCGCGCTGAAGTAGCTGCCGGTGATCGAAATGAAGTTCGCGCCGCATTCGCCGGCCAGCGCCTGCGCGAGCCGCGTCTTGCCGACGCCGGGGCCGCCCACCATCAGGATTCCGCACGGCGCGCGCACGCCCATCGACGAAAACTGCCGCGGATCGGTCAGATAACCGCGAATGTCGGCGAGCGCGGCCTTCGCCTCGTTCGCGCCGATGACGTCGTCGAAACGCAGCGTCGGCGCTTCGCTGAGCAGCTTCGCGCCGCCCTTCATCTCGCGCCGCATGAACCACGCCATACCGCCGATCAGCAGCAGCGGCAGCAACAGACTCAACGCGTCGCGCAACTGGTCAAACAGCAGGGTCCAGCGCGCGCCGCCCGCGTCGACATCGACGTCCGGCAGCCACACGAGCTGATACGCGGCGGCGGCGTCGCCGGCGCGCGGCTCGCCGAGCAGCAACGCGTGCGAGAAGGTCGCGTTGTGATCGGTGACGAAGTACTTGCCGCCGTCGCGCCGCGACACGAGGATCGCGTTGGGACTCACGCCGATCGCCGCGACGTTGGCGTCGCGGATATCGCGCAGCATCGTCGACGCGTCTTTCTCTTCACGCGTCCAGGCCGACGCGTCGTCGCGCATCTGGCTCGCGACGCCGGTCAGCGCGGGCGCCTGGTGCGCGGCGCGCTGCTGCCAATGCCACCCGCCCCAGCCCACCAGCACCGCAATCAGCACGGCAACCGCGGCGATGGCGATTCGGCGTACGCGTTTTTTCCCAAGCGAATTATTTCCCGGCTTCATGAGTCATTTCCAAAAGCGGACTTTGTTCAAGTCCATACTGGCAAAACTGCCCGTCAAAATTACCTGTCGAAAATCGGAGATGGAGGCGCGCGAAATGCCGGCCGTGGCTAGTATGCCGGGGCGACGCGTCGTTCAAACGTGCGGAAAAGGCCTGTTTTTGCCGTCTATCCGGCCAGCGGCGTGGCCGGACCGGGTCAGCGGGCGCGTGAAAAAAGCGGTTACCGCGAATACTCCGGCGCACAGTTTAGCAGCGCAAAATGAGTCGCGTATTTTGAATATTCGCATTTAACCGCACCCTAATTAAATTCAGTCAGATTTACTGAAAGGGCGCGATTTAAAATCAGAGGATTATCGACCGACAGGCGGATTTGGGATTATCTGGCGGATGAGCGACGGGCCTCTACGGGCCCGTTCGCATCACCACACTCTCTCTCAGGCTCTTTGATTTTTGCTACCGCTACTTGCGCAGCGGCGACTCCCTGGCGCTTCTACCTCTCCCAACAACCTCGCTCTACTGCATTGATTCGCCGCTTCCACCGCGCCTGACGCGCTCACTGAAAGCGATCTGCAATTTGATCGTATGACGATAGCTCAGGTTGCGAACCCGGCTTGACCGGCTGTCTCAAAATTAACCCGGCGGGCAAGAAATCGCCCGTCCAGCGGGCGTCCGGCGTGCGTCCGGCGCGCGAACGCGGCTCAGCGCGCTGCTACACTGGCGCGAAATTTATTCCATGGAATACACCGCACGAGAGGCCGCCCCCGCCCCTTCTCAACGCCAACCTATGCTTCGATTCGACAACCTCAGCAAACGCTACGGCGACCGCGTCCTGTTCGAAGGACTGCATTTCGACGCTCCCTCGGGCTGCGTCGCATTGAACGATGAATCCGGCAGCGGCAAATCGACGTTGCTCGCCGTCCTCGCCGGCGCGCTCGCCGCCGACAGCGGCGACGTGTGGCTCGGCGGCCATTCGTTGCGAACGGCGCCGGCCGCCGCGCAGGCGGTGCTGACCTATGTGCCGGAAGACAGCATGAACTGGCCCGATCAGACCGGCCGCGCGTATCTGCAACAGGTCGCCGCGGCGCGGCACACCGCCGTCGGCGACGAGGTGCTCGCACTGGCCGAGCGCGTCGGCCTCGCGCCGCATCTGGACAAACGCTTCGAGCAGATGTCGTACGGCACCCGCAAGAAGGTCTT
The DNA here is from genome assembly GCF_001931485.1 of Burkholderia sp. SRS-W-2-2016. GTDB lineage: Bacteria > Pseudomonadota > Gammaproteobacteria > Burkholderiales > Burkholderiaceae > Paraburkholderia. The sequence goes on along the minus strand of NZ_MSDV01000055.1, from coordinate 8,502 downwards.
TCTGACCTCCGCGCTTCTGGGCGACACCCGCGTGCTGATCGCCGACGAACCGGCCGGCGGTCTCGATGCATCGGCGCGCGCGACGCTCGCCGAGCTGTTCCGCACGCTCGGCACCACTCGCACGGTGTTTTTCACGAGCTACGACGAGGGCTTCACGCAAGCCTGCGGGGCGACGAGCATCGCTTTCACCGATCTCGCGCGACGCCCCGCTTAAGCGCCGTCCTTCCCGCTAGTCGCGCGAACTGAATCGCGCCGCGACCCGCGCGGCGCTGCGCAGGCCTTCTTAAGCGCGACTCCCTGTCGCTCAAATCGCCACGCAGATCTTGCCGAAATGCGCGCCCGACGCCTCGTGCCGGAACGCATCGTCGAGCTTATCCAGCGCGAACGTGCTGTCGATCACCGGCTTGATGCCGGTCGTCTCCAGCGCCCGCACCATCTCGACCTGCTCCTGGCGGCTACCGACGATCAGCCCTTGCAGCCGCTGCTGCCGCGCCATCAGATGCGCTGTCGGCACCGGCCCGGCGCGGCCGGTGAGCACGCCGATCAGCGCGATGTGTCCGCCGATCCGGCATGCGGTGATCGATTGCGGCAGCGTGCCCGGGCCGCCGACCTCGATCACATGATCGACGCCGCGCCCGCCGGTCAGTTGCCGGACCTGCTTGCCCCATTCGGGATTGTCCCGATAGTTGATCACATGATCGGCGCCGAGCTCGCGCAGCCTGGCGAGCTTCGCATCCGACGACGACGTCGCGATCACCGACGCCCCCATCGCCTTCGCCATCTGCAAACCGAAGATCGACACGCCGCCGGTGCCGAGCACGAGCACGCTGCTGCCCGCCTTCAATTGCCCGTCGACGACCAGCGCGCGCCACGCGGTCAGGCCGGCGGTGGTCAGCGTCGCCGCTTCGGCGTGGCTGTAGCCGGCCGGCGCATGCGTGAAGTAGTGGCTCGGCAGCACGACGACTTCGCGCGCATAACCGTCGACGCCGTCGCCGGGCGTGGTCGAAAAATCGGCGATCGCGGGCGGGCCGTTTTCCCAGAACGGGAAGAAGCACGACACCACGTGATCGCCCGCCTTGAATTCGCGCACGCCCTCGCCGACCGCTTCGACGACGCCCGCGCCGTCGGCCATCGGAATCCGGCCGGCCTCGGCGGGCAGCGCGCCGGAGACGACGCCGTAGTCGTGGAAGTTCAGCGAGCTCGCCTGCACGCGCACGCGAATCTGCCCGGCCGCGGGCTGACCGGGATCGGGCAGATCGACGACCTGCAGGCTATCGACGGTGGCGGGCGAACCGATTCGGACTGCTTTCATATTGGCTTCCTTGGTGAGCGGTGAACGGCGCGCACGCGCCGTATTACTTGACGGTTTGAATGACCTCGAAGCCTTCGAACTCCGGATGGCCGAGATAGAGCACGCGGTTTTCGTTGCCGGCGCTGCGATGCGCGGCGCGAAACGCGTCGGACTTCGTCCATGCGTCGAACGATGCGTGGTCGCGCCAGATCGTATGGCTCGAATACAGCACGTGATCGTCCTTGCGCGGTCCGCGCAGCAGATGGAATTCGACGAAGCCCGGCACCTCTTTCAGATGGGTGTCGCGGCTCGTCCACAGATGTTCGAAGGCGGCCTCCGAGCCGGGCGCCACTTTGAAACGGTTCATCGCGATGTACATGCTGTCGGCCTCGTTACGTTAGGGATGCTGCATTGCCGGTGACGGGTTGCTGATGCGGGTTTCATTATAGGCACGTGCTTTTCGGCAAGGCGCTTGACCTTACCACCGTAGGAAGGTCCACGATGTGCGGATCTTTCGTCAGCGGAGGCAGCAGATGGAATTCGTGATCCCCGATATGAACTGCGGCGGCTGCGCAAAAGCCGTCGCCAATGCGTTGAACCGTATCGACCCGGCCGCGCGGGTCGACATCGACGTGGCCGTTAAAATCGCGCGGGTGTCGTCGGCGGTGCCGGAACGAGAACTGATCGCGGCCATCGAGGCGGCCGGCTTTCATCCCGCGCGCAACAGCTGATTCGATGTTTCGATTGCAGTAGCAGCGTCACCGAGAACTTTTCCTCATCAACGGATAGCCACTATGAAAAACAACCTTCGCGCGTTGCGCGCTCTCTGTGTATTCGGCGGTTTTGCGTTCGCGGCGGCGGCCCTGCCCGCCCATGCGCAGCATCAGGGGATGGCCGGCATGGACATGTCGGGTTCGGAGCATGCCGATGCCGACGCGTCGACCCGCGCCTTCAAGGCCGCCGACGAACGGATGATGCACGACATGAGCAGCCCCGAATACACGGGCGACGCCGACCGCGATTTCGTCGCGCATATGATTCCGCATCATCAGGGCGCGATCGAAATGGCCCAGGCGGAATTGAAGTACGGCAAGGATCCGGAGATCAAAAAGCTCGCGCGCAACATCATCAAGGCGCAGCATGATGAGATCGCGTTCATGAAGCGCTGGCAGGAAAAACACGGCGGCAAGTAAGCCGGCCAGTTGAATGCGGCGAAGCGCAAGCTTCGCCGCTTTTTTTTGCGCGCCTACCAGCGAGGCTGCTTGCGAAACAGCGGCCTCATCGCGATCAGGCCGATGATCGGCCCCGGCAGCAGCAGCCACGCGACGCGCACATCGAGCGCGTGATAGACGCTGGTCGACCACAGAATCGAACACGCGGACAGGAAAAAGCCGAAGCTGTTCTGCAGCGTCAGCGCGCCGCCGATCTTGTCGGGCGGACAGGCTTTCACCGACAGCGCGGAAAACTGCGGCGAATCGGCAATCACGCTGATCCCCCATACGAGCAGCAGCGCAAGTTGCACGCCGGTGCCAAGCGCGTTGGTCAACGGATAGATCGCGCACAGCGTGCCGGAGATCGTCAGCGCGAGCGCGGCGGTCCGCGCGCTGCCGACCGAGCGGCTGAGCCGGCCGCCGAACAGACACCCCGCCGCGCCGACCGCGATGATCAGAAACGACCACACCGCGACGGTACTCGGCGCGGCCGGCGTGCCGCTCGCGAACGCATGCTGGACCAGCAGCGGCGTCAGCGTCCAGAACGCGTAAAGCTCCCACATGTGGCCGAAGTAGCCGAGCGCGGCCGCGCGAAATTCCTTGATCCGCAGCACCTCGCCGATTCCCGCCGACAAACCGGAGCGGCGGTTGGCCGAGCGTCGCGCGTGCGGCCCTTCGCCGAGCGAGAACACCAGCACAGCGCCGATCACCGCAAGCACCGACGAGGTCAGCACCACGGTCTGCCACGGCACCGTCGCCAGCATTGCGCGAATCGCATGCACGGATGCGGTGCCGAGCGTCAGCATCGCGACGAGTAACGCGAGCGTCTGCGCGGCACGCTTCGGGTCCCAGGTGACCAGCAGTTTCATCCCGAGCGGATAGATGCCCGCGAGCGCGATGCCGACGCCGAAGCGGAACGCGAGCGCCGACGCGAGCCCGCTGCTGCACAGCGCGAACAACGCATTGAGGGTCGCGCCGAGCACGCCGCACACCGCGAACACCTTGCTGGCCGACACGCGATCCGCGAGACCGGTGATCGCCGACAGCAGCGTGCCGACGATAAAGCCCGCCTGCACCGCATTGGTCAGCCAGCCGATATCGGACGCGCTCAGTTGCCACGCGACCTGCAGATCGCGCATCGCGCCGTTCGCGCTGAACCACAACGAGGTGCCGAGCAATTGCGCGAGCGCGATTACGAGGACCGCGCGCTTCGCGCGCGCTGCCGCGCGCGCCGCGTCTTCGGGATGGGTTGCGTCCGCGTCCAGCCTGTCCTGCATCGTGCCTCCTGCGTGCTCCGTTTCGGATCTTGTGCGGCCGCGACGCGCTGATTGGCGGGTTTGCTAGTGCGCTGATTGACGGCGGCCGGTTTTGAGCGGCCATTGTAGTCGACGGAAACACGCGTTGAAGGGCGAACGCGAGTCCGCATAAACGCCGATGCCCGGCTTCGCGCTCTCACGCGGCCGGGCATCGAATTCGTTCAGGCAGACATGAACTCGATCACGTCCGCCGGACACGCGCGCGCCTCACCCCTGCTGCGGCACCCGCACCCACCCTTCCATCAGCACCCGCGCGCTGCGGCTCATGATCGCCTTCGTGACGACCCACTCGCCGTCCTTGAAGCTCGCCTGCGCGCCGACCCGCAAGGTCCCCGACGGATGCCCGAAGCGCACCGATTCGCGCTCGCCGCCGCCCGCCGCCAGATTCACCAGCGTGCCCGAAATGGCCGCCGCGGTGCCGATCGCGACCGCCGCCGTGCCCATCATCGCGTGATGCAGCTTGCCCATCGACATCGCCCGCACCAGCAGATCGACGTCGGCCGCGCGCACCTGCTTGCCGCTCGACGCGACGTAGTCGGCCGGCTTCGCGACGAACGCGACCTTCGGCGTGTGCTGCCGCGTCGCGATTTCGTCCAGATGCTTGATCAAGCCCATGCGCAACGCGCCGTGCGCGCGGATCGTCTCGAACTTCGCGAGCGCCGCGGCGTCGCTATTGATCGCGTCCTGCAACTCGGTGCCGGTGTAGCCGATCGCCTCCGCGTCGACGAAGATCGTCGGGATGCCCGCGTTGATCATCGTCGCTTTCAATGTGCCGACGCCCGGTACTTCGAGGTCGTCGACCAGATTGCCGGTCGGGAACATCGCGCCGCCCGCGCCCTCTTCCTCGGCGGCCGGGTCCATGAATTCGAGCGCCACTTCGGCGGCCGGGAACGTCACGCCGTCGAGTTCGAAGTCGCCGGTTTCCTGCACCGCGCCGCCGGTCATCGGCACGTGCGCGACGATCGTCTTGCCGATATTGGCCTGCCAGATCCGCACGATCGCGACGCCGTCGCGCGGCACGCGGTCCGCGTCGACGAGACCCGCGCTGATCGCGAACGGCCCGACCGCCGCCGACAGATTCCCGCAATTGCCGCTCCAGTCGACGAACGCCTTATCGATCGACACCTGACCGAACAGATAGTCGACGTCGTGACCGGGCCGGCTGCTGCGCGAAATGATCACCGTCTTGCTGGTGCTCGAGGTCGCGCCGCCCATCCCGTCGATCTGCTTGCCGTACGGGTCGGGGCTGCCGATCACGCGCATCAGCAGCGCGTCGCGCGCGGCGCCCGGGGTTTGCGCGGCCTCGGGCAGATCGTCGAGGCGGAAGAACACGCCCTTGCTGGTGCCGCCACGCATATAGGTGGCCGGAATCTTGATCTGGGGAAGGTGGGCCATGAAGGTGTCCTGAGTGAGGTCTTAACGACGTCTTGATGAGGTCTTAATTGAGTTGGGCGCAGCGGCTTCCGAACAAAGCCGCTGCGCCCGCCAGGTTTTCCAGATGCGCAGCCGCCGCCAAAACGACGGCCGCGCTACGGCATCAAGCCGCCGCCCTGGTCGATTCGAGAAAGTCCTGCGCGAAACGCTGCAACACGCCGCCGGCTTCGTAGATCGATACCTCTTCGGCGGTGTCGAGCCGGCACGTGACCGGCACTTCGACGCGCTCGCCATTGCGACGCTGAATCACCAGCGTCAGGTCCGCGCGCGGCTTGCGCTCGCCGATCACGTCGAAGGTTTCGGTGCCGTCGATGCCGAGCGTCAGCCGGTTCACGCCCGGCTTGAACTCGAGCGGCAGCACGCCCATGCCGACCAGGTTGGTGCGGTGAATCCGCTCGAAGCCTTCCGCGACGATCGCCTCGGTGCCGGCGAGCCGCACGCCCTTCGCGGCCCAGTCGCGCGACGAGCCCTGACCGTAGTCAGCGCCGGCGATCACGATCAGCGGCTGCTTGCGCTCCATGTAGGTTTCGATCGCTTCCCACATCCGCGTGACCTTGCCTTCCGGCTCGATACGCGCGAGCGAACCGGCCTGCACCTTGCCGTCCTCGACCACCATCTCGTTCTTCAGCGTCGGGTTCGCGAAGGTCGCGCGCTGCGCGGTCAGATGGTCGCCGCGGTGCGTCGCGTACGAATTGAAGTCCTCTTCCGGCAGGCCCATTTTCGTCAGGTATTCGCCGGCCGCGCTGTCCGCGAGGATCGCATTCGACGGCGACAGGTGGTCGGTCGTGATGTTGTCGCCGAGCACCGCCAATGCACGCATGCCTTTGAGCGTACGCTCGCCGGCCAGCGCCCCTTCCCAATACGGCGGACGGCGGATATAGGTGCTCTGCGGGCGCCAGTCGTACAGCGGGTCGGCTTTCTCGCCGTGCTCGACGGCCGCCGCGAACATCGGTTCGTACACCTTGCGGAATTGCTCCGGCTTCACGCTCGACGCGACGATCGCATCGATCTCCGCATCCGTCGGCCACAGGTCCTTCAGCGTGACCGGCTGACCGTTTGCATCGACGCCGAGCACGTCTTTCTCGATGTCGAAACGGATCGTGCCGGCAATCGCATACGCGACGACGAGCGGCGGCGACGCGAGAAACGCCTGCTTCGCATACGGGTGAATCCGGCCGTCGAAATTACGGTTACCCGACAGCACCGCGGTCGCATACAGATCGCGTTCGATCACTTCCTTCTGGATCACCGGGTCCAGCGCACCGGACATGCCGTTGCACGACGTGCACGCATACGCGACCACGCCGAAGCCGAGCTTTTCCAGATCGGGCAGCAGCCCCGCTTCTTCCAGATACAGCGTGACCGCCTTCGAGCCGGGCGCGAGCGAGCTTTTCACCCACGGCTTGCGGACGAGACCACGGCGGTTCGCGTTGCGCGCGAGCAGGCCGGCGGCGATCATGTTGCGCGGATTATTGGTGTTGGTGCAGCTGGTGATCGCGGCGATGATCACCGCGCCGTCGGGCATCAGGCCCGGCTCGTTCTCGACCTTGCCGCTGATCCCGCGCGCCGCCAGATCGGCGACCGGCAAACGGCGATGCGGATTCGACGGACCGGCCAGCGTGCGCACGACCGTGGACAGATCGAACTTCAGCACGCGTTCGTATTCGGCATGCTTCAGCGAATCGGCCCACAAGCCGGTTTCTTTCGCATACGTCTCGACCAGTTTGACGAGTGCGTCGTCGCGGCCGGTCAGCTTCAGATAGCTGATGGTCTGTTCGTCGATATAGAACATCGCGGCGGTCGCGCCGAACTCGGGCGCCATGTTCGCGATCGTCGCGCGGTCGCCGAGCGTCAGGTTCGCCGCGCCTTCGCCGTAGAACTCGAGGTACGCGCCGACCACCTTCTCCTTGCGCAGGAATTCGGTCAGCGACAGTACCACGTCGGTCGCGGTAATACCCTCGCCGCGCTTGCCGGTCAACTCGACACCGACGATATCCGGCAGCCGCATATACGACGCGCGGCCGAGCATCACGCTTTCCGCTTCGAGGCCGCCGACGCCGATCGCGATCACGCCGAGCGCATCGACCATCGGCGTATGCGAGTCGGTGCCGACCAGCGTATCGGGAAACGCGACGCCGTCCTTCACCTGCACGACCGGGCTCATCCGTTCGAGGTTGATCTGGTGCAGGATGCCGTTGCCCGGCGGAATCACGTCGACGTTGCGGAACGCGCGCTTGGTCCAGTTGATGAAATCGAAGCGGTCTTCGTTGCGGCGATCCTCGATCGCGCGATTCTTCGCGAACGCATCCGGATCGAAACCGCCGCACTCGACCGCGAGCGAGTGATCGACCACCAGTTGGGTCGGCACGACCGGATTGACCAGTGCCGGGTCGCCGCCTTGCGCGGCGATCGCATCGCGCAAGCCCGCGAGGTCGACGAGCGCGGTCTGGCCGAGGATGTCGTGACAGACGACGCGCGCCGGGAACCACGGGAAATCCAGTTCGCGCTTGCGTCCGATGATCTGTTTCAGCGACGCGGTAAGCGTGACCGGATCGCAGCGGCGCACCAGATTTTCGGCGAGCACGCGCGACGTGTACGGGAGTTTGTCGTAGGCGCCGGGCTCGATCGCATCGACCGCGGCACGCGTATCGAAGAAGTCGAGCTGGGTGCCCGGAAGGCGTTTGCGATTGGCAGTATTCATGGCGTAGGGACAGGACGGTTAGCGGCCGCCGGACCGGATGGCGGCGGCGGCCGGTCTCGCGCGGCGCGCTTTTGCAGGCGCTGGGCCGGCGAGCCGGTCGGACAGTAGGTGTAAGTGTAGTTCGCGTTTTGGCGCGTGAAGTACTTGAATCGGGAATGGCGAGCGGCGCGGGTGGGCGCCGCTCGCCATATGCTCAGGTGCGCTCAGGCGCGCTTGGCCAGCGGCACGAACGGCAGATCGTCCGGGCCCGTGTAGTTCGCGCTCGGGCGGATGATCTTGTTGTCGATCCGTTGCTCGATGATGTGCGCGCTCCAGCCCGCCGTACGGGCGATCACGAACAGCGGCGTGAACATCGCGGTCGGCACGCCCATCATGTGGTACGACACCGCGCTGAACCAGTCGAGATTCGGGAACATCTTCTTCGCTTCCCACATCACCGATTCGAGCCGCTCGGCGATCGAGAACAGCTTGGTGTTGCCTGCCTCTTTCGACAGCTTCTTCGCGACGTCCTTGATCACCTTGTTGCGCGGGTCCGAGATCGTGTACACC
>NZ_MSDV01000019.1 GCF_001931485.1 Burkholderia sp. SRS-W-2-2016 | reverse complement strand
CGCTGCAGGTCCTGCGAATAAGCCTTCTCGCGGGTTTTGATTTCGTTGGCGATTTCCGCCGGCATATCGACCGGCAGGTTGACGTCCATTCGTACGTGGAAAAGCATGGTCAGCGGCTCCTCAATCAGTGGGGCGTTAATTGGTGGGCGTCACTTCGTGACTTTCATCAGCCCATCGCGAGTGAAGCGCTTGACCTTCGCTTCATCCAGTTCAATGCCAAGACCCGGCCCGTTCGGCACGGTCAGTTCGAAGTCGCTGTAGTCCAGCGGCCGGGTCAGAATTTCTTCGGTGATCAGCAGCGGGCCGAACAGTTCGGTGCCCCACTGCAGGTTCGCGAAACTCGCGAACAGATGCGCGGACGCGACCGTGCTGAATGCGCCTTCGAGCATCGTGCCGCCGTACAGCTCGATGCCGGCGGCATCGGCGATCGCGGCCACGCGTTGCGCGGCGAACAGGCCACCGCTTTGTTCGATCTTGATCGCGAACACGTCGGCGCCGCCGTTCTTCGCGATTTCGAACGCGCTGTCCGGGCCTCGCAGTACTTCGTCGGCCATCAGCGCGACCGGGAAGCGGCGCATCAGGCGCGCGAGCGCGGCCGCCGATGCAACCGGCTGCTCGACCAGATCGCAACCCGCTTCGGCCAGCGCCGGAATCGCCCATGCGGCCTGGGTTTCGCTCCACGCCATGTTGACGTCGACACGCACCGCCGCGCGGTCGCCGACCGCCTTCTTGATTTCGGCGACGTGCTTGATATCGGTTTTGAGTTCTTTCGCGCCGATCTTCAGTTTGAAGACGTTGTGGCGGCGCACTTCGAGCATGTGCTCGGCTTCGGCGATGTCCTTCGCGGTATCGCCTGAGGCGAGCGTCCACGCAACTGGCAGACGTTCACGGCGACGCCCGCCCAGCAGTTCGCTGACCGGCACGCCGACGCGCTTGCCCTGCGCGTCGAGCAGCGCGGTTTCGAGCGCGCTCTTCGAGAAATGATTGACCTTGACCAGCTTGCCCAGGTGCGCCATCAGCGCCTGGATGCGCGTCGCGTCCTTGCCGATCATCGCCGGCGCGAGGTACGCGTCGATCGCGAGCTTCATCGCTTCCGGGCTTTCCGGGCCGTAGGCCATCCCGGCGATCGTCGTGCCTTCGCCGATACCGACCACGCCATCGCTGCAGTAGATCTTCACCAGCATCAGCGTCTGCCCGTACATCGTGGCGACCGACAGTTTGTGAGGGCGGATCGTCGGCAGATCGACGAGGCTGGTTTCGATGCGTTCGATGGTCGGGTGGGTCATCGCCAATCCTGCAGAATGAACTATGTTGCATGGATTTATACCCGCCAGCTTTTATAGCGTCCAATACTTTTTGGATCGGCTTCAATACCTATAAAATATCGAATCGGCGCGAAGCCCGAATTTATTCGGGTTTTTGCATCGCAACATATGAAGTAGGTATTGAAAACCCTGGTCACTTATGGGAGACAGAAGCCATGGACATCCGCCAGCTCAGGTACTTCGTCACGGTCGCACGTGAAAAAAACTTCACACGCGCCGCCGAGCTGCTGAACATCGCGCAGCCGCCTCTCAGCCGGCAAATCCAGCTGCTCGAGGAGGAAATCGGCGTCGCGCTGCTGATTCGCCACACCCGCCCGGTCCGGATGACCGACGCCGGCCGGCTGCTTTACGAACAGGCGATGCAGGTGCTCGGGCGGGTCGAACAGATGAAAGCCGCCGCCCGCCATGTCGGCCTGCATCAACGCAGCGTGCTGTCGATCGGCTTCGTCGGCTCCGTGCTGTACGCCGGCTTGCCGACGCTGCTGCGCAAGCTGCGCCAGAACGCGCCGGAACTGGACATCCAGATGGTCGAGCTGATGTCGATGCAACAGATCGACGCGCTCAAGGAAGGCCGCATCGATATCGGCTTCGGCCGCGTGCACCACAACGATCCGAACGTTGCCGGCATCGTGCTGCGTGAAGAGCGCCTCGCCGTCGTGGTGCCGATCCGCTCACCGATGGCCCAGCAGGCGGGCCCGCTGCCGATGAGCGAACTGGCCGGCCAGAAGCTGATCGTGTATCCGAAAGAGCCGCGCCCGGGCTTCGCCGACCAGGTCCTGAACGTGTTGCACGGTCATGGCGTGCAGGTCGGCGAAGTGCTGGAAGTGCGCGAAATCCAGAGCGCGCTCGGTCTCGTCGCCGCCGAGTTCGGCGTCTGCGTGGTGCCGGCGTCCGCGCGGCAGGTGCGCCAGGACGTGCATTACCGCCTGCTCGACAGCGACCGCGCAACCTCGCCGGTGATCTTCAATCATCGCGTCAACGACAATTCGATCTATATCGACCTGGTCAGACGCCTGATCGACGAGATGTACGCGGAACGTCCGTCCTGGCTGGAAACGGATGACCTGAGTAAGCCGGCGCATCGCGATTGAGCTGGCCTGCGCAATCGATCAGGGATCCTGATCGGGCATCCTGAGCGAGCGAGCTTGCCTGACGAGACTCGAAGCGGGGACTCGAAGCGGGGACTCGAAGCGGGGACTCGAAGCGGGGACTCGCAGCGGGGACTCGCAGCGCGGCCCGCACGCCGGGCTCAGAAACTGTGCCGGATGCCCGCCGCCATGCCGAGCTGGGAAGCGCCTTTCGCGGGCGTCGTGCCGCCGCCACCGGTGCTGAGCGTGTAAGCGGCCTGCGCGCTGTTGGCCAGATACGCGCCCTGCAGATAAACCGCGGTGCGCGCGCTCAGCAGATAGGTGCTGCGCAGCGTGCCCATCGTGGCGCGGGTGTTGTGGCGGGCATTCACCACGCGAAAGACTTCGCCGTCGACGATAAAAGACGACGTGACCGGATACGACGCGCCCAGATAAAACAGATCGGCATACACGTTCGCGATTGCCGGCGAATCCGGCCTCACGCGGCGCCCGGCCCAGCCGCCGCCGACTTTGAGGCCGCGGAGCTTGGCCCAGCCGTTCAACTGCATGCGGATATCCTTGTCAGCCGCGTTTGTCAGCGGGACCGGCGCGATGCCATCGAAAAAGTTGGCCGCCGCGTTGCCGCCGCCGCGTTGTTCGTCGTAGGCCGCCGCCACGCCGAAGCTGCTGGCGTCGTACTTCAGCAGCGCGGACCATTGCCGGCATTGCGTCCGCGCGCCCGCGACCTGGCCCGCACAAGGGCCTTGTCGCGGCGTGGTGCCGTACGCCGAGCTCTCGCGGCCGAACGAATAGGTCGCGCCGAGCGTGAGTCCATTGAACTTGCCCTTGTACGCGATCGCGTTGTCGCTTCTGGCATTCGCGTAAGCGGGGTCGAGCGCGCCGGAGCCGAAGATGTCGGGGCCGAGAATATCGGAATCCTTATTGGCCCACGAGGTCATCGTGTATTGACGGCCGAAGCTCAGTTGTCCGTATGGACTTGCGAGACCGACCCATGCCTGGCGGCCGAACAGCCGGTTCGCGAGGCCCAGTTCGCCGTCGCGCGCGTTGAAGCCGCTTTCGAGCGTGAACACCGCCTGCAGATTGCCGCCCAGGTCCTCCGAGCCGCGCACGCCCCAGCGCGACGGCAGTTCGCCGGTGATCGCCGGCATCCGCACGAGCTTCTCGCCGGCGGGATTGGCGTTCGACACATATTCGATGCCGTTGTCGATGATGCCGAACAACGTGATGCTGGTTTTTGCGTACGCCGACACGCTCAATGCACAACAGCCCGCGGCCACCCAATACTGCATTTTCATCCGTCACCTCCGTGGTTTTTGTGCGTTCCTGCCAGCACAAATGCCGACAAGTGCTGTCGCCGAGTCTTCGCCCGGCCAACCTTTCGACTTGTAATAATAAACGGAGCATGCAGTAATGTGCGCTTTTTCGTTATTCTGACAAGATTTTCATGAAGTTTTTTTCATATTCATCGTTTATTTCGCCGCCTACGATCACCCCCGCGACGGCGACAGACGAAAAAAAACCGACGCGAGCGTCGGTTTCCGGGAGATGCGAGCGAAGTGAAGGTCGTGTGCTAACTCTGCGGCGCCTCCGCGCCCAGGTGGGCAGCGATCCGGTCGCGCAGTTGCAGGTATGCGTCGGCGAGGGTCTTGTCGCTGGTGTCGAAACTCATATCGGCGCGGCCATAAAGTTCGCCCCGCCCGGCGAGGATCCGTTTGAGATCGTCCATTGCCTCGCGATTGCCGGACATCGGCCGCATATCGCCTTGCGCGATCACGCGGCGCATATGCTCCTCCGGCGTCGCGCGCAGCCAGATCGTAAAGCAGTGGCCGAGCAGCGTATTGAAGGTCGCCGACTCCGACACCAGGCCGCCGGGCGACGCGATCACCGCGCTCGGATGCTCGGCGATCACCGCCTCCAACGCACGCTGCTCGTAGCGCCGGTAAGCACTCGCGCCATACAGCGAATGAATCTCGGACGGCGGGCAGCCGGCCAGTTGCTCGATGATTTTCGTCAGTTCGATGAACGGCTTCTTCAGCTCCTGCGCGAGCATCTTGCCCAATGTCGACTTTCCGGCGCCGCGCAAGCCGATCAACGCGACGCGGTCGTTGCGGTGCGGATCGGCCGGCGTCTGTTCGAACAGATCGGCGAGTGCCGAGCGCGCGCGGCGTAGCGCCGACTGGTCGCGCCCTTGCAGAAGCTCGCGAATGAACAGCCATTCCGCGGACAGCGTCGTCACGTCGCCGATCACTTCCGCGAGCGAGCAGTTCAACGACGCCGCCAGTTGCCGCAACACCTGGATCGACGGATTGCCGGCGCCCGACTCCAGCGTGGCCAGGTGCCGCTCGGACAGCCCCGTTTCGACGGCCAGCGCCTTGCGCGTCATCCCGCGCCGCGCGCGCAGCAGCCGCACGCGATCGCCCATCGCCGCCAGAAAGGGATCGCGCACGGCGCGCGCCGCGTCGGCCCCGGCTTCATCGCCAGGGGGATGTTCACTGTCCGTCGAGTCAGTCCGCTTCATCTTCCAAGCCTTTTTTGCATATACCAGCACTATAATGCTTGAAATGCATCTGGCAAGTAGCCAAATTTCACGAAACCCGCCATATATCGCAAGTTGTCGCGCTAATTGGGATGCCGCGGCCGGGCGAGCATGGAACGGGTGAGAAATCAGTAAGCGGCTGACTGAGCGCCGAATCAGACCCCCAGGTAGCGCTGCAATAACGCGCCGTCGGCGGCAATCTCGGCGGCCGGCGCATTCGCGACCGCGCATCCCTTCTCGAGAATCAGCGCGCGGTCGGCCTGCTCCAGCACCGCCCGATAATTCCGGTCGACGATCACCGTCGCGATCCCATTGGCCCGAATCACCGAGATCACGTTCCAGATCTCCTGCACGATCTTCGGCGCGAGGCCTTCGGTCGCTTCGTCGAGGATCATGCAGCGCGGGTTGGTCATCAGCGCGCGGCCGATCGCGAGCATCTGCTGCTCGCCGCCCGACAACTGCGCGCCGCCGTTGCCGAGCCGCTCCTTCAGGCGCGGAAACGTCTCCAGCACGCGTTCGAGCGTCCATTGCCGGCTGCCGTCTGCACCGGGCCGCCCGGCCAGCAACAGATTCTCCTTCACCGACAGATTCGGAAACACGCCGCGCCCCTCGGGGACATACGCGACGCCCATGCGGGCCACCACGTGCGGGCGCGCCGACGAGACATCGATACCGTTGATGCGGATCTGTCCGCTGCGGGTTCTGATATGCCCGAGCAGGCTGCGGATCAGCGTGGACTTGCCCATCCCGTTTCTGCCCATCAGCGCGAGCGTTTCGCCTTCGCGCAAGCCAACGTCGACACCGCGCAGCGCGTGGCTCGAGCCATACCACGCGTTCACGCCGCTCGCCTGCAGCAACAGCGGCGGCGTTGCAGATTGCGGCTCAGTGCGCATCCACGGCTCCCAGATAGGCGTTTTGTACCGCGCGGTCTTCCTTGACGGCCGCGGCCGTATCGGAAGCGATCACCGCGCCGTCGACCATCACGGTGACCCGGTCGGAAATCGCGAACACCGCGTCCATGTCGTGCTCGACCAGCAGAATCGCGTGGGTCGGACGCAGCTCGTTCAGCAGATCGAGCACCCGCGAGGTTTCCTCCGGACCCATCCCGGCCAACGGTTCGTCGAGCAGCAGCACGTCGGGGCGGCCGGCGAGACACATCGCGATTTCGAGCTGGCGCTTTTGTCCATGAGACAGCGTGCCGGCCAGCCGCTCCGCGTATTTCGTCAAGCCGGTGCGCTCCAGCGCTTCACTCGCCCGCTCGTTGCTCACCGCGCACTGGCTCGCCGCTTCATGCACCCGCCATGGGCGAGGATGATGCGCCTGGGCCGCGAGCCGGCAGTTTTCCCGGACCGTCAGCGGCGCAAACACGTTGTTGCGCTGATAGGTCCGGCCGATTCCGGCACACGCTCTGCGCCGTTGCGGCCAACTGCCGACCGACTGCCCGTGCAGCTTCACGTCGCCCGAGGTCGGCGTCAGTTCTCCGCACAGCAGGTTGATCAGCGTGGACTTGCCCGCGCCGTTGGTCCCGATCACGCTATGGACCGTGCCCATTTCGACGCGAACCGACACGTCCCGCACCGCCACGAGGCCGCCGAAACGCTTCGTCAAGCCAACGGCCTGAAGACCGTCGCGATGCGCGCCGGCAGCGGCGCGGCTGTTTTTATCATCGCTCACGCGGCGCTCTCCTCGTCCGATGCAACACCGTCGTTCGATCCGCCGCGAGCGCCGCGGCCGCGCTCGAAGCGCGCGCACAGCGTGGCCGCAAAGCCCGAGATGCCGTGCGGCATCACGGCGACGGCCACGATGATCAGAACTCCGAACAGCAGCTGCCAGTGTTTGGTCAGTTCCGCGAGCCAGTCGCTCAGCAGTACGAACGCCAGCGCGCCGGTAATCGCGCCGCCGAAACCCGAGCCGCCGAGAATCACCATCAGCAGCACATCGCCGGACTGGCGCCACGAGAACAGTTCGGGATTCACGTAGCCGTACTGGAACGCATAGAGCGAACCGGCGATGCCGGCCAGCGAACCGCCAATCGCAAAGCTCGCGAGTTTGTAGAAGAACACCGGATAGCCCGACGCGGTCATCCGCTGCTCGTTATGCTTGATGCCGGTCAGCGCGTGGCCGAAGCGCGAGCGCATCGTCAGCTGCAATACCGCGACGGTTGCCACCAGCACGGCGAGCACGCACCAGTAGAAGTGGCCGGCCCTGGCGGTGTCGAGCCACTTCCAGCCGAACGCGCCGAGCACCGGCTTGAAGTAGATATAGCTGCCGTCGCTGCCGCCGAAACCCTTGCCGTCGTGCACGAGGTAATACAGCATCTGCGCGAACGCGAGCGTCACCATGATGAAATAGATGCCGCGCGTACGCAGCACCAGTGCGCCGATGATCAACGCGAGCAGCAGCGCCACCACCGCGGACACCGCCAGCATCGCCAGCAGATTCGCGGCCCCGGATTCCGGCGCGAGCAGCGCGGTCGTGTACGCGCCCGCGCCGAAGAAAGCCGCGTGGCCGAGGCTGACCATCCCCGTGCAGCCGACCAGCAGTTGCAGGCTCAACGCGAAGATCGCCACGATCATCACCTTCGACAGCAGCTCGATCGTGTAGCCGCCGCCGCTGAGCACCGGCGCCAATGCCAGCGCGACAAGGACTGCCAGGCAAGCGGGCCACCGCAAACGCCGCGGCCACGAAGCGCCCGGCGCGCCGCCGTCCGGACGCGTCGCGAGAAAAGTTTTTGCCATTGCTTTTATCCTCGCTTCAGCAAACCGGCCGGCCGCCACAGCAGGATCAGCGCCATCAGCAGATAAATCGCCAGACCCGCGCCGTCCTGCCACAACATCTTGCCGAACGTATCGACGAAGCCGACCAGCAGCGCGGCCACCAGCGCCCCCGCAACCGAACCGACGCCGCCGATCACGACCACGAGGAAGCAGATGATCAGCATCTGACTGCCCATGCCCGGATACACGGTCGACACCGGCGCGAACAGCATCCCCGAGATCACCGCGAGCCCGAAGCCGAGCGAAAACACCACCCGGTACAACAGCGTGATGTTGATCCCCAGCGACTGCGCCATCTCGCGATTCGACGCGCCGGCCCGGATCGCCATGCCGACGCGCGTCTTGCGGATCAGCCAGTACAGACCCGCCGCCAGCACAATGCAGGCGCCCGACACGAACAGCCGGTACACCGGATAAAGCATCCCGTTGCCGATCTCGATCGAGCCCGACAGAATCGCGGGCACCGGCACGCTATGCACGTCGTCGCCGACCAGGATGCTGCGCAGTTCCTCGACGATCAGGATCAGCCCATAGGTCATCAGCACCTGCTGCAAATGGTCCCGCTCGTACAGGAAACTGAAGAACACCCATTCGAGCAGGTAGCCGATCGCGAGCGACAACACGACGCCGAGCAGCAAAGCGACGAACAGATTGCCCGTCAACGAAGTCAGCGTGAAGGCGAAATACGCGCCGATCATGTAGAAGCTGCCGTGCGCGAGATTGATGATGCCCATGATCCCGAACACGAGCGTCAAGCCGCTGGCCACCAGAAACAGCAGCATGCCGTACTGCACGCTATTCAGACACTGAACGAGGAACGTCGCGAAAGACATGGCTCGGCCTTCGTCAGTTCATCGAGCAGCCCCGTGCCGGGTCGGCTAGCGCCTTCGCAGCGACGGACAGCAGATGGTTCTCGTTGCCCTTGACCTGACGCAGATAGATATCCTGCACCGGGTTGTGCGCCTTCGACATCACGAACGTGCCGCGCGGACTGTCGATCTTCGCGCGCTCCATCGCGTGCACCATTGCATCACGCTGTGACATGTCGCCCTTGACCGCGACCAGACCCGCGGCGAGAAGCTGCGCGGCGTCATAGCCCTGCACCGCGTAGACGTCCGGCTGCAGCTTGTAGGTCTTCGCGTAGTCGAGGCGGAAACTCTGATCTTTGGGCAGCCCGAGACCGTCCGCATAGTGCAGCGTCGTCAGCAGGCCCTGGGCGGCGCTGCCTTGCGCATCGAGCGTGCCGTCGGTGAGAAAGCCAGGACCATACAGCGCGATCTTGTCTTTCAGACCGGCCGCCGCGTAATCCCGGACGAATTTGACCGCGCCCGCGCCGGCGAAAAAGACATACACCGCATCGGGCTTCGCGGCCGCGATCTGTGTGAGTTGCGACTGGAATTCGACGTTCGGAAACGGCACCGTCAGTTGTTCGTCGACCTTGCCGCCGGCGGCCTCGAATGCTTCCTTGAAACCTCGCACCGACTCCTCGCCCGCCGCGTATTTCCAGGTCAGCGTCACGACGTGCTTGGCGCCCTTCGACGCGGCGACTTTACCCATTGCATACGCGGGCTGCCAGTTCGAAAACGACGTGCGGAAAATGTTCGGCGCGCACAGCGGCCCCGTCACGTTGTCCGCGCCCGCATTCGGGACGATCAGCAACGTGTTGGTATCTTTCGCGACTTTCGCCATCGCCATCGCCACGCCCGAATGCACGGTGCCGAGCAGCAGATCGACGTGATCGCGCTTCACCAGACGCGTCGCGTTCTCGGCGGCCTTCGACGGATCCGACTCGTCGTCGAGCCGCACATATTCGACCGGACGCCCCGCCAGTTTGCCGCCCTGCTCCTGCACGTACAGCTTGAAGCCATTCTCGATGGCGACGCCGAGCGGCGCATAGGTGCCGGTAAACGGCAACATCACGCCGACGCGCACAGGCTGGTTCGCGGCCGTCTGCGCATACGCGGCCCCGATCAGGGCGGCCGAGCACAGCAGTCCAAGACCCGCGCGCTGCAGGGATGACGAAATTTTCATGGGAGGTCTCCGGCTTGAATTGTCGATATCGGTAATTCCGGACTTTTATTGCGGCCAACGAACTGCTTACAGATGTGTTGCTGCACTCTAGCGAGCAGAAAAAAGGAAGTAAAGTGCGCGTTAACGCCAATGCCTCGTTAAATAGGCTTTTAGCAGTGCATTTAACTGCACTTTATCTAACAGTCAGTCAGCGAGCGGCTCGTCCGGTGCCCGGACGGCTGCCTGACAGGCCGGCCCGGCAAGGCCCCGGCGGCTCGATACCGCAGCGATATGAAAGCAGATGAAATCGGTATTGGCGAAATGAAGCGCGCTCCCATACCCTGCGTTCACTCGCCCATCTTGAAAAAGCAAAAGCAACGCCCTCGCGCGTGCATGGAGACATTTTGAATAAGCCTCTCGACCTCTCGTCACTCATTGATCGCGAACCGCTTCGACCGTATCAATGGGCAATTTTTCTTCTCTGTTTTCTGACCGCGGTATTCGACGGATTCGACACTCAGGCCATCGCGTTTACCGGCCCGGCTATCGTCGCGGCATTCGGCCTGCGGCCCGGCGATCTCGCGCCGATCCTGAGCGCCGGCATCGTCGGCATGACGATCGGCGCGATGACGCTGGGCCTGATCGGCGACCGGGTCGGCCGCCGTCCCGCGCTGCTCGGCGGCGTGGCGATCTTCGCGATCGCGTCGTTGCTCACGGCCGGCGCGACCAGCACCTGGCAGATCCTCGCGTTGCGCTTCATCGCCGGCCTCGGGATGGGCGGCTGCACGCCGGTGCTGCTGTCGCTCGCCGCGGAGTACGGCCCGGCGCGCAGCCGCGGCGCGATCATGACCGGCGTGCTGCTCGGCTTGCCCGCCGGCGCGATGCTCGGCGGACTGCTGGCCGCGCGGATGCTGCCCGTGATCGGCTGGCAAGGCGTGTTCGTGGTCGGCGGCGGCGCGCCGCTGCTGCTGCTCGTCGTGCTGTTTTTCGCGTTGCCGGAATCGCTGCAATACCTCGTCAGCCGGCCGGGCCGCGATAGCGCGCAGCGCGTGCATAAAACGCTGCGCCGGATCGTCAGCGTCGCAGTGCCGCCGGACACCGCGTTCCAGGTGCCCGAATCGACCGAACGCGCCAGCGTTGCCGCGCTGTTCAGCAACGGCAACGCGCGCAACACCGGTGCGATCTGGATCGTCTATCTGTGCAACTGGGTCGCGTGGTTCATGTTCCTGTCATGGCTGCCCACCGTGCTGAAGACGGCTGGCCTGCCGGTCACGCAGGCGCCGCTGGGCACGGTGATCGTGAACGCGGTGTTCATCGTCTGCGCGATCCCGCTGTCGATGCTGCTGCCGAAGGTGAACACCCGTCGCCTGCTGATGGTGTTGCTCGGCCTCGGTATCGCGATTGCCGTCGGGCTCGCTTATGCGGGTACTTCGTGGGGCCTCGTGTTCGTGCTCGCGGGCGCGGCCGGGCTCGGCATCGGCGGTCAGCAGATCGCGCTGAACTATCTGGTGGTGAGCGCGTATCCGACGACGTTGCGCGCCACCGCGACCGGCTGGGCGATCGGCATGGGCCGGGTCGGCGCGATTGCCGGCTCAGCGGTCGGCGGCACCGTGCTCACGCACGGCGGGCCGAGCGGCTTCTATCTCGCGTTGGCGGTGCCGCTGGCGGCGGCGATGCTGGCCGTGATGGCGATTCGTGTCGGAGAACGAAGCGACGACGGCGAGCTGGTCGTCGCGCACTGAACGGCGGTGGGACGCCGGCCGCGTCGCGGGTTTCTTTTCGTCGCGGCGGCCGGCGCTTTCAAACCGGTTGCTTCAAGGGCTGCATGCCGTGGCTCTCTTCGCCGGCACTGCGTCTGATCAAGCGGTTGCGGGTGCGTCGCGTGATCGCGATCACCGCGAACACGACCGGGCCGATCAACAGGCCTTCGGCCAGTTCAGGCTCGATCGGCAGATTGAGAACATGCAGCGCCTTGAAGGCCGCGGCGGCGAGCGACAGTACGTAGTACGAAATCGCCGCCACCGATAGCCCCTCCACCGCATGCTGCAAATGCAGCTGATTGCGCGCGGTGCGCTCCATCCCGCCGAGCAGGCGCGTAACGTCCTTCTCCTGCGTGAGGTTCACGCGCGTACGCAACAGGTCCACTGCGCGCGCGATCCGCGCGGCAAGCACTTCTTCGCGTGCCCACACGCTGCGGCAGGTTTCCATCGCCGGCGCGAAACGGCGCTCCATGAACTCCTGGATCGTCGGCATTCCTTCGATACGCTCTTCGCGCAGTTCATGGATGCGGGCCAGCACCAGCTTCTCGTACGCGCGCGATGCGCTGAAACGTCCCGCTTGCCCCGACAACGATTCGACCCGCACCGCAAGGTGCGTGAGCCGAACCAGCAACTGCGCGTCGTTGCCCGCTTCGCCGCGCGCTTCCATCCCTTGCATCAGGTCCTGAAGCGCCGCGTGGATATCGTCCAGCTCGCGACTCATCTGCCGTGCGACCGGCAGCGCGAGCAGCGCCATCATCCGGTACGTTTCGATCTCGTAGAGCCGCTGCAACAGCCGGCCGCCCTGCTCCTCGCGAAAGCCGTCGTCGATCACGAGAAAGCGCATGAAGCCGTCCGGCCGCAGCCGCCAGTCGCAAAACGCCTGACCGCCGCCGAGCACGTTGCTGCCGACGAGGATCGGACCATCGAACCATTGCCTGACCGTGTCGTGCGCCGCATGCGCCGCGTCGCCGCTGAGCAGTTCCATGCGCGCCGCGACGAAGCGGCTGCCGGCGAGCTGCGCGAACCAGTGCGCGGGAATGCCCTGAATCGCGGCGTCGCTGAACAACGCCTGATCGTCGCTGCGCGGAATAACGAACG
Source organism: Burkholderia sp. SRS-W-2-2016 (assembly GCF_001931485.1). Taxonomy (GTDB): domain Bacteria; phylum Pseudomonadota; class Gammaproteobacteria; order Burkholderiales; family Burkholderiaceae; genus Paraburkholderia. The sequence continues at coordinate 482,569 of NZ_MSDV01000019.1, read as the reverse complement.
TGAAGGTCGAAAATTCGGTGTGGCGCTCCCACTTCAGATGCCAGCCGCACGGCGACTGCACCGAATAGTGGGTCGCGCCCTCCGCGGGCGCGGCAATGCCGGTGTCGCGGCACAACGACTGCAGCAGCGTCTCGTGCAGCGACGGCTTGTGTTCGGCGAAGACCGCGTAGTGAATCAGCGAAACCGCTTCGGCGAGTTTCAGAAAAGGCCGCGCGTGCAGCTCTTCCGCCAACGCGGTTCGCAACGGATGATCGAGGTATTCCGGAGTCGGCATTTTCACCATGCTGTTCACGCAGTCGAGTCGATGCTTCGGGAAGACGGCTTTCAATCACTATGACCGAATCGGCCCTACAAACAAAGATCATAGTTTTGATAGATACCTTCAGGAATTCTGATGGATGGGCGTTGCCGCGCGAGCGGCGGACAAAGCCAGAATCATGGCGGTCCGACGCCGCGCGATTCCGCTTCACTGGCGGAGCGTTTCGACCCGCTTTAAGCGCCGGCGCGGCGCGGCAAGTGGTTTGGACTGCCAAGGTCAAACGCCGGTTTACGCCCCTCACCGACTGTGCAAGTATCTTTGCCAACGCGCATCCCGCCCATCTTGACGAGGTTGAACATGGCCTGGAAACTCTGGAAGACCGAGAAGCGGCAGGACGAAACGCGCAACTGGCCGGCCGATACCCATGAGTCGTTAAAGCAGTTGCTGGACATGTACCTGAGCGAGGACGCCCCGCCGTTCGCGAACTGGGCCGCGAACGGGATCAGCTTTCCGCCCGAAGTGACAACGCTCGCCCGCAACGGCGTGCGCGGCTATCAGCTGGCGCTGTGGTTCTGGCTGTTTGCCGAGAAACACGGCACGATCGCGGCCCGGATGGTGCGCGAATCGTTCTGCCTGCTCGCCGATACCCGGCAAGCGTCGGCCGGCGCGCGGATCGACGCGCTGCTCGAGTTCGAAAACCGCCTTGCGCGTTCTGTCGAATTCCTGTCCGCCCAACAGCGCAGCTTCCGGCTGGAGGATCTGCCGGTGGAACTGCCGACGGAGTTTTTCCTCGCCACCAGCCTGCTGCGGCTGGCGCCGGATTCGCCGTATGCCGACAGCGAGAATCCCGACCTGCAAGGCAACGACTACAAACTGGCCGACTGCTTCCGCCATGCGACCGAAGAAGGCCTCGCGCTTTTCCGGCCGATGATCGACGCGGTCGAGTTCGACGCGAAAACGCTGCCCAATTGGCAATGGAGCGCGTATCCCGGCGCGGCCGAACGGCACCTGCAACGGCGCCACAACAATCCGCTGTTTCCGCTGCATCGGCAGATGGTGACCGCTCACGAAGTATTCGAAGCGCGGCTCGCCGATGCGCAGTCGCTGCAGGACATCAGAGGCGAAGTCAATGAACTGGGCCGCGCGTTCTCCGAAACCACCGAACTGCCGTTGAACTGGCAGTCGTTTCTCGACGGTTACCGGGACCGCGTCGACCGGCTCGATGAACGCCGGCTGGTCGCCGGCGGACAGAGCACCGCGCTCGCGGAAGCGATCGCCAAACTGCGCGCCGATATCCTCGCGACGTGGCGCGCGTCGATCCACAAGAGCCCGCACAGCCTCGCCGCGCTGGAGCAGGACGAAGCGCAACGCAGCGAGCGGCGCGCGCTGCTGTATGGATGCGACTGGACCGCTCAACTGCTGAGCCACGGCTCGCTGATTCCGCCCGACGAGGTCGTGCCCGCGCTGCTGAGCGAACCGGCGGCCGAACTGGACAAGGCGGTGAGCGGCCTGCACAGCGAGCCGCGGCTGCACGAAACGCTCGCGCAATGCCGGGCGAGCGCGCACCGGCTGGTGAACGAGCTGCGCGCGGCGGGTCATCCGCTGGCCGATGCGTCGGACAAGCTGCGCATTCTCGATCGCGCCCCCGGAACCTTGCCGGACTGATAATCTTCGTGATGTGCGCCCGCTGGTTACCGTGGGGCCCAGCGGCCCCGTGCGGCCCGGAGCGCACCTGAGCGCACCTGAGCGCAACGCCGCCTACGACCACAAAGGCCCATCATGAATCCGTCCTCTCGCGTCCCGACCGATATAGCCACGGAGGCGGCATCGACGCTTGCCGAATACCTGGAGCTTTCGCTGGATAAAGGCAAAAGCCTGATTCTGGTCCGCACCCAGGGCGGCAACAGCAACGTCTATCTCGGCGAGCCCGGCGAGCCGGATGCGGAACTGAAACGCTGCGCGGCCCTTCAGAACAGCGTGGTCGACGCGATGCTGGAGGCGACCCGCTCGGGACTGAACGAGCTGGTTATCGAAGGACAGACCTACCGTTTCGTGCGGACTTTCGCGCAGGTTGCCGAACATGGTGCGGTGGTTTTCACGCCTGCTTGAACCGTGTGAGTCACGCGCGTTGAGTCACGCGCGGCTCCCGCCCCCGAGTCGATGCAGGAGGATGGTCATGAATACGCTCGCGAAACTTCCGGCCCGCACGCGCCGTACGTGGCAGTGGTGGCTCGCCATGACGACCGCGATGTTCTGTTTGCTGTTTCAGAGCGCATTCACGCACGCGCAGGATCGCGCCGCGAGCCTGCGCGAAAAATATCAGAGCCTGACGCAGCAGCTCGCGCAGAACCAGTTTCAGCGCCCGCTCTACCTCGAATCGGTGGAACTGCCGTCGGCGCTCGACGGCAATATTTACGGCGTGCTCAATCATCCGTTCGCGCTGGTCAGCGGCGCGCTGAACGATCCGGCTCAGGGCCCGGCCAACTGGTGCGACGTGTTGATCCTGCACCTGAACATCAAGTACTGCCATGCATCGACGACGGCCGACGGCACCGTGCTCGCGGTGAATATCGGCAAGAAAACCGAAGAAGCGTTGTCCTCGTCGTATCGCGTGCAATTCAACTATCGGCCGGTGGAAAGCCGGGCCGACTATATGCGCGTGGAACTGTCCGCCGCGACCGGACCGCTGAGCACGAAAGACTACCGGATCGTGCTCGAGGCGATACCGGCCGGCGAGAACCGCACCTTCATTCACCTGACCTACGCATACGGTTACGGAACGGCGGGACGGCTTGCGATGAAGACCTATCTGGCGACGGTCGGCAGCGACAAGGTCGGCTTCTCATCCACCCCCGATCCGTCGACCAACGAACCGAAATATGTCGGCGGCGTGCGCGGGCTGGTCGAACGCAACACGATGCGCTATTACCTTGCGATCGAGGCTTATCTCGACGCGCTATCGAGCGCGCCGAACGCGCGCCTCGATAAACGTCTGGCCAACTGGTTCGATGCGACCGAACAGTATCCGCGCCAGTTGCACGAGGTAAGCCGCGCGGACTATATGCGAATGAAGCACAACGAATATCAACGGCAGCAGACCGCGCAATAAAACATCCCGAAGCTCACGGCGCATAGCGCGTGAATACATAATCGCGCTCTTTCACCCGCGCCGCATGGCACGCAAAACAGGTCTGATGCTGTGCCAGATCGGCGGGCATCCCGTTGATGAAACGCCCGAAACCCCAGCCGCCGGTCGACGCATAGCGACGCGAATCCTTCACCATCACCTGGACCGTCGTCGCTTCACCCGGCACGGTCGCCGGCGCGAACTCGTCCGACTGCTTTTTCTTGTAGGCCAGCTTGACCAGAATGGTCCCATCCGGAAACGGCTGGGTCGCGTTCCTGATCGCCGCGATCGCGACCGGATTGCCCAATACCACACGCAATTCGTCGAGCGGCGCCGCTTCCGCCGCCGGCGCCACCATCTGCCATTCGCGGTAGCCATGCGGGATCGTCACGCCGTAAATCGGCGATGCGGCACTCGCTGTACCGCCACCCGCTGCACCGGCGTCCGCTGCCGCAGTTGCGGCCACGGCCGCGTGATCCGCGAACGCGGCAACCAGCACCACCGGCGCGAGCCACCGCGCCGTCACGCGCAAGAGCTTCATCGTGCGCACTCCCAATTAAAGACGCGTGACTTGCAGCATCGCGTCGGCGAATGCCTTCGGCGCTTCCTGCGGCAGATTGTGGCCAATCCCGCCGTCGATATTGCGGTGCTGGTATTTGCCGGTGAACTTCTTCGCGTAGGCCGCCGGTTGCGGATGCGGCGCACCGTTGGCGTCGCCTTCGAGCGTGATGGTCGGCACCGCGATCGACGGCGACAACGCGAGCTTTTTCTCGATCTCGTCGTATTTGGCCTCGCCCTGCACGAGGCCCAGGCGCCAGCGATAGTTGTGAATCACCACCGCGACATGGTCGGGATTCGCGAACGAAGCCGCGGTGCGCTCGTACGTGGCGTCGTCGAAATGCCATTGCGGCGACGCGAGACGCCAGATCAGCTTGTTGAATTCGTTGCGGTTCTGCGCGTAACCCAGTTCGCCGCGCGCGGTCGAGAAATAGAACTGATACCACCACGCCAGTTCGGCTTGCGGCGGCAGCGGCTTTTCGTTGGCCGCCTGGCTGCCGATCAGATAACCGCTCACCGACACCAGCGCCTTGCAGCGCTCCGGCCACAGCGCGGCAACGATATTCGCGGTGCGCGCGCCCCAATCGAAGCCGCCGATCACCGCCTGCTTCACCTTCAGCGCATCCATGAACGCGACCGCATCGACGGCGACCACCGCCTGCTGGCCATTGCGCGGCGTGTCCGCCGAGACGAAGCGCGTCGAACCGTAGCCGCGCACGAAAGGCACCAGCACCCGGTAGCCGGCCTGCACGAGGATCGGCGTGACCTCGGCGAAGCTGTAGATGTCGTACGGCCAGCCGTGCAGCAGGATCGCGACCGGACCGTCCTGCGGGCCGGCATCGACGTAGCCGATGCTCAAACCATTGGCCTGAACCTGACGAATCTCGCCGAACGACGCGCCGCCCGTCGCCACGGCCGCCGACTGCGCGCGCGCCAGTTCGCTGAATCCCGCGCCCGCCAGCGCAACGCCTGCGAGACCGGTCCCGAGAATTTGCCGACGACGTTCGTTAATCTGTTCCGACACGATCCAATCTCCTGAAAAGTAGTGAGAGCCGAAAGTTCTCGACTAGTCTTTCGCTTTCCTCAATAAGCGCGGTGGCCAACTCATGTGGCAGCGCGTAAGTCCTGATTGCCAGGAGCGGAGAGAAGCGTAACTTCAGCAGAGAGATCGCACTATACGGCGATCGGTTTAGCGCACTATACGGACGTATAGCGGCGGACGATGCGCAACGACAACGGCAACGACAACAACAACGGCAAAGGCAAGCGCTACCGCTTGCGCTGCGGCTTCAAACCCAGCTTCGCTGCCAGATTGACGAGCTCGGGCAGCGACTGCGCATTCATCTTCTGCATGACCTTGCCGCGATGCATCTTGACCGTGATCTCGCTGATTCCGAGCTCACCGCCGATCTGCTTGTTGAGAAGCCCGGACACCACCAGCGCCATCACTTCGCGCTCGCGCGCGGTCAGTGTCGCGTAACAGGCCTGCACGTCGCGCAGTTCCAGCTGGCAATCGAGTGCGTCGCGGCTATGCGCGAGCGCGTCGCGAATCGCCTGCAGAAGGGTTTCGTCGTTGAATGGTTTGGTCAGGAATTCGACCGCGCCGGCTTTCATCGCCTGCACGGTCATCGGCACGTCGCCGTAACCGGTGATGAAAATAATCGGCATGTCGGGCCGGTCGGCCGCGATGCGTTGCTGCAATTGAAGGCCGTTCACTTCCGGCAGCGACACGTCGAGCACCAGACAACTCGGCACAAACACGCGCGGCGTCGCGAGAAACTGTTCGGCCGACTCGAAGATACGCGCGCGCAAACCCGCGCTGCGCAGCAGTAATTCCAGCGATTCACGCACGGAAATATCGTCGTCGACGACGAACACGAGCGGCTCGGCTTGCGAACCGCTCGAAGGCACAGCCTCCTGACCTACTCCACGTTGAGGCACGTCATTCCTCTTTCTCGCCTCGAAGCAGCGCGCGACTTTGCGTTCTCATCCAGCCTCAGTTGTTGTCCAGCGCGGCCTTCAGCGCCGCGAGCAGCGCGGTGTCGCTGAACGGCTTGAACAGGCATTCGCGAGCCCCTTGCGCGAGCAGACGCGCGCGCAGCGCTTCGTCCTTGTGGGCGGTAATGAAGACGACCGGCAGCGGCTTGCCGATCCGTTGCAGCTCGCGAAAGAGCCCGACCCCGCCCATACCCGGCATATTGACGTCGAGGACCAGACAATCGGTTTGATCAACGACTTCGGACGCGAGAAACGCTTCCGCCGATGAGAACACACTGACCGCATATCCAAACACTCTCACCAGATCAGGAAGCGACTCCCGCACTGCTTCATCATCATCGATCAACGTTACCAGCATGGTTGCCCGCAATCAAGTCTCGCCGGGACGGCCTCCCCGTCTCCCGCGCTCCGTAAGCAGGCGTGACGCAGAGCGGCCGATCCCCGAGACCTGGGTATTCACTCAAATAGAAAAACTCTGCTGGCAGCGCAGTCAGGAACTCGCCTTGCACTGCGTCATAAATCCGTCTTCCAGCGCGCAGGTCCATGATTACGGACACAACCGCGCGCGTCCATCATACGGAGGTATGTATAGAGGCGCGCGGCGCTCAGCGGCGGTAGACCGGAATCGAGAAGCCGAACAGCGCGCCCGGGCCGTCGTCGACGGTCGCGGCCCACAGCCGGCCGCTCTGGCTTTCGATGATCGAACGGCTGACCGCGAGACCGATGCCCATGCCGTCGTCCTTGGTCGTGTAAAAGGCGTCGAACAGCCGGTCGACATCGCGCGGATCGAAGCCGACGCCGGAATCGCGCACGGTCAGGCGCACCATCCCGTCCGCTTCGGCCTCGGTTCTGACCCACAGGCGGCGCGGCCGGTCCTCGACGCCATTCATCGCATCGGCGGCATTGCGCAGCAGATTCATGATCACCTGCTGAACCTGCACCCGGTCGCCGCCGACGAGCGGCAAGCCGTCCGCGAACTCTGTGCGCACGATCACCCGCGCGCGATCGAGGTCGTGCTGCATCAGCGCGATGATTTCGCGCGCGGTGTGGCCGAGGTCGACCGCCTCGATCGTCGCGCTGCGCCGGCTGAACAGCGCGCGCAAGCGGGCGATCACGTCGGCCGCGCGATTGCCGTCGCGAATCGTGCGGCGCGCGGTTTCCTGCGCGCCTTCGATATTCGGCGGCACGGCCGCGAGCATCCGCAAACAGGTGCTCGCATTGGTCACGATGCCGGCGAGCGGCTGGTTCACTTCGTGCGCGATCGACGCGGTCAATGCGCCCAGACTCATCACGCGCGACACATGCGCGAGTTCCGTGCGCGCATTGTCGAGCGCTTCTTCGGAGCGGCGCCGCTGACTGATATCGAGCACGGTGCCGACATACTCGCGACGCCCCGGCCGATCCGCCGCGCGATGCGCGAGCAGATGCAGATGTTTGACCGACTGGTCCGGCATCAACAGCCGGTACTGGCTCTCGACATCGGTATCGCCGCGATACAGTTGTTCGATCACCTGGGTCGCGAGACCGGCGTCCTCCGGGTGATAACGCGCGACGATCCGCTCGAGCGTCACCGTGCTGCCGGGTTCGAATTCGAAGATGTGATAGAGCTGCTCGGACCACGCAATCTCGCCGCTATCCGCATGCCATGAGAAGTTGCCCATCCTCGCCAGCGCCTGGCCTTCGGCGAGAAACGCTTCGCTGCGCCGCAGTTCTTCCTCCGCGCGCTTGCGATCGTCGATATCGATGTTGATCCCATACCATTTGAAGACGTTGCCATGCTGGTCGCGCAGCGGACTCGTGCGAAACAGAAACCAGCGGTACAGGCCGTCGTGGCGCCGCATCCGCGCCTCGGCCGCGCCCGGCATCCGGCTCTCCATGATGTCGTTCCACGCGGTGATCAGACCCGGCAGATCGTCCGGATGGACCGCCTTGGTCCACTCGTAGTCGCGGACTTCCTCCAGACTGCGGCCGAGATAATCGAGGTAGTACTGGTTATAGAACTCGCCGGTGCCGTCGACGCGCGCCGACCACACCAGCGCCGGCAGCGCGTTGATCGTCTCGTTCAGATGGCGCTCGCTTTCCGCGAGCGTGATTTCGGCGCGCTTGCGGTCCTCGATATCGATCGACAGCAGAAACCAGCGCAGAATGCCGCCGTCGCGGTCGCGCAGCGGAAAGCCGCGCACGTTGAACCAGCGATACACGCCGTCGGCGCGCCGATGGCGATTCTCGACGTTATACGGCGTGCCGTTCGCATGCGAGACCGCGTGCGCGGCGATCGTGCCCGGCAGATCGTCCGGATGCACGACGTCGTCGCTGCGCCACGAGCGCAGTTCTTCGTACGACTTGCCGAAGTAATCGAGCGCGAGGCGGTTCTGACCTTCCACTTCGCCGCCCGGCGACGTGACCGTGACCGGCACAGGAATACTGTCGACGATCGACTGCAGATCGAGTTCGCCGCGTTTCGCCGCGGCTTGCGCGCGCCGCAAATCATCGACGTCGGTGCAGGTCGCGCACCATCGCACGAGTTGTCCGCCGGCGTCGCGAATCGGATTGATGTGGATGACGAACCAGCGCAGCTGGCCGTCGACGCGCCGCAGACGCGCGCTGATTTCGGCCGGCTTCTGGGACTCCAGCAGCGCCGCGTGCTGCTGCAAAAGTCCGGCACGGTCGTCGACGCTCACCGCGCTCTGCCACTGCGAGCCTGACGATGCCGCGAGATCGAGCCCGGTGTAGCCGCACCAATGGCGGTTCACGAAATCGACGCGGCCGTCGGGCAACGCAGTCCAGGCAATCGCGGACAGCGCATCCAGCACGACGCCGAGATCAATGGCCAATCCCATCATTATTGGATTCTTGAGAGCAGGCGCCAGATTTCCAGACATCGCCGGGGACGGCGCGCAGGTGGCTCGTTGGTCTACCAGGGAATTTTGAGATGAGATTATTCCATGCGGGTACGGCGGTCGCAATAGCGCGGCCGCGTTGCTGGAACTGGTGGGATTGGCGTGGACCTGGATAGGCACAGCACCGGGCGGTGCTGTGCGGTGTTGCGCTTTACTGACCGCCGGGATCGACGCCGAGCGCCACGGCCTGCCGCACGAGGTCGGCCACCGAGCGCACGTTCATCTTGCGCATCGCCTGGCCGCGGTGAATCTTCACGGTGACTTCGGCAATCCGCATGCGCGCCGCGATCTGCTTGTTCATCAAGCCGGATGCGACGTTGATCAGCACCTCGCGCTCACGCGGCGTCAGCGCATCCCAACGCCGGCGCGCGTCGACCAGCGAGCTGTCCGCTTCGACGCGGCGCGCATCGCGTTGCAATGCGGCGATCACCGCGTCGATCATGTCCTGATCGCGAAACGGCTTGGTGAGGAAGTCCATCGCGCCGGCCTTCATCGCTTCGACGGTCATCGCGATGTCCGCATAGCCGGTCATGAAAACCACCGGCATCGGCGCGCGTTCTTTCGTCAACAGCGATTTGTGCAATGCCAGTCCGCTTTGTCCGCGCAGGCGCACGTCGAGCACGAGGCACGCGGGCCCCGGGCTTTTGGGCGCCGCGAGAAATTCCTCGGCGGAGCGGAATACGTCGACCTCCAGATCGATCGAGCGCAGGAGAAGCTCCAGCGAGCCGCGCACCGAGTCGTCGTCATCGACCACATAGACGACACCCGAGATGCCGTTCGCGCATGGGGCAGCCGCCCAGGCGGTGTCAGTGCTTAGCATCTGCGGTAATCGTCGCGACGATACGTTTTGCGAATTGAACCATCATCGACACCTCTCAGTGTAAATAGGACTTCAATGCCTGAGTCATTCGTTGAGCCGGCGGTCTCTCAGCCGCCGCGCGCGATGCCGCTCTCTCCTACATCGCCACGATCGAAGCTTACATCGCGCATCCTCGCGCGGCTCTAGTACTTTGGTATTGGAATGACCCGGCGCCGGCCCGATGACTCAAGGCAGAATCCCAGATACTGAGTTCATCCGTCCGAGTCGATGTGCGTGGGCTATTCGCTGCGCAATCGCTCATGGCGGATCGGCGTTCGCGTCCCATGTATCGAGCGACGCGGCCAGGATCATTGCCCCCGCATTCAAAGGATCGCGATAGCGCCGGTCTTCCGGCCTGAACACCGCGTCGCCTTTGCGAATACTTGCACCGGACAGCGCACAGATCCCCGCCTTTTTCGCCAGCGCGCGTTTCCACACCTGTTCGCGATAGTGACAACGCGTCGAATCGCTCCACGACAATGCGAACGAGTAGTCCGCGAGGCGCTCGTCGACCGTGACCGTGCAATTGCCGAGTGTCTGCTGCTGCGCGCTTCGCGGCCAACGGCGCGCGGGTTCCGGCGGCCGCGCGCGGGCGCGAAACGGCGCGCCGATGCTGAACGCCGGCGCACAGCACAGGTCGAGCACCACCTGCCCCCACGGATCGCGTACGCAAGCGGGGCTATCCGCGGCGAGCGCATTGGGCGCGCGGCCGGCATTTTCGGCACACACGCGCGGCGCCGCGCGCATACACTCCCGCTGGCCACCGCCATCGGCTCCGATTTCCGCCAGCGCCGCTCCGCACGCATCCAGACTCATCACGGCCCACTCCCATGTTGCCGGTGCGCGACTGTCGCGCATCACGCATGTCGCCTCTTCCGGTCACTGAAGTCTACGAAGAACTTCGGCCGCAACGTAGTCTTCGCGCGGATAGCCATTACGAAGCTTTCGGATGACGAACTAATACCTTGGTATTAATCGCTCGCCTCGCACGGCCCGAGCGCCGGGTAGCGGATTAATATCCGGGCTACCGGCCGCTCGCGCGGGCGCCCACCCTCGTCAATCAAAAGCATTCGGCGCATGCAACCATTCAATGCCCTTTTCGTCATTCTCGGCACGCTGCTCACCGCGAGCGGCTATGGGGCGACCTTTTTGCTGTCGATGCATTTCCGCTCGATCGGCGGCAGCGACCTCGACACCGGCACCGCGCTGGCCGAAGCGGTGATCGGCACGTTCGTGAGCTTTCCGCTGGTCGACTGGTTCGCGCCGCGCATCGGCGCCGCGCGCCTGAGCGCGGTCGGCGCGCTGTGCCTCGGCGCGGGTATCGCGGCCTTCGCTCCCCGCGAGCGTGAGCGGCATCGTTCCCGGCTTTCTGGTCGGCTTCGGCTGGGGCGCGTTCAGTCTCGCCGCGCCGATGGCGCTCGCGGAACGAACCACGCAGTCCGATCGCGGTGTGTGGTTCATGCGCTTCGGCACGGTCCAGATGGTCGGCATCGGCGCGTGCCCCGCGCTGGCCGCGCTCGCGATCCGCTCGTTGCACTGGACGGTCAGCGCGGTGCTGCTGATCGTCGCCGGTCTGTGCATGATCGCGTCGCTGCTGCTCGAACTGTTTGCGCGCTTCTCGCCGCGAGCGAGTTCGCACGCGCAAAAGCCGTGGGTGTTCAATACCGGCGCGGTGGTGCGCACGCGCGCCGCCTATTCGATCGCGATGATCGCGTTGTGCGCGTGCGTGTTCTCCGGGCTGCTGACGTTCCAGATGTCGCTGGTACATGGCACCGCATCGCGCGCCGGCACGTTCTTCAGCTTCTACACGGTCACGGTGATCGTCGCGCGCTGGCTGCTCGGCCGGCTCGTGATCAGCTCGCCGCGCGGCCTCACGACCAAACTCGTGCTGGTGCTGATGGTGCTCGGCGTCGCGGCGATGTTCGCGGTGCCGTACCACACGATGTTTCACCCGGTCAGTGCGGTGCTGTTCGGCACCGGGTACGGGCTCGCCTATCCGGTGATCCAGGAACAGACGGTCAACGACTCCGACGCGCTGCATCGTCACGCGGCGCTGACGTGGTTCATCGTCGCGTATTCGCTCGGCGCGTTCGGTTTTCCCGCGGTGGGCGGCTGGGTGCTCGTGCATCTGGGCCGCGGCGCATTGATCGCGTTGATCGCGGTGTGCGCGCTGGCGGCGCTGCTGCTGTCGATACTTCGCGACAGGCGCAACCTCGCGGCGGCGTTCAGCCGATAACCGTAGGTATGAGTTGTCGTCGACACAGGTATAGGGTGGTCCACCGAACGTCTGATAGACGCGAACCGGGCCAACACCTACGCTTCCGATCGGGCAAGACCCCAATCACGACATCTTCGTCACTCTAGCCAACAGGTGATTTCATGACGCTTCGCAACAACCTGCTCAAGGGCGCACTCGCGGTGCTGCTCTCGTCGGCCGCGCTCGCACAGGCCGCCACCGCAACCAGCGGCGATGCCGCCGCGTCGACCAAGGAACAACTGCGCGCCGAAATGCGCGCGGACCGCGCCGCCAACCACGCGCTCGCGAAGAAGGTGCGCGAAATGCTGTTCAAGACCAAAGGCCTGAACGACACCGATATCGCTGTGTTCGCCAATACCCGCACCGGCAAGGTGATCCTCGCGGGCACGATCTTCGACGAGTCGCAGGACCAGATCGCTCAGGACGCCGCATCGAAGGTGGCGGGCGTTCAGTCGGTCGCGAGCAAGTTGACGCTCTACGCGGCGCCGTGATCGGGCCTGGTTCGTGTGAACCGATTGCGCCGGTCTAGCCGGCGCAATTCGTTGGCGCGGCGAGATCGCCGCTCCTGCATCGCAGGTCAGGTCGCCAGCGTTCCGTCCGCCGCGTTCCGCCGGACCGGCTGCTCATGCGGCGCATCACGACCGTCGAGGTCGGGTGCTTCGATCACCGAAACGAATTGCACCATCAGGCACACGACGATGCCGATCAGCTGCATGCTGCGCAGCGCGGAAAAGAAGCCGTTCTTGCCGGGAATCAGAAATCTCACCGCGCCGGCGAGCGGCAGCATCCCCACGCCGTAACTCGACTTCTCCACCGGCACCTGCAACGCCGCCGAACTGCCGACGATAAAGCGAGCAAGCAGAAACGCGCCGATGAATGCGGTCACGATATGCAAGCGGATCATCCAGTGAGGCTGCGCGAGCATCCGATCCGCGCTATTGCCGGCCAGATTGACGTAAGCCGAGAGCGCGGTGCCGGCAATCGAGAAAAGGCCGGTAAACAACAGCGATTTTCGAATAATCATTTTTACCCCGTCAATCACCCACGCCCTCCGATCCGCATTCATCGAATCGACACAAACCATTGCGGGAACGGCAGGCAATTTTTATTTGACCTGATTGCGCGCCGAACGGAGGGCGACTACTTCATCGTTTTTTCGAGATGCAAAGCGCACTATATCGATCAGGCGCACGGGGCGGTGTAAAGAAAGGTTAAAGCTGTTGTTTTATGCGTGAAGCCGCACCATGCAAAGATTGTCCGACACTGATGTCGGACTTTATTGGCTATTGCGCATTTCAGCGTGGACAAAAAAAATCCCGCACAGGGGAAGGCGGGATTTCAAACAACAACTGTAATTGTTATACCTCCCTGCGCACCACCGGGACAGGCTTCGTCCCGGCACTTCCAACCTCGAGCGCATGCCGCTACGCGCTTCTCGCTCAGGCGGTCTGACCGACCAGCGCGTCGCCCATCACACCGACCACGTCGTCGATCACCCGGGTGGCGGCCGCGAATCCGGCTACGAAGACTTCGCGCAGATCCGCCGAGATACGCCCGGGCACCGGTCCCGCCCGGAAAGCCGTCGACCACTCGCCGGACGGCAGCTGCGCACTCAGCGTGATCCCGGCCATATACGCGGGCGCGCTGGTGTCGTAGCGGCTGACGCCGTCCGCGAGACGCAATGCATTGACTACGATGTCGAAACCCCGATAGCGATATGTTTTTTCCATACTTGTTCTCCGTCCTCAGCCGTTGCCACACAACCGCCTTTCGCCATACATTCATGCTGCAACATTTTCGTATAAGTATTGTTAAAAATTGTCATTTTCATTCCAATTTACGACTAGGGCTTTCCCTGCCCTCGAATTAAATATTCCCTGATTAAAAATATGCTTCACAAATTCATTGCAATTCCTGCAAGACTTTATCAAACATGAATTCGATCTTGCCACGAGATTTATTACAAATTCATAACTACGATAAATCTCACTATGGATTGCAGTGCGTCCCGGCCACAATTCGATTTAAACGCGTGTCTGAATAGCCGGCAATAGCACGCTGCTGCGCGCCGTGCGGCACATCGATACCGTATCGGCATCACCGCCGGAACGAACCGCATTTCGCATCGATCGGCGTTCGACCACCGCCGTCACGAATCGCACTCAACGCGTGCCGCACGAACCAGTCTCAAAATAAAAATATCTTGAAATAAAAAGTACTTGCGGTCTCAAATAATCGCCCGGAACTCAATACGCATTTCAAATGTCCGAAAGCAGCCATCCGACATCGATGGCGCCCGCTGGCGAGCCGTACTCCGCGTGAGCCCCTTCCAATTCGAACGCGTCGCCGTCCTGTCCGGGCCGGCCGTCGCGCCCTCTCTTCGGCCCTCCTCGCACAATGAGCATCTTTCAGATTACCGGTGCGCTGTTCACCATCGTCGCGCTGTTCGGCGTGATCAACTATCGCTTCATCAAGCTGCCGGACACGCTCGGCATTACCGCGGTCGGACTCGTCGTGTGTCTCGGCATTTCGGCGCTCGGCTTCTACTATCCGCCGCTGCCGGCCGCCGCGCGCAAGATCATCGTGCAGGTCGATTTCGCCGACATCGTGTTTCATGGCCTGCTCAGTCTGCTGCTGTTCGCCGGCGCGCTGCACGTCGATCTATCGAAGATGCGCACGCAACGGCGCGCGGTGCTGATGCTCGCGACCGTCGGCGTGCTGATCTCGATCGCGGCGGTGGGCTTCGGCTTCTTTTACGCGGCGCAGTGGCTCGGTCATCCGGTCAGCCTGCTGTGGTGTCTCGCGTTCGGCGCGCTGATCTCGCCGACCGATCCGATCGCGGTGCTCAGCGTGCTCAAGCGCGCGGCCGCGCCCGAAAGCCTCGAAACCAAGATCACCGGCGAGTCGCTGTTCAACGACGGCACCGCGGTCGTCGCGTTCGTCACGCTGGTCGGGCTCGCCACCGGCGCGAACGAGTTTTCGGGCAGCGCGATCGCGCTCGATCTGCTGCGCGAAGTGGTCGGCGCGTTGGGACTGGGCGTGGTGCTCGGCTTCGGCGCGTCGCTGCTGCTGCGCGGGATCGACAGCTATCCGGTCGAAATTCTGATCACGCTCGCGCTCGCGACCGGCGGCTACAGTCTGGCCGAAGCGCTGCACGTATCGGCGCCGCTCGCGGTCGTAATCATCGGGCTCGTGATCGGCAATCACGGCGCGCTGACATCGATGTCGGAAAAGACCCGCGAGCATCTGTTCAATTTCTGGGACCTGCTCGACGAGTTGCTGAACCTCGTGCTGTTCGGTTTGATCGGACTGGAGATCATCGCGCTGTCGCTGCATATCCAGATCGTCTGGCTCGGGCTCGCGGCAATTCCGGTGGTGTTGCTCGCGCGCGGCGTCAGCGTCGCGATTCCTCTGCTCGCGCTGCAGAATTTCCGCCGGCTCAATCCGCACTCCACGCTGGTGCTGACATGGGGCGGGTTGCGCGGCGGTATTTCGATTGCGCTCGCGCTGTCGTTGCCCGAATTCCACGGCCGCGAAATGTTTATCGGCGTCACGTATCTGGTCGTCGTATTCAGCCTGCTGATCCAGGCCACCACGCTGGGACCGCTGATCCGGCGCCTGAACTTCGCCACCGCGCCGGCCGCCCGGACGCTGGTCGACGCGAAAGAGTGAGATCGCGGCGGGCGGGACGTTGCAGCTATCCAGCCCGCTGCAACGTCCCGCCCACGCCAATTTCCACCGGCTCTGCGGTGCGCCCCGAGTTCATCCTCTGCACGAAACGCGCGACGATCGTAAAGTGGATACCTACGCCGAATTCGCAGCAAGCTCCCGACTGGATACCGATGCCGCCCGCAAGGCCGTGCACGGGTCGCGATTTGTTAGGAGAATGGCTGGGCGAGCGGACGCGGAACCTATGCCGGGCAGTCGATGCCCAATTGAATTCACGGACAGTTTTACGAGTCTCGCGCGTCGTTTTCAGCGTTTTTTTAGTACCGATTTAAGCATTTGCCGGGCAGCGCCAATGCCGTACCTGCGGCCGGCTACGGCTGCGCTCCACCCCGACCGGTCGCGTTTCAACTGCTGCCGGTTTCATTCAGGCCGCGGTTCCCCACCGCGGTCCTGGCCCCGGCTCCCGCGAGCCGTGCGGCCAGTTTCTGGCAAGCTTTCAGCCAGCGTTCCGCTTGTCGCGCGCACCGCGACGGCGGGCAATTAGCCGTCAATGCCGGTTCTCCCACATACCCGGCGCTTACGGTTTGTCATTCTGTCGATTCAGGCGTCCGAAGGAGTTCGCCATGTCGGTCTATGTCGATGAAGGGTTTCGCCCCTGTGTAACGGAGTGCGCAACGGTCGCGTTCCGGGTGTGCTGCGACGATCGTGCGCAGATTTTCGAAGTCAGCGCCGAGGCGCTGGTGGAGTTCTGCGGCGCGGTGAGCAACCGCAAGCAGGACCTGCTGGTCGCGTTCGAGGACGCGCAGGACGAAATCCTGTCGGTGGCCGCGCAGCGCTGGAAGTTCGTGCCGACCGAGTCGGTGCGGCTCGGCCTCGACGAGTTCAGGATGGTCAGACATTAGGCGTGTCAAACTCTCGCCCATGAGCTGGATCGCCGCCCTGCCGATGTACAACGTGACTCCCGCGCTCGACCTCGAATGGCGCGAGTGGCTCGACGACGTGCTGCGGCGGGTCAAGCCCGCGTGCCGCATCGTCGAACCGGATGAGGAATTGCACGGCTTCTGGCGGCGGCCGAACCTGCTGATCTCGCAGACCTGCGGCTATCCGCTGATGCGGGGGCTGCACCAGCAGGTGCAGTTGATCGCGACGCCGTGCTTCGACGCGCCCGGCTGCGCCGGCGCGCATTATTCGAGCGTGCTGGTCACGCGCGCCGACGCCCGCTTCGATTCGCTCGCCGCCTGCCGCGGCGCGCGCGCCGCCTACAACCAGGACGATTCGAACAGCGGAATGAACGCGTTCCGGCACGCGGTCGCGCCGCTCGCACGCGCCGGCATGTTCTTCGGTCAGGTATTGCGCACCGGCTCGCATCTCGGCTCGCTGCGCGCGCTCGCCGACAATCGCGCGGACGTCGCCGCGATCGATTGCGTGACCTATGCGTTCGTCGGCGATGTGTTGCCGGAACTCGCGCGGCGGGTGCGCGCGATCGGCATGACGGCCGCGTCGCCCGGCTTGCCGCTGATCGCCGCGGCGAACGTGCCGCGCGCGACGATCGACGCGCTGCGCGACGCGTTGCAGGAGACCCTCGCGATCAGGCCCGAGCGGGCCCGGCGCCTGCGTTTAAGCGGTTTTTCTACGCTGCCGCTGACCGACTACGCGCGCATCGGCGAACTCGAAAACGAGGCGCGCGCGGCGGGCTACGCGCGGCTTGGGTGATTCTCGCGGGCTAATCCGGCACGCAGATCCGGGCTGATCAAGCCATCACCCTGCTCCCATCCCGGTCGACGGGTCTCTTCGCCAGACCCGGCTTAGACACCCTCTTTCGCCCTCGTTCCACCACCTGCGGACATACCCTGGGATTAGCCTCGACTGCTTGCGACATTAATTAGATATCTAATATAGTGACTCCACATATGAATGACTAGCGACCATTCGAGTGGAGAGAACGCATGTTGACCCATGAAGAAAACCAGTTGCTGTGCCGGGTAGAAGGCGATGCGCCGATGGGCCAGTTGATGCGCCGTCACTGGACCCCGGTTTGTCTGATCGAGGAAGTCAGGGAACCGGACGGCAAGCCGGTCCATGCCCGGGTATTCGGTGAGGATCTCGTCGTGTTTCGTGACAGCGACGGACGCGTCGGAGTCATGGACGAGTACTGTCCGCACCGCCGCGCATCGCTTGTGTACGGCCGCAATGAGGACGCCGGTCTGCGCTGCCTGTATCACGGCTGGAAGTTCGACGTACACGGCAACGTGCTTGAAATGGTCTCCGAGCCGGCGTCGAGTTGCATGGCCGGGAAGGTCAAACACAAGGCCTACCCAACGCAAGAATGGGGCGGCCTGGTCTGGGCGTACATGGGTCCGCAACATGCCGTGCCGGAGTTCGTGCCGCCCGCGTGGGCACCGACTGCCGACACGCAAGTGAGCATCGCCAAGGCGCTGCTGCCCTGCAACTGGGCTCAGATCCTTGAAGGCGCGATCGACTCCGCACATAGTTCGAGCCTGCACTCGTCCGACTTCGTGCCCGCTCGCGTTGGCGGCGCCGAGGCAACGGCGAGGAACTGGCTGCGCCCGTCCACCGACAAGGCCCCTCGCCTTCAGGTTGAACGAACGGGGTATGGCTTCCGCTACGCTGCGATCCGCCGCCCCATCTTCAACGCCACCACGCACGAATATATTCGCCAGACCGTTTTCGTTGCGCCTGCAACGGTCCTGATTCCGCCGAACAATCTCTACAACGTGGCGAACGTCAATGTCCCGCTGGACGACGTGAACACCGCGTTCTACTTCATCGCGTGGGGAGACCCGAAAACGACGCCGGAGACGGAAACGTGGCGCAAGTTCCTGTGCCAGCAAGTCGGCGTCGATCTCGACGACAGTTACCGACCGCTTCGCCGCCACGAGAACCGCTTCTGGCAAGACAGGGAAGCGATGAAGGCCGGCAATTTCACCGGCATCAAAGGCTTCCCGAACCAGGATATCGCGATGTGGGTAACGATGGGGCCGATTGCCAATCGCTCCGACGAGCGACTCGGCGCGAGCGACCTCGCTATCGTCGAGTTCCGCAAACGCATGCTCGAAGCAATTCAGGCCTTCGGCGAAGGCTCGGCGACAATCGGAACGGGTGAGTTCGCTCCGCCTCGCAGCCTATGCTCGTACCAGGCGGTGATCTCGAAGGAAACCGACTGGCGCGCGTATGACGCCACGTATGTTTGGGGCGAGCTCGAGCAACCCGCTCTTGAGACGAGCTATCAGGTCAAGCAATGATCGCAGCGTCAGTCCGTTCAGAAACGCGCACAGAAACGCCCACAAAAACCCGCACAAAAATCGACACAAAGCCGGAGCGCTTGCGCATTGGGGTTGCCGGTCTGGGGCGAGCATTCTCATTGATGCTCCCCACGTTTCTTCGAGATCCACGCGTGCAACTCGTCGGCGCGTGCGATCCTCGCGAAGAGGCCCGCCGGCAATTCGCCACTGACTTCGATGCGCCAACCTACGCGGACTTGCCCGAACTGGCGGCCAACCCCGACGTCGAAGCAATCTATGTGGCCAGTCCGCACCAGTTTCACGCCCGGCACACGGAGATTGCGGCCGCCCACGCAAAGCATGTGCTCGTCGAAAAGCCGATGGCGCTCTCCGTCGCTGAATGCGACCGCATGATCGAAGCCTGCCGGGCAGCGAATGTGCAACTGATCGTCGGACACTGCCACAGCTTCGATACGCCCTACCTGCGCACTCGCGACCTGATCCGCTCCGGGCGCTTTGGCGCCGTGAAGATGATTCATGCCGTCAACTTCACCGACTATCTCTACCGCCCTCGACGACCGGAGGAATTGCTGACTTCCGAAGGCGGGGGCGCAGTGTTCAGCCAGGCCGCGCACCAGGTCGACATCGTGCGGCTTGTGGCCGGTTCGCGCGCCGTTAGCCTCCGCGCGACTGTCGGTCGATGGGATCCGTCACGTCCGACCGAAGGAGCTTATTGCGCATTGCTGTGGTTCGAAAATGGCGCATACGCGTCCCTTTCCTACAACGGCTATGGACACTTCAACACGGACGAATGGAGCGGCTGGATAGGAGAAATGGGCGAGCGTACTTCGATGGAAACCTACGGCCGCGCCCGGCGGCGTCTCGACACACTCGCATCGCCGGAACAAGAAGCGCGACTGAAGGCAGCGGGTACGTATGGAGGCACGTCATACAAACCACCGTCGGCCACCGACGCGCCGCCGTTTCATCAGCACTTCGGCCCGTTGCTGGTGTCGTGCGAAAGAGCCGACCTGCGTCCGCTACCCGATTCAGTCAGGGTGTATGCGGAAAAAGAATATCAGGCGTTGGCGCTCGAACCGCCCGCCGTCCCACGGGCGGAAGTCATCGACGAGCTTTACGATGCAATCCGTTCCGGCCTGCCGCCGATCCACGATGGCCATTGGGCAAAGAGTACGCTTCAGATCTGCGTGGCGATGCTTGAATCGAGCAAAATGGGCCGGGACATTTCGCTGTGAACAATGGGCGCGAACAATTAGCCGTTTTCGTATTCCTCGCCGCGCATGGCGATCAGGTTCCCGACCTCTCTGGTCGACGGCATTCGTCGGGTGGGATCGTTCGACTCGGCCTCGTCTTTCGCCATGTTTTCGATGATCGCAAGCAGGACCTTGCGAGCCACATTGATTTCCGTCGTCTTGAGGCCGGTCACGCTGATCTCGTTGACTTCTTCGGCGAGCGGCACGAGTTTCTTCTTCAGCGCCCGCCCTGCCGGCGTCAGATAAACGTGCGTATTCTTGCGGTTCCCGGGCGCGTAACGCCGCTCCACGTAGCCTAGCTTCTCCATCGCGGAGACGGCGGTGAAGGTGGTCGGCGTGGTCGTCCCCGCCTCGTCGCTCAGCTCCTTCTGCGTCAGGCCGTCCTTCTCCCAAAGCACACGAAGGAAAGCCCAGTGGCCAAACGTCACTTCGTGCTGCGCCAGCCGCATCTGGAGGCCCCGCACCATCGCGCGAGCCGCGTCTTTGACCAGGTGCGCGAGACGATCGTCCGGCACCGCTTCGCGCCAGTGTCGGAGAATCGGATCGGAGGTGTCCCCACCTGGCTTACCCTTCGAACGCTCTGCAGCCATTTTCGCTATCTTTGCCGTGTGAATATCGACGTCAATGATATCGCTTAAGCCCGCCGGGTCGCCACCGCACAGGAGAAACATTAACGGCTTCGATATGACCCTGCGCTATCCGGTCCGGCCCGCGTCGCGGTTGCCGGACAAAGCGGTTAAATCCTGAAGCTTTCGAGACTCGCCGGATGGAAGAGTTCGGACGCCTGAAGGCGTCTGCTCGACAGCCCCTCCGCATAATGC
Source organism: Burkholderia sp. SRS-W-2-2016 (assembly GCF_001931485.1). Lineage (GTDB taxonomy): Bacteria > Pseudomonadota > Gammaproteobacteria > Burkholderiales > Burkholderiaceae > Paraburkholderia. The sequence continues at coordinate 461,605 of NZ_MSDV01000019.1, read as the reverse complement.
TGCGCCAGAAAGCGATCGATTACCGCTTCGTTTTCGGCGAAGCCGTACGACCAGAAATCCGCCCCCATCAAGCGCCGGGCGTTGCGCAGTTGATCTTCGATGAAAGGCAGCGTCACCTTCGTGGCGGACGTGTCGGAAAGTCTCGCCAGCGCAATCTTCTTCGACTGCTCAAAGGCCTTCACGATCGCACCGGGAAGCCACGGATGGCGATCCGCAAGCGTGTTCCTGATCCCCAGCGTGTGCATGATCGGAAACAGCTTCGTTTGCCGGTACCACTGCGCCGCGCTTTTTTGCGGATCCTCGAACAGGTACTTCACCTGCGGATGTCCGCGGTCAAAACAGGACGGAGCACGCGGCCCGATCACGCCGTCAACGTCACCCGTTGCCAGCAAACTCGAGATCGTTTGACCTGCCGGCGCGTTTTCGAGAACAACACCCTCCGGCAGCCTGAGCGCGATTTTCTCGACGCGCGTCGGGTCCTCGTAGCCGCCTCGCACCCAATGGATATCCGACGCCTTCACCCCATAGCTCTCCTCGAGCATCAGGCGAACCCAGACGTTGGCGGTGAGCTGATATTCGGGCACACCAATCCGCTTACCTTTGAGATCTTCGGGCCGGTTGATGCCGCGATCCGTTCGCACGTACACCGAACTATGACGGAAAGCACGCGACGGAAAAACCGGTACCGCGATGTAAGGCGAAGTCCCCGCCGCGGTCTTGACCGAGTAGCTGCTGAGCGAAAGCTCACAAATGTCGTAGTCCGCGTGCCTGAAAGCTCTGAAGAAGATTTCCTCGGGATCCTGCAGCATAAACACAGGATCGACACCATCGATCTGCACATCACCGTCGATCAAAGGCCTCATCCGATCATAATTGCCGACCGCGATTGAAAGCTCGAGTTTGCTCATCGATTTTCCTTTCCGACTGCTAACGTTTATCGCTCGGTCCTATCTCAGCGACTCATTGCGCGGGGCGCTCACGCGGCACCCCGAGAAGCACCGCGATCCCGCCAATGAACACAAGCGCGGCAACCAGCAGGATGCCGGCGGCAAAGCTGCCCGTCACACTCTTGACCCAACCGAGAACAATCGGGGCACAGAACGCACCCACCTGCCCCAGACTGCTAATCACGCCGATACCCCCCGCTGCCGCATCCCCCTTCAAATAGGTGGGCGGGATCGACCAGATGATCGCGGCCGCTGAAAAATAGCTGATGGACACGAGGCTGAGACAGACGATTGCCGCTACCCAGTGATGAGTGAGAAGCGCCAGCGCGACCGCACCGAGTGCGCCTACCGTCGTGGACGTCGCGAAGTGCCAGCGACGTTCGAGTCTGACGTCCGAACTACGCGCAATAACGAGCATCGCGGCAGCGCCCACCATGTAAGGCAGAGCCGACAGCAGGCCGATCTGCAATAGATTCGATATGCCCGCGTGCTTGATGATGGTCGGCGTCCAATAGTTGAGTAGCGTTCCGCAAATCGGCACGGTCGCCCAACCCGCGGCCAGCACATAGACGCGAGGATCTCGCAGTGCCGCCATCAAGCGGCCGGGCGCGTCAGAGGGCTTGTTGCGACGGTCCGATTCCAGCGCATCCAGGATGATCTGCCGCTGCTCGCGGCTCAGCCAGGTCGCCTGCTCAGGCTTGTCGGTCAGATAGAAGAACGCCACGACACCGGCAACGACAGCGGGTATCCCCTCCAGAAAAAACAGCCACTGCCAGTTTCGATAGCCCCAGACGTCGACGAAGTTCTGCAGGATGAAACCGGACAGAGGTCCGCCGATGATGCCCGCAACGGCGATTGCCAGCAGAAAGCGCGAAGTGATTCGGGCACGGCGCGCAGCCGGATACCAGAACGATAGATACAGGATGATCCCCGGCCAGAAACCGGCCTCGGCGGCCCCCAACAACGTCCGGGCCAGATAGAACTGCCACGGCGCCGTCATGAACGCCATGGCCGTCGAAATACCGCCCCACAGCACCATGATCCGGCAGATGGTTTTGCGTGCGCCGATGCGCTTGAGGAGCAAGGTGCTCGGCACCTCCAGCAGGATGTAGCCGATGAAGAACAGACTCACGCCCAACCCGTAAGCCGCGTCGCTCAGGCCGAGGTCCTGCTTGAGCTGAAGCTGCGCAAAGCTGACGTTGACGCGATCCAGATAATTCAGGACCCAGCACACAAACAGAAAAGTCATCAGCCGCAGCGTGACCTTTCGGTACGTGCCCTCTACGAGCTCGGCGTCGGGTGCCAGACGAAGCGAATCCTCGTCATAGCTCATCGTCGAATCTGCCATTTACGTGTCTCCGTTAGCCGTCCGTGTTTTTCAACGCAGACGCACCGGCCTGCTCGTTGCATCAGACGTCAGCTACGCTGCCTCACTCTCATAATTAGACATCTAATTATTAGAGTACGTTGCCACCTCTGCACTGACAAGCGCGGGTTTATACCGAGACATTGGCAATGGCCGCCCACTCGCCTCGATGTATGATTAGATATCTAGCAATGAAGCCGGCCATTTGTGGCATTCGAGTTTGCTTAGGGAGACAGACATGACCCCGCAAGAAGACCTTTTCCTGCGCGTTCGAATCGAACGGAAAGAGAAGATTGCGCGCGACATCTGGCGCTTTGAACTGACCAGTGCCGACGGTGGGACGGTTCCTTCGTTTGAGGCGGGTTCGAATCTGACCGTACAGATCCCGAACGGAATGCGACGCTCCTACTCGCTGTGCAATGACCCAAACGAAAACCACCGCTACGTCATTGCCGTCAAGCGGGAGGGTAATGGGCGCGGCGGCTCGATAAGCCTTGTCGACGAAACGTCGGAAGGCGACATGCTCGATGTGTCGCCGCCGAGAAACGACTTCCCGCTCGACGGTCGCGCCAGAGAGTTCATTCTCGTTGCCGGCGGCATCGGTATTACTCCGATGCTCTCAATGGCGAGGCAGCTCAAATCGGAGGAAGGGCTGCGCAAATTCCGGCTCATCTACCTCGCGCGCGACCCCGAGGGCACCGCGTTCATCGATGAACTTCAAAGCGGCGAGTGGCGGTCCTTCGTCAAGATCCACCATGACTTCGGCGACCCCGGCAGGTCATTTGATTTCTGGTCCCTGTTCGAGCGCCCGAAGCAGGCTCACGTGTACTGTTGCGGCCCGAACGCGTTGATGGACACCGTCAAGGATATGACGGGCCATTGGCCTTCCGGGACCGTTCATTTTGAAAGTTTCGGCGCCGCAAACGTAGCGGCCAGAGAGAACAGGCCGTTCACTATCCGGCTCCAGCGAAGTGGGACAACGCTCGACGTGCCCGCCAACCGATCCATTCTCGACGTTCTGCGCAGCGCGAACGTCCGTGTCGCGAGTTCGTGCGAAAGCGGAACGTGCGGGTCGTGCAAAACGGGTCTGTGCGCGGGTGAGGCCGATCACCGCGACCTGGTTCTGCAAGACGGCGAACGGGAAACGCAAATTATGGTTTGTGTTTCCCGTGCAAAGTCACAAGAACTCGTCCTCGATCTCTAGACGGCGGCGCGAGCAAATCGGCCACCGCCCGCCCCTCACTCCACTTCAAGCACCAGCAACTGCGCGCCGTCGGCGACCTGATCGCCGACGCCGTACAGCACCTCGGCAACCTTGCCCGCGGCCGGCGCGCCGATCGTGTGCTCCATCTTCATCGCCTCCATCACCAGCAGCGGCGTGCCCTTTTCGACCACCGTGCCCGGTTCGACCAGCACCGCGATCACCTTGCCCGGCATCGGCGCGGTCAGGCGGCCTTCGCCGTGCTCCGCATCGGCCGCATGGGCGAGCAGGTTCTGCCATTCGAACGCGAGCGTTTCGCCGTGGCAGAACACATGGAAGCGGTCGCCGTCGACGAACACCCGGCCCGCCACGCGCGCATCGCCGATGGTCGCGCGGAACTCGTGTTCGCCCGGGCCTTCGGACCACGTGAAGCCGTCGCGCGCGCCGTCGTGTTCGAGCGTTTGCGCATCACCGTTGCGCGCGAATACGACGGTGAAGCCCGCCTCACTAGCGTCACTCGCATCGTCGCCGATCACGCGCCAGCCGAGCGTTTGCGTATAACCGCTGTTGAGCCGCCAGTGCGACAGCGCCTCCCACGGCGACGCGCCATGCGCGCTGCCGCCCTCGCGCGTGAGCAGCGCCGCGCACGCGAGCGCGAGCGCCTCCTTGAACGGCTTTTTCGCCGGCGCGAACAGCGCATCGTGATGCCGTTCGATCAAACCGGTATCGAGTTCGCCGCTCGCGAACGGCGCGCTCGTGACGATCCGTTGCAGGAACTCCACGTTCGTATGCGGCCCGACCACCTCGCACGCATGCAGCGCGCGCGAGAGCCGCGCCAGCGCCTCTTCGCGGGTTGCGCCGTGCACGATCAGCTTCGCGATCATCGGGTCGTAGAACGGCGTGATCGTGTCGCCCTCGCGCACGCCGCTGTCGATCCGCACCGGCGCCTTGCGGCCCGGCTCGCCGAGACCGGCCGCGTCGATTGCAAACTCGACGCCTTCCGGCATCCGCAGATGCTTGAGCGTACCGGTCGACGGCAGGAAGCCGCGCGCCGGATGCTCGGCGTAAATACGCGCTTCGATCGCGTGGCCGTCGAGCTTCAGTTGCTCTTGCGTGAGCGGCAGCGGCTCATCCGCCGCGACCCGCAATTGCCACTCGACGAGATCCTGCCCCGTCACCATCTCGGTGACCGGATGCTCGACCTGCAGGCGCGTGTTCATTTCCATGAAATAGAACTCGCCGGCCGGCGTCATGATGAACTCGACCGTGCCCGCGCCGACGTAGTTGACCGCGCGCGCGGCGGCCACCGCGGCCTCGCCCATCGCGCGCTTCACTTCGGCGTCGAGCCCCGGCGCCGGCGCTTCCTCGAGCACCTTCTGGTGACGGCGCTGCACCGAGCAGTCGCGGTCGAACAGATAGACCGCGCCGCCGTGCCGGTCCGCGAACACCTGCACTTCGACGTGGCGCGGCCGCATCAGGTACTTCTCGATCAGCACGCGGTCGTTGCCGAAGCTGCTCGCCGCTTCGCGCTTGCACGACAGCAGCGCCGCCGCGAAATCCGCGCCGCGCTCGACCACCCGCATACCCTTGCCGCCGCCGCCCGCGCTCGCCTTCAGCAGCACCGGGTAGCCGATCTCGTCCGCTTCGCGCTGCAACAGCTGCGGGTCCTGATCGTCGCCGTGATAGCCGGGCACGAGCGGCACCGCGGCAGCGTGCATCAGCGCCTTGGCGGCCGCCTTCGAACCCATCGCCGCAATCGCCTCGACCGGCGGGCCGATAAAGACGATCCCAGCCGCGTCGCACGCATGCGCGAAGTCTTCGTTCTCCGAAAGAAAGCCATAGCCCGGGTGCACAGCCTGGGCGCCGGTCGCGCGCGCGGCCTCGATGATGCGCTCGACCCGCAGATAACTTTCCGCCGCGGTCGAGCCGCCGATATGCACCGCTTCATCACAGGCGGCGACGTGTTTCGCGTTGGCGTCGGCGTCGGAATAGACGGCCACGCTCGCGATGCCGAGCCGCTTGCAGGTCGCCGCGACGCGGCAGGCGATCTCGCCGCGGTTCGCAATCAGGATCTTGTTGAACATGAGTGTCTCGATGTTATTAGGCGGTAGCGCGATGGCGATAGATGAGGCGCGTCAGTTGCGCCAGCCCGGCGTGCGTTTTTCGAGGAACGACGCGACGCCTTCGCGGCCTTCCGCGCCGGCTCGCGTCTGCGCGATGCGCGCCGCGGTGTCTTCGATCAGCGCGTCGCTCAATTCGCGGCCCGCGATGTCCTGCACGAGCCGCTTGCACGCGCGCACCGCTTGCGGGCCGTTCGCGCACAGCGTTTGCGCGAGTTGCGCGACCGTCGCGTCGAGCTGTTCCGCGCCGACCGCTTCGCTCACGAGGCCAAGGCGCAGCGCGCTCGCGCAGTCGAACGCCTCGGCGGTGACGAAATAGCGCCGCGACGCCTGTTCGCCGAGCGCGCGGATCACGTACGGCGCGATCGTCGCCGGAATCAGGCCGAGCCGCGCCTCCGACAGGCAGAAATGCGCGCTGTCCACCGCGACGACGATATCGCACGCGGCGATCAGGCCCATCCCGCCCGCGTACGCATCGCCGCTCACCCGTGCGATCACCGGCTTGTTGCAGCGATAGACGGCCGACAGCATGTTCGCGAGCCGCATCGCGTCGGCGCGATTTTCCGCGTCCGAGTAGCCGGCCATTTTCTTCATCCAGTTCAGGTCGGCGCCCGCGCAGAAGGCCTTGCCGTTCGCGGCGAGCACGACCGCGCGCACGTCGTCGCGCGAGTCGAGTTCGGTGAACGCGGCGGTCAGTTCCGCGATCATCGTCTCGTTGAACGCGTTGCGCACCTCGGGGCGATTCAGCGTGACGGTCGCGAGCGGGCCGGCGATCTCAAACTTCAGCGTTTCGTATTGCATGGGGTGGTCTCCGTTGCGACGCGTCACATTCTGAACACGCCGAAGCGCGTGTCCTCGATCGGCGCATTCATCGTCGCGGACAAACCGAGGCCGAGCACGTCGCGGGTTTGCGCCGGATCGATCACGCCGTCGTCCCACAGCCGCGCGCTCGCATAGTACGGATGGCCCTGATGCTCGTATTGCTCGCGGATCGGCTGCTTGAACGCGTCCTCTTCTTCCGCGCTCCACGAACCGCCCTTCGCTTCGATGCCGTCGCGCTTCACGGTGGCCAGCACCGACGCGGCCTGCTCGCCGCCCATCACCGAGATGCGCGCATTCGGCCACATCCACAGGAAGCGCGGCGAGTACGCGCGGCCGCACATCCCATAGTTGCCGGCACCGAACGAGCCGCCGATGATCACCGTGAACTTCGGCACCTTCGCGGTGGCGACCGCGGTCACCATCTTCGCGCCATTGCGCGCGATGCCTTCATTCTCGTATTTGCGGCCGACCATGAAGCCGGTGATGTTCTGCAGAAAGACCAGCGGAATCTTGCGCTGCGCGCACAGCTCGATAAAGTGCGCGCCCTTTAATGCGGACTCCGAAAACAGAATGCCGTTGTTCGCGACGATCCCGACCGGATGCCCCCAGATATGCGCGAAGCCGCACACGAGCGTGGTGCCGTAGCGCGCCTTGAATTCTTCGAATGCGGAATCGTCGACGATGCGCGCGATCACCTCGCGGATATCGAACGGCTTGCGCGTGTCGACCGGAATCACGCCGTAGATGCTCTTCGCGTCGTAGCGCGGCGGCTTCGGCTCCTGCAACACCAGCGGCGCCTGCTTCGCGCGATTCAGATTACCGACGATGCTGCGCGCGATCGCCAGCGCATGCGCGTCGTTCTGCGCGAGATGATCGACGACGCCCGACAGCCGCGTATGCACGTCGCCGCCGCCGAGGTCTTCCGCGCTGACCACTTCGCCGGTCGCCGCTTTCACGAGCGGCGGGCCGCCGAGAAAAATCGTCCCCTGGTTCTTCACGATGATCGATTCGTCGCTCATCGCCGGCACATACGCGCCGCCCGCGGTGCACGAACCCATCACGACCGCGATCTGCGGAATGCCCGCCGCCGACAGCGTCGCCTGGTTGTAGAAGATGCGGCCAAAGTGATCGCGATCGGGGAACACGTCGTCCTGATTCGGCAGATTCGCGCCGCCCGAGTCGACCAGATACACGCACGGCAGACGGTTTTCCGCGGCGATTTCCTGCGCGCGCAGATGCTTCTTCACGGTGACCGGATAGTAGGTGCCGCCCTTCACGGTCGCGTCGTTGCAGACGATCACGCATTCCTGCCCGGCGATCCGGCCGATCCCGGTGATCACGCCGGCGCCCGGCGCGTCGTCGTTGTACATCCCGTATGCGGCCAGTTGCGACAGTTCGAGAAACGGCGTGCCCGGGTCGAGCAGTTGCGCGACCCGCTCGCGCGGCAGCAGCTTGCCGCGGCTCGTGTGTTTATCGCGCGCGGCCTGGCCGCCGCCTTGCGCGATCTGTTCGATTTTCGCGCGCAGATCGGCGACCAGCGCGTCGAGCGCCGCCGCATTCGCGCGGAAGTCGTCCGAGCGCGGGTTCAGCTTTGATTCGATGATCGGCATGTTGTGGCTTCTCACGAGTGGCGTTTTTCAGGAGCTTTTAGCGTGTAAAAAGCTCGCCTCACATCGTTTCCGCAAACAGCTCGCGCCCGATCAGCATCCGGCGAATCTCACTGGTGCCCGCGCCGATTTCGTAGAGCTTCGCGTCGCGCCACAGACGTCCGACCGGATACTCGTTGATATAGCCGTTGCCGCCGAGAATCTGGATCGCCTCGCCGGCCATCCACGTCGCCTTCTCGGCCGTGTACAGAATCACGCCCGCGCAGTCCTTGCGCACCTGGCGCACGTGCTCGTTGCCGAGCGTGTCGAGCTGACGGCCGACCGCGTACAGATATGCGCGGCACGCCTGCAACGTGGTGTACAGATCGGCGACCTTGCCCTGGATCAGCTGGAATTCGCCGATCGACTGGCCGAACTGCTTGCGGTCGTGGATATACGGCACGACCGCGTCCATCACCGCGACCATGATGCCGGTCGGCCCGCCGGCGAGCACCGCGCGTTCGTAGTCGAGGCCGCTCATCAGCACCTTCACGCCGCCGTTCAACTGACCGAGGATGTTCTCTTCCGGCACTTCGACATCCTGGAACACGAGTTCGCCGGTGTGCGAGCCGCGCATGCCGAGCTTGTCGAGCTTCTGCGCGACCGAGAAACCCTTCATGCCCTTCTCGACGATAAACGCGGTGATGCCGCGCGAATTCGCTTCGGGATCGGTCTTCGCATAGACGACCAGCGTGTCGCAATCCGGGCCGTTGGTGATCCACATCTTGGTGCCGTTCAGCACGTAGCGGTCGCCCTTTTTCTCCGCGCGCAGCTTCATGCTGACCACATCCGAACCGGCGTTCGGCTCGCTCATCGCGAGCGCGCCGACGTGCTCGCCGGACACCAGCTTCGGCAGATACTTCTGCTTCTGCTGCTCGGTGCCGTTGCGATGGATCTGGTTCACGCACAGATTCGAATGCGCGCCGTACGACAGGCCGACCGACGCCGACGCGCGCGAGATTTCCTCCATCGCGATCATGTGCGCGGTGTAGCCCATGTTCGCGCCGCCGTATTCCTCGGCGACGGTCATCCCGAGCACGCCGAGGTCGCCGAACTTCTTCCACAGGTCCATCGGAAACTGGTCGGTGCGATCGATTTCCGCCGCGCGCGGCGCGATCTCTTTGGCCGCGAACGACGCGATGCTGTCACGCAGCATTTCGATTTCTTCGCCGAGCGGGAATTGCAAACCGGGCAGATTGGGCATTGCGGTGTCTCCAGGGTTCGGGGGCGGCCGTTCGGCTCTGGCCAGTCGGCGCGCGCATCATGAATCGTGTCAACGCGCATTTCACGCCAGATTGACGTAAGCGTCAATAGGTATTTTTGAGTGTTACTCATAAATCATACGGAACCGGCGTCCGGCGCTGAGTTTGGTGATAGGATCGCGTTCACGGGCATCGTCAGCCTTCCGCCGCGCCGTTATCGCCATGACAAATCTGACTTCGACTCATATTTCACCGCCGGAGCCTGCCGGACTTCCCGCATCGCGCCGCCAGCCGGCCGGACGCAAGTCGCAGCAGCGCGTGAAGGAGATCCTTCAGGCGGGGCGCGACGTGTTCTCCGAGAAGGGCTATGAACGCGCGACGACCGCCGAGATCGCGCAGCGCGTCGGCATCTCGGAAGCCACGGTGTTCAGCTACTTTCGCGGCAAGCGCGAGTTGTGCGCGCGCGTGATCGGCGACTGGTACGACGAGATCATCGACGCGATCGAAGCCGGCCTGCCGCGCGACGGCAGCGTGCGCCAGCAGTTCGCGTTCATCGTGCGGATGCATCTGCGGCTGATGCTGGTGAACGGCACCGATCTGTGCGCGCTGGTGTTGTCGGAGGGGCGCGCGCGGCATCACGAACTGAGTGAAGCGTTGACCGAATTGCAGCGCCGCTACACCGCGCCGCTGATGCGGGTGCTCGCGCACGGTCAGCAGAGAGGCGAGATTCGCGCGGACATGCCGCTGCGGCTGCTGCGCTCGATGGTATTCGGGCCGATGGAACACGTGCTGTGGGACGCGACGCTGACGAACCGGCAGATCGATATCGAGGCGACCGCGGATCGGCTGATCGACGTGCTATGGATTGCGCTGACGCCGCCGGATCTGGAGGTCGCCGCGTTGCAGCGGTTCCGGATGGAGGTGGCGGAGGCGAGCCGGCGGTTCGAGGAAGCCAGCGCGGCGGCCGATGAAAGCAAGGGTAAAGGCGGCTCAGCTGGCTCGACCAGGGCCGCGCGCCGCACGAAAAGCAGCTAATCTACGGGCTTCCCCGCCGCAGCGAAGGAGAGCCCAAGTGCCGGCAGCGAAAAGCGCGAAGCAGAGCAGAACGCGAAGCGAGAAGGTAGCCGACGAGCCGCTCAAGAAGCCCGTTGCCAAGCCGACTGCAAAGGCCGCAGCCAGGCCACCCGCGAAGAAGGCGCCGAAATCGCCCGCGAAGTCAGCCACAAAGCTGCCCGCAACGGCCGCCGCCAAGCCACCCGCGAAATCCGCCGCGAAGTCCCCTTCCTCCCCCCGCATCCTCATTGGCATCGGCGGCTGGACGTTCGCGCCGTGGCGCGGCCCGTTCTATCCGGACGACCTCACGCAAAGCCGCGAACTCGAATATGCGAGCCGGCAACTGACGTCGATCGAAATCAACGGCACGTTCTACGGTCTGCAAAAACCGGCCAGCTACGAGAAGTGGTACGCGGAAACACCCGACGACTTCGTGTTCTCACTGAAAGCCCCCCGCTATGCGACCAACCGCCGGGTACTTGCCGAAGCGGGCGAAACGATCGAACGTTTCTTCGCGAGCGGCGTGCTGCTGCTCAAACAGAAGCTCGGCCCGATCAACTGGCAGTTCGCGCCGACCAAGAAATTCGATCCCGACGATTTCGAAGCCTTCCTGAAACTGCTGCCGGCAAGCATCGAAGGACAGCCGCTGCGCCACGCGCTCGAGGTCCGTCACGAATCGTTCAGGACACCGGAGTTCATCGCGCTCGCGCGCAAGTATCAGGCCGCGGTGGTGCTCGCCGGCGACAGCGACTATCCGCAGATCGCCGACCTCACCGCGCCGTTCGTCTACGCACGCATCATGGGCACGAGCGACAAGGAAGCTAAAGGCTATTCGACCAAAGCACTGAACGCATGGGCCGAACGCGCGCGCCAGCTCGCCGCCGGCACCACGCCCGCCGATCTGCAAACCTGCGCCGAGCCGCCGGCAAAAAAAAGCGCGCGCGATGTCTATCTGTATGTGATCAGCGGTTTCAAGGAACGCAACCCGGCGGCAGCGATCGAGTTGATCCGCAAGCTCTGAGTACAGCGGCGCGCCCGGCACGCCGCGCGGGTGTCATAATCGCGCCAGCGCAGCCGTGCGCGCCCCCGCCAGCTTCACGCCGGGCTCCGTGTCCAGCCTCGTGCCGAGGCATCCGATCGAGCATCGCGCGAAATCCGGCGCAGCGAACGCACGGCCCACGTCAAACCCATGCAGCGCCCGCGCGCCCTCGTCGCGACGCAGTGCGCCAGCAGGCGGCCACGCCGCCCCAACCACCGATTGCGGAGATTATCTTGAGCGCCCTCGACAACCCGTTGCACGATCAGGAAGTCGGCTCGGCCGACGCCACCCAGGACACCACGCGCATCGACGACGTGCGCATCGGCGCGGTCCGCCCGTTGATTTCGCCGGCGCTGCTGCAGGACGAATTGCCGGTTCCGCCGGCGGTGCAAACGCTGGTCGAGAAAACCCGCGTTGAAATCGCCGACATTCTGCACGGCCGCGACGACCGTCTCGTGCTGATCACCGGCCCGTGCTCGATCCACGACCACGACCAGGCGATCGAATACGCGCGCAAGCTGAAGGCCGCCGCCGATCACTATAAGGACGATCTGCTGATCGTGATGCGCGTGTACTTCGAAAAGCCGCGCACCACGGTTGGCTGGAAAGGCTATATCAACGATCCGCGTCTGGATGGCAGCTTCCGTATCAACGAAGGCCTGCGTCTCGCGCGGCAACTGCTGATCGATATCAACGGTCTGGGGCTGCCGACCGCGACCGAATTCCTCGACCTGCTCAGTCCGCAGTACATCGCCGATCTGATCGCGTGGGGTGCGATCGGCGCGCGCACGACCGAGAGCCAGAGTCATCGTCAGCTCGCATCGGGTCTGAGCTGCCCGATCGGTTTCAAGAACGGCACCGATGGCGGCGTGCAGGTCGCGGCCGATGCGATCGTCGCGGCGCGCGCGAGCCACGCATTCATGGGGATGACAAAAATGGGCATGGCCGCGATCTTCGAAACGCGCGGCAACGACGACGCGCACGTGATTCTGCGCGGCGGCAAGCAGGGTCCGAATTACGACGCGGCGGCGGTGCAGGCTACCTGCGATTCGCTGCGTTCAGCGGGACTGCGCGAGCAGGTGATGATCGACTGCTCGCATGCGAATTCGAATAAATCGCATGCACGCCAGATCGAAGTGGCGAACGATATCGCGCGACAACTGACGCAGCACGAGCGCCGCATCATTGGCGTGATGCTTGAAAGTCATCTGGAAGAAGGCCGTCAGGATCTGAAAGCCGGGGTGCCGCTGCGTTACGGCGTATCGATTACGGATGCCTGCGTGAGCTGGGCGCAGACCGAACCGGTGCTGGCCACGCTCGCCGAGGCGACCCGCAAGCGTCGCGCGAACTGAGTTCATGCGACGCACACGCGCCGCGCCAACGAGCGGAAATCGTTCCGCCGACGTTGCGCAGCGCGTGATTCTTCACGCCCGACGCCTCGCTTGTGCACGCTTCGCAGCAGGCTGCGCAGCGCACCGCGAAGGCTCGGTCCGGCGTGAAGCGCGTTGCATTACGACGCGTTGACGGCTTCCTTGAACGCCTTGCCCGCGGTGAACTTCACCGTCTTGGCCGCGGCGATCTGGATTTCCTCGCCCGTCGACGGGTTACGGCCCACGCGTGCTGCACGCGCGCCGGTCGAGAAAGAACCGAAACCAACCAGTTGCACCGTATCGCCGCTCACGACGGCCTTGGTCACCGCTTCGACGATTGCGTCGATGGTCTGGCCGGTGGCCGCTTTGCTTTCGCCCGTCGCTGCGGCGACTGCATCAATCAGTTCCTGTTTGTTCATAGCACTTCCCGTATGGTAATCATGGAATCGGCGCCCTTCTGAGGCGCCGGGACCGACACACTAACGCATAGCCCCACCTTCGCGCAAACCCTTGGTGTAAGGCTTGTATCAACGGCGGGGCCGTGATTTGACGTTTTTGAGAAGCAAACTGCCATAAGAATCGCGGGCTTATGTGCGCACGAGGTCCCGCGCGCTTTTGCCGCGCATCACAATCCGTTGCAATTTCAGTGCTTTAGCGCGACTCGCGGCGAGCTATCGGCGGTTCCGGCAAGCCGCCAGGAAGCGGCGGAACACTCAGGCGCAATCTTTGCGCAGTGAAGCCAGGTTAACTTTTCGCAAGAAATAAAAAAGTGAAAATTCGCCGCTTTGCCTCGGGCGCGACGCTCGCGATGCTCGTCACCACTTTCGCGCCGCATGCCGTCCTCGCGGACGAGAACGCCTGTGCAACCCTGGTCGGTGCAACCCAATCCGGCGCATCGCAGGGCTTTGCGTTGCGCGCCGGCGAACCGGTCGATCTCGTCAAAGGCGCGCAAAAAATTCACGGCAAGCTGCTCGTGTTCGGCGACGGCAGCGTCTATCGCGCGTACTGGCAGCCGGAGAACAGCGCGGAAAAATACGTGCTCGCGAACGCGGGCGCCGATACGGTTCGGCTCGTTTCGACGCCGCCGCAAGGCACGCCCGCGCCCGACGGCCAGCCCGGCACACCGATGGCGCCGCAGCGCGTGCTGTCATGTCCCACTCTTTGATTCCGCGCACGGACGGAGTGCGGGACCCGATACGATCCGCGAGGATGCGCGGTCCGGCAGAAACGACTGACTGCCGCGCAGCTTCAATTGTGCGAGCCAGGTAGTACTTACCGATCTCGCGTCGACTCATTGAAATGATCGGCTTGCCGCGCTCCGGTCGTCCAATCCTGCTCAAGTTAATCCGCCATAAGCCGATATAAAAAGCTGCGCTGAGCGCGCAAACGTTTAAAGGGATGGAGATGGTTCGGCTACCAAGATTGAAGCGGATGCTAGCGGTTCCGGCAGTCGATCCCGAGCTGATGCGTGCGCAATTTCAGGCCTTCAGCCGGCAGGTCCCGCTGCTCTATTTCATTCTGCTGGTCAACACCGCGTCGGTCGCTATCACGCATCTCGCCAGCGCGCCATTCTGGTTGTCGCTGTACATTCCGCTCGCACTCGGCGGCGCATGCCTGTATCGCTGCGCGCGCTGGTGGCTGCTGCGCCGCCGTCCGCTGACGACCGAACGGGCCGTTGGAGAAATGCGCAGCCTCGTGTGGGTGGTCGGGCTTTTCGGCTTCGCTTTCAGCTGCTGGTCGATCCTGCTGCTGCCGTACGGCAGCGCGTACCAGCAGGCGCAGGTCGCGTTTTATATGGGCACCACGCTGGTGGGCAGCGTGTTCTGCCTGATTCATTTGCGAGTGCCCGCGCTGCTGTTGCTGTGCATCGTCATCCTAAGCTTCTGCGGCTATCTGATCAGCACCGGCTATCCGGTCTTCATTGCGATGGCGGTCGATATGGCGCTGGTCGGCGTCGCGCTCGCGGTCGTGATCCTGCAATACTGGCGCACCTTCACCGACGCGATCCAGGCGCAGCGCGAATTGCAGACGAGCCAGCTCAACACGCAGCGGCTCAGCGACGACAACTTCCGGCTCGCCAGCATCGACAGCCTGACCGACCTGCCGAATCGGCGCAGCTATTTCGCGTCGCTGCGCGCGATGGCGGAACAGGCGGCCGCGCGCGGCGGCAGTTTCAATGTCGGGGTGATCGATCTCGACGGTTTCAAGCAGGTCAACGACATCTATGGCCACGCGAGCGGCGACCTCGTGCTGCAGGAAGTCGGCGCGCGTCTGCTCGCGCTCGGCGAGCCGGCGCTGCTGTTCGCGCGCCTGGGCGGCGACGAGTTCGGCGTGCTGGTGTGCGAGAAGCTGTCGAACGATGCGCTGGTCGAACTCGGCCAGCGTATCTGCGATGCGCTCAGCCGGCCCTACCAGGTCGCGGACAACGTCGCGGAACTGACCGGCACGATCGGCTGGGCCGCGTTTCCCGACGCGGGCTCGACGGTCGAGCAGGTGTTCGAGCGCGCCGACGCCGCGCTGTATGTCGGCAAGGAAAACCGCCGCGGCAAGCCGGTGATCTTCTCGACCGAACATGAAACGCGGATGCGGCGCCTCAGTCTCGTCACCCAGGAGCTGCGCCACGCGGACCTCGAAGCGGAGCTGTTCCTCGACTTCCAGCCGATCTACGATCTGCCCGCGCATCGCCCGATCGGTCTCGAAGCGCTGGGCCGCTGGCGCAGCCCGCGGCTCGGCATGGTGCGGCCCGAGGAATTCATTCGGATTGCAGAGCGTACCGAGCTGATCCTGAGCCTCACCGAAGTACTGCTGCGCCAGGCGCTGCGCGAAGTCGCGCAGTGGCCGGCCGATCTGTATCTGTCGTTCAATCTGTCGGCGGTCGATATCTCGACGTCGGCGCGCGCGCGGCGGCTGATCGACATCGTCGCGGCGAGCGGGGTGTCGCCGCACCGGGTCACGTTCGAGATCACCGAGACCGCGTTGACGCGCGATTTCGAGCAGGCCGCCAGCGCGCTGACGATGCTCAAGCAGGCCGGCTGCCGCGTGTCGCTCGACGATTTCGGCACCGGCTATTCGAGCCTGAGCTACGTGCACCGGCTGCCGTTCGACGCGATCAAGATCGACCGCAGCTTCGTGACCGACGTCGATACGAACAGCGCGTCGAAGAAGATCATCAAGTCGGTGATCGATCTGTGCCGCAACCTGGGGCTCGAATGCGTGGTGGAAGGGCTCGAAACGCCGCTGCAGGCCGAGGTCGTGAAAGCGCTCGGCGCGCGCGCGGTGCAGGGCTATCTGTTCAGCCGGCCGATGCGGGCCGGCGCGGTCGGCGGTTTTTTGCGGACCGCGTTGGCGCAAGGGCAGGCGACGGAGACGCATTCGTAGCCCGCGGACCTTGCGGTGGCCGGCCCGCGCCGTCCGCCACGTTCAATACGCGAGTTTCGGATACCAATCGGTGCCGCGCCCGCCGGGCGTCATGTCGAGGATCGTCCACAACGGCATCAGATCG
Source organism: Burkholderia sp. SRS-W-2-2016 (assembly GCF_001931485.1). Classification (GTDB taxonomy): domain Bacteria; phylum Pseudomonadota; class Gammaproteobacteria; order Burkholderiales; family Burkholderiaceae; genus Paraburkholderia. Next base: position 445,337 of record NZ_MSDV01000019.1, on the reverse strand, counting down.
GGCGCGCCGCGCGGATCCTGGCCCGGGTCGGCGCTCGCTGGACCCATCTCCTCGGCCCAGAAGTGCCGCACTTCCCCGCCCTTGCGCGTGAATACGTTGACCGCGGGATTGTCGTCGCCGGCCGGGTCTTCGGCCGCGTAGTCGCGATTGAAGGTGTTGTCGCCCGACGAATAGATCCGCAGATGCCGCCAGCCGCGCTCCTGTTTGAACGCCAGCAGTTTCTCCAGCGGCGCGCGGCCGATCACCGCGAAGCCGACGCGTTGCAGGATGTCCGGCATTTCGCCGTCCCACGCGCTCAGCAGCGACGTGCACATCGGGCACGGCCGCGCGCGTCGCGGGCCGTACATCCAGTTGTAAGTGATCAGCGTGTCGTGCGCGCCGAACATTTGCGACAGCGTGACCGGTCCGGCTTCGCCGTCGAACCGATAGTCCTCGGGCACGAGACCGCCCGGCGGCAGTGCGCGGCGTTGCACCGCGACCTGCTCGATCTGGCGGCGCAACTCGATTTCCGCGGCCAGCAGGTCGTTGCGCGCGCGGCGATATCCGGCGCTTTCGCCCGGAAAGCGCGGCGGCAATTCGGCCAGTTCGCGGGCCGGTTTCAGCGTCTGCTTCTGCGTCTGAGTTTGCGTCTGTGTCGATGCGTTTGCGTCAGTCATCAGCCATCTCCTTGTGAGAAATCGGGTGAGAAATGAAGCTTTGTAAAACGGTGGGCGGGCGGTCGCCAAAGCGTGCCGTGCTCATCTATGACGACGGATGAAACGAGCGGAAATCGACACACGCGCGGGAAAATTCTTTCCCCGCCCCACGCGTCCAACCCGCGGCGCAGCACGGTATGCTTGCGCGACACGCCACCGCCACCGACACCCCCATGCCGCTCCGCCTGCCCCCGTTGCCCGCGCTGCGCTTTTTCGAAGCAGCCGGGCGGCATCAGAGTTTCAAGCTCGCCGCCGCCGAACTGAATGTCACGCCGAGCGCGATCAGTCACGGGATAGTCGGGCTCGAGGAAGCGCTCGGCGTCGAACTGTTCGTGCGCGAGCCGCGCGGCATTTCGCTGACCGCGAGCGGCGCCGACTATCTGTCGTACGTCTCCGAAGCGTTTTCGCTGATCGCGATCGGCACCCAGCGGCTGCCGACGCATCGCGCCGACCGGCCGATCGCGCTCAGTTGCGCGCCGACCTTCGCGTCGCGCTGGCTGCTGCCGCGCCTCGCCGGCTTTCGCGCGCGGTGGCCGAAGGTGAACGTCAGCGTGGATACATCGTCGCGGCAGGTCGGTTTCCCGGTCGACGGGTTCGACTTCGCAATCCGGATGAGCCGCGCGCCGGTCGCCGGCACCGCGTGGACGCGGCTCTTCGACGAGCAGTTCGTGCCGGTTTGCAGTCCCGCGTATCGCGACACACTGCGCGACGCGCGCGGCGAAATCGACCTGCGACAGGCGACGCTGATTCACGTGAACACCGCCGGCGAAGACTGGCAGGCGTGGCTCGACGGCACCGGCGCGAGCGGCATCGATGCCGCCGGCGGCCTGCGGGTCGACACGATCCAGCTCGCATTCGAGGCGGCCGGCATGGGTCTAGGCGTCGCGCTCGGCCGCAAACCGCTGGTCGACAGCGATCTGGCGAGCGGCGCGCTGGTCGAGGCGTGCGCGGGCACGGTCGCGTCGAGCACCGCGTACTGGCTGGTCAGCTCCGAGGACACGGACAGCGCGATCCGCCGCCCGGAACTGGCGGATTTCAAACGCTGGCTGGTCGGCGAGGCGGCGCCGTTCGCCGGGCGGGCGGCGAGCGACGGTAAAGGCAACGCCAACGCAGACAGCGACAGCAACAACGGCGACACCCACCCGCACAGGTGAGCCACGCTCACCTGTCAGCGAAGACTTTTCCTTTGCCGCGCGCGCGGCGCACTGCGACGATGGCGCTCAAGGAGAACCCGCCATGTCGACCATCCGCAGCAAGCGCTTCCCCCTCGCCCTTCATCCGCACACGACCACGCTGGTGATCGTCGCCGGCGCGCTGATCCTCAGCGCGGCGATGGGGATCCGCCAGACTTTCGGCCTGTTTATCGGCCCGTTCTCGTTCGACCGCGGTCTGCCCGTCACGCTGATCGCGTTCGCGATCGCGCTGCACAACCTCGTGTGGGGTTTCGCGCAACCGTTCGCGGGCGCCGCCGCGGACCGCTACGGCTCGGCGCCGGTGGTCGCGTTCGGCGCGACCACCTTCGCGGCCGGACTCGCGTTGTCGGCGGTCGCGCCCAGCGGCGCGTGGCTGGTGATCGGGATGGGCTTGCTGGTCGGGGTCGGCGTCAGTTGCACGACTTTCGGCGTGGTGCTGCCGGCGGTCGGGCGGATTGCGACGCCGGAACGGCGCAGCGTCGCGATGGGGCTAGTCAGCGCCGGCGGCTCGGCCGGCCAGGTGTTGATGGTGCCGCTGGTGCAGGGGATCAGGCTGCACGCGGGAATCGCGACGTCGCTGTTCGCGCTCGCCTTCGTGATGCTGCTGATCGCGCCGCTCGGCATCGTGCTCGACCGGCGCGGTCGGACGCGGGCTCAAGACCATGCTCAGACACGGGCGACGCCGCAAGCACGGGCGACGCCGCAAGATCAGTTGCCCGCTCACGCTCACCCGCCCGTCGAGCCGCAAGCGACACCCGCCGCCCCATTACGCGAGGTGCTGGCCCAAGCAACGCGCCATCGCGGCTACCGCCTGCTGACGCTCGGCTTTTTCACCTGCGGTTTCCAGCTCGCGTTCATCGCGACGCATCTGCCCGAATATCTGACGCTGTGTCATATGCCGCTCGGACTCGGCGCGACCGCGCTCGCGCTGATCGGCCTGTTCAACATGGCGGGCAGTTGGGCATGCGGCTGGCTCGGCGGCCGGTTCCGCCAGCAGCACGTGCTCGGCTGGCTGTATCTGCTGCGCAGCGCGACGATCGGCGTGTTTTTCCTGCTGCCGAAAAGCACCGTGTCGGTCGTGATCTTCGCTGCGGTGATGGGCCTCACGTGGCTCGGCACCGTGCCGCTGACGAGCGGGCTCGTCGCCAAGGTGTTCGGCGTGCGCCACCTCGGCAGTCTGTTCGGCGTGTGCTTTCTGAGCCATCAGATCGGCTCGTTTCTCGGCGCATGGCTCGGCGGCCTCGTGTTCGATCTGACCGGCTCGTACTCGCTGTTATGGGCGGCGACGATCGCCGCCGGCCTGCTCGCGGCGCTGCTGCATTTCCCGATCGACGACCGCGCGGTCGACACGCGTGAGCTTCGCGCGTCGAAGCCGGCGACAGCGTGAGCCGCACTATCGATACGCAGACCGAAGCAATCCTCGACGCGGCGACCGGTTCGCCGCGAGTTCGTTATGACTTCGCTTTCTCCGCCGCCGCCTTCGGCACCCGGCCCATCAGATAGAACTCGTCGTTCGGCCGCATCGAGATCACATTGGCCATCCGGTTCGACAGGCCGAAAAACGCGGTAATCGCCGCGATGTCCCAGATGTCTTCGTCGGTGAAGCCGTGGCCGCGCAACGCCTGGAAGTCGTTTTCGTCGACGGTGCCCGATGCGCGGCACACCTTCAGCGCGAAATCGAGCATCGCCTTCTGACGTTCGGTGATATCGGCCTTGCGATGATTGACCGCGACCTGATCCGCGAGCAACGGCGCCTTCTCGTAGATGCGCAAAATCGCGCCGTGCGCGACCACGCAGTACAGACAATCGTTGACCGCACTCGTCGCGACCACGATCATTTCGCGCTCGCCTTTCGTGAGGCCCCCCTCTTTCAGCATCAACGCGTCGTGATACGCGAAGAACGCGCGAAACTCGTCGGGCCGATGCGCGAGCGTCAAAAACACGTTCGGCACGAAACCGGCTTTTTCCTGCACTTCGAGAATACGGGCGCTGATATCGGCGGGCCACTCGCCCGGCTCGGGCACCGGGTAGCGGCTGATGGGCTGAAGCGTTGCCATTCGCTGTCTCCGTGATGGTTGTACGTGTATGCGGGTGATTGTAGCAACGCCGCCACGCTCGATAACGTCCGATATCCGCACCTCCAACGAGCCCGCCAGCGCCTACACTCGACTAGACCGGTGCGCGATTGCGATCCGGCCACTCTACCCGCCGCGCCGCGCCGCGCCGCGCGGCGATCCTCCGAGGAGCGAGCATGGCAAACGTCATTCACGACCCGCGCGCCGCCGTCGTCAAGGTGCGTCCCGACCGCGAAATGGCGACCGCGCAGCGGCTGCCGTATTTCGTCGGCATTTCGGCGAATAGCGCGGGCGCTACCGGGCTGTCGATGTACATGGTCGTGGTGCCGCCGGGCGGCCACGCGGAGCCGCACTTCCACGCCGACTACGAGACCGCGATCTATCAGCTCGAAGGCCGGGTCGAGACGCGCTACGGCCCGGGCCTGCGCGAGTCGGTGATCACCGAGGCGGGCGACTTTCTGTTCATTCCGCCGGGCGTTCCGCACCAGCCGTTCAATCTCGAACCGCACGCGGTCGCGCGGGCGATCGTCGCGCGCAATCACGCGGACGAGCATGAGCAGGTGGTGCCGTACGATCCGGCGGCCGATGCCTGAGCCACCGCACCCTTCAGCAACCTTACCCGCAGCCTTTCACGGTCTTTCACAACACCGACCCGCTACCTGTGCTTAAATCCGTCTTTCGCGCCGATGCGCACGGCTTGCCCCCGCATCGCCGTACGCGTCGCATGGCCGTCCAGCGGCTGGCGCAGACCGATTGCGTTTTCTCTCATTGCTTTCTCAGGAGCGCGGTAGTGTGGCATTTCCCGATTGCTATTCCAGCGTCTCTCGGCGTCTGGGCCGTCTTCATGAGCGTGCTCGTCACGCAGCTCGGCATGCCGATTCCTGCCGCGCCGATGCTGATCCTCGGCGGCACGATGGCCGCAATGGGGCAAACCTCGTATCTGAACGTGATCTTCGCGGCGGTCGGCGCGACGCTGCTGGCCGACTCGCTATGGTTTTTCACCGGCCGCGCGTACGGCCGCCGGCTGCTGAACTATCTGGTGCGCTTCTCCCTTTCGCTCGACACCACCGTGCGGGTCGCGCGCAATACTTATGAACGCTACGGCGCGCCGATCCTGACGGTCGCCAAGTTCCTGCCGGGTCTCGGCCTGATTTCCGCGCCGCTGCTCGGCACCACCGCGATCGGGGTCGGTGTGTTCCTGTGGTGGGATCTGGTCGGCGCGACGCTGTGGGCCAGCATGTGGGTGATCGGCGGCGGCGCGCTGCACGATCAGATCGTGCAACTGATCCTGGCCGTGCGGCACAACGGCGGCACGATCGTCGATACGTTCGCGGTGATCTTCGCGGGGGCTTTGCTGTATCGCTGGCTGCGTCGTTTACAGTTTCGCCGCTGGCTCGCGCATACGCGCATCTCGCCCGATCAGCTCGACGAGATGATGAAATCGAACGAACCGCCGCTGATTCTCGATGCGCGGCCGAGTATCGTGCGCGAAAAGGAATCGCACCGGATTGCCGGCGCGCGTCCGCTCGACCTCGAATCGCCCGAACCGATTCATCCCGAGTATCTGAAGCGGCCGATCGTCGTCTATTGCGTGTGTCCGAACGAAGCGACGGCCAAGCGCATCGTTAAACAGCTGCATCGCAAGAACATTCATCACGTTCGCGCGCTGAAGGGCGGCCTCGACGCATGGGAGAAGCGCGGTTATCCGGTCGAACCGTTGCCGCCCGACTTCAATACCGCGATGGCGCATATGCTCGAAGACAAGGGGCTCGAAGGCGAATACACGATCCGCGCGCGGCTCGCGAAATAAGCGCAATTCGCGCCGTATTCGCGCGCGAATTCGAGCGAATTTATCCGGCATCGCACGCGATGCCGGATTGCCAAAAAAATAAAAATAAATTGACGGCATTTATAGCTCGTATATGCTTCCTACAGGGCGATCGGTTTGAGCACGCCGCTTAAGCACTGAAATAAGTTCTGCAATACGTACCATCAGATGTTTGGCTGCGTAGCGAAACCGTCTCGCAGCGGTTCAATGCGATCGACCCGCGTGCTGTTTCCTCAGGATCCGCTACGGATTCGAAACAACGCGTTCAATACTTCCCTCAACAACGCAGTCGAGTGTCATCGTGAGAGTCCGAGGCCCTTTGGTGAACTGGAATCGCAGTCAGGCACGCAGTATGTGCATTGACGGCGCCAGCGCCGACGGCAGCAGCGGCAGCCTTGCGTTCCGCCGCTTTCTGTCCGTCATCACAGTCCTGTCGCGTCGTTCCGTACGGCGCCGTAACGTGCTGTCCGCTCGTGCGTTTATCGCCGTGCGCACAGACGAAGTCGCTTCGCTGCTGCCGTAGCGCCTCCCTTCCGTCATCTCATTCGCGGTTCGATTGATCCGTTTGCACGCGTTGGCTCGCGAGCGAATGGCTTGCGCCTGCGCGCTGCCGACCGATAGCCGTACATCGCGGACTACGGATTAAATCGCATCCGTTTCCAATAAGCGCTGCGCGTTATTGCGTCGATTTGCGCTGGCTTTGACTCGCCTGCGCGTTTTCCGATAACGCCGCACGTTATTCCGAACGCCGCCGACTCGACCGCCGGCGCGGAATCGACACGTCTATTCGTTATGCAAAACAAACCCGTCGTTGCTATTACCGCAGATAGAACGATGCTCGGCGCGCTTGCCGTGCAGTGGCATCCGGAATGGAAACAGGCGCAAGACCCGTTATCGAACGCAATCTTTCGCGCATTCGGCGACGCCTGTCGCCGGCGCATGGCCACACGAAACAACGCCGGTGCCTTCGCAGCCCTGCCCGCCTGACCGGCTCGCGCATCAAACATAGAGAGAACAACCATGCATGACATCGACGAATTTCTGAAAAAGCATCACGTGACCGAAATCGAAGCGATCATCCCGGATATGGCCGGCATTGCGCGCGGCAAGATCATTCCACGCAGCAAGTTCGAATCGGGCGAGTCGATGCGTCTGCCGCAAGCGGTAATGGTCCAGACCGTGACCGGCGACTATCCGAAAAGCGATTCGCTGACCGGCGTCACCGACCCCGACATGGTGTGCGTCCCCGACGCGAGCACGATCCGGATGATTCCGTGGGCGGTCGATCCGACCGCGCAGGTGATCCACGATTGCGTCCACTTCGACGGCACGCCGGTCGAAATTTCGCCGCGCTGCGTGCTGCGCCGCGTACTCGACCTGTACCACGCGCGCGGCTGGAAACCGGTGATCGCGCCGGAACTCGAGTTCTATCTGGTCGATATGAACCGCGATCCCGATCTGCCGCTGCAACCGCCGGTCGGCCGCACCGGTCGCGCGGAAACCGGCCGCCAGGCGTATTCGATCGAAGCGGTCAACGAATTCGACCCGCTGTTCGAAGACATCTACGAGTACTGCGACGTGCAGGAACTCGAAGTGGACACGCTGATTCACGAAGTCGGCGCCGCGCAGATGGAAATCAACTTCATGCACGGCGATCCGCTGAAACTCGCGGACAGCGTGTTTCTGTTCAAGCGCACGGTGCGCGAGGCGGCGCTGCGTCACAAGATGTATGCGACGTTCATGGCCAAACCGATGGAAGGCGAACCGGGCTCGGCGATGCATATGCATCAGAGTCTCGTCGACGTCGAAACCGGCCGCAATCTGTTCACCGCCGCGGATGGCGAACCGACCTCGCTGTTTACCGGCTATATCGCCGGCTTGCAGAAGTACACGCCGGCGCTGATGCCGATCTTCGCGCCGTACATCAATTCGTACCGTCGACTATCGCGCTTCATGGCCGCGCCGATCAATGTCGCGTGGGGCTACGACAACCGCACGGTCGGCTTCAGGGTGCCGCATTCGGCGCCGGTCGCGCGCCGCGTCGAGAACCGTATTCCGGGCGTCGATTGCAATCCGTATCTGGCGATTGCCGCGACGCTGGCCGCAGGTTATCTCGGCATTACCCAGCGACTCACCGCGACAGAACCGCTGGCGAGCGACGGCTATGCGTTGCCATATCAATTGCCGCGCAATCTCGAAGACGGTCTGTCGTTGATGAGCGCATGCGAGCCGATTGCCGAAGTACTCGGCGAGAAGTTCGTGCGTGCGTATCTCGCGCTGAAAGAGACCGAATACGAGGCGTTTTTCCGCGTGATCAGTTCGTGGGAACGCCGGCATTTGCTGCTGCACGTCTGAGCATTGGCAGCTATTCAGAGCAGAATCGCAAACGAACACCGGAGGCTATATGAACTATAAGACCGAGGAAGTCGCATTCGCAACGACACAGGACGCTGAGCAGATCACGGGCACGAGCACGAGCACGCAGACACTGAAAACTACCTCGCGCAGCACCGCCGACTACCGCGCGCTGGATGCCGCGCATCATCTCCATCCGTTCTCGGATATGGGCGCACTGAACCGCGCGGGCAGCCGCGTGATCGTCAAAGCGCACGGCGTGTATCTGTGGGACTCGGACGGCAACAAGATCATCGACGGAATGGCGGGACTGTGGTGCGTGAACGTCGGCTATGGCCGCAAGGAACTCGCCGACGCCGCTTATAGGCAGATGCAGGAGCTGCCGTACTACAACACGTTCTTCAAGACCACCCACCCGCCGGTGATCGAACTATCGGCGCTGCTCGCCGAATTGACGCCTGAGCCGTTCAAGCATTTTTTCTATTGCAACAGCGGTTCGGAAGGCAACGACACGGTGTTGCGCATCGTCCACCAGTACTGGGCGACGCAAAACCAGCCCGCGAAGAAGTTCGTGATCGCGCGCAAGAACGCTTATCACGGTTCGACGATTGCGGGCGGCACGCTTGGCGGAATGGCGTATATGCATGAGCAGATGCCGTCGAAAGTCGAGAACATCGTGCATATCGATCAGCCGTATTTCTTCGGCGAAGCGGCAAGCGGTCAGACGCCGGAAGAATTCGCACTGGAGCGGGCCAGACAACTGGAGCAGAAGATTCTCGAACTCGGCGCGGACAATGTCGCCGCGTTTATCGGTGAGCCTTTCCAGGGAGCGGGCGGCGTGATTTTCCCGGCGGCAAACTATTGGCCGGAAATTCAGCGCATTTGCCGCAAATACGACGTGCTGCTGGTCGCGGATGAGGTGATCGGCGGCTTCGGGCGTACCGGCGAATGGTTCGCGCATCAGCACTTTGGTTTCGAGCCGGATCTGATTACGCTCGCGAAGGGGCTGACGAGCGGTTATGTACCGATGGGCGCGGTGGGACTACATGAGCGCGTCGCGCGCGCACTGATCGAGCACGGCGAATTCAATCACGGGCTCACGTACTCGGGGCATCCGGTCGCGGCTGCGGTTGCCGTCGCGAATCTGAAGCTGCTGCGCGACGAGAAAATCGTCGAGCGCGTGAAAACGGATACCGGTCCTTACTTTCAGAACCGGCTGCGTGAGACGTTCGCCGGGCATCCCATTGTCGGCGAGATCAGCGGTGCGGGTCTGGTTGCCGGCGTCCAGCTTGCGCAGGCGCCGCGCACCCGCACGCGCTTCGAGAATGGCGGGGAAGTCGGGACGCTATGCCGCGATTTCTGCTTCAACAGCAATCTGGTGATGCGCGCGACCGGCGACCGGATGCTGCTGTCGCCGCCGCTGGTGATCAGCCGGCCGGAAATCGACGAGATCGTGAGCAAGGCGAAAGCGGCGATCGATGCGACCGCGCGGGCGCTTGGGATTATGCTGTAGCGCGGTGGCGGCCCGCGGATCGCGTACACCACCCCACCGCGGCACAGAGTTTGCGCGATCCGAAGCCGCCTCTATCCGCCATCGCTGCACCACGACCAGGATTGTCCAGCCATGAACGAATACTGCATGTTCAAAGGGAATTTACTGCGCGCCGCGCCTTTCAAGGATTCTTATGTAGGCAGTCCGCACTACGTGATTACCGTGACGGGCAACGACAATGGCAACGACAACAAGCCATTCAACCTCGTCGTAAATTCGGCATCGACGCAACCCGGTAAAAACGGCAGCGACGATGTGTACTTCTATGCGGACCTGAACTTCACCGATCCGCTGACCGCGAAACTGAAAGATCTCGCACCCGGTCTCTACACCAGCGGCTTTCCACGCCTCGATTACTTCCAGGACAGCAGCCTGCTCGACATCCGCAGAATGCGGCCGATTCCATACAAGGACGAGAACGGCAATCGCGCCGACGTCAACGACATCGTCAACGGCATTCTGAGCATCGACGAAACCCAGCCGTCCGAAAGCCTGCCGTACGACAACGGCAGCGGTCAGCTGCACAACCGCGACTTCTGGACCCCGACCAGCGCGGGCATCGTCGTCTACGGTTTCGGCTTTCTATTCCTGCCGAAAAAGGACGGCCTGCACGAAACCCACATGAATCAGGGCAATCCGCGCGGTCCGCACTACGACGAAAACGGCGCGTTCCAGGACGGCGCGGTGATCGTGCAGCGCGCCGACGGCTTCGCCGCGATGTTCACCGCGTTTCAGACCCAGTATCTGCCGACCAACGCGTCCGGCAATCCCGTGCCGAACGCGCTGGCCTTGCCGGATTACATCCGCGGCGGCGGCAGCTGAATCAGAAGCTATGCCGCAGCCCCGCCATCAAACCGAGTTGACCGGCGCCCGGCGCGGGCGTCGTGCCGCCGCCGCCCTGGCTCACCGTGTAGGCCGCCTTGTCGCTATTCCACAGATACGCGCCTTGCAGATACACGGCCGTGCTCTTCGAGAGCAGATAGGTAGAACGTAACGCGGCAATCGTGCCGCGCGTATCGTCGTGACTATTGATGATCCGGTACACGCCGCCGTCGACGATAAACGCCGGCGTCACGTTATACGACGCGGTCAGATAGTACTGGTTGGAATGCGGATTCGGCGTGGCCGGCGACACGGTATCGACACGCCGGCCGATCCAGCCGCCGCCGAGCCGCACAGGGCCGATATGGCCGTAGCCGTTCAACTGCATCCGCACGTCGGTGTCGTCCGGATTCGTGAACGCGAACGACGGCGTACCGTCGAACATGCTCGCCATCGCGCCCGGGCCGCCGTGCTGCTGATCGTACGCGGCGGCAACGCCATAGCCGTTACGGTCGTAGCGCAGCAGCGCCGACCATTCGCGGCAGGTCGGCCCGCTGCCGGCCGTCGGTCCCGCGCAGGTGCCCTGTCCCGGCGAATTGCCGGTGCCGGTCGAGTCGCGACCGAACGACCACGTCGCGCCGAGCGTGACGCCCGCATAACTGCCCTTGTAGACGACGGTGTTATCGCTGCGCGAACTCGGCAGGTACTGATCGAACGACGCGGTGCCGCCATAGATGTCGGGGCCCAGCAGGTCCGCGTCCGACAGCGCCCAGAACGTCATCGTGTACTGGCGGCCAAACGTCAGCGCGCCGTACGGCGAATTCACGCCGACCCACGCCTGCCGACCGAACAGCCGGCCGCCTTGATTCAGCGTGCCGTTGCGCATATTGAAGCCGCTTTCGAGCGCGAAGATCGCCGACATCCCGCCGCCCAGCGCCTCGGTGCCGCGCAGGCCCCAGCGCGACGGCAACTCGCCGGTAACGCCCGGCATCCGCACGACGCTGTCGCCCGCCGCGTTCGCGTGCGTCACGTATTCGATACCCGTATCGACGATCCCATACAGCGTCACGCTGCTCTGCGCACACGCAATTGTGCTGATACCGGCCAACACCAAACCTGCCGCGATTCTTGATTTCATAGTCTCCGCGATTTCCTGTTTATGGATTATTTGATTCGCATGCCTGAGCGAACGGGCGAACGTCACCCGCTCGCGGCGCGCGAGAAAATGGACGACAAAGAAGGGGAAATTCAGATCATCGAGGCCAGTCCCCCGCGTGACGAACGCCGCGCGAGGGACCGCCTTATCGCTCAGCGCGCGCTCGCGACGCCTCTACGCGGAATGTGCCGCTGCACCACCGCGAGCGCGATCATCACGACCACCATCGCGATGCCGAGCATCAACAGGTAGGCGGACGCGCCGCCCGCCGTAATCACCGCCGCGCCCGCGAACGCGCTGAGGATCGCGCCGAGGCGGCCGACCGCGAGCGCCGATGCGGTACCGGTTGCCCGCACGCCGGTCGTGTACACGTATGCGCACAGTGCGTACATCGTCGATTGCACCGCGTTGACGAACAGGCCATGCAGACCGAGACCGAAGATCATCAGCGTGGTGTGCCGGGTCGCGCTGACGCCGAGCAGCATCCACGCACTCGCGAAGCCGCCCGCGCAGCACAGCAGCAGCGGCCAGCGCGAACCGTAGCGGCCGATCGCGAGCGCGCACAGCACCGCGCCGATCACGCCGCCCAGGTTGTACGCGCTCAGCCCGTAGCCGGCCATCGCGACGCTCAAACCTTCGCTGGTCAGCATCGACGGCAACCAGCTGAACGCCGCGTACACGGCGAGCAGGCACATGAAAAACGCGCCCCAGATCGCAACGGTGTCGCGCGCGCGGCCGTCGCGGAACAGCGCGGTGAAGCCGACGTGTTTCTCCGCGCTCTGTTCACGGATGTCGGTGAAGCTCGCATCGGCCGACACGTCGCGCTGCATCCGGCGCAGCAGCTTCGCCAGTTCCGGCCAGCGGCGCGGACGGCGCGCGAGAAAGCGCGGCGACTCCGGCAGCGCGATCAGCAGCACGACAGCGAGCAGCAGCGGCAGCACCCCGCCCGCGACGAACAGACCGCGCCAGCCGTACACCGGCAACACCTGGCCCGCGAACAGCCCGGCGACCATGCCGCCCAGCGGCACGCACAGAATCGTCGCGGTCACCGCGAAGGTGCGAAAACGCGCGGGCGTGAATTCGGCGGTCAGCGTGGTCGAGCTCGGCAGCGCGCCGCCGATCCCCAACCCGGCAACAAAGCGCAGCGCCGCGATCGCCGCGACGTTCGGCGCGAGGCTGATCGCGCAGGTCGCGACGCCGAACACCAGCACGCTACCGATCACCGCCCAACGCCGGCCGAAACGATCGGCGAACAGGCCCGCGAACGCGCTGCCGATTCCCATCCCGACCAGCCCCGCCGCGACCACCGGCGCAAACGCGTTGCGCGTGATGCCCCACTCCTTGATCAGCGTCGGAATCGCGAAGCCGATCAGCTGACTGTCGAAACCGTCGACAACGATCGACAGCGCCGCGAGCACCACCGCGAATTTCTGCAACAGCGTGTACGGACCGTCGTCGAGTGCGTGACCGATATCGACCGCGCTGCCGCCGCGCGCGATGCCGGCGAGCGCCGCGTCGTGATGCGCGGTCGAGGCCTCGGCCGAAGCGGGAGGAACGTAATTCATCAGCTTGTCTCCATGTTTGCGCTGCGTGCGCGTTTATCGATTTTTTTTGTTATCGGTGTCGCCAGCGCGGCTTCGACGCGCGCTGGACTTCATGCTTCAACGCGGGCCGCGTGCGTCGACCAGTCGTACCAGTTGCAGCAGACATTCGGTGGTCGGTACGGCGACGCCCTTCGCGTGCGCGGCCGCGACGACCGCGCCGTTGATCGCGTCGATCTCGGTTTTGCGGCCCGCCAGCACGTCCTGCAACATCGACGGCCGATGCGCGCGGTGATTCGCGAGCGCGAAGCGCACGTTGTCGATCACATGTGCCTGATCGAAGGCGATGCCGTTCGCGCTCGCGACCGTCGCGACTTCGGCGACGATCTTCAGCGCGAGCGCCTCGCCTTCCGGCAGATTCGTCAGCTCGCCGACCGTGCATTGGGTCATCGCGCACAGACTGTTCAGCGCCGCATTGAACGCGACCTTCTCCCAGATCGCCGACCACACGTTCGGATCGGCGACGCTGTTCAGGCCCGCCGAATTCAATGCATCGACGGTGCGCTGTACGTGTGCATGCAACTCGCCGTCCGCGCTCATCAGACGGATTTCGCCGGCGCCGTGCGAGCTGACCTCGCCGGCGCCCGGCTTGTCGGCGGGCCATGTCGTCATGCCGGCCATCACGCGTTCGCGCGGGACGTGGCGAGCAATTCGTTCGACATTGCCGAGCCCGTTCTGCAACGACAGCACCGCAGTGTGCTCGCCGAGCAGCGCCCGCGCCGAAGCGAGCGCCGCGTCGGTGTGCATCGTCTTCGTGAAGACGATCAGCAGTTCGGGCGCGGCAGTGGCCTGTTCGGGGCGGCAGCCTTCAAGACTGCCAACCATTCGCGAGCCCGCGTCCGTCGTCAGACGCAAGCCTTCGCGGCGAATCGCATCGAGATGCGCGTCGTCGATATCGACGAGCGTGACGCGATGGCCCGCCTCCGCAAGCAGCCCGCCGAACAGCGAGCCCATCGCGCCCGCGCCGAGAATGGCGATTTCCATAGCGTCACGCATCGTGATCTCCGGATTAGAACGGGTAGTGACGCGGGGTCGTTTGCAGCGTGATCCAGCGCAGATCGGTGAATTCCGCGATCCCCGCCTTGCCGCCGAAATGGCCGAAGCCGCTCGACTTCACGCCGCCGAACGGCATCTGCGCTTCGTCGTGCACGGTCGGCCCGTTCACGTGGCAGATGCCCGACTCGATGCGTTTCGCGACGTTCAGCGCGCGCGCCGTGTCGCGGCTGAACACCGCGGCGGACAGCCCGTATTCGTTGTCGTTCGCGCAGGCAATCGCCGCATCTTCGCCGCTCACGCGCACGATCGGCTTGACCGGGCCGAACGATTCGTCGTGATAGATGCGCATCTCGGGCGTCACGCGGTCGAGCAGCGTGGCCGCCATCAGCGTGGTTTCGCTGCGGCCGCCGCACACCAGCGTCGCGCCCTTCGCGAGCGCATCGTCGATCAGCGCGTTGCAACGCTCGACGGTGCTCATATCGACCACCGAGCCGAGCACGACCGGACCGTTGCGCGGATCGCCGAGCGGCAGTGCGCGAGCGCGTGCGGCGAGCTTCTCGACGAACGCATCGGCAATGCTGTCGTCGACGATGATTCGTTCGGTGGACATACAAATCTGCCCGGAATTGGCGAACGCGCCGAACACGGCCCCGTCGACGGCCGCGCTGATGTCGGCGTCATCGAGCACGACGAGCGGCGCCTTGCCGCCGAGTTCGAGCACCGACGGCTTCAGATTGCGCGCGCAGGTCTCGGCGATGATGCGGCCCACGCGGGTCGAGCCGGTGAAGTTCACGCGGCGCACGGCCGGATGTTCGATCATCGCGTCGACGATGCGCGCGGCGTCGGCCGGCGCATTGGTCACGAAGTTCACGGTGCCGCGCGGCAAGCCGGCTTCCTGCATCGCTTCGATGATCAGCCCGTGAGTCGCCGGGCAGATCTCCGAGCCCTTCAGCACGACCGTGTTGCCGCACGCGAGCGGCAGCGCGATCGCGCGCACCGCGAGGATCACCGGCGCGTTCCACGGCGCCATGCCGAGCACCACGCCGGCCGGCTGGCGCACGCCCATCGCGAGACTGCCGGGCACGTCGGACGGAATCAGCTCGCCGGCAATCTGCGTAGTCAGCGCGGCCGCTTCGATCAGGCCGGCCGCCGCCAGGTGCACGTTGAAGCCGGCCCAGATGCCGGACGCGCCGGTCTCGGCGGCCATCGCCGCGGCGAATGCGTCGGCCTTCGCTTCGAGTGCATGCGCGGCCTTGGTCAGGAATGCGCGGCGCTCGCTCGGGCCCAGCGCGGACCAGACCGGGAACGCGGCGGCGGCGGCATCGACCGCGGCCACCGCGTCTTCGACGGTCGCGGCCGGCGCGCGCGTCGCGACTTCGCCGTCCAGCGGGTTGCGGCGCTCGAAGGTCGCGCCGTTGCGCGCCTGGACCTGTTCGCCGGCGATCAGCATCGAGACATTTTTCATCGTGTGTGTCCTTTGTCGGGCGCAGCGGGTGCCGTGGCACCGGCCGCGCTTCCATCTAACGTTGTCGGAAATTGCGCGCGAGGCGCTGCCCGTTACGCGACGACCACCTCGACCAGCGTCGGGCCATTGTGCAAAGTCCCGGCCGCGAGCGCGTCGCGCAACGCGTCGGCGAGTTTAGCCGCAGCGTCGACGCGCACGCCAGGGCAGCCCATCCCCGCGGCGATCGTCACGAAGTCGAGCCCCGGCAGATCGGTGCCCTGCACCGGCTCGTGCGGACCGAAACCGAACACCGGCGCGAAGTCCTGCAACGCCGCGTAGCGCGTGTTGTTCAGGATCACGAAGGTAATCGGCAGGCGCATCTGCGCGGCGCTCCAGATCGCCTGGATCGAGTACATGCTGGAGCCGTCGCCGATCAGCGCGATCACCCGCTCGCCGGGCCGCGCGAGCGCGACGCCGACCGCGGCCGGCATCCCGTAGCCGAGGCCGCCGCTGTCCATCGTCAGGAACTTGCCGGCGCGCGGGATCGGCAGATAGCGTTGCATCACCGGCCGCGAACTCGGCGCTTCCTCGACGACGATGCCGTCGGGATCGCGCACTTCGGTGAGCGTCTGCAACGCGAACGCGACCGACATCCGCTCGCCGGCCACCGGCGGCAGCGCGCGCGGCGGCACCTCGCGCGGCGCCGGCAACGCCCGTTCGGCGGGCGCGGCGCGCGCGAGCAGGTCCTGCACGCCGAAGCGCACATTGCCGACCGCGACGAGGCCTTGCGGCGTCCACGACGCGACCGCGGGATCGTCGATCAGCTGACACAGCTGCGCGCCCGGCGGCACGTGCGGCCCGTTGCCTTCGACGTGATAGGTGAACGCCGGCGCGCCGATCGCGAAGATCGCGTCATGCGCGCCGAGCAGTTCGACGATGCGCTCGCGCATCGCCGGCAGGAAACCCGCGAATAGCCGATGCGTTTCCGGAAAACTGCAACGCCCGGTCATCGGCGCGACGTAGACCCGCGCGCGATGACGCTCGGCGAGCCGCACGACTTCATCCGCCGCATCCGCGCGATCGACCGCGCCGCCGACCACGAACGCCGGCCGCTCGCACGCGTCGAGCAACGCGCCGATGCGCTCGAGCATCGCCGGATCGGGACGCGTCACGTGCGAAACCTCGCGCTCGGCCACCCGCTCGGCCGGCTGATCCCAGTCGTCGGCGGGAATCGACACGAACACCGGGCCGCGCGGCTCCTGCATCGCGATCGCATAGGCGCGCGCGATCGCCAGCGGCACGTCCTGCGCGCGCGCCGGCTCGATACTCCATTTCACATAGGGCTTCGGCAGTTCGCTCGCCTGGGTCGCGGCGAGGAACGGGTCGTACGGCAGGATCGAGCGGGCCTGCTGACCGGCGGTGACGACCAGCGGCGTGCGATTGCGAAACGCGGTGAAGATGTTGCCCATCGCGTTGCCGACGCCGGCCGCCGAGTGCAGATTGATCAGCGCCGCGTTGCCGGTGGCCTGCGCGTAGCCGTCGGCCATGCCGACCACCACCGCTTCCTGCAAGCCGAGCACGTAGCGGAAATCCGTGGGGAAATCGCGGAACATCGGCAGTTCGGTCGAGCCGGGGTTCGCGAAGATCGACGTCATGCCGACGCGGCGCGCGAAGTCGATGACCGCGTCGCGCACGGTCCATGGCGCGTTGCCCGGGCTGCCTGCCTGCGGGCGGGATTCGACTGCTTGCGTCTGATTCTGTTGCGGCGCGCTGCCTGTCATGTGGTGTCTCCTGTCTTGTGAGCGCCTGAATTCGATGGGTGATTATCTGGTCGCCTAGGGGTAACCGAAAATTGCCGAATCCGCAAAAAGGCATTACCTTTCGGCATGACTTACAACCTCCAGCAATTGCAGGCGTTCGCGACGATCGTCGCGAGCGGCAGCCTTGGGCGGGCCGCGGACGCGCTGCACATCACCCAGCCGGCGCTGAGCCGGACCATCCGCCGGCTCGAGGAACAGGTCGGCGCGCCGCTGTTCGAGCGGCACTCGCGCGGCATGCATCTGACCGCGGTCGGCGAGGCGCTGCTGCCGCACGCGATCCTGCTGCAACGCGAGGCCGAACAGGCGCGCGAGGAAATCGACGCGATGCGCGGGCTCGCGCGCGGCACGATCCGGGTCGGCGCGGTGGGCAGCATCGCGAGCCTCGTGCTGCCGCTCGCGGTCAGCGGCGTGCTCGACAAGTGGCCGAATCTGCGCGTGGAGATCATCGAGGGCGTGTGGGATCGGCTCGCCGATGCGCTCGTCAAGCGCGAGATCGATCTCGCGCTCAGCCGGGCCATGCCCGATACCGAGGAGATCACCGCGATCACCGATTGCCGCTGGGAAGACGCGAGCTACGTGGTGGCCGCGCTCGATCATCCGCTGCGCGCCAAGCCCGATCTCACGCTCGCCGATACGATGAACGAACGCTGGGCGATTCCGCCGCGCGGCACCGGCCCGTTCGAGCATATGCAGAGCGTGTTCGCCGAGCGCGGGTTGGGACTGCCGAATATCGTGGTCGAGACGCGGTCGGTGACGACGCTCAAGAGTCTCGTTGCGCGCTCGGGCTTTCTGAGCTGGATGGCCTCGACGATGTATGTGACCGAGAGCAAGGCCGGCGTGTTCGATACGCTGGCGGTGCCGGGGGTGGTCGGGCGGCGCACGCTGACCGCGTTTCGGCGCCGCCAGGGGATTCTGCCGAGTCCGGCGGTGAAGCTGCTGGAACAGTTGCGCTTGTTGACGGCGGCGGGGGCGGATGCCGGATAGCCTGATGCGCGCGCTTTACTATCCTGTTGCCTGTTCTATTACTTGCGCTGTTACCGCGCGCCGGCACCATACTGTCGTTCCGTTTGCTTCCCTCCTGCTTTCTATTTGCTTTCCGCTTGCGAGGATCTGCCGATGACCACCCTGCTCACCCGCGAATACGCGTCGAAATTCGCCAACCTCGCGCTCGCGCATCTGACGCGCGAATATCCGAACAAGCTCACGCACTCGCTCGCCGGTCCGCAGGACGTGCAAGGGCCGCGCGCGTTGCACCCGATCTTCTACGGCAGCTACGACTGGCATTCATGCGTGCATGGGTACTGGCTGATCCTGCATCTGCTCGAACGTTTTCCCGATCTGCCCGAAGCCGCGCGCATCGTCGCGGTGGTCGACGAACATATTACCGATGCGAACGTGGCCGGCGAGCGCGCGTATCTCGATCTGCCGCACAATCGCGGCTTCGAGCGCCCGTACGGTTGGGCATGGCTGCTCGCGCTGAGCGGGCAGTTGCAAGCGCTGAAGATCTCCGAGGCCGCGCGCTGGGTAAAAGCATTCGCGCCGCTGACCGATGCGTTTGTCGAACGCTTCGAGGAATTCTTACCGAAGGCGACTTATCCGCTGCGTGTCGGCACGCATTTCAATATGGCGTTCGCGCTTTCGCTGACACTCGATTTCGCGCGGCAGACTTCGCGCACTTCGCTCGATGCGTTGATCGTCAACACTGCTGAGCGATGGTTTCTCGATGACGTCGCGTGTCAGGCGTGGGAGCCGGCCGGGGACGAGTTTCTGTCGCCGTCGCTGATGGAAGCGGAGTTGATGCGGCGCGTGCTGCCGCCCGCGCAATTCACGGACTGGTTCGGGCGCTTTCTGCCGAACCTCGGCGCGAAACAGCCGGCGACGTTGTTCACGCCGGTCACCGTCAGCGATCGCAGCGACGGCAAGATCGCGCATCTGAACGGCTTGAATCTGAGCCGCGCGTGGTGTCAAAGGTCACTCTCGCGGGCGCTGCCTGCGGGCGATATTCGTGCGAAGGTATTGCTCGATGCGGCCGAGCTTCATTTGCAAAGCGCATTGCCGCATGTGGCCGGCGATTATATGGGAGAGCATTGGCTGGCGACGTTTGCGACATTGGCATTGGAGGCTTGATTAATTTGTTGATTAGTAGACAAGACTAATCTTCGGTGATATTAATTTTTGCCATATTCACGAGTTAGGGCCTGGCCGTGGCATATGGCAGATATTCGTTGGCTCGACCCGTGTGTCGGCTGGCTCTGCTTCTTCTACTCGTGTCGACCTGCGCCGCGGCCGGGGATCGATGGCGTGTCGTCATACTCCCGGGCGCCGACACGACCCAGCCGGCCGTTATTGCCCAGATCCTTGCACTGCGCAGTGCGCTCACCGCCGTAGCACCGGACGGCGTCGAGTTCTATACCGATTCGCTCGACGAACTGCGTTTCGACGACGCCGATCTGATGGCGCAGTTTCTGGCGTTGCTGCGGAAAAAGTACGAGCGTAAGCGGATCGATATCGTCATCGGCATTTCGGACTTTGCTCTCGAGTTCACAAAACGCTATCACGACGCGATCTGGCCCAATGTCCCGATTCTGATAACGAGCATCGACGAAAGCCGCGTTGAACGCCTGCCGCCGGAGTTTGCCTATGTCCCCTGGCACTACGACGTGGATGGCACGCTCGCTCTGGCCGAAGCACTGCAACCTCGCGCGACGCGACTCGTGGTGGTGGCCGGCAGCGGCACCTTCGACGCATTCACCGCGCAACTCGCGAAGGACACCGCCGTTGCGCGAAAAGCCAGGAACTGGACCGTAGAGCTCTGGACGGGTCTTCCGCTGCAAGACTTGCAGCAGCGGCTTGCCACGCTCGATCCCGCGTCCACGGCTGTTCTCTACACGACGATGTACCGTGACCGCGACGGCCGGACCTTTTTTCCTTTTGAAGCGGTCGCTCCAATGGCGCGAGCGTCGAACGCGCCGATCTACGGCTGGTTTCCGACCTACCTGTCGCACGGCATTGCCGGCGGCGCGGTGATCAATTACGAGGACAACGGCCGGCGGGTCGGCGAACTCGCGGCTGCGATCCTGCTCGGCAAGGTCGACGCCCACGGCGCAACACTGCCGAAACTCGGCTCACGCTGCGTCGTGGACCGCGCACAGATCGACCGACTGGGGATCAACGCCGGTCTGATACCCGTCGCTTGCGAACAGATCAACGTTTCGCCTTCGCTGTGGAATCAATATCGGTGGGCGGTCGTCGTCACTGTCGCGGTGTTGCTGCTGCAAGCGTTGACCATCGCCGCGCTGCTCTGGCAGCGCCGCAAAAGATATAGCGCCGAAGAGGCCGCGGCGCTGCGCGCGAACGAACTGGCACGCGCGGCACGCATCGCGTCGGCCGGCGAACTGAGCGCATCGATTGCGCACGAAGTGGGCCAACCGCTCGGCGCGATCCTCAGCAATGCCGACGCGGCGGGCCTGATTCTCGAACAGCACAAGCCCGAAGTCGGCGAGCTGCAGCAGATTCTCGCGGACGTGCGGCGCGACGCATTGCGCGCCAATCAGGTCGTGCACCGCCTGCGCGCATTGCTGAAAAAGCATCCGATCGAATTCGTGCGACTCGATCTGAATACCACCGTCGAGGAGACGCTCGTGCTGTTGGCGCCGGAAGCGCGGCGCCGCCGCATCGCGATCGAGACCGATCTGAATCGCCACGGTCCCGAAGTCGTCGGCGATCGGGTGCAACTTCAGCAGGTGCTACTGAATCTGGCCGTCAACGCAATGGATGCGATGGCAAACACCGCGGAGCCGCTTCGGCTGCTGACCATTGCGACGCGCCCCACCAACGACGGGGTCGAACTCACGGTCGCCGATCGTGGTACTGGAATCCGCGACGACGTGCGCTCGAAACTGTTCGATTCCTTTTACACGACCAAAGCGCAGGGGATGGGACTGGGGCTGTCGATCGTGCGCACGATCGTCGCGAGTCACGACGGCAAGATCTCCGTCGAGCCGCGTTGCGGCGGCGGCAGCACCTTCGCGGTGTGGCTACCGTCGGCCTCGGGGAGCAGCCTGCGCACCGCGCCGGCATCTTCCGCGGCGGGCCCGACGTAGTTCCGCCCGCTTGCCGCGGGCAACGGAAGATCCTCCAAACAGACACACCGGAGCCAGAAAGCTTGTGGTATTAGTTGAAGCACGTTGGCTTGACGACAATAAATTCATCGAATTTCAGCGCACACGGCCGCGCACGCATCGCGCGGCGCAGTGCGAGCATCGGGATACGAGGAGTTGACACGTGAGCGAACTTGCCGAGGCGGTCATCCATATAGTCGACGACGACGAGAGCATGCGTACCGCCTTGTCGCGTCTATTGAGGATTGCCGGGTATCGGGTGTATGCGTATGCGAGCGCGGGCGAATTTCTGGTGGCCGAGCCGATTCCATTGCCGGGTTGCATCGTGCTCGATGTGGAGCTGCCTGGGCCCAATGGACTCGAACTGCAGCACGCACTGCATCGCCGCGGCGATGCCACTCCCATTGTCTTCATCAGCGCCTACCAGGATATCCCCAAAACCGTGCTGGCGATGAAATCGGGCGCAAGCGATTTCCTGTTGAAGCCGATCGACGCGCAAGCACTGTTCGCCGCGATAGAGAGCGCGCTCGCCGGCCACGATCCCGCGCCTGAACCGCACACCACACTGCCGTACGACGCGGTCGCCCTCAGCGACCGCGAATGCGTGGTGCTGCGCGGGATCACGGCGGGCAGGCTGAACAAGCAGATTGCCGCGGATCTGCGACTGAGCGAACGAACCATCAAATCCTGTCGCGCGGAACTGATGCGTAAATTCGGCGCGCATTCGCTCGCGGAACTGG
This sequence comes from Burkholderia sp. SRS-W-2-2016, assembly GCF_001931485.1. Taxonomy (GTDB): domain Bacteria; phylum Pseudomonadota; class Gammaproteobacteria; order Burkholderiales; family Burkholderiaceae; genus Paraburkholderia. The sequence goes on along the minus strand of NZ_MSDV01000019.1, from coordinate 422,939 downwards.
TGCGGTTCTCCGAACGCGCGAGCCGCTGAACGCCAATGTTCCAGATCAACGATCCCGGCACTTGCCCCGAAGGGCAACGCCGTTGCCCCACATCCCGATAGCGCCCGCGCGTTCCCCGCACGACACTGGAGGTATCACCCCGTGGCTGGCCATGAGCGATACCAAACCGATGGTCGTGCTGGTTGAAGACGACGATGGCATGCGAGGCGCGTTGCAGCGACTACTGAAAGTAGCCGGCTTTCAGACTCGCGCGTTCGAAAGCGCCGAGGCCCTGCTCGCCGCGGACGGCGCAAAGCACGCAAGCTGCCTCGTGCTGGACGTACAGCTTCCGGGCGTGTCCGGCACGGCGCTGTATGAAAGTCTTGCCGGCGAGCGGCCGCCGGTCGTGTTTATCACCGCCTACAACAACGCGACGGTACACGTCGCCGTTGCGGCATTCGCAGGCGCAACGCTACTCATCAAGCCTTTTCTCGGCACAGACCTTCTGGCCGCGATAGCGCGCGTGAGCGGGGCGAGCGGATCACCGTGATGCGCGCAGCCGGCCGCTATGCGACGCGTCTCTGATGAATTTCGATGAATTCGCGGCGCCCGCGCGCGTCGATCCCGCTTCAGTCCAGCACCAGCGAGCCCAACGCGAACGCGCCGAGCGCGGCGACCGCGATTCCGACCCAGTACGCGAGGTTCCACTGCGGCGCGAGCCCTTCGCGGCGCAGGATATTGACGCGCCGCCGATGCTGGAGGACCGCGCTCAGCAAAGCCACCGTGCCGATCACCACCATCGCCATGCCGACCATGCGGGGCGACCAGGTCGCGCCGAACCGGCCGACGATCGGCGAGCCGCGCTGGTTCTCCAGGTATTCGAAGAACTTCGCCAGCGTGAAGCCGAAACTGATCATCGACAGCGAGGTGCGCAGCCACGCCATCAGCGTGCGCTCGACGGCGAAGAAAGTCCGTTCGACCGCCAGCGCGGTGCGCGCGCGCGTCTGCAGCGTCGCCTCGTCGTGCTGCACCGGTGCCGCGGGATGGGTGTCCGGAATGAATAGCGGATCCTTGTCGTGCGGGTCGGTCATGGGCTCACCTTCAGCGGACGCCGGAACTCAGCGCCGAACGGCTGTGTTGCCACTTCACATACGGAATGGCCAGCATCGCGCACAGGATCAGATACAGCGCGAGCGTCGGCGCGAACTGTTCGCCGGGATAGTTGGCCGCCGAGATCATCAGCGCGATGGCGGGATGTCGCGACGCGCTCGAGAGCGCCAGCACCGATGCGTGCTCGCGCTCCGGTCCGCCGAGCCAGTGTCCGGTCAGCAAGCCGGCGAGCACGAAGATCACGATCGCAAGCACCGTCCAATGACCGGTCGCGGACCAGATCGCGCGCCACGCACCCGCCAGCAGTAGCAGCGCGCCCGCGATCAGCAGCAGCGTTGCGACGCGGCGCACCGGTGTGAGCAGTCGCGCCGCCAGTCGCGGCAGGAATCGAGCAAGCAGCATCCCGGCCAGCAGCGGCGCGACGATCATCGTCAGCACGACTTTCAGCAATGCGGCCGGCCCGACCGCCAGCGGCTGCGCGAACAGCCAGTTGAACAGCGCGACCGAGAGCGGCACCGTGACGATCGACACCAGTGCCAGCACGACCAGCAGACCGAGGCCATAAGGCGCGACCCCGCCGGCTTTACGGTGCTTTTTCGGCAATAGCGGCGGCACCGGCGAGATCGCCAACGCACTCAGCACGACGGCCGTCGGCTGCGGCAGGTCGAGAAAGTACACGGCCCCGACCACCAGCAACGGCATCAGCACCAGCATCGCGACCAGCGAGCGCAGCAGCAGCCACGGCCGCTGGACGATGTAGAGCAGATCGTCGCGGCGCGCCTCCAGGCCATAAGTGAATACCGTTCCCGCGATCGCGATCTGCAGCGCGAGGAGAATCAGCGCCTTGGCGTTCATAAACAGTCCTGACGATGAGCGGTGCCGGACGGTGCTCGCAACCGCACCGCCCGGCCAGCGCCGCCCGCACGCATGCGGCGCGAACGCTACCGTTGACCGCCGCCTGCCGCGTCCAGCATCTTCTCGATCACCTGATCCACGCCGAAGCTGGCCGCTTTCTGGCGCGGCGGGAAGGCCTTGAAGCTCTGCAGGAATTCGGCCACCCCCGCCTGCGCCGGCACCAGAATGAACACGTGATCGAGCAGCCAGTCGTAGTAGGTGTTGGACGTAATGTCCGCCCGCTCGTAAGGGTCCGTTCGCAAGTTGAAGATCTTCGGCACGCGCAGCGTGACGAGCGGCTCGGCCCAGATTCGCAGCGTGCCGGCGGTGCGCTGCTCCATGAAGACGACCTTCCAGTTGTCGTAACGCAGGCACGCGAGATCGCCGTCGTCGGTGAAATAGAAGAAGCCCTTGCGCTCCGGTTTCTTCGCTTTGCCGGTGAAGTACGGCATCAGGCTGAAGCCGTCGAGATGCACCTTGAAGTTCTTGCCGTTGGCCTTGGCGCCTTTCTGCAACTGGTCCTTGGCGTGCGCGTTGCCCGCGGCCTCGACGATGGTCGGCAGCCAGTCGAGGTGACTGACGATCTCGTTGCACACCGTCCCCGGCTCGATGACACCCGGCCAACGCACGAGACACGGCACGCGATACGCGCCCTCCCAATTGGAATTCTTCTCGTTGCGAAACGGCGTCATGCCGGCATCGGGCCACGAGTTCATGTGCGGACCGTTATCGGTGCTGTACATGACCATCGTGTTGTCGGCAATGCCGAGTTCTTCGAGCAGCGCGAGCATTTCGCCGATATGTTTGTCGTGCTCGACCATGCAGTCGTGATACTCCGACTGCCAGCGCCCGGCCTGGCCGCGGATGCGGTCCTCGATATGGGTGCGAAAGTGCATGTGCGAGGTGTTGAACCAGACGAAGAACGGTTTGTCCTCCTTATGCGCTTTCTGGATGAACTCCTTCGCGGATGCGAGGAATTCGGTGTCGATGGTTTTCATCCGCTCCCGGGTCAGCGGGCCGGTGTTGTCGATCTTCTGCCCGCCCTTGCCGTCCGACCAGCAATGCAGCACGCCGCGCGGGCCGTACTTTTTGCGGAAGTCGGGAAATTCGGCGGCGTCGGGATAGTCGGGCAGCTCCGGTTCTTCTTCGGCATTCAGGTGATAGAGATTGCCGAAGAATTCGTCGAAGCCGTGCATTGTCGGCAGATGCTCGTCGCGGTCGCCGAAATGGTTCTTGCCGAACTGGCCGGTGCTGTAGCCCAGATCCTTCAGCAATTCGGGAATATTCGGGTCCTCGGCCCGCATGCCGAGCGGCGCGCCCGGCAGGCCGACCTTGGTGAGGCCCGTGCGCAGCCCGCACTGTCCGGTGATGAACGATGCGCGGCCGGCCGTACAGCTCTGCTCGCCGTAGTAGTCGGTAAACACCATGCCGTCTTCGCCGATGCTGTCGATATTCGGCGTGCGGTAGCCCATGACCCCTTTGGTGAAGATGCTCAGATTCGACTGGCCGATGTCGTCGCCCCAGAGGATCAGGAAGTTCGGTTTCTTCGTGCTCGCCATGGAACACTCCTTTGCGTAGAGCTACCGAAGCCGGTAGCGGATCTGTGCGGACCCCGGCGTCGACGGGATTGCGCGAGGCCATCTGCGATGCCGGAATTCAGCCGCTCGCGTCATCGCGAACGACACAACGAAAACCCACGTGACAGGTGGACGTATCGAGCGGCTGCGCCATTCGCGCGGCGGGGCGGTAGCGTCGGCAGTAGTTCGGCGCGCACAGGTACGATCCGCCCTTCATCACCTTGCGCGCAATCCGCACTTGCGGGTTGCGCGCATCCACGCTCGCCTCGCGCGAGCCGCCGCGCGGATTGTCGAGCGTGCAACAGGCCCTTACGATCTTGCCGTGGTCCTGATACCAGTCGCAGGTCCACTCCCAGACATTGCCGGCCATGTCGTACAGTCCGTAGCCGTTCGGCGCGAACGAGCCCACCGGCGCGGTCCATTCGTAGCCGTCTTCCAGCAGGTTCTGCCACGGGAATTCGCCCTGCCACGTATTGGCCATCTGTTTGCCGTCCGGATTCAGTTCGTTGCCCCAAACGAATTCCGCGCCGTCGAGCCCGCCGCGCGCGGCGAATTCCCACTCGGCCTCGGTGGGCAGTTGCTTGCCGGCCCAGCGCGCATATGCTTCGGCATCCTCATAGGCCACGTGGACGACCGGGTGCTCCGCGAGACCTTCGAGCGAACTGCCGGGCCCGCGCGGATGGCGCCAGTCGGCGCCGCGCAGATACACCCACCAGTTGTAGTGATTGCGCAAATCGACCCGCCGCGCTGGCCTCTCGAACACCACCGACGACGGTTCGAGCATCTCCGGCAACGCGCCCGGATAGTCGGCGGGATTCGCCGGACGCTCGGCGCAGGTGACGTAGCCGGTGGCGGCGACAAAACGTTCGAACGCGGCGTTCGTCACCGCGTGAACGTCGATCCGGAAGCCGGCAACGCGCACTTTGTGCGCGGGGGCTTCCTCGGGATAGTGATGGTTCGAGCCCATCAGGAAGGTGCCGCCGGGAATGTGAACCATGTGTTCGCGTTGCGGCGTGGCGTGGACGCGGCATGCGTCGTCCAATGTTGCTGATGCCGGCTGGGACATGATCGGGCCTCAAGCGCCGAGCGCGAGCACCGCTTCGGCGCGGGCAAGCATCTGTGCGAGGCAAGCGGCGTCGGCGGCGGGCGCGTCGATCATGAACAGCGCATCGGCGAGCGCATGCGCGGCAGTGAAATCGGCGTCCAGCCAGCCGCGCAACGCGGCCTCGGACGTCACGACGATCCGGCTGCGTTTCGCTTCGTCGAGCGCGGTGAGATCCGGAATTTCCGGCACGATCTCCGGATCGAAACCGGCGCTCGTTGCATGGAAGAAGCCCCACGTATCGTTCTCGATCAGCAGCACATAGAAGTCCGGCAACGCCAGCAACGTATCGTCGCCGTGCGTTTCTTCGATGCGGGCTTGCAGCAGGTTCAACGCGTCGATCGCCGACAGGCGCGCGCGCGCCGCCGCCAGCGCGCCATCGCCGGCCTCCAGCGGAGCGATCAGTCCGGCCTCGATCGCGTTGCGGGTCGCGACGGCCACCGGCAGCGCCGACGGATGGCTCACGCCGAATTCGAGCTTGAAGTTGCAGATCGCGCACATGATGGCATCTCAAGGGGTCACGATGTTGAACCAGAAGTCGAACGTGTCGAGCCACGACACGAATTCGCCTAACTTCTGACTGTTGCCGTCGATCTTCGTATTGCCGGCCATCACGAGTTTCTGCATGTTGGTCTTGCCCATCATGATGTCGTTGAGGTCGGCGCGCGTCATCGTGATCGTGGCGTCCGCGTTCTTCGAAGTCTTGTCGCGCGAATAGTGCAGTGCGCTGTTCTCTACTCCGAGCAGATAATGTTCGTTCGTATTGGTCAGTACCAGATTGAACGAGGCCGTCTTGCCCGCCGCGCGATCGCCGTTCAGACGAATGCCGATGAAATCGAGGAACATGTCGAGCGGCATCGCCTGAATCGTGTCCGGACTTTGCGGCGCGGGCGCAGGCGCGGGCTTCACGCCATTGCGCAACTCCATCGCGCCGGTCAGATAGAAGTTGCGCCACGACGCGGATTCCGACTGGTAGCCGAGTTGTTCGTAAGCGTCGGCCAGCAACTGTTTTGCCGCGGTGTTTTGCGGTTCCGCGAACACGACGTGATTCACGACTTCCGCGACCCAGCGATATTCGCCCTTGTTGAAATAAGCATGGGCTTTGCCGAGTACGGCCGCCGAGCCGCCCATGAACTCGACGTAGCGCTTGCCCGCGTCGGTGGGCGGCAGCCGGTGTAGATTGGCCGGCACGCCGTCGAAGAATCCGAGCCGCAGGTTGTACTGCGCGACGGCGTCGTGATAGACGGTGCCGTAATAGCTGCGGCAATACCAGCGCTTCGCGAGGCTGTCCGGAAGCCGGATGCGCTCGCCGATTTCCAGCGGCGTAAGGCCCTGGTTCGCCATCCGTAATACCTGATCGTGCATATAGCGATACATGTCGCGCTGCGCGCCGAGAAACGAGGTCACGCGATCGTTTCCCCAGGTCGGCCAGTAGTGCGAAGCGAATACCACCTGCACGTCGTCGCCGAACATCTCCAGCGATGCGTGCAGATACTTGGACCACAGCAGCGCGTCGCGCACTTTCGCGCCCCGCAGCGTGTAAAGGTTATGCAGCGTATGCGTTGCGTCTTCGGCCGCGCAGAAAGCCTTGTACTTCGGCAGATAAAACATGAATTCGGACGGCGCCTCGGATTCGGGCGCCATCAGCACGACGAGTTCCACGCCGTCGAGCGTCAGCTTCTGGCCGGTCTTTTCCGCGAATATCGACGGAACGGCGATCGTGATCGTCCCCACCGAAGTCGTCTTGCCAAGGCCGCCATCGACGATGCCGGTGGCGCTGCGCGGCAGCAGCGAGCCGTACATGAAACTGGCGCGTCGGCCCATCGCATTTCCGGCGATCACGTTCTCGCCGACCGCCGCCTCGGTGAAACCCGTCGGCGCGACGATTTTCACCTTGCCGGATTTCAGGTCCTCGTCGCTCGCGAGTCCGCGTACGCCGCCATAGTGGTCCACGTGACTGTGCGTGTAGACGACGTGGGTAATCGGCTTGTCGCCGAGATGCGGAATCACCAGCTGCTTCCACACGGTGGATGCGACTTCCGTGGTGATAAACGGATCGACCACGATATAACCCTTGTCGCCCTGAATGATGCTCATCACCGACAGATCGTAGCCGCGTACCTGCCAGATGCCGTCGACGACCTTGAACAGGCCGTGATTCATGTTCAGCTTGGCATTGCGCCAAAGGCTCGGATTCACGGTGGACGGTGCGTTGTTCTCCGGACCGCCGCTGACAAACGCGAACTGTTGCAGGTCCCAGGCGACATTGCCCGACTCGCCCTTGATGACGACGGGTTCGGGCAGCGTCGCAACGAGCCCCCGCTTCGCGTCTTCGAAATCCTGACTGTCGGCGAACGAAAGAAAGTCCGCGTATTGCTGGTTCAGCGCGATGGTTGAGGATGTCGCCGGTTTGGCTGCCGGACCGGTCGGCGTTGCGCCGGCGGCCTGCGCGAGGGTCTCGCCGACTACGCCGGACAGGCCGGTCGCGACGCCGGTGACCGCCACGTTCTTCAGGAATGCTCTGCGTCCGCCCGACCTGGCCGCGTCATCCGCTTCAGACATACACACCTCCAGTGACTCGAAGAAGGACAGGCGCACCACGCCTGCGACTGTTATCGACCACCACAGAACAGCGTTTTCGCACAACGCCGCGCGCGCGGCCATAGGGAGTTGGGGCAACGCGTTTGCCCGCAGGGGCAAACGAAACGGCGCGGGCGCGTCATTGCGGACGCAGCGACTGCTGAAGGCTCAGCAGATTCTGCGGAACGACGCGGATCAGTCCGCCGCGCGGACTGTCGATATCGGCGATCAGCGCAAGCGACAGGGACACGGTCACCGGCAGGACGAACAGCAGCACCCGCCGCCCGGTCACGCCGCGCACGCCGTAGCCCTGCATCAGGTTGCTGAAGAAAGCGATCGCGATCATCAGCATCCACGCGGAAATGGGGATGCGATTGAGCCACGCGGCCTGGGTATAGCCCGCGGTGTTGAAAACGTCGTTCATACCGCTCACCGCCAGGGCCGTGATCGGCGTCGGGCGTGCGTCGGCCGCGGTAAGAGCCGTCGACCACAACCGGGCTTGCAGCAATGCGGTCTTGTCGTTGATGAGTTCGAGTTCGTGCGCGTTGCGCGTCTTGTAGAACTCGATGCGCAACTGCAGATACTCCGCCAGCAGCGCTTTCGCCTGGGCCGCGCCGGGTGCGCCGAGCAGGTCCGCGCGCAGATACTGGGTACCGATCGCGTTGGCTTCTTCCTCCTCGTAATTCTTGCGCTGATCGTAGCGGCTGACCGCCATCGACAGCGTGAAGCCGATCAGCAGCGCGAGCAGGGTCAGCGTGGCGCCCTGCACCACGTTGTAGTTGTCGCGCGCGTCCTCCGCAAAAGGGATCACACGTTGCATGACGATCGCGCCCAACGCCGCTGCAATCGAAAGCAATACGATCAGCACGATGAACAGAAAGGCGGGGTGATGGATCAGTTCGGTCATGAGCGCTCGCGGATGCGACGGGTTTAAGTTCAATGACTCATCACGGGATCTACCACCATGGCTTTTCTCATAGATCAGGTATGCGAACCATAGGGACTTCGGGCAACCGGATTGCCCTTTGGGGAAATCCGCGGCAATTTGCTTTCCTTCCTGCGAATCCGCCGCTAGATTGAATACCGCAGTTTCTTTTTCCGGATTGCTGACCGCATCGGGCATCGCCCGAAGGGGGACGCTCGCTGATCGACGTTGGGCCGAGGACCACGCATGCCAGTGTCGTTGGGACATCGTTGCGCGAGCTGGGCGGCAGCCTGTTGCGTGTCGGCCGGGCGGCCGGCTTACGGAGCCGGTTCACGGACAGCGCGCCGCGCCCGCGAACGGACCGCGCGGGTTAACCGCGCGCTACTGATCTTCGTCGCGCAGTGGCTCGTTGCCGGCACGGTCGCGGCGCAGGTCCCGGCGGCCCCGACTTTCACCGGACCGGATGTGCAACGCCGCGCCAACGCGGTGCTGGCGCTGCTGTCCTTCACGGTCACGCCGGACTTATCGGCAAGCACGCTCGGTATCCGCAACGGCGCCACCGACAATCCGTCGCTGAACATGACGCAATTCGGCGGCGGCTTTACGATGAGCCCGAACTTTCCGCTATATCTCGAAGGCGCGCTGGGCGGCTCGCGCTACGATCCGACTTTCATCGCGACCGACGGTCAGGTCTCGCGTGCGCTGCCCACGCGCTGGACGAACGTCGCCGCAACCGGCGGCATCGGCTGGGACTTTCCGCTCAACCAGAAACGCGATCTGGTCATTCGACCGATTTTCAACTTCTCGCTCGGCGAGGTATTGAGCGACGCAAGCGCGGCGCAATTTCTTCTCAACCGTAAAACCGACAGCAATATCGACTTCATCCGCAACGGTTCGCTGAGCGCCTATGGGTTGGGCGGCTCGCTGATGCTGGCCTGGTATCCGCGCATGGAGCCGTACGAATTCGATCTCGAACTGCGTTATACCGACATTTATCTACAGAGCTTCGGCTCGTCCAGTGCCGTGCGCGGCTCGGCCAATGCCGAATCGACCAACCTCTACGCGCGCTGGCGTGCGCCTACCGGCCTGCTGGCCCTACACCGCCCGCTGCGCTATGTGCTCGAACTTTCCCACTCGACTTATCTCGGCAGTCAGGCGGACATTCTCGGCTTCAATCAATTGACGTCGCTCGGCGTGGGGCTGGAGATCGATACCGGTGCGGTGACGAAGCTGTTTTCACGGTTGCGGTTCGTCGGGCGCTATGCGTTCGGCAGAAACGTGACAGGCATCTCGCTCGGCATTGCGCTGAGCTTCTGAAGGCATCGAAACATCCCGCTCGCTCCGGAGAGACGCGATGAAATTTCCCAGCCGTATTGCCGCCCTATTCGTGTTGACGCTGAGCCTGCTTGCCGTCGGAGTACCGGCGCTGGCCGCCGACGCGCCCGCCGGCGCGCCGACGCTGCGCGTCGCGATTGCGCCGATCGCGCCGTTCGTGCTGCCGCAAAGCGGCGAGCCGCAAGGCTTCAGCATCGATATCTGGAACGAAGTGGCGCGGCGCATCCGGATGGATTTCGTCTGGCGTCCATACCGGACCCAGACCGATTTGCTGTCCGCGTTGCAGCAAGGACAAGTCGACGCGGCGATCTCCGCGATCGCCATGACACCTGCGCGTGAGCGCAGCGTGGACTTCTCGGTTCCCTATTTCGATTCGGGGCTGCAAATCATGGTGCGCGCGAACAACGAGCGCTCGTTCCTCGAGTCGCTATCGACGGTGCCGTGGCTCGCAATCGTGCAACTCGTGGGTTTGAGCGCGTTGATTCTGTTCGGACTCGCCAACCTTGTCTGGCTGGTGGAACGCAAGCGCGATCCGGCTTTTCAGAAGCCCTATCTGCATGCGATCGGCGAAGGAGCATGGGTGACGATGCTGATCATCGCCACCGGTGAATATGGAGAACGCGGGACGGGCGGCTTGTGGAGACGCATGCTGGTACCCGCGATGTGGGTGGTCGGCGTCATCCTGATCGCTCAATTGACGGCGACCGTGACCTCTTCGCAAACGGTCGCGCGCCTTCAGTCCAGCATCCGCGGTCCGGACGATCTGCCGGGCAAGAAGATCGGCACGGTGCCGGCAACCGTCGCGGCCGAATATCTGACCGACCGGGGCTTGCCGTACGTTGACATCAGGAGTGCGGACCAGGGCTTCCAGGCGCTGATGCGCGGCGATATACAGGCAATCGTCTACGACGCGCCGACTCTGCAATACTGGGCGGCTCGCTTCGGCAGTCAGTCGCTGGCCGTTGTCGGCCCCGTCTTTCTGCCGGAAAAGTACGGCATCGCGGTGGCCACCGGCAACAACCTGCGCAAACCGATCAATGAAGCGCTGCTGGCGATGTATGAAGACGGGACCTACGAGCGGATTTACGGCAAGTGGTTCTCGCGGGGGAAATAACGCATTGCGACGGTTGCGCGCAAACGCTCGTTACGTGCAATTTGCCGAGTGGCACAGGTACTTCTTGCCGGACCGACGCGCGAACTTCTGACGGCGTCGTGGCCCCACCGGTCACTGTTACAGCCCCTGGCACAAAAGGCGGAGGTATTGGCCCCAGATATCCTCTCGACCTCGTTAGACTCTTCAATCAGGGCCAATCGCTCATAAGCTGCGATCTGGTCACTGCCCGGGATATCGGCAACGCCCGCGATTATTCGGAAGTATCTCCTGGCGGTAATCGTCCGCTTATTGCCGACGGCGAAGCGATATATGCCGGCCGCGCATCAAGCAAACGAACTCGTACTATCAATCGAACCAATCGAACCATATGCGAGGAGGCGCACTGAGAACATCGAATTTCTGTCGACTCGATCTGGCTTCATCTGCTTTACTTGGTAATCCAACCATAAGAGCGTCATAGCCAGATGCCGTCGACATGAAAAGCGGCCCATTCTCTCGTCCGGATGTGCCGCGTTGCTTTCCCGAATAATGGCTGCCAATTCGATCTTCAGCACAGCGCTGAACCGCCGATCTTTGCAACCTTGCATCAGACTAAAGACTATGAGCTTACAAGGCGAAAATCTCGTATCCGCGGAACCTCAAGAAGGTTGCGATCACAACGAGCAAGCCACGATTCGTACGACAGTTTCAGCGACGACGCCCTCCGTTACCGTCGTGATGGCCAACTTCAACGGCGCGAACTGGATCGAAGAAGCAATCCAGTCCGTGCAGAGACAAAGCGTGGCCGATTGGGAACTGATCGTGGTGGACGATGCATCGACCGACGCCAGCGTGGACATTGTCCGCGCCGCTGCCGCGATCGACCCGCGTATCGTTCTGCTGACTTCGAAAACCAACGCAGGACCATCGATCGCGCGTAACCGGGCGCTGGATCGCGCGCGAGGGCGCTGGATCACGATCCTCGACAGCGACGACCGGTTCTCGCCCGGACGCCTCGAGGCGTTGCTCGCAAAAGCCGGGGCCACCGGCGCGGGGATCGTCGCCGATGACCTGTTGATCATGAACGAAAGCGGCACCCTCACCGGGTATTCACTGCTCGGCCTGAGTAGCGAAAGAACCTTCGATGCGGTCGCGCTCGTCAATGCACCGAATCTCGGCTATCTGCAGCCGATGATCAAAACGGAACTGCTCACCGGGCTCCGGTACGACGCGCGGGTTCGCTCCGCCGAAGACTTCGATCTGCTGTTGCGCGTGCTGGTCGAACGCGATGCGCAAATGCTCGTCTTTCCGGCGCTGGGCTACCACTATCGCAGACGAGGCGATTCGCTTTCCACCGACAAATCCGCGGACCGGCGCGCGCTGCGCGGCATGCTCGATGCGAATGCGCGCTTCCGCGCGTCGCACGCGCTGTCCGGACGGTTAGCCGACGCGTGCGCGCATCGGCAGCGCACACTCGAAACCTCGCTTCGCTGGGTCGATGTCACCGAGGCCGTGCGCGAAAAGCGCTTCTCGGCAGCGCTCCGGCACACACTCGGTCACCCACGGGTGCTCGGTTGCGCCGCGCAATTCGTGGCGAAGCGCTTTCGCGCTCATGTACTCGGCAACAAGCGCCGCGCCGAAACGTTGGGGCTCTAGGCAGGAACACAGCGCACACCCGGACGTCGGCAAAACGTAAGGCGGCATTCATTCGACGCGCGGGCGATCACCTACGGTTTCCCTGGCACTGCGTAGCAGTTAGACGGACTTTCATCAGATAGATGTACGGACCAGTTTCCGCAGCTTCAGCTGGAAAAACGGCCGCTACGATAAAGATGTGAGGAGCCACCGAATGAGGTTATATCCGCTCGCGCCCGCCTACGATGCAGGCGGCGTATTCGAACTCGCCGTGGAGCCGGGCCGGCGCTTCTCGATCGCGATCTACCGGCAAGGCATCGAAGAAGCGCTCGTGTTTCACTGCGGCATCCGCGTAGAGGAATGCGGCGCGATCGCTTGCGATCGGGCGAGCGGGCAATGGGTTCTGACTTCGCCGCATGGACAAGCCGCACCGGATCGCGACGGCGTATGGCGCTGGCCGAGCTTCAGGTTTCGCTTCGATCGCGACGATGCGACGACCGGCGTGTATGTCGCGGTCGCTTACGAGGTGCGCGCTAACGGCGAACCGGTACACCCGCTCGGGCGGCGCTGTGCGATGCGCGAGCCGATAGACGGGCTGCCGCCGGACAGCAAAAGCATGGCGATGCTGGTTGCGCGCCCTCCGCGCCCCTGCGCATCGATCGCTTATATCGTGCCGATCGCGACGTATCACGCGTATAACTCGATCGGCGCCGGCGGCTTTTATCACGACCCTGTTCGCCGCAAGAAACGCGTCATGACCGTGACGCTGCTCAGACCGGGCGGCGGCTTCGGCGCCCAGTTCGGCGAGCCGGCCGACCCCTATGATCCTCGTTCCCCGCGTCAGCAGTTCGCCCATTGGGACGCGAAGTTCGTGCGCTGGCTGCAGACGAAGAACATCGCCTGCGACTTCTACACCGACCTGGATCTCGACGACGGTGAGCGGCTCGATCTGAGCCAGTATCGCTGCGTGCTGAGCGTCGGTCATCACGAGTACTGGAGCAGGCGCATGCGCGAGCGCACGGCCGGCTTTATTGCCGATGGCGGACATCATGCGATCTTTAGCGGCAACACCTGCTTTCGGCCGATCGAATTTTCGCGCGGCGGCGCGGCTTCATCCGATCTGCGTATGACCCGGCTTGCGGAAAATTGGCCCGGTCACGACGAAAGCGATCTGATCGGGCTGAGTTATGGCTATGGCGGCGGCTGGTGGGGAGAATGGCGCCTGCTACGGGGCGGCTGGATCAGGAAGGAACGTCCGGCGGTGGGTTTCCGGATCGAGGACGCGAGTCACTGGGCACTCGCCGGCACGCAGTTGAGGAACGGCGATATCCTGGGTGCCGAAGATCGGCTGGTCGGCTATGAAGTGGATGGTTTGCCGCCGACGTCGAATGGTTTTCACGTGCTTGGAAAGACCGCGGTGCTCGACGGCTGGGATGTCGGCGGACGCGGGGTGTTTGGTGTGCTGGAGAGGACGGTTGAGAGTGGCGTGCAGCCCGGTATCGTCTTTAATGCCGGCACGACCGACTGGGCTCGGGTTCTGATGGATTCGCGCGCGGAAAGTCAGACGGTTGTCGATCGGATTACCAGTAATGTGTTTGAACGGTTGGTGGGGAGTTCTAGTCATCACGGCAGGCGGTCTGTTGTGGCGCAGGTTTAGATGAGGGCTGACAACGTCAATGAACTCCGCAGCGAAATCGGGCTGTTGGATCGTCATTACTGCACTCTCTCTAATCACTTGTCTCGACATCTACCAGAAGGCCATCGTCGACGACCCAAAAAGCTGACACAACACATCCCCCTTGACTTAGAGTGCACTCTAACTCCTAACCTAGGGTCCGTCATGTCGAAATCGCTCACGATCGGTCAGGTGGCCGCGGCCACCGGTGTTTCCGCGCATACCCTGCGTTACTACGAGCAGGCGGGCCTGTTGCGCGCAGTCGGGCGCACCGATGCCGGACATCGCCTGTACTCGCCCGCCGATCTGGACTGGCTGCAATTCGTCATGCGCCTGAAAGCGACGGGAATGCCGATAGCTTCGATCAAGGCATTCTCCGAGCTACGTGCGCAAGGCGACTCGACGTACGGTGCGCGCCGCGAAATGCTCACCGGGCATCGCGACGCGGTTCTCGCGCATATCGCCGGACTGCAGGCCAATCTCGCCGCAATCGTGGACAAGATCGGCTGGTACGAGAGCGCGGCGAGAAATGCGCCGAAAAATGCGGCCAGAAATGCAGCGAGAAATGCGGCAACAAACGCGCCACGACATGACGACAGTTTCCAATCACCTCACCAGGAAAACGACCCGTCATGGATACCGGAATCAACACCACGCAAGCGAACCAGGACCGCTACGCACAGGGCTGGCAAAAACTGAAGCAGATCGACGGCGAGGTCGGCGAAAAGGTCGTCGCCGCGCTCGCGCCGATCGCTCCGGACTTCGGCCGCATGTTGATCGAATTCGGCTTCGGCGACATTTATAGTCGCCCGCAACTCGATCTGCGCGCCCGCGAGATTGCGACGATCGCAGCGCTAGCTGCGCTCGGCAACGCGCAGCCGCAACTGAAGATTCATATCGAGGCGGCGCTGAATGTAGGCTGCACGCGCGACGAGATCGTCGAGGTGTTCATCCAGATGGCGCTCTATGCGGGCTTTCCGGCGGCCCTGAATGCGTTGTTCGCCGCGCACGAAGTGTTTGCCGCGCGAAACATCGAATAGGCTGCGCGTGCGTGCCGCAACGCGCTGAACGGCCACGCGCGGAGACCGTCTCAAGCTCGTAATTCTGCCCTCGCGGTCAACTCGATCGCGAAGGCAGGACGGACCATGATGAAAACGTTCCAGAGGTCTACGAGTGGGCTCCCGACGAGCGACTCGCCACATCGACCGTGACGATTTCATAGCCGGGATCGGCATGCTCGTTCGCGACCTTGGTCGCCTCCTCATACGAGCGAAAGGACGTGGCTTCCTTGATTTCCGGCGCCATGCCGATATCGCCGTCCTCCGCGGTGCAGAGGAATTTCTCGCCGGTCTTCACGACATAGACGGTTGTCATGTTTGCCTCCATTCATCGATTGCACGGCAATTTCCAGTCTAGCAGCCCGGCAAAATCGCGCATGGTTCGCCAATTTCGCTTCCGCAGCATTGGCGCCGCGCGCCGCCTACACCAACGGAATATAGATATCGGTCTGCCACTGATCCAGCGGCGTCTCCGGAAAAACACTCAGATAGTGGAAAAACAGCGGCTGATCCCGCAGCTCTTCTCCGCTGCCGGGCAACCAGTCGCGGTAGATCGGATAGATCGTCTCGCCGATATGGTCGGTCGAGCCCGTATGCCGGACCACCGCGCAGCGGCCACCGGGAATCACGAGTTCGCGCACGCCGAACCCATTCGGCGCGACCGCTTCGCCGATCTCTCCGCAAATGTCGAAGCGGAATTGCTCTCCGGGGGTGGTATCCGGATTGCTGCGCGGAATGCCGAAGGATCGATTCGAAGCCGGCGGCGATTGCCCGCTCTGTTTGCGCCAATCGATAAACTTGCGCACGCTTTCATTGACGAGCCCGGGTGGCCCAACGTGCTCCAGTGCGGCGACACGCGTGTCGGCAAAATCGACGATTCGTACCTGCATGTTCAGTTTCCTCGAAAGATAAGGGACAACAAAGTTCGCACTCCAGACCTGCCAGTTCGGCTGACGCCGGAACGTGCTCGGCGCGACGCCGAATGCCCGCCTGAATGCGCGACTAAAAGCTTCGGGACTATCGAAGCCCGCATCGGCGGCCGCATCGAGTACCGTGCAGGCGTCGCGCGCGGCGAGCCTGCGGGCGGCTCGACGCAACCGCATCAGTTGCACGTAGCGGGCAACCGGCACCCCGACATACGCGGCGAACTGCCGGTGAAAATGAAACTTCGAGAAGTTCGCGACGCGGCTCAGCGCGTCGACGGACAGATCGCCCTCGAGATTCGCATCGATGTAGGCAAGCGTGGCCTCGAAGCGCCGGGTATAGGCGGTTACAGCATTGGCGTGAACTAGCATGGTCTGGTTCGTGTGAGTTGCGCTATGTTCGCCGATGGTTCGCGCCTCTGCCTAGCCGATCTTGCTCGATCTTCGTTGCGCGCCGCGGCGGTAAAATCCCGCCAAGCGATCAAGCGGCCTGAAAGGTACAAGTTGACTGAGTTTGAGCAGGGTTTCATTCTGACCCGACATTGGCGGGACACCCCCGCCGGCACCGAAATCGAATTCTGGCTGGCCACGGACAGCGGGCCGCGCCACATCCGTCTGCGCCCCCAGCCGTCGGTTGCGTTCGTCCCCGCCGAACATCGCGAGCGCGCGGAAACGATCCTGCGCCGCGACGCCCCGCTCGATCTGCGTTCTCTCGACCTGCGCGACTTCCAGCATCGCCCGGTGATGGGCCTCTACTGCCCGCAATATCGCCAGCTAAAGGGCTACGAAAAACGCCTGCGGGAAGGCGGTGTCGACGTCTACGAAGCCGACGTCCAGCCGCCCGAGCGCTACATGATGGAGCGCTTCATCACGGCGCCGGTGTACTTCGGCGGCGAGCCGCAACAGAATGGCCCGCTACTGAATAGCGAACTGAAACCGGCCAACGACTATCGGCCGCCGCTGAAGCTGGTTTCGCTCGATATCGAAACCAGCGCACACGCCGAGTTGTATTCGATCGCGCTCGAAGGCTGCGGCGAACGCCAGGTCTATATGCTCGGCCCGCCGAACGCCGAAGCCGGCGACCTCGATTTCAAGCTCGAGTACTGCGAAACCCGCGCCGAACTGCTGGAAAAATTCATCGCGTGGATGGAGCGGCATGATCCGGATGCGATCATCGGCTGGAATCTGGTGCAGTTCGATCTGAAAGTATTGCAGCAGCATGCCGAGCAGTACCGCGTACCGTTGCGGATCGGCCGTGGCGGCGCGGTGATGGAATGGCGCGAGCACGGCGTCACGCGCAACCACTTTTTCGCGGGCGCGGCGGGCCGGCTGATCATCGACGGGATCGAGGCGCTGCGCTCGGCAACATGGAGCTTTCCGTCGTTCAGCCTGGAATACGTGTCGCGTTCGGTGCTCGGCGAAGGCAAGGCGATCGACAATCCGTATCAGCGCATGGACGAAATCCAGCGCCGCTTCGACGAAGACAAGCCCGAACTCGCGCGCTACAACCTGAAGGACTGCGAACTCGTCACGCGCATCTTCGCGAAGACCGAGTTGCTGCGCTTCCTGCTCGAACGCGCGACCGTCACCGGATTGCCCGCCGATCGCAGCGGCGGTTCGGTCGCCGCGTTCACGCATCTGTACATGCCGCGCATGCATCGGCAAGGTTATGTCGCGCCGAATCTCGGCGACGTCGCCGGCGCCGCGAGCCCCGGCGGCTTCGTGATGGATTCGCGTCCCGGCCTCTACGATTCGGTGCTGGTGCTCGACTACAAGAGCCTGTATCCGTCGATCATCCGCACGTTCCTGATCGATCCGCTCGGCCTGGTCGAAGGAATGCTGCATCCGGACGACGAGCACTCGGTGCCCGGCTTTCTCGGCGCGCGCTTCTCGCGCACGCGCCACTGTCTGCCGTCGATCGTCGCGCAGGTGTGGCAAGGGCGCGAAGCGGCCAAGCGTGAGCACAACAAGCCGCTGTCGCAAGCGCTGAAAATCATCATGAACGCGTTCTACGGCGTGCTCGGCTCGACCGGCTGCCGTTTCTTCGATCCGCGCCTCGCGTCGTCGATCACGATGCGCGGCCACGAGATCATGCATACGACGCGCGAGCTGATCGAAGCGCAAGGCTACCAGGTGATCTACGGCGACACCGATTCGACCTTCGTGTGGCTCAAGCATGCGCATGACGAGGCCGACGCCGCGCGCATCGGCCGCGCGCTCGTCGAGCATATCAACGCGGCGTGGCGGGACAAACTGCAAACGCGTTTCGGCCTTGAAAGCGCGCTCGAATTGCAATTCGAGCGGCACTACCGGCGCTTTTTCATGCCGACGGTGCGCGGCACCGAGGAAGGCAGCAAGAAGCGCTACGCGGGTCTCACCGTGTTGCCGGACGGCAGCGAGGACGTCGTCTACAAGGGACTCGAAACCGTCCGCACCGACTGGACGCCGCTCGCGCAGCAATTCCAGCAGGAGCTATACGGGCGCATCTTCCGGCAGCAGCCGTATCAGGATTACGTGCGCGACTATGTGCGCGATACGCTCGCCGGCCGGCTCGACGACCGGCTCGTCTATCGCAAGCAGGTCCGGCGGCCGCTCGACGCGTACGAGCGCAACGTGCCGCCGCACGTGCGCGCGGCGCGCGTCGCCGACGACTTCAATCGCAAGCAGGGACGGCCGCTGCAATATCAGAACGGCGGCTGGATCAGCTACGTGATCACGGTCGCCGGACCCGAGCCGCTCGAAACACTGCGCTCGGCGATCGACTACGAGCACTATCTGAGCAAGCAATTACAGCCGGTCGCCGATGCGATTCTGCCGCTGTTGCGCGACGATTTCACGACGCTGATGTCGGGGCAGAAGCAGTTGTTTTGATGCTGGTCCCGCTCCTTCGCCCCGAGTAAAGGCCGCGTCGTGCCTACTACTTCTGCGCGGGCCACACGAACGGCGCGGGCCGTTTGATGCAATGCTATTTCCGCTGGTCTGGCCAGAATTACGGGGCACGTGCCGGGGCCGGCTTGAGCGTAGTGGCAACCAGATTGGCAATTGCCTTCTTCGTTTGCTCCGTCGCGTTCTCGTCGTACCCGATTATCACGCCTCGTTCGACGCAAGGGTCCGCATAGGAGAACGGCAGATTGCTTTTGACGTTAAGCAATTGCCCCGCACTGCGTTCTTCCCATGCACAGTTGCGTACGGTTTGCGCCTTTGGAAGCGGAGTTGGACGTGCGAAAGCGCGCGCATCGAAAATATGATTGACCCCGGCAAACTCGGTAAGCTCGACGTCCGCCCCCTTGGCCTTCAGCCGTTCTACATAGGCCTTGCACGGTGCAATTGGGTCGTAGTTGTCTGCGCTTCCATGGAATATGCGAATAGGCACCTTCGAGACGTTATCGTCGTCCAGGTAGTGAGCACTGCAGTCTGGGTACAGCGGAACATAGGCTGCGAATCCTGGCGTGGCCGCATCCGCATGCGCTTTCTGGAAGCGGATCATGCTCGCATAGAGCGTGCCTTGCCCACCACGAGAAAATCCCATCAGCATCACGCGGCTGGGGTCGACACGAGAATGTTTGGAAATAAGGCTGAGCGCGCGATACGCGTCTTCTATCTGGGCGAGTCTTCCAAGCTGACTCTGGTCATTGATTGTGGTTGCTATGCCTCGACCCGTGAAACTATCGACAACGAAAGTGGCAACGCCCAACGACAGAAACCACTGCTCCCAGTCCGCGACCTGGCCGCCAATACCCCCGGACGGGTGCAGCAGTATGACGGCGGGCAGTCTGTCGGTTCCAGGTCGAGGCAGCCGCAATTCACCGGCTATCGTCACGTGCTTGCCGTCTTCGCTTCCGGCGAGAAACGCCTCGTCTGTCAGCGTCATTGACTCGAATGGAATGACTTCCATACGCGCTACCTGTGCATAGAGGATGCGCGGAATACACAGGAGCACAAGGACTAGCCAAAGGAACCGAAAGCCTCTCACGATTGCGAACATGACCCTCTCCCTTGAGTACGGACAGAGTTATTTATGCAGCGTTATAGGCGCTCCGGGCAAGAATGCAATGCAAACGGCAGAATTGTCGTGATACGACAGACGGTGACGGCAGAGGGCAGGTACTTATTCGATTCGCCGGACGCGGGGTCTACGAAAAACGGGGATTCGAGTCACTTTTCGCCGTCCAGAGTCGCCTTGCGCAGTCGCCGCGCCCCCCAAAGTAGTATTCTCCCCAGCACCCCATCGACGACGATCTCACTCCAGGAGCCAAGCTAATGGGAAGCATCGACGCACTCATCGTGGCGGCAATCGCCTTTGTCGGCAGCCACTTTCTTCTGTCCCATCCGCTGCGCGCGGGCGTGGTCCGCGCGATCGGCGAACGGGGCTTCCAGGGTGTTTATTCGCTGATTGCGATCCTGACGTTCGGCTGGATGGTGATGGCGTTCCGCCGGGCGCCGGTATCCGCGCCGCTATGGGCGGTCGGTGACGCGCTCTGGGCAGTGGCGACCGTGCTGATGTTGCTCGCGTCGATCCTGTTGATGGGTTCGCTGATCCGCAACCCGGCGTTGCCGAGCGGCGGCCGCCCCGCCGCATTGCCCGACACGGCGCACGGCGTGTTCGCGATCACCCGTCACCCGATGATGTGGGCGTTCGCGCTATGGGGCTTCTGTCATATCGCCGTGCTGCCGACCTCCCGGAACATCGTGCTCGCGGGCGCGATCATCGTCCTCGCGCTGGCCGGCGCGGCGTTGCAGGACCGCAAGAAGCAGCAACTGCAACCGGAGTTGTGGCCCGCATGGGAGGCGAAGACGAGTTATCTGCCGTTCGCGGCGATCGCCGCCGGCCGGGCGCGGCTGGGCGGCTTCGGGATGCACACGCAGGCGGGCGGCGTGGTGGTGTGGCTCGTCGCGACGTGGGCGCATATGCCGCTCGCCGGATGGGCCGCCGGTATCTGGCGCTGGTTATAAGGTCTGCTTACCTACGTCAGGCAAGCAGACCCCGGTCGCCGTCACGCCCGCCGCTCGTTATTTGGAAATCCTCTCCAATTCGAGCCCTTTCGTGCGCGGCCCCATCAAGCCGATCGCCAGCATCACGATCATCATCGCGCCCGCGATAAACACGAACACGCCGGTCGTGCCGAAGTTGCGCAACACCGCGGCGATCATGAACGCGGTGAAAATCGCGGAAAAGCGGCTCCACGAATAGACGAAGCCCACTGCCCGCGCGCGGATGCTGGTCGGGAAAAGCTCGGTCTGATACGCATGGTAGCTGTACGAAATAATGTTGCCGGCCAGCGTCAGACATACGCCGAGACTCACCAGCAGCACCGCGCCCGACGCCTGGCTGAACCACAGCCCGCACACCACGTTCACACCGGCCATCACGACGATCACCGTCTTGCGTTCGAAGCGGTCGCCGATAAAGAGCCCGATGATCGGACCGATCGGCGCGGCCAATGCGATCACGCTCGAATACATCAGGCTCGTCGTGATCGTGATGCCCTGCTTGATCAGCAGCGTCGGCACCCAGTTCGCGAAGCCGTAAAAGCCGACCGTCTGGAAGATGTTGAAGATCGTCATCATCAGCGTGCGGCTGCGATACGGCGGCACCCACATGTCGCGGAAACTGCCGCGCGGCGCGACCGGTACCGGCGCCGCGGGCGGCGGCAATTCGCGGCCGTATTCGCGGCGCACTTTGGCTTCGAGCTCGCACATCACGCGATCGGCGTCGTCCAGCCGGCCCTGCTGCGCGAGCCAACGCGGGCTTTCCGGCAACGCGCGGCGAATCCACCACACGAACAGCGCGCCGTGCGCACCGATCAGCACGACCCAGCGCCAGCCGTCGAGACCGAACAGCGTGCGCGGCACGAGCAGATAAGAAAGAAACGCGACCACCGGCACCGCGGTGAAACCGACTGCCTGCTCGCACGCGAACGCGCGGCCGCGAATCTGTTTCGGTACCAGTTCGGAGATATATGTGCCGATCGTCACCAGCTCGACGCCGATCCCGACACCGGCGACAAAGCGCCAGAAATTAAGGCCCGTCGCGGTTTCCTGAAAGGCCATCACGACGTTCGCGGCGGTGTACCACAGCAACGAATACGTGAAGACCGCGCGGCGTCCGAAACGATCGGCGAGAAAGCCGCACGCAATCGTGCCGATAAAGAGGCCGCTGAACAGCGCGGCGATAAAGCTCGCGACACCGGTCGAGCCGAACAGACCATGCGTGGTCGCGGTCAGGATGCCGCTTTTCACGAGGCCCGGCGCGACATAGCCGGAGTACAGCAGATCGTAGAGTTCGAAGAAGAAGCCGAGGCTCAGCAGCACGACCAGCTTCCAGATCGAACGCGTCGCGGGCAAGCGGTCGAGGCGCGCGGAAATGCTGCCGGCGCCGAGTGCGGCGGCGTCGGTCATCGTGGCTGAGTGAGTGGACGCGCCGGTGGTGCGCGCCGCGTTGCCGCCGCTGCGCGCGACGGACGCCGCGTGATCTGGGGGTGCCATTGTGTTTGTCTCCTTTGTCGAAGCTGCCGATCGGAGCCGGTGCTTCAGCATGTCGATCGGGAGTTGGTGCTTTAGCACCTACTCCGGTCCCACGCAATCGCACTTACTCCGGTCTCATGCAACGCTGTCCCATGCAAAACAACATGGTTCGCCGCAGCCGGTTCTCTGCCGGCCTTGCGGCTCATCGCGCGTCGCACGCACTACGAAACTGCCCGGCCGGAATCCGGCCAGCATTCTAGCCGTGCGCGCGCTTCAATTGTTCGAAGGTGGTGATTTTTCCGGCCAGCGCGCTCGCCGCGACCGTGAACGGACTCGCGAGCCACACGTCGCCCGGCCCCGAACGGCCCGGGAAATTGCGGTTGATCGCGCTGATCGTCACGTCGTTGTCGTTGGCCGACTGACCCGGTCCGCAGTTCGCGCACGAGCCGCAACCCGGCATCACGAGCGTCACACCCGCGCGTTCGAACACCGGCAGATAGCCCTGCTGCTCGCAGTACTCGCGCACCGCCATCGTGCCGAATTGCAGATACAGACGCGTACCGTCCGGCACCCGGATACCGCGCTCGACACCCCAGCGCAGCACCTCGTGATAGAAATCGAAGTCCTCGCGTTTGCCCGCGGTGCACGAGCCGCCGTACGCGATATCGATCGCGACGTCCTCGTCGAGCCGCGGCGCCGGCACGCCGTTGCCGGGGTCACCCGGACGCGCGAGCATCGGTTCGATCTGCGTCGCGTCGATGCGAATGGTGTCGCGATAGCTCGCGCCCGCATCGCTTTTCATCCAGCTTTCAAGCGCGAAATCGATGCCGCGCCGCTCCTTCAGGAACGCGACCGTGCGCTCGTCCGGCTCGACGATGCCGGTAAAGCCGCCCAGTTCGGCGACCATGTTGGTCAGCGTCGCGCGCTCGTCGATCGACATCGCGCGCACCGCCGCGCCGCCGTACTCGAACACCAGCCCGATCGCGCCGCCCGAGCGGATCGCATCCATTTGCAGCAGATGCAGCACCACGTCCTTCGCGGTGACGCCATCGCGCAGATGGCCGTCGATCTCGATGCGCAGCGTCTCCGGCACCTTGCAACGCACGTAGCCGGTGACCCAGCTATTGGCGATTTCGGTCGCGCCCGCGCCGAACGCGAGGCAGCCGAGCGCGCCCGAATGCGGCGTATGCGAATCGGTCCCACACGCGACCTGACCCGGCAGCGCGTACTGCTCGGCCATCAGCGCGTGACAGATACCCTCGGAACCGGGCAGGCCGTCGAGCGCGCCGTGCGAGCGCACCGGATAGTCGCGCGAGAACGACGTGTGCCCTTCCATCAGATTCGCGACACCCGGCAGCAGGCCGTCGCGCACGTGCGGAATACTTTGCGGCGCGAGCACCAGATGATCCTGGAACGCGATGATGTGATCCGGCGCATGCAACGGCGCGGGCTTGCCGAACGCGCGATGCATCAGATGCGCGCACATGCCGGTGAAATAGTCGTGGCTGAAGCGCCAGTCGGCGGCGATAAACACGCCGTCGCCGCGCTCGGCGCTCGCGATACCGGGATGCAGATGACGGTCGATGATCTTCTCGACCAGCGTCTTCGGCGCGGTATTCGCTCCGGAATCTGCATCGGCATTCGTGTGCGCGGCGCGCTGCGTGCCCGGCGCGGGCCAGTCCGCGAAACGGCTATATGCGAGCAGACCGCCGCTGCGGATGATCTGCTGGGTGAGCGCGTCGCGGCCTTTGAGGAATTCGTCGATCGGTACGTCTTCGCCGGCCAGAAGGCGATCGAGCACCGAGAAATCGGTCGTGGTCAGAATGCCGATGTTGTCGCAATTCTGCTGATAGATACGCTCGAAGCTCTCCGCGACGATCAGCCGGATGCCCGCCGACAGTTCCGCGAGCGGACTCGATTCGCGCGACGAGCCCTTGCCGTAACGCTTGCCCGCCACCGTCACGCGAAAACCGCCGTCCTTCACCGCGTTGCGGCCGATCGGCATGCGCTCGCCGGCCTTGAAGCCGACGTACGGATACTGGCCGAGGCGTTCGTCGTAGGTCAGCATCACGGTCACGGGCGTGATCTCGTCCGTCGACACGTTATCGCGCAACGGCCCCGCGCTCTCACGCGTGAAATTCTGGCCGGCCAGTTGCGCTTCGATCACCGCCGGGTCTTGTGAAAGGTACAGCACGCGGCCGTCCAAACGAATCGTATCGCTCATCGATGCATTCTCCTTGCGCTCACTATACGGCGCGCAAGGTCGATGCCGAAGTGCCGGTGCAGCAACGCTGCCGTCTCGTTTCGCGAGGCCTCGGCCCGCTCAGGACTGCTTGCCGGGCAGATTGCCGAGAAACGCGACCAGCGCGGCGGCGCTCGCGCTCAACTGCTCGCGCGCGTTGAAGATCATGATCAGATGCCGCTCGGCCCACGCATCGCTCAACGAAAGCAGCCGCACGTCGAGCGTATTCACATAGAGCAGTCCGATCTGCTCGGGCACGACCGCGATGCCGAGTCCCGCATGCACCATCCGGCACAGCGCGTCGAGACTGCTCACGCGAATACGCACGTCGAGTTGCCGCCCCGCTGCCGCCGCCTGCTGCGTGAGCAGGCGCGTCAGCGCGCTTTCGCTGCGCAGGCCGACGAAGCTGTCGTTGAGCAGTTCGTCGAAACCGGCGCGCGTCGCGCCCGCGAGCCGGTGAGCGCCCGGCACCAGCACCGCGAGCCGGTCCTGCCGATACGGAATCTGCTCGAATGCCTCGCTGCCCGCGACCGGATTGCAGATACCGAAGTCCGCGCCGTGTTCGGTAACGAGCCGCAGTACGTCCGAGCTGTTTTCTTCTTCGAGTTCGATCGATACATCCGGATACACGCGGCCGAATGCGGCCACGTCCTCCGGCAGAAACTGCACGATCGACGACAGATTCGCGACCACCCGAACGCGCCCTTTGACGCCCGACGAAAAGCGCGACAACTCCGCGCTCATCTGCTCGATGTTGCCGAGGATCGCGAGCGCGTAACGCAGCACGGTTTCGCCGACCGGCGTCACGGTGATGCCGCGCGATTGCCGCTGGATCACCGGCAGCCCGATCAGCGCCTCGATCTCCGCGATACGCCGGCTCACCGCCGACGACGCGATGAACTCGCGCTCCGCCGCCCGCGCGATATTGCGCTCCTGGCAAACGGCGACGAACAGACGTAGCGACGTGAGATCGAGTTTCTTGAGCAGGTTTTCCATCGGAGGGAGCGCGCGCGCGGCGGAAATCGCTGGAATGAAGGGCTTAATCGTCTCACGGCGCGCGGCGTTGCGCCATCGCCATTGGCGTCACTGCGCGTCGTGGAAGATGATGCCCACCGTGTGCCGGTGACCGGAACGCAAACGGCTCACCCCGTGGCGCAGATTCACCCGATACGGGCCGCGCGTGCCCTGCACCGGCCGGCTGTTGACGGTGAAAACCACCGCGTCGCCCTTCGCGAGCGGTACGACTTCGGCGCGCGACTGCATGCGCGGACGCTGCTCGGTCATCACGAACTCGCCGCCGGTGAAGTCGCGGCCCGGCTCCGACAGCAGGATCGCGATCTGCAGCGGAAACACGTGCTCGCCGTAGAGGTCCTGATGCAGGCAGTTATAGTCGCCCTCGCCGTATTGCAGGATCAGCGGAGTCGGCCGCAATTGGCCCGCATCGTGGCAGCGGCGGATGAAATCTTCGTGATCCGGCGGATATCGCACGTCGATCGCCATCGCGCGATTCCAGCGGTTCGCGACCGGCACGAGATGCGGATAAAACGCGCCGCGCAATGTGCCGATCAGCGACGGCAGCGGATACGCAAAGTACTTGTATTCGCCTTGCCCGAAGCCGTGGCGCGCCATCACGATGCGGCTGCGGTACAGGTCGTCGCGTGAATAGAGGGCGGTCAGTGCGTCGCATTCGCTCGACGTCAGCAATTGCGGCACGGCCGAGCAGCCATACTGGTCGAGGTCGTGCTCGATCTGCCGCCAGTCGAGTGCGTCGACACGTTGGTCGATGGGCTGTTCGGTGCGTTGGCCGGTCTCCGGTGCGGGGGCGAGCGCGGCGGTTGCGCGGTGGTGTGAGATCATCGTCGGTTCGACGGGCGGCCGGGAGCGTCGCCTGTGCTTTCCATGGGTAACGTGTAAACAGACTCCAGTGTACGAGCACGGCAGCGCGGAAACACTCCGGGTCTTGCGCTCCAATTCGCGCGCTCTGCACGGGGCCACGATTCACGCTACGCTACCGCTATTCGTCGCGCCCGGATCAGCCGGGCGCGACGCATTTCAATTTCGTCAGGGACCGCCATGAAACAGCAGCTCACCATCGATTTCGTCTCCGACATCGCGTGCCCGTGGTGCGCGATCGGCCTGTCCTCGCTACAGCTCGCGCTCGCGCGGCTGCAGGATAGCGTCGATGCGCAGATCGCCGTGCATCCGTTCGAACTGAATCCGGAGATGGGACCCGAGGGCGAGGACATCGTCGAATATCTGGGCAAGAAATACGGCCGCACGCCCGAGCAGATCGCCGAAACGCAGGCGATGATCCGCGAACGCGGCGCGAGCGTCGGCTTCGATTTCGGTCCGCGCACGCGCACTTACAACACCTTCGATGCGCACCGCCTGCTGCATTGGGCCGGCCTCAAGGGTCCGCAATTGCCGCTGAAACTCGCGCTGCTGCGCGCGTATCACTCGGACGGCAAGGACCCGAGCAGGCACGACGTGCTGGTCGAGGCGGCGCAGTCGGTCGGTCTCGACGGCAATGAAGCGCGCGAGGTACTGACGAGCGGCCTGTATGGCGACGAGGTTCGCGAAGCCGAAAAGAACAATCAGGAAATGGGTTTGCAGTCGGTGCCGTCGATCATTTTCAACCGGCGCTTTCTGGTAACGGGCGGGCAGCCGGTCGAGCAATTCGTGCAGGCGATCGAACAGATCGTGGCTGAAGGGGCTGAAGGGGCTGAATAGGCGGCGTTAGTTTTATCGCCGCTTGCCGCTTGCCGCGAATGATCGCGTTTTGGCTGGATCGTGCCATTTGCCCACGGAGCCCCCCTTGCCCGCGCTTTCCGTTTTGACGAAACGAAGCTGGTCCGACGTGCCACGCCCGGCGTTGATCATCGGCGGCGCGGCCGTGATGTTTTTCGGGCAAATCGTGCTGGTCCTCGCCGAATACGCGTTATTGGGCGCGCCGCCCGCACACGACAAACCGCTCGCGCATCAATCGCTTCAGGTGCGTGTGCTGGTTATCGTCGTGGTGATGCCGTTCGTCGAAACGCTGATCGGGCAATGGTTGCCGATCCGGCTGATCAACCGTGTTTGCAGGTTGTCCTGGCGCGTTGCCGGGTTTGGATCGATTGCGTTGTTCACGCTGTTGCACGGCTACACCGATCGCGCGGTCGCGCCGATTCTATTGGGCGCGGTGGTGCTGGCAACGGTGTTCATCGTCGAAGCGAAACGCAATGGGCGGCCGGTGGTGACGACCTGGCTCACGCATGCGCTCGCGAATGCGTGCGTGTTGTTGTTGCAAAGTCTGTGAGCGGCGGCGTCGGCCAACGAGCCTAACTGCCGGAACCCAGGGCCTTGCAGTTCGCCTCATTGGTGACTTGCCTCTGCACCGCAATTCCATACAAACACATTACTGCGCCACACAACAGAGTCGTCGCCGCGATCGTCAGTGATAAATGCATGCCACGCAAAAATGCGTCAGGGCGGCTATCGCGCACCAGATACCCGAACACGGCCACCCCTAGCAGTCCGCCGATCTGTCTTGCGGAATTAAGGATTCCCGCCGCGATCCCCGAACGGGAGCTGTCCACTGACGACAGCGTCACATTCGTCATGGTCGGTACTATCACGGCAATGCCGCTTGCGGCGATCAGCATCGGGACAACCAGCTTCCAGTAAGAACCGTTGACACTGACCGGCAATAACAGCAGATAACCCAACGCGGCGATCAACATGCCGGCGATCATGAGCCGCTTCGCGCCCAGTCGTCCGAGCAAGCGGCTCGCCACGATATTTACGCCCATCAAAACAACCGTCATCGGCAGAAATGCGAACCCGGTTTGCTGGGCGGACAACTGCTGCTCCTGCTGGAAGAAAAGACTAAAAACAAAGATCAAACCGTAATAGGCAAAGTTGACAATGACGCCGGCCACGGTCGCGGTCGAAAAGGTCGCCGTCCGGAATAGCTGCAACGGCAACATCGGATCGGCGCTATACGACTCCAGCCATAGGAACAGCATCGTGAAAGCCATTGAGAGAAGCAGCCCGCCATATACCAGTGGATGATGCCAGCCAAGCTGGGCCGCTTCGGTAAGAGCTACGGTCAGACCGATCAACGCGAAAACAGCCGTCAGTTGTCCCGGAAAATCAATACCCCGGCCGCGCGTCGAGACAGCCGCTGCCGCATAGCGGATAGCGAGAACCACGCCTGCAACGCCGATCGGAAGATTGATCAGAAAAATGCTCCGCCAGCCGACCTGCGTGACGAGCAAGCCGCCCAGCACTGGCCCCGCCGCAAGCGCAATTCCCCCTAATGCGCCCCACCAGCCCACGGCACGATTCCTCTGTTCCGTATCCGGAAACGCCTGGCGCAACATTGCCAGCGAGTTCGGCACCAGCAGTGCCGCGCCAATGCCCTGGATAACCCGTGCGGCCACCAGCCACGACAAGGTGTTGGCCAACCCGCACGCAATCGATGCCAGCGTGAAGACCACGAAGCCGATAGCGAAAATGCGCTTCGCTCCGAAGCGGTCGCCCAACGTCCCGGTCGTAAGCAGTAGCGATGCGAAGGCCAGCGTGTAGGCGTTGATCACCCATTGAAGGCCCGAGATATCCGTGGCGAAGCGGTATCGCAATGCGTCGAGCGCGACGTTGACCGCGCTGACATCAAGCAGAACGACAACGAATCCCAATCCTGCCGCAACCAGAGTGCCGCGTTGCTCGCGGCTCATGGAAGTACTCATCCGGAAACGCCCTCTCGATTGAAGTAGCCTCCGATATTAGGCGTAACATCTTTGTGCGAATATTCCGTATAACCGCAACCCCACCTTGAGAAAACGCACAGATGTTCGATTGGGAGAATGCCCGCCATTTTCTGGCTGTAGCCCGGATCGGCACGCTATCAGGCGCGGCGCGCAGCTTGAGCGTCGATCACGCGACGGTAAGCCGGCGGTTGAGCGCGTTCGAGGAGGAGATCGACGCCCGGCTGATCGAACGCCTTCCGCGAGCCTGCAAACTCACGCCCGTTGGCCAGCGCGTGTTCGAACTGGCCCAGGGAATGGAAGAAAATGCCTACGCGGTCGAACGGTTTCTGGATGCCAGCCGTTCCCCACTGAGCGGCAAGGTCGCGCTGAGTGCGCCGCCGGTGATGGTCGCCAATTTTCTGGGAAAGCATCTGGCCGAG
Source organism: Burkholderia sp. SRS-W-2-2016 (assembly GCF_001931485.1). Taxonomy (GTDB): domain Bacteria; phylum Pseudomonadota; class Gammaproteobacteria; order Burkholderiales; family Burkholderiaceae; genus Paraburkholderia. Next base: position 393,176 of record NZ_MSDV01000019.1, on the reverse strand, counting down.
TTCCGCCGCGCCCACCCCGGCATACAGTTGTCCGTTTCAGGAGAGGCACGTCAGGTGTCCCTCAGCCGGCGCGAGGCCGATATCGTGCTGAGGCTGGTTCGGCCCGAAGAAGCAACGAGCGTGGTGCGCAAACTCGGCCGCATGCCGTTCGACTTCTATGCGAGCCGCGATTATCCCCATCTGCACAATCCGTCCGCATGGGAATTCATCACCTACGACTACCGATTTGCGGAGATACCTCAGCAAAAGTGGTTGTTGAGCGCGGTAAAAGGAAGATCCATCGCTTGCGAAATTAACGATATCAACGGACATCTCGCGGCAGCCCTGGCAGGCGCCGGCGTGGCGGGTCTTCCCTGTTTTCTCGGCGATAGCGACGTAAAGCTACAGCGTGTCGCCTGCGACAGCGCGCCGTTTTCGCGAGATATCTGGATCGCGGTTCATCGTGACCTGCGCCGTTCGCCTCAGGTCAGAGCGGTGATGGATTTCCTGCTGACTATCGTTACGGAAAATCCGGCGTTTTCGAAAGACCGGTGAAGCCTGCAATAGCGAGGCAAATAGAATCGAAAGGCACGTGCCGGCGGCATCGACACCACCGCACGTGCTCTATTTCAGACGCTTACAGATAGCTGCAAACGTAGTCCAGCGTTTCGACCACTTCGATATCGAAGCGGCTCTTGCCCGGCACCGAGAACGACTCGCCCGCGCCGTAGGTTTTCCATTCGTCGCTGCCGTCGAGGCGGATGCGGCACTGGCCTGCCTGCACTTCCATCAGTTCCGGCGCGTCGGTGCCGAAGTTGAGCGTGGCCGGCAGGATCACGCCGAGCGTCTTGCGCGTGCCGTCGGCGAACAGCACGGTGTGCGACACGCACTTGCCGTCGAAGTACACATTGGCTCGTTTGACAACGGAAACCTGGTCGAATTGCGTTGCAGCCGTCATGGCGGTCTTCCTCTGGGTCATCGTGAATGGATCGTTGCGTCCGGGCGACGCGGCTTTGGCGCGGGGCCGGTCCGGATGCGAGCCCGCCATCATACAGGCTCTCAGGATGGCTATCGCGGGTTTGCCCGTGCTGGCCGGAATTCTTCCAGCGCAGCGACGACAGCTTCATGGGGTACAGTCTTCCCACCGTTCGCTCGCTCCGATTCACTCACCCCATGCGCTCCGCCCTCCCGCCTCCCGCCGCGGTATTCCTGCTAATCGACCTGCAACGCGCGATCGATCATCCGAGCACGCTCGCCAGCCCGCACCCGCACCGCCCTCGCTATCGAACCGCAGCGGCCCCATCAGTCAGCTTCAACCTGAACCCAAACACCGTCATCTCCTGCTGCAGAAAGTCCAGCTCCTCCGAGCGCACGAAACCCAGCCGTTCATACATCGCCCACGCCTCCGGCATCGCTTTGGTCGTATGCAAAATGACCTCCGCGTGCGCGCCTTGACGGGCCAGTTCGATGCAGGCGAGCGTCAGCGCCTTACCCACTCCTTTGCCCCGGCACTCGGGATCGACGCCGAGCAGGCGAATACCGGATGCATTCTTCAGCGTGGTCGCCGTCCCGCCCGAGCCGTAGTGCGCCATATCGGCAAAGTAGACGACACCGCCAACCACTTCACCTTCTCCCGAAAGCGCGACCAGCACCCGCGCCCCCGGCTTGTCGGCAAAGCGGGCGATATTAGCCAGCAGATCGTAATAGGCCGGCTGCTCCCCGGGTTTCGGAAACCCGGGCAACGCGGCGTACACCTTGACCAATAATTGACCGAGTCTGGCCAACTCGGCGGCATCGCCGTCGCGAATAGAGAGATTCGAATGCATGGAAGTCCTTCGGCGGTTAACCGCAATTACATCGGGGAGCTTGAGCCCTGGCTCGACGAAAAACGAAGAGAAGCGTCATCGTATCCGAATCGCAATAGACCAGAAGAATTCTTTTAAGCAACGACTAACATCTTTCCGCATGTTTTCGAATGCATGCGGCATTACTCTAAAAAAAGCCTTTTTAATGCCTGAATTCGTCAATTAACATTCGACCGGGCTGTATTACACTCGACAGTACTTTTTTCGCGAACCAGTTAGCGGCTACGATGCGGCACGACACGGCGTCCGAAGCGCCCCGGGGACGGGCTTTCGTCGCGCGCCTTACTGCCGAGCCGTCGCCGCGAGCCCGGACTTTCATTACAGTTCGGCGCGAGAAAAACAGCACGTGGTCAACCCCCACCCGCATAGGCCAATGCGGTATGCAGGACCGGATTTCCGATAAGCGTGGTTAGCAGCGGAAAGCCGTGCGGCTGAAAATAATCACTAAACAAGCGCTCAAAGCCATCGACTATGCAAAGTACCTATAACCTGTGGTTGGTCGCGGTCTCTCTGCTGATTGCGACTCTCGCCTCCTACACCGCACTCGATCTCGCCGACCGGATCTCCCTGCTCGCTTATGCGCGAACGCGCCAGCTCTGGCTTGCCGGCGGCGCATTGGCGATGGGCGTCGGCATCTGGTCGATGCACTTCATCGGCATGCTGTCGTTCTCGCTGAACATTCCCATCGGCTACGATCTGCGCATCACGCTCTACTCGCTGCTCATTGCAATATGGGTATCGTGGTTCGCGTTGCAGATCGTCACGCGCAAACGCCTCGGCGTCCTTCGGCTGTTCGCCGGCGGCGTGCTGATGGGTCTGGGCATCGCCAGCATGCATTACGTCGGCATGGCCGCGATGCTGATGACGCCCGCGATTCACTACGACCGGGCGCTGCTGGCCGCATCGATCGTGATCGCGATTGCCGCGTCGACCGCCGCGCTGTGGAGCGCCTACACGCTGCGCATGCGGACCGCGGAGCGCAAGTACGTGACGCCCAAACGCATCGCCACCGCGCTGATCATGGGCGTCGCGATCAGCGGCATGCACTACACTGGCATGGCTGCGGCGAATTTCCCGGCCGACTCGATCTGCGGCGCGGCCGGCGGCATCCGGCCCGAGTGGCTGGCGGCGGTGGTGATTCCGGCGGCGATCGTGATTCTGGTGGTAACCCTCGCGGTGTTCCATCTCGACGCGCGCGCCAAGTTTCTCGCCGATTCGGTCGCCCGGCTCGACGATCACGTCGAGCGCATGCGCGGCATGACGCGCTGACGTCGGCGTCCGCTCGCAGCGTCCAACAACCGCTACAGGAGGTCAGGTGAGAATACACGGCGCGAGAATCATCGCTGCGATTGCCGCAGCCGCCATCGCAATGGGCGCGGCAGGCTATGCGAATGCGCAACCCAGTGGCGGCCCGCCGCCCGATGCGAGCGCGGCGAATCCAGCGGTCGCGACATCTTCGTTTCGAAACCGCTCCGATGCCGAACTCGTGCGCGAAGTACGCCGCGCGCTCAACCGCACGCCGAATCTGCCGGCGAGCGGCATTCACGTACAGTCGCACCAGGCCACTGTGACCTTGACCGGCTGGGTACCGCATCGCTCGCAGGTACAACGCGCGACCAATGCCGCCCGTTCGGTGCGCGGCGTCAGACGCGTACACAACCGCTTGAACGTGCGCACGCGCGGCGGCAGTGGCCATTAAAAAAGCGCGCTAACGCGCCGCCATTCTTCTCAACCGGAAACGGTTCATGCAAAGTACTCAGCCCGGTGCAGTCGTACCGGGCTGAGTACTTTTATCGATCAATAAATCGGCGGGGCTTCATTACGGCGGCCGCTATTTAATGCGCGGCGACCGCCCGGCAGTTCAACGCCATACGCGATAACCGACGACCGGCGCCCGGTATGCATACATATGCGGCTGCGCCCAATAAACCGGCGGCCGGTAAACCTGATACGCGACCGGCGCCACCGGCTGCATCACCGTTTCGACCACCGGCATTTCATCGTATTGCGCCTGCGGCGGGTAAACCGGCACGTACTGCACCGGCGGCGGCGCATAGTCCTGGCGCACGTACATCGGCTGATTGTCCGCGTACATCGGCTGCATCTGCGGTTGCATTTGCGGCTGCATCTGCGCGTAAGCCGGCGCCTGCTGATATTGCATCGGCATGGCCGGCTGCGCGTATTGCGGCTGCTGGTAAGCCTGCTGATAGCGCTGTTGCGGCGGTTGCTGCACGGGCTGTTGCGGTACCTGGCGCTGCGCGTACTGGCGCGGCTGCGGCGGAATACTCGTGTATTTCGAGTTGTCGTCTTCCGGCACGCCGGCCGGCAGCGGCGGCACGTCCACCCGCGCGACGTCGGTTTTCGCGGGTTGCCGCTGACCGTGATTACGCGAGTCGATCATCGCCTGATAATCGGCCTGATCCTGTTTGCCGCGATTCAGATAACCATTGCGATACGCGCGCGCCACATCCGACATCTTCGCTTTCGGATCTTCCTTCATGCCGTCGGCGTTGACCTGGTATTCGTTTGCACCGAGCGAGCCGGCCGGCACCTCGTCTTCGGACGCATAAGCGGCTTCGGGTCCGTCGGCCCATGCCGGATACGCCTGGAGCGTCAGCGCCGAGGCGACTGTCGCCACCCCGATCCCCAAGAACGTTTTTGTTCTCATGATCCACCTCGCGGCCGAATTAAGAGTTGTGAAAGCCGAAAAATTTACTTGCCCCGTGCGGCTAATTCTCGTGCGCGTGCAATGGTTATTTCTAGCACATTCCTCAGACACCAGCATTATTTTTTCTTTTTAAAAGAGCGGTGTAGCGCACGGCTGACAGTGCCGTGCCGAACCCGCGCCCGGACAAACCCTGAGAGTCGAATTTGCCGGTCTCGCGCTTGCGGCCCGGCCGGTCCGAGGGCGGCTGAACGCGGATTCGTTTGGCGCCGGACGGCACGCTGCGCAAGCGGCCTTCGCGAGCGCCGGGTTTGCATCGCGCCGACCGGCAACTCGGGTTTCCCTATTGCGCAACCGCCCGTTCTCTGCTCATGCGAAAGCACGGCGACTCGCACGAATGGCGGTACCAACGCGAGGCCGTTAAGTTTCGAAAGTTTTATTTCAATTCGACGACATCCACTCCGCAGTGGAAAGCGCTTATTCAAACCGAATAGCGGAACGCCCCGATTCCGCTGGACGCGAGAGCGGCATCTCCCCGCACTCACAGCGCCCGCACAATCCCGCCGTCGACCCGAATGTTCTGCCCGGTGATATAGCCGGCCCCGTCCGACAACAGAAACGCGACCGTTCTGGCGATCTCCTGCGTCTTGCCGAAACGCCCGACCGGAATACGCGCGACGATCTCCGGCGTTTCCGGCCAGCTATCGATAAAGCCCGGCAGCACCGAATTGATCCGGATGTTGTCCTTCGCGTAGCGGTCCGCATACAGCCGCGTAAAAGAACTCAACGCGGCGCGCAGTGCCGACGACACCGGCATCGTCTGCTCCGGCGCATCGGCCGCGAAACTCGAAATGTTCACCACCGCGCCGCCGCCCTGTGCAAGAAACGCGGGCGTCACGCGACGCAACACGCGCGCGACGTTCAGCACGATCAGGTCGAGCCCGGCGTGCCACTGTTCGTCGTCGAGCGCGAGCAGATCGCCCTTCGGCGGATGGCCGGTGTTATTGACGACCGCGTCGATGCGGCCGAATTTGTGCAACGTATCCTGCACGAAGCGGTCGATATCGGCCGGCTCGGTCACCGAACCGGTGACGCCGAAACCGCCGAGTTCGGCGGCGAGTTGCGCGGCACTGCCGGACGGCGACATCAGCGCGAGCCGGTAGCCATTGGCCGCCAGTTCCCGCGCGATCGCCGCGCCCATGCCCTTGCCCGCGGCGGTGACGAGTGCGACTTTCTCTGCTGCCATGATGCGTTCTCCTGCGGTTGACCCGCCGCGCCGGGATGGCGCGTGGCCGGGGAATCACGTTGCAGACTGTATGGCGTTGCGCCGCGCTTGTCGAATCGACACTGCAATTGCCGCTGCAATTCCCTCTCAATTCCCGCTCAATTGCCGTTCTCCAGACGAAAAAAAGCCGGGCTAGCTCTAGCCCGGCTTTTGCCTGGTGTTGCGAAACAACTTGCGGAACGACGCTTGCCGGACCGACCGGCAGGCATCACCGCTTGCAATGCTTACACAGCGTCCGGCACCTTACGCGTCTTCAGAAACGCTTCGAGCGTTTCGCCGCGCATGCTCGCGTACACGCCGAGATTGGTGATCTTCACGACCCGCGCAAACTTCTCCAACACGAAGAAACACACGCCATAACGAATCATGCCGATCCAGTCGGTGTTATCGACCAGCGCGCGTTCCTCGGCCGTCAGGCCGGCCGCGTCATAAGCGGCGGTGCGGTTTTTGAGCCACAGCGCGCGTGCCGACGCTTCGCGCATCTGCCAGAAAAAGCGGTTCATACGCATCGCCTTCATGCTCTGGCGAATATCGAACGGATAAGTACCCGTCAGTTCTTCGATGCCAACCAGTTGCGGATTCATCAAGCGACCTCTTCTTCGTAAAGCGTCACGGCCATCGCGGTGCTGGTCGCGAGATAGTAATTGCGGTGCAGTTCGCGCACCTTGCCGCCGAGCGCGCCGCGCATCGCCAGCCACATGATCGTTTCGACGCTTTCCGCGCCGCCGAGACGCACGTAGTCGACGTGCTTCATCGCGGCCAGACGTTCAGGATCATTGACGATCAGGTCGAGGAACTCCATGTCCCAGTCGGTGTTATTGAAGCCGCTGCGCTCGCCGTGCACCTGGTGCGACAGCCCGCCCGTGCCGACCACCACGACCTTCAGGTCCTGCTCGAACGATTCGATCGCGCGACGCAGCGCCTGGCCGAGCCGGTAGCAGCGGTTCGCGGTAGGCAGCGGATATTGCAGCACGTTCACTTCGAGCGGCACCAGCGACATCGGCCAGCCGCCTTCATGCGGCAGCATCAGCGACAGCGGCGAATTACAGCCGTGATCGAGCGGTCGATCCTGGAACACGGTCAGGTCGAATTCGTCGGCGACCAGTTGCTCGACGATATGAATCGCCAGATCCGGATGGCCGGCGATATCCGGCAGCGGACGCTTGCCCGCGCCTTCGTCGGCGAATTCGTGATTGGCCGACACGCCGAGCGCGAAAGTCGGATAGCAGTCGAAGAAGAAGCTGTTCGCGTGGTCGTTGTAGAACATCACCATCACGTCGGGCTTGTGCTCGTCGAGCCACTTCGCGACCGGCTCATAGCCCTTGAACAGCGGCGCCCAAGCCGGCTCGTTCTGCTTGCCCTTGTCGTACGCCAACCCGATCGTGGGTACGTGGGAGGTGCCGATACCACCAATGATCCTTGCCATATTTCGCTCTCTTTCGTCACTTCGTGCTGCTTGCCAATCGGATAGGTCGGCGGCTTCGCGGCGCGAGCCGGCGCAACCGTGTTGGGATACAAAGATAGGAATTGTGCCTCGATACCGGTAGTCCGGGTAAACCTCAGCGAACGCCCGGTTAATCGGTGAAAACCCCGCAAACGGGCGCTTCACGACACCGGCGATGGCGCCGCGAGCCCCGCTCCGCATGGCCCGCTCGGTATCCCAAGCCCACCCGGCGGGCTTCTTGCGGGACCCGCCGGCGGCGCTCCTCGATAAATAAAATAGATGGCCCGGAAAACAACTCGCAACGCGGTTTTTTAGTCTTGGTGCAGCGTTGCGCACGTGGCTATACTTCGGTGCTTCCGAAGAGTGATACCACAATGAACGAGACGACCCAGCAGGCGATTGTCCAGTCCTTACGCGAAAGAATTCTTGCGGGCGAACTGTCGCCCGGTCAGCGGCTCGTCGAAGCGCAACTCGCGCAATGGCTCGGCGTGTCGCGCACGCCGCTGCGTTATGCGCTGAGCGTGCTGTCGTCGGAAGGACTGCTCGACCGCTCGGGCTCGCGCGGTTACGTGGTGCGCCGCTTCAGCGTGCGCGACGTGCTCAATGCAATCGACGTGCGCGGCGTACTCGAAGGACTGGCCGCCCGCTCGGTGGCCGAACGCGGCGTGAGCCCGGCGCTCGCGGCCGCGCTCGACGACTGTCTGCGCGAAGGCGACGAGATCTTCGCGCAAAAGCAGTTAAGCCCTGGCGACGACGTGCGCTACGCGCAGATGAACGGCCGCTTCCACGCGCTGATCGTCGACGCCGCGCAGAATGCGGCAGTGAGCGCCGCGCTCAGTCTGAACGACAAGGTGCCGTTCGTCTCGCCGTTCACGATCGCATTCGACGAAGCCGCGCGCGAGCGTCAATTCATGATGCTCGGTTACGCGCATCGCCAGCATCATGCGATCGTCGATGCGCTGAAAAAAGGCGAAGGCGCGCGCGTCGATGCATTGATGAAGGAACACACGCATATCTCGAAGGAAAGCCTGAATCTGTCGCTGCCGTCGTTGCATCTGATCGCGGACGCCGCATGACAGACGAGATCATTTCGACCGAAAGCGGTCAGCCGCCCGCCAAGGCGCCGCTGTCGATCACCAGCAAAGACCTGCTCAATCTCGCGCATCTGCGCGCGTTCCGGCTCGTCGCCGACATGGGCAGCGCGACGCGCGCGGCCGCCGCGCTGTTTCGCGCGCAATCGGCGGTCACGCGTTCGGTGCAGGAACTCGAACTCGCGCTCGGCGAGCCGCTGTTCGATCGCGGTCCATCGGGGATGCTGCCGACGCCGGTCGGCCGCGCGGTGCTGCATCGCTGCGAGCGCATCTTCGCGGAACTCGAAGAACTCGCGCAGTGGTGCGCGGCTCGGCAGACGCGGCGCCGTCCCGTTGCCGAAGGCACGCTGCCCGCCTATCTGCTGAACACGCGACGCCTGCAACTGTTCGCCGCGCTCGCGCGGCACCGGCATATGCCGAGCGCGGCGAAAACCTTCGGCATCAGCCAGCCGGCGGTCAGCACCGCGATTCGCGTGCTCGAAAGCGGCTCGGGTTTGAGCCTGTTTCATCGCAGCCCGCGCGGCATTCTGCTGACCGCCGAGGGCGAAACCTTTCTGCTGCACGTGCGCCGCGCGCTGAACGAACTGCGTCACGTGCCCGACGATATCGCCGCGCTGCACGGCAAGATTCAGGGCTCGGTGACGGTCGGCGCATTGCCGCTCGGCCGCACGCTGATCCTGCCGAAAGCGATTGCGCGGATGACCTCCGAGAACCCCGGCGTGCGCGTGGTCACCGACGAAAGCTCGTACGAAACGCTGGTCGCCGGTTTGCGCGCGGGCGACATCGACTTCATTCTCGGCGCGCTGCGCGACAACGATGCGACGAGCGGCCTGAAGAACGAGCGGCTGATGTCGGAAGACATGGTGGTGCTGGTGCGTCGCGATCATCCGCTCACGCAGATTGCCGATCTGACCGTCATGGGACTGCGCGACGCGCAATGGATTTTGCCGCGCAGTCATGCGCCGGCACGCGCGCTGTTCGAAGCGCAATTCAAGCGGCTGAAGGTCAAGCCGCCGCTGCCGACCGTCGAGACCGCCGACCTCGCGGTGATTCGCGGGCTGCTGCTCGGCACCGATATGGCCGCCGCGCTGTCCGCGCAGCAACTGCACCACGAAATCCGCTCCGGCCAACTGGTGGTGCTCAACGTGCCGCTGCACAACACCCGGCGCGATATCGGCCTGACGATGCGTGCGGCCGGCACACCGTCCCCGGCCGCGCGCGCGTTGATCGATGCGATCCGGTTGTCGGTCGTCGATGTGACGCGCACGGTCAGCATCGGTGCGGGCTAGCCGCTGATGTTAATCAGTTCGCTTAACTATTTCTGTTTGTCCGGTCGCGGCAGTGGTTACGGCTGCGGCTTCGGCAGGCTGTCGAAAAACGACTGCCAGTCGAACGGCGTGGCCAGCGTGCCGTAATCGATACCGCCCGCCTCCATCGCATCGACGACGCTGTCCTGCAAGCGCGCGCACGCGTCGCTCATGAACGGCGTGACGCCCGCTTCGCGCAGCGTCTGCGATACCTCGCGCATTTCCGCCGCGCGCCGGCGGCCATGCTCGGCGACGCGGCTGACCAGATAGCCGGGCACGCCCGCATCGCCGCGCATCTTGCCGAAGGTTTCCGCCAGCGATTCGAGCACGATCGATTCCGCATCGTAGTGCCGCGCGGCGCGCAGACATTCGACGGTCAATGCTTCGATGCCCTTGATCATCACGCTGCGGCACATCTTCGCCGCCGACGCGACGCCGATCTTTTCCGACACCGCGCGCGAGTTGAAGCCGAGCGCATTCAACCGCGGCGCGAGGTGCGCGGCACTCGCGCCGCCGAGCAGCATCGGCACCGCGAGACCGTATGGCGGCACCGGCGCCATCACCGCTGCTTCGACGTACTGAGCACCGGCCGCTTCGATGCATGCCTGCGCGTGCTGCTTGGTGGCAGGCGAAACCGAATTGATGTCGAGATAGATCTGCTGCGGCTGCAGGTGGCGCGCGGCGGCCTGCGCGACTTCGAAATCGGCATCGGCGGGCACCGCGGAGATCACGAGCTGTGCGTGCTCGAGCGCGCTTTGCAACGTGTCGGCGACCCGCACGCCTGCCGCGTTCGCCTTCTCGCGCAACACGTCGCGTCGCAGATCGAACATCGCGACCTGCACGCGCTGCGCGGCGAGTCCCGCGCCGAGGAGGCCGCCGGCTTCGCCGAAACCGATCAACGCAATCCGCGTGAGTTCGCTCATTGCTGTGCCTCGTGTGTCGATGAACCGGGGGTGGTCGTGTGTGGCATCGTGTTGTCTCCGGGTTGCACTGCGCTGCGTTGCTTTGTAAAGGCTCGCCGCGCTTATTGTAAAAGCGGAACTCGCGCACGCGGCAATGGAAAGGCTTTGTAAAGCTATCGGATCTGCTTATCGGTCGCGCGGCGTTTCTCTTGTCGTTGCCCGTTGCGCGATCTCTCGCTTCGTCATCAATCTGCGAAGATCCGCAAAAACATGCCAGCTTCAATCTGAATCGCATGCACGAACGCAATAGCGGATCGCAGTTAAATAATGCGTAGCGGTATCACGCGAAGCGGCAATTCTTCGACAATAAGAAGCGCGCGAGCGAGAGTTCCAGCCCGCGCCACCAACGACGCCACCGGGAGAAAAACACAATGAACAAACGCCAGTTCCTGACCCGCGCAGCGGCACTGGGCGCGGCGGCCTCGCCCGCCTTTGCCGCAAAGCGCGAACATGAGCACGCCACAACGTGCGCCCCTTCCCCAGTTATCCTCACTATCTCCGGCGCGATCGCGCGCAGCAATCGCGGCGCGCTCAATCCATCCTTCGACCAGTTGATGGCCAGGCACCAGATCAAATTCTCCGAAGCCTATGGAATCGATCTGCCGCTGCTCGCCGGCATGAAAACCGTCACGATCGAGCCGACGATCGAATACGATGCACATCCGCACAAATTCAGCGGTCCGCTGCTCACCGACGTGCTCGCACATGCCGGCGCCCCCACTGGCGACAGTACGCAGATCGTGATGCACGCGGTCGACGGCTACGCGGTAATGGCGACGCTCGACAAAATCCGCGGCTATCGCTTCATCGTCGCGACGCAGATGGACGGCAAGCCGCTGCCGCTCGGCGGCCTCGGACCGTTATGGGCGATCTTCGACGCGGACCGTATTCCGGAACTCGCGGCAAAGCCGCTGAAGGATCGCTTCGAACTGTCGCCGTGGGGGCTGTATCACATCCAGGTCATGCGGACGTAGTGCCGGCCACGCAGACGTCAGCGCGCGGCGATGCTAGAATCGCCCCCGTCTCTCTTTCGACCATCATGACTGCACGCTCCCGCAACCGCCTGACTGCCTGGCTTGGCCTCGTCGCCATGTGGCTGGTCGTGTGCGCGCCGCTCGTTAGTCAGTTGCTCGAAGCAAGTCGCGCACAGGCGTTGCTTGCGCCGCTCTGCTCGACGCATCATCCGGCCGGCGCGCTCGACGCAAACAGCGCGACCCTCGCCAGCGTCACTACCCCCACGAATCCCGCGCCCGTGCATCTGAGCCACGACGATGCATTCGGCGCTTGCGGCTACTGCAATCTGCTCCAGCATCACGTCGCCATGCCGACGTTCGCCGCCATCGCGCCGCCCGCCGCGCTGCCGCTGACCGGCACCGTGCCGCCCACGCTGTCCACCCGCTTCACGCCGCTCGGCGCGTTCCCGTCGGGACGCCCGCGCGCCCCGCCTGTCGTTTCCTGAGCTCTGCCAGTCCTGATCGCGTTTTCGTCGCTACCGTCGACGAAGCCTGCGATCGCCTGTTCAATGCATCAAGGAAACACCCATGTTCAACTTCGCTCCGCGAAGGCTGCCGCTGCACGTCCATCGCGACGCCGGCCGTTCCACTTGTTCCTCTTCTCACGCGCCGAAGCTACGGCGCCCATCGCGCTGGAGCGCGCCGGTGTCGGCGCTGCTGCCGGCCCTCGTGCCGATGCTCGCCGCCACTCACGCGCACGCCGACGACGCCCAAACCGACACCACGCTGCCGGCCGTCAGCGTCAACGCGAGCGCGTCCGCCACCGCCGCGCCGCGCACGCTCGATCCGAATCTGCCGGCCTCCGTCGAGACCGTCACGCGCGAACAGTTCTCGCGTTGGAACGTCGTCAATACCGAAGACGTGCTGAAGTACATGCCGAATCTCGCGGTACGCAAGCGTTTTATCGGCGATCTGAATTCGATCATCGCGGTGCGCGGCACCAGCAATACGCAAAGCGCGCGCGGCCTCGTGTATGCGGACGGCTTGCTGTTGAGCAATCTGCTCGGCAATAACTACGCGTTTCCGCCGCGCTGGTCGATGGTGTCGCCCGAGGAAATCCAGCAGGTCGACGTGATCTATGGGCCGTTTTCCGCGCTCTATCCCGGCAATTCGCTCGGCGCGACGGTGCTGATCAGCACGCGCATGCCGACGCAGTTCGAAGCGAATGCCGACGTCAAGGGCTTCACCCAGCACTTCAGCCTGTTCGGCGTGAACCGCAATTTCAACGGCGCCTCGGCGAGCGCGTCGATCGGCGACAAGATCGGCAAGTTCTCCTGGCGGCTCGGCGTCAATCATCTGGACACCACCAGTCAGCCGCTGCAATTCGCGACGCTGGCGAAATCGAATACGCCGGCGAAGGCCGGCGACACACCGGTCAGCGGCGCGTACTTCTACAACAACCAGACCAATACGCCGACCGCCGTGCTCGGCGTGAACGGAGAAGGCATCGAACATACGGTGCAGGACCAGCTCAAGCTGAAGATGCAGTACGACTTCACGCCGACGCTGCAAGGCGCGTTCACGCTCGGCTACTGGCATCAGACCTACAACAGCGCAACCTCGACGTTCCTGCGCGATGCCGACGGCAATCCGGTGTATAGCGGCAATGTATCGATCGACGGCTATCACTACACGATTCCGGCTGCCGCGATGGCGCCGAGCCGCGGCTACAGCGAGAACTGGCTGTACGGGCTGGCGCTGAAAACGCGCTACGCGACCGGCTGGAACGCCGAAGCGATCGCGTCGTATTACGACGTCAGCAACAGCGTCGCGCGCACCGCGAATGCGGGTGGCCCGGACAATGGTCCCGGCACCGCGCTGTTCGGCGACGGCACCGGCTGGAAAACACTCGATCTGCGCAGCACGTATACACCGGCGAACAACGAGGCCGGCCTCGCCAATCACGCGCTGAGCTTCGGCTATCACTACGACAACTATTTCGTCGACAACCGCAGCTACACCACGCTGAACTGGCGCGACGGCGCCGCCAACGCGTTTGCCAACGGCTTCGCCGGCAAGACCCAGACCCAGGCGCTCTACGCGCAGGACGCATGGCGCTTCCTGCCGCGCTGGAAACTGGTGTACGGCGTGCGCTATGAAGACTGGCAGGCGTACGACGGCGCGCAGTCGCTGCCCGGCACGACGCTGCCGTACAGCGACGTGAGCCAGCAGCACTTCTCGCCGAAAGCGTCGCTGTCGTTCGACGTCAGCGAGGATCTGACCTTGCGCGCATCGATTGGGCGTGCTTACCGTTTTCCGACGGTCGGCGAGCTGTTCCAGGGGCAAATCAACGGCTTCGCGATCGTCAACAACAATCCGAATCTGCAACCCGAAAACGCGCTGTCGAAAGAACTCACCGCCGAATGGGCGCACTGGAATGGGATATTCCGCTTCTCGCTGTTTCAGGACGACGTGAAGAACACGATCTTCAGTCAGACCGATACGACCGTAATTCCGAACGTGACGAACTTCCAGAACATCGGCAAGGTTCGCTCGCGCGGCGTCGAAACCAGTTATTCCGGCGAAGACGTGTTCGTGCGCGGTCTCGATCTGATCGCGAACGTCGCGTACACGCAGTCGAAGATTCTCGAGAATGCGCAGAACCCGGCCTCGGTCGGCAAGTACTTCTACCGGATTCCGCTGTGGCGCGTGAACGTCGCCGCGACCTATCACTTCGACGCACGCGCGGCGCTGACGCTCGCGGCGCGTTATTCGGGCCGCCAGTACAACACGCTCACCAATACCGACACCAATCCGAACGTATTCGGCGGCACCAGCAGCTATACCGTGGCCGATGCGAAGTTCACGTTCAAGCCGACCAGGCTCAGCGAGATCGGCGTCGGTGTCGACAACCTGTTCGATGCGCGTTACTTCGTTTATCACCCGTATCCGGGCCGCACGTTCTATCTGGAAGCGAAGCTGCGCATCTAGCCGCGCATCAAACCGCATAGCAGCCAGGCTGTAAATCGATTCGCGCGCATCGACCGATGCGCGCTTTTCTGTCCGACGAGAATCTCATGTCCACGACTCCGACCACCGAACGCTCGCGCGCCGACCACACGACGACAGCCCGCACCGCTACCAGCGCGGTCCATCCCGGCTATCGAACACTGTGGCGCTGGCACTTTTACGCGGGCCTGTTCGTGATGCCGTTTCTGCTAGTACTGGCGATCACCGGCACGCTGTACTGCTTCCAGCCGCAGCTCGAACCGCTGCTGTATCGCCAGAAGATGGTCGTCGCGCCGCAGGCGGTGCGCATGCTTCCGCACAACGCGCTGCTCGCGAAGGCGCGTTCGGCGATGCCGGCCGACGCGGCCGCGACCACCGCGGTGATCGGCAGCGATCCGCGCCGCAGCGCGGAATTCGTGTTTCGTCTCGCTGACGGCACGCGGCAAAGCGTTTATCTGAATCCGTATACCGGCGAGGTGCTGGGCACGCTGAGCGTCGAGCGTCGCTTCATGCAGGTGGTGCGGATGCTGCATCGCAAGCTGCTGCTCGGCAAACCCGGCGAATTGCTGATGGAACTGGCCGCCTGCTGGACCCTCGTGATGCTCGGCACCGGCATCGCGCTGTGGTGGCCGCGCGGCAAAGCCAGCGTGCGCGGCGCGCTGGTGCCGCGCTTCGCGTTGCAAGGACGGCCGCTGTGGAAAAGCGTGCATGCGGTGCTCGGCATCTGGCTCGCGCTCGGCGCGCTCGCGTTCGTGCTGAGCGGACTGCCGTGGACCGGATCGTGGGGCCAGCAGTTCAAGGCGTTCGCGACCGCGACGAAGCTCGGCGCGCCGGAGGGGGCGTGGGGCGGGTTGCCGTTGCGTTCGGTTTTGCCGGGCTCGGGCTCGGGTTCGGGCTCGGAGCACGCCGGTCACTCTGCGCCTACCGGCGCTGCGGAGCAGTCCGGTTCGGCGACCGCCGACGCCAGCCACGATGCGCATGCCGCTCATGCTGGTCACGCCGATATGGATTCGATGCCCGGCATGGTGATGGACGATCTGCCGTTGCCGCTCAAGCCGTGGGCCGCCAGCAATTCGCGCGTGCCCTCTTCCGACCTGCCGGCTACGACCGAAGCGGACGCACCCACGCCGTTATCGCTCGCGCAGATCGTCACGCTCGCCGCGTCGCTCGGCATCACCGACGGCTACAACATCGTGCTGCCGAACTCCAGCACCGGCGTCTATACGATTTCGTATTTCCCTGGTAATCCGAAGGATGAACGCACGCTCTACATCGATCAGTACAGCGGCGCGATTCTGAAGGACATCCGCTACGGCAACTATGGCGCGATCGCCAAGGCGGTGTCGTACGGCACGTCGTTGCATATGGGCCGCTATTTCGGCGTCGCGAACCAGCTGCTGTGCGCGCTGATTTCGCTCGGCCTCGCCGCGCTCGCGGTGACCGGCTTCGTGATGTGGTGGAAGCGCCGGCCGCAACGCGCGCTCGGCGCGCCGTCGCGCGAACGCGGCGCGCCGCCGATGCGCGGCTGGAAAGCCGGCCTCGTGCTGCTCGGTATCGTGTTTCCGCTGATGGGGGTGACGCTGGTGGTGGTTTGGCTGCTCGACTGGCTGGTTTTTGGGCGGGCGGCGCGACGCGCGGGAACGGGCGCCGGCTGATTTTGCGACGCCTTCCGCGCGCTGCCGGCCTCCAAGGGGCTTGGCGCACCGCCATCCGACATCGCTTGCCAGTTTTGATCGTTTACGATACTTTATGCTCGTTTATGATCGATTCATCCCCAGACAGCGAGGCACAGCGATGCAGCGAACTCTGCAGGAAGCGATAAACGGGCTGTTGCCCGAACAGCGCGAGGCGTTGATTCTGGAGCGGCTGCGCACGCACGGCCGGGTGCTGGCGGCCGAACTCGCCGCCGAACTGCAGACCTCGGAGCACACCGTGCGCCGCCACCTGCGCGAACTCGCCGACCAGGGGCTGTGCAAGCGTGTATATGGCGGCGCGCTGCTGCTGTCGCCGGCCGACAAACCGGCGGCGGTGCGCATGCACGAAGCGGTCGACCGCAAGGCACGGCTGGCCGCCACGGCGGTATCGATCGTGCGTCCGAAGCAGATCGTGCTGCTCGACGCCGGCTCGACCAACGTCGCGATCGCCGACGCACTGCCCGACGACGCGGAACTGACCGTCGTCACGAATTCGCCGGAAGCCGGCGCGCGTCTGCTGAACCGGCCCGGCTTCGAAGTGATCCTGATCGGCGGCCGCCTTGCGCGCGGCGCGGCCGGCTCGCTCGGCGCGACCGCGCTGCTGCAAATCCAGCAGATCCGCGCCGACCTGTGTTTTCTCGGCGCCTGCGCATTCGATCCCGCCGAAGGCGTCGCCGCATTCGACGCTGAGGACGCCGAACTGAAGCGTGCGATGGTCAAGGCAAGCGGCCAGCTCGCGATCGCTCTGACCTCGGAAAAACTGCTGACGGCCGCGCCGTTCACAGTGGCGGCGGCGAGCGTGGTCGACTATCTGTGTATCGAAGCCGACGTGCCGGCCGCGCGAATCGCGAGCCTGCAAAACGTCTGCGGCAACGTACTGGTGGCGGCCCAATGAACGCACTCGTCAAGGAGCGCATCGCGACGCTCGGCGTATTTCTCGCGAACGGTTTCGGCATCGGCGCGTGGGCGGTCGAAGTCCCGCGCATCAAGGAAAGCCTCGCGCTCAGCGACGCGTCGCTGGGTCTCGCGCTGTTCTGTTTCGCTCTCGGCGCGATCGTCGCGATGCCGCTCGCGGGACGACTCGCGCCGCGCTTCGGCAGCGGCCGCGCGACCGCGCTGCTCGGCGTGGCCTTTGCGATCGCGTTGCCGTTGCCCGCGCTCGCGCCCGGCATGGTCACGCTGTGCGGCGTGCTGTTCGTGCTCGGCGCGTCGAACGGCGCGCTCGATGTATCGATGAACGGCCATGCGAGCGCGCTCGAAGCGCGCTGGCACGCGCCGATCATGTCGTCGTTTCATGCGGCCTGGAGTGCCGGCGGCCTGCTCGGCGCGGCCACCGGCGCGCTGCTGCAGAAAAGCGGCGTGGGGGTCGTGGGCGGCCTGCTCGCGCCGGATATTTTCATCGCTGTCCTGATCATGGCGGCCGCCGTGCTGGCGCTGCGCGACATCGGTCCGCGCGCGGCGGCCGCGTCGAGCGGCTTCGCGTGGCCCGACAGCGGCGTGATGAAACTCGCGATGCTCGCGTTTCTCTGCATGCTGGTGGAAGGCGCGATCGCCGACTGGAGCGCGGTGTATCTGCGTTCCACCTTGAACCAGCAGGCCAGCGTCGCCGCGATCGGCTACTCGGCATTTGCGTTTTCGATGGCGGCCTGCCGCTTCGCTGGCGATGCATCCGTGCGGCGCTTCGGTTCGAGCCGGGTCGTCGCGCTCGGCGGCGTGCTCGCGCTGGCCGGACTCGCACTCGTGCTGAGTCTGCCGACGGTGCTGACCGCGTGCATCGGCTTCGCACTGGTCGGCCTGGGCCTCGCGAACATCGTGCCGGTGATTTTCAGCGCGGCGGGCCGCACCAGCGCGACGCCCGCGGTCGGGGTGTCGATGGCGGCGACGGCCGGTTATGCGGGTTTTCTGATTGGGCCGCCGCTGATCGGCTTCGGCGCCGGTCTGCTCGGCTTGCGCGTCGCGTTGTGCGTGCTCGTGATCGCGACACTGATCGTGTCGCTGCTGGGCGGCAACGCGGTACGCGGCACCCAGCCGGCGTAGCCCGCGCGTTACTTCTCTCCCTTCTCCAGTACAACTACCGGTTTTCGAGCCGGCATCGCAATCGATGCATGAGCCGGCGCCGCCACCGGTTCATGAGCGGCAACCGCGACCGGCTTATGAACGGGCGCCGCCGCGCTTACCGCGTGCTGTCCCAACGGCCAGCTGAACGCGCCGAGCAGCGAGCGCGGCTGCGTACCGTCGTCGAGACCGGTGGCGGGCCACTCGTGCTTCGCGGGCACCCAGCGCGTGCCGAACACGTGATCCCACAGCGGCAGCAACTGCGTGAAGTTGTGATTGAAATGCTCGGCGCGAATCGAGTGATGCAGACGGTGATACTGCGGATTGTTCACCCATGTGACGTAGCGGCCGAGGTCCACGCGCAGATTCAGGTGAGCGAAGTAATTGCCGAACATGAACACGAACGACGTTGCGCCGACGATCCACGGCTCGACCTTGAACAGCACACCGACGATCGGATAAAGCAGGCAGCCCTTGATCAGCACTTCGAGCCAGTGATGCCGCAACGTGATCGTCACGTTGAAATCCACCGCGCTATGGTGCAGCGAATGCAGCTTCCACAGCAGCGGCCAAGTGTGCTGCAAACGATGAAACGCGTATTCGAGGAAATCGATCGTCACCAGCACGATCACGAACGACGCGAGCGCGCCCCATCCGCGCGACACCAGCGGCACCATGCCGCCGCCGGACGCATTCACGATCGCGACGCTGGCCGCCGCGGTCAGCGGTTTGACCGCTTCGACGAGCGCGATATAGAAGCCCGCATACGCCATGTTCAGCCGCTGCCCCTTGCGCGATTGCAGCAAGGTGGCGGGCCAGCGACGTTCGAGCAACGCGCCGAGACCCATCATCACCAGCACGAGCGCATAGGCCTGTAGCCACAGGCTCGCGTGGTGCAGCAAGGCGGAAAACTGGCTCGACGCAAACATTGGAATTCCCCGGACGGCGCATGCATGCCGCGTAGTGCGCTCCTGCGCACGCATTCGCGGGCCGGCCCGCGCGACACGACGCGAACGCCCGCGAGTGGCGTCGAGCCGCATCGCTCGAAAGAGCATGCATGTCAGGAACAGCGGAGAGTCGGGAACGGCAGCAGCGTTAGCGTGATCTTCGCAGTCTGCCGGCCGCCGCGCAAGCAGCGGTTATGCGGGAGCGCGGCGCAGCGGACCCGCGGCAGCGGGTGCCGAATCGACCGCTCTCACTCGCCCTCGCTCGCCCTTGCCGGCGCTTCGCAACGCGAACGCACGACGAATTCAGCGTCGTCCGAAGGACGAAAAAAATCGGCGAGGTCATCGTTTTACGCCGTCGCGATCGCGAGTGGCCGATACCTGCTGCCGTATCGCCCGCTCGCGTCGCCGTTTTTATCGACAGCCGTTTTGTGTTGGCCCCGCCGCACCTCGTAACACGCGTTTCCTCCCCGAGCGCGAATCACGAAGACGCCTGCTGCTGTCGGCATTTATTCACTGCTTCTGTGTCCGGCCGCAAGCTGTAGTTCTTGTGAGCCCGTTATTGCAACGGCTATGCCATCACGGGTCAAAGCCTTGCCTGGCAAGGATCGATGTCGATGAACGAGGCGCTGCGTGGGCTCAAGCGCAGGCGATGCATCGGAATTGAGACGCCTCGCGACGCGGCAACACTCGCGCGCGGCGTCGCCAGCATCGTTTCGACGCGCGCGGGAAAACCCGAGCGTAGGCTGGCAGGCAAAGGTTTGCGAGTCGCACCGGTCAGAATTGCCGGTGCGTTATCGAAGCTGGCAGCACTTACCTTGGGCGGACCGGGATGTCGCAAGGCTGAGACGGCAAACGCTCACAGCAACGAGGTCAATTGCGCGACGCGCGCTTCGAAGTGCTTCAACTGATCGGCATTCAGCGTGGTTTTCTGCGGCAGATCGACCTTCAGCGGATCGCGCGGCACGTTGTTCACGTGAACCTCGTAATGCAGATGCGGGCCGGTTGCCCAGCCGGTCTCGCCGACATAGCCGATCACCTCGTTACGCTTCACGTGGCTGCCGTTGTGCAGACCTTTCGCGAAACGGGACAGGTGCGCGAACGTCGTTGAATACGGCGCGGGGTTCTGGATCTTCACCACGTTGCCGTAGCCGGTCTGATGGCCGAGAAAGCGGATCACGCCGCGCGCGGTCGCGCGTACCGGAGTGCCGGTGGGCGCGGCCAGATCGACGCCGTCATGACTCTGCCAGCGATACACGACCGGATCGAGGCGGCGCAACGAAAACTCCGACGAGACGCGGGTGAAGTTGAGCGGATAGCGTTCGAACACAGGACCGGCGCTCACGCCCTCTTTCGAGTAGTAAAACGGCTTGCCGCTCAGGTCCTTGTGGAGGAACACGTCATGGGTCTGCGCGCCGCGCACGATGCGTACCGCGAGCGGCTCACGGGCGGCCGCGTGGTCGTTACCCTTGCTGGTGGAATCGGCGGGATTAGCGGGACTAGCGGAATTGGCGGCGTTATCGAAAACCGCGCTGACGCGGTCGCCGGGTTTGAGGTCGCGCGACAGATCGAGTTCGTCGTGAAACGCGCGCGACAGAATCGCGGTCGTGCCCGCGTCGACGCCCATGCTCTTCGCGGCCGCCGCGAAGGTGCGCTCGATCGGCGCCGTCCTGACGGTGAATGGCGGCGGTTGCGGCGCGGCCGGTGCCGGCGCGGCAGGCGCGGTGGGTGTCGCGCCAGCGGGCGCCGCGGCCGGATTCGGCGCGCGCGCGCCGAACCGCGTCGAGTCCTTGCTGACCAGCGATACGTCGGGTTCTTCGTCGCGCCACGCGCGTTGATGAGAGACCAGATAAGCCGCGCACACCGAGCTCATTGCACACACAGCAATGACCTTGCTGGCACGCCCCGGCAGGAAGCGAGCTACAGATAGAGGCATTGATTAACGACAGCGTCGACCGCCGCATGCACGCAAGGCACGCACGACGAGGTGGTTTCGTTGAGTCAGCGTTTCCAGACAATGCATGAAACGCTGCATGAGGCTGGGGGAAGCCTAGGGGCGCTTTCTTAAGTCAGACTTAAGCTGCCCCTAATAAACGCGTTGGAGCGTGGGGCCGGTTGCCGCAGGGGCTCGGTGCAGTATCGCCCGCGCGGCACGCGTTTTAGTTAAGACAACGAAGCGAGCATGTTCGACAGACGCCGGACGTGGGTCTTGAACGCGTCGCTGGCTTCGCGGTCGGTGGTCGGGTCCAGATGCGAGGTTTCGGCGAGCAGCGCCTGCTCGTGGAAGTCGTTGGCGATGCTGCGTTTGAGGTCCGCCGGCAGCGACCGCACGATGGAAACCAGCAAAGCCTCTTCGGCATGGAGCATGCCGAGAATCGAATGTGTGTCCATACGAGAACCTCCGGTGGGAACATCGTCGGTGCCGCCGGCGAGCGCCGGCGAACCTCATGTTACCCCGCGGCTCCCGCGCCGTTACTCGGCGATCGAATAGCGCGACGGACGGGCTTTCGGCTGCGCAATCTCGCGCTCGACACGCGAACTGGCGCCGCGGATGAACAGGACCGCGCACAGCGCGAGCATCGCCCAGATGCAAAGAATGACCGTCAAGGTGCTCATGTCAGTTTCCGGAAACGTCGGGATACAGGTGAATGCGGGTGGTCGCCGCGTAGTGGGTCAATGCAGCGTGGAGCGCTCGGGTGCTCCGAACAGCAGCTGGTCGATCAGATTGGTGGTCAGCGACAACTGCTTTTCCAGTGCCTGGCGCGCGGCTTCCGCACCGGCCGCGTCGCTGCGCGCAACGGCCGCATGCGTGTCGGTTGCGAGGCGCAGGATCGCTTCCGAGCCGCATTGCAGCTCGCGCATCGCGTCGGCGCCCGGACCCGGCGACGACGGGCAATCCCAGTCCGCACCGGCGTGATCCGGCAGGTCGGCGTCGAAGGGGCGGGATTTGTCGTGGCGGGAAGACATCTGAAGCTCCTGGCGGAAAGGCGCGATGGCACGAAATCAGTGTGCGCCGGCCGCCGGCTTTTCAATTCGTCGAATAGAAGCCAAATCCGAAGCCAATCCGATGTCTTTGAAACAACAGGGATTTTTTACCGGAAACGGGTCAGCGAGGCCGCGACCCAGCCCGCTGGGCGTAGGCGGGGTCGCGGTGGCGGGAAAACGTCTAACCTGCCGACAGGAAAAGCGCTACGGCAGGCCTTAGACAGCCGGCACGACGTCGATGCGCAGCGGCGCGCCGCCCGCGGCGATCGCGAGCAGGATGTCGACGTTCGGGTGCGCGCCCGGGCGGGTGCGCGCGTCGGCCGTATGCTCGGCGAACAGCGCGAGGCCGTGTTCGGCGGCCTTCGCGTCCAGCGTGCCGAACGCGCCGTGCAGGTAGTTGTACACCGCGAGCGAGCCCTGCTTGCCCGGCTTGTTCTCGATGCCGGCGACCACGGCGCCCGCGCCGTCGACCAGATCGATGCGCGCGATGCCGTCGATCGCCGGCATCTGGGCGAGATTTTCCTTGAAAACGTTGCTCGGTTGGATCATTGAAACCACTCCTTCTGTTCTAAAAAATGCATGGCGGGCCGTATCTTAGCCGAACGGCGGCGGACCCGGGAGGCGGGCCGGCGCACGCTGCGCTCGACGGCCCCGATAAGGAGGAATCCTAGATAATTTTTCGCGGAGCTCGCACGTCCGCACGATCAAGGAAAACGTTTAACCTCCACCTTCCGCCGGCTGAAAAACGCCCACCGTGTAATCGATTTCGAATCCAGCCGCTATCAGGACGAAAGCAACGCCGCGCTCGGCACCGTCCTCAATGATTCGTCACCCTAACTAATTTTCAGCCAAAAATCGACTGGATATTTACGATCAGAACCGGTCCGAAAATCATTAACTCTGAAAGCGCTCAAGAACGTCTTTTGAAGCCTCGCCCTCGCCTATTAGCCGCCCACACCGTCGCCCCTGGCGTTTTTGACGCTGCTTGCAATTCCGTTTGAGATATGATCTCCTACGACTTACATAATCTTTTGCGAGGTGAAGTTCGCGTAATTGCGATGTTGCGTCGCAGCGACGCTTACTACCTGGAGAGGCCCAGGAATACTGGGTTTCATACCAGATTCGATAGATGCGGCGGGGTCGAACAGGCCCGCCGCAGCGGTATCGTTTTGCTTATTTTATTTTAAGTCATCAGATGACTGATGTTTTGAGAATAAACATTAACCAGAGCACCCCAGCAGCTAACGGAGATTATTAAAAAGGAGCCGAATAAAAATCGCCAAAAACCAGAAATTCAATCACCACGGCATTAATCAATAAATCTGGAGACAAAATGCTTTCACCGAAAAAAACTACGCTTGCATTTGCCCTTAGCGCGGCCACCGCGCTGCTGCTCAGCGGCTGCGGCGGCAGCACCCACGACGACGCTCCGTCCGCGACGACGAACCCGCCCTCGTCCAGCATGCCGCCTGCTGCGTCCGATCCGTCGAAAAACGGCGCCATTTCGCTGCACGGGGTCGTCTACGGCGCGGCCGACACCAGCGTGCCGGCAGAGGCCGGCATTCCGATCACGATGATGGGGCAAATGCGAGCGCTGTTCGACCTGATCCGCAAATCGCCGGATTTCACTCAGGTCGTGATGGATCTCGGCGACGGCAATCCGGTCCACGTGCTCGATACGAACACCGGCGACAAATTCCTGCCCGGCAAGCTCGCACTCGGTCTGTCGTGGATCCTGATCGATATGAAAACGAAAGGTGATCCGGCCTACGCGGATTATCTGGCCACCTATCAGAAGATCACGACCGCGATGATGCAGTCGAGCGGCGCCAACTACACGTACGCGAATACGTCCTGGGGCGAGTACTACTATCTGGTCGCGCTGAACAACTTCCAGGCGCACGGGATGCTGAACGAGGTGTTCAGCGACGCGATGCTGAGCACGCTGCAAACCCGCCTGACCTTCTGCGATATGTTCGGCGCCGACGCGAGCGGCAAAACCAACACCTGCCCGACCGCGGGCACGTCGATCGACGTCGCGTCGCTCAATACCGCGCAGAACTACTACGCGGTGTCGTACGGGATTGCCGGCCTGCGCCAGAAGCTCGGCTGGAGCAACCCGACGTTCTCGTCGACCGCCGACGCGAGCGTCGCGACGATGAACGCGCGCGACGCGCTGCTCTATACGCTCACCAAGCACATCCGCAACGATTCGACCGGCGGCTTCTCGGACGAAGCGTCGAACACGCACACGACCTATTACGATCAGGCGCGCTACGACCGCTACAGCACGCTGCTGATCGGCGAAGTGACCGAACGCACGCTGGAAATGGGCAATCAGGCGAACCTCACGCCGGAGCTCAAATCGTATCTGCGCAAATCGGTCGATCTGATTCTGCCGCAGCTGAACACCAACGGCCAAGGCTTCAACTACGGCCGCTCGATCGGCCCGTACGGCGACTCGGCCTTCATGGAAGTACTGACCGCGGCCGCCAATGCCGGCGTGCTGACCGATCAGGAAATGAAGGTTGCCTATACGTACATCTACAAATCGGCGCTGCGCTTCAGCAACTTCTGGTACGACCCGACGCTGCCGACGCCGTCGGTGAACATGTGGGTCAAGGGCCGCGGCACCGACACGTATCGCGGCAAACCGCGGGTGATGGGCGAGAACTTCAGCCTGCTGCACCAGTACATGTATGTGAACGCGTGGTGGGACAAGCTCGGTTTCAACGGCAAGGCGCCGCTGTCCGATGCCGAGATGCAGGCCTATCTCGACACCAAGCCGCATTACACGCTGACCTGGTACAACCAGCCGACCGACACCGCGCATCCGTATAGCGCGGCGCTGATCACGGTGCGCGACGGCCAGCGCGTGATCAACCTGAACCTGAGCCAGGCGCCCGACTACAACTCGTTCACGCCGTACTACCCGGCGCCGGCTTCGGACAATCTCGCCTATGGCACGACCGACCTCGCGTACGCGCTGCTGATTCCGCAGGTCACGTATAGCGGCAAGACCTATATTCCGGTCACGTATTACAAGAACCTGAACGTGCAGGAAAGCAATGGTCAGGTCGTCGTCACGTTCGACACCGCCAAGTTCCGTCAAGCGACGAAGAACGCCGCCTACACGACCGACCTCGATCTGCAGGTGCATACGGTGATGACGTTCAGCCACGGCACGATGACGCGCACCGATACGCTGAGCTCGGCCACGTTGACGGGCAATCTGGCGGTCGAAACGGACTACACGTCGTTCGCGGACTTCCAGAACAGCAAGGCCAATAGCGACGGCGTGTCGGTGAACTACACGAATAGTCCGGCGACCAGTTACGCGACGACCGGTTTCGACACTTGCGCGCTGTCGCAATTCGATACCGTGAACGGCGTCACGAACCCGCTGTCGACCACGCCGATCGGTCAGCTGCATGGCGATTTCGCGTGTACGACGAGTCCGTTCGCGCTGTCGGGCGGCGCGAACCGCACGTTCTCGTGGACGCTGAAGTACGCCGATCCGGCCTGACGACTGGCGTTGTCGCCCGGTAATTTGCCGGCCTTCCCTTTACCGGGAAGGCCGGTTTTTATTTGCGGGCCCAGGCGGGTAGCCGTGATACCGGTAGGAGAAGTTGCCTTGTTAAGGCGGAGCGAGATCGGAACAATGCCGGCTCGACGCAATGAATCGGACCACCAACCGACTCCTTCAACTTCACCGGAACTGACAGCCATGCGCATTGCCTTTCTGCACACGATCGACGGTAACAGGCAGGTATTCGAACACGCCGCGACCGAATTGGGCGTAGCGTCCGACGCGTTGCGGCATACGGTGCGGGTGGACTTGCGTGAAGCGGTCGATCGCGCGGGTACGTTCACGCCCGAACTCAAACAGCAAACGCGCGCCTGTCTGCTCGAACTCGCGGCCGACGCCGAAGCGGTCGTCGTCACTTGCGCGACTCTGGGGCCGGTGGTTGCGGAGATGACCGATTCGCCGGTGCCGGTGGTGAGAGCGGATGCCGCGTTGGCGGCGTCGGCGGCTGAATCCGCGAAGAACGGCGGAACGATCGCCGTGTTATGCGCGGCCGAAGCCGCGCTCGAATCGAACCGGAAACTGTTCGCCGGGCATGCAAGCGAAGCTCGCGCGTCGGTGGAAATCGTGCACGTGCCGCAAGTGTGGGCGACGTTCAGAAGCGGCGAGATGCAGGCGTGCTACCAGGCGATCGCCGCGGCCACGAGCGACGCTTATGCAAACGGTGCGACCGTCGTCGCGTTTGCCCATCCGTGGATGGCGCCGGCCGCCGCGCTCGCCAGCGCGGCAAGCGAAGGCAGGCAGCCGCTCGATAGTGCGCGCGCCGCGTTGCGTGTCGCGATGCAGCGGGTCAACCGTGAGTCGGCCGATATCCACTAATAGAAGCGGTAACGAAGAAGCGGCCACGACCGAGAGCAATTCGGTCCGGTCGAAAAAAAGCCCGCTTACGCGGGCAACCCTCTCTACATCGCATCATTACGCAACACCGCGCATTCGCGGCATCACCCCTTGGTCGCGCCAAACGTCAGCCCGGCGACGAAATGCTTCTGCATCGCGAAGAACATCGCGACAGACGGCAACGCGGCCAGAATCGACCCGGCGGAAACCAGATTCCACGCGGTGGTCCACTGCCCTTTCAACGCGGCAACGCCAACGGTAATCGGCGCGGCATCGTCGCCTTGCGTCAGACACAACGCCCAGAAATAGTCGTTCCACACGAACGTGAACACCAGAATCGTCAGCGCGGCGAGCGCGGGACGAATCAGCGGCAGCACGATCCTGAAGAACACGGTCCACTCGTTCGCGCCTTCGATGCGCGCCGCCTCGACCAGTTCGAACGGCAACTGCTTGATGAAGTTACGCAGGAACAACGCGCAAAAGCCGGTCTGAAACGACACATGAAACAGGATCAGCGCGCTCACCGTATTGAACAGGCCCAGTTGCAACGACAGATCGCGCACCGGAATCATCAGCACCTGGATCGGCACGAAATTACCGGCGACGAAGGTCGCGAACAACGTCGAGTTGCCGCGAAACTTGTAGATCGCCAATGCGAAGCCCGCCATCGCCGCGAGTGCGATCGAGCCCACCACCGCCGGCACCGTGATCAGCACGCTGTTCCAGAAGTAATGCAGCATCGGCGACGTGGTCAGCGCTTCGCGATAGTTGTCGAACATCGCGAAGTGCTTCGGCCAGCCCCAGTAATTGCCCTCGCTCAACTCTTCGGTCGAGCGTACCGACGTGACCAGTACCGCGATCATCGGCAGCAGCCAGATCAGCAGCGCGATCGGCAACGTCAGTTTGTACACGCGGCGCGTGGCCGGCTTCCATTTATCGATAGGAATCGGAAACATCAGCGGCTCCTTATTGCTCGGCCCGCAGCATCCGCCGCAGGTGATAGACGATGTACACCAGCATGATCGCGAACAGCACCACCGCAATCGCGGCCGAATAGCCGATCCGGTAGTACTTGATCGCCTGGTCGTACATGAAATAAGCCAGCACGGTCGAGCTTTCGAACGGGCCGCCGCCCGTCATCACCGAAATCAGGTCGAAGCTGCGCAACGCGCCGATGATCGTGACGACGATCGCCATGAACGTGGTGGGCCGCAGTTGCGGCAGGATCACGTGCCACAGCATCGACCAGCCGCGCGCGCCTTCCATCCGCGCCGCTTCGATCTGCTCCGCATTCAGCGCGGTCAGGCCGGTGAGATAAAGGATCATGCAGTACGCGGTTTGCGGCCACAGCGCCGCGAAGACGATGCCGAGCGTCGCGTAGCGCGGGTCGCCGAGCACCGGCACGCCGTGGCCGAGGATCATCGCGAGCAGGCCGAAAGTCGGGTCGTAGAACCACGAGAAGATCAGCCCGACCACCACACCCGACAACACGAACGGCGCGAAGAACAGCGACTTGACGATGCGAATGCCGGCCACCGCCTGGTTCAGATACAGCGCGACCGCGAGGCCCATCGGCGGCGCGAGCAGAAACAGCACCAGCCAGATCAGGTTGTTCCTGAGCGCTGTATAGAAGGTCGGCGTGTGGAACAGTTCCACGTAGTTGGCAAGACCGATAAAGCTCGGCTCGGTCATGCCGTCCCAGTTGAAAAAGCTCAGACGGATCGTCGAGAGGATCGGCCACACCACGTAGACGGCCACCATGAAGCAGGCCGGCGCGAGAAACAGGAACGCGGCGCGCCGCTGGCGCCGCGCGGTCGGCGTCGGACCGCGCCGGCGCGGCGCGCTCGACGAGCCGGGCAGCGCGCCGCCGGGCGCGGGCAGGCTCGGCCCGCCGGGTTCTACAGGACCGCCGACAGTTTGCCGGCTAACGGAATACGACACGATCAATCTCCCGATCCGATCAAGCCAATACACAATCAGTTTCAATGCGATCACCGCGACCGCGACGCACGACCCGTGGCAAGCGCCAGCGGCCGCGCGGCCGCGGCCGCCGCGCAGTACTACTTCTCGCAGTACTTACTTCTTGTAGATCCGCTGACGCGTCTGTTCGAGCTGCGCGAGGATGTCGTCGATCTTCGACGGGTCGGACATGAACTGCTGCATCCCCTTCATCCCTTCGTCGGCCATTTCCTTGGTCATGTCGCGATCGTAGAACTGCGCGATGCCGCCCTTCGTATTCGACAGGATCTGGAAACCGATCTTCGAAATCGGATCGTCGGGTTCCGGCGACTTGCTGTTCGCCGACAGCGAGCCGAGCCCCTTCGCCAGCTGCGCGCCGATCTCCGGCGTTTCGACGAACGCGAGGAAGGTATGCGCGTCGGCCTTGTTCTTCGCTTTCGACGGAATATGCAGCGATTCGACCGGACCGTCTTCGGCGGTCGGCACCTTCGGATCGATGATCGGGAACTGGAAGTAGCCCATCTGCGGCCGCACGTTCTCCGGGAAACCCGCCGTGATGAAGGTACCCATCAGCATCATCGCGGCCTTGCCCTGGAACAGGAACGGCTGTACCGCGTCGAGATCGTAGGACAGCGAATTGTTGATGAAATAGCCGTCGTCGATCAGCTGCTTCCACGTCGTGTAGACCTTCTTCACGCGCGGATCGGTGTACGGAATCTCACCGGCCATCAGCTTCTGATGGAACGCGTTGCCGTTCAGGCGCAGATTCAGATAGTCGAACCAGCCGGCCAGCGTCCACGCGTCGCGCCCCGCCACCGCGATCGGCGTAATGCCGGCGGCTTTCAGCTTCTTCGAGGCGTCGAGAAACTCATCCCAGGTTTTCGGTTCGCTCTTGATGCCGGCCTTCTCGAACAGATCCTTGCGATAGAACATCCCCCACGAGTAGTACACGGTCGGCGCCGCATACTGCTTGCCCTTATACGACGACGCTTCCTTGGTCGACGCATACATCTGGTTCCAGCCGTTCTTCTGCCAGTCGCCGCTCAGATCCTCGAACAGGCCGCGCTGCGCGTAATACGCCATCCGTTCGCCGTCGTGCCAGTTGACGACGTCGGGCGCGACCGTCGACAGCCAGCCCGGCAACTGCACCTTGTACGCTTCTTCGTCGATGAACGACACCTTCACGTCGATGCCGGGATGCGCCTTCTTGAACTCGTCGACCACCTGCTGCCAGACCGCGCGCTGGCTCGCGCCCTTGTACGCGATGTTCAGCGCGAGCGTGCCCGCCTGCGCGGTACTGACGACGGAACTCCCCACCGCCACCGCGGCCATCGCGAGCGCCAACAGAATCTTGCGTGGTTTCAGTTTCATTCTGACTGTCTCCTATATTTCCCGGTTATATACGTCGTTGTCGTTACTGCGTGGAAATTGCTGCGGCCGGACCTGCGTCACGAACGGTAGATCGAAACGCCTTGCGGCGCCACCTTGCGCGAACCGACCACGAACGCGTCGTCGGCCACGTTATCGAGCGTGTACGGATCGGCGCCGTAGTTGAACACATAAGTGAGCGCGCCGCGCCGGCTGATCCGCACGCTGTCGCCGAGCGCGCGGGTCGTGAGGCCCGCTTCCCGCGCGATCCGATCGAACAGCCGCACCGTCAATGCATCGTCGAACAGGCTGGCGAAATAGTGGAACGCGCCGCCGCGCACATACGCGGGATGACCGTCCGCGAAACGCGCGCGCACGTCGAGCGCGCCGGCCGAATCGCTGTCGATGAAATCGCGCCAGTGACGCGCAAGGCCGCCGGTGGAACCCGCTTCCGCGAGAGCGACCGCTTCGGTCACGTTCGGCCGCATCGATTCGACCCGCCACACGCGTGCCGGCAGCACCGAAGTCAACGCACCCGGCGGCAGGTTGGCCGGAATCTGCAGCTCGCGCGTCTTCGAACCGGTGCGCGGACCGAACACGACCTGCGCGCCCGACGCCGCGAGCCGCGCGCCGAAATCGTCCGGCACGACCGGCAGCGGCGGCACGACGATCAGGCTGTAGCCGTCGAACGATGCATCGGCCGGCACCACGTCGACGTCGAGGCCGAGCGCGCGCAACGCCGAGTAGTACTCGAACGCGAACCGCGGATAGTGAAAGTCCGCGCCCTGCGGATGAATCTCGAACAGCCACTTCGCTTCGTAGTCGTACACCAGCGCGACTTTCGAACGGATCGACGCGTTCGCATCGGCATTCGCGGCGAGCACCGTGCGAATTTCGTCGACCACTTGCGACGCTTCATTGCCGCCCACATCCAGACGGTTATCGGGCGTATTCAGCCCCGCGTGCATCTGCTCCTGCGCGAACGGCGCCTGGCGCCAGCGGAAATACGACACGCAGCCCGCGCCGTGCGCGAACGCTTCCCAGCTCCACAGCCGCACCATCCCCGGCAACGGCGCCGGATTCCACATTGCCCAGTTCACCGGGCCGGGCTGCTGCTCCATCACCCAGAACGGCAGCTTCGACATCCCGCGATACACGTCGTGATTGAACGACGCGAAATCCGGATGACCGCTGCGCAGCCAGCGCGCCTTGATCTCCGGCGCGAACCATTGCTCTTCGAGCGCGCCGAGCGGATAGCTGTCCCACGTCGCGATGTCGAGATCGGCCGCGACCTTGTAGTGATCGAACTCGGTAAAGAGCTGCATGAAGTTGTGCGCGACCGGCCGGCCCGGCGAATGCGCGCGAATGATCTCGACCTGCATGCGGTTGTAGCGCGCGACTTCGTCGGACGCGAAGCGGCGATAGTCGAGCCGGTGCGACGGATGCGCTTCGGTGACGGTCGCGACCGGCGCGTCGATCTCGTCGAAGCTGCGGTACTCCATGCTCCAGAACACCGTGCCCCACGCTTCGTTCAACGCCTGGATGGTTTGATAACGCGCCTTCAGCCACTCGCGAAAACGCGTGAGCGCAGCCTGCGAATAGCTGACCACCGTGTGATGACAGCCGAATTCGTTATCGGTCTGCCAGAACGCGACCGCCGGATGCTTGCCGTAGCGCTCGGCGACCGCGGTGCAGATGCGCTGCGACGCTTCGAAATACGCGGGCGACGAAAAATCGTAGTGACGCCGCGAGCCGAACGCGCGCGGCCGGCCATCGGCGCCGACCGGCAGGATCTCCGGATGACGATCGATCAGCCACTTCGGCGGCGTCGCGGTCGGCGTACACATGACCACTTTCAAACCGGCCGCGCCGAGCACGTCGACTGCGCGATCGAGCCATGCCCAGTCGTACTCGCCGGGCGTCGGCTCCATCCGGCTCCACGCAAATTCTGCAATCCGAACCTGTTCGATGCCGAGCGCCTTCATGCGGCGCGCGTCGTCTTCCCACATCGATTCCGGCCAGTGTTCCGGGTAATAACAGACTCCAACACGCATCCTATGTCCCCAAGGTTCTTCAAGCGTAGTGTTCGACCGTTTCGAGCGACGCCGCCGCGAAACCGTCTTCGGTAAACAGATGGCAGGCCGCGCCCGGCGCCCGCAGGCTCGCGCGCTCGCCCGGCGCGAGGCGCGTGACGCCCGGCGCCTTCGCGATCAGCGCGCCGCCGCCGGGCTGATCGAGGTGAACGTAGCTGTGTTCGCCGAGCTGTTCGACGAGCGACACCGTGCGCGTGAGCACGCCTTCGCGCGCAGCGCCGGCCTCTGCGGCGTTCGGCGTATCGACGAATTCCAGATGTTCGGGACGCACGCCGAGCGTGACCGGCTGCGCGCGTTGCAAACCCGCGCCGCTGACCGGCACGCGCACGGTTTCGGCGGTGTGATCGAGCAACACCAGCACGCCTTGCGCATCGATGTCGGCAATCTCGCCGGGCAGGAAGTTCATTCGCGGCGAGCCGATAAAGCCGGCCACGAAGCGGCTTTTCGGGCGGTGATACAACTCGAGCGGCGCGCCGATCTGCGCGATGCTGCCGTAGCGTTCGGTGTCCTTACCAGCGTGCAGCAGCACGATCTTGTCGGCGAGCGTCATCGCTTCGATCTGATCGTGCGTCACGTAGACCACGCTCGCCTTCGCGAACTGCTTATGCAGACGCGCGATCTCGACCCGCGTCTGGCCGCGCAGCGTCGCGTCGAGATTCGACAACGGTTCGTCGAACAGGAACACGCCGGGTTGACGCACGATCGCGCGGCCGATCGCGACGCGCTGGCGCTGGCCGCCCGACAACGCTTTCGGCCGGCGCTCCAGCAGCGCTTCGAGTTGCAGAATGCGCGCGGCTTCGCGCACCTTGCGGTCGATTTCGTCTTTCGGGGTTTTCGCGAGCTTCAGGCCGAACGCCATGTTCTCGAACACGGTCATGTGCGGAAACAGCGCGTAGCTCTGGAACACCATCGCGACGCCGCGTTGCGCGGCGGGCACGTCGTTGACGATCTGCCCGCCGATCGACAGGTCGCCGTCGGTCACGTCTTCGAGGCCGGCGATCATCCGCAGCAGCGTGGACTTGCCGCAACCCGACGGCCCCAGGAACACGCAGAACTCGTTCTCGCCGATGTCGAGATCGACGTTGCGGATCACCGCCGCGCCGTCGCCATACGCCTTCTGCACGCCTCGTAACGAAATGCTCGCCATTTGCATCGACTCCGTGATTTAATCGGCCCGAAGTCGGAGATTAAGCGCTTAATCAGCGAGACCGAAAAAATCGATCGCAAGCGATCGCTGGTCTGTCTCCGATATCGTTTGTATGTTTGTTGACGACAGATGTTGCCGCGCCTTGCGCCGCGATGCAAATGCCGGGCAACCATCCCAAATATTGATCATCATGCCCACACTCAACGAAGTCGCGCGTCATGCCGGCGTCACGCCGGCCACGGTTTCCAACGTGCTGCGCAACCGCGGCCGGGTCGGCGCGGCGACCCGCCAGCGGGTCCTCGATGCCGTCGAAGCACTCGGCTACCGGCCGCATCTGGCCGCCCGCGCGCTCGCCGAAGGCCGCGCGCCGACCCTCGCGTTGATGGTGTCGAGCATCGCCAACCCGTTCTATCCGGAGTTCGCGCTCGCGGTCGAACGGGCGGCGCGCAAGAGCGGCCACTTCGTGATCATCTGCAATACGAACGAAGATCCGACCACCGGCCGCGCGTATCTCGACCAGATCGCCGGCACGCTGTCCGAAGGCGTGCTCGTGACCAACGCGAACCTCGATCTGGTGGACCTGCACGCCACCGAAGCGCGCGGCACGCCGGTCGTGCTGTGTATGTGGGAGCGGCCGAACGAGCCGCCCGGTTTGCCGTGCGTCGCGGTCGATTTCCGGCTCGCCGGCGAGCTGGCCGGCAAGCATCTGCTCGAACTCGGGCATCGACGGATCGGCGCGGTCGTCGGCAGCAAGGCGTCGGGCATTCACGCGGCGCGCTACGAGGGTTTCGTCGATGCGCTGCGCGCGGCCGGCGTCACGAAGAACCGCGTGCGGCACGCAGTCGATACGATCCACGGCGGCTATGTCGCGGCGCGCGCGCTGCTCGAAGCCGACCCGCAACTGACCGCGATCTTCGCGACCAACGACCTGCCCGCGCTCGGCGCGATGCACGCGGCCGCGGACCTCGGTTTGCGCGTGCCCGACGATCTTTCGGTGGTTGGCGTGACCGACATCGAACTCGCGCGCGAGTCGCGTCCCGCGCTGACCACCGTCGCGGTGCCGACCGTCGAGGTCGCCGGTCTGGCGGTCGAGCTGTTGCGCGAGCTGATCGAGTCGTCGTATGGGCAGGCGGGACGCGGCACCGACAATGTGCCGATGCGGGTTTCGTCGGAGCCGACGCTGGTGGTGCGCGCGTCGACCGCGCCGCCGCGTTCGCGGTGACGTTCGCGGTGACGTTCGCGGTGACGTTCGCGGTGACGTTCGCGTTGTCGTTCGCGTTGTCGTTCGCGTTGTCGTTCGCGTTGTCGTTCGCGTTGTCGTTCGCGTTGTCGTTCGCGTTGTCGTTGTCGTTGTCGTTGACGTTGCGGATCGCACGCATGCGGCCATGCACGTGGCCGCGAATGTGGCCGTAACAGCGCCGCGCACGTTACGTAGCGAACGCGTCGCGCGGCCGCTTCAGCGCGCCCGCGTTTTCGCGCGGCCCCGCGCAAACGCCCGCCGTACGGCCTCGCGCGAAATGCGAACAAGTTTCCATGCAGTTGGCACGGTCCCTGCAAATAACCGGTGACAAAGCCGGGCGCCACGCATCCTCGCGATGCCGCCCCCGCCCCACACCGGCCAGGCCAGGGCCACCACACGCATGGATATTCGAATGATCGCCGCCCCGCTGCTCGACGCCGACGTCGTCCCGCCGACTCACGACAACCACAACGACATCGCCGATGAGTTCGTGCAACGCCACCCGCTGCAAATCGCGGTCTGCCTGCGCAATCTGATCGTCGGACAGGACTTCGTGACGGTCGAATTCGACGGCCGCCAGATCGTCACGCAGATACTCGAGGTCGATTCGCGCAACGCGCGCTTCGTGTTCGATATGGGCAGCGTCGCCGACGACAACCACGCGCTACCCGCCGCGCGGCAACTGACGTTCCGCAGCCTGCCCGAAGGTATCCGCACCGAATTCACCTGTACCGGCGCCGAACTGATCTCGTTCGACGGCCGGCCCGCGTTCGAGGCATCGTTCCCCGCGCTGCTCTACTACGTGCAACGCCGCGAGTTCTTCCGCGTGCAGACGCCGGTGCTCGATCCGTATCTGGCGAACGGCTGCTACGAGGACGGCGACACTTTCCGGCTCGCGTTGCAGGACGTATCGCTCGGCGGCGTCGCGCTGAAGAGCGCCGACGCGCGCTTCGGCACGCTCGCGCGCGGCACCGTGCTGAGCGGCGTGCAATTGCAACTGGGCATCTTCGGTAGCTTGCAGGTGGACCTGGAGATCGTCGCGCCGCGTCACACGACGACGGCGAAAGGCGAAGTGCGCTATGTGATCGGCTGCCGGTTTGCGAGTGCGTTGGGGCCGGCGGAACGCACGCTGCAACGCGCGATCACGCAACTGGAAACGAAACGGCAACGACTCGCGCCGCGCGCAACGAAGTGATCTGTGAAGTGACCTATAAAGCGAGCGGCGAATCTACGGAAAATCGCGGCTACGGAAAATCGTAGCCCGCACTACCGCTCGAACTCCGTGCCGCGCACCGCCTCGATCAGATAGTCGACGAACGACGCAATCCGCGCGGAAATCGCGGTGTTGCGGTAGTAGACCGCGTTGATCGGCTGCCGTGCGTCCTGGGTCTGACGCGGAAACAGCTGCACGAGCGTGCCGTCGTGGCGATCGCGCGCCGTCATGAAGTCGGACAGACAGACGATGCCCGCGCCCGCCAGCGCAAGCTGCCTGAGCGTCTCGCCGCTCGACGAGAAGATCGCCGGTGCAATCCGATACGGCTCCTTGTCGGGACCGGGAATCGGCCAGATGTTCAGCGCTTCGGGCTGATTGAAACCGAGCAGCGCATGCTTCGCGAGGTCTTCCACGCGCCGCGGATGCCCATGCGCTTCGAGATAGGCCGGGCTCGCCAGAATCCGCAAGCGGCTGCGCCCCACCGGCTTGCCGTGCAGCGTCGAATCCTTCAGCGCGCCGATCCGGAGCGCCACGTCGGTACGCCGCTCCAGCAGATCGATGATCCCTTCGTTGCTGTTCAGTTCCAGCTCCACCTGCGGGTAGCGCTCGCGATAACCCTGCACCAGCGGCACGATCACGTGCAGCATGAACGGCGTCGCCGCGTCCACGCGCAACCGTCCCGAAGGCCGTTCGCGCCGCGCGGCCATCTGTTCCTCCGCGCCCTCCACCGAAGCGATGATCGCGCGCGCATCCGCGAGGAACGCGCGGCCCTCCTCGGTCAATTCGAGGCGGCGCGTGGTACGGCGCAGCAGCGTGGTCTTCAGCTTCTGTTCCAGCCTTCCCAACGTGCGGCTCGTCGCCGAAATGGTCAGCCCGAGTTGCTCCGCCGCGGCCGTGATCGAGCCGGAGTCGACGACGCTGACGAAAGCCTGCAGTTCATCCAGAGTGATTTTCATTGTTGAATTGAAATCAAAACAGATTCGTTTATAGACGAGTTTTTCCGCAAAAGTAAACAGTCCACACTGGCGCCCATCTTCCACACAGCCAGTATCGGACACCATGCCACTCGCGTTACTCGCGCTCACCATCAGCGCTTTTGCCATCGGCACGACCGAATTCGTGATCGTCGGACTGATCCCGACGATCTCTTCCGACCTCGCGATCAGCCTGCCGTCCGCCGGCCTGCTCGTGAGCCTCTATGCGCTCAGCGTCGCGGTCGGCGCGCCGCTGCTCACCGCGCTGACCGGGCGCGTGCCGCGCAAACTGCTGCTCGCGGGGCTGATGGCGCTCTTCACGATCGGCAACCTCGTTGCCTGGCGTGCGCCCAGTTACGAAGCGCTGATCGTCGCGCGCGTGCTGACGGGGCTCGCTCACGGCGTGTTCTTCTCGGTCGGCTCGATCATCGCGACGACACTCGTACCGAAAGAAAAAGCGGCCAGCGCAATCGCGACGATGTTCAGCGGGATGACGGTGGCGTTCGTCGCGGGCATTCCGCTCGGCACCTTCATCGGTCAGCACTTCGGCTGGCGCGCGACGTTCCTGATCGTCGCCTTGTTCGGCCTGATCGCGTTTCTCGGCGCAGTGGCGTTCGTGCCGCGCAATCTCGCGCATACGCGTCCGGCCGGTTTGCTCAAACAGTTCGGCGTGCTCGCGCAGCCGCGTCTCGTGCTGGTCTATGCGATGACCGCGGTCGGTTACGGCGGCTCGCTGATCGCGTTCACGTTCATGGCGCCGCTGCTCGAACAGATCAGCGGCTTCACGCCCGCGCAGGTCAGCATCGTGCTGGTCGCCTATGGCGTGTCGGTCGCGGCCGGCAACATGTGGGGCGGCAAGCTCGCCGACCGCGTGGGTCCGGTGAAGGCGCTCAAGCGGATCTTCCTGCTGCTCGCCGCGGTGCTGCTCGCGCTCACGTTTACCGTGCACAACCGGTGGCTCGCAGTGCTGACGATGCTGGCGTGGGGCGCGGTCGCGTTCGGCAATGTGCCGGCTCTGCAGGTGTACGTAGTCCAGCAGGCACGCCGCTTCGCGCCGGAATCGGCCGACGTCGCCGCCGGCTTCAACATCGCCGCGTTCAATCTCGGCGTGGCGGGCGGCTCGTCGCTCGGCGGTCTGATCGTCGCGCACATCGGCCTCGGTCATACGCCGTGGATCGCGGCGGCGGTCACGCTCGGCGCGTTCGCGCTCACCGCGCTGAGCGGCCGGCTCGATAACCGCGAAGGTCAGCCGGAGCGCACGGCGGAGCCGATGGTGGTTAGCCACTGAGAGAGCTTGCCTGGCATTCCATAGCTTTCACGGCGGCACCGGCATGCACGCCGCTTACACGCGCGGTGTGTGCTGTGCGTGCGGGGTTTGCGCGGCAACAGCTGGAATCCAGCGCCTCGCCCGCGCCGCGCCGCGCCTCGCCTCGCCTCGCCTCGCCTCGCCTCGCCGCCGGCAAATATTTGATTTCAGTTCAAAACTGTTTCCCTTTTATCGCAGTTTTTCGCATAGATCGAAGCGAGCACAATGCGTGCATCGATCTGCAATCCTATTGTCCGGAGAACCTCATGAGCACCATTCCCGCATTCGGCCTCGGCACCTTCCGTCTGCAAGGCCAGGTCGTCATCGATTCGGTACGCACCGGTCTTGAACTCGGCTACCGCGCGATCGACACCGCGCAGATCTACGGCAACGAGGCCGAGGTCGGCGAAGCGATCGCCGCATCGGGCGTCGCACGCAAGGACCTGTTCGTCACCACCAAGATCTGGGTCGACAACTATTCGCGCGCCAAACTGATTCCGAGTCTCAAGGACAGCCTCACGAAGCTGCGCACCGACGCGGTCGACCTGACGCTGATCCACTGGCCCGCGCCCAACAACGGCGTCCCGCTCGAAGAGTTCATGAGCGCGCTCGCCGAAGCGAAGGCACAAGGGCTGACGAAGCAGATCGGCGTGTCGAACTTCAACATCGAACTGACGAAGCAGGCAATCGCGGTGGTCGGCAAGGAGAACATCGCGACCAACCAGATCGAGCTGAGCCCGTATCTGCAAAGCCGCAAACTGGTGGACTTCCTGCAACGCGAAGGCATTCACGTCACCTCGTACATGACGCTCGCTTACGGCAAGGTGCTCGGCGACCCGGTGATCCGCGCGATCGCCGAACGCCGCCACGCGACCCCGGCCCAGGTGGCGCTCGCGTGGGCGCTGCGACTCGGCTACTCGGTGATTCCTTCGTCGACCAAACGCGAGAACCTCGCGAGCAACCTGCTCGCCCAGACACTGGAACTGAGCGACGACGACATGGCGCAAATCGCGGCACTGGAACGCAACGGCCGCGAAGTGAGCCCGGAAGGTCTCGCCGCGCAGTGGGACTGACGCGACCGGAGCGCGATCGACGCGCAACGAAACGCAGCCCTTAGCCCATCTCCAACCTTCGCGGCGCAGCCGCCGCGAAGCTGAACAGGACACCCGCACCATGCAGCATGATCCGCTTTTCCAACCCTTCAAGCTCGGCACGCTGACGCTGCCGAACCGCATCGTAATGCCGCCGATGACGCGCTCGCGCGCGAGCCAACCCGGCGACGAAGCGAACGACCTGATGGCCGCGTACTACGCGCAGCGCGCCGACGCCGGACTCATTGTTAGCGAAGGCACCTACATTGCGCCGCTCGGCAAGGGCTACGCGTGGACGCCCGGCATCTGCACGGCGGCCCAGGTCGACGGATGGCGCAAGGTGACGAACGCGGTTCATGCGAAGGGCGGGCGCATCTTCGCGCAGCTCTGGCACGTTGGCCGCCTGAGCCATACGAGCCTGCTCGGCGGCGAGCAGCCGGTGTCGTCGTCGGCATTGCAGGCCCATGGCGTGAACGTGTTCATCGCCAGCGGCGAGGCCGGCGTGCCGGGCTTCGTTCAGGCCTCCGAGCCACGCGCGCTGAGCGTCGACGAGATTCGCGACATCGTCGCGCAATACCGCGCGGCGGCCCGCAATGCGATCGACGCCGGTTTCGACGGCGTCGAGCTGCACGCGGCGAACGGCTATCTGGTCAATCAGTTCATCGACTCCAACGCGAACAACCGCACCGACGAGTACGGCGGCTCGCTCGATAACCGCCTGCGCTTTCTCGACGAAGTGGCGCGCGCGCTGATCGAAGGCACCGGCGACGCGCAGCGCGTCGGCATTCGCCTGGCACCCCTGACGACCTTGAACGGCTGCGAAGACGCCGATCCGGAAACGACCTATCTCGCGGCGGCCCAACGGCTCGGCGAGATCGGCGTGGCGTACATCCATATCGCCGAAGCCGACTGGGACGACGCGCCTCACATGCCGCTCGAATTCAAGCGCAAGCTGCGCGGCGCGTATCCCGGCGCGCTGATCTATGCGGGCCGCTACACCGGCGAGCGGGCGCGCGACGCGATCGACGCGGGCTGGG
Organism: Burkholderia sp. SRS-W-2-2016; assembly: GCF_001931485.1. Taxonomy (GTDB): domain Bacteria; phylum Pseudomonadota; class Gammaproteobacteria; order Burkholderiales; family Burkholderiaceae; genus Paraburkholderia. Next base: position 353,087 of record NZ_MSDV01000019.1, on the reverse strand, counting down.
CCGATCTGATCGCGTTCGGCCGGCCGTTCGTCGCGAACCCGGACCTCGTGCAGCGCCTGCGCAGCGCCGCGCCGCTCGCGGAACATCAACGCGAAACGCTGTTCGGCGGCGGCGCGCAAGGTCTGACCGACTACCCGTTGCTCGACGGCAGCGCGGCTGCCGCCTGAGCGGCGCGCAACCCTATTTCGAAGGAACACTCATGCGTATCACCATTCCGTCGCGGATCGGTTTCGGCACCGCACCGCTCGGCAACATGTACAGAAACATTCCCGAGGACGAGGCCATCGCCACGGTTCACGCCGCGTGGGATAGCGGGATTCGCTATTTCGACGGCGCGCCGCTGTACGGCGCGGGCCTTGCCGAACTCCGACTCGGCGAAGCGCTGGCCGGCCGTCCGCGCAGTGAATACGTGCTCGGCACCAAGGTAGGCCGCCTGATTCTCGACGAGGTCGAAGCCACCACCGCGCGCGATCTCGGCGAAAAAGGCGGGCTGTTCGAGCACGGTCTGCCGAACCGCATCGTCTACGACTACAGCGAAGACGGCACGCTGCGCTCGATCGACGACAGCCTCAAGCGTCTGCGCACCGACTATCTCGACTATGTGTGGATTCACGACCCGGCCGTCGATTTTCACGGCGACGCATGGCACGACGTGTTCGACACGGCGATGAACGGCGCGGCGCGCGCGCTCACGCGGCTGCGCGAAGAAGGCGTGATCAAGGGTTGGGGACTCGGCGTGAACCGCGTCGAGCCGTGCGAACTCGCGCTCGAACGGGCCGACCCGGACGGCTTTCTGCTCGCCGGCCGCTATACGCTGCTCGACCATGCCGCCGCGCTCGACAAACTGATGCCGGCCGCGCAGCAGCGCGGGCTCGGCATAATCGTTGGCGGTCCTTATAACTCCGGCGTGCTCGCCGGCGGTACGCACTACGAGTATCAGAGTGCGCCGCAAGCGATTCTCGATCGCGTGCAGCAGATCAACGCGATCTGCGCGCAGTTCGGCGTGGATATCCGCGCGGTCGCGCTGGCGTTTTCGCTCGCGCACCCGGCTGTGGCTGGGGTCATTCCCGGCGCGAGCCGGCCGGAGCGGATCGCGGAGAATCTGGCGTTGATGAACAGCGCGATTCCCGTCGAGTTGTGGGGCCAGTTGAAGGCCGCGGGTCTGATCAGTGCGGACGCGCCGACGCCGCAACGCTGATTGGCGGGCGCGGCCGGTACGAACCCGGCTGCGCCCAAACCCGCAATAAGCCCTTTAAATAAGCGCTAAACGCATATCTCCCGCGCGTCGATTCGGCACGCAAAACCCCTCCTTCAGACTTCAATCCGCTTTCAATCGAGCCAGGGCTTTCCCGAAGCCCTGCGCCGTCACCTTGCGCCGCACCACGCCGCGCGAGCCTTGTCGCGTCTGGCGCGCCGCCTCCCCCACGACTGTCTCGCCGCAATTCACGCTCAAATCTTCTGCCTTGACGATCGTTAATTCGCCTGCTGTACTAAATCAACCAAAGTGATTTAGGCAGTCGGAGCGCACCTCACGCGCACCGTCAGCCCCATCGTTTCCCGCTGTCAGCCCAGCTTCATTACCTAGCAGTCCAGAACGTCATTGCGATCATCGTCATCGGAGGAGCGTCCCATGAATCTGAATTTCCGCAGGCATCCTGTCGCCGGCAAAGTCGTGTCGGTGTGCATCGCGGCGTCCGCGCTATGGTGCGCGAGCGCGACCCAGGCGGCCGACCAGCCCGTGGTCGGCCTGATCACCAAGACCGACACCAACCCGTTCTTCGTGAAGATGCGCCAGGGCGCGGAAGCCGAGGCGTCGAAAGACGGCGCGAAACTGATGACGGCGGCCGGCAAATTCGACGGCGACAACGCGAGCCAGGTCACCGCGATCGAAAACATGATGACGGCCGGTGCGAAAGCGATCCTGATCACGCCGAGCGACACCAAGGCGATCGTGCCGAGCATCAGGAAGGCGCGCGCGGCCGGCGTGATGGTGGTCGCGCTCGACACGCCGACCGACCCGCAGGACGCAACCGACGCGCTGTTCGCGACCGACAACTTCAAGGCCGGCGTGCTGATCGGCAAATACGCGAAGGCCGCGCTGAACGGCAAGCCGGCGAAGATCGCGACGCTCGATCTCGCGCCCGGCGTGTCGGTCGGCGTGCTGCGCCATAACGGCTTTCTCGAAGGCTTCGGCGTGAAGGAAGGCGATGCGTCGATCGTCTGCAGCCAGGACACTCGTGGCGATCAGGCGAAGGGCCAGACGGCGATGGAAAACTGCCTGCAGAAAGCGCCCGATATCAACGTGGTCTACACGATCAACGAACCGGCGGCCGCCGGCGCGTATCGCGCGCTGAAGGCGGCCGGCAAGGACAAGAGTGTGATGATCGTATCGATCGACGGCGGCTGCGAAGGCGTGCGCAACGTGAAGGCCGGCGCGATCGCGGCGACCTCGCAGCAGTACCCGCTGAAGATGGCCGCGCTGGGCGTGAACGCCGGCGTCGACTACGCGAAGAACGGCAAGAAGGTCTCCGGCTACAAGGACACCGGCGTCACGCTGATCACGGATAAACCGATGTCCGGCAGCGACAGCAAGGATACGAAGTTCGGCCTCGACAACTGCTGGGGCAACAAGTAACGCGCATCGCACGGCGGCCCGCCGCAACGGGCCGCCATCGGATTTGCCGCGTGATCTCCACTTCACGGTCACGCTCATGTATTGAGGACTGCCATCATGTCGACTCCCTCCGCGCCCGCCGGTCGCCCGCGCCCCTCCTTCACCGAACACCTGCCGTCGCTGTCCGAAGCCGGACCGCTGATCGCGCTGGTCGCCGCCTGTGCGTTCTTTATCTCGCAGAGCGACCGCTTCCTGTCGTTCCAGAATCTGTCGCTGATCCTGCAACAGACGATGGTCGTCGCGGTCATCGCGATCGGCCAGACGCTGATCGTGCTGACCGGCGGCATCGACCTGTCGTGCGGGATGGTGATGGCGTTCGGCTCGATCATCATGACCAAGTTCGCGGTCGTGCTGGGCGTGCCGCCGGTTCTCGCGATTCTGTGCGGGATCGGCGCCAGCACGTTGTTCGGTCTGCTGAACGGTCTGCTGATCACACGGATCAAGCTGCCCGCCTTTATCGTCACGCTCGGCACGCTGAACATCGCGTTCGCGCTGACGCAGATCTACTCGAACGCGGAGAGCGTGTCGAACCTGCCGGACGCGATCATGTTTCTCGGCAACACGTTCCGGATCGGGCCCGCGGAAGTCACCTACGGCACGGTGCTGACGCTGCTGATGTATCTGGCCACGTGGTTCGTGCTGCGCGACACCGTGCCCGGCCGGCACCTGTATGCACTCGGCAACAACCCCGAAGCCGCGCGGCTGATGGGCCTTTCATCGACGAAAATCCTGCTGACCGTCTACACGCTGGCCGGCGCGATCTACGGGATCGCCGCGCTGCTGTCGGTGTCGCGCACCGGCGTCGGCGATCCGCAGGCGGGGCAAACCGAAAACCTCGACAGCATCACCGCGGTCGTGCTCGGCGGCACCAGTCTGTTCGGCGGGCGCGGCTCGATCGTCGGCACGCTGCTGGGCGCGCTGATCGTCGGCGTGTTCCGCAACGGCCTGACGCTGATCGGCGTTTCTTCGGTCTACCAGGTTTTGATCACCGGCATGCTCGTGATTCTCGCGGTCGCCGCCGACAAACTTTCGCACCGCGGCCGTTGAGCCTGGACAGGAGCCCTGTGATGTCGACTCTCACCTCAACCTCTTCCGCTGCGATGCCGGTGCTGCAGGCGCGCGGCCTCGTCAAACGCTACGGCAACGTGACCGCGCTCGACGGCTGCGACTTCGAAGTGCTGCCCGGCGAAATCCTCGCGGTAATCGGCGATAACGGCGCCGGCAAATCGTCGCTGATCAAGGCGCTGTCCGGCGCGACCGTGCCCGACGAGGGCGAGATTCTGCTCGACGGCAAACCGGTCAAATTCCGCAGCCCGCTCGACGCCCGCGCGCACGGGATCGAAACCGTCTATCAGGAACTCGCGGTCGCGCCGGCGATGAGCATCGCCGAAAACCTGTTCCTCGCCCGCGAATTGTTGAAACCCGGCTGGCGCGGTTCGCTGTTCAAGATGATCGACAAGCGCCGCATGCTCGAAGAGGCGACCTCGGCAATGAAGGATCTGCAGATCGGCATCCGCTCGATGCGCCAGGCGGTCGAGACGCTGTCCGGCGGTCAGCGCCAGGGCGTCGCGGTCGCGCGCAGCGCGGCATTCGCACGGCACGTGGTGATTCTCGACGAACCGACCGCCGCGCTCGGCGTGAAAGAAGGCAATATGGTGCTGGAGCTGATCCGGCGCGTGCGCGATCGCGGGCTGCCGGTGATCCTGATCAGCCACAACATGCCGCACGTGTTCGAGGTCGCGGACCGCATTCACATCCAGCGGCTCGGCCGGCGCGCGGCGCTCGTCAACGCGAAGGACGTGCATATGTCGGACGCGGTCGCGATCATGACCGGCGCGAAGGAAGCCGACGTGAAGGCGATCGCCTGAGCCGCCGCCGCCCGCGCACTGAATCGCCGAACGGACCTTACGACGATGGATACGACCAGCACCGGAAGCCGCAACCGCCGCCCCGTCAAACGCCCGGTCGGCTCGAATCAGGTCGGCATGCGCCAGTTCAACGAGCGCATCGTGCTGCAAACGATCCGCCTGCACGGACCGCTGCCGAAGGCCGACGTGAGCCGCCTCACGCGTCTGTCGATGCAGACGGTGTCGATGATCGTCGACCGTCTGATCGACGACGGCCTGCTCGAAAAGCAGGCCCGCGTGCGCGGCCGGATCGGTCAGCCGTCGGTGCCGATCGCGTTGCGCGGCGACGGCGCGTACACGATCGGCATCAAGGTCGGCCGGCGCAGTCTCGACGTGCTGGCGCTCGATTTCGCCGGCCGCGTGGTGTGCCGTGACGTATTCGAGTACGCGTATCCCGATCCGCGCGCGCTGTTCCCCGCGCTCGAAAGCCGGCTCGCGCGTGTGCATCAGACGCTCGGCGCGAAGTCCGGCAAGGTGGTCGGCGTCGGCGTCGCGGCGCCGCTGTGGCTCGGCGGCTGGCGCGATTTTCTCGGCGCGCCGCCCGATGCGCTCGACGCATGGCACGAGATCGATCTGCGCGCGCGCATCGCGACGATGACCGGTCTGCCGGTCGAATTCGCGAAGGACACCACCGCCGCGTGCGCGGCCGAACTCGTGATGGGCCAGGGCCGCGGGATCCACAACTTCCTGTATCTGTTCGTCGGCACGTTTATCGGCGGCGGGCTCGTGATCGACGGCCGTTTGCACAGCGGCCCGCACGACAACGCCGGCGCGGTCGGCTCGATTCCGCTGCGCGAGGGCGGCGCGCGCAAACCGGCGCGGCAACTGCTGCACGCGGCGTCGGGCTTCGTGCTCGAAAAGCTGTTCAGCGATGCCGGCGCGCCGCCCGCCGCCGCGCACGATCATCGCGCGCTATCGGCCGAGTTGTGGCGGCATACCGAACAGTGGCTCGACAGCGCGTGTCCGGCGATTGCGAGCGCGCTGACCAATGCGGCCGCGTTGCTCGATCTCGAAGCGGTCGTGATCGACGGCGAACTCGACCGGCAACTGCTGCGCGAAATCATTCGCCGTACTGAACGCGTGCTCGATCATTTCGAATGGGAAGGGATGGTGCGGCCGCAACTGCTCGAAGGCGCGATCGGTGCCGACGCGAGAGCGTTGGGCGGCGCGATCCTGCCGCTATACGCGCATTTCGCGCCGGTGCACGAGCTGTTTCTGAAGCCGGCGACGGACGCCGGTGTTGAGTAACGAAGTACCGGCCTTGACTACTGCCCCGCCACCTTAACGGCGGTCACAGCAGGTGCAGCCGACACCGCAGCCGGCGCCGGGGCCACCGCCACGGTCTTCGCCACCGGCTGATCGAGCAACGGCTGCAACGCCGGCGCCATCGACTTCAGCAACTGCACCGCCAGCGCGCTCGTGAATTCGTAATGCGACGCATACGGTTCGTGCACCCACGCGGTCAGCGTGCCGTAGAAACGATCGCCGAGCGCGAACACGAAGGTCGCGCTGCGATTGACCTTACGCGATTCGATCAGCCGCGCGCCCTTCGCATACACGTTCAGCCGCTGATCGCCGGTGCCGGTCTTGCCGTACACATCGAGCGTCTGGCCGTTCGGGAACGTGATGCCCTGCGCGAGGCGCCGCGCGGTGCCGCCCGTCACCACGTCACGCAACAGCATCCGCACCGTGCCGGCGATTTCCGGCGACAGCTGCTGTTGCGGCGCGACCGCCGCGCGCCGGAAATGCGTTTCGTACGGCGTGTCTTTCGCGAAGTCGATCTGCGTCAGCGTGTCGGTCGGCACCTTGTTGCCGTCGTTCGCGATCACGCCGATCAGTTGCGCGAGCGCCGCGGGCCGGTCGCCGGACGCGCCGATCGCCGCCGCATACGACGGCGTCAGATTCGCAAACGGATAGCCGAGCGCCTGCCACGATTTGCCGATCGCATCGTATGCGCGCAGTTCGACCATCCGCTTGATGCGACGATCCTGAGTCGCGTGATAGCGGGTCTTGAACAGCCACGAATACGTGGACAACCGCACCTCCTGGCTCGCGGTTTCGATCTGCGCGAGCGTCGCACCGGGATGCGAGCGCAGATAGTTGAGCGTCCACAGTTCGAGCGGATGCACGCTCGAGATATAGCCGCGATCGTTCAGATTGAAGCGGTCGATCCCGTACTTGTCGTACAGGTTCGCGAGATCTTCGTCGTCGAGCATCGCCGCGGCCGGCGTATTCTTCAGCGCCGCGCGCATCATTTTGTTGAACCAGGCATTCGATTCTTCCGGCGCGACGCTGCGCAGCACGGTCGCGACTTTCGGCGGCGACTTGCGCACGCCGAGCAGGAGCAGCGTGATCGCCTGGTCGGGCGTCTTGCCGTGGTACTTCGTGTAGAAGCGCTTCAGGTAGACGCGGCTTTCCTGATCGGCGAAACGCGTCAGATACATCTTGCGGGTCGCCGGGTCATTGAGCCATTGCGCGGACGGGCCGGTGGTCTGCACCATCTCGTAGTGAACGATATCGCGCATCAGCCGCACGAACACCAGGTTCACCGAATGCTGGAACGCGCGATGCACGGTCAGGATGCGGCTGTTGTCGTCGGATTCGAAGTTCGTGAAGGTCTGCGCGCCGCCGCCCGTATAGAAGGTTTCGCCGGGGCTCGCCGAGTATTTGCGCTCGACCGCCGCGTCGAGCATCGACTGCAACGAGCGGTCGCGCGTATGCAGCAGATAGGCGATCGCCCAACGCGTCAACTGATCGTTGAGGTCGGGCTTGAGCGCCTTCAACTCGGCATCGCTCATCGCGCCGTAGCGGGTATGCAAATCGGTGACGATCTGCAGATACGTGACCACGGTACGCAGTTTCGCGGTCGAACCGAGATTCAGACGCGCGCCCGAGTTGATATCGAACGGCTGGTTCACGCTGTCGGTCTGCACGCGCACGAGGTTCGCGTCGCCGTGCCGCTCGAACAGCGTGAAGCTGTACGCGATATGCGACGGATCGTCGGAACCGCGCAGCATCTCGAAGCCGACGAGGCCCGCCGCTTTTGCGCCGTCGCGCGTCGCGGCGGCGGCGAGCCGGTCGGATATCGCCTGTTGCACCGAGTTATTCAGCGTGCCTTGCGCCTCTACGTCGAGACGGTCGAGTTCGTAGAAACTGCGCACGCCGAGCGCAGTCATCAGATGCGAGCGTATCGACGTCACCGCCTTGCGCGACACGAATGATTCGGGGTCCTGCACACGCTTGCCCGCATGATGCAACTGGACTTGCGCGGCCAGCGCGGCGTCGCGCAACTGCGCGGAGATCACGCCGCCGCTCGCGAGCAGGCGCAGATAGCTGTCGGTAAGCCGCTCCAGTTCCGGATAGCCGCGCCGCAGGAAGAATGACGGCGCCCGCTGCGCGATCATCAGCGACAGCACCTCGCGAAACGCCTGCCCCTGCTCCGGCAGATTCGCGTCGGTCGGCTGCGCGTTCAGCAGCCGGTTGGTCTCGCGAAAGTCGCGCCCGTACCACGCGGACAGACCATCGCCAATCCCGCTGATTTCACCGATGCCCGGCTGCGCGGCGAGCGGCACCGAGTTCAGATAGCGCACGACGATCTGCTGGCGCGCGGGCAGCGTTTGCGCGCCATCCAGATACGCGCGCACCGACGCCGACGCGATCTGCCGCAACTTCTCCGGCGGTGTTGCGGTGCGGCCGCCCGCCGAGTGGCGAAATTTCTCGATCTGCGTGGCCAGCGTGCTGCCGCCGGGCGTCTGCTGATGATGGTTGAAGAAGCGCAAGCCCTGATCGGCGAGCGCGCGGCTGAAACGGCCCCAGTCGATCGCCGGATTGCGGTTCGGCTGGTTCGGATCGAGCAGATAGCGATCCTCAATAAATAGCAGCGAGTTCACGATCACCGGCGGAATCGCGTCGAAGCTCGCGTATGCGCGGCCCGGATACCGCGCGCTGAACAGCGGCGCGCCGGTGCCGTCGAACAGTTGCAGGCCCGCGGTGTCTTTTTCCTCGTACGGCAGAAACAGGCCGTTATCGGCCAGCGACAGCATCCGTTCGGAGTCGCGCGCCTGCGAGCTGACCTCGAAACCGCGCTGCAGCAAACGCTGCTGGAATTGCGGCAACAGCGCATAGCCGAGCCGCGTGTCGTACGGGCCTTTATCGGCGGGAGGGAAACGGATCGAAGGGCTGGGACCGTCGGCGACCGAGAACGCGACGTCGCGGGTCAGTTCGGAAAGGTAGCGGGCCTGTAGCCGCGAGGTGTCGATCTCGACCTGCACGAGGCGCGCAACGAGCGCGATGCCGACGAGCAAGAACGCGGCCAGCCCCCATTTGAGCCAACGCCAACTGCGCACAGGCACGGTGCCGGTTGCGCGAAGCGGAAACCGAAGCGGTGGCCGATTCATGGCTGCTCTCCCCGAGCTATCGCCAGGCTATCGACCCTGGCTCACTGCATTTGAAGCAGTGTAGCCCCGAAAGAGAGGCGCTCTTCGGTCCGGATCGACCCTACAGTGTCGCGGCTACAACACTCACCGAAGGCGGATGACAAACCGCGAACAGGCATGAGATATTGGACGTCTTTCGGGTTACGCAAAACCGCCGTCAACGGCGGTTTTTTCGTTTCCGGCGCCGGCGTTGCAGCCGTTGCGTAGCGATCCTTACGGTTTCGTCTGCTGATGCGCTTGCGCGCGCAACAGCGCGATAAACCGTTCGGCCGGCGGCGACAGTACCCCGCCCTTGCGTGTGACGACGCCGAACGTCTGCGACGGCGACTTCAGTTTGACCGGCACGACGCGCAGCATTTTATGTCGCACGAACGGTCCGGCAATCGCGCTCGGCAATAGCGACACCAGTTCCGCGCTGCTTTGCAGCAACGCGACCGTGACGAACGTCGATGCGGTCGAGATCGGATTGCCGGGCATGTCGAGGCCGGCCAGATCCATCTCGCGTTCGAGCAGCGCATGCAGCGGCATATGCGACGGATACATGACCCAGCGATGTCCGGCCAGCTCGCGCAGCGTCATCTCGCGGCGCGGCAGCGGCGGGTGTTGGTAGCCGACCACCACTGATAAAGGCTCGTCGCCGAGTTGCCGGTACTGATACTTCGACGGCTCGGCCGCGACCGCCGCGCGCCCGACCACCAGATCGAGCCGGCCGTCGTCGAGTTGCGCGAGCATCCGCGCGCTGGTGTCCTCGACCACCTCGATCGACAGATCCGGCTGCGCCGCATGCAGCTGATTCAGCGCCGGCACCACGCAGTCCGGAATCGCGCCCATGATCGCGCCGACCGCGAGCCGGCCGCCGCGCCCCGAGCGAATCTCGGCGACGTCCTGGCACAGCGCGGTCAGGTCGGTCGTGACCACCCGCGCGTAGCGGATCACGCAGTGGCCGAGCTGGTTCGGAATCATCCCGGTTTTCGAACGCTCGAACAGCGGCGCTTCGAGCATCGATTCGAGTTCCTGCAACGCCTTGCTCGCGGCCGACTGGGTCATCGCCATTACGCCGGCGGCTTTGTGCAGCGACTTGTGGTCGTCGAGCGCGATCAGCAGATGCAGCTGCTTCATGCGCAGTTTCGAGAGCAGGACGTTCAGCGTGTCTTTCATCGGAAGAAGATGCAGTGGCGGCGAGGTGAGTCGCAAAAGCGATCACAGGATGGAAACAATTCAATATACCTGCGGGCCGTGGAGCCGTATAGTCGGCGGCACGGACTTTCAACGGGTGCGCGCTGCGCTCAACCAACGCGAGCGCATCCGATCCATTCAAAAGCATCGCCGGAGACGAGAATCGCCATGATCCAATCCCAGACCCAGGCCGCGCTGCGCGGCGTCTTCCCCGTCGTCCCGACGATCTTCGACGAGGCCGGCCGCCTCGACCTCGAAGGCCAGAAGCGCTGCCTCGACTTCATGATCGACGCCGGTTCGAACGGCCTGTGCATCCTCGCGAACTTCTCCGAGCAGTTCGCGCTGTCCGACGACGAGCGCAACACGCTGATGCAGGTCTCGCTCGAACACGTCGCCGGCCGCGTGCCGGTGATCGTCACGACCACCCATTTCAGCTCGTACCAGTGCGCGGAGCGCAGCCGCGCCGCCCAGGCCGCGGGCGCCGCGATGGTGATGGTGATGCCGCCGTATCACGGCGCGACGATCCGCATCGGCGAGCGCGGCATTGTCGAGTTCTATCGCACGGTCTCCGATGCGATCGACATTCCGATCATGATCCAGGACGCGCCGGTCAGCGGCACGCCGCTGTCCGCGCCGTTCCTCGCCCGGATGGCGCGTGAAATCGAACACGTGTCGTACTTCAAGATCGAAACGCCGCAGGCCGCGAACAAGCTGCGCGAGCTGATCGAACTGGGCGGCGACGCGATCGTCGGTCCGTGGGACGGCGAAGAGGCGATCACGCTGATGGCCGACCTCGATGCGGGCGCGACCGGCTCGATGACGGGCGGCGGCTATGCGGACGGCATTCGCCTGATCATCGATGCATACGCGGCCGGCGATACCGAACTCGCGGCCACGCATTATCAGCAGTGGCTGCCGCTGATCAACTACGAAAACCGCCAGGGCGGCCTCGCGTCGTGCAAGGCGCTGATGAAGGAAGGCGGCGTGATCCGCTCGGACGCGGTGCGTCATCCGCTGCCGCAGATGCATCCGGCCACGCGCGAAGGATTGCTGAAGATCGCGCGCCGGCTCGATCCGCTGGTGCTGCGCTGGGGCCGGTAACGCGCTGCGACACACAGGCTGGACGCCCACCCGCGATTGCCGCTACGCTAGGGCCTCTTCAGAGGCTCTAGTCCCATGCAAAGTTTCTACGAAGCGACCGTCACCCGCCCTTCTGCGTACACGCCGCTCAATGGCCGGCGCAGCGCCAACGTGTGCATCGTCGGCGGCGGACTCGCCGGATTGTCCACCGCGTTGGGACTCGCGGAGCGCGGCGTCGAAGACGTCGTCGTGCTCGAAGCGCGGCAAGTCGGCTTCGGCGCGTCGGGCCGCAACGGCGGCTTCGTGTTCGGCGGCTACAGCCTCGATTGCGCGGACCTGCTGAAAACGCTCGGCCCGCTCCGCGCGCGCGAACTCTATACGCTGACCACCGACGCGGTCGATCTGATGCGCAAACGCATCGCGCGCTACCGGATCGATTGCGACGCGACCGACGCCGGCGTGATCCTCGCAAACTGGTTCGACGAACCCGCACGGCTCGACACCCAGCGGCGGCTGATGCGCGATTCGTTCGGCGTCGACTGGGAACCGCTCGGCGCCGATGCACTCGCGACGCAACTGAACACGCACCGCTATCACGGCGGCCTCTTCGAGCGCAACGCGTTCCACTTCCATCCGCTCAAGTACGTGCTCGGGGTCGCCGCGGCGGCCGCGCGAGCCGGCGTGACGATCCACGAAAACTCGCCGGTCGTCAGCCTGCAACGCGACGGCGCCGGCTTCGTCGTGCAGACCTCGCACGGTGCGCTCGACGCGCGTCACGTCGTGATGGCCGGCGGCGGTTATGCGCGCAACGTGTATGCGCAAGTCGAACGCGCGGTGCTGCCGATCGCCACCTACGTGATGGCCACCGAACCGCTCGGCGCGCGTCTGTCCGACGCAATCGCGACCCGCGCCGCGATCTACGACACCCGTTTCGCATTCGACTACTACCGGCCGCTGCCCGACACGCGCATCCTGTGGGGCGGCCGCATCTCGGTGCGCGACCGCGAACCGGCCGCGATCGCGCGGCTGCTGCGCCAGGATCTGCTGAAGGTTTGCCCACAATTGCACGACGTGCGTATCGAATATGCATGGGGCGGCCTGATGAGCTACGCGCGCCACAAGATGCCGCAGATCGGCCGCAGCACGGACGGCGTCTGGTACGCGGTCGGCTTCGGCGGTCACGGGATGGCGCCGACCACCGTGTCCGGTGAACTGCTCGCGGCGGCGATCGCCGGCGAGCGGCCGGTGCCCGATGCGTTCGCGGCCTTCGGCCTGACTCGCACCTACGGCGCGCTCGGTCTGGCCGCCGCGCAGCTGACCTACAGCGCGATGCAAACGCGCGATGCGTGGGCCGCGCGCCGCCGCCCCGCGCGGCCTGTCACGTAAGGCGTCTGTAAAAATCGACGGGCGTTGCCGGCTCTCCCAGCGATGTCCGGTCACAATCCAACGACGCCCCGCCGAAGCCCAGCCCAAGCCCGAAAGCCGCGCCGGAGGCGGGTTTGCCCATGCTAGAATGCGCCGTCACTGCCGCTTGAATACACAATGAAAAAGGGAAGCAAGGCCACCGAGCCTGATAGCAACGGCATCGTCCAGGAGACACCCACTGCCGATGCCCGTCGTAGCGACGTCCGGCGTGGCGACACCCGGCGCAAGTACGATCCGGAGCAGACGAAACGCAACATCCTCGACGTCGCGACCCAGGAGTTCTCCGCGATGGGCCTGACCGGCGCACGCGTCGATGCGATCGCGGAACGCACGAACACCACCAAGCGCATGCTGTACTACTACTTCGGCAGCAAGGAAGGGTTGTACCAGGCGGTGCTGGAAAAGGTGTACGGCGACATTCGCGCGCTCGAACAGGATCTGCACATCAGCGAACTCGACCCGGTCGAGGGCATGCGCGCGCTGGTCGAATTCACGTTCGACTACCACGACCGCCAACGCGATTTCGTGCGCCTCGTGACGATCGAAAACATCAACGGCGCGAAATACGTCGAGCAGGTGAAGACGTTCAAAGGCCGCAACGTCACGGTGATTCACACGATCGAAGATCTGCTCGCGCGCGGTATCGCGTCCGGGCAGTTCCGCAGCGACATCGATCCGATCGACCTGCATCTGATGATCAGCTCGATGTGCTTTCACCGCGTGGGCAACCGTCATACGTTCGGCACCGCGTTCGGCCGCGACCCGTCGCATCCGCGGCTGCGCGCGCGTCATCGGGCGATGATCGTCGATATGATCCTGCGCTACGTGAAAAAGGAAGCTTGACCGCGCGCGCATTGCGCGGCGGTTCAAATGCACGAATGCAAAACGGGAGGCGGTGAAAACCGCCTCCCGTTTTTTTATCTGGCGCCGCACGCCACATCACGAAGCGCGCGGTCCATTCAGCCGCTTACTGCCCCGGCAAACCGGTCACGTTGGTCGACGTCGCCGCCAGCGTCGGCACGAGGTTGTTGCCCGCCGCGTCCTTGATCGTGCTGTTGGTGAAGGTCCAGTTGCCGGCATTGGCAATCGACCCCGCGCCCACCGAAGCACCCGACGATTTGGACGCCGTGATGTTCACGTTGTTGAACGTGAAGTTGGTGAAACGCCCCTTCTCCGCTTCGCCGGCGATCGTATAACCGGTCACGCCGAACACCGCGCTCTCGACGTGCTTCATGTTGATGTTCTCGAACTTGAAGTTGCGGTAAATCGGATAGCCATCCGAAGCATTCGCGGGCATCGCGAGAATCGACGGCCAGTACGACGGTTCGAGGTAAGTGGTGCCGAACGTCGCCGGCACCGTGCCACCGGCCGGCCAGTTCTCGTTGCCCTGCATGAAGTAGTACGCGTCGTCGACATTGATGTCGTGCACGTAGACGTTTTCCATCGTGCCGCCGCGCGTCGGCGCCGACTTGAACACGAACACGCTATACACGGCCGGGCCGCCCGCCTTGTAGCCGACGTTGCTGTTGATCTGCCCGGTCAGCGGCGACACCTGAATATTCGACACTTCGATGTTGTTCGCGCCGCCCGAGGTTTCGCTGCCGATCGTGAAGGCCGTCGCGCCGGCGCGCACCGTCGAGTTGCGGATCACCACGTTGGCGGTCGGCTTGTTCACGCGCAGCCCGTCGCCGTCGCGGCCCGACTTGATCACGAAGCCGTCGTCGTTGGCGACGATGTCCGCGTTCTCGACGAGGATGTTGGTCGACGAGTCCATATCGATGCCGTCGGTACTCGGCATGATCCCGGTCGCGGCGGTCGGGAAGTTGTAGACCTTCACGCCGTCCAGATGCAGCTGGTCCGAATAGCACAGGTGGATGGTCCAGAACGGCGAGTTCTGCACGGTCACGTCCTTGATCGTCACATTGCTCGACTCATAGGTTTCGATCCCGCGCGGCCGCTGTTCGTCCCAGTTCAGCGCCCAGCCGACGCCCAGCGACGAGTGGAACGACGTGCCGTCCGCGTAATAGTGCGTCCACCACGCCTGGCCATTGCCGTCGATCACGCCCTTGCCGGTGATCGTCACGTTCTGCGCGTTGCGCACGTTGATCAGCGCGGACGCCCAGTTCATCTCGATGCCCTGCACGCGGGTCGGCACCTGCGGATACAGCGCGAGACCGTCCGGATAGAAGCCGTTGGTCACGCCGGACGCGATCGTGGTCTCGACGTTCCACCACGTCTGCGCCTGGATCGCCTTCAGCGTCACGCCTTCGTCGAGTTGCACGGTGGTGTTCGAGCCGACGAACAGCGCGCCGGTCATGAAGGTGCCCTGCGGGAACGTGACCGTGCCCTTCGCGGCGCTCGCCGCGTTCAGCGCTTTCTGGATCGCGGCGGTGTCGTCGGTCGAGCCGTCGCCCTTCGCGCCGTAGTCCGCGACGTTGAAGGTCGTGCTCACCTGCGGGGACGAAGCCGGCGTGTCCGGCTTCGACGGCGTTGCCGCCGCTTGCGAATCACTATCGCTGCCCGACACCCCGCCGCCGCAACCGGCCAACGCCATGCATGCCACTGCGATCGCCAACAATCCCGTCCTCATGTCCCCTCCAATGGTTTCAAGTTACGACTCGAAAATTATGTAGTAGGCATTCTCTTTATTGGTGGGATGTCATACAAGATGGTTTACCCTTGTAGGACGGTGTAATGCTCAGAAATTACTTTTGTCGCATTGATTCGTGTGATTACCCTCTAATTTATTGAGAATCAACGTAGTTTTTAGAAAATTACGCAATGTAATTTCCACCTCCGTACGCAGTAGTTTTTACTGAATTTAGCGAGTTTATAAGACATCCTATAACTAGGCGTGCTTTGACGCCCGCTTGGCCACTCCCCGCCCCAAACGCAAAAATCCCCGGTCATCGCCGCTTTCGCGACAACAACCGGGGATCCGGGTACAGCAACCGGCCGTCGTCGACCCGCGACGACGGCCCGCGAGACCGCTCAATCCACCAGCACGATCCGCTTGATATCGCCGACGATAAAGATGTACGACAGCGCGCCGACCAGCGCGATCACGCCGATAAACACCAGCGCGCCGACGAACGAGCCGGTCGCCGCGACGATCAGACCGACCACCAGCGGCGTGATGATGCCCGCCAGGTTCGCCGCGAAGTTGAAGATGCCGCCGGTCACGCCGAGCAGACCTTCCGGCGCGATATCGGAAACCAGCGTCCAGCCGAGCGCGGCCATCCCTTGCGCGAAGAACGCGACCGACAGGATCGCGATCACCACCACGTTGCTTTCCACGTAGTTCGCGAGAATGATCGTCGACGCGAGCAGCAGGCCGGCGATGATCGGCAGCTTGCGCGCCACGTTCGCCGAGACGCCGCGGCGCAGCAGCCAGTCGGAGAACACGCCGCCGAACATCACGCCGATCGACGCCGCGATGAACGGCATGATCGCGAAGAAGCCGATCTTCAGCCACGCCATGTGACGCTCGGTGGCGAGGTAAGTCGGGAACCACGTGAGGAAGAACACCAGCGTCGAGTTACCGGCGAACTGGCCGAGACAGATGCCGGTCAGCTGACGATGCTTGAGCAGCTTGCCGATCGTGCCCCACTGGAAGCCGCTCTTCTTCGGCTCCGCTGCGGCATCCGCACTCTGGTTGCTATGCGTGAGACCGCCGCCTGCTTCGATGTAGTCGAGTTCTTCCTGATTGGCCGACGGATGATCGCGCGGCTCGCGATACAGCATCCACCAGATCACGCCGAACACGATACCGACGCCGCCGACCACGAGGAACAGCGAGCGCCAGCCGAACGCGCCCATCAGCATGAACAGGAACGGGCTGAAAAACGCGAGGCCGATGTATTCGCCGACCGTGTAGGTGCCGGTCGCCATCGCGCGTTCGCTTTGCGGGAACCATGTGGCGACCACGCGGCTATTGGTCGGGAAGCACGGCGCCTCCGACACGCCCAGCCCGAGCCGGAACGCGAACAGGCCGCCGATCCCGCTGACCAGACCTTGCGCGAGCGTGCACAGCGACCAGAAAGTCATCGACAGGAAGTACGTGAGCTTGCTGCCGAAGCGGTCCAGAAACAGACCGCCCGGAATCTGCGAAGCCACATAGCTCCACGAGAACACCGAGAACAGCAGACCCATCAGCGCGGCGTTGATGCCGAGTTCCTTGGTCAGCTGCGGCGCGGCGATGCCGAGCACGGTGCGGTCGAGGTAGTTGATCATCGTGCCGATCGCGAGCAGCGCGAGGATCTTGTAACGCGCTTTCGAACGGCGGCCGGTGCTCACCGTCCGGCCGTTTTGCGCGGGTTTGCTGGAATGAACCGATTGCTGCATGTCCTGATAGTCTCCTCAGCTTGTGTGCCGGTCTTTACGCGGCCGGTTAGCGTTGCAACAGCGCTTGAAAATGGGTGTACACGCGCTCGGCATCCGGTTCGAGGCCGGTGAAAATGCGCATCGCGTCGACCGCCTGGTAGACCGCCATCCCGCCGCCGCTCAGCGTGCGGCAGCCGAGCGCCTCGGCGGCCTGCAGCAGCGAGGTGCGAATCGGGAAATAAACGATGTCGGCGACCCACAGGTCGCGGTGCAGCAATTCGGCCGGCAGCGGCAGGCCCGGCAGTTTCGCCATGCCGGTCGGGGTCGCGTGGATCAGCCCCTGCGCGGCCGCCATCGAGTCCGCGAGCGAGGTACCCGCGCTGACCTTGGCGTTCGGGAAACGCTGCTGCAATTCGGCGGCGAGCGACTGCGCGCGGTTCGCGTCGACGTCGAACAGCGTCAACGCCTGGGCGCCCATGCTCAGCGCCGCATGCGCGACCGCCGCGCCCGCGCCGCCCGCGCCGAGCTGCACCACGCGCTCGAGCGCGACGCCCGGCAGACCGCGCTGGAACGCGCGGGTGAAACCGGAACAGTCGGTGTTGTGACCGATGCGCTTGCCGTCCTTGAACAGCACGGTATTGACCGCGCCGAGCGCGCGCGCTTCGTCGGACAGATCGTCGAGCAGCGCAATCACCGCCTGCTTGCACGGGTAGGTGATGTTCAGACCGTTGTAGCCCGTCCGTTCGGCCGCGGTCAGCAGCTCCGGCAACGCGGACGCGTCGAGCTTCTGCGCGTCCAGATCGATGCGCCGGTACACGTAATGCAGACCGAGCTTGCTGCCCTCTTCCTCGTGCATCGCCGGGGTCAGCGAGCCGCTGATGCCGGCGCCGATCAGGCCGACCAGGTATGACTGCGGGGTCGCCCGCAAGCTCGCCTGGGCATTCGCCAGCGCGGCGATCTGCGCATCGTCGCGCGGGTTGGGTTGAGTGTTCGCTTGAGTGTTCATTTCACCGCCCTATCCTTAAGAATTGTCGCCATCCGTTCCAGCGCGAGCCTATAGCTCTGGGGTGCCGGGCAGGTTGAGATTCGGTCCGTTCAGGACCCGTACGGAGGCAAAGCCCATGACGACGACTCCTGCAATGTAAAACGCGTGTAGAGGCGCGGCATGCGCGGCGCTCTTTCGACGCGTAGCGAAGTGTGCGCGCATCCGCGCTCGCCGTCATTCGGGGTTTGTACGAATTTGTACCATCTAGTTAGTTTGTATAGACTATCGAAACTCGCGGCTAGTGTGGGAGTTTTCTGGCTTGCGTCTTGCTGAGGTGGGTAACGAAGTGGCCCATTTTGCGCAACGCAGCAAGCTGTCGAGCCGGCGCCGGCCGGCGCTTCCCACCTGTTTGCCCGCTTACGTTTTCACCTTCGTCTGTTCGTTTTCCGTAGGAGCCGTTCATGCAACGTTCGATTGCCACCGTGTCGATTAGCGGGACCCTCGTCGAGAAGCTGAGCGCGATCCGCGCGGCCGGCTTCGAAGGCGTGGAGATCTTCGAGAACGATCTGCTGTACTTCGACGGCTCGCCCGCCGACGTGCGCCGGATCGCCGACGATCTCGGGCTGAAGATCATGCTGTTCCAGCCGTTCCGCGACTTCGACGGGGTCAGCCCGGAGCGGCTCGAACGCAATCTGGAACGGGCCAGGCGCAAGTTCGACGTGATGCACGAGCTCGGCACCGACCGCATCCTCGTGTGCAGCAACGTGTCGCCGGAAACGATCTGCGACGACGCGCTGATGATCGACCAGCTCGGCGCGCTGGCGCGCGCGGCCGAAGCGGCCGGCGTGATCGCCGGCTATGAAGCGCTGGCGTGGGGCAAGCACGTGAAGACCTACCGCCATGCGTGGAAGCTGGTCGACGCGGTCAATCATCCGAATCTCGGGCTGGTGCTCGACAGCTTCCATACGCTGTCGCTGAACGACACGCCGGACGCGATCGCCGATATTCCGGGCGAGCGCATCGCGTTCGTACAGATCGCCGACGCGCCGAAGCTCGCGATGGACGTGCTCGAATGGAGCCGCCACTACCGCTGCTTCCCCGGTCAGGGCGACTTCGATCTGGCGAACTTCACCGCGCAGGTCGTCAAGGCCGGCTACAAGGGGCCGCTGTCGCTGGAGATTTTCAACGACGGTTTCCGCGCCGCGCCGACCACGATCACCGCCGCGGACGGTCATCGCTCGCTGCTGTTCCTCGAAGAGCAGACCCGCGAGCTGCTCGAAAAACAGCAACAAACCGCGACCGATCTGTACCGCTCGCCGGCGGCGCCCGCGCACGTCGGCTATCAATTCCTCGAATTCGCGGTCGACCCGACCACGCGCGAGCGGCTGGTCGACTGGCTCGGCCGGCTGCGCTTCCGCCAGGCCGGCGAGCATCGCTCGAAAGACGTGACGCTGTTCCAGCACGGCGCGGCCTCGATCGTGCTGAACGCCGAACCGGATTCGTTCGCGAACGCGTTCTTCCAGCAGCACGGGCTGTCGCTGTGCGCGTCGGCGTTTCGCGTCGACGATGCGAGCCAGGCGTTCGAGCGCGCGGCCGGCTTCGGCTACGCGCCGTTCTCCGGCCAGATCGGCCCGAACGAGCGCGCGCTGCCCGCGGTCCAGGCGCCCGACAGCAGCCTGAACTATTTCGTCGACGAAACCCCGGATCAGCCGACGCTGTTCGAAGCCGATTTCGTGCTGACCGACGTCAACGGGCCGACCGAAGTCGGGCCGCTCACGCGGATCGATCACGTGTGCCTGTCGGTGCCGGCCGAGTCCCTCGATACCTGGGTGCTGTTCCTGCGCACCGCGCTCGGCTTCCAGGCGGAAGCCGGCGTGCTGGTGCCCGATCCGTACGGCCTCGTGCGCAGCCGCGCGCTGCGCAGCCACGACGGCTCGGTGCGGATCGTGCTCAATGCATCGGTGGATCGCCATACGGCGGTGGCCGAGGCGCTGCACACGTATCACGGCTCGGGTCTGAGCCATGTCGCGTTCAGCACCGGCGACATCTTCAGCGCGATCCCCGAATTCGTCGCCGACGGCGTGCCGGTGCTGCGCATCCCGCGCAATTACTACGACGACCTCGAAGCGCGCTACGCGCTGTCGGACACGATGCTCGAAGCGCTGCGCGCGAACAACATCCTCTACGACCGCGACGAGCGCGGCGGCGAGTTCTTCCACGCGTACACCGAACAGCTCGACCAGCGCTTCTTCCTCGAGATCGTCGAGCGGCGCGGCGGTTACGACGGCTATGGCGCGGCCAATGCGGCGGTGCGGTTGGCCGCGCAGGCGCAGCGGCGTAAGTAAGCGGACGTCCTCGTGCGCTGCCGCTAAGCGATCCGCATAAGCGGCAGCGCCCTTCTCCACGAAACGCGTTCAGGCACGCGACCTGCGTGCCAACCGGGTCCGCCGCGCCGTCTCGATATAATGGCGCCTCTTTTGCAGTCCAGCCCGCGTCATGTGCGCAATGCTCGGCGCGCGCGCCGGACCGTCCGCCGAACCGCCGAATCAACGCCAGGAGAGCCATGAAGAAGTTCGTTGTAGTCCTGTCCCTTCCGCTGCTGCTCAGCGCTTGCGCGTATTTCCAGAAAAATCCGGATGCCGGCGAGCCCGTCACGGACACGACCACGCAACGCTCGGTCGACGATGTGGTCGCCTGCCTGACCCAGTTGGCCAACAAGCACAATGCGTCGTTCAAGTCGACCGCGATCCCGCAGGGCCAGATGCTCGACTTCGGCGACTCCAACGTGATCAAGGTGCGCAGCGACGCCGGCGCGACGACTTACCGTTTCTATGCGGGCAAGCGCCACGTCAGCAATCTGTGGATCGAAGCGGCGGCCAAAACCTGCGCCCCGTAAGGTTTTGGTGCGCATAACGCAAGGTTTCGGGCGGCTTTTTTCCAGCCTTTTGCAATGTTCATGTCACGGTGTTACAGGACAATGGAGTCTTAAGAATCGTTTAAGACTTCGTCCGCAAGATGCCCGGACATGTCACCGCACGAGGTGTGCTCCATGAACCAGCCCGAACCGAATACCAACCCGACACCGGCCAAACGGCCGACGATGCTGCGCCGTCTGCTGAGCCATCACGAACTGGCGACGCTGCTGCTGTTGCTGCACGCGCCGATCGACGCGTCCGCGAAACCCGAGATTCCGCAGCTTTATGAGGCGGGTCTCGTCGAGACCATTTCGAACGATGCGGGCACCCCGCATATCCGTCTGACCAAGGAAGGCAATGCGGTGCTGCGCGGCCTCGGTATCAAGTAACTAGCCAGTCACCCGTCACGCGCAGCCGCCTGACGAACCTCTCCGAATCTTTCCAGGGCCGCGCCGGCATTTGCAGTCGACGCGGCCTTTTCCATTTTTGGCCGCGATACTCAAGCGAGTTCACCCGAGCGCGCAGCCGCTCACGCCTGCCACACCCCGTACCCCGCCTCGCGCAGCCCGATCGCCAGTTCCACTTCCATATCCTGCGCGCCCCGATACGGCATCGGGTTGTACACCTCGTAGAGTTCGGGCAGCAGGCGCAGACCGTAGTCGCGCACATAGCGATTGGACTGGATGCCGGCCTTGTGGCGATCGAAGCGCAAGTCCGGATCGAGCCCGGTCATGCCGACATAAACGCAGGGTTTGAGAAACCGGTAATCCGGATTCGCGCGACGAAACCGGGCCTCGTTCCAGACCCGGTCGTCGAGCGCGACGACGTACACGTAGTAGTGATGCCGGCCAGCCATTACACGATTACCCAGAGAATGCGGGCTAGTTGCGCATGGTGCCGTGCAGCAGCATCCGGTATTCGGTCGGCGTCACGCCGACCGTCGCCTTGAATTGCCGCGTGAATGCGCTGTGATCGGTGTAGCCGCAGCGCGCGGCGACGTCGGTGACCTTGTCGTTCGACACCAGCAGCGCGGTCGCCGCGTCGAGCCGGGTTTTCAGCAGCACCTGGCGCGGCGTCAGATGAAACACCTTGTGGAAATAACGCTCCAGTTGCGCGACCGACATGTCCGCCATCGCCGCCAGTTGCTTCAGGTTCAGCGGCTGCACGTAGTTTTGCTGGATCGACTGCACGACCGCGGCGAGCCGGCTGTAGGCGGGGTGGCTGCTTTCGTCGGCTTTGAGGTCGCGCGAGATGCCGGCGAGGCCGACCACCTTGCCGCTCGCGTCGCGCAGCGGCTGCTTGCAGGTCAGGCACCAGCCCGGCTGGCGCCCCGGATACAGATGCAGTTCGAGCTGATCGAGCATCTGATTGCCGACGCCGATGATCGCCTTGTCCTGCGCGGTGTAGACGCGGCCGAAGCGGCGCGGGAACACGTCCTCGGCGGTCTTGCCGAGCAGCGCGGCCTTGTCCTTGAAGCCGCAGCGCGAGGCCAGCGTGCGGTTCACGAGCGCGTAGCGGGCGTCGGCGTCCTTCACGAAGAACACGACGTCCGGCATCGCGTCGAACACCGGCTCGAGCAACCTGAAGTGCGTCAGCATGCCGGAGAGCGTCGTTTCGTCCGATTCGAGCGGATTGGCCAGCGTGTTCATCGTGCGGGTTCCGTGGTCGGGGTCTCGTGATTACGGTTGGTCGCGGGTGCCGGGTTGCCAGCGCGCGCGGCCGGTTGCGATCGATTATAGAGCCGCCCGCTGGCCGCCAAAATCCGCCGCGCGAGCGCTTCCATCCGTCATCACGCGCCCGCTGGCGGCTCGGCCGCGCTCATCAGCGTGTCGATTCGCGCGGGGCTGAACGGCGAACGCGGTGCGGCGGACGGCCAGCCGAAATACAGGTTCGCGGCCGCGCCGCAGATGCGCCCCTGGCACGGGCCCATCCCGCAACGCGTTTGCAGCTTCGCGTCGCGCCAGTCGGCGCAGCGGCGCACGTCGCCGATGCTCACGTCTTCGCAGCGGCATATCAAAGTCGAATCGGCGGGCGGAGTGCGGGCGGCGTCTCCTAACGCAAATGACGCCGCGACCCGCGCGCCGAAGCGTCGCCAGCGCGCGCGCTGCGCGATCAGTCGTTGCAGCGCGGCGGCGTGGGTGGCGGGTTCCGGCGCCGCGTGTGCGGTGGGGGATGCACCAGCTTGCGTGGTGGAATGCGCGGCGGCATGCGTACCAGCTTGCGTACCAGCTTGCGTGGCGGCTTGCATACCGCGTCGCGCCGCGGCTTGCGTCGCTATCTCCGTGCTCGCCAGCAATCCGGCAATCTCGCCCTCCGCACAGGCGAGTTCCGCGCCGCCGACGCCAGTGCACTCACCCGCCGCGTACACGTAGTCGAGCGAGGTCCGCTGTTCGGCATCGACGACAATTTCACCGGCGTCGTTGATCGCACACCCAAGCGCCTGCGCGAGCGTCACATTCGGCAGCAACCCATACCCACACGCGACGCGCTCGCAGTCGAGCGTCACATCGCGCGCGCCACGCCGGATCGTCACCTGCTGCACGCGTCCGGCGCCGCGCGCTTCGCGCACGATGCTGCCGGTCCAGTAGCGCAGCCCGGCGAAACCGCGCGTGAGGCCGAACGCCTGGCGCAGCTTGGCGGGCTCGCGCAGCAGCGAAGCGCCAAACCGCGCGACCTCGCCCGCCGGCGCCTGCTCGACCACCGCGATCACGTGCGCGCCGGCGTCGCGCGCGGTCGCGAGCGCTGCGATCAACAACGGTCCGCTGCCCGCGATCACGATCCGTTCGCCGCGCACCGGCAGGCCGCCCTTGATCAGCGCCTGCAACGCGCCGGCGCCGGTCACGCCGGGCAAGGTCCAGCCGGGGAACGGCAGCAGTCGTTCGCGCGCGCCGGCCGCAAGGATCAGGCGCTCGTATGTGATCGACACGCCGCCGTGCTGCGCCGATTCGAGCAGCAAGCCCTGCCGGCCGAGCGGTGCGATTACGCGAGTCGACGGCCAGTTGGTGACGCCGGGCTGGGTCTGCAATGCGGCGAGCAGCGCATCCAACGGCGCCTGCGGCGGATAAGCCGGTCCCTGGCGCCAGATCTGACCGCCGGCGCGCGGGTTGTCGTCGATCAGCGCGACCGTCGCGCCGGCCCGCGCCGCCGCCTGCGCGGCGTTGAGCCCGGCCGGCCCGGCGCCGATCACGACGATGTCGAAGTGTTGTGCGAGTGGCTGCGTCATGCGTCGCCCGGCTGTGTTTGTGTGTCGATGCGCTGACCGTCGCGGCACAGCGTCTGGCACGCGAGCACGTGCGCGCGGCCATCGATCGTCACGCGGCATTCCTGGCACACGCCCATCCCGCACAGCGGCGCGCGCGGCTCGCCGCTGACCGAGCGCCGCGCGCCGGCGACACCCGCGATCGCGAGCGCCGCGGCGACGGTCGTGCCGCTTGCGACGTCGATGGCCCGACCATCGACGGTCAAACGCACGCGCGCGGATCGATCGTTAATCATGCGTCACCTGTTCGGCAAAACGGACCGGCAGATAAGGCTCGGCCGGAATCGCCGCCGCGCCGCCGACGATCTGCGCGGCGAGCAGCTTCGCGGTCGCGAGCGAGGTCGTCACGCCAAGTCCTTCGTGACCGACCGCGAGCCAGACACCGGACGCGGCATCGCCCGCGACTGCAGGCACGAAGCCGCCGGCCGGCCCGATCAACGGCAGACCATCCGGCGATGCCGCCCGAAAACCGGTCCACGCGCGAATCCCGCTGAGCGTCGGCAGCGCCGGCAAATACTGCGCGGCGCGTTGCAGCATCCGCGCGAGCACCGGCATTTCGACCGCGGGATCGGTGGTGTCGAACTGGCGCGACGAGCCGATCAGCAATTGCCCGGTCGGGCGCGGCTGCGCATTGAACGCGACCGACGTGCCGGTCGCGTGATGCGCGCTCTTGATATAGCCGAGTTCGAGCAGTTGATGACGAATCAGCCCGGGGTAACGGTCGGTGATCAGCAGATGGCCCTTTTTCGGTTGCAAGGGCAGCGCGGGCAACAATTGCGCGGCGCCCATGCCGTTGGCCACGATCACGTGCGCGGCGCTGATGCGCTCGCCGTCCGCCAGCGTGACGCCATTAGCCCTATTAACCCCAGCAGTCCCATTAGCGCCAACCGACACAACCGCCGCGCCCAGCCGCACCCGAATATTCGCCGCATGCGGCGATTGCGTAAGCAGCCATTCGGCCGCGGTCGGCGCATAGACGATGCTGTCGTGCTCGATCCGCAACCCGCCCGCCATCGATTGCGCGAGCGCCGGCTCGCAAGCCCGCAACGCGCTCGCATCGAGCAGTTGCGCGGCGACGCCCTGCGCCGCGAAGCCGGCGTGCATCGCGCGCGCGGCCTGCCACTCTTCGTCGTCGGCGGCGACCCACAGCGTGCCGCAGCGCGCGAACGCGTCGCGCGTGCGCAACTGCGGCGCGAGTTCCAGCCACAGCTCGCGCGAATAGCGGCTCAGCGCGAACTCCGCGGGCGAGTCGTTCATCACGACGATATGGCCCATGCCCGCCGCGGTCGCGCCGCCGCCGATCCGTTGCGCGTCGAGCACGTCGACCCGCATCCCGCGCGCGGCCAGTTCGGCCGCGCACGCGGCGCCGACGATGCCCGCTCCGATCACCACCGCGTCCGCGCTCATGCGGTGCGAATGCCCCACGCGAACGGATCGCGCTCGTCGAAGCACAGGCGCCCCTCGGCCATGATGTGCGCGTGACCGGTGATGGTCGGAATCACGTGGACGCCGTCGCCGGCATCGCGATAGCTCGCGTCGAACACGCTGCCGATGATGCTCTCCTGCCGCCACACCGCGCCCTCGGCGAGCTTGCCGTCGGCGGCCAGACACGCGACTTTCGCGCTGGTGCCGGTGCCGCACGGCGAGCGGTCGTACGCATTGCCGGGGCACAGCACGAAACTGCGGCTGTCGAGGCCGTCGCGCGAACCCGGTCCGAACAGCTCGATATGGTCGATCAGCGCGCCGTTCGCGCCGGTGATGTGCTGCGCGATCAGCGCATCGCGAATCGCCGAGCTGAACGCAGTCAGATGCGCGAGCCGCGCGGCGTCGAGTTGCTGCCCATGCTCATGCCCGGCGACCAGAAAGAACCAGTTGCCGCCCCAGCCGATGTCGCCTTTGAGCACGCCGTAGCCGGGCACATCGACGGATACCGCCGCGCGATAGCGATACGCGGGCACGTTGCGCACCGCGACGCTGCCGTCGTCGTTCAGCGTCGCCTCGACCACGCCGACCGGCGTCTCGATCCGATGCCGGCCCGGGCCGATACGCCCCATGTGCGCGAGCGACACCACCAGCCCGATCGTGCCGTGCCCGCACATGCCGAGATAGCCGACGTTGTTGAAGAAGATCACGCCGGCCGCGCAATCGGGATCGTCGGGCTCGCACAGCAGCGCGCCGACCACCACGTCCGAGCCGCGCGGTTCGGTGACGATGCCCGCGCGCCAGTCGTCGAAGCGCGTGCGGAAAACGTCGAGCCGTTGCGCGAGCGTGCCGCCGCCGAGGTCCGGGCCACCCGACACCACCAGGCGGGTCGGTTCACCGCCGGTGTGCGAATCGATAATGTCTACGGTTTTCATGGTGTTCATGGTAGAAACCGCGGGCCCGCGGGTCTTGGTGCGCGTGCGCGCGGATCGTGACGATTTCGGCACATTGGTGCGCGCGGAAATTGCGCTGCGCGCCGGCGTCAATCGGGATGCTCGACGGCCGTTGGCCGCGCATCGCGTCAGCGTCGGCCTGGCGCGGATTTCGGCACATGCATGCTCCGCTTTAATCAATCCGCCTCGCCGGCAAATCCCTGGCCGCCACCGCCCTGATCCGGGACCGGCCGCAACGGCCCCACGCTCATTCAAAACGCCCGCTCCGACCCGAGCTAATCAAGCGTTTTATGCGCGTTGATGGAGCCCCAGCTTTCGTCCTGTAAAATCCGCGCCGGCCTTTGTCGTCAGCGCGGCCGCCTTATCCGGGCGGCGCGCCGGTGTCCCGTGCTCTACCCAGCGCCTGCCACACTTCTCGCCCGACGACCGCCGTCTGTCCACGCTGCCCGCGTGGCGTCCAATTCATCACAACGATCTAGCAATGCAAGCGACCAATCTGGGTGGAGCGCAGGCTGCCACCCCACGCCCGCTTGGGCACAGCGATTACAAGACGCTCGGTCTCGCCGCGCTCGGCGGGGCCCTCGAGTTCTACGACTTCATCATCTTCGTGTTTTTCGCGCCGGCGATCGGCCAGCTGTTCTTCCCGGCCGCGATGCCGGACTGGCTGCGTCAGGTGCAGACCTTCGGCATCTTCGCGGCGGGTTATCTGGCGCGCCCGCTCGGCGGCATCATCATGGCGCACTTCGGCGACCTGTTCGGCCGCAAGCGCATGTTCACGCTGAGCGTGCTGCTGATGTCGGTGCCGACGCTGCTGATGGGCCTGCTGCCCACCTACGCGAGCATCGGCGTGCTCGCGCCGGTGCTGTTGCTGCTGTTCCGCGTGATGCAGGGCGCGGCGGTCGGCGGCGAAGTGCCGGGCGCGTGGGTGTTCGTCTCCGAGCACGTCCCGCAGCGCCACGTCGGCTACGCGTGCGGCACGCTGACCGCGGGCCTCACCGCCGGCATCCTGCTCGGCTCGCTGATCGCATCGGCGGTCAATCGACACTTCTCGCCCGCCGATATTTCCGCATACGCATGGCGGATTCCGTTCCTCGTCGGCGGCGTGTTCGGGATGTTCTCGGTCTATCTGCGCCGCTGGCTGCACGAGACGCCGGTGTTCGCCGAACTGAAGCAGCGCAAGGCGATTGCCGCCGAAGTGCCGCTCAAGGCGGTGCTGCGCGACCACGGCCGCGCGGTGATCGTGTCGATGCTGCTCACGTGGATGCTGTCGGCGGCGATCGTCGTGGTGATCCTGATGACGCCGACGCTGCTGCAAAAGCAGTTCCATCTGGAGCCGGCCACCGCGCTGCTGGCGAACTGCGTGGCGACGCTGTGCCTGACGATCGGCTGCGTGATGGCGGGCTCGATCGCCGGACGCATCGGGCCGGGGCGGACGATTTTCGTCGGCGGTCTGGCGCTCGCGGTGACCTATTACGTGATGTTCACGCAACTCGCCGTCGATACCTCGGCGCTGGTGCCGCTCTATGCGCTGGCGGGGCTGTTCGTCGGCGTGATCGGCGCGATTCCGCTGGTGATGGTGCGCGCGTTTCCGCCGGTCGTGCGCTTCTCGGGCATTTCGTTCTCGTATAACGTCGCGTATGCGGTGTTCGGCGGGCTGACGCCGATCGCCGTGTCGCTGATGATGAAATCGAATCCGCTGGCCGCGCCGCTGTATGTCGCGGCGATCTGCGTGCTGGGCGCGCTGACGACGTTCTTTATCAAGGACGCGCCGCAGCAGCGGTGAGTCGAGTTGTTCCGAGTCGCGCGGGCGGTGGCCTCGCGACTCGAGCCGGCTGTTGACGACGGCGCGCTGTTTCAGCGCGCCGTTTCTGTTTGCGGGAGCTGTTGCGGGAGCTGTTGCGGGAGCTGTTGCGGGAGCTGTTGCGGGAGCTGTTGCGGGAGCTGTTGCGGGAGCTGTTTGCCCGCGCTCACGCAGTGCTGCGCGGGCCGCTTCGCGCAGAACCGCCGGCTCACGCATTCCCGTGCAGCGTTCCATTTACATGCGTTTCGCCGACCGCGCCCGCCACCGCTGCATCGATACTTCAGCCCACAGCGAAACATCGCGCGCCGCATCCGTCTTACGATGCAGCCATGAACTCCTCCACTCCGTCCTTCTCGCCCGCCCTCGGCCGCGTGCTCGCGACCGTCAGCGTCGGCTTCGTGGTCACGCAGCTCGATGTGACCATCGTCAACATCGCGTTGCCGAAAATCGGCGCGGACCTGCATGCGAACGTCGCGGGGCTGCAATGGGTCGTCGATGCGTACACGCTTGCGTTCGCGGTGCTGATGCTGTCGGCCGGCGCGCTCGGCGACCGCTTCGGCGCGCGGCGCATGTATGGGTGCGGGATCGTGCTGTTCGCGTTGGCGTCGCTCGCCTGCGGACTTGCACTCGATGCGCCGATGCTGATCGCCGCGCGTGCGCTGCAAGGCATCGGCGCGGCCGCGATGCTGCCGAACTCGCTTGCGCTGCTGAACCAGTCGTTCGGCCATGAGCCGAAGCTGCGGGCGCGCGCGGTCGGGCTGTGGACCGCGTCCGGCGCGATCTCGATCGCGGCGGGGCCGGTGCTTGGCGGGCTGCTGATCGCCGCGTTCGGCTGGCGCAGCATCTTTCTCGTTAATCTGCCGATCTGCGCGGCGGGGTTGCTGGCGACGTTGCGGTGGATTCCGCGGGCGGGGGTTGCTTCTGGCGCTCCGGTCGCTCCGGTCGCTCCGGTCGCTTCTGGCGCTTCTGGCGCTTCTGGCGCTTCTGGCGCTTCTGGCGCTTCTGGCGCTTCTGGCGCTTCTGGCGCTTCTGGCGCTTCTGGCGCTTCTGGCGCTTCTGGCGCTTCTGGCGCTCCGGTCGCTTCTGGCACTTCTGGCGCTGCGGCCGCTCAGTCCGCTCAGTCCACATCAGCCACATCAGCCACATCAGCCACATCAGCCACATCAGCCACGGCAACCAAGGCAACCAAGGCAACCGCGTCGCCCCCCTCAACCGCTTCGGTTCAATCAACCGCATCAACCGCATCAACCGCGTCTCCCGCCGCGCGCGGCACCCCCGCTACGCATTCCGGCGGCATCGACCTCGGCGGCCAGGCACTGGCGATCGTTGCGTTGACCGCCTTCGTCGCCGCGGTGATCGAATGGCGGCCGCTCGGCCTCGCGCATCCGGTCGTCGCCGGCGGCTTCGTGCTCGCGTTGCTGGCGGGCGGCGCGTTCCTGCTGGTCGAAGCGCGCGTCGCGCGACCGATGCTGCCGCTGTCGTTATTCAGCACGCGCACCTTCAGCGCGGCGGTGCTGTTCGGCATCTGCGTGAATTTGACGTACTACGGCATGGTGTTCGTGCTGAGCCTGTATCTGCAGCGGGTGCGCGGCTACACGCCGTTGCAGGCCGGTCTCGCGTTCCTGCCGCTGACGGGCGGCTTCCTGATTTCGAACGTCGCGAGCGGCTGGGTGGTCGGCCGCTTCGGCGCGCGGGTGCCGATGATCGCCGGCGCGATCACCGCCGGCCTCGGCTATGGACTGCTGCATTTCGTCGACGCCGACACCCCGCTCATCGGCCTGCTGCTGCCGTTCCTGCTGATTCCGTCGGGGATGGGGCTCGCGGTGCCGGCGATGACGACCGCGGTACTGGCGTCGACCGAAGCAAAGCGCGCGGGCACCGCGTCGGCGGTGCTGAACACTGCTCGCCAGGCGGGCGGCGCGGTCGGCGTGGCCGCGTTCGGCGCACTCGCGGGCGGTGCGGCCGCCACGCAGATCGTGCCCGGAATGCAACTGGCGACCGCGATTTCGGTGGGGTTACTGGTGCTGGGCGGCGTGCTCGCGTGTCTCGTGCATCCGCAGCCGCATGCGGCCAGGTGCACGGGGCGCCGGGCGAGCGCCGCCGGCGAGTGACAGGCGGTAAGTGGCGGACCAGGTGACGGATAGTCAGCGAAAAGCCAGCGGGCGGGACACGCGACGAGCGCCGCGAAAGACAATGATGCGGTGACGCGCGGCGAGCATCGCGAACCGAGTTGCACGCTAACGCTCGCCTGCCGTGAAGCGTCTACAGCGACGCCTCCTGAATCACACCCGTATCGATCGCGCGTTCGATCAGCCCTTCGCTACGGGCTTTTTCGATTCCATCGGCGATCAGTTTTTCCGGATCCTCGATTTCCGCCTTCAGCGTGCCGAGGAACCCGGACGCGTCCAGCACCACCAGCGTCTTCGCCGACTCCGCCAGACTGATGATCACGCGATGCGGGGTCGGCCCTTCGCCAAGACTCGCGCATAGCTGGGTAAGCTGACCGCCAATCATCTGCTCGAAGTTCTGAATCATTGTGTGCTCCGTTGAATGCCGCGCAAGGGATTGCGCGCTGCCTGGCGAGCGGGCCGCGCCCGCGCCGGGCGGCGCGTCACAGGCCGCCGAGACCGCCACGCGGCGCGCGCGCGCCGTCGATGCTCATACGCCCCGCACCGGTCACGAACAGCAGCAGGAAGCCGCCGGCGATGCCGATGTTTTTCCAGAAGTGGATCACCATGTTGTGCTGCGCGGCCGGGTCGACGACGTTCCAGAAGTCGTGGCCGAGCACCGCGGTCGCGACCGTGTAGACGGCCATGAACAGTGCGAGCGGGCGCACCTTGAAGCCGATCACCAGCAGCAGACCGCCGAGCACTTCGACCGCGGTCGCGATCGGCGCGGCGACCTGCACGAACGGCACGCCCTTCGATTGCAGGTAGCTGACGAAGCCCGCATAGCCCAGCAGCTTCATCACCCCGCTCCACAGAAACAGCACCGAAAGTG
Organism: Burkholderia sp. SRS-W-2-2016; assembly: GCF_001931485.1. Classification (GTDB taxonomy): domain Bacteria; phylum Pseudomonadota; class Gammaproteobacteria; order Burkholderiales; family Burkholderiaceae; genus Paraburkholderia. Next base: position 321,731 of record NZ_MSDV01000019.1, on the reverse strand, counting down.
CCAGACGGGCGATGAAGATAATGCCGGAATCGACTGGACGCGACATGGGGGGCTCCCTGTAATTGAATAAGCAGCAGACCCGGATAGCCCGCCGCAGTTCCCCGCCTTGCCCCTGAGCATATGTGCAACGGGCGCGTTTTCCAAGCCCGGATCGGTGCGATCAGCCGCGCGGCGCGTCCGGCGCGAGCAGCACGCCCTTGGTGAACACGAAGCAACCGTAGCCGCGCTCCTCGCCGGTCGCGATCACGCAGTAGGCGTTGCGCGCGCGCTCGTAAAACGCGAACCGTTCGATCGAAACGAACGGCACCTCGCGCCCTTCCGCCGCGTTGACCTCGGCCTGGGCCTCGCGCTGCACCGCGGGAATCGTCTGCGGTTCGCCGACCACTTCCATCCGGGACGCCGGATGATCGATGAAGGTATCGAGCGGCAGCACCGACAACACCGCGCGAATCGCGCGCGGCGAACTCACGCCGTCGAGACGCAGCAACTGCCCGAGCACGGTATCGCGCGCGACCGATTCGGCCGGGAAATTGGCGTCGCAAATGACGAGTTCGTCGCCGTGACCCATCGAGCGCAGCGCGTAGAGGATGTCGGCGTTCAGCAGCGGATCCAGATTCTTCAGCACGGTGTCTCCTTGTTGTTCGAGCGAGCGCGCGACGCGTACGACACGCATCGCGCGTGATGCGTTAGCGACGCAGTTATGCGTCAGCCGCACGGCGATCGATTGTAGCAAGCAGTGTTGCGGGCTTGCGGGCCGTGCGCGACACGACGCCCGCATCGCAGCGCGACCGCAACCAGCCGATCACCGCGAGCAACAGTAGCCCCGCACCGCCTAGCACCGGCTCGCGCCAGCCGAGCAGCGCGACGAACATGAACGCCCGCGCGCCGGCCAGCAACGCGAAGCCGGCAATCGCGCTCGATAACAGTTCGACGCCCGCTGCAAAGCGTGTGAATGCGAGGTGACCGTGGCGGACCTCGCGAGATCGAGGGGCAGCGGGCTCGGACATGATCATCTCCGTAAAAAGCGCGAGGCGCGTGGGTTGTTTAGCGGAACGTCTCAGGCTCCGCCCGGGACCTGGTCCAGGAACCCGGTAACCGCTTGCAAGCGGCCTTGCGGATCGACCACGCCAAAGTCCGATCCCTTGACGATCGACTCGCCCGCCGGCGTAGTCAGCGCCCACGAAAACCGCAGCCGGTTCGCGAAGCCGTCGACGTCCGTCGTACGGCGAAACGTGTGCTGCGGAAAGCGCTCATGCACCGCGCGAATCATCGCGTCGATGCCGTCATGGCCGCTGCCCGCGAGCAGCGGGTCGCGATAGTCCGCGTCGTCGCTCCACGTCGCCGCGATCAGCTCACGACGGCGCGCGCCATCGGTCTCGTTCCATGCGTCGAAATAACGGTCGATCAGATCGGTATGCGCATTCATCTCGAACTCCTTGATTGATTGGCAGGACTGAGCACTTCGCGTGGCACACGTCGTATGCGGCGGGCCCGGTATGAAGCTTCGTCGTTCGCCTGCGTCGAGTCGATTACGTGACAGGTAAGTTGGGGACGTCGTCAATGCACACGGCATCGCGAACGTCGCGGCGGCAGCGGGCAGGCTGACGTGCAAGCATTACCTCCCACGTCATGGACTTCTCGCGCGCATTAACTATGATCGGAGGCATGAACACACTTTCACTTGCACACACGGTGTCGTCGCCCGCGACGGCCGCGAGCCGCACGGTCGGCGATCTGCTGCGCGAATGGCGGCAACGGCGGCGCATGAGTCAGTTGCTGCTCGCCACCGAGGCCGAGATTTCGACCCGGCATCTGAGCTTCGTCGAATCGGGCCGCGCGCTGCCTAGCCGGGAGATGGTCATGCATCTGGCTGAACGGCTCGATGTGCCGTTGCGCGCGCGCAATGCGCTGCTGGTCGCCGCCGGTTACGCACCGCTCTTTCGCGAACGTCCGCTCTCCGACCCGCAACTCGCCGCCGCGCGCGAAGCGGTCGAACTGGTGCTCAAGGGACACGAGCCCTACCCGGCGCTGGCGATCGACCGGCACTGGACCATCGTCGCCACCAACAATGCGCTCGCACCATTGTTGAGCGGCGCCAGTCCCGAACTGCTGCAGCCACCGGTCAATGCGCTGCGTCTGAGTCTGCATCCGCAAGGCATCGCCGCGTCGATCGTCAACTGGCATGCGTGGCGCGAACATGTGCTCGCGCGCCTGCAACGGCAGATCGACGTGAGCGGCGACGACACGCTGAGCGCGCTGCGCGACGAGCTCGCCGGCTATCCCGCGCCGCCTGGCGCGGACGCCGCGGACCCGGCGGATGCCGGCTTCAATCAGGTCGCCGTACCGTTGCGGCTGCGCACGCCGATCGGGGTGCTGTCGTTTTTCAGCACGACCACCGTGTTCGGCACGCCGGTGGACGTGACTTTGTCCGAACTCGCGATCGAAGCGTTTTTTCCGGCGGATCAGCAAACCGCGGCGGCGCTGCGGGAGTTTGCCGCCGGCGAACGCGCGGCCGGAGCGGGTGCCAGTGCCGGGTAACAACGCAACCCCACACCACGATGTCCGTCAACGCCGAACCCCGCTGACTCGCCAACCCGGTCCCGCCGACCGCGACGCCTGTTTCCATGTTGTCAGGCCAATCGAGCCCCAGTGCGCGCAGAAACGCGCTTCAGCCCCCGTGCAGCCCTGTCCCACCGCGCCGATGCCCCCGCCGCCAACCCGGCTACCCCGGCCAAAACCCGCGATCCGTGCTATCTTTTCAGGTTGGTTTTTTGCCGCCGCGTCAATCACGTAGCGTATTTCCGGCCGTCGCCACGCGGCCTCGGTTCGCGGCTTTTATCGGCTGCCTGTCTGTCAACTTATCCATGTCCGACCTCTCTACCTCCCTTCCGCGCGTGCCGCGCCGTTTCGACGTCAATCCGAAACCGCTGGTCATCGCGCTCATCCTGATCGCGCTGGGCGCTATTTATCTGGCGCAAGCCGTCAGCGGCCGTCAGGCCGCGCTCTATGTGGTCGGCGCGCTGCTCGGCATGTCGCTGTATCACGCGGCGTTCGGCTTTACGTCCGCATGGCGGGTGTTTATCGCCGATGGCCGCGGCGCCGGTCTGCGCGCCCAGATGCTGATGCTCGCGCTCGGCGTGCTGCTGTTCTTCCCGGCGCTCGCCGCCGGTACGCTGTTCGGCCATCCGGTCACCGGGCTGGTCGCGCCCGCCGGCACCTCGGTGCTGGTCGGCGCGTTCATGTTCGGGATCGGCATGCAGCTGGGCGGCGGTTGCGCGTCCGGCACGCTGTACACGGTCGGCGGCGGCAGCACGCGGATGCTGGTGACGCTGGCGGCGTTCATCGTCGGTTCGGTCGTGGCGACCGCGCATATGCCGTTCTGGACCGCGCTGCCCTCGCTCAAGCCGCTGTCGATGGTCAAGACGCTCGGCGCCGGCCCGGCCATCGCACTGAACCTGGTGATTTTCGCGGTGATCGCCGCGCTGACCGTGGTGGTTGAACGGCGCCGCCACGGCCGCCTCGTGAACGAGCCGGTGCGTGCGCCGCATGCGTCGCCGTGGCTGCATGGCCCGTGGCCGCTGTTCGTCGGCGCGATCGCGCTGGTCTTGCTCAATTTCGCGACGCTCGCGCTGTCGGGCCGGCCGTGGGGCGTGACGTCGGCGTTCGCGCTGTGGGGCGCGAAGATCTTCGGCGCGCTCGGCGTCGACGTCGCCAGCTGGCCGTACTGGGCCGCTCCGGCCAACGCCGGCTCGCTGGCCGCGCCGGTTACCCATGACGTCACGTCGGTGATGGACTTCGGCATCGTGCTCGGCGCAATGACCGCGGCCGCGCTCGCCGGCCGCTATGCGCCGATCTGGAAGGTGCCGGCGCGCTCGCTGATCGCCGCGCTGGTCGGCGGCCTGATGCTGGGCTACGGCGCCCGCCTTGCGTACGGTTGTAACATCGGCGCCTATTTCAGCGGCATCGTGTCCGGCAGCCTGCACGGCTGGCTGTGGCTCGCCGCCGCGTTCGCCGGCAACGTGCTCGGCACGCGCCTGCGGCCCCTGTTCGGCCTCGAAGTCGAGCGCATCCGTTCGACCGGTTGCTAGTCCTTACACAGCTCGTTACAAACGCTGCCCCGCCGCCCCGGTTTGTAACCGGGGCAACATCCCCCCGTTACATCTCCGATCCGTCCCCAGGAGCGCTGCGAAAACAGTATTTATTACTGAATATTTGCACGCCTTTCTTTTTCCTTTCTTGCTTAAAAGCCTATTCGACGACTTGAGGCTTACCTTTGCCAACTGATCGGACAATATTGCCGAACGCCCGTGCGACAAGGGTTTCCACGAATTAGAGGGGAATCTCGGTCAGTCAAAAATTCCGTTTGCATGAGTCATTTCGGTGACATGAAAAACTTACCGAAAAATCATGCATTTTTTTGAGATATTTTTGCGACAAGGGATTGCATTCTCTTTTTACCCTTCATACAATTCGTCCCAAGCTGTTACGAAATGTAACGCGATGTATCAAAAGTTGCGGTCTGTATCAGGCGGCAACATGTAACCGGAGGGGTGCTTCCGGCGAGGCAAAAAAGAGATAACGGCAAAAAGCCGACTTAGTAATTCGGGGCTTCGGAAACACAGAAAATGGACCGTAGCAGCGAGACGCTGGATTCAATCCGCGAGATCAACTTGTCTTACATCATGCTTGCGCAACGCATGTTGCGTGAGGACAAACCGGTCGGCATGTTCCGGCTGGGTCTGTCGTCGGAACTGGCCGATCTGCTTGCCGGGCTGTCGCTCGCGCAGATCGTCAAGCTGGCCTCTTCCGATCAGCTTTTGTGCTTCTTCCGCTTCAACGACCACTCGATGCTGTCGGCGTTGACGCAAACCACGAAGCACACCGCAGTTGCACCGACTCATACGGCGATCCTGCTCGCAGGCCAGCCCGCTGAGCAATTTGCCTGACCGAGGTAACTGCAATGCTCAAGCGAAGCCTGACCGAAGACGCACAGGAAGTATTCCGCGCGATCGCGCTGATCGAGCTCGGCGCCCGCATGCAAGTGCTGGAAAGCGAACTGACGCTCTCGCGCGACCGCATGATCCGCCTGTACCGTGAGGTCAAGGGCGTATCGCCGCCCAAAGGCATGCTGCCGTTCTCGGCGGACTGGTATATGACGTGGCTCGCGAACATTCACGCGTCGCTGTTCTACAACACGTACCTGTTCCTGAAGAACGAGGCGCGCTGCTCGCATCTGGACGCGCTGACCAAAGGGTATCGGCTGTATCTGGAGCATTGCCAGCACAGCGAAACCGAGCCGGTGCTCGACCTGACGCGCGCATGGACGCTGGTGCGTTTCTTCGACGCCGACATTCTGCAGTTGACCAGGTGCTGCCGCTGCACCGGCAAGTTCGTCGCGCACAAGCACGACCTGCAGCACAACGTGGTGTGCGGCGCCTGCCAGCCGCCGTCGCGTGCCGGCAAGACCAAGAAGGCGGCCGCCGCCCGTCAGGAAGCGCTCGAAGCAGCGCAGGTTGCTCAGGCCGCCTGAACGATCAGATTCGCCCGAAGCCGACGGGGCCAACCCGGTTCGAACCGAAGCTCGTAAAAAAATCCGCGTCAGTTCATGTGAACTGCGCGGATTTTTTTCGCCTGCGCTTCCAGTCTTGCGGTCTTGCGGTCTTGCGGTCTTGCGGTCTTGCGGTCTTGCGGTCTTGCGGCCGCTCAGCCGGCGAGCCCCACCGTCTGCGCGACCAGCCACAGATTCGCCGCGCTGATCGCAACGAACAACCCCCACACGAGTAAGCGAGTAGGCAGCCTGTTCGCGAACTCGCCCATCAGCGAGCGATCGTTAGTCATCCGGATCAGCGGATAAAGCGCGAACGGCAGTTGCAGACTCAATACGACCTGGCTCGCGACCAGCAATTTGCCGACCGCGCCGTTGCCGAGCATCTGCACGCCGATCAGCGCCGGAATCAACGCGAGCGCGCGCGTGATGAAGCGCCGCTGCCAGCACGGAATCTTCATCTTCAGGAAGCCTTCCATGATGACCTGCCCCGCCACCGTGCCGGTGAAGGTCGAGCTTTGGCCGGACGCGAGCAGCGTGATCGCGAACAGAATCGCCGCGAAGCCGGTGCCGACGATCGGCGCGAGCAGCCGGTACGCGTCCTCGATCTGCGTGACCTCGCGATGGCCGGTCGCGTGAAACGCGGCGGCCGCGAGGATCAGGATCGCCATGTTGATCAGCGCGGCGAGCACCAGCGACGCGATCGTATCGATGCGCGACAGTCCGATCGCCGAACGCAGGCTCGCCGGATCGCGCTTGACCGCGCGGGTCTGCACGATCGACGAATGCAGATACAGGTTATGCGGCATCACCGTCGCGCCGAGAATGCCGATCGCCAGATACATCGGCTCGCGCGAACTGAGCGCCTGCCACGACGGCACGAGGCCCTGCGCGACCGACGGCCAGTGCGGCTTCACGAGCGCGAGTTCGATGATGTAGCCGATGCCGATCGTCGCGATCAGCCCGAGCATGATCGCCTCGAGATCGCGGAAATTCTTGCCCTTCAGGCCGAGCACGATCAGCGTGTCGAACGCGGTCAGCAGCACGCCGGTGGTCAGCGAGCAGTTGAACAGCAGGTGAAACGCGAGCGCGCCGCCGAGCACCTCGGCCAGATCGCAGGCGATGATCGACAGCTCCGCGAGCAGCCACTGCACGCGCGCGACGTTCCGCGAATAACGCGCGCTCGACAGCTGCGCGAGATCGCGCCCGGTGACGATGCCCAGGCGCATGCTCAGGCATTGCAGCGCCATCGCCGCGAGGCTCGACAGCAGCACCACGAACAGCAGGCTGTAGCCGTAGCGCGAACCGGCTTCGATCGCGGTGGCCCAGTTGCCCGGGTCCATATAGCCGATCGAAATCAGCAGGCCGGGGCCGGCGAATTGCAGGATTTTTTTCCAGAACGGCGCGCCTGGCGAGACGGCGACCGAGCCCTGTACCTCGGATGGGCAGAACGGCGCGGTGGCGGTAGTCGGTAGTTTGAACAGCAAGCCGGGACTCTCTCGAGGGGGAATCGGCGCGATGCCCGGGGCGGGCGTCGCGAACGGCCTCAAGTGTACAAAGAAACCTCCGGCAATGTCCCGCTCAGCGCGTAGCGGCCGACGTCGCGCACCCGATAGTCGAGCGGGTCGTGCAACGTGTGCACGCGCGCGTTGCGCCAGAAGCGGTCGAGCGCGAGCGGCGCATGGGTCGCGCGGGCGCCGCAGGCGTCGAACAGCTGTTCGCCGAGTTCGAGCGCCGCGCGCTGCGCGACGATCTTCGCCTCCGAGGTTGCGAGCGCGACCCGCGCGCGGCTGTCCGCATCGAGCGACGGGCCCTGTTGCCACGCTTGATCCAGTGCTTGCGCGGCGCGCGTGGCCAACGCTTGCGCGCTGACGGTCTGTAGATGCATCTCGCCGAAGCGCTGGATCAGATAGGGATCGTCGGTGGCTTTGGCGACGCCGGCGCTGATCCAGGGCCGCCCGTGCTGGTTCACGTAGGCGCGCGCTTCGTCGAGTGCGCCCTGCGCGAGGCCGACGAACAGATTGGTCAGCACCTGTTGCGAGATCAGCGTGCGCAAACTGGCATGCGGCGTGTCGGGCCGCTCCAGAATTTCGTACGGCTCGATCCGCACGCGCGTGAACGACACGCTGCCGCTATCGGTCTGGCGCTGGCCGATCGGGTTCCAGTCGTCGTGCACGGCGATGCCGTCGCGCGTGGTCGGGACCGCCGCGAAGATCGTCTTGCCGCTCGCGGGATCCTGCGCGGACACGGTCATCATCTGCGAGCCGCGCGTGCCGGAGCAGAAGCCTTTCTGGCCATCGAGCAGGTAGCCGCCGTCGGGCGTCGCGCTCGCGACCAGCCGGGTGTCGAGCGGATTCACCGCGTTGCCCCACCACCAACGGTGCTCGACGGTGCCGCGCAGATAACGCTCGCGTTGCCGCGGACTGCCCCACAGATCGATGCTCACCACTTGCAGGCAGGTGAAGCCGAGCAGATGCGCGAGCGCGCTGTCGACGCGCGCCAGTTCGCGCACCACGTCGTAGATCTCGGACCAGCGCGCGCCCGCGCCGCCGAATTCGCGCGGCACCGCGAGCGTCAGCAGCCCCGCGTCGGCGATCCATTGTTTTTCCTGCGCGGCGTGGCCGCCGTCGCGATCGCGTTGCGCGGCGCTCGCGCGCAACGCCGCGAGTAAGGCCGACAGGTCATGCGCCGGAAGAGATTGCTGTTGCTCGCGCAGTTGCGCGATGCCGTCATGCACGAAAGTCACTGGCTGGCTCTGCTGATGTCGTTGGCTCGATCCGGACGATCATAGAGAGCGTCGCGCGCGCCTGTCTACGAAGCGATTCGCACAAGGAAAGCGCGAAAAACGATTTGCGTGCGACGCATGCGAAAACGCCGGGCGCGCGCTTGCGCGCGGCCCGGCGTTAAACGTACAGATCAATAGCGAAGCAACTGCGAGACCGGCGTGCCGCGCTCGCTCAGCGTTTCGCGACCACCTGCTGCTGCGCCGGCTCCGGCACGGCGGCATCCTGCTGCAAAGAAGATGCTCTGGATCCCGAAGCAACCGGCACAGCCGCAACACCTGAAGCAGCGACAGGCACCGCCGGTGCCGGCGCCGCGCCAACCGCGCCCACGCCCGGCTCGCCCGCCTGCAGATCGCCCCAGCCGCCGCCGAGCGCGCGAATCAGATTCACGGTCGCGACCGCCTGAGTTCCCGCCAGATGGCTCGCCTGCAATTGCGACAACAGCACCTGCCGCTCGCCGTCGATCACGTCGAGATAGCTGACCGCGCCTTCGGTGTACTGCGTACGCGACAGATGCGCGGCGCGTTGCGATGCATCGACCGCGTTGTTCTGCTCGCGCATCTGGTCGTCGAGCAGACGCAGATCGGCCAGGTTGTCCTCGACCTCGCGGAACGCGACCAGCACCTGCTGCCGATATTGCGCGACGTCCTCGTCATACTTCGAACGCGCCTGCGCGAGGTTGGCCTTGCGGCGGCCGCCGTCGAACAGCGGCACGGTCAATGCGGTGCCCGCGAGCGGTCCGAGGATAAACGCGCGGCTCGACCACATGAACAGATCGCCGAGCGTCGCCGACTCGAAACCGAACGCGCCGGTGATATCGAGCTTCGGGAAGAACGCCGACTTCGCGAGCCCGACGCGCGCATTGGCTGCCTGCATCGCGCGCTCGGCCGCCGCGATATCGGGCCTGCGTTCGAGCAGCGCCGACGGCAGACCCGCCGGCACCCGCACCGTCATCGGCCCGAGCGGCGCTTCCGCGAACGAGAAATCCGCCGGCGGCTTGCCGAGCAGAATCGCGAGGCTATGTTCGGACGCCGCGCGTTGCCGCGCGACGCCGACCGCATCGGCCCGCGCGCTCGCGAGTTCGTTACGGGCGCGCGACAGATCCAGCTCGCTGATATCGCCTTCCCTGAAGCGCCGCTGGACCAGCTTCAGCGTATCCTCGCGCAGCGCGACGGTGCGCCGGTACAGGTCCTGATCGGTATCGAGCTCGCGCAACTGGAAGTAGTTCTGCGCGACATCGGCCTGCAACGACAACTGCACCGAGCGGAACAATGCTTCGCTTTGCTGCTCATCGGCGCGCGACGCGTTCACGTTCGAGCCGACCCGCCCGAACAGATCCGCCTCATACGATGCGCCGACCTGCGCGCGCCAGATCGTGGCGTTCGTGCCGCCCACGCTGGCGGGCTGAAATTGCGAGGCCGCCGACGCCCGCTCGCGGGTCGGGCCGAAGCCCGCGTCGAACTTCGGGAACCAGTCGGACTTCGCGGCCTGGGTCACCGCGCGCGCCTGCTGCACGCGCGCCGCCGCGGCTTTCAAGTCCTGGTTCGCAGCGGCGGCCTGCTCTTCGAGCGCGTCGAGTTGCGCGTCGCCGAAGACTTTCCACCATTCGCCGCGCAGCGCATCGTCGTTCGGTTGAGCGGCCTTCCACGTACCGGCGTTTTGCGCGTCGGCAGCAGCGGGCACAGCGGACGCACCGGTCGACGCGGTCACCGGCGCTTCCTTGAAAGCGGCCGGCGCGGCGACGTCGGGCCGCTGATATGTTGGCTCCACCGAGCACGCGGCCAGCAGCGCAACCAGCAAAGCGCTTGCCGCCGCCCGGCCCCAACCGCGCAAAGATTGATAGCGTTTCATTATTGTTTTCTCCCTTAGGCGTCCGTAACGGCCGCCCCATAACGCGGCGAATCCTTCTGCGCGACATGCACGGTGCCGCCCGCGAGCGTACGCAGCACCACGTAGAACACCGGCGTCAGCATCAGCCCGAACAGCGTGACGCCGAGCATCCCGAAGAACACCGCGATACCCATCGCGTGACGCATCTCCGAACCCGCGCCGGTCGACAGCACCAGCGGCACCACGCCCATGATGAATGCGATCGACGTCATCAGAATCGGCCGCAAACGCAAGCGGCTCGCCTCGATCGCCGCCGCGAGCGGCGTGCGTCCATCGTGTTCGAGTTCGCGTGCGAATTCGACGATCAGGATCGCGTTCTTCGCCGACAGCCCCACCAGCACCATCAAACCGATCTGCGTGAAGATGTTGTTGTCGCCGCCGGTCAGCCACACGCCGGTCAGCGCGGACAGCACGCTCATCGGCACGATCAGGATCACCGCGAGCGGCAGCGTCAGACTTTCGTACAACGCGGCGAGCACGAGGAACACCAGCAGCACGCTGATCGGGAACACCCACATGCCCGCATTGCCGGCCAGAATCTGCTGATACGTGAGGTCGGTCCATTCGAGCTTCACGCCGCGCGGCAACACTTCGGCGGCCACGCGTTCGGCCGCGGCCTGCGCCTGTCCCGACGAAAAGCCCGGTGCCGGTCCGCCGTTGATGTCGGCCGCGGTATAGCCGTTGTAGCGCACCACCATCTCCGGTCCGAAGGTCGGCGTCACCGTGACGAGCGACGACAACGGCACCATGTCGCCAGATGTATTGCGCGTCTTCAGTTGCAGGATGTCGTCCGCGCGTTGACGGAACGGCGCATCGGCCTGCACCCGCACCTGATACACGCGGCCGAAGCGGTTGAAGTCGTTCACGTACAGCGAGCCCAGATAGATCTGCATCGTGTTGAACACGTCGGTGACCGGCACGCCGAGCTGCTTCGCCTTCACGCGATCCAGATCGACGTTCAGTTGCGGCACGTTGATCTGATAGCTCGAGAACGTCGGGCCGAGTTCCGGCGTTTGCGCGGCGCGCTTCACGAACGCTTCGGCGGCCTTGTTCAATTCCGCGTAACCGAGCGCGCCGTGATCCTCCAGCTGCATCTTGAAGCCGCCGAGGGTGCCGAGACCGAGCACCGGCGGCGGCGGGAACACCGCGACGAACGAGTCCTTGATCGCGCCGTACTGCTGGTTCAACGCACCGGCAATCGCACCGGCCGACAGTTTCCGGTCGCCACGCTCCTTGAACGGCTTCAGCGTGACGAACACGATCCCCGCGCTCGAACTATTGGTGAAGCCGTTCACCGACAAACCGGGAAACGCGACCGCGCTTTCGACGCCCGGCTGCTTCAGCGCGATCGCACTCATGTCGCGAATCACCTTCTCGGTGCGATCGAGCGACGCGCCATTCGGCAACTGCGCGAATGCAATCAGATACTCCTTGTCCTGCGCCGGCACGAAGCCTCCGGGCACGATCCGCGCGACCAGCACCGTCGCGCCGAGGAGAATCGCGTACACCGCGAGCATCGCGCCCTTACGGCGCAGCACGCCGGTCACGCCGCGGCCGTAGGCTTCCGAGCCGCGTTGGAACACCTTGTTGAAGCGCCGGAAAAAGCCGCCCAGCACCTTGTTCATCACGCGCGTCAACCAGTCTTCCTTCTCGCCGTGGCTGCGCAACAGCAGCGCGGACAATGCCGGCGACAGGGTCAGCGAGTTGAACGCGGAGATCACCGTCGAGATCGCGATCGTCATCGCGAACTGTTTGTAGAACTGACCGGTCAGGCCTGTCATGAACGCGAGCGGCACAAACACGGCGACCAGCGTCAGCGCAATCGCGATGATCGGCCCGCTCACTTCGCGCATTGCTTTATAGGTCGCATCGCGCGCACTGAGCCCGCTCGCGATATTGCGCTCGACGTTCTCGACCACCACGATCGCATCGTCGACGACGATACCGATCGCCAGCACCATCCCGAACAGTGACAACGCATTGATCGAAAAGCCGAATGCAAGCAACAGCGAGAACGTCCCGACAATCGACACCGGCACCGCGATCAACGGAATGATCGACGCGCGCCACGTTTGCAGGAACACGATCACGACGATCACGACCAGCGCAATTGCTTCGAGCAGCGTGTGAATCACCGCCTCGATACTGGAGCGCACGAACTGCGTCGGGTCGTAAACGATCCGGTATTCGACGCCGGCCGGCATGTCCTGCGCGAGGTCCTTCATCGCCGCGCGCACCTGCTCCGAAATCGCCAGCGAATTCGCGCCGGGCGCCTGATTGATCGCGAGCGCGACCGCCGGCTTGTTATCGAGCAGCGAACGCAGCCCGTATTCGGAAGCGGCCAGTTCGATTCGCGCGATATCGCGCAGATACGTCACGCCGCCATCCGGCGCGGTCTTCACGATGATGTCGCCGAATTCGCTTTCGGTTTTCAGACGGCCGCGCGCATTCACCGACAACTGCAACTGCGTGCCCGGCACCGACGGCGACGCGCCGATCACGCCGGCCGCCACCTGAATGTTCTGCTCGCGAATCGCGTTGACGACTTCGGTTGCGGTCAGCCCGCGCTGCGCGACCTTCTGCGGATCGAGCCAGATCCGCATCGCGTAGTCGCCCGAACCCCACAGCTGCACTTCGCCGACGCCCTGAATCCGCGCAAGACGATCCTTCACGTTCAGCAGCGCGTAATTACGCAGATACGTCATGTCGTAACGGTCGTTCGGCGAGATCAGGTGCACGACCATCGTCAGCGTCGGCGAACTCTTGATCGTCGTCACGCCGAGCCGCTGCACGTCTTCCGGCAGACGCGGCAGCGCCTGATTCACGCGGTTTTGCACGAGCTGGGTCGCGAGGTCCGGATCGGTGCCGAGCTTGAACGTGACGGTCAGCGTCAGATTGCCGTCGCTATTGGCTTGCGACTGCATGTACAGCATGTTCTCGACGCCGTTGATCTGCTCTTCGAGCGGCGCGGCGACCGCCTCGGCGATCACCTTCGGGTTCGCGCCCGGATACTGCGCGTGCACCACCACGGACGGCGGCACCACTTCCGGGTATTCGGAAATCGGCAGCTTGAACAGCGCGATGATGCCCCCGAGCAGGATCAATACCGACAGGACTCCTGCAAAGATCGGGCGATCGATGAAGAATTTGGATATGTTCATTGGAAGCTCTTAAAGTTGGTGCAGGCGCCGCGGCTCACGAATTACCGTTCGCATTGGCCGCCGCCTTCGCACGCGACTGCGCGAGCGGCGCGCTGTTCGGGTCCTGGTCGGCGGTCATCGGCACCATGTGCGCGCGCACGGAATCGCCTGGGCGTACCCGCTGAATACCGTTCACGACGATCCGGTCGCCCGGCTTCAGACCGTCCTTGACCACGCGCAGATTGCCCTGCATCGAGCCGGTCGAAATCTCGCGATACACGACGTGATTACCCTGATCGACGACCAGCACGAACTTCTTGTCCTGGTCGGTGCCGACCGCCGCGTCGTCGATCAGCAGCGCCGGATGCGGCTCGCTGCCGCCCACTTTCACGCGTGCATACAGGCCCGGAATCAGCGCGCCGTCCTCGTTGTCGAACTTCGCGCGCACGCGGATCGTGCCCGACGACGTATCGAGGCGGTTGTCGACCGATTCGATCGCGCCGTTGCGCGAGTAGCCGGTTTCATCGGCGAGACCGAGCTGCACCGGCACCTTGCTGCCGTCCTTCGCGCGGCTCAGGTATTGCAGGTAGGTCTGCTCGTCCGCGTCGAACGATGCGTAGATCGGCGACACCGACACCAGCGTGGTCAGCGGCGCGGCGCTCGCGCCCGCCGACACCACGTTGCCCACCGTGATTTCCGCGCGCGACACGCGGCCCGCGACCGGCGCGACGATCTTCGTATAGCCGAGATTGATCTTCGCGGTTTCGAGCGCGGCTTGCGCGGCCTTCAGATTCGCGCTCGCCTCGCGCGCGGCGTTCTGCTTCTCGTCGTAGTCGCGTTTCGCGATTGCGTTGTCGACGATCAGCCGTTGCGCGCGCTCCCAGTCGCTTTGCGTGTAACCGGTACGCGCCTGCGCGGCCGCCAGTTGCGCTTCCGCGCGGTCCACTTCGGCCGCATACGGACGCGGATCGATCACGAACAGCGTGTCGCCCTTCTTCACCAGCGCGCCGTCCTTGAAGTTGACCGACACGATCGTGCCCGGCACCTGCGAACGCACGTCGACTTTTTCGACCGCTTCGAGGCGGCCCGAATAACTCTGCCAGTCGGTGATGGTCTTTTGAATCACGGTCGCGACGTCGACCTCCGGCACGATGGTCGGCGCGGCCGGCGAGCTTGCATCCACGCGGATCGCACCGAACGTGCCGAGCCCGGCGAGTACGAGAACGGACAGCGCGGCTAGCGTCACGCGGCGGCGGGAAAGAGGAAGGATAGTCATGAGTAGCTCCAGATATCGTTGCTTGATTTGTGTTTATCGATGAGCGCGCGCGTCGAAGCGCCACTGGAAAAAGCGCACCGCTTCCTGCAAAGCGGGCGGATGATCGGCGAGTGCCGCGTGCGAGACGCTCGGAAAACGCACCACCTGGGTGCGTACGCCGGCGTCGATCAGATTGCTCGCGTATTTCTCGGCCTCCACGTGCAGCACGTCGTTCTGCGCGGTCGCGATCAGCGTGGCCGGCAAACCGGACAGCCGGCACGATTCGAGCGGCGCCGCATACGGGTGCATGCGCTGCGATGCTTGCGGCAGGTACGCGCGATAACACGCGGCGCACTCGCGCGCGGTGATGTCGGAGCCGAGCCGCTGTTCGTCGCCCAGCCGCGTGAGGCTCGGATCGAGCATCGGCCCGAACAGCGCCTGCGCAACGATCTCCACGTCGCCGCGATCGCGGGCGATAAACGCCAGACAGTTGGCCAGTTGGCCGCCCGCGTCGTGTCCGGCCACGCCGATTTTTCTGCTATTGCCGCCGAATGCGCGCGCCCGCGTCTGCGCCCACAGCGCCGCGCGGTGCGCGTCTTCGGGCGCGGCCGGAAACGGAAAGCGCGGCGCGAGCGAATAGCCGACCGACACGACCAGCGCCGGTAAGTGTTCTGCGAAATAACGCGCAGCGAAGTCCGCCTGCTCGATCGAGCCCTTGGTATAGCCGCCGCCGTGAAAATAAAGCAGTACCGGCAGTGAGGTCTTCTTCGCGAGCCGGTACAGGCGCAGGGTAATTTCCTGCGCGTGCCCGTCGATCCGCACGTCGGTCACTTCGAGAGCCCCGCCGCCGGTGTCCACCGCTTCATTGGCAGCGGGAACCAGCGGGTACGGGAATTTGAATGCATCCATGTCGAGCCGCGCAAATGCGCATAGAACTTCAATGGTGCGAATTGTGGGTTCGGCAGACTCGCAAATAAATGCCTATAATCCGGCAACACAATTCGGTGCCTCTGAACAATCGGCTCGCGATTGCGCTTGCGACTGTTCTTGCGGAATCCATTCCGCGACCGCACCCGCCCCTTCTGGAGGTTTGCAATGGACCGGCTTCAGGCCATGCAAGTGTTCACCCGTGTCGTCGACACCAACAGCTTTACCCGCGCGGCGGAAACGCTCGACTTGCCGCGCGCGTCCGTCACCACGATTATTCAGAACCTCGAAGCGTTTCTCGGCACGCGGCTGATGCACCGGACCACCCGGCGTCTGTCGCTGACGCCCGACGGCGCCGCGTATTACGAGCGCTGCGTGCGCATCCTCGCGGACGTCGAAGAAACCGAGGCGAGTTTTCAGAGCGGCAACAAGAAGCCGCACGGCAAGCTGCGCATCGATATGCCGGGCTCGATCGGCCGGCTGATCGTGATTCCGGCGCTGTGCGAATTTCACACCCGCTACCCGGATATCGATCTGCAACTGGGCCTGACCGACCGGCCCGTCGATCTGCTGCAGGAAGGCGTCGATTGCGTGGTGCGGGTCGGCGAGTTGCAGGATTCGTCGCTGGTCGCGCGCCGGATCGGCATTTTTGAAGGTGTGACCTGCGCGTCGCCGGACTACATCAAGCACGCGGGCATGCCCACGTCGCTCGAAGATCTCGACAATCACAAAGCGGTCAATTATTTTTCGAGCCGCACCGGCCGCACGATCGACTGGGCGTTCATGGTCGACCGTCAGGAAGTGGAAGTGAAGATGAAGAGCATCGTGTCGGTCAACGACGCCGATGCGTACGTGACCTGCGGACTCGAAGGCTTCGGCCTGATTCAGCCGGCGCTCTTCATGGTGCTGCCGCATCTGCGCTCGGGCCAGCTGGTCGAGGTGCTGCCGGAGATGAAGCCGCTGCCGATGCCGATTTCGGCGGTCTATCCGCATAGCCGGCATCTGTCGCCGAAAGTGCGGGTGTTCGTCGACTGGATCGCGGAGCTGTTCGACCGTTGCCCATTGCTGAGCGGCCGCGGCAGTCTCGATGCGACCTGCACGAAGCGCACGTTCGAAGAGCGTGAATCCGCTCCGACGCTCGATACGCCGGTGATGTCCGAGTGGGTTGCCTGAGCGGATAAACGCGCTCGCAAACTGAAACACTCAATTCCAGCCGCGGCACTAATGCCGCGGCTGGCGCATAAAAGCCCTGCAAAACCGGCATATTCCGCCTGCCGCCGCGTTCACTGCGCGATTGTTCTGGAATCGCGACAATTCATTTCGCAAAACCGCGATTTATCCGCGCGGCGCGCACGTCTACATTTCACCCTGTCGCGGCACTACCCGTGCCGCCAATGAATCGACAGGAGTGAATCATGAAACGCCATCTGCTCGCAGGTCTCGCCCTTTCGCTGCTGGTCAGCGCGCCGGTATTCGCCGAAGGCGGCGGCGGTATCGGCCGTGCCGGTACCTACGATACGCAACCGGCGCCGACCGCCAGTACCAAGACCCGCGCCGAAGTCAAAGCCGAACTCGTTGCCGCGTATCGCGACGGCTCGCTGCCCTCGCTGAATCGCAACTCGTATCCGAACAAAGGCCTCGTCGGCGAAACTCAGGCCGCGCGACTCGCGCTGCAGGAAGGCACGAACGGCGAAGTGACCCGCGTCGCGAACGGCCAGTAAGCGCTTCGCACCTCTTTATCAAGGAGTACATCATGACCCCATCGGAACTCGACAACTGGGATACCGACACGCCCGTGTGGACGCCGTATCGTCCGTCGCATTGAGCGCTATCCAGCATCGGTCTCGGCATATGCCGACATACGCCCGCGGGCCTGGCTCCGCGGGCGTATTGCTTTTGAAAGCGTTTGCCGAGCACGTCCACGCGTGCAGCGACGTTTCCCTATAATCGAAGGCCCTCTTCGTTCTGTTCGCGCAGCGTGTTTGTGCACTTCACCACAGGAGCACCAACGATGGATTATGTGAAACTCGGCCGCACCGGTCTCGATGTATCGCGTCTTTGTCTCGGCTGCATGAGCTACGGCGTGCCCTCGCGCGGCACGCATCCGTGGTCGCTCGACGACGAAGCGTCGCGTCCCTTTATCAAGCAGGCACTCGATCACGGCATCAATTTCTTCGACACCGCGAATGTCTATTCGGACGGCACCAGCGAAGAGATCGTCGGCCGCGCGCTAAAGGACTTTGCGAAGCGCGACGAGATCGTGCTGGCCACCAAGGTCAATAGCCGGATGCACGCGGGGCCGAACGGCGCGGGCCTGTCGCGCAAGGCGATCATGGCCGAGATCGACCACAGCCTGCGGCGTCTGGGCACCGATTACGTGGACCTGTACCAGATTCATCGCTGGGACTATCACACGCCAATCGAAGAAACGATGGAAGCGCTGCACGACGTCGTGAAGGCCGGCAAGGCGCGTTATATCGGCGCGTCGTCGATGTACGCGTGGCAGTTTTCGAAGGCATTGCATGTTGCCGAGCGCAACGGCTGGACCCGTTTCGTGACGATGCAGAACTATGTGAATCTGCTGTATCGCGAGGAAGAACGCGAAATGCTGCCGCTGTGCGAGAGCGAAGGGATCGGCGTGATTCCGTGGAGCCCGCTCGCGCGCGGACGCTTGACGCGCGACTGGGACACCGAAAGCGCGCGCTCGGAAACCGATGAATTCGGCCGCACGCTGTACGCGCATACGCAGGACGCCGACCGGCAGATCGTCGAACGCGTCAGCGAGATCGCGAAAGAACGCGGCGTGCCGCGTGCGCAGGTCGCGCTTGCGTGGGTATTGCAGAAGAAGCCGATTACCGCGCCGATCGTCGGGGCGACCAAACTGCATCATCTCGACGATGCGGTCGCGGCGTTGTCGCTGAAGCTTAGTGACGAGGAGGTTCGGCGGTTAGAAGAGCGTTATGTGCCGCATGCGGTGACCGGCTTTAAATAAGCGGCGCGGCGAGTACTGGCATTGGCCGAAGCCGGACGGAACGAACAGCGCACGCTTGCACACGTTGTTCCGCCCGGCCTCGCATCACCGCCGAAGCCGCATTAGCCGCATTAGCCTTATTAGCCGCGCGGCACATCCGGCTCAAAAAACACCCACCGCACCTGCGGAAACGCCGCCTGCAAATCGGCTTCGATCACATTGATCGCATCCACCATCGCGCGGCCGCTCGCGTAGTCGATCATTTCCGCCTGCACCGCGACCACCACGTGACGCCCCCACTGCAGCGTGATCAGATTGATGATCCCGCGAATCTCCGGCCGCGCACGCAAATGCGCGTCGATCGCACGACGCACTTCCGGACTCGCCGATTCACCGACGATCATCGACTTCACTTCGCGCGCAACCAGCCACGCAATCACCGTCAGCAGAAAGCCCACGCCGACCGAACCAAGCGCGTCGAACACCGGATTGCCGGTGATCATCGTCAGCAGCACCGCGACGAAGGCAATCGCGAGACCGAATAGCGCGGCGATATCTTCACCGGCCACGACCAGCAATTCGGATTCGCGCGTCTCGCGAAACCAGCGCCACAGGTTTTTATCCGGATTCGTCTTGCGAATTTCCTTGAGCGCGCCCCACAGCGACAACGCTTCGAGCACCACCGACACACCGAGCACCGCCAGCGCGACGAACGCATATTGCAGCGGCTCGCGCGCGATCAGCCGATGCACGCCTTCATACACCGAAAACGCGCCGCCGACAAAGAACAGCAGCAACGCCACCAGCAACGAATAAAAATTGATCTCGCGGCCGCTGCCCATCGGATGCAACGGGCTGACCGGTTTGCGGGACTCGCGCAAACCGAATAGCAGCAGCAGTTGATTACCGCAATCGGCGGTCGAGTGAATCGCTTCCGCGAGCATCGAGCCGGAACCGGTGAACGCGGCTGCGGCGTACTTGCAAATAGCGATGCCGAAATTGGCGGCGAGGGCGTAAAAAATGGCTTTCGGCGATTCTTCTTTCATCTTCGGGAGAGCGTCCGTGAGAGTACCTGGATCCAATGCCGACCGGCAAAACAGCCGCCAGCAAAATCGGCAAGACTCCGCATTATGGACGACAACGACGGGCACGGCCGCCAACCAGCACGACCATGCCCGCCGCGGCGCGCGCCGCTACGCCCTCTCGAGCGCCGCCATCTCCCGCACGACCACCAGCAACACCGACAGACTCGCGCCGCCGGTCGCGCGCAGATCGGTCAGCAGCCGCGTATAGCGTTCGAGCTGCGCGGCGCGTTTGTCGCGCCACGCGTGCACCAGCGTCTCCGGTGTCGACGCATCGTCCGCGCCGGCCAGCGCGCTGGTCGTCAACGCGCGCTTGAGCCGCGCGAGTTCGGCGAGCGCCGATGCGCGCGCGAGCATGTCCCAGTGCGTCGGCGCGGGCAACGACGCGGCGCGCTCGCTGATCCAGCTGTAATTCAGCAACGTGCCGAGTTCGAAATAAACACCCGCGACCTGTTCGAGATTGCGCCCGCAGGTCGATGCGACTTCCGCGATATCGAGCAACGCGGCCGACACTTCCCCGCTCGCGATCCGCACCGCGAGATCGCTATCGACGCCCGCATCGACGAAACCGCGCTGCCGCTCCGACAGCGCTTCGAGATCTGCATGCGGCAACAGCGCCGGCCATTGCGGCGCGAGCCGTTGCGCGGCATCGCGGCAGCGTGCGAGCAGACCGGTCACGTCGTCGCCGGCCGCGCCCGATTGCAGATGGCGCAGGAACCACAGCGCCGAGCGTTCAACCAGCCGCGCGACTTCGACGAACATGCGCGCCTGCACATCGTCCGGCACGCGGTTGTCGAGCGCGTCGATACTGCGCCAGATCTGGTCGAGATCGAACACGTCGCGCGCCATGATGCATGCGCGCACGATATCGCCGGGCTGCGCGTCGGTCTCCTCCATCAACCGATGCACGAACTCGCAGCCGACCCGGTTCACCAGCGCATTGGTCAGATGCGTCGCGAGGATTTCGCGGCGCAGCGGGTGCCGTTGCATCGGCTCGCGGAAACGCTGCCGCAATGGCTTCGGAAAGTACTCGATCAACATGTCGCTGACGAGCGGATCTTCCGGCATCGACGATTCGAGCAGCGCGTCGTACAGCCACATCTTGCTGTACGCGAGCAGCACCGCGCGCTCCGGCGTCGTGAGCCCCTGCTTCGCGGCCGAGCGTTCAGCGATTTCTTCATCGGTCGGCAGAAACTCGATTACGCGATTCAGGCGCCCTGCCCGTTCCAGATAGCGCATCAGCCGCGTTTCGGCGTCGAGCAGTTCGACCCCATAGCGGCCCGCAATCGACAGCGCCTGGGTCTGGTAGTAGTTGTCGGTCAGCACCAGCAGCCCGACTTCATCGGTCATCTCGGCCAGCAACGCATTGCGCTGCTTCTCGGTCATCTCGCCATCGGCGACCACCAGCCCGAGCAGAATCTTGATGTTGACTTCGTGGTCCGAACAATCGACACCGGCGGAATTGTCGATCGCATCGGTATTGATGCGGCCGCCGCGCTGCGCGAACTCGATCCGCCCCAGTTGCGTGAGGCCCAGATTGCCGCCCTCGGCGACTACCTTGCAGCGCAGATCGGCGCCGCTCACGCGAATCGCGTCGTTCGCGCGATCGCCGACCTGTAGATGCGTTTCGCGGCTCGCCTTCACATAGGTGCCGATGCCGCCGTTATAGAGCAGATCGACCCGCGCCTGCAGAATCGCCCGCATCAGTTCGGCGGGCGAGAGCGCCGCCGCGTTGATGCCGAGCGTCATCTGCACCGCGGCGGACAGCGGAATCGTCTTCGCGCTGCGCGGAAACACGCCGCCGCCCGCCGAGATCAGCGACGGATCGTAGTCGGCCCAGCTCGACCGGTCGAGCATGAACAGTCGCGCGCGCTCGGCCATGCTGGTAGCCGGATCGGGACTCGGATCGAGAAAGATATGGCGATGGTCGAACGCGGCGAGCAGCTTGATATGCGGCGACAGCAGCATGCCGTTGCCGAACACGTCGCCGGACATATCGCCGACGCCAACTACAGTGAAGTCCATGCTCTGCGTGTCGACGCCCATTTCGCGGAAGTGTCGCTTGACCGACTCCCACGCGCCGCGCGCGGTAATGCCCATCTTCTTGTGGTCGTAGCCGACCGAGCCGCCCGACGCGAACGCGTCGTCGAGCCAGAAGCCGTATTCCTGCGAAATCGCGTTCGCGTAATCGGAGAAGGTCGCCGTGCCTTTGTCGGCGGCGACCACCAGATACGGGTCGTCGGGGTCGTGCCGCACCACGTCGGGCGGCGGCACCACGTCGGTGGCCGCGAGATTGTCGGTTACATCGAGCAGGCCGCGCAGGAAGGTCTGATAACACGCCACGCCTTCACGCAGCCACGCATCGCGTTCGCTCGGCGGCGGCGGATTCTTCACGACGAAGCCGCCCTTCGAGCCGACCGGCACGATCACGACGTTCTTCACCATCTGCGCTTTCATCAGCCCCAGTACTTCCGTGCGGAAATCCTCGCGGCGGTCCGACCAGCGCAAGCCGCCGCGCGCGACACGCCCGCCGCGCAGATGCACCCCTTCGACACGCGGCGAATACACCCAGATCTCGAACATCGGTTTCGGCTCGGGCAAGCCGGGCACCTGGGCGGGATCGAACTTGAACGACAGATACGGTTTCGGCTGGCCGTTCGCATCGTAGCGATAGTAGTTGGTGCGCTTGGTCGCCTTGATCACGCCGAGGAACTGCCGCAGGATGCGGTCTTCGTCGAGATTGGGGACCTGGTCGAGCGCGCTGTCGATCGCCTCCAGCGAGCGTTCGACCCGTGCATCGCGCGTATCGCCGAACACCGGATCGAAGCGCGCGATAAACAGCTCGACCAGCATCCGCGCGATCGCCGGATTGCCGGTCACCGCGCGTTCGATATACGCATCGCTGAAGGTCGAACCGACCTGGCGCAAATACTTCGCATACGCGCGCAGAATCGTCACCTCGCGCGCATTGAGCTGCGCGCGCAGCACGAGACGATTGAAGTCGTCGCTTTCGATCGCACCGGTCCACACCTGCTCGAACGCTTCCTCGAACAGATCCTTCACGCGCTCGATATCGAACTCGGCGTCGTCCGCGAGTTCGAGGCCGAAGTCGTGAATCCACGCGGGCAGCGCGCCCGGCGCTTCGATCAGATAAGGCCGCTCTTCATCGACGCGCACGCCCAGATGTTCGAGCATCGGCAGGCTGCGCGACAGTGCGATCGGCGAACCCGCGCGATACACCTTGAAGCGGAACGCGCGCGGTCCCGATTCGATCGGCCGGTACAGGTTCATCGCGAGGCGCTCGCTGCCCTGCACGCGTTCTATCAGTTCGATATCGCGCACCGCGGTGCGGGCCGGATAGTCGTCGCGGTAGCCGGCCGGAAACGAGTCGCTGTAGTGCTGCAACAGCCGGTTGCCGTGTTCTTCGCCGTACGAATCGAGCAGCGCGTCGGCGAGATCGTCCTGCCAGCGGCGCGCGACCTGCACGAGCCGCGCTTCGAGTTCGCGCGTATCGACGCTCGGCATCCCGCCCGCTTTCGCATGGACAACGAAATGAATCCGCGCGAGCGTCGATTCCGACAGCAGCGGCGTGAATTCGACGCTCTCGCCGTTGAACGCGTCGGCCAGCAGGTTCGCGATGCGCTGGCGCAGGTCGGTGTTGTACTTGTCGCGCGGCACGAATACGAGGCACGACACGAAGCGGTCGAAGCGATCGCGCCGCACGAACAGCCGGGTGCGCTGATGCTCCTGCAAGCGCAGCACGCCGAGCGCGGTGTCGTACAGCTGGTCTTCGTCGGCCTGGAACAGCTCGTCGCGCGGATAGGTTTCGAGCACCGTCACCAGCGATTTCGCCAGATGACCTTTCGGCAGGAATGCCGCGCGCCGCACGATGTTCGCGCATTTGCGCCGCACGATCGGAATCTCCGCGGCCGACACGAAATACGCGGTCGATGTGTACAAGCCGATAAAGCGCCGCTCGCCGCGCACCTTGCCGTCCGCGCCGGCCAGCTTGATACCGACGTAGTCCAGATAGCCGGGCCGATGCACGGTCGCGCGCGAATTGGCCTTGGTCAGAAAAATCGGTGAGGACCCCGTGATGATTTCCGCGGCGGCCGGCGGCAGCGGCGTCACTTCCGCGGCGCCGGCGGGCCGCAGTGCGTCGCGCAGAATCCCGAGGCCGGAGCCGGCGACCGCGCGCAAGCCGTAGCCGCCGTCCATCTGCACCAGTTCGTAGTCGCGAT
The DNA here is from genome assembly GCF_001931485.1 of Burkholderia sp. SRS-W-2-2016. Classification (GTDB taxonomy): domain Bacteria; phylum Pseudomonadota; class Gammaproteobacteria; order Burkholderiales; family Burkholderiaceae; genus Paraburkholderia. The sequence goes on along the minus strand of NZ_MSDV01000019.1, from coordinate 297,897 downwards.
GGCCGAGGAAGGTGAAATGATCGGCGACCATCCATTCGAGGAACGCGCGCGCCTCGACGCCTTCCGCGCCGCTCTCGCGCGCCTTCATGTCCTGGATCGTTTCCTTCGCGCGCTCGATCACCTTCGGCCAGTCCTCGACCGCCGCGCGCACGTCGCCGAGCACACGCGCGATGTCGTCGCGCAACGCGTCGAGCTTCGCGGCGTCGCCGCAGCGGTCCACTTCGAAATGGATGCACGAGGTCAGATGCGAGCGCGTGTCGCCGGCTTCTTCGGCGCCCTGGCTCACGCGCTCGATGCCGCCGTCCGCCGCGCGCCAGATCCGGAACACCGGGTGCACGACCGAATGCAGCGCGAGCCCATGACGGTTGACCGCCATCGATACCGAATCGACGAGGAACGGCATGTCGTCGTTGACGATCTCGATCACCGTGTGATCGGAATGCCAGCCGTGCTGTTCGAGAATCGGGTTATAGACGCGCAGCTTCTGCTGGCCCGGCGCGAAACGTTGCGCGGTTTGCCAGTGAGCGAGCGCGGCGCCGTACAGGTCGGCGATCGAGCGGCTTTGCAGGTCGCCCGCGTCGACGAAATCGTAGTAGTGCCGCAGGAAGGGTTCGACGATCTTGAAGGTCGGCTCGGGCAAACGCCCGCGCGCGAATTCGATGACATCGTTCAGCAGGTGCGTGACGGCTTCTTCGTTCTTTGCTTGCATGATCGACTCCCCTGGCTGGCGGCAATGGTGAGTACGGCGAAATTCGCAGGCAACGTCTGAACCGGATTATGCGCCTGCGGCGCGCGCTGCGATGCGCCGCGCCGTCAGGTAATACCCGCTGGTGGGGTCGCCGCGTTGCAGCGCGGCAATGCCCGCAAGCCGTTTAGAACGCGGGTTTCACGGCGGTGGCATCAACCGCATCCCGCAGCGTGTCGCCGCGTTCGAGCCACGCGCGGACCTGCGCGGCGGTCCACTCCGGATCGTCGTGCGGCAGATCGTGACCGGCCCACGGATGCTCGCGATGCACAGCGCCCCACGTGGCCGCGAGCTTCGCCGAACACGCCGGATCGACCAGCCGGTCCGCCCGCGACGACAGAATCAGCAGCGCGCACGCGGGCCGCGCCGGCGCGGCGCTGAAACGCGCGGCGGCCCACAACTGACGCAGCGCGTTCGCGCGGCTGACCGGCGCGCTATGGCGAATCGCGGCCCACGCGTCAAGATCCGCGCTCAATGTTTCAACGTTATTGCAGGTCAACCGATGGATACCGCTCTCGGCATCGAGCGCGTCGCTCCAGTGCGCGGCGACGCCGAGCAGCCCCGGCCACGCCGACGGCCGCAGCCGTTCGTGAGGAAGACTGAATGGCCGCATGCTGGTGTTGATCAGCACCAGCCGTTCGATTTCGTGCGGATGCCGCTGCGCCCAGGCGGTCGCGACCATCCCGCCGAGCGACATTGCCAGCACGCTGTACGGGCCCGGCGCGCCGGTTTGCAGCGCGGCCCGGCGCACGAACTCGACCATCTCCGCGACGGTGGCCGGCGCGCGCTGTTGCGCGAATTCGCCGTTGCCGGGCAGATCGAGCAGCAACAGGCGCGGGCCGGTGATGTCGCTGGCTGGTGGCGCATGAAGGCCATCACGCGCAAACCCGGCTTCCTCCTTCTCCGCACATTCGCCCAACGCCTCGCGCAACGCCTGCGGCAAGCGCCCCCAGTGCCGCGTTTCGCGCGTGAGTCCGCGCAGCAGGATCCATGTGCTCATCGCGGCTTAACCGGTCGATACCAGTGATCGAGCGCGCTTTGCAGCATCTGCTCGCGCTGGTCGCCCTGCGGCAGCCAGCGCGGCGACGAAAACGCCGCGCGCGCGAGGAAGTCGAGCAGGTTCGCGTGGCGGCGCAGCACCCGCGCGGTGCGATGCGCCATCACCGGATTGAACATCCCCTGGCGCGAGAACAGCTGCCGCGGGTTCTTCTTGATCCACAGCCACGAGCCGAGTTCGAGCGTCATCGGCAGAAAGATGTTCGGCGCCGGCGTGCGGTCGTATGCGTAGTCCCACAGATCGCCGTGCAGCAGGTACTGGTGGCTTTGCGGCTCGAACGTATAGCCGTGATGCGGATGCGCGTGCTCGAACATGCTTTTCAGCACGTACATTTCGGGCAGATGCGGCATCTGCCTGCGAGTGCGCGCATACGGAAACCAGATGCTGTCGCCCCAGCCGTAGCCGGAATGGCAATCGAGCGCGAAGCTCAACGGCCGCGCGGCCAGTTGCGTCTCGACCATCCGCAATATCGCGGCCGCTTCCGGCTCCATCGGCGTGCCCCTGCGGCCGCGATACCACGGCAACCATGCGCCGACGCGCTGGCCGCCGGCGAGCAGCGGCACGCGCGCGTCGGCGTTCTGCGGCGCGTTGCGCATCAGGTCGACGCCGTGCGGATTGGCCCGCGTGGACGCCCACATGCCGCCCGGATTGACGATCGGGCAGCAATATATTCTTATCGAATCAAGGGTTTGCAGCAGCAGATCGTCCCACGACAGGCGCGAGATCAGCGACCGCAAGTACTCGAGCACGAGGCGCGAGCCGATCCGCTCGAGCCCGTGCACGCCGCCGAAAAAGGCCACCGCCGGCGCGCGCGGATCGGTCGATCCGACCGATGCCATGTACACCTCGAAGCGGCGCCCGCGTACCTCGACGGTCGCGAGGCTGGTCGTGTCGAACCAGCGCGCGCCCTCGTCCAGCAGAGCTTTCAGGTCCTCGTATTCGTCGAAGGTATCTGGCAGGAAGCTCAGAGCCGGCATAGGGCGTCGATCGGATCGTTGGGAAGAACGCGGCGCGCCGCGCTGTCCTCCAATATATCCGTCCCATATGACGATTGTTTATTCGCAACGTTGGCGAGGGCACAGAAGCGCTGACGTGGAGATCTCGCTAACGCGGCCGTGCCGCCGATCTGCAGTGCGCGGGGCCGCTCGTTTAGACTGCTTGCCACGTTTCATTGCCAATCGCTCTCCATGCTCAAGAACCTCTGGTACGTCGTAGCCGCGTCCGACGATCTGCGCGACGCGCTGCTGCCGGTGACCGTGCTCGGCCATCGCTTCGTGGCGTTTCGCGACGAAGCGGGCCGCGCCCATCTGCTCTCCGATATCTGCGTGCATCGCGGCGCGTCGCTGTCCGCCGGACAGCGCGTGCACGGCGAAGTGCAATGCCCGTATCACGGCTGGCGTTATCGCGGCGACGGACTGTGCGCGCACATTCCGGCGCAACCGGACGCGCGGATTCCGGCGCGCGCACGCGTCGACAGCTACCCGGTCGTCGAACGGCATGGCTGGGTGTGGGCGCTGCTCGGCGATCTCCCCGACGACGAACGCCCGCCGCTGCCCGAGCTCGGCTGGGCCGACGATCCCGCGGTGCGCGTGATCCACGGCACCTTCGAGTGGAACGCCAACTGGGAACGCATCGTCGAAAACGGGCTCGATTTCGCGCACGCGCCGTTCGTGCACGGCACCTCGTTCGGCGCGCCGGACCGCCCCGAAATCGACGCGTTCGACGTAACCGCACAAGACGACTGGAGCGCGCACGCGCGCCTCACGATGCGCCGGCCGGTGCGCAAAGGTCTGCTCAGGCGCCGGGAGACCGGCGAGCACGTCGACGTCGTCACGCAGACCGGCTTTCATCTGAGCGGCCCGTGCGCGACGCTCGAACTCACGCTCGGCAACGGCTGGCGGATTTTTATCGCGTCGGCCCATGTGCCGGTCGATGCGCTGCATACGCGCACTTACTGGATGATGGGCCGCACGTTCCTTAGGAGTCCGCTGCTCGATGCGCGTTTTCGCCAGCGCAATCTGCGGATCTTCGAAGAGGATCACGCGGTGCTCCAGCGGATTCGTCCCGAGTGCGTGCCGGAGGGCTGGCAGAGCGAGGTGTCGGTGAAATCGGACGCGCTGCAGATCGCGTTCCGGCAGCGGGTGCGGGCGCTGGAGAAGCGCGGCTGGCTCGCCGCCGAGGCGAACGGTGCGAACAGCGCGAACGCTGCTAGCGGCACTGGTGACGCCCGGCGCAGCGTGACCGTGATCGCTTGCCCCGCGCGCCACGAAGTGCAAACCTGGGCGCTCGACGCGGCGCTCACGCCGCGAGACGAGCGCCCCAAAACGCCACTTTTCTCCCCATAAAGCCCCTTCGCTTTAGTCGCCCATACGTCGATTACGCCGTTCTGCTGGAATAATCACGGGCTTGCGGCCGCCCGGCGGCCTTCCTTTGCCCTCTTTCCCGCCGCCCGAATCGTTGTCGATGGAAACCTTTGTGGTCCTGCTGGTGCTGTTCTCCGCGCTGCTTCACGCGACCTGGAACGCGTTCCTGCATCTGTCCGAGGATCGCGTGTGGCTGCTCGGCATGATGGCGATGCCGTATATCGCGGTCAGCGCGCTCGGCGTGCTGATCCTGCCGTTGCCGGCGCCGGCAGCGTGGCCGTATATCGTCGCGTCGGCGGTGCTCGAATGGGGTTATCTGCTCGCGCTGATCCGCGCGTATCGCAGCGGCGACTTCGGCCAGATCTATCCGATCGCGCGCGGCCTGTCGCCGATGCTGGTATTCGTCGGCGCGCTGGTGTTCGCCGGCGAAGCGCTGAAGCCGCTCGCCGCGCTCGGCGTCGCGCTGGTGTCGTGCGGAATCGTCTCGCTCGCGTTCCGGCGCGGGATGCGCTTCTCCGGCGAGAGCGTGCCGTTCGCGCTGCTGACCGGCCTGTTCATCGCGACGTATTCGGTCGTCGACGGCATCGGCGCGCGCGTTGCCGGCAACGGGCTCAGCTACATCATGTGGGTCTATCTGATCTGGAACATCCCGCAGTTCCTGCTCGCGTGGCATTGGCGCGGCGGCGCGAAGGGGCTGTTCATCGGCCGCACGCTGGTGCTCAAGGGCGTCGCGTCCGGTGTGCTCGCGCTCGGCGCGTATTGCCTGATCATCGAGGCGTATCGCTATCTGCCGATCGCGATGGTCTCCGCGCTGCGTGAGATGAGTTCGATCTTCGCGGTGCTGATCGGCGTGATCTTCATGGGCGAGAAGCTGACCGCGCGGCGCATCGTGGCGTGCGCGCTGGTGACGCTCGGGGCGGTGTTGATCCGGATTTGAGATCGCCACCGCCCGCCGCGCGTCAGAACCGATGCCGGATACCCGCCTGCACCAATGCTTGCGTGGAACCGCTCGACGCGGTCGTCGTATAGATCTGCGCATACGCGCCCGGACCGCTCGCGCGCTGATAGATGCCGGTCAGGAACAGATCGGTGCGCTTGGACAGCAGGTAGTCGGTTGCGAGCGTCACCTGGTTGTAGTGAGGCGAGCGGCCGCCCGAGTAATCGGCAGCCGTGTACACATACGACACGCCCACCTGGAAAGCCGGCGTAAAGCGCTTCCACACGCCGAGTTCGCCGTTCTGCAGCCGCAAGCCGCTCGAATCCGAATAGTTGAACAGCACGTTCGAGTAGCTGACCAGCACGTTGACGAAACCGAAGTCGTAGCTCGCGCCCGCGCCGAGAATGCGCTGCTGGTCCGTGCCCGCGCCGGTCGGGCTGACGACGAACGGCGAGCTGAAACCCCAGCCGGTGCTGTCGACCGCCCCGCTCGTCAGGTTCGACGGATTCGCATTGCTACGGCGGTTGAACTGCGTGAACGCGACGCCCGCCTTCAACGGCCCGCTCGCATAGTTCGCACTGCCACTGAAGCCGTTGTTGTTGGAAAACTGCGTGGAGTTCGAGAACGCGTAGCTGCCCGCGAACGTTAGCCCCGACAGCGTCGGCGACACGTAGCGCACCGAGTTGTTGAAGCGGTTGGTGAAGAACATGTTGTCGTTATCGCCGATATGCGCGCCGAAGCCGGCGAAGATATTCGCGGACTCGGCCCACCACAGGCTATTGGTCATTTCCTCGTATTGACGGCCCATCGTCACCGTACCGTAGCGCTGATTGCTCAGGCCGACATACGCCTGACGGCCGAACATCCCGCCGAGCATCGCGCCGTTAGTGATCGAAAAGCCGTTTTCGAGCGTGAAGATCGCGTGCGTGCCGCCGCCGAGATCCTCGTCGCCGCGCAGGCCGAAACGCGGCGGCATCATCCCGCCGTTGGCGAGTGCAAACAGATGCGAGCCCTTCACGTTGCTCACGTATTCGATGCCGGTCGAAATAATCCCGTACAGCGTGACGCTGCTCTGCGCATGCGCGCAACCGATCCCCGCCGCGCTCAATGCCGCGCTCAATGCCGCGACCAAACCCGCGCGCCCCGCCGTCTTTCCTGCCAACCGCCAAACCTTCATGATGTCTCCTTCGTTAGTCCCACTAATTTTTATGAATCGACCAACATTTTTATCGAGTGTGTATTGCGCACCTCGTTTCTTATCGCTTCGCTTTTGCTGGATTACGTGACCCGCGCGCTGCCGGATCGGCAGATCAAGGCCCGCGAACGGCAATCGCTAGCGCCGTTCGCGTACGGCCTTCGAGTCAGTTCGGTCCGAGCGCTTCCACCGGAGCATGTCGGCGCTCCTCGAGATTTTCCGGGCGGCCCCAGCCGAGAATCGGCACGAGCTGCAACACGACCGCGATCACCACGAGTCCGACGCGCACCATCCAGCCGCCTTCGTAGAAGCTCGCGAAGATCGCCGGCGGTCCGAGCAGCACGCCGAGATAGGTGGCCTGTGCCACCACCCCGCTGGTCGCGCCGAGCGAGCCGACGCTCGGTGCCGACGACGGCACCAACGTCCAGATATAACCGTTGACGGTGCCGATCCCGAGCGAGAACACGCAGACCGCGACGATTGCGGCGACGAGTCCGACCATCGGCAGATACAGGGCGACGCCGCCGCACAGCATCACGATGCCGCCGATCATCGCGAGCCGCCCGCCGTTCACGCCCGCTTTCAGCAGATGGCCGACGCTCAGACAGCCGCACGCGACGAACACTTCGGCCAGCGTGCCGACCGCCGCCGCGACCGGAATCGCGATTCCGTAGCGGCGCGACAGATACACGGTCAGCGCGGCCATGATGCCGGTCTGGATGAAGGCGGACGCGCCCGACGCAAGCGCCACCCGGTACGGCCGCGGGCTCTTCAGCACGAGCCAGATATCGGCGAGGCGGCGGCTTTGCAGATTCGCCTGCTTCGCGGGCAGCAGCACCACCGCGCACGCGAGCGCCGCCATCAGGATCGCGTGACCGCCGAACGCCCAGCGCCACAACTCGCCGCGCTGCGCGAGCGGCGCGACGATGCTGAGCGTCAGACCGATCCCGACCGCCGTGTGGGAAGTCCACAGGCCGAGCGCGATGCTGCGGCGCGCGCCGGTGGTCGTGCGCATGATCAGCGTGACCGCGCCGACCGTCAGCGACAGATAGCCGACGCCTTGCAGCAGGCGCCCGACAAACATCGTGCTCACGTCATGCGAGCCGAACACGACCAGATTGCCGACCAGCGCGAACACCGAGCCGCCGAAAATCACGCGCTTGTCGCCGATCCGGTCGACCAGCCAGCCGCCGAACACCGCGGCGACCGCGGTAATCAGCGACGGGATCGAGATGACCCAGCCCGCGCTAGCGTGCGACAGGTCGAAGTACTTCGCGATGTCGCCGATCACCGGCACGGACTGGGTGACCAGCGATGTCGCGACGGTGCCGTAGATATACAGCAGGATGATGCAAGGCCAGCTGCCCGGGGAAAGCATGGTTGTCTCCTGGAAAAATCGCCTGATTGTTGTACTTGTTATGCATTTATTGAAGTCGTGCGTGCCCTAACGCATCGCGTCACTCCCATTCGAGCAACCGGCACAAATTGCCGCCCATGATCAGCTCGCGATCCGCCGCCGACAGCCACGGCAACGTCTCGCTGAAATGGGTCACGCACTGCCGGTACGGATGGTGCAGCCGCGACAGTTCGCTCGCCCACACGATCCGCTCGGCGCCGAACGCGTCGAATACCTGGCGCAACGTCGCCTGCAGCGAGCGGAACGGGTACGGATCGAGCGCGTAATCGCCGACGCCCGCCGCCTTCACGTGCACGTTTTCGTGCCTGGCCAGCGCGAGCAGTTCGGGCAGATGATCGAATGCGCTCGGGCCCGACGCGCCGCGCGGCACGCCGAGATGATCGACGATCAGCTTCAGCTGCGGATGGCGCCGCGCGATCGAGTCGACCACGTGCAACGCGTTCGGCACCAGCAGCGCGACGGTCAGGCCGGTCTCCTCGGCGATCGGCCAGAGCCGCTCCAACTCGCCGTCGAGAAGCGGTTGCAGCCGCTCCTTCGTGTTGAACAGAAAACGGATGCCGCGCATGCTCGGTTGCTCGCGCCATGCGCGCAACAGCCGGTCCGGATTGTCGAGCCGGCTATCGAGCAGGCCCATCACCGCGAAACGCTGCGGCTCCGCCGCGGCCAGCGCCAGCGAATACGCGTTGCCGTCCGGGTCCCACAGCGGCGGCACCAGCAATGCGCGGTCGACGCCGGCCTGCGCCATTTCGGCTTTGAGGACCTCGCCGGTGATCGGCGTGCGGCGATGGTGCCCGGTCGAAACCCCGTTGGACCAGGCATGGATTTGTGCGTCTACGATCGGCATGGAAGTTCGTGATTCGATTGTCTTGAGAGGTGCGAACGGCGCGCCGGCGAGCGTCAGCGTGATGCGCGCGGGCCGGCGCAAGTTCGCATGTGCTTCAGCCGCCGGTCTGAAAAAGCCGGCCCGCGCCGCGAATCTGGCCGCGCCAGCCCGCCGCGTTCAACACCGACCACAGCATCGCCTGATTGCTGGTGACCACCGGCAGATCGAGGCCGCGTTCGAGTTCGTCCGCCGCCTCGAACGCGCGCACGTTCGCGCACGACAGCAGCACCGCACGCGTGTCGCCATCCACCTGTTTGCGCACCACCTCGGCGATCTCCGCCGGTTCCATCTGCGCGGCAACTTTCGCGTCGGTAAAACCGAGCGATACCGTGCGCAGCACGTTAAAGCCCGAGTCGAGCAACGACTGCCGTTCGACGCGCGAGAACTCGTCGCTGAACGGGCACACGTGCAAAATGCCGTCGGCGTTCAACGCGCGCAGTGCTTCCTTGATCGCGACCATCGTGTTGGTCGACGGAATTTCCAGTGCTTCCGACATCCGCTGCGCGAGTCTCGAATCGCAGTCCTGACCATTGGCGACGCTCGCGCCGGTGCAGTTGAACGCGATCGCATCGGGCGACAGGTCTTTCAGATAACCGGCCTCGTCGATCGCTTCGAGATACGCGCGCGTCAGGCTCTCCATCGTCACGCGCCCCGCTTCCTTGCGCAGCCGGATGCGGTGCACGTGATACGCGACGCCGTCCGGGCAATACGCGCGGAAGTCGTCTTCGGCGATCGTGTTCAGCGACGGCACGATCATTCCCACCCGCAATTTCTTCATCGATTCCCTCTTGGATTGCTTCGAGTCGTTCCAGCTTGTGGACCAGTCTATGGGCTTACGCTTTGCAGGCCCAATCGAAAAACTGCCGGGGTCATCCGTTTTTGCTGTACTCGGGCGAGTGGTTCTCCGCGCGTGCTTCGTGCTCCGCCTGATCCATCGATTCGAGCGTCTTGCCGCGCGCTTCGATGCCGATCGTCAGATACGTGACGCCGCATACGAGCAGGCACAACGCGAGGAACTGGAACGCCGGCACGATCACGCCGACGGTCGCCGACGGCATCACGACGTTGCTGGAGCCGGCGGTCATCGCGAGCCCGAGCGGGCCGAGAATCTTGCCGACCGAGCCGGCCAGCCCCGCATAACCGGAGCCGGTGCCGCGCAACCGCGACGGCCAGATTTCGGTCGAATACGCGGCGCACACCGAGAAGCTGCCGTCCGCGAAGATGAACGCGAGCAGCAACGGCGCCCAGAACAGCGATGGTGTGAGCAGATCGCCGTGGCCGATATAGCCCGCGGCCAGCAGCGCGAGCGCCGATGCGATCGCGAAGTACCCACCCGTTTTGCGCCGGCCGATCCGGTCCGCGAGCGCCGCCGCGGTCAGCCGCGCGAGCATCCCCAGCAGCGCGAAGCCGATCATCGTTTTCGCGGCGAGTGCCGGTGTGAACTGCTGGATCTGCGCGAGCAGCGTCGGCGCCCACAGCACGATCCCGTAGTAACCGGCGATCAAGCCCACGTTGATCAGCGTTGCAGTAATCACGCTGCGCGGATAACGCAGCAATTCGAACCAGCCGCGCGACGCGACCGGTTGCGGCGCGTCGATCTGCGCATCGAACGACGGCGCGCCGAGCGCCCATGCGATCGAGCGGCGCGCGGCCGCGTCGCGTCCTTGCAGGCTCAGCCAGCGCGGCGACTCGGGAATGTACGCGGCGCCGATCAGCGCGATCACGGCCGGCGCGGCGCCGAGCGCGAAGGTCCAGCGCCAGCCGAGCGCCGGGATCACGTACGCGCCGCTGAATGCGCCGAGCAGCAGACCGCCGGTCGTGATCGCCGACACGATGCCGGTCAGCATCCCGCGCCGCCGTGGCGGCGTGAACTCGTGCACCAGCGCGATCTGGATGAAGTAGCCCGCGGTGCAGAAGCCGATCACGACGCGTAGCACTGCCATATAAACCCAGCCGCGCTCCGGCGTGAAAGCGAGACCGACACTCGCTGCCGCCAGCAGCAACAGCGACAGCACGAACACCGGCTTGCGGCCGAAGCGATCGGCCATGCTGCCCCACACCACGCCGCCGACGATCGCGCCCGCGCCCGACGCCAGCAATACCGCGCCCATGATTCCGTAAGTAATTCCCCACGGCTTGATCAGGTAAGCCATGATGAAACCGATCAGATACGCGTCCCAGAACTCCAGCATGCTGCCGACGCCGACGAGGCCGATCAGCAGTTTCTGGTTGCCGGACAAACGCGTTTGCTCCTGAAACGGGCTGCGCCCGCTGTTGATTTGCAACATCGTCGTCTCCTTGCTTCGATTTTTAATTGGTAGGACTAAGTGACACGTACGGACCCCGTTCCTTTCGATCGATCGGGGTTGGTGCGAGTCGGGTCCTGTCCGCTCAGCCGCGCGTTTTGCGGGCGGGCGATTTGCGTTTGCGGCGCGGGGTTGGCGATTCGGTGGATTCGGCCGATTGCGCGTCGGCCTCGCCCGCTGCCTCGGGCGTCAAAGCCGCAGCGTCGACCGCCAACGCCGCCGGCTCCACCGTCGACTCACCCGCAATCGCGGTCGCGTTGCGCTTCAGATGATGTAAAAACGCCGCCTGCACGTCGTTTGGCCGCCAGTCGCGTTTCGTCGTGATGCCGACGATCGGGCCGTCCCACGGCACCTCGACCGGCAGCGGCGCGATAAAGCCGAAGCGCCGCTCGCTGAGTACTTCGGTCCAGCTCAGCACCGTCAGCATTTCCGCGTCGTACAGCGTGATGCGGATCGTCGATAGCGAGTAGGTTTCGATGCTCGCCGGCGGCGGCGTGGTCTCCGCGAAGATATGCTCGTACGCTTCGCGGCGCGGCGAGCCTTTCGGCGGCAGCACCCATTGGTAGCGCGTCAGATCGTCGACGCTGATCGCATTGCGCCGGGTCAGCGGATGCTCGCGGCTCGCGACCACGCAATAACGCTCGTGATACAGCGGCTGCTCGACGAAATCGAACGCCTTGCCCGGCTGCTTCAGCAGACCCAGCATGAAATCGATCTCGCCGCGCAGCAGCTTGTTCAGCAGCGTCTCGTAGGTGCCGCTCAGCACGACCACGCGCGCATCGGGAAACTGCGCGCTCAGCGAGCGGATCGCATTGACGATCAGGATGGTCGGATCGAGCAGCAGCACGCCGAGCGTCACCGTACGCTCCTTCGGAAACTCGTAGCTGGTGACGGTTTCGGCGAGCGCGGAAATCTGACTCGACACCAGCTTCAGCCGGCGCGCGAATTCACTGCCCACTTCGGTCGTATTGATGCCCGTCGACGTATGCCGGTACAACTGGCCGCCGAGATTCTGTTCGAGCGTGCGCGCCGCGCGCTGCAACGACGCCTCGGTAATGCCGAGCATCCGCGCGGCCGCGCGAAAAGAACCGCACTCCTCGATCGCGATCAGGCAGCGCATCTGCGTGCGCGTGATGCTGCCGGCCAGCGCGAGCGGCGACACCTTGCGGGTGCTGCCCACCAGTTGCGCGGCTTCCTCGGCGAATTGCAGGATCTTGCGCGTTCGCACCAGCGCGGCGACCCCGACCGGCGTCAGATAGGTGCCGGTCGGCGAGCGTTCGAACAGCGCGACGCCGAGCATCGCTTCGAGCGTCGCGACGCATGACGTGGTGGCCGGCTGCGAGCGCAGCAGCTCCTGCGATGCCTGCGTGACGTTTTCATGGCGCGCGACGGTCTCGAAGACCCGCAACTGCCAGATGCTCGGCAGGTCTTTCTCGGACGCAGTGGTCTCGATTCGTCGCATCGCCATTCCTGATTCAAATAAGCCAGATCAATTGACCGAAAGGACCGTCACGCTGTTACCGCGCTATTCGCGCTGCCTCTATTCGCGGCTCACCGCATTGCGCAGCGTGCCGATCCGGTTGATCGAAATCTCGCACACGTCGCCCGGTTTCATGAACACCGGCGGCGTGCGCGAAAAGCCGACGCCGCTCGGCGTGCCGGTCGCGAGAATATCGCCGGGGTACAGCGGCGCGATCGTCGACACGTACTCGATGAAACGCGGAATCTTGTGGATCATCGCGCTGACCGCTTCGTCCTGCATCACCTGGCCATTCAGCGTGGTGCGGATACGCAGTTGATCGACGTCCTCGATTTCATTGCGCGGCACGATCCACGGTCCGATCGACCCGCTGCGGTAGAAGTTTTTGCCCGGTGTGATCTGCCGCGTGTGGAACTGCCAGTCGCGCACGCTGCCTTCGTTCATGATTGTAAAGCCGCCAATATGGTCGAACGCATCCTGCGCGGCGATCCGGTAGCCGCCCTTGCCGATCACCACCACCAGTTCGCCTTCGAAGTCGAACTGCTCGCTCACGCCCGGATGCAGCAGCGTTTCGTTGTGACCGACCAGCGAATCGGCGGCGCGCGCGAACAGCGCCGGCGACTTCGGCAGTTCCTGCACGCGGCCCGCGCTTTGCACTTCGTTATGGTGCTCGGCGTAATTCAGCGCGAGGCACCAGATATGCACGGGCGCCGCAATCGGCGGCAGAAAACGAATCTGGTTGAGCGCGTAGTCGGCCGGCTCGTTGGCCGCGGCCGCGACGTGCTGCGGAAAACCGGCGGCGACCAGCGCCTTCAGGTCCGCGTACTCATGGCCGAAACGCTTGCCGAGATCGACGACGCCATCACCGACCACCACGCCATAAGTACTGCGTCCGTCGATTTCAAAGCTGGAATATTTCACTTCACTTCTCCGTTAGACGAGGCCGGCATACGAGCCGCCATCCAGTTGCAGGTTCTGTCCCGAGATGTAGCCGGCCTGCGCGCTGCACAGGAAGGCGCACGCGTCACCGAATTCCATCGGGTCGCCGAGCCGTTTCGCGGCGATCGTCGCGGCGATCCGCTGCTTCGCCTCGGCCATCGTGATGCCGTCCTTCTTCACCATCCGCTCGGCCATGAAGACCTGACGGTCGGTGTCGAAGCGCTCCGGCAACAGGTTGTTGATCGTCACGTTATCGACCACGCTGTCGCGCTGCACCGATTTGCTGAGCGCGGTCAGCGCCGCGCGCACGGCCGCCGACAGACCCATCATCGCGCTCGGCGACTTGACCATCGCCGACGTGATATTGATGATCCGGCCGAAGCGGCGCTCGCGCATGCCCGGCACGAATGCCTTGATCAGGAAGATCGGCGCGAGCATGTTGCCCTCGACCGCCGCGAGCCAGTCCTCGCGGCTCCAGTCGGCGATCTTGCCCGGCTCCGGGCCGGCGTTGTTGTTGACCAGAATGTCCGGCGCGGGGCACGCTTCGACGAGACTCGCGCGTCCCTGCTCGGTATTCAGATCGGCGACCACGATATGCGGACGCCGGCCCGCGACCGCCTCGATTTGCGCAGCCGCCGTTTCCAGTGCATCGCGATTGCGGCCGTTGATATAGACCTCGCAGCCCTCGCGCGCCAGCGCGGTCGCGCACGCGAGCCCGAGGCCTCGCGACGACGCGCACACCAGCGCCTTCTTTCCGGCGATTCCCAGATCCATGAGTTGTCCTTTATGACTTCGTTGATTGCCGAGCTTCTCGCCCGTGCTTAATGGGCCTTGTCGGCGAGTGCCGCGAGACGTTCTTTCAGGCGCGGATAAAGCGTCAGTGCATTGTCTGCAAGCACCTGCTGCCGTTCGCGCTCGCCCAGGTTCGGCGTCGCGACGAGATAGCGGCCGGTGTCGTCGTAGTGGTGACCGGTTTCCGGATCGATGCCCTTCACCGCGCCGATCATCTCCGAGCCGAAAATGATGTTGCGAGTCGGGATCACCCTGGTCAGCAGATCGATACCCGCCTGGTGGTACACGCAGGTATCGAAGAACACGTTGTTCAGCAGGCCCTTGTCGAGCATTTCGAAGCCCATGTCCTGCGCGAGCCCGCGATAACGCCCCCAGTGATACGGCACCGCGCCGCCGCCGTGCGGAATGATGAAGCGCAGCGTCGGGAAATCCTTGAACAGTTGCGGCGCGAGCAGCATCTGCATGAACGCGGTGGTGTCGCCGTTCAGGTAGTGCGCGCCGACGTGATGGAAGCACGGATTGCACGAACTGCTGACGTGAATCATTGCCGGCACGTCGAGTTCGGCCATCTTCTCGTACAGCGGGTAATAGATGCGGTCGGTCAGCGGCTTGTCGGTCCAGTAGCCGCCGGACGGATCCGGATTCAGATTGCAGCCGACGAAACCGAGTTCGAGCACACAACGCTCGAGTTCCGCGGCCGACGCTTCGAGGCCCTGCCCCGGCGATTGCGGCAATTGGCACACGCCCGCGAAGTTCTCCGGATACAGCGTGCAGACGCGGTGAATCAGATCGTTATTCAGGCGCGACCATTCGATACTGTTCTCCAGCGTGCCGAGGTGGTGCCCCATCTGTCCGGCGATCGGCGAGAACAACGTGAGGTCGAGACCGCGCGCGCGTTGCGCTTTCAGCTGACCGTTTTCGAGCGAGTCGCGCAGTTCTTCGTCGGTAATTTCCAGCGGCGCGCCGTAAAAGCCGCCGCCATTTTCCAACTGACGCTTGCGCCATTCGTGCAGCGTCTTCGGCACTGTCGTGAAGTGCCCGTGGCAATCAATAATCATCGTGTTTTACCGTGTTGTTCGAGGCAAAGAACGCATGCGCGTCAGGCACCGGCTTCCGTCGGCCACGGCACCATCTGCGTGGCCTGCTTGACGAAGCGCTCGGGCGGCTTCTCGCCGGTGTCGTAACTCATCCCCTCGCCGATCTGGATGCGGTTGAAGCGGCTCGTCGCATTGAGCTTTTCCTGCGAGATCCAGTGCTCGTGCATCTGCTCGAACGGGCTCATCCAGTAATCGAAAATCTGGCTGCCGAGCGCGTGCCGGCCGATCCCGCGCACATGGTCGTGCGAGCGGTGCGCCATGTGGTCGTAGCCGAAGAAAATATCGTCGACACCCTCGACCTGATACGACACGTGATGCATGCCGGCGCGTTGACCGCGCAGCAGAAAGATCACGTGGTGATCGACCAGCTCGTCGCCGCGATCGACGCGATTGAATTGACCGATCACGTTGCTCGTGTCGCCGACGAACAGTTCATCGGTCGGCAGCAGCCCGAGCGTGCGTTGATACCAGCCGATCGTGTCGGCGAGATTCGGCGTCGCGTACGCGGTGTGCGCGATTCGCACCACCCGCGCCGGACCGAGCGAGCGGCTTTCGCCTTCCGGCCCGCGTACCAGCACGCGCGGCGCCAGCGGCTCGACCCGTTCGCGGCCCGTTACCAGTTCGAGCCAGAAACCGTTCGGGTCCTGCACCCGCACACGCCGGCCGCCGCCCGGCACGTCGGGCGATTCGATTCCTTGTGCGCCGGGCAGCTTCGCGAGCGCGCCGAGATCGGCGTCGTCGCTCAGTTGGTAGCCGAAGCTGATTGCGCCGGGCGCGCCGAGTTCGGTCACGTGCAGAAACGGCGTGTCGCCGACGCCGCGCATATACAGACGCTTGGCGTCGCGATGCGCGAGCACCATCCCGAAGTCTTCGAGAAACGCCTGCATGCGGCCGAGATCCGGCGCACTCAGCCGGACGTATGACATTCCTGTGATCGGTGAAGCCACCGTTGTCTCCTGTTCAAACTATCTGTTGCGACGATCGGGTCGGGTCCGTGCGCGCCGCGCGTCAGTCCAGAATCTTCGCGACGTTGCCGTACAGTTGCTCGACCGTATATCGTTGCGCGATCAACTTCTGTTCGTACGCATACCGGATCACCGTTTCGAGTGCCGGACGCAGCGCGTCGAAACCAACCGGCTGCAAATCCGGGCCGTTCGCGCTCGCCGTGTCGCCGCTCGCGTCACGGCTCCTCTGTAGCATATGGAACACTTCGCGCACGAGGTCAATCCGGGTCTGCGCGATCTCGCTGCGAATCACCACCACGTGATTGATCGGCACCACGTTCGTGCGGCGATACGAGGCCGCCGCCGCTTCCTTCGGCTCGGGGATCAGCGTGCGAATGCCCGGGTCGCCGGACAGCGCGCCGCCCGCGATGATCGCGTCGACCTCGCCCGCGCGCAGCATGTCTTCGAGGCTCAAAGTCGAATCGATGCGGGTGACGAACTCCGGGTCGCGGAACTCGGCGACGTGTGCGCCTTCCTGAGTGAGCCAACGCACCTTGTCGAGTTCGACGCCGTATTCGTCCGACAAAATCCCGCGCACCCAC
The DNA here is from genome assembly GCF_001931485.1 of Burkholderia sp. SRS-W-2-2016. Classification (GTDB taxonomy): domain Bacteria; phylum Pseudomonadota; class Gammaproteobacteria; order Burkholderiales; family Burkholderiaceae; genus Paraburkholderia. The sequence continues at coordinate 281,140 of NZ_MSDV01000019.1, read as the reverse complement.
GTCGGCGTGGTTTGCGGATACGAACGCATCGCGACCGTTTTACCTGCCAGATTCTCGGGCCGCAGATCGTCGTCGCTGCGGCACAGAATGCTCTTGTGGTGAAAGTTGCCGTTCATCACGAACGGCAGCATCACGTAAGGTTTGCCGGCTTCGAAAGCTTGCAGGAAGGTGACGACCGCCAGTTCGGCGACGTCGAACTTCAGCCCGCGCACCACATCCTTGAACGCCTTCTGCGCGGTGTCCACATCGGCGAAATCGAGCCGCAGCAGCGGCGAACTCACGCTGCCGTCTTTCAGCGGCGCGGTCTTTTTATACGTGCCCATCATCGCGGTGAGCGCGGTCATGTCGGTCTGTTTCATTGGCGCTTTCATCTCGTCAGGTGCGGCTCGCGGTGGCCAGCGCGTCGCGTTGCGCGTCGCGCATGCCGGCGCCCGGGCGCGGATCGTGGAACACCTCGTGCAACGGCGGCTCGGTCGGAATCAGCCGCTGCCGGTACGCGTAGCGCACCAGCGCCGCGAGCGATCGCGCGTTTTCGTCGAAGCCGTACGGCAACGGGTCGCCGACCCATGCCGACAGTTCGCGATAACGCCGGTCTTCGGCGCCGTCCGCCTCGCCGCTGCGAATCCGCTCCAGGTAGTTCGCTTTCGCCTGTGTGAACGCGTCGAACAGCGCGGCCGCTAGTGTCGGATGCCGTTCGAGCACGTCGTTGCGTACGACGATCATTCCGTGGAGCGGATAGATGCCGGTGCGCTCGAACCAGTCGCGCTCGCGGGCCTCGGCATCGGCGACGATCTCGACGAGTTCATCTTCGAGCTGGTTGCCCGCGCCGGCGAGTCCGCCGAACGCCGCTTCCAGTTCGCCGCGTTGCATCAGCTCCGCGAGCGACTGGCCCTCGGGCAGCCGCTGCACGTTCGGCGGCGTCGCGAAGCTTGATACGTTCTCCTCTTCTTCGGTCAGCCACGTGATCCGGTCCGGATCGACGCCGTACTCGTCGGCGAAGATCCCGCGCGTCCACACCGCGGCGGTGACCGAATAGGTGCGCACGCCGACGCGCCGCCCTTCCAGATCTTTCGGTCCCCGAATCGTCGACGCGCGCAACCGTTGCATGCCCGCGTGACGGAAACGCCGCGTCATCGGAATCGCCAGCGCGGTAATCGGCGCGCCGGCCGCGACCGCCATCAGATACGAAGTCGGCGCCATTTCGCAGATGTCGTACGGCTGGCTGCGCGCCATCTCGCGATACGCGTCCGGCATGCGCTTCTTTTCGATGAAGTCGAGATCGAACCCCTCGACACGCACCGTGCCGTTGCGCAGATCGCGCACCTGGCCGTGCGGGCCCAACACGATCGACAGTTTCGCTGTCATGGTTTCTCCGTGCGTCGCATCAGGCCGCCGAACGGCCAGAGAGTTGCAGGCCCTTGTCGAGTGCCGAGAAATCGCGCTTCGGGTAGGTCATCAGAAAGCGATAACCCTGCTCGATCACGCGGCCTACGTTCTGATTGGTCACATGCGGATGGCCGACCGGAATGTCGAACGCTTTGCCGACTTCCAATACGTGATCCATCATGCGCAGCAGTTCCGGGTTGTCGTACTGGCGCGGACAGCCGAGCTCCTGAGTCAGATCGCCCTCGCCGATCAGCAGCACGCCGATGCCCGGCACCTGCCTGACGATCTCTTCGAGGTTTTCGATCGCCCGCGTGTCCTCGATCATCAGCACGACCAGCACTTCGCCGTCCGGCGCGAGCGGCCACACGTCGGCCTTGCGGTAGTACTCCTGTTGCGACACACCCCAGTAACGCGCGGCGGGCATCGGCGCGTCGCCGCGCAAGCCGGCCGGTTCGTACAGCGGCGCGCTCGGCAGACGCGGATAGCGACATGCGGCGACCGCGTTATATGCCTCCTCCGGCGTGCTGATGCGCGGCCACACAATCCCGTACGCGCCGAGATCGAGCGCCTGCTTCGCGAACCACTGATTCATTTCGCTGCCGCTCGGCGGAATCCGCACCAGCGGCGTCATCTGGCAGGCCAGCGACTGCGCTTTCGCAATACGCTCGCGCAGCAGCAGGAATTGCATCGATTCGCGCAGCGCGCCGATATCCCAGGGTGTGTGTTCGAGTTCGAACACGACGCCGTCATTCGACGACTGCGCGAATGCGACCGCGGATTCCACTTCCGCCTGAATGAACGACGTGAATGCGATACGGCGTCCGGTTTGCAGCGCGCGAATCACGCCGTTGAGTCTTTCTGTCATGGTGTGCTAATCCTTGTTTCGCTCACAGCATCGCCGCGCAGAACGCATCGCCTGCGCCTTGCGGAAGAGGTTTTTCGGTCCAGCTCTCGCAGCCGTCGGTGGTGAAGAACACCTGACCGCCACGCGTCACGCTGATCACGCCATTCGGATCGCTCAGGTGCACGCCGAAGCCGAGCATCGTGCTAGCCGGATTCACCTGCGAATCCGCGCGATACCAGCTCTTGCCGAGGTCGTCGCTCGCGTACAGCGCGCCCGCTTCGCTGCGCGACGAGATGCTGAAGCACGCGTACATCTTGTTCGGGTTATCGCAAACGAAGCGGCAGTCACGCGCATAGGAGAACGGCGCGAACTTGCCGACTTCGAGATCGCGGAACGTCTTGCCCTTGTCGCGGCTTTCGAAAACGCCGAGGCGGCAGATATAGAACAGCGCGTCCGGGTCGGCGCTGGTGGTGCAGACCGCGTGCGCGTCGAACACGCCTTCGGCGTCGTCGTCGGTTTCAATCCTGCTCTTCAGATGCGGCAGCTTCGCGAGTTCGAGCAGACCCTGCGCTTCACTGCGCCACGTGTCGCCGCCGTCTTCGCTGACGAGAAAACCGTTGATCTCGGCGACCGCGTACATCACGTCCGGATTCAGCGGATGGAACGCGATGCGCATTACGCGCGAGTCGCCGAACGAAATCTTGAAGCGCTCCGGATGGTCGGCCTTGCATTTGCGCCACGTGTCGCCGCCGTCGTCGCTGCGATAGATGCTGACCGGGCCGCCCGCCGCGAACAGCGTATCGGGACGGGTCGGATGAATCACGACGCTCCAGAACTGGATCGTCTCGCCGGTCACATTCAGGCGCGCCCACGAATCGCCGCCATCGGTCGAGCGATACACGCCCTTGCGCGTCGCCGCGAACAGCAGCTCGGGGCGTTGCGGATGCGGGGTGATCGCCTGCACCGACGCGTCGTCGGGGAAGTCGGTGAGCTTTTCCCACTCGCCGCCGGGCCGCAGGCGATACATCGAACCAATGGCATTCGGACGATTGGCGGCCGTGCCGACCAGCATCAACTCTTTCATAAGGTCTCCAAATGAATGGTGTGTCGAGCGCCGCCGCGTGATCGGGTGCCGGCGTTCAACAGCAGTTCGGAATGCAGTGTAAGTGCCACCGGCTACGCTTTGTTATTCAAAATCTGCGGGGGCAATAGAAATTTGCTTAGTCGCGGAAAACACCGCTGGAGAAGGGAAAAACGCGGGGGAAATGAGGATGACGACGGCTGCGGGAACTAGTGATTACCCGCAATTGGTCGATGCGATGGGTTTGGGTTGCTCGCGACGTAGCAACCCGGATGTGCGAATGGCCTGCGTCACGTTGGAGTGACAGCAGGCCATTCGTGTTCAAGCTGAATCGACAGCACGCATGATCTTTTGCGGATCAGCGGCGGCCCTCGGGCCTCGCGCGCATCAGCGCACGTACTTCACCACCGGTACCGAATAGGAACTCGCGGCGGTATCCGGGCGGCTGCCCGCTTGCGACGAGCCAACGGCCGGTGCGCCATAGCCGCTGGTCCGCGCTGCGTCGTGCTCAGCTACGACACGCGCTTCGGCGGCCTGAAGGTTGGCCGGATAGTTGTGTGTGTCGGCCGATGACGGCCGGTAGCCGGCATGTTCGAACTGAATCAGTTCGGCGCGCACCTGCGCGCGGGTCAGCGGCTCACTGGTCTGATTCGATTGAGCGAACGTCGCGAGCGGCGTGGCAATGAGAGCGGCGATGACAACAGCTTCGATCAGCGACTTCATGATTTCCTACCTCCAGAGTTTGCTCGATGCGGATACCGCGGAAGCTCGATGTGAACTGAGACCTCCGCGGCGATGGAAGGAGTGTAGGAGGCGGGTTATTCACGGTAAACGCGTGCGCGAAGAATTCACTGTTGCGCTGGTCGGGACAATGCCCGGGTCAGTTCGGTCTCTCAACTCAGGGAGCCGCTGCCGGGGAGCATCGGGTGCTGTGCCTCCCATTCGCGGCGGGTCTTGGCCAGTTCCTCCGCAAGCAATCGTTCGTCGGGCAGCACGGTGTGGTACTCCGCGGCAAGTACCTTGTTGGCCAGGCCGTCAAGCGCATAGCGCGCGATGGCCGCGTTGGTGCGGGCGCACAGGATCAAGCCGACGGGTGGGTTTTCGCCGGGCAGCGTCCAGTGCTCCTTCGCGTAGTTACAGTACATGTGCATCTGCCCGACGTCGGCATGGTTAAGCTCTGTCAGTTTGAGATCGACGATCACAAGACATCGCAGCCGCCTGTGGAAAAGAGCAGGTCCACGCGAAACCAGCTGTCGCCGATTCGCAGCCGCTTTTGCCGTCCGACAAACGTGAAGTCGCCACCCAGTTCGAGCAGAAAGTCCTCGAGACGATGGATCAGCGCTTCTTCCAGGTCACTCTCGGAATATTCGTCCTTCAGGTCAAGGAACTCGAGTACATACGGATCCTTGATCGCTTCCTCCGGCGTCACCGTGTCGCCCAGCTCTGCAACGGCACCCTTTTCCAACATCGCACGTTTGTCTTTCGACATGAGCGTGCGGGTGTAGAACTGGCTGCCGAGCTGGCGTTCAAGCTGCCGTACACTCCAGCCGCCTCGCAATGCCTCAGTCTCGTAAAAAGCCCGCTCCTCGGATGAACGGGTCCGTCGCATCAGCCTCACGTAATGGGTCCACGACAAGGGAAAGCGTTCGGCCAGCTGTGGAAGCCGAAAAATCCGAATCGGTGATTCGGATTTTGGCAGACAGGATACCCGACTGCGGCGACCGGATACCGCCCGTTGTCCCGCTTACGAGGCCTACGCTTTTCGGCCGTATGCAGGCTCAGCGGCCAATCACGCATCGACCGGCACCACAACAAAAAACCCCACGTCCACTCCGGATCATGGGGTCATAAATTCCTGAAAACGCCGGCCTCGTCATCGAAGCCGGCGGCGACGCGGCAAAAAACACCGCGTATGAAGCGCATCAACTTAGAACGACTTGCGAACCTTCAGCGACACAGTCTGGTTCGTGAAATTCGAGCGCGCCTGGATATCGTAGCGCCGCCCCTTACCCTTCAACCAACAACGAACGAGAAACCCACGAACCTGATCCGTGCCCGTTCGCCAACTTCTTCAACCGTGCTATTGCCCCGCCGCCGGCGACTTCACGCTCGGCGTCGCCAGCGTGTTATTGCTCTTCGGCGCGCTGTCGTCGGACTTGGTATTGCTGTTCATACTCGGCAGCCCCGAATTCGGCGCCCGGGTCGACATGCCGCTATCCGAACCGGTATTGCCCGGCGTGCCGTAGCCGCCCGCCGCGGCGCCGCCGGGCGCACCGTTCACCTGGTTCGTCGGGCTAGCCGTGCTGCCGGTCGACCCGGTCCCCGCGCCGGCCCCGCCTCCGGCGGCCTGGGCAAAAGCGCCACCCGACAGCGTAAGTGCGGCGACTGCGATTAACGTGCTGGTCAGCTTGCTCATGATCCGTCCCTCCATGATCGGGTTGAAATGGACACAGACGGGTTTCGTCTGCTCGATCGTGAATGTCGCAAGGGCCGTGCCGCGTACCGTTTTTCGCGGTCGATGCGCAGCGCCGCGAACGCCGCGAATCGGCGCCGAAAACCGCCGTCACGCCTGCCAGCAGGCGCTTTGTCAGACTTTTCAGCCGTTCGCGTCCTCGAATGGCGAGCGCAAAACAATCGCATCGTCACGCTCGGGACCGGTGGTAACCATTGCCACCTCAATGCCGACTTCGTGTCGAATTGCTTCAATCAGCGCCGCGGCTTGCGGCGGCAGCTCACTATATGAGCGCACGCCGCGCGTCGTACCTTGCCAACCGTCGAAGCGCCTGAGCACCGGTTGCAGACGCTGCTGTTCGGCATCGCTGGCCGGCATGTAGTCGATGCGCTCGCCATCGAGCTCGTAACCCACGCACAGATACACCGAGTCGAATCCGTCGAGCACGTCGAGCTTGGTCAGCGCCAGCAGATCGATGCCCGCGACCTTGCTGCTCTGACGCAGTTGCACGGTGTCCAGCCAGCCGCAGCGGCGCGGCCTCCCGGTGTTCACGCCATACTCGCCGCCACGCTGCCTGAGCAGGTCGCCGAGCGCGCCATCCACTTCCGACGTGAACGGACCTTCGCCGACCCGCGTCGCGTACACCTTGCTGACGCCGAGTACCCGTCCCAGCTTCGACGGAGCGATGCCCGCGCCGCTAGCCGCGCCGGCGGCAATGGTGCTCGACGAAGTCACATACGGATAGCTGCCCCAATCGATGTCGAGCATCACCGCTTGCGAGCCTTCGAAAACCACGCGCTTACCCGACGAATGCGCATCGTCGAGCAGTTGCCAGACCCGCGCCTTGAACGGCAGGATTTTCGGCGCCATCGCCAGCAGATCGCTCAGCATCGGCTCACGCTGGAAAGGCTCCAGACCCAAACCGCGCAACCACGCGTTGTGGTGTTCGAGCAGCACGTCGAGCTTCGCGGCGAGCAGTTCCGGCTCGGCAAGGTCGCAGACCCGCAAACCGCGGCGGCCGACCTTGTCTTCGTAGGCCGGGCCAATGCCGCGCAGCGTGGTGCCGAGCGGCTTCGCGCGCAGGCGCTCCTGCGCGGCATCGATCGCGCGATGAATCGGCAGCACGAGCGTGGCGGTCTCGGCGATGCGCAGCACGTCGGGCGTCACATGAACACCGAGCGCCGCCATCCGGCCGATCTCCGCCAGCAGCGCCTCGGGGTCGAGCGCGACGCCGTTACCGATCACGCCGAGCTTGCCGCGCACGACCCCGCTCGGCAGCAGCGCGAGTTTGTAGGTCCGGCCATCGACAACCAGCGTGTGCCCGGCATTGTGGCCGCCGTTATAGCGGGCGACGATGTCCGCCTTCTCGGCCAGCCAATCCACGATCCGGCCTTTGCCCTCATCGCCCCACTGCGCGCCAACCACGACGACATTCGACATTCGATACATTCCTGGTGAATTAATCAAACAGATCCGGAACCGGCTCTGCTGCGACCGGGCTCACTATAGAGATGCCGGGCGCCCCCGAAAAGCGATATATACTCATCATCCTTGTCAGGAAAAATCACATAGGAATTGGCGTTATGGCGCGTCGTCTGCCTCCGCTGAACGCGCTGCGCGTGTTCGAAGCCGCCGCCCGGGTCGAAAGTTTCTCGGCCGCGGCCGACGAGTTGTGCGTCACGCACGGGGCCGTCAGCCGGCAGGTGGCGCAACTCGAAGCATGGCTCGGGCTCAAGCTGTTTGAACGGCGCGGCCGCAGGGTCGTGCTGACGGTATCGGGGCGCGCTTACCTGGCCGAAATATCGGCGGCGTTCGACCGCATCGCGCTCGCCACCACCGAGCAGCTTCGCAGCACACGCCAGCAGATCGTGCGGGTCAACGCGCCGACCACGTTCGCTCTGCGCTGGCTATTGCCGCAACTCTCCAACTTCCAGTTCACCAATCCGGCGATCGAAGTCCGGTTAACTACGTCGGACGAGCCGATCGAAAAACTCGGCGACACCTGCGACGTGGCGATTCGCGGCAGCGAGCAGAAATCGGCCGGCTATCAGGTCTCCGAATTTTTATCGGAAGTGCGGCTGCCGGTGTGCTCGCCCAAGGTGTTCGAGTCTCATCCGATCCGCACTGTGGCGGACCTCGCGCAGCACACGCTGCTGCACACGGCGACCTATCCCGGCCTGTGGACCGAATGGCTGGCGGCGAGCGGGCACGCCGGGCTGGTCCCGCGTCAGTCCCAGCAGCTGGACCATTTCTATCTGACGCTGCAAGCGGCCATCGACGGTCTCGGCATCGCAATGGGGCCGACCGCGCTGGTGGCGCTCGATGTCGAAGAAGGCCGGCTGGTGTTTCCGTTCGACGGCCCCGCGTTGCCGGCATGGCGCTACTGCAGCTATGTCCGCGACGCACGTCGCGAAGACCCAGCGATCGCCATCTTTCTGACGTGGCTGCGCGAACTCGGGCAGCGCTTTTCACGTCATGCGTAGAGACGTTGCTGATCTTGCATCGCGTCTAATACCGCAAAACAAACGATTGCAAAAATAATTCAGTAATGGTTGCGATACACGTCCGCGAGCCGCTCTCAACCCACCTGTCTTAATTCGCAGCATTCGCCGGTTATATCGACGTTTCTACCAATTCCATCCGAAATGACTTGACGCACAAATATCGTCAACTTATTTTGCAATCGATTGCATACGGTCTTCGGCATACACGGGTCAGGCACTGCAACCGGAGCCGGCAATCTGCAATTAAGCAGTCAACCGCAAAGCCGTCGTCATCAAGAAGCCGGCCACGCGGTCGACATACATAGAAGAAATACAGATAGGCAGCGCGACTTCGCCCGACAGCATCTGTCGCGTGTCGATCACGAATTGGAGAGACGTCATGAAGAAGTTGCTGGTCGCAGTGGCGGGAACGTGCGCGGTGGCGGGGATGGCACGCGCGCAAAGCAACGTCACGCTGTACGGCCTGATCGACGCGGGCGTGAACTACACCACCAACGTGCAGACCTCGAAACCCGCGAACCGTCCGCCGGTCGGCGGCTCCCAGGTGGCGATGCTCGACGGCGGGCTCGGCGGGATCAGCGGCAGCCGGTGGGGCCTGAAAGGCGCGGAAGATCTCGGCGGCGGCTGGAAGGCGATCTTCCAGCTGGAATCGGGGATGAACATCAACAACGGCTCGCTCGGCCAGGGCGGCGCGATGTTCGGCCGCCAGGTATTCGTCGGCATGTCGGGCGCGCCCGGCACGCTGACACTCGGCCGCCAGTACGATTCGCTGCGCGACTTCGTGCAAAGCTATGCGGCCACCGGCCAGTTGAGCGGCGTGATGGGCGCGCGCCCCGACGACCTCGACAACCTGGCCGATTCGCGTCGCCTGAATAACGCGATCAAGTACACCAGCCCGAAATTCAGCGGCTTCACGTTCGGCGGCATGTATAGCCTGGGCGGCATCGCGGGAGCGACCGGGCGCAATCAGTTCTGGTCGGTCGGCATGAACTACGTGAACGGACCGTTCGCGTTCGGCACCGCGTACGTGAATGCGCGCAATCCGAACCTGTCGTACTTCGGCACCAATCCGAATTCATCCACCAGCCCCACCAGCAACAACATGGGCTTCGCGGGCAGCGCGACGGCGGCTCAGTACAACCCGGTCTATGCGGGGTTCGCGTCGGCTCACACGATGCAGATTTTCGGCGCGGCCACGACTTACGACATCGGCAACTTCACGCTCGGCGTCAACTACACGCACACGCGTTTCGACGACCTCGGCGATACCGCGACGTCGGGCCCGAACCCGTACAACTACAGCGGCAATGCGGTATTCGACAGCCCCGAAGTCAATCTTCAATACCAGGTGACACCGGCATTGCGACTGGGCGCGGCGTACAACTACACGCATCTGAAGCGGGCCAACTACGGCGACACCGCGAACTACAACCAGTACTCGGCCGGCGCCGCTTACGCGCTGTCCAAGCGCACCGTGCTCTATGGCGTCGCGGTGTTCCAGACCGCCGGCGGCACTGACTCGCTGAACCAACCCGCGGTCGCTTCGATCGACGGTCTCACGCCGTCCGCGACCAGCCGCCAGGCATCGTTCCGGCTCGGCTTGCGGCATTACTTCTAGGCTTTTACGGCGCGAAAAGAAACGGAGCGGCGATTCCGCCGCTCCGTTGTCATTCAGGTCTTTGGCACGCTTATTCCGTGCTTATTCGGCGCTTATTCGGCGCTTATTTAGCCCCCTCCCACGCGGCATGCTCGCGCGCACGTCGCAAGTACTGCAGATCGATGCAGGCGGGCAAATCGCCGCTGCTCGCGAATGACGTGTAGTGATCGCGCAATTGCAGCACCTGGCGCGCGGCGGCCTCGGGTATGTCCATATCGCGAATCAAACCGTGCACCGGGTCGGTCAACTCGTCGTACACCGCGCTCGCCGCGGCCGGTTCGAGACCCGCAAACTCGGCCATCAACACCGCCACGCACTCCTGACTATTAGCCGGATCGAAGATCCAGTTCAGCGCGCGACGATAGCCGAGCAGAAAGCCCTGCAACGCGTCCGGGTTCGCATCCGCCCATGTTCTGCGTACCGCGCCGACGGTCCCGAGATAGGCCGGATAGTGATCGCGCGAACGGCGCAGCGGCACGAAGCCTTGTTGCCGCGCCAGCGTGTCGAACGGCGAGCGCACGAGGGTCGCGTCGTGCCGTCCCGCGATCAGTTCGCGATAACGGTTGCCGGTCCCGCCGGCCGCGACGAACGTGACGTCGTCCTGTGCCACCGCGTGCTGCGCGAGCATGTCGCGCAGCACGAACGCGAAGCCGGTCGTCATCGCATCGACCGACAACGTCCGCCCGCGCAACGCGTCGATCGAGCCGAGACCGGGCCGCGCCACCAGCGCGAGAAAGCCCGCGTCGCCGCCCATGAACGCGGTTAAGTCCTGCATCCGGCCATCGTCGGTTTCGCCTTGGCCGCGCGTGTACGCGAACACATTGTCGATGCTGGTCAACGCCAGTTGCGCGCTGCCGTCCTGCAGCCGGTTGATCATATCGACGGAGCCTTTGGTGTAGTCCATCGTCACCGTCACGCCCTGCTGTTCGAACAGAGCGCGCCGCTGTGCAATCCAGACCGGCAAATTGAACGCGCCTTCGAAACACAGCAGCGTCAGCGGCTGGCCGGCAACATCAGTCGTTACTGGAATTGAAGTCATGAAAGCCCCGCAAAGGCCGGCGTGGGCCCGTGCCTCGCGCCGGCATCTGATGAATGGAATCGGCGCGCACTGTGCGGCGCGCAATGGCATCGATAAAACAGCAGCCCGCCTGTACGCGGGCGCCTTACTGCGGACCGCACCGATCGATCAGGCCTTTTTCTTTCTGCCGGCGCCGGCTTTTGCCGACGCGAGCCGGCGCGGCGCCGCGGTGGACCCGCGCACGACGAGTTCCGGTTTCAGGCGCACTTCGAGCGGCTCGCTCTCGCCCTCGTCGATCGTATTGAGCAGAATCCTCGCCGACTGAAAGCCGAGTTCGCGCTGCTTGATGCGAACCGTCGTCAGCGGCGGATCGATCACGTCGGTCAGCGGCGTGTCGTTGTGACCGACAAGCGAGATATCGGCCGGACACGCAATGCCGCGCTGATGAAACACATCGAGACAGCCGATCGCGATCAGATCGTTGCCGGCGATCACCGCGGTTACGTCCTCGAATTGCGTCAGCAATTCCTCGCACGCAAGCACCCCGGCCTCGCGCGTATACGCGCTGCTTTCGACTTCCATCCGTTCGTCGAACGGCAGCCCCTGCGCGATCAACGCAGTCTGGAAGCCGAGATGGCGGTGATAGCTGGTCGACACATTGAGCGGCCCGACCACATGACCGATCCGCGTATGACCGAGCGCCACCAGATGATCGACGGCGAGCCGGATACTGAGCACGTCGTCGTTCACCACGCACGACACCCGCCCCCGCTCTTCCGAACGATTGACCGTGACGACCGGCAGATCCTGCGCGAGGCAATATGAAATCAGCGGATCGTCGCGCTCAACCGACGCCACGATCAGCCCATCGATCTGGCGTCCCTGCATCTGCTCGACGATATGCTGCTGCTTCGCATAGCCGCTGCCCGCGTTGACCACCAGCGCGGTATAGCCGGCCGGCCCCAGCGCTTCCTCGATACCGAGCAGGATCAGCGGAAACATCGGGTTGGTGATGTCGGGCAGCAGCACGCCGATCAGATTCGAGCGTTTGGTGCGCAGCGAAGCGGCAATGCTGTTCGGCCGGTAGCCCAGTTCCTGCACCGCGGCCAATACCTGCGCCACGACTTTTTCGCCGACCAGTTGGCGGGTTTTCGGATTGATGGCGCGCGACACTGTCGAAGGGTGGACCCCAAGTCGCTTCGCCAGATCGCGCAACGTGATCTTCGTGGTGGACATGCAACCAATTCCCGGCAGCGCCTGTTATAAACGTGAGGCCGTATTTTATCCCCGCTGCAATACGAGCGGCTTACTCGTGCCCGCCCGGATGCCGCCGAGTCAACCCGGCCGCCATCCGGCGGGCCGCCGGTTCAATCGACCACCGCGATACCCTGGACTTCCACCAGCATTTCCGGCTTCGCGAGCCCCGCGACCGTAATCAGCGCGCTGGCCGGAAAGTTGTCGCCGAAGATCTCCTTGCGCAGCTGCGTGAACGCATCGCCGAAGCGCGCGTCGGTGATCGACACGGTCATCGTCACCAGACTCGCCAGCGTGCCGCCGGCCTGCTCCAGCGTGGCGCCGAGCAGCGCGAAGATTTCACGCACCTGGCCTTCGAAATTACCGGCCAGCGAGCGGCCTTCGCGATCCGCGACCACGGTCTGTCCGGCCAGCCACACGATGCGGCCGCCCTGCGTGACGACCGCCGGCGAATAGGCGCGCGCCTGCGCGTTATCGCGCTTGATATAGCTGCGTTGATGCGTCATGCCACCACCTCCTTCAGTTGTTGTTCTGTGCGCGTCTGCCGTTCGATCCAGTCGCCGAAGCGAGCCATGAAAGCAGTGAGAACATCGCGCGTGGGCGCATCGGTCAATTGACCTTGCGCGTCGAAACGCGACCAGGTTTGCGTAACCAGCACCTCGGGTTTGTTCAGCGTGACCATGTCGAGCGCCTGGCAAACCAGCCGCAACTGCGCTTGCGCACGCGCCGTGCCGAAGCCCGCGCCGGCGCCGACGATGCCCGCCGGCTTGCCGGCGAGCGGCGTTCCGCTGCTGGGGCGCGAGAGCCAGTCCAGCGCATTTTTCAGGACCCCTGAAAACGAAAAATTATATTCGGGGGTCGCGAGCAATACCGCGTCGGCACGGCGGATTTTTTCGCTCAACGCGGTCACCGCGGCCGGTACGCCGGCTTTTTCGACATCTTCGTTGAAGAACGGCAGATCGCCGAGCTCGACGATTTCCAGCTCCATGCCGTCCGGCGCGAGCTCGCGCGCGGCGCGCAACAGCGCGGTATTGGTCGAGGCTTTGCGCAGGCTGCCCGACAAGGCAATCACGTGGATGGTTTTCCGATTCATGAATCGCGACTCGCTAGAGAAAAAGAAACTTCGGTGTATTGACGGAGGCCGCATGAACGCGGCCTAACCGGCTGCTTACTTCATCGCACACTGGTCGGCGCCGCGATTGCGATAGTCGACCTTGATTTTCGAGCGGGTGGTCAATTCGGCGCCCGCCGCGTTCTTGACGACATCCACGCGATAGAAATCGACCAGACCGAACTGGTTGGTATCGAACTTGAAATTGCCGCGCACCGATTTGAAATCCGCTGTCTTTAGCGCGGCGCGCAACGCGTTCTTGTCCGTAACGTTGCCGCCCACCTTGCGCATTGCGACATCGAGCAATTGCGCGGCGTCGTACGACGCAGCCGCGTACATCGACGGGATACGGCCGTACTTCTCCTTGAACGCGGCGACGAATTGGCGGTTCTGCGGATTGTCCAGATCGGGCGAGTACGCGGACGCGGTGATCGCGCCGACCGCCGTGTCGCGCAACGCGGGCAACGTGGTGCCGTCGACCGTCGCCACCGAGATCAGCGGCAGCTTGCCCAGCAGGCCGGCCTGCCGGTACTGCTTGATGAAGTTCACTGCCTGCCCGCCCGGATAGAACACATAGACCGCGTCCGGATTGGCGGCTTGCAATTGCGCGATTTCCGCGGAGAAATCGAGCTGGTTCAGCGGCGTATAGACTTCGTCGACCGGCTGTTGCCGGTACGTGTGCTTGAAGCCCTCGACCGCGTCGCGCCCAGCCTGATAGTTCGGCGCCATCACGTAGACGCGCTTGTAGCCGAGGTCTTGCGTCAACTGTCCGCCCGACTCGTTGATCTGGTCCATCGTGCCCGACGAAACCGAGAACATCAGCGGCGTGCAACCGTCGCCGGCCAGCGGCGCCGGGCTCGCATTCGAACTAAGCAGCACCACGCCCGCCGACGTGATCGGCTTGGCCGCCGCCATCATCACGTTGCCGTAGGTCATGCCGGTAATGATCGAGACCTTGTCGTCCTCGATCAGCTTGCGCGCCGCCTGCACCGCGAGGTCGGGACTGAGCCGGTCGTCGGCCTTGACCACCTGAACCGGCACGCCGCCGAGCTTGTTGTCCTTCTGCGCGAGCGCCAGCATGAAGCCGTCGTATTGATCCTGCCCGAGCGCGCCGCCCGGACCCGACAACGTGCCGAGAAAACCGATCTTCACTTGCGCGCTCGCCTGGGCGGCGGCCAGCACGGCACCGAGCAGCACCAGCTTGAGATACCTTGTTCGCGTGTTCTTCGTCACAGCCACCTCCAGATAAAGATTCGTTGAACTATCTTCTGCGACCTTCCCGGCACCGTCACTCTTTCGGCGAGACCCTCGTTTCGTACGGCATCGTCAGCAGAATCGCGGCGGGCAGCGCGCTATCGTTGCGCAACTGCCGCGACTCGCCGGGCGCCAGATAACAGCTGTCGTACGGGCGCAATACCGCTTCTTCGCGGCCGTCGCCGATCGTCACCTCGCCCGCCAGCACCAGATACAGCTTTTCCACCGTCGATGCGGCCAGCGAGGTCCGCCCGCCCGGCAGCAGCCACGACAGACCTTGCCAGCCGAGTTGCGCGGGCGACACGTCATGGCCTTGCACGCGCCGGCAGTGCATGCCGTCGTGATGCGCCGCTTCGTAACGCGGCATCTCCGTGTAGCGGATCACCTTCATGGCGTCAGCACAACGCGCTCGCGCGCGCCCGCCGCGACCTGACGATAGGCGTCGTGCGCCTGCGCGAGCGGATAGACGAAGCCGGGCTTGACCGGGAACGGCCGCAGCACCTCGCGGGCGAAACCGTCGGCCAGCGCATCGAAGATCGCCGCGCATCCGACATGATCGAGCGCGAGCGTGTCGATACCGACATACGTGTGCTGGCCACGATAGAACGTGAAGATATCGAACGGCACGCTACGCTCGAGCGTCGAAATGAATATCTGGGTCGCGCCCTTCGCCATCGACGCATTGCCCGCGTCGAAATACGGACTGCCAACCGTGTTGAACACGATGTCCGCGCCGCGGCCGTCCGTGCACTCGCGCACGCGCTCGGCCACCGGCGTGGTGCTGGCGTCGATCAGTTCGACCTGGCCGTTCGCATGCCCCTGGTACGCTTCGCCATTGCGAGTGACCGCGATCACTTTCACGCCCTGCGCGCTCGCGAGCTGGATCGCCGCTTGCCCGACCTTGCCGTTGGCGCCGAGCACCAGCACGCTGCGCGTGTCGCCCGACAAGCCCGCGCGGCGCAGGCCCTCGTACGCGGTGACGAACGGCACGCCGACTCCGCCGGCCTCCAGTAGCGGCACCGCTGCGGGCTTTTCGCGCACCCCGGCTTCGTCGACCACCAGATATTTTGCGTGGCTGCCATCGCGCCGGATTCCCAGCTCGCCGCCGCTGCCCCACACCTGTTTGCCGAGCCACTCCGCGGGGCCCTCCAGCACGGTGCCGGCGTAGTCGCGGCCAGGCACGCGCGGCCAGACCGCGTGCGGCATCAGACCCAACGCGGCCTTCACATCGCTCGGATTGACCGCGGCGCTGTTCACTTCGATCAGCAGTTGCCCGGGCTTCAGCGCCGGCGGCGTGCACTCGGCTAATTCGAGTTGCAGCGCGTCGACGGTGTCGACCGCCTGGTACAGTTTCAATGCCTTCATGCAGCGTGTTCCTTCAAAGTAATTTTTTCGAGTGCGCGGCCCACGGATTGCGGCATCACAGCTGCCGACCGCCGTCGACCACGATGGTCACGCCGGTCGAAAAACGCAGCCGCGTCGCGCACGCTTCGATCGCGGCGGCCACATCGTCAGGACTGCCAATCCGGCCGAGCGGCGTGCGCGCGCCGACCTGCTGGTTGAAATCGGCGCTGCGCCCCGGCACGAAACCGGTATCGACGACGCCCGGACTCACACCGAGCACGCGAATCTGCGGCGCGAGCGCACGGCCCAGCGCGCGGGTCATCGTGTCGAGCGCGGCCTTCGCCGAGCAATAGGCGATATTGCTGCCGACCGCGGTACTCGCCGCGATCGACGACACGTTGACCACCAGCCCGCCGTCGCCCTCGCGCAGCAGCGGCGCGAACGCGCGCACCGCGGCGAACGCGCCGCGATAGTTGATCGCGAAGATCTCGTCGATCATCGCGTCGCTCAGACCGTCGAGATCGGCGTGCGGCACCGCGTAGGTCTTGCCGGCGGCATTCACGAGGATGTCCGCGCGCTGCCACTCGGCGGCGACGGCCGCGGCGAGCCGGGTCAGCGACGCGCTATCGGTCAGGTCTGCCAGGAAAATCTTGTGACCGTTGCCCGGCAAGACCTGCAGCACCTCATCGGCGCTCGCATCGTGCCGGTGGGTCACCAGTGCGATCGTCGCGCCGGCCGCCGCGAGGTGCCGCGCAGCGGCGGCGCCGATGCCGCCGTTGCCGCCGAGGACAACGGCCACCTGGCCGTCGAGAGGAGTGCTTGAGGAGGATGCGTGGGTTGACGTGTTCATCGGATTGCCGTGCTCACTTGATGGGCGGTTTCGGAAAAGTGCGCGTGCCGGCTTGCAGCACGAAGTCGTAATCGAGCGTGTAGCGCGCGGGCAGGTCCGCTTCGGCCGGATGTTGGACGAGCCGGCCAACGGTGCTTTCGGTCGCGCCGAACACCACGTCGCTGTCGAGATACTCGGCGTCGTCCGCGAAGATCTGTGTGATCAGCGTTTTGCTGCCGTCGCGCGACACCATGAAATGCAGATGCGCGGGCCGGTACGGATGGCGCCGCTGCGCCGCGAGCAACTCGCCGACCGGCCCGTCCGTGGGCACCGGATAACCGCGTGGGCGCACCGTGCGAAAGCGGAACCGGCCCGCGTCGTCCGTGACGAACCTGCCGCGCAGGTTCATGTCGGGTTGTTCGGCATCCTGATTCTCGTAGAGGCCGTGAGGCGACGCCTGCCACACGTCGACCAGCGCACCGGCGAGCGGCTGCCCTTCTGGATCCAGCACGCGACCCGCGACGAACAACGGCGCGGCGTCGATCGGCGCGCGCGCAATGTCGGCGCCGGCCTCGCACAGCGGCGCGTCGGCGCGCCAGAACGGCCCCAGCAATGCCGCCGCCGTCTGCCCCTGCGCGGCCGGATTGCAGCGCAACGAAACCAGCGTCGAAATACCCAGCACGTCCGCCGCGAGCACCGCTTCGTTATGGCTGTCATGCGTCGACTGGCCGATCCGCACCAGGAAATCGAGCGCCGCCTCGAGTTCGCGCTCGCTCAGGTCCACCTCGCGCACGAACGCATGCGCATGCCTGACGAGTGCCGCCATCAGCGTCTTCAGACGCAGGTCCTGGGTATCTTCGAAGGCTTTGATGACCGTGTCCGTCAGGGATCGCTCATCGCCGACCAAACCGTGCGCTACCATGTCGTCTCCGCAATTTGTTTTGCAATCGATTGCATGCTAGCCAGCGATAAAGTTAGCGTCAAGTACTTGTTGTCGATGTCCGCCGGCACAGCGCGGCACACGCATTGAGGCCCCCTCGGGAAAACCCCCAAACACCTTTGTTTATAGCTACTTTCCGTTTGCTTATAGCAGGACCGCCAAAGGCCCGCCCAGCAAGCGATTCAGGCGTTTTCGCGACCGCCGCGCACGCCGGCGAAATAATTTGACAGTCAGATTTCGGCTGTTAATAATGCAATCGATTGCATAACTTCTTCGCCGTTCCCTACCTTGATGCTTCAGCCCGCGTTCCCCGCTGAAGCTCCGCAAGCTTGATGGAGGAGGCAGCACCATGTTCGAACCCGCCGATATTCGAGGCGCCCGCGAGCCGTCGCACGTATCCCCGTCGAGCTACGGCATCGACGCGTCGAGCGGCCAATTCATTCATCCCGACGCCGCACCGTTCTATCCCCATGCGCGCCCGCTCGCAGGCAGTCTCGACTATCTGGAGGACCGCGAGTACCGCCATAACATGACGGTGCACGCGCACTGGCCGATCGTCGTGAGCCCTTCGGTCTGCTGGCAGCAGATCATCGACTGGGATGGCCGGCGCTATATGTACAACTACTTCAAGACGCGCCTGAACATCTACGACATCACCGATCCGCGCGAACTGAAGGTGCTGGCGGACCGGAAGTTCGCGCCGGGAGAAACGTTCGGCGCGTCGACCATCGCGTTCAACGCGAAACTCGGCAAGTGGCTGATGCTGCAGTCGGCAGAAGTGCCGCGCGGCCTCAACGTGATGGGCGACGGCGGCAAATACGCGGAGCCGGACCGGATTGCCGAGCTGATGGCCAAACCGATGTTCCGCGGCTTTCGCGTGTTCGAACTGACGAGCCCGACCGAATGGCATCTGCTCGCGGAAGTCAGCACCGATGCGCTGCATCCGCACGCCCGCGTGCAACAAGGCTCCGGCGCGCTCGACGTGCCGACCTATCACGGCGGCCGCTACGCGTTCATCGCCGCGGCGCCCGACAACACCTTCGTCAATCAGGAATATCCGAACTACGTCTATTCGCCGGGCCATTTGATCTACGACCTCGAAGATCCGACCCAACCGCGCCTCGTCTCCGCGTGGTGGGTGCCGGGCCAGCGGCTCGGCGAGGACGACGCGTATCGCAAACTGCGTCAGCACGGCAACCGCACGTCGTGGCTCGGCGCGCGCATGCCGATCGCGGTCAATCCGCCGCTCGAACAGGGCGGCCGCTACGGCTACGCGGTGATGGGCGGGCTCGGCTTTCACGTGATCGATCTCGCCGACCCCGCCAATCCGGTCACCGTCGGCAGTCTCGATCTGCCGGTGAATGTCGGCGGCGTGGAGGGCGACAACGTCGATGCGTCGCGCGCCGCCGATCAGGGCATCGTGCTGGTCAACGGCTACCCGATGAACGAGGACGGCTACGAGCCGTACAAGGACATCTTCGTGATCGACGTGAAAGAGCCGACGCGCCCCGCGATCATCGGCGTGCTGCCACGGCCCATGCCGCCCGCGGACGCGCCGTACGCCGACTTCGCGCTGCGCCGCGGCAAGTTCGGCCCGAAGCGTCCGGGCTACTACTTCCAGCCGGGCCACGCGCATCCGGGCATCGCCATTTACCCGTTCATGAACGCCGGCATCCAGGTGTTCGACATCCGCGACCCGGCCCACGCAAGCATCGCCGCGTATTTCGTGCCGCGCATGACCGGCGATCTGGCCGATCCGCACTCCTACGCAACCCCGATGGAAAACGTGTTTATCGAATGGGACCGCAAGCTGATCTGGGCCTTCGGCAACACGGGTATCTATTTGCTGAGCACCCCCGCACTGGGCGAGCCCGACTTCGGGCCGCCCCGCGACTGACGCCGGACCCTGGCGGCGATGCCTGGCATCGCCAATCAATTTCTGAATTGCGTCTACGGACGCGTTGCTTCGAGGGATAAAAATGAACAGCAGTGTCGTCAAGGAAATCGAACAGATCACTCACCGCCCACTGCATCTGGCGGGCAGCCAGGCGTTTCGCGAGGCAACGCGCCTGTACGGCTTTTCCGCGGCGCCCGCGCATCCGGTGCCGCTCGGCGTGATCCAGTGCGAGAGCGCGCAGGACGTGGTGGCCGCGATCAAGGCCGCGCGCGCGGTCGGCGTGCCGCTGTCGGTGCGCGGCGGCGGCCACAATGCATTCGGCTTCGCGCTGTGCCAGGACGGCATCGTGCTCGACATGCGCCTGATGCGCGACGTGCAGGTCGATCCGGCGCGTCAGCTGACCCGCTGCGGCCCCGGCACGACGTGGGGCGTGTACGA
This sequence comes from Burkholderia sp. SRS-W-2-2016, assembly GCF_001931485.1. GTDB lineage: Bacteria > Pseudomonadota > Gammaproteobacteria > Burkholderiales > Burkholderiaceae > Paraburkholderia. Next base: position 261,131 of record NZ_MSDV01000019.1, on the reverse strand, counting down.
CGCGGCGACCCAGGTGCACGGTCTGGCCAGCCCGGGCGGGGTGGTGTCGTCGACGGGCGTGGCCGGTCTCACGCTCGGCGGCGGGATCGGCGCGCTGCGCGGGCTGCACGGCCTCGCGTGCGACAACCTGCGCTCCGCGCAAGTAGTGCTGGCCGACGGCAGCATCGTCACCGCCGATGCGAATCGCGAACCCGATCTGTTCTGGGGCCTGCACGGCGGCGCGAGCAACTTCGGCATCGTCACGTCGTTCGAGTTCAACGTGCATGCGGTCGGCACCCGAACCGTCACCGGGCCGATCTACTTCTCGTTCGACGAAGCGGTCAAGGTGATCGCCAACTTCCGCCGGATCGCGCCGGAATTGCCGGACGCGTGCGCGACCGAATTCAATTTCGGCCGCAACAAGGACGGCCGCACGCAACTGGGCATCATGGTGCGTTTCATGGGCGACATGGCGGCGGCCGAGCCGACGCTCAAGCGGATTCGCGCATGCGGCACGCCGATCGCCGACATGGCGGTCGAGCTGCCGTACTGCCAGGCGCAGCGCCTGCTCGATCCGAAGGCGCCGTGGGACGATCGCCACTACTGGAAGACCCAGACGCTCAATGGTATGCATGACGAACTAGTCGAAGCGGTCGTGCATTTCATCGAAACCAGCCCGTCGCCGCTCGGCAAGATCGTGATCGAACGGCTGGCCGGCGAGATCAGCCGCATCGATCCCGCCAGCGCCGCGATCAATTTCCGCCATGCGCCGTATAACGCGATGATCGTCGGCGAATGGAAAGACGTCGCCGACGACGAAGCCAACCACGACTGGGTCAAACGCTTCGCGGCGGCGCTCGCGCCGTTCAACGCCGGCGGCGCGTACACCAACTACATGGCCTCCGACACCACCGAAGCCGACATTCGCGCGGCGTTCGGCGAAGCGAAGTACCGGCGTCTGCAGAGCATCAAGGCTTCTTACGACCCGGAGAACTTCTTCAACCGCAATCAGAACGTGCAGCCCGCACGCTAATGCGGTCCGCCGGCGGCGCATGCTCCGCCGGCAATTCACCCCTTTCGAGAACCCTCGGCGCGGCCTCGCGGCACCGCGGGCGCCGCCGCGCGTCCGCGCGTGCGCACGCTGAAGCCGCGCCGGGCAGCCACTCTTCTGCGAACCGATATGCAAGCGCGAAAAACGATTCTGACCTGCGCGGTCACGGGCAATCTCACGAAGCCGGAACAGCATCCGGGTCTGCCGATCACACCGCAGCAGATCGCCACCGCCTGTCTCGATGCCGCGAAAGCGGGCGCGGCGGTCGTCCATATTCACGTGCGCGATCCGCGCACCGGCCGCCCTTCGATGGACATCGCGCTGTATCGCGAAGTGATCGAACGGATCAGGGCGGTCGATGCCGAGCTGATCATCAACCTCACCACCGGACCGGGCGGCCGCTTTATCCCGAGCGACGACGACCCCAAGGTCGCTGCGGCCGGCACGACGCTGATGGCGCCCGAACAGCGCGTCGAGCACATCCTGCTGCTGCGCCCCGATATTTGCAGCCTCGATCTGAACACGATGAATTCCGGCAACGACGTGGTGATCAATACGCCGAAAAACGTCACGCGGATGGCGGCGATCATTCGCGAGGCCGGCGTGAAGCCCGAGCTGGAAATCTTCGATTCGGGCGACATCCATCTCGCCCGCGATCTGATCGACGCGGGCGTGCTCGACGGCCCCGGGCTATGGACCTTCGTGCACGGCGTGAAGTACGGCTTCGCGGCCACGCCGGAAACGCTGCTGTACGCACGCAGTCTGTTGCCGGCGGGCGCGACGTGGGCGGCCTTCGGGATCGGCCGGCACGAGTTTCCGATCGTCGCGCAAGCGTGGCTCGCGGGTGGGCATATTCGCGTCGGTCTCGAAGACAACCTGTATCTGTCGAAAGGCGTGCTGGCGGAAAGCAATGCGGCGCTGGTCACGCGGGCGCGCGAGATCGTGACCTCGTTGGGAGGCGAGCTTGCGTCGGCCAGTGAAGCGCGCGAGATGCTCGGCCTGCGGGGATGATGTTGGGCCTGCGGTACTTGCCCGCCCGCTAAATCCTCGCCCGGCGGTCTCCGTTCGCGGGTGACCGCTGGATCAACACTGCGTCAGTGGCACACACCAGGTGGAACGTGATGGGCGTATCGACACCCCCGAAGCACCGGCGGCGCTGGACCGCGGAACAGAAGCTGGCCATCGTGCGCGAGAGTTTCGCGCCGGGCAAGTCGGTCGCGATCGTCGCGCGTGAGCACGGCGTGAATTCGCGCCAACTGTTCCAGTGGCGCAAGCTGTATCAGCAGCAAGGCGCGCCGGCGATAACCACCGTGGCGAAAGCGGTCGCGGCGCCGGAGCTGGCCAGCGCGCTGGGACAGGTGCGAAAACTGCAGCGCCTGTTGCGGCAGAAAACCAGGGAGAACGAAGTGCTGCGCGAGGCCGTCGAGTATGGCCGGGCCAACCGGTGGCCGGGCGGCTTGCCGTTGCCGTCGGAGGATGATTGAGGAACGCGCTGCGCGTTCGCGGCACGCGGTAAGCGGTAAGCGGTAAGCGGTAAGCGGTAAGCGGTAAGCGGTAAGCGGTAAGCGGTAAGCGGCAAGCGGCAAGCGGCAAGCGGCAAGCGGCAAGCAGGAAGCTAGCAAACCAGGAGCCCCCGCTGCCTGGCGCACCGCAGCCGCGTCACCTACACTACTCACGCCAGAACGAAGCAATCTCACGCGCCGCACGCGTCCCCCACCGCCTTCGCTCCAGGAGACCTCCGCCCATGCCACAGCCCGTGGTTCTCCCCGCCTATCGCGACACCGTCCACGCCGAATGGGTCGACTACAACGGCCACATGCGCGACGCGTTCTACCTGCTGATTTTCAGCCTCGCCACCGACGTGCTAATCGACCTGATCGGCCTGACCGCCGAGGTTCGCGCAGCGCGACACCGCTCGATCTACACGCTCGAAGCGCACGTCAGCTATCTGCACGAAATCAAACAGGGCACGCCGGTGCGCGTCGACATGCGCGTACTCGCGCACGACGCGAAGCGGATTCATCTGTACTTCGAAATGTTCACGGAAGACGGCAAGCGGGCCGAGCCGGTTGCCGCCGGCGAGCAGATGCTGCTGCACGTCGACACCAGCGGACCGCGCGGCGTCGCGTTCGATCCGGACGTCGCCGCGCGCGTAGCTGAACTGGCGCACGCGCATCGCGAGTTACCGCCGGCTCGCTACACGGCACGCACGATCGGCTTGCCGCGCGCCGCCTGAAGTCCAGTGAGCCTCACTGAACTTCACTGAGCGTCAAACGGCGCCGCCATGCATCAGCGGTTACGCTCCGCGCGCCACTGCGCGAAGGTCACCAGATCGATCCCGACTTCGGCCGGATCGATGCGGGTCCAGCCGTAGAACGCGTCGTCCCAGCCGGGAATACTGGTCGGCGTCAGCTCGCGGAACGTCATGCCCGCGCGATACGCGAGATCCGGCCAGAACAGCGGCATCATCTCGCGCACCGCGAGTTTGCGCAGCAAGTCGGACGGACCGCCCTCGTCGGCGACGATCTCGCCCTGGGAAATCCAGTCGTTCTCCGCCCACGCGACGAACACGCTCGGGTTACCGGCGGCGTCGAACATCAGGATCACGTTCTGCTCGGGCCGCCAGTAATACTCGACGATGCCCTGCTCGGCCACCACGTCCTCGATCACCTTGCGGGTGCGCGGATCGCAATAGGTCATGCCGTTTTCGCCGAGCGCGAGCCAGCCCGATTCCGCGCAATGACGGCTCTTCGCGTCCTTCAGGAAATGCACGAGGCGATTGGCCGAATCGGGGTCGGTCTTGCGCAGATACAGATCGACGATGCCGGCATTGAACGCCTTGACCGCGACCGTTTCATCCGCGACGCCCGTCAGCAGCACCTTCGCGCAGCGCAGATGCGAGATCGACGACAGGAAATCCACGCCGCCGATGCCCGGCATGTCGTAGTCGACGATCACCGCCGCCACTTCCTCGAAGCGCGACGGCCGCGCGACGATATCGCGTTCCGCCGAGGTCTCGACAAAACGCTCGACGCCCGGCTCGCTCAGGCATGCGGAGCCGGCTGCGAATTCCAGCGAATTTTCGCGCGCGTGCTGCCGGATATAGCTCAGCGCCGCTTGTGGCCGCGTGAAAAACAGGTTCGTGGACGTGCCCGGGAAAAAGCGGCGCAGCGCATCGAGGTAGCTGTCGTTATCGTCGACGAAGACAACCGTGGACGGGTAGAAAACGGGGGGTCGAATAAAGTTGTTCATCTTTTCAAGTGGTTCTCACGCCGCCACTACAGGTCCGGAACCGGTCGATCCGGATTGCATCTGACGCCGCGACAGCCCAACGAATGCCGGACGAATCTCGCCCGCGGTCTCGCATGGTCAATGGGTTTGCCGTACTTCCAGTTACCACCGGCGGGCGCCGCTGCTGACGGCCTGCCGGCCTGCATCGTGCCGGTGCGCGGGCCGCGGATGCGGCAGGAATCGATCTTGCACGCAGGTAAGCGCAGCGCGGCTGCCGCTCGTCTCCAACGGTTCGTATAGTACAGGCTCCGCGCGCGAATAGTACAAGCCGGTTTGCATGGCCGGCGGCGTATACCGGCTCCATGCGCGACGGTTAATCTGGTCAAGAATGAATATCGAAGCAAGCACAAAATGGGCGTTGGTGACGCGCGTGTATTACGTTCGCGACAGTCGTGGCCCCGCCCGGTACGACGGGCGTATGCGAAACGCAAAAACGGCGATTCGAGGCGTCATCTGATGACTACCGGCGGCGCATCCGGTGTCGTCGTATATCATGACCCCTCGCATTTCATGAACACTGTTGCTTAGATATGACGAATACCGGCAAATTGCTGATAGTCGGCCTGCTCGTGATCGATGCGGGCATCGCCGGCTACCTGCTTTTCCCCAAAGACGACGAACGCACGCCCAGCGCGGCCAGCGAGGTGATCGGCAGGATCACCGGCGCGACGGATTCCGACGCGGAGCGCGGCGCGGCGCGTGTCGCCGGCGGCAACGTGATGGCGGTGACACCGGTGCCGAGCGCGCCGCCGGCAACGGCGACGGTTACCGTGCCTGCCCAGCCCGCCCCCTCCACGACGAATCAACTGGCCGTGACGCCGCAATCCGCCCAGCCGCAGGCCGCCGCCACCTTGCCGCAAACCGGCGCGCTCGCGCAGCCGTCCGTCGCGGCGACAGCTGCGGTGCCGGGCCTTGCCGTGCCCGATGCCGGCCAGGCCGCGGCCGCCCGGGCGAGACAGCCGGCGCAGCCGGTCGCGCAACAGAGAGCGCAAGCGAAGGCGCTGCCCGGCCCGCGGATCGATCAGGCACAGACCCGCCGGCGCGACGACACGCACCCGAACGGCTCGAACCCGGTCGCGGCGATGTTGACCGACCAGTTGGTCAAGGAATCGGCGAAGCCCGATCCGTCGCTGCCGATGCCCACCGGCGTAACGGTGCCGCTATCGCAGGAGCGCACGACCCCGCCGTCGGTCGGCTCGGCGATGACCGATCAGCTGGTGCGCGAATCGTCCCGGGTGACGCCGATGACACAGCCGGCGCAACCGCCGATCCTCAAGCCGCAGTAACGCCGTCAATAGCGTCCTCGGCAACATCCTTCGTCTCACCGGCCCACGCGCGAAGCCGTGCCGGCGCGGCCAACCCGCGCCGCGCGGCAGCGCCGCCCGTCAGGGCCGCGACGCGACTTCGTCCAGATGCGCGAGCAGATCGGCGGGGTCGTCGTAGACGCGCAGCGCGCCCGCGCGCTCCAGCTCCTCGGTCCCATAGCCGCCCGACAGCAAACCGACGCCTAGCGAGCGGCAGCGGCGCGCGGCCAGCATGTCCCAGATGCTGTCGCCGACCACCACCGTATGTTCGATCGGCACGCCGAGCCGCTCGGCCGCGGCGACAAAGAGGTCGGGATCGGGCTTCGCGTATTTGACGTCGTCGCGGGTCACGACGACCGCCTTGGCCGGATCGACGCCGAGCGCCTCCAGATTGAGCGCGGCGGTTTCCATCCGGCCGCTGGTCGCGACCGCCCACGGCGTGCCGGCCTGGCTCAGCGCCGCCAGCAGTTCGCGGGCGCCGGGCAACGGACAAACCTGCGCGCGCATCCGCTGATACGCGGCCGCATGCGCGTGACGCAGCCGCTCGCCGCGTTCGACGCTGATCTCGCCATGCGTCTCGCGCAGCAGCTGATGCGTGAACAAGCCGCCGCTCATGCCGATCTTGCGATGAATTCGCCACACCGACAGCGCAATGCCCTCGCTGTCGAGCGCTTCTTTCCACGCCAGCACGTGCTGATAGACGCTATCGACGAGCGTGCCGTCGAGATCGAACAGAAAAGATGTCTGGATACGCATCGCTGTCTCCGGTGATCGCGGGTTCGGTCAATATGCCATGCATTGATGAAGTGCTCGGGACGGCGGCCCGCCGCCGTTCGCGTGGTTCGTGCGGGTCGTGCGGGTCGCAACGAGGGCCCCGGTGTGGCGGCTGCCCCACGCTTTGCCGCGCATTCGCCGCGTCCTCTCCCGCCGTGTGCCTGAACAAGGTAAGCTTCGGGCCCTCGTGGTTTTAGCCGTTACGCCGCTTTTCGAAAAATCCCCGCCTGATTTTCCCCGCTGCCCGGCCGGCGCGCGCCGTTGCCCGTCGCTGAAGGGCCGAGCACACCGCGTGCTTGCCGCCGCTTAGTCGCTTAGTCGCTTAGTCGCTTAGCCGCTTAGCCGCTTAGCCGCTTAGCCGCTTAGCCGCTGATCCGCACGCCCGCGCAGTCCGGAAGCCCCCGCGCCGCGCCCGCCACGAGCCCGAATCACCCAAACACGTCGTTACCAAGGAATCATCCGCCATGAACAAGACCCTGCTCGCCGCCGCGCTGTGCGGCGCCTTCACGATTTCCGCGCACGCGCAAAGCAGCGTCACGCTGTACGGCCTGATGGACGCCGGCATCGTCTACACCAACAACCAGTTCGGCCACAGCAACTGGCAGCTCGCGAGCGGCACCACGCAGAACACGGTGTTCGGCCTGAAGGGTTCCGAAGACCTCGGCGCCGGCCTGCACGCGGTCTTCAAGCTCGAGCAGGGCTTCATGATGAACAACGGCGCGCAGGCGTTCGCCGGCAGCGCATTCGGCTCGCAGGCGTGGGTCGGTCTGCAAAGCGATTCGTTCGGCACGCTGACGTTCGGCCGCCAGTTCGACGTGCTGAACGACCTCGTCGGCCCGCTCTCGGCCAGCTGGAACACGTGGGGCGGCAGCCTCGCCGGCCATCCGTTCGAGAACGACAACCTCGCGGCGAACTCGGTCGTGATCAACAACTCGGTCAAGTACGCGAGCCCGCTGTACCACGGCGTCACGCTCGAATCGATGTACTCGTTCAGCAACAAGGCCGGCGCGTTCGCGAACAACCGTTCGTACAGCTTCGGTCTGTCGTACGCGCAAGGTCCGTTGAACCTCGCGGCCGGCTACCTGCAGTTCAACAACGCGGGCAACGGCGCCGGCGCGGTGACGAGCGGCGACACCAGCGCGAACTTCATCGCCGAACGTCAGCGCATCTGGTCGCTCGGCGGCAACTACACGTTCGGCCCGGCCACCGTCGGCCTGCTGTGGAGCCACACGCAGATCGATAACGTCGCGGGCGTGTTCTCGTTCGGCACCGGCGGCTACCTCGGCGCGGGCAGCGACGGCACCGGCACGCTCGGCGGCTCGCTGCGCCTCGACAACTATGAAGTCAACGCGAAGTACTCGCTGACGCCGGCATGGAGCGTGTCGGGCGCGTATACGTACACGCATGGCGCATACAACGGTTCGTCGCCGGCATGGAACACCGCGATGCTGCAAACCGGCTACGCGCTCAGCAAGCGCACCGACTTCTATCTGGAAGGCGTGTACCAGAACGCGCACGGCGCGCCGGCCGATTCGGTGCTGTCGCACGCGATGATCAACACGCTGTCGCCGTCGTCGACCAACAAGCAGCTCGCGGTCACCGCCGGCATGCGCCACGCGTTCTGACGATGTTATGAGGCCAGGCGGCGGGCGCGCTTCAGCGCGCGCCGTCACGGCTGCGCGGCCGCGATCACCTGCGATGCCAGCGCATGATGCTGGCCGCGCCGCGAGCGGATCGCGTGAATCTCCTCGATCACGCCGTCCGCGCGGCCGAGCCAGCGCAAACCCCGCAACAACGTCAATTCTTCCGCGCCGAGCTCGGCGAGCGGAAACACCCCGAGCCCGCGCGCCGCGAACACCGCCATCAACGCGCTGTCCTCGAATTCGCCGACGATGCGCGGACTGATCCCCTGAGCGTCGAACCAGCGATCGAGCCGCGCGCGCAACGCGCCGTGGCGGGTCGGCAGCAGCACCGGCAGGTCCGCCAGCGCCTGCGGAAAACCGGCCCGCGCCGCCTTGCGCACGAGCTGCGCGGGCCCGTACCAGTCGACCGGCGATCCGGCGACGCGCTGGCTCACCACCCTCAAATCCGCGCCATGCGGCGCCGGCTGACAAGCGAGCACCAGATCGAGCCGGTGCAGCGCCAGCTCCGACAGCAGTTCCGCGGGCTCGCCCTCGTGGCACAGCAGCCGCAGCGACGGCGTGGCAAGCACCGGCGCCAGCAGCGCATGCGCGGCGAGCTTCGAAATCCCGTCCGACAATCCCACTGCGAAGCGCACCGCCCCGGTGCCGCTGGCCTCGCGCATCTCGTCGAGCAAGGCCTCGCCGAGTTGAAAAATCTGCTCGGCGCGAGCAAACGCCTGTTCGCCGGCCTCGGTCATCGCGACGCCGCGCCCGGCCGGCTTCAGCAGCTGACGTCCGAGCGACTTTTCCAGTTCGCGAACCTGCGCGCTGATGGTCTGCACGGCCATCTCGAGCCGCGCGGCCGCGCGCGCAAAACCGCCCTCCTTCACGACGATCCAGAAATAGTACAAATGGCGATAGTTGAGCATGCGAACTTGACACTTCGAAAAAATCGATTATTCATTCAGATTAACACTGGTTTATCCGAACCGCGAAGAGGTCGATGATGGCGGTTCCGCCGCACCGGCGCACAGTCACTTTTTTCGATCCCCTATGGACTCTCTGCTCACACTGTTCGCCGATCCCGCCGCCTGGGCCGCGCTCGTCACGCTGATCGTGATGGAAATCGTGCTCGGCATCGACAACCTGATCTTCATCTCGATTCTCAGCAACCGGCTGCCCGAAGCGCAGCGCGCGCGCACCCAGCGCATCGGCCTCGCGCTCGCGCTGATAATGCGGCTGATGCTTTTGGGCACCGTCGCGTGGATCGTGCAGCTGACCCAAGTCGCGTTCACGGTGTTCGATCACGGCTTCTCGTGGCGCGATCTGATCCTGCTCGCCGGCGGCCTGTTCCTCGTGTGGAAGGCGACCGGAGAAATCCGCCATCACGTGACGCACGAAGACGACGTCGCCGCGAAGGCCGGTTCGAGCGTGCAGTTGTCGGTGGCGGCCGCGATCGGCCAGATCATCATGCTCGACATCGTGTTTTCGGTCGACAGCATCATCACCGCGGTCGGCATGACCGAACATATGCCGATCATGTTCGGCGCGGTGATCGTGTCGATCCTCGTGATGATGTTCGCCGCGCAGCCGCTCGCGCGCTTTATCGATCGCAACCCGACCATCGTGATGCTCGCGCTGAGCTTCCTGCTGGTGATCGGTATGACGCTGATCGCCGAAGGTTTCGGTACGCACGTGCCGAAGGCTTATATCTACGCAGCGATGGCGTTCTCGGCGTTCGTCGAGGGGATGAATATGTGGGCGCGGCGCACGAAGGCCAAACGGGTGGGCAGTGTGCGGGAATGATGTCGCGCTGACATCCTGAGTTTGGGTTTGGGTTCTGGCGAGCCCGGCGGGCCGGCGGTTACACGCCGGCCCGCGTGCGTTTGGGGTTCAGCGTTTGGGGGCTGCGTTTTGGGTGGTGGCTTTCGGCGTTTGGTGCGCCGCAGTGCCCGGCTGCCGCCGGGCCTGTGCGCTAGCGCGCCTTCCGGCGCGTGCCCTTGCCGGCCGCCGCCGCGCGCGGCGCTTCCTTCTCCGCCGGCGCGCCGCCGTTCATCTGCTCGAGCCACGAAAGCGTATCGACGTACGACAGAAACTGCTTCAGATACCCCGGCGACAACTCACTCATCAACGACAACGCCCGATGCACGAGGCTGCTCGAATTGAGCGGCCCGGCGTTGCCCGACACCGGCGCGAGCGACTGGCGCAACTGCTTCTCGGTGCGCACTTTCGCCCAGACATCGCGGAAGTAGTCGAGCGCGGGGAGTTCGGGATAGGTGCCCGCGTGAGGGGCGTCCGCGCGGGAATGGTGCTGGCCCAGGTGTTCGACCAGAGCCGCGAGCGTCGCGCGGTCCGCTTCGTCGGCAATGGAGCCGGGCGCGTTGCGCGCTTCGCTGGCAGCGGCGCGTTCGACCTCGGCTGCATATTCGCCCAGCAATCCTGACAAGCGCTCATCGAGCACACGCCGCGCGGCGCCGCTGTGTTGCTGCGCCCGCCGCGCGAGCGCGTCGAGCAGATGAAAGCGCGTCGGGTCGAGCCGGTCCGCGCCGCTCTCGCGCCATGCGTCGAGCGTCGCGCTGGCGGGGTGCGGCGCGGTAGTGTGGGTGGCGGCGCTGGTGGCGCTGGCGTCGGCGGCGCTGTTGGCGCTGTTGGCGCTGTTGGCGCTGTTGGCGCTGTTGGCGCTGTTGGCGCTGGTGGCGCTGGTGGCGCTGGTGGCGCTGGCGTCGGCGTCACTGGCGTTGATTGCTTCGCCGACGCTGTTCGCGTCAACCGCGTCGCCGGCGCTGCTCGCATCGATCACGTCGATCGCAGCGCTAGCGTCGCCGCCGGATTCATCGCGAACGTCGTCAGCCACCGGCCTTCTCCGTCGCGGTCGTCGCTGTCCCGCTCGACGGCCGCGGCACCGGCGCGATTTCGACGCGGCGGTTCTTCGCGCGCCCCGCCTCGTCCGCGTTCGAGCCGACCGGCTGCTGCGAGCCGAACGCCGCCGCGAACACCGACGCCGCCGGCACGCCGCTGTCGATCAGCGTCCGCGTGACCGTCAACGCGCGCTGCGCGGACAGCTCCCAGTTATCGGCGAAGCGGCGATTGCCTTCGCGCAAACGCTGGTCGTCGGTAAAGCCGCTGACCATCAGGATCTGGTCGCTCGCGCGCAGATACGCGGACAGCGGCTCCGCCAGACTCTTCAGCAGCGCGCGGCCCTCGGGCTGCAGCTGATCGGAGTTCAGCGCGAACAGCACGTTGCCGCTGATGCCAATGCGGCCATTGACGAGCGTCACGCGCCCGGCCGCGAGCGGCCCGGCGAGCGCCTGTTCGAGCGTCTTGCGACGCTGCGTTTCGGCCTGGCGCTGCTTCACTTCCTGTTCGAGCTTGCTGGACAGTTCGAGCTGCACGCCGATCACGCCGACCAGGATCAGCACGAACGCGCCGAGCAGCACCGACATCAGATCGCCGAACGCGGCCCAGATCGGCGCGGCGGTTTCGACGCCGCCGTCGAGGTCCTCGCTCATACGGCGTCAGCTCCGGCGCGCGCGCGCTTGGCGGCCAGCACTTGCAGATCTTCGACGATCTGCTTCTGCGACATCACGCTGAGGTCGACCACGTCACGCGCCTGCGCGACGTAGTACGCGAGCTGTTCGTCGCTGCGGGCGAGCGATTTGTCGAGCGCCGTCTCGATCCGTTCGAGGTGCGAGACGAGCTTGTCGTTCGCTTCGCCGAACACGCGCACGGCCGCGCCGAACGCATCGCCGAGGCTCGCCACTTCGACCGCGCTGCCGGTGACCTGGGCGGCCACGTCGCCGAGCTTGCCGGTCTCGTGCTCCAGATGATCGGTGAAGCGCTTGCCGACCCGTTCGAGCAGGTCGGCCGAGGTCGTGACGAGACCGTCGACCGCCGCGCGCTGTTCGGTCGACGCATGATTCACCGCGTCGAGCAGCGTTTCGAGCGTCGCCAGCAGGCGGCTGCGCTCGTCCAGCATCGCGGTATCGCGGACCATGCTGTCGGACAGTTTCTGACGCAGCTCCGCGATCACGTCGGCCGCGGCCTTCGGCGCTTCCGACGCCGCCTGCACCAGACGCTCGATCTCGGCGATCGTCGCGTTCGCGTGCGTTTGCGTCTGCGTGGAGATATCGCGTGCGGTTTGCGCGAGCGCGTCGCAGATTTCCTGTTGACGGGTCGCGGTCTGCGAACCGGTCTGCTGCCACTGTTCGGTCAGCTTGGCGGTCAACGCGCCGAGCGTGTCGGTCCACGAGGTGAAGCGCTGTTCGTCGCGTGCGGCGAGTTCCGCTTGCAGGTTCGCGGCGGCCTTCGGTGCATCGGCGGCGACTTGCACGAGGCGGTCGATTTCGGCCAGCGTCGCGCTCGCATGCGTTTGCGTCTGCGTGGAGATGTCGCGCGCGGTTTGCGCGAGCGCGTCGCAGATTTCCTGCTGACGTGTCGCGGTCTGCGAACCGGTCTGCTGCCATTGTTCGGTCAGCTTGGCGGTCAGCACGCCGAGCGCTTCGGTCCACGTGGTGAAGCGCTGTTCGTCGCGTGCGGCCAGTTCCGCTTGCAGGTTCGCGGCGGCCTTCGGTGCGTCGGCGGCGACTTGCACGAGGCGCTCGATTTCCGCCATCGTCGCGCTGGCGTGCGTTTGCGTCTGCGTGGAAATGTCCCGCGCGGTCTGCGCGAGCGCGTCGCAGATTTCCTGTTGACGCGTCGCGGTCTGCGAACCGGTCTGCTGCCATTGTTCGGTCAGCTTGGCGGTCAGCGCGCCGAGCGCTTCGGTCCACGTGGTGAAGCGCTGTTCGTCACGCGCCGCCAGTTCCGCTTGCAGGTTCACCGCCGCCTTCGGCGCGTCGGCCGCCGCCTGCACGAGACGGTCGATTTCCGCCAGCGTCGCGCTCGCGTGAGTCTGCGTCTGTGCGGAGATATCGCGCGCGGTTTGCGTCAGCGCGTCGAAGATCTCCTGCTGGCGGCTCGCGGTCTGCACGCTGCTCTGCTGCCATTGTTCGTTCAGTTTCGCCGCCAGCGCGCCGAGCGTGTCGGTCCACGTCGCGAAGCGCTGCTCGTCGCGCGCGATCAGTTCGGCCTGCAGGTTCGCCGCGGCCTTCGGCGCGTCGGCAGCCACCTGCACGAGGCGCTCGATCTCGGCGAGCGTCGCGCTCGCGTGGGTTTGCGTCTGCGCGGAAATATCGCGCGCGGTTTGCGCGAGCGCGTCGCAGATTTCCTGCTGACGGGCCGCGTGGTGCGCGCCGCTTTGTTGCCACTGTTCGTCGAGCTTCGTGCTCACCGCGCCGAGCGTGTCGGCCCATGCGGCAAGGCGCTGCTCGTCGCGCGCGGCCAGTTCGGTTTGCAGGTTCGACTGCGAGCGGCCGACCGCTTCCAGCAGCGCGGCCGAATGCCGTTCGAACGTCGCGGCGGCGCCGGCGAGCGCCTGTTCGTTGTTCGCGGCGAGCTTGTCGGCGGCGCCCTGCTGCTGCGCCAACGCGTCACCCCACGCCTGCGAGATCCCGCTGGCGGTCGCGTCGAGGCGCGCGGACACGCCGTCGAGCAACGCGGCCGAGCGCTGTTCGAACGCTTCGGCGACACGCTCCAGCGACGCGCTCTGCTGCGTGGCCAGCGCGTCGCTGGCCTGGCGGTGGCCGGCGAGCGCATCGGCGCAGATCGTCGCGACGTTCGCGCTGGTCGCCGCGAAGCCGCTCGTCATCCCGTCGAGCTGCCGCTGCACCGCCTGCGTCACCGACTCGTGCAGCGTAGTGGTCTCGCGCGCGAGACCGGCCAGCGTCGCCTGCACGACCGGCTGCAATGCCTCGCCGGCGGCGCGCGCGCTGCCGGTCACGCTGTCCTTCAGCGACTGCTCGATCACGCCGGCCAGCCGCAGATACGCGGCCTCGGTGCGGCCGTAGAACGCGTCGAGGCTAGCGAGCTGCCGTTCGTTCGACGCGGCGCTCTGCTGTTCGAGCGCGCTCATCATCGTCTGCAGACGATCGACCAGCAGCGGCGTCGCATCGGCCTGGCGTTGCAGCAGCTTGAAACTCTCGTCGCGCTGATGACCTTGCGAATAGATGCGCAGCGTCGTCGCGATCTTCAGATCGAGCTGCTGTGCGGCTTCGAGCCGTTCGCGGCGGCACAGCGCCGACAGCAGGCCGAGCATCGCCGACGTCGAAACCCCCGCGATCGACGTGCCGAACGCGAAGCCGAGGCCCTTGACCGGCGCCGCCAACGACGCGCGGATCGCCTGCAGGTCGCTCGCGCTTTCCAGCGCGAGGCCGGTGCCGCGCAGCGTCATCACCATCCCGAGCAGCGTGCCGAGCATCCCGAGCAGCACCAGCAGGCCGACCAGATACGGCGCCAGCGCCGGTCCGGGCAGCGCCGCGCGCTCGCCTTCGACGCGCAGCCGCACCGGATTGCGCAGGCTCGGATGCACGCCTTCGAGAAACGCGGCGAGGCTCGGCGGCGACGCGGACAGCCTGGCGAGCGCGCCGCTCAGCGTCGCGGTGGCCTGGCTGTAACGGCGCAATTCGAGTGCGCCGAGCACGTAGAACACGCCGATCAGCAGCGTGACCGCGAACGCGAGCGGGTTGGCGACGGCATAACCGACGGCGATCCAGCACGCCGCGGCGAGGCCCGCGAGAAACACAACGAGATCGATACGATATCTGGACATGGGGTCCCAGTTAGCAGGCGCGAAGGGCCGCGAGCAGCCCTTCGACCGGTTGAAAACGAACATCCAGTTCGGCAAGCAAAACGCTCTGCATGTCCTTGCGGAATACGTCGAGCCACGCGTCGGGCGCGGAAAGCGCGACGTGGCTCGGGGATGCGGTTGCCACAGCGGGTTGCGAGGTCGCTGCGCCCGCGGTGGCGGCCGGAGCCGGCGCGGTGGCGTCCATGGGCTCGGCTTGCCGCGCGCTGGCGTCGTCTACTGCTCCGCCTTCGGCCGCTCCGCCGTCGGCCTGCTTCTGCGCGGCGGCGGCCACGGCCTGCGCTTCAACCGCTTCAAGCTCGGCCACCCGCCGCTGCTCCGCCTTGCGCAGCCGCTCGAAATGGCCGCCCAGCAAACCCGGCACCGCGCCGAGCAAACTGCGCTCGCGCTCGGCGAGCGCCCGCTCCATCACCGCGTCGACCACCGCGAGCCGCGCGAGCGCCGGCGCCTGGGTGGCGAGCAGCGCGCGCAGCCGGCTGCGCAACGTGCCGATTGCGGTTTCCATCGACTGCTGAAGAGCGAGATAGCGCTGGCGGAACACCGCGTAGTCGGCCTGCGGGTTCACGTCGAGCAGCGCGGACGCACGGGCCGACGCGGGTCGTGCGTTCATCGGCGCATTCATCGGCGCATTCATCGCCGCGCTCGTCGCCGCACTTCGCGGCGCCGGCACCGCCCCGCGCCGCCGCGAGCTGGCGAACAGCGCATCACCGGCGATCGAACTCACCAGCGCGCGCCGCACGCGGGTGCATTCGTCCTCCTCGGCACGGCCGAACGGCCGCGCGCCGCCGGCCACCGCGGGCGGGCCGCCGCTCAACGCCGACGACAACGCGATCGCATCGGTCCAGCCGAGCCACTGGCTCAGCCGGTCGGCCAGCGACTGCGTCGATTCGGCGACGTCGGCCTCGCCCAGACGGGCCAGTAAACGAACGAGCGCGAGCCCGCTGAGGGCGCTGCGCTGAGGGGCTTGCGACATACCACCGGAAGCAAAAAAGTCAGCAGTTTACACGCTGGCGGGTACGACACCGAAGTGCCCCGTTGCAACGCCTGTTTAAACCCGCCGTTCGAATACGAAGTTAACGGCGCCGGCACACGTTTTCCCGAGCACGGTTTTTTGCCGATAGCTAAGCAGCCCCATCCCTGTATAAGATGAAAGCTCGCGACTCGCCGCGCGCTGACTCGCGGCAGCGCTTCACACGCAGTGAACACATAAGACGGACAGGGAGCATGAAATTCGATACCGTGGTGCTCGGCGCCGGCATTGTCGGTGTCTGCGTTGCCGTGCATCTACAACAGCGCGGGCGCCAGGTCGCGCTGATCGACCGCAAGCAGCCCGGCAACGAAACCTCGTTCGGCAATGCCGGGCTGATCCAGCGCGAAGGCGTCTATCCATACGCGTTTCCGCGCGGGCTCGGCACGCTGCTGCGCTACGCGCGCAACCAGTCGCCCGACGTGCGCTATCACGCCGATGCACTGCTCGAAGTCGCGCCGTTCCTGTGGCGCTACTGGCGCAATTCGCATCCGGCGAAACACGCTGAAATCGCGAAGTCCTACGCGACGCTGATCGAGCATTGCGTCAGCGAACATCGCGCGCTCGCCGCCGCCGCGCATGCGAGCGATCTGCTACGGCCGATCGGCTGGATCAAGGTGTTTCGCAGCGCGGCCGCGCGCGACGCCGAAACCCGCCTCGCCGAGCAATGGCAGCGCGAATACGGCGTCGAATTCGAAACGCTCGACGCGCCGCGCCTGCAACAGCTCGAACCCGATCTCGACAAGCGCCTGCAAGGCGGTCTGCGTTATCCGCAAGCCGATTCGGTCAACGATCCGAACGCGCTCGTCAACGCATACGCGCGCTATTTCGAAGCGCTCGGCGGCCGCTTCTATAACGGCGACGCCGACACGCTGCGCGAAGGCTGGCAGGTCGATACGCTGGAAGGCACGCTGACCGCGAGCTCGGCGGTCGTCGCGCTCGGCCCGTGGTCGGGCCACGTGTGCGAGCGGCTCGGCTACCGGTTGCCGCTCGCGGTCAAGCGCGGCTATCACATGCATTACGCGCCGCGCCAGAGCGCGCAACTCAATCATCCGGTGCTCGATGTCGAACACGGCTACGTGCTCGCGCCGATGGCGCGCGGCATCCGCCTGACCACCGGCGCCGAAATCGCGCGCGCCGAGGCGGCCAAGACGCCGGTGCAACTCGACGCGGTCGAGCCGATCGCGCGCACGCTGTTCCCGCTCGGCGAACGTCTCGATGCCGAGCCGTGGATGGGACGCCGCCCGTGCACGCCGGACATGATGCCGGTCATCGGCCCGGCGCCCAAACATCAAGGCTTATGGTTCGCGTTCGGTCACGCGCATCACGGCCTCACGCTCGGTCCGGTGACGGGCCGGCTACTCGCCGAAATGATGACCGGCGAGCCGACGCTGGTCGATCCGCGACCATTCCGGGTCGAGCGGTTTTAGCCCGCTCAGGCTGTAATTTCCAGAAAGCTTTGAGACAGCCGGACCGCCACTGACGTGTCGGTCCGCCGTCCTCAATGTGCGGTTTTTGCAACACATGTTGCACTCAGCCCACGTCCCGAGCACCAATTTTTTGCGCGTCGTCAAACTTCCCGCGAATCGCTCTTCAGAGCGCAAGCAGTCGGTAATTTTCGCCTTTGACCGTCCTACACGCCTCTTCGCACCCTCAAACCCACCGCCTCCCGCACCCTTTCCAGGCCTTATCTCTTTAAACACTGATTGAGAACGCTTCTCAATTACTACGAGTTTGCATAGAATCCGTCCCGCAAGAACTTTGTAATAAACATGGAATGTCGGGGTAAGGAGACCACACCCGACCCGGCGTCCTGAACTTGACGGGGATGAACATGAAGTTGCGGTCCGACGATCCTAAGCTGAGCAAAATCAGCACGACACTGTGCGGCGTACTGGCTGCCGGCCCTGCCCTCGCGCAGAGCACCACCGCTGCCGCGCCGCCCGACCGGGAAGGCCAACTCGCGCCGATCACGGTGCAGGGCCAGTCGGACGACGGCTTCAAGGTCGATCAATCGTCCTCGGTCAAATTCACCGCGCCGCTCGTCGATACGCCGAAGTCGGTCACCGTGATTCCGCAGGAACTGATCCGCAGCACCGGCGCGTCGACGCTGACCGAAGCGCTGCGCACCGTGCCGGGCATCACGTTCGGCGCCGGCGAAGGCGGCAACCCGCTCGGCGACCGGCCGTTCATCCGCGGCTACGACGCGCAGGGCAGCACCTTCGTCGACGGGATGCGCGACGTCGGCGCGACCACCCGCGAAGTGTTCAACATCGAAAACATCGAAGTGACCAAGGGCTCGGACGGCGCGTTCGGCGGGCGCGGCGGCGCGGGCGGCAGCATCAACCTGATCACCAAGACCCCGCACCTGGGCACCACCGCCGACGGCAGCGTCGGCCTCGGCACCGACCGTTACCGCCGCTTCACCGCCGACGGCAACTGGCAGATGGCCGATCACGCGGCGTTCCGCCTGAACGTGATGAGCCACAACAACGACGTGGCCGGCCGCGACGCGGTCAACAACGAACGCTGGGGCATCGCGCCGTCGTTCACCTACGGTCTCGGCACACCGACCCGCATCACCGCAAGCTACTACCACCTGCAAACGGACGATCTGCCGGACAGCGGTATTCCGTACTACTACACGACCACCAACAAGCCGGCCAACGTCGACACGATCTACCCGGCGCCCGTGGACCGTCACAACTTCTATGGCCTGATCGACCGCGATTTCCGCAAGACCACGTCGGATGTCGGGACCGTGCGCATCGAGCACGACATCAACCGCGATCTGACGATCCGCAACACCACCCGCTACACGAAGTCGACCCAGGACTACATCTGGACCCAGCCGGACGACAGCCAGGGCAACGTCGTCAACGGCATGGTGTGGCGCCGCGCGAATACGCGGGCCGCCGACGTCTACAGCCTCGCGAACCAGACCGAGCTGTTCGGCGAGTTCAAGACGGGCTTCCTGAAGCACAGCTTCACGACCGGTATCGAGTTGTCGCGCGAAACCAGCGTCAACGATGCGTACACGGTCGCGACCGCGACCGGCGCGATCTGCCGCACCAACGGCATCGGCGCGGCGTCGGGCTACAACTGCACGAGCCTGTGGAACCCGAATCCGAACGATCCGTGGGCCGGCTCGATCAGGAAGAACGAAGACCCGAGCGAGCAACGCACGGTTACCAAGTCGATCTACGCGTTCGACACGATCGAGCTGACCAAACGCTGGCAGGCCAACGTCGGGCTGCGCGTCGACGACTACTCGACCGACTTCCGCAACACCGCCGCCAACGGCTCGACCCGCGTGTCGCGCGACGACACGCTGTTCAACTACCAGGTCGGCCTCGTGTTCAAGCCGGCTTCGAACGGCAGCATCTATACGTCGATCGCAACCTCGTCGACGCCGGCCGGTTCGCTGCTCGGCCAGGGCAGCGAAACCCAGTCGCTGACCCCGGGCCGTAACGGCGTCGGCCTGAACGCGGCCGACCTGTCGCCGGAAAAGAACCGCAGCATCGAACTCGGCACCAAGTGGGACGTGCTGAACAACAAGCTGTCGCTGACCGGCGCGATCTTCCAGATCGACACCACCAATGCGCGCGTGACGTTGCCGGACAACAGCTACGCGATGGTCGGCAGCAAGCGCGTGCAAGGTTTCGAATTCGGCGTAGCCGGCCAGATCACGCCGAAGTGGCAGGTGTTCGGCGGCTACACGTATCTGAAGAGCGAGCTGCGCGACAACGGCAAGACCACCGCGGATAACGGCAACCAGTTCCCGAACACGCCGAAGAACAGCATCAGCCTGTGGACCAATTACGAAGTACTGCCCAAGTTTACGGTCGGCGGCGGCGCGTTCTACATGTCGCAGGTCTACGGCGACACCGCGAATCTGCGGGCAGTGCCGTCGTACTGGCGCTTCGACGGGATGGCCACGTATCGCGTGAACAAGCATCTCGATCTGCAGCTGAACGTGCAGAACATCTTCAACCGCACGTATTACGACCAGGCGTATGCATCGCACTACGCGTCGATCGCGCCGGGACGCTCGGCGTTCCTGACGCTCAACGCGCACTATTGATGCAACGCGCGACGACCGGCGTCTCGGTGCAGGCGCTCGCCAACGTGTCGCGCGACGAGTTCGCCGCGATCCTCGCCGGCCCGCCCGAACGGGCGGCCGAGTGGGTCGCGGCGGCCGCGCATAACGGTATCGTCGAAGCCCAGGCGGTGTATGGCCAGTATCTGCTCGACGGTCATGGCGTGGCGCGCGACGTCGGCGCCGCGTTCGTCTGGTTCAGACACGCGGCGCGCCGCGATCATCCGATGGCGATGAACATGCTCGGGCGCTGCTACGAGCATGGCTGGGGCACCGCCCCGTGCGCGCCGGTCGCCGTGTACTGGTATCGGCTCGCGGCCCAGGCCGGGCTCGACTGGGGGATGTACAACTACGCTTCGGCGCTTACGCTCGGCAATGGGATCGACTGCGATCGCGTGGAGGCGTTGGTGTGGTTCCGGCGCGCGGCCGAACTCGGTCACGCGAAGTCGCTGAACTTCATCGGCAGCTTTTATGAAGACGGTTGGACTGTCGACGCCGATGAGGACACCGCGCTCGACTTTTACCGGCGCGCGGCCGAAGGCGGCGATTTTCGCGGCCAGTTCAATTACGCGCGGCTACTCGCGGCGCGCGGCGAAATCGATGCGGCGCTGCCGTGGTTGCAACAGGTGCCGCGCACCGCGACCGTCGCGTTCGTCGCGAAGATGCGCGAGTGGCTGGCGGCCTCGCCGGTCGACGCGTTTCGGGCGTTGGAGCGCAGTCTCGGCGCTGGGCCACAACACCTCGCCGCGCCGCCACGCGCGGCGACGAATTTCATGCAGGAATCCCGCTCATGATGCTGCATCTGCAAAACGTGCTCAGCAAACAGCAGGTCGCGCAATGCCGCGAAGTACTCGACGCCGCCGAATGGATCGACGGCAATGCGACCTCCGGTCAGCAGTCCGCGCAAGCGAAGCGTAACCAGCAACTGCCGGAAGGCTCGCCGGCCGCGCGCGCGATCGGCGATGCGATTCAGGACGCGCTTGGCCGCAGCCAGCGGTTCTTTTCCGCCGCGCTGCCGCTGAAGGTATTTCCGCCGCTGTTCAACCGCTATGCGGGCGGCGACGGTTTCGGCACTCATGTCGACAATGCGATCCGCCAGCTGCGCGGCACCGATTTCCGGATTCGCAGCGATCTGTCCGCAACGTTGTTTCTCGCTGAGCCTGATACCTACGACGGCGGCGAACTGTGTATCGAAGATACCTACGGCGTGCATCGCGCGAAACTGCCGGCCGGCGATATGGTGCTCTACCCCGCTTCGAGCCTGCATCACGTGACGCCGGTCACGCGTGGGGAGCGAGTGGCGTCGTTCTTCTGGATCCAGAGCATGGTGCGCGACGACGGCCAGCGCGCGACGCTGTTTCAACTCGATAACGATGTGCAGACGCTGGCCGCCGAGCGCGGCTCGAACGATCCGACCGTCGTGAGTCTGACCGGGATCTATCACA
The DNA here is from genome assembly GCF_001931485.1 of Burkholderia sp. SRS-W-2-2016. Classification (GTDB taxonomy): domain Bacteria; phylum Pseudomonadota; class Gammaproteobacteria; order Burkholderiales; family Burkholderiaceae; genus Paraburkholderia. The sequence continues at coordinate 239,857 of NZ_MSDV01000019.1, read as the reverse complement.
ATCTGCTACGTCGCTGGGCGGACGCGTAACAGACGCGCAAAGCGACGCGAATTCGCAGAACCGCCGGAACAAATAAAAACGCCGCGAAGCTAAGCACTCCGCGGCGTTTTCGTTCAGGCAGTCAGGCCGCCTTCAGTCCGGTTCAAATCAAGCCGTCACCGCCGCGCGGCGCGGCGACACCGCCGACACCGCGAAGCTCACGACGATATTCGCCGCCAGCGCGATCAGCCCGATATAGAGCGGATAGTTCTCGTGGCCGAAATGCAGCCCGTACACCGGCTTGAGCCCCTGCGAGATCGCCAGACCCGTGCCGAGCACGATGCCGACCAGCCAGCCGAGGAACAGACCCGGCGTGTTCAGCCGGCGCGTGTACAGCGTAAACACGATGGCCGGGAAGATCTGCAGAATCCACACGCCGCCGAGCAGTTGCAGGTCGATCGCGTACTGCGTCGGCAGGAACACGATGAACAGCAGCGCGCCGAACTTGACCACCAGCGACACGATCTTCGCGTTGGCCGCTTCCGCCGCCGGCGAAATGTTCGGCGACACCAGCGGACGCCACAGATTGCGCGTGAACAGATTGGCCGCGCCGATCGACATGATCGCGGCCGGCACCAGCGCGCTGATCGCAATCGCAGCCGCCGCGAAACCGACGAACCACGACGGGAACAGCGTGCCGAACAGCGCCGGCACCACGTCGCTGGCGGACTTCACGTTCACGCCGGCGGCGATCGCCATATAGCCGAGCAGCGCGATCAAACCGAGCAGCACCGTGTATGCGGGCAGGAAGATCGCATTCTTGCGCACTGTCTTCGCCGACGCCGACGACAGCACCGCGGTCATCGTATGCGGGTACATGAACGCGGCAAGCGCCGAGCCGAGCGCGAGCGATGCGAACGCGGTGTACTGGGTCGGCTTCAGCAGAATGCCGGTCGCGCCGCCCTTCGCCTGGAAGTGCGCGTCGGCCATCGCGAACACGTGGCCATAGCCGCCGAGCTTCACCGGAATCAGCCACACCGCCGCGATCACGACGATATAGATCATGATGTCCTTGACGAACGCGATCATCGCCGGCGCGCGCAGACCGCTCGCATACGTGTACAGCGCGAGAATCACGAACGCGACGATCAACGGCAATTCGCCGCTGACGCCGAGCCCCTTGATCACGACCTGCATACCGACCAGCTGCAGCGCGATATACGGCATCGTCGCGACGATGCCGGTCAGCGCGATCGCCGCCGGGAACCACTTGCCGCCGTATTCGCCGTGCACGTAATCGGCCGCGGTAATGTGGTTTTTCGCGTGCGCGACCTTCCACAATTTCGGCATTACCGCGAATACGAACGGATAAACGATGATCGTGTAAGGCAGCGCGAAGAAACCATATGCGCCGACCGAATAGACCAGTGCCGGCACCGCGATCACCGTGTAAGCGGTGTAAAAATCACCGCCCACCAGGAACCACGAAATAACCGTGCCGAATTGACGACCGCCGAGACCCCATTCGTGCAATTGCGTGAGATCGCCGCGTTTCCAGCGCGCGGCGAAAAAGCCGATCACCGTGACGAGCACGAAGAATGCGATGAAGACCGTCATCGCGACCGGGTTCACAGGATTGAGCTCGCTCATTTGATACCTCGATACACGATGTAAATCAGCAGCGAGGTCAACGGCACCCACAGAAACTGATACCAGTAGAAGAACGGAAAGCCCATCAGCGACGGATAGCTGTGGTTATAGAACGGCAGCCACAGTAGCGCGATATACGGGATCAGCAGAATCAGCCAGCTCCATGAACGGCCGGCGGAGGTGGAGGTCTCCACGAACATCTCCTTGTCTATTATCGACATCGCGCGTGACGGCTCGTGGCCGGCGTGCGGATGTCCGGTTGCCTGGGCTCAGGCGGAAGGTGCGGGAAGCGGCGGGCGTCGCGCGCCAGGCCCCGCTAAGCGCGGTATGCCGCGGGCATGTAGTATTCGCCTTCACGAGCGCGCCCACAAGCGCGCAACTACGTAAGCCGTCTACGTAATAGTACGTAGCCCGCCGGCCGTTTTTTCGACGATGAAACTCAAAGCAAAGATTGTGCTGCTGGCGATCGTGCCCTTTCTGGTCGCGATCGCCAGCATTGAAATCGGCGTGCGCCGCGAGGCCACCGCGCTCGCCGAGCGACAGCACGCGACCACCCAGGCCGCCTATATGGCGAGCAAACAGGTCGAGCTCAAACATTACGTCGAGCTTGCGACCACCGCGATCGCGCCGCTCTACGAAGCCGACCACGACAACGCGCGCGACGATGCGCTGCTGCGGCTGCGCGCGCTCGACGTGCTCGAAAAAATGGATTTCGGCAAGGACGGTTATTTCTTTGTCTACGACCTGCACGGCCGCGCGCTGATGCATCCGCGCGAACCGCAACTGGTCGGCCACGATCTCTGGTCGCTGCGCGACAGCCACGGCGTGCCGACAATCCAGCAGTTGCTCGCCACCGCCGCGCGCGGCGGCGGCTACGTGCGCTACCTGTGGCACCGGCCGTCGACCGGCAAGGTCGCATCGAAACTCGGCTACGTGGTGCCGCTCGAACGCTGGGGCTGGATGCTCGGCACCGGCATCTATCTGGACGATGTCGACACGACGCTCGCGCATATCGACGAACAGGCGGCCGCCAATATCGCCCGCACGATGAGATGGATCGACGCGATCGCGCTGGCCGGGCTCGCGGTGATCGCACTGTGCGCGCTGGTGCTGAACGTCACCGAATACCGCAGCGCCGACGCGAAACTGAAGCGTCTCGCGCGGCAGGTGGTCGAATCGCAGGAACAGGAACGCGCGCGGCTGTCGCGCGAATTGCACGACGGCATCAGCCAGATGATGGTGTCGGCGAAGCTGCTGCTCGAATCGGCGCTCGCGCGGTTCGAACGCGGCAACGCGCGCGAGCCCGCCGCGGAGGCCGCACTGTCCACCAGCCTGACGCGGCTCGGCGATACGCTGCGCGAAGTGCGGCGCATCTCGCACGCGCTGCGTCCGTCGATGCTCGACGATCTCGGCGTCGCCGCCGCGCTCGAACAACTGACGCGCGAACTCGGCGACGAGTCCGGCATCGCGATCGGCTTCACGCAGATCGCGCACACGCATGCGGCGACGCTGCCCGATGCGGTCAACACCGTATTGTTCCGGATCGCCCAGGAAGCGCTGACCAATATCGTGCGGCACGCGCAGGCATCGAGCGCGGCACTTACGCTGGAACTGTCGCACGACGCGGTCACGCTGACGATCGCCGACAACGGCCGCGGCTTCGACGTCGCCGACGCGTTCGTCGGCCGCCGCGACGGCGTCGGTCTGCGCAACATGCGCGAGCGGCTCGAAGCGCTCGGCGGCACGCTGTCGTTGAGTTCGCAGCCCGCGCATACCGTCGTCATCGCGCGCGTGCCGCTACAACCCGGCGCTCAAGCCGCCGTCGCGCCTCTGCGGGAAACCACTTTATGAATCACCACGCCACGCCATCCATTGCGCGCCTGCTGCTGGTCGACGATCACCCGCTGGTGCGCGACGGTCTGCGCGCGCGCCTCGAAGCGGTCGGCCAGTTCGAAGTGGTCGGCGAAGCGGGCAACGCGCAACAGGCGCTCGCGCTCGCCGAAACCGAAGCGCCGCATCTCGCGCTAATGGATGTCGGTATGAACGGAATGAACGGCATTGCGCTCGCGAATCTGTTTCACGAGCGCTTTCCGGCGATTCGCGTTTTGATGCTGTCGATGCACGACAATCTCGAGTACGTGACCCAGGCGGTGCGCGCGGGCGCGAGCGGCTATGTGCTGAAGGATTCGCCCGCGCTCGAGATCATTCAGGCAATCGGCGCGGTACTCGCCGGCAATACATACTTCAGCGCGCAATTGAGTGCGCGGCTGATTCACGCGTCGGCGACGCAATCGCCGGTCGAACGTTTGACGCCGCGCGAACTCGATATTCTCGATGCACTCGCCGATGGTCTGTCGAGCAAGCAGATCGCGCAGCGCACCGGGTTGTCGGTGCGGACTGTGGAGACGCATCGGCTGAATCTGAAGCGCAAGCTCGATATCGAAGGTCAGGCGGAGTTGATCAAGTTCGCGGTCGAGCATCGGCGTACGCGGCGCTAGAGTTTCAAAGAGCGCTGTTCAACGAATGGAGCGGCATCGGCATGAAACGTTTGTTCGGACTCCAGCTTATTTTTCCGCTGCTGTGCGCGGCCACCGCCCACGCGCAAACGGACCCCACCCGCGTGAATCGCGGCCACGATCCGTTCATACAAATTTCTAAAGCGATTGCCGATTGCCCGGTACCGCTCGGGCCGTTCGAAACCGAAAAGGAATGGCTCGACGACAGCCATTACCGGATCGAGCGCGGCAATAGCTGCTGGATCGAAGGCCGCTGCCGTTTGCCGAATGCGTATCTGTACGACAACGAAATCGCCGACAGCGTGCAGCGCCGGCTCGCGAATCTGAACGTCGCAACGCACTGGCGCGAACAGTCGTCGCTATGGCTGACGCTGCAACGCCGCTTCATTTATGTCGAAGGCTGCGTCGCGCCCGGTTTCGACAAGAAGACCTTCCTCACCGAACTCGCGAAAACCGCCGATGTGGAACGCGTAATCGACAACACGGTCACCGATCCGCACGCCGCGCAACTGCCGTACCGCACTCAGGCGGCACCCGACAAACCGGTACTCGAACCCGGCAATTAACGCCGCGCGAACGGCGGCGGCCTATATCGACAAACGTCGATAGCAACGCAGAAATCGTTCTTTTGGTCTTTGTAATGCCATTGCTAACATCGGCGGCCCAACCTAACGGTCCGCACAACAATGACAACACATCGATCCCGCCGCTCCGAGTTTCCCGTCTTCCGTCTTGCGCTGATCGGCGCCGCCGTCGCGAGCCTCGTCACGCTCGCGTCCTGCGGCGACAGCACCGTGCCGAGCGCGCAGGCCGCCGCCGCGACGCCCGCGTCCACACCGGTAGTCGCGCAGAAGCGCCCGAACATCCTGTACATCATGGCCGACGACCTCGGCTATTCCGACATCCACGCGTTCGGCGGCGAGATCAATACGCCCAATCTCGACGCGCTGGTGCAGTCGGGCCGCATCCTGACCAATCACCACACCGGCACGGTCTGCGCGATCACGCGTTCGATGCTGATCTCCGGCACCGACCACCACCTGGTCGGCGAAGGCACGATGGGCGCGGCGACCGACGAGCGCAAGGGACTGCCCGGCTACGAGGGTTATCTGAACGACCGCGCGCTGTCGGTCGCGCAGTTGCTGAAGGACGGCGGCTATCACACCTATATGGCCGGCAAGTGGCACATCGGCTCGGGGATCGTCGGCAGCGCGAGCGGCAGTGGACAGACGCCGGACCAGTGGGGCTTCGAACATAGCTATGCGCTGCTCGGCGGCGCCGCGACCAATCACTTCGCGCACGAACTGGCCGGCTCGAAGAACTACACCGAAGACGGCGCCTATGTGCAGCCCGGTCAACCCGGCCAGCCGGGCGGCACCGGCGGCAGCCCCGCGGTGTTCTATTCGACCGACTTCTATACGCAGAAGCTGATCGCGTACATCGATTCGAACAAGGGCGACGGCAAGCCGTTCTTCGCGTACGCGGCCTATACGTCGCCACACTGGCCGTTGCAGGTGCCGGAACCTTATCTGCACAATTACGCCGGCAAATACGACGCGGGCTACGACGCGATTCGCGACGCGCGGATCGCGCGGCAGAAAGCACTCGGGATCATTCCTCAGGACTTCGTACCGTATGGCGGCGCGTCGGAAACGCTGACCGCGAGCGCCGCCACTTCGAACAACGGCACCGTCAACGCGAAATACGTGAGCGCCGTGCATAGTGCCGCGCAGGGTTATACCGACTACGGTCCCGGCACCGTGAACAAGAAGTGGGACAGCCTGACGCCGGCCGAGAAGAAAGCGCAGGCCCGCTATATGGAAATCTACGCGGGCATGGTCGAGAACCTCGACCACAATATCGGCCTGCTGATCCAGCATCTGAAGGACATCGGCGAATACGACAATACCTTCATCATGTTCCAGTCGGATAACGGCGCCGAAGGCTGGCCGATCGATTCGGGCGCGGACCCGACCGCGACCGACACCGCGAACGCGGCCGAGCCGACCTATTCGCAACTGGGCACCGACAACGGCAAGCAGAATGCGCAGCGCCTGCAATACGGTTTGCGCTGGGCGGAAGTCAGCGCAACGCCGTTCCGGCTGACCAAGGGCTACTCCGGCGAAGGCGGCGTGTCGACTCCGTTGATCGTGCATCTGCCGGGCCAGACCACGCAGAAGACCACGTTGCGCGAGTTCACCCACGTGACCGACAACACCGCGACCTTCCTCGCGATCGCGCAGGTCACGCCGCCGACCACGCCCGCGCCCGCGCTGCTCAACACGCTGACCGGCGTCGACGAGAACAAGGGCAAGGTGGTCTACAACAACCGCTACGTGTATCCGGTCACCGGGCAATCGCTGCTGCCGGTATTGAACGATCAGAGCACGGCGCCGGTGCACAGCGCGTACTTCGGCGACGAAGCATATGGGCGCGGCTATCTGCGCAGCGCCGACGGCCGCTGGAAAGCGTTGTGGACCGAACCGCCGCTCGGCCCGGTCGACGGTCACTGGCAGCTGTACGACATGAACGCCGATCGCGGCGAAACGACGGACGTGGCCACCGCGAACCCGTCGATCATCGACGGCCTCGTGCAGCAGTGGAACAGCTATATGAGCAGCGTCGGCGGCGTCGAGCCGTTGCGTCCGCGCGGTTATTACTGAGCGTCCAATGAAGTCGAGATTCAAGCTCACTAGCGGCAAGGTGCTGTACGGCACCTATGCCGCGATCGCAGCCGCCGCATTTGCGGCGGCGTTTACGGCAGCGTCCGCCGCATCGTCGGCATTCGGCGGCGGCACGCCTGGCGCGTTCGATTCATTGAACCGCTCGCGGCCGCTCGCCGCGCTCGGCTCCGAGCAGCAATGCGCGCGTTACTCGGGCTTGCCGGCGCGCTGGCGTGACGATCCGCAAGCCGGCATGGTGCATCTGCGTGGCGGCGAATTCGTGTTCGGCAGCAAGCTCGGCTATGAAGACGAACGGCCGGCCGGCGACGGTAAAACTCATGTCGCCGGTTTCTGGATCGATCAGACCGACGTCACCAACGCGCAATTCGCGGCGTTCGTGAAGGCGACCGGCTATGTCAGCGATGCGGAGCGCCAGGGCGGCGCGGTCGTATTCCATACACCGACGCGCGACGAGATGAACGCGCGCGATCTCGCGTGGTGGAGCTGGGTCAAGGGCGCCGCGTGGAATCATCCGCGCGGCCCCGGCAGCAACCTCGACGGCCTGCTGAACCAGCCGGTCACGATGGTCACGCAGGCCGATGCATTCGCGTACGCGCACTGGCTCGGCCGCGATCTGCCGACCGAAGCCGAATGGGAATACGCGGGCAAGGCCGGCCACGACGGCGCCGATCTCGACACCGCGCCGCGCGATGTCAACGGCAAGCCGAGCGCGAACTACTGGCAAGGGGTGTTTCCGGTACTCAATTCCGGCGAGGACGGTCATGTCGGACTATCGCCGGTCGGCTGCTACGCGGCGAACGACTACCAGCTTTACGACATGATCGGCAATGCGTGGGAATGGACTCGCGACGTGTACACCGGCGCGCACCAGTCGCATACCAACGGCGACACCGCGCTGGTTGCGCCGCTGAGCCGCCGGCACGACACGCCGATGGTGATCAAGGGCGGCTCGTTCCTGTGCTCGCGCGACTATTGCGTCAGGTATCGCGCGGCGTCGCGCGAGCAGCAGGAAGCGGATTTGCCGGCCTCGCATATCGGCTTTCGTACGGTGTTGAGGGATGCGTCATGACGCGGCTCTCGATTGCTTTGCTGGCGGGACTGTTGTTGCTGGCCACGCCGTTTCAAGTCGCGCTAGCCGCTGCGCAGACGATCAGGGTCGGCGTAACGCCGGGCGCGCAGGCGGAGATCATGAACGAAGTGCGGCGCGTCGCGGCGACCGAAGGGCTCGCGCTTGACGTGGTCGTGTTCGATCAGCCGGCGCGCATCGACGCGGCGCTCGCCGCGAAGCAGATCGACGTGGCGAGCTTCGAAGACGCAGCGGCGCTCGATGCGCAGCGCAAGCAGCACGGCTATGCGCTGAGCAGCGTCGCCACCACCGTCACGTTTCCGGTCGCGCTCTACTCGCGCAAACTGACTCATCTCGGCCAGTTGCAACGCGGCGCGACGATTGCGATTCCTGACGATCGCGACGGCATCGCCCGCGCGCTGATCCTGTTGCAGAACGAAACGCTGCTGACGTTCAGGGACGGCGCGGGCCTGCACGCAACGCTTGCCGATATCACCGGCAATCGTCTCAACCTGAAGATTCGCTCTCTGCCGCGCGCGCGTCTGTACGATTCGCTCAATAGCGTCGCATTTGCGGTGATCGACAGCGACACGGCCGCGCGCGCGGGTCTGCAACCGGCGCGCGACGGTCTCAGTCTCGAAGACGCGCGCTCGCCGTATGCGAACGTGCTGACCGTGCGCGACGCCGATCGCGGCAACCCGTGGGTCGCGCAACTGGTCGCCGCGTATCACTCGAACGATGTCGCGCATTTCATTCTCACGCGCTATCAGGATTCGGTGCGCCGGCCGTGGTGAAGACGTTTTCTTTTTCTTGCACCGCGTGCGGCCAATGCTGCAACAGCCCGCCTTCGATGACGCTCGCGGAACTGTTTCGTCATCCCGACCGTTTTATCGGCTGCATTGCGATTGGGCGGGTTGCGCGGCGGCGGCCGGGTGACCGGCTGCGTGTCGGCGGATATGAAACCGTGCTCGACGACAGCGATTGCGCTGAATTCGACGCGCTTGGTGAAGCGTTGCTATACCGTGCCGGCGACACGTTCAGCATCGTCGCGCAAGGTTTCGACTATCCGTCGCTCGCGCGCTGCCCCGCCCTCGCGGACGATGGCCGTTGCGCGATTCATCTGCACGGCAAGCCGCTGACCTGCGAAGTGGTGCCGCTCGATCCGCTGGTGCCGGATAGCCTCCAATACCTGGTATTGGCCGAGCGCGCGCGAAGCGCGGTGTATCTCGGCAGCGCGTGCATTCAGGAAGGCAAGCGTGACGATGCGCCGTTGCTGGTGGACCAAGGGCACGTCGCCGACCGCGACGCGCGGGAAGCGCTCGCACGTCGTCGCCGCGCGCTCGAACTTGAGCGCGAAGTTTGGACGCAAGCGGTGTTCGACGCGCTGCGCGCCGACCTGTTCGACTCTCCCGCCGCGCTCGCGCGCATTCCATCAGGCGGTTTTCTGACGATTTCGCTGGTGCCCGCATTGCTGACGGTCGCTGCGGCGTCGGAGCGCAGCCGGCAGTTGTGCATCGACTATATCGACAGCCAGCTTCGGTTGATCGAGCGCAGCATCGCGCAGGCGTTGACGCGGCGCCGGCTCGACGACCGGCCGGTTACGCAACAGTTGCGCGGCTTTGCGAATGCCTATCGGCATGCGAAAGAGCGTCTGGAGCGAGCGGCGGTCTCTTCAGAAGACGGAGTCCGAAGCAATGTCATGCCGGCACACACTGGCATCGACGCGTATCTGAGCGGCGCGACTTCCACTCATTAATCCGCGCTACCACTCATCCGCTCACTGTTCTTCCTCACGATCCTGTCGATCAACGCATCCCCGTTTCAAAGCTGCGTATCCAGTAGCCGCACGAACTTTTCGACAAGCTTCTCCGTCAGCGAACGATGCATCCATGCGTCGAGCGTCACGCGCTTCGAGCGGGCGATGTCGTCGTCGAATGCAGCCGTCTGCTGGCTGGCAAAGTCGCGGTCGTAGATGTTCAGGTTCGCTTCGTCGTTCAGCTTGAACGAGCGGCTATCGAAGTTCGTGGAGCCGACCGAGACCAGGTATTCGTCGACCACCAGCAATTTGCAATGGAACATCGTCGGCTGGTACTCGTAGATCTCGACGCCCGCTTTCAGCAGATCGCCCCAGCAGCCGCGCGATGCTTCGCGCACCGTGTGCGTGTCGATCCGTTTGCCCGGTGTGATGATCCGAACTTTCACACCGCGTTTCGCGGCTTCGACGATCGCATTGATGGTCAGCTTGTCGGGCACGAAGTACGCGCTCGCCAGATCGAGCGTGTGGGTCGCGGCGGTGATCGCCATCAGATACATCAATTGCATGTCGTCGCTGCCGCCCGATGGCGAGCTGCTGAACATATGCGCGAACCCCTCGCCCGCGCCTTTGATTTCCGGCTCGATTTGCGGAAAGTACTCGGGACCGTGCGGCACGTTGCCGGTCGCCTTGATCCAGTTGTCCATGAATACCGCCTGCATATGACCGACCACCGGACCGGTGACGCGAAAATGGGTATCGCGCCAATGCTTGTCGTCCTGCGCATCGCCGGTCCATTCGGGCGCAATACCGACACCGCCGGTAAAACCGATCAGCCCGTCGATCACCAGCAGTTTGCGGTGAGTCCGGTCATTCATCCGGCCGAGCCCGGTCCAATGCGGTTTATGAAATTTGACGACCATCGCGCCGCCGTCGCGCAGCATATCCAGATAGCGCTTGTCCATTTTCGACGAGCCGACCCAGTCGAGCAGAACATGCACGGCGACGCCTTCGCGGGCCTTGTCGGCGAGCGCCCGCGCAAACTGTTCGCCGATCTCGCCGGACCAGTAAATGAACGTTTCAAACGTGATGGTTTTGCGGGCCGCGCGAATGCCTTCCAGCATCGATGGAAAAATGCGGTCGCCATTCAATAGCATCTCGAAGCGATTGCCGGCGACCACCGGCGGCCCCAATAGCAAACCCATTGAACGCAGAAATTGCGGATCGTCGCTCCGATAGAGCCGTTCGATCTTGTGCTCGATTTTCTTCTCGCCGCTCGACAGATTGGCGATGATCAGAACAATCATGAGCGTGACGAACGCGGTAAGCGGAATAGTCAGCATGCGTGGCCTCGATGCGAAGCGGCGGGATCCGCATGGGCGTCCGGATTCGATGGACGGTGCGTGATCTGCCTGACTTCTATTATCGCCACCCCATGCACGGCGCGTGCCCGTTGCGGGGACCGCGGCTTGCTACTCAGCGTTCTATTAGTACTTCGCGGCCCGCCCGGGATTGCTCCCGGGCGGACGCGGTATGGCCGCTATTTGATTACAGCGCCTTTATCTGACCAATGCGAAGGCCTCGCGGCTCGCGATTTCGCCGGCGCCGAATACGCCAATGACCGTGTAATCCGCGGCCACGCATTCAAACGTCGACGCTTGAAACGTAATGACGAAATGACGCCGGGACGATGACATTTCTGTCATCGACGCATCGCTTTCGGGCAAGCCGGCAAGCTCCGCGCACAGCGACGAATTGACGACCTCATGTACGCAATCGCGGCAAAGGCCTTGCTCGGCCAGCGGGTGAATGGCGAGATCCGCTTCGCCCGGTGGGCCGAGCCGATGAAACGAGGCGTCGGCGAACAGCACCGCGCAATAGGGATCGTCGTCGGGATCGAATGGTCCGAACCGTTCGAAGTCCGCCTCCGCGATCGGATACGTGAGGATCACGCGGCGATCGCTGGCGACGATGAACGGTTCGGCGGCATCGGCTGCCGGATGAGGAGCATCGCCCAGCAGGACGACCTGGTCTTCCTGCTGGGATGCGTTGCAAGTACTAACCATCTACTTCGCGACTGCGCCGCCCTTAGGCCGCGCTGCCCTGCGCCGCCGGTGCTTGCGACGCCGCCGGAGCGGCGCTCGGGACGCTCTTCGCGGCAGCCTTGCGGCCCGGCGTCTTGCGCGCGGTCTTCACCGCGCCCTTGCGGCCGACGGTCTTCTTCACCGCGGCTTTGCGGCTAGCCGGCGTCGCTTTTTTCGCCGCCGTCTTGCGAGTCGCGCTGGCTTTTTTCGCCGCGCTCTTGCGGCCTACCGCGCCGGCCGTTGCTTTCGCTTTGCCGGCTTTAGCCGCCGGTTTAGCCGAGGCCGAAGCCGCCGCGCCATCGATCAGGAATTTGCTGCGGTCTTTCACCGTGGCGAGCCATGCGGGCGCCGGACCGCGGCCGCTCCAGGTCGCGCCGGTTTTCGGATTCAGATACTTCGCCGGCTGCGCGCCTTTCGGCTGACCTTTGCCGCGCCTGGCCGGCGCCACCGCCGCTTTCACTTCGCTCGCGCCTGCGACCAGGTACGCGGTGCGGTCCTTAACAGCGGCGATCCAGCCGGGCGCGCGGCCGTGACCGGTCCACGTCGCGCCGGTTTTCGGGTCGCGGTATTTGACCGGGCTCGCGGATTTGGCGGCTTTAGTCGAGCCGGCGGGGCGGCCCGGGCCGCGCTTGGCGACGCCATTGAGCGCGCGAGCGTTACGCCGTGCTTTCGCCTGTGCTTCGATATCCGCAGTAGTGAGACCGTGTTTGATCATCAACTCGCGAATCTGATCGACAGCGGCCTGGGCTTTTTTCGCAATGAGAACGTCAGCCTGGGACTGGAGCTTCTTAAGCTTTGCCTGGATTTGCTCTAACGTAGGCATCTGGTTACTCCTTGTGTGGTAATCGTCAAACTATGCCATGAATAACGGAAGAAAGGCAGTCTATTAAGCTATCCGGACCATCAACAAATTGAGAAAGCGACGATCCGATGCGCGGGTACAACGCGTTAATACAAAACTTTCAGGTACTCGCCCTACTCTTTCTGTCCTTTTGCCCTTCCGTTGTTGTTGATGGTTTTTTTCTGTTTCGGTTCCACACTCTCAGATCGGGGTAAAGACGACGACACTCTCTCTCCGTCACCGAGATGGTCTCTGCCGTGTCACTGGCAATAACCGCTTCTACTATAGGCAAGCATTCGAATATTCAAAGGAGAGTAGTTCATTTTTATTCGCAAACGGTCCTTTTTGGGACAAGCGAGCGGACAGTAGCTTCGGGGAAAAATGCCGGCGCACGCCAATTTCGACCACTCGACAGGACAGCCACCCGGCGTGCGCAGATGAGAATGCAATAGAGTGTCACGCGGGCAGACGCCCGCGCCGCGACCCGCTCATTTACGCGATCCGTAATCCGCGAGCGGGCAGAATTTCCTGAGTCGTGACGAAGCGGTGCTGTTTGACCGCGTCATGAAAAAGACGGTAATCGCTCTTTTCGAATGCGTGGCTCCACTCCGGTCTGTCCCCGGTGTCGTCATCGCACAGCAGACCGGTTGCCTGGTATTTCCACGAATCCCGTCCTTTGCCGATATAGCCGGGCACCGCTTCTTTCAAACCGGGAATACGGCCGGCCTTTACCCATTCGCGTACCGTTCGCAAACGCTGGTTATCGTCCGGATTGCGGCTCGTATCGAGCAGACGGGACACCGCGTTTCTGACGTCGTCCGGCAGACCGGGCTGAGTTTCGAAATCTTCCCGCCCCGCCAGAAAGCCGCGCACCGCGCGACACGCCATTTCGGCCGCCTGAACGAAATCCGGCAAATTGTGTCGCGAAATGAGGTTATTGCGACCGTCGATGTAATGCCAGCGCGCCCACGGCTGGTCGGGATAATGCAATGCGGCGCCGTGGCCGACCGGTAGCGCGATCGTCAGAATGTCCGCTTCGATATGTTCGAGCAGATGGCCGGCCGCGCTCTCGAGGCGGGCAAGCCAGCTTCTGTGCGTGCAATCCTGGGCTTCCAGGAAATGCACGCGATTCCACGGACTTTCGATCCCCGAGAAGCCCTGATGCGCCCACGTATCGACATAGGTATGCAGCGTCACGCCGAGCCGGTGCAAACCGGTCTCCGAATCGCGCTGGCGGATCGCGCGGCGCACCACTTCGCGCGCAACTTCGCTATCCGGCCGGCAAATCGCCTTTTCTTCGAGGGTTATCCCTTCTCCGGCCGGCAGGAAATGAAACGGCGTCCAGACCAGCCGGTTCTGGTCGTTCTCGGTATTCGCGTAATCGAATAACTTGTGCGCGCTGGCGAAGCGCTCGAAGGTCTCGCCGCCTTTGAAACGCAGTATTCCGCTCGTCGTCGCGTCGTCCACATACTGGCACGCGTGCGCGACGATCCGCGCATCGGCGGCGGTCATTCCGCCGATGCGCGCGGCGATGTAGATCACCCCGTAGTGAAAGTCGATATTCATGGCAGCCGCTCCTCGCTCGCGCGGGAAGATAGCCGGACCGGTCGCCGGCGCAAAGACGAGGTATTTCTGGGGCCCACGCGCGAATAGACATTAAACGAGCGAGCCGGCCGTATTTTGAAAGCATCGAAGCGCGCCGCGGGTTTTCCAACGTTTCACGCGATGCAAACTTTCGGGCTATTGAGGGAAGGAGAAGCGAAGGCGAGAAGGAAAGCCGAGAAGTGCAGCCGAAAATCATCGTCTGGACCCACACGGCCGGCGACCGGCAGTACTACGGGGAAATACCGATAAAGCACCCGCCGGCCGGCGCGGCGGGTCGCCGCAAACCGGGGGGCGCGATTCAGCTCAGACCGGATTCAGGTCAGATGCGTGATGGAAAGACGGTTATTCCAGTGCTGGTTCAGATACTCGAGCGCGAGCGACCGGTGACAATGATGCGGTAAATGTTCACTGCAAAGCAGACAGCCGGATTCGAATAGCGCTATATCCAGATTGCTTTCCACCCGGCGTTTCGCGATCAGGTCGAAATACGCGTCGCGCAGGTTCTCCCAGCTCATTTCCTTGCGCTGGTAGCGTTTCAGCATGTCCGGCTCGGGAGCCAGTTCCGGCACTTCCACATACTTCGCATTGCACAGGTGTTCGAGAAAGTACGGCAGATCCTGTTTCTTCGCGAAGCCCGCGAGTTGCGACGTGTTATTGAGGCGAATGTCGAGCACCGTGCTTACGCGCGCCTCTTTTAACAGGTCGAAGAACTTGTGCGCGGTCTTGCCGGTGAAGCCGATACTCGCCACCGGCACGGTTTTTTTGTCGTGTTTCATCGTGTGTCCCCTGACCGGCAATTGGGCCGAGCCGCGCCCAAAAAACAGCAGGCCTCGCTACGATTGCCGGAGCGAGGCCTGTATTTCAATGCATTGGTATGCGCTTACTTGACGATGTCGACCAGTTCGACTTCGAAAGTCAGATCGGTATTCGGCGGAATCGGGCCGACGCCGCGCTCACCGTAAGCGGTTGCCGCCGGGCAGGTCAGACGCGCCTTGCCGCCGACTTTCATCTTCTGTACGCCTTGCGTCCAGCACGGAATCACACGATTGAGCGGAAACGTTGCCGGGCCGCCGTGCTTCGCGGAGCTGTCGAATTCGGTGCCGTTCGGCAGCGTGCCGCGATAATTGACCTTGACGACGTCGGTTGCGGCCGGTTGCGGGCCCGTGCCTTGCGTCAGGTGTTCGACGACGACGCCGGACGGCAGCTTTTCCGTGGTCGGCGCAGCGGCCATCGCGGTCGAGGAGAGAACGGTTGCGGCCAGCAAAGCAACGAGTGATTTCAAAGCAAGTCTCCAGTGGGGTGAGTCGGGCCATTGTAGCGGATTGGCCGCGGGCGATTCGCCGGCCTATTAATGCAATGCATCCGTAATCAGGAGCGCTTTCGATGACCGAGCCGGCCGATCCCGACGCCCCTCTTTCGCCCATCGAGAATGCGAGTTCCGGTGCCGACGCCGAAGCACCGCGCCGCGCGCCGCGTCCCCGGCGAATTCCGCGCAGCCGCGCGCAACAGGCGCGGCTCGATGCACGCAAAGCCGCTTTCGAGCCGCTGCCGTTTCCGGCTTATCGACCTGACGACGCCGCCGCGCAGCGTCCATTCGCGGACAAACTCGACGCATGGTTCGCCGCGCGCGGCTGGCAGCCGTTCGCGTTTCAACGCGAAGTCTGGCGCGCGCTCGGCGACGGCGCGAGCGGCCTGCTGCATGCAAGCACCGGCGCCGGCAAAACCTGGGCGGTCTGGTTCGGCGCGCTCGCCGCGTTCGCGCGCGACGTGCCGGCCGCGCGCAAGCATCCGGAGCCGCTGACCGTGCTATGGATCACGCCGATGCGCGCGCTCGCCGCCGACACCGCGCGCGCCCTGCAAAGCTCGGCCGCCGAACTCGCGGTGCCGTGGAGCGTCGGGCTGCGCACCGGCGATACTTCGTCGTCCGAACGCGAACGACAGAACCGGCGCATGCCGTCTGCGCTCGTCACGACACCCGAGAGCCTCACGTTGATCCTCACGCGAGCCGACGCGCGCGACGTGCTTGCGCATGTGCGGCTCGTGATCGTCGACGAATGGCACGAACTGCTCGGCAACAAGCGCGGCACGCAAACCCAGCTCGCACTCGCGCGGCTCACGCACTGGCGGCCCGCTTTGCAGGTGTGGGGGCTGTCGGCGACGCTCGGCAATCTGGCGTTCGCGGCTGAGGTTCTGCTCGCGCCGGTGACGACGCCGCGCGTCAGCGTGCACGGCGCGCTGCCGAAAACTTTGATCATCGACACGATCATTCCGGACACGATCGAGCGCTTTCCGTGGGGCGGTCATCTGGGAACGCGCCAGGTCGATGCGGTTGCGCGCGCGCTCGACGACGCGCGGACCTCGCTCGTCTTCACTAATACGCGCTCGCAATGCGAGCTGTGGTATCAGGCGCTGCTCGACGCGCGTCCCGAATGGGCCGGACTGATCGCGCTGCATCACGGCTCGCTCGATCAGGCGGTGCGCGAATGGGTCGAACTCGGCCTGAAAAGCGGTTCTTTGAAAGTCGTTGTGTGTACTTCGAGTCTCGATCTCGGCGTCGATTTTTTGCCGGTCGAGCGGATCTTCCAGATCGGTTCGCCGAAAGGCGTCGCGCGTTTGATGCAGCGCGCGGGCCGCTCCGGCCATGCGCCCGGCTTGCCGTCGCGCGTGACGATCGTGCCGACGCATGCGCTCGAACTGGTCGAGGCGGCCGCCGCGCGCGAGGCGGTCGAACAGCGGCAGATCGAAAGCCGCGATACGCCGGAGAAACCGTTCGACGTACTGGTCCAGCATCTGGTGACGGTAGCGATCGGCGGCGGCTTCGATGCGCGCGAGCTATTCGACGAAATTCTGCATACCTATGCGTATCGGCATCTGACGCAGGCGGAGTTCGATTGGGCGCTCGGCTTTGTCGAGGGTGGCGGCGCGACGTTGCGCGCGTATCCCGACTATCATCGCGTCGCGCGCGACCAGGACGGCCTTTATCGGGTGCCGCGCAACGATCTCGCGCGGCGGCATCGCAACAATATCGGCACGATCGTCGCGAACGGCACGCTGAATGTCGCGTATCTGTCGGGCGGCCGGATCGGCGCGATCGAAGAGTCGTTCATCGCGCGGCTCAAACCCGGCGACGTGTTCACGTTCGGCGGCCGCGCGCTCGAACTGATCCGCGTACAGGACATGACCGCATGGGTGCGTCGCGCGAGTTCGGCGCGCGGAGCGATGCCGCAGTGGGCGGGCAGCCGGATGCCGCTGTCGTCGGAGCTCGCGGATGCGACGCTGACGATGCTCGCGCGCGCCGCGCACGGCATTTACGACGAACCTGAAATGCGCGCGGTTCAACCGCTGCTCGAATTGCAGCGGAAATGGTCGGCATTGCCCGAACCGGGCCTGCTCGTGATCGAATTGCTGAAGTCGCGCGAGGGGCACCATTTCTTCTGTTATCCGTTCGCGGGACGGACCGCGCATATCGGTCTCGGCGCGCTGCTCGCGTGGCGGGTCGCGCGCGATAGTCCGGGCACGTTTTCTATTTCGATGAACGACTACGGTTTCGAATTGCTGTGCTCGCAGGCATTCGATTGGGAAGCGCAATTGCAGAGCGGTCTGCTTTCTCCAGAGGGACTCGAACATGACATTCTCGCGAGCCTGAATTCCTCCGAGCTTTCATTGCGGCGCTTTCGGGAAATAGCGCGGGTCTCCGGACTCGTGTTTCAGGCACACCCGGGACAGCAGAAAAGCGCGCGGCAATTGCAGGCGTCGAGCGGACTTTTCTATGAGATCTTCCGGCAACACGATCGCGGCAATCTGCTGCTCGGCCAGGCCGATACCGAAGTACTTCTACAGGAACTCGACGTGCGGCGCATCCGGATTGCACTCGAACGGATGAATGCGAGTCGCGTCGTGCTGACCCGGCCGAAGAAACCGACGCCGTTTGCGTTTCCGTTGATCGTTGGACGCCTGCGGGAAAAAGTGAGTACCGAGAAGCTCGCGGACCGGGTCGAACGAATGCTCGCCGAACTCGAAAAGGCGGCGCAGCGATGACGCCGGGGTCGCTCGCAATTGAAATCGCCTCGCATCCGCTCGTGCTGTCGAGCTTGCGCGCGAGTTTCGATCCGCGGCTGCGCGCGCTCTTTATCGCCGATGCGCATTTCGGCAAGGACGCGGTATTTCGCGCCCGCGGCATTCCGGTGCCGACGGGTTCGACCGCGGAGAACCTGCTGCGAATCGATCGACTGATTGCCGAGTTCGAACCGGCGCTGCTGGTGTTTCTCGGCGATCTGCTGCACGCGCGCGAATCGTTGTCGACGCTCACGCTCGATGCATTGCACGCATGGCGCGCGCGGCATCCGTTATTGCGGGTGGTACTGGTCGAGGGCAATCACGACCGGCATGCGGGTCGCTTACCGTTCACGCTGGACGTCGAGCATGTGCGCGAGCCGTGGCTTATCGGGCCGTGGGCGTTGTGTCATCACCCGCGCGCGGTCGATCACGCGTATGTGCTCGCCGGGCATGTGCATCCGGTTTATCGGATCGCGACGCGGACCGATTCGGTACGAGTGCCGTGCTTCCGTTTCGGCAGTGGTTGCGGGGTGCTGCCCGCGTTCGGGAGTTTTACCGGAGGCGCGCGGGAAACCGGACGGGTTGCCGGTGAGCGCGTTTTTCTGGTGGTACAGGAGAAGGTGATCGAACTGCCGGGATGAGTGGACGGGCGCGGCCGTCCACATGGATGACTGGTTCGGACTGCTTTGGGTGCTGTATTGAGTGATTCTTTTAGGACTTCTTTTGGTCGTTCTTTTAGTACTTTGCTTGGTACTTCGTTTGGTACCTCGTTCGGTACTTCTTTCGATGCTTTGTTCGGTCGTTCTTTTGGTGCTGCCGTTGCCGCAGTCTGATTGCCGCGCTGCTCTGGGTGGAGTGGCGCGGAGGCCGGCTTGCGCCGGTCTCCGCGTTCGCCGGAAGCCCCGGGATGCAGGGGGCTTCCGGTACACCGGTTAGTGGTTGCTGCCGCCGTGGCCGCCGCCGTAGCCGCCACCGCCGTGGCCACCGTTGCCGAAGCCGCCGAAACCGCCTCCGCGACCGCCGTTGCCGAAGCCACCGAAGCCGCCGCCGAAGCCTCCACCGTGGCCGCCATTGCCACCGTTGCCGGGACCGCCGTTGCCTTGGCCTCCGCCCGGGCCGCCAGGGCCGCCGTTGCCTTGGCCGCCACCGTTGCCGCCTTGGCCTCCGCCGTTGCCCGGACCACCGTGACCGCCATGGCCACCGTGACCGCCATTGCCGCCCTGGCCTCCGCCGGGACCGCCGTTGCCCTGGCCGCCACCGTTACCGCCCTGGCCTCCGCCTCCGGGACCGCCGTTGCCCTGGCCACCGCCGTGGCCGCCTTGGCCTCCGCCGCCTGCACCGGCACCGCCGTTGCCTTGGCCGCCGCCGTTACCGCCTTGGCCTCCGCCGCCGGAACCGCCATTGCCCTGGCCGCCGCCGTGGCCGCCTTGGCCTCCGCCGCCGGCGCCGCCGTTGCCCTGGCCGCCGCCGCTACCGCCTTGGCCTCCACCGCCGGAACCGCCATTGCCCTGGCCACCGCCGTGGCCGCCTTGGCCTCCGCCTCCGGCACCACCGTTGCCTTGGCCGCCGCCGCTGCCGCCTTGGCCTCCGCCGCCGGAACCGCCGTTGCCTTGGCCGCCGCCGTTACCGCCTTGACCTCCGCCGCCGGAACCGTTGCCTTGGCCGCCACCGTGGCCGCCGCTGCCCTCGCCACCATTTCCACCGTGGCCGCTGTTGCCTTGGCCACCACCGTCTCCACCGTTCCCGCCGCTGCCCGGACCACCGCTGTGGCCATGGCCACCATCACCTTGGCCGCCATTGCCGTGGCCACCGTCGCCATTGCCGCTGTTGCCGTGACCACCGTCACCACCGCTGTGACCTTGACCGCCGTCGCCGTGGCCGCCATCGCCGCCGCTGTGACCTTGACCGCCGTCGCCGTGACCACCGTCACCGCCGCTGTGGCCTTGACCGCCGTCGCCGTGGCCGCCATCGCCGCCGCTGTGGCCTTGACCACCGTCGCCGTGGCCGCCATCGCCGCCGCTGTGGCCATGACCACCGTCGCCGCTGTGGCCATGACCACCGTCGCCGTGGCCGCCATCACCATCGCCGCCGTGACCTTGACCGCCGTCGCCGTGACCGCCATCGCCGCCGCTGTGGCCATGACCACCGTCGCCGTGGCCGCCATCACCATCGCCGCTGTGACCATGACCGCCGTCGCCGTGGCCGCCATCGCCGCCGCTATGGCCATGACCGCCATCTCCGTGGCCGCCGTCACCATCGCCGCTGTGACCATGACCGCCATCTCCATGGCCGCCGTCACCGTCACCGCTGTGACCATGACCACCATCACCGTGGCCGCCGTCACCGCCGCTATGGCCATGACCGCCATCTCCATGGCCGCCGTCACCGCCGCTATGGCCATGACCGCCATCTCCATGACCACCGTCACCATCACCGCCGTGGCCATGACCGCCGTCGCCGTCACCACCATGACCATGGCCGTGACCGCCGTCTCCATGACCACCGTCACCGTCACCGCCGTGGCCATGACCACCGTCGCCGTCACCACCACCATGACCATGGCCGTGACCACCATCTCCATGACCACCGTCACCATCACCACCATGACCATGGCCGTGACCGCCGTCTCCATGACCACCGTCACCATCGCCGCCATGACCATGACCATGACCGCCATCGCCGTCACCGCCATGACCGTGGCCATGATGTCCACCATGCCCGCCATCACCGCCACCGTTATCGCCGCCACCATCCCCACCACTACCACCATCACCGCCGCCATCACCACCGTTATTACCGCCACCATCACCACCGCTACCGCCCTTTCCCGACCCGTTATCACCGCCGCTGTCACCGCCACCGGCGCCACTGCCACCGCTCCCGCCGTTATCGCCCGAACCCACTCCGCCCGATCCTGAGTTCGCCGAACTATTCCCATTGCCCGCGCCCGCGCCGGCGCCCGCCGACGAGTTCCCGCCGAGCGCCGCCGCAACCGCCGTGGCGCTGCTCCCAGGCGTGGCGCCTCCCTGCGACGTGCAGCCGGGGCCGCCGCCCGACGGGCAACCGCCGCGCGCCTGAGCAACGACCATCACATTCGAATTGGCGGCCTCGCCGTCGGCGCCCGCTGTCGTGGTTTGCGCGCCCGCCATCGCCGCATAAAGACTGACTGCCACGGCCAAAGCCGCTCTGCGTGTCCCCAATATCCACGCATCCCCGCGTTGCTTTTTCATTTCCTTCTCCTAATTATTTCGTCCTTAACGACCGGTCCAATAACGAGTCAGATCTCCACTGAAAGGGAAAACGAAAACTCGAAGCCCGCCGACTTCGCTTCGCGCGAATTAACCCCGTCGCACTCCACTCTTCTCTCGCGGAAAATCCCCGGTCCGATTTGGCGTAATTCGAGAGAATCGGCTGGCTGTACGCGCGCTTCACCGATAGCGCGACACAGCAAGGCTTGATGGACGTTGAAGTTATGCGTAGCGCAACTGCGCGACCGTGCGCTAGCCCACGCAATGCAATAGCGCCGCGCCGCTCACGCGAGCGCCGCCAGCGGGCAATCCGGCATCGTTAATCGCAACATCGGCTGAAAAAGCCACGCAAAACTATCTTCATACATTCGATTAAAACTATCCGCACCGCAGCAATCGAATCAATCGCTTCTATTCAACCAGGCTTTCCCCCGGATGAAATCGTCGATTTATCGAACGCCGGTTTAATTCATGTGCTTTTCCGCACATAAAAAATAAAACGGGAAAAGCCAATGATCGCAATCCCACAGACAGCGCAGACAAAAACGTCGAAACGCGCGCGCATATCGCCGCGCGCCGGCAATTAATGGCGATGCGGATAAAAAACCCGTCATGTGATGTGCGTTGGCCCACACTCGCGGGGCGCCTCGAACGCGCGCGCCGCCCGCGCCGCGCCCAAAAAAACAGCCACTGCGCCGGCCGCGCGCGCAGCGCAAAGTGTTGCGGCCCGACCACCAGCACCGCGCACAACCAACACTGCTATTTCCGGAGTGCTTCCACCATCGGCGGCCACGCGCAGCGGCACGGCAACCGCACAGGCTCCGCAAGCCGGCCGGATGCGCACTCGCGCGGGATCGCCCGCGGCTGCGGGTATACCAGCGTTTGACTTCGGCGCGCCGCCCCGTTTACTGGACGCAGTCCAAGCTCTCGAATCGCTTACACGCATCTCCCGCCATTTAGTCTGGTCTGCTGATTACTTTCCCGCGAGCGTCTTCTTCTCTTCGACGAGGTACACCATGGTTACAGTTTCCAGCAGCGCGATCGACGAATTCAAAGCGGGCCTGCGCGGCCAGCTTCTGCTACCCGACAGCGCGGAGTTCGACGCGGCACGTCATATCTGGAATGCGATGATCGATCGTTCGCCGGCGATGATCCTGCGTTGCGCGGGCGTCGCCGACGTGCGCCGCGGCATCGAGTTCGCGCGCAGCAACGGACTGCCGCTGGCGATTCGCGGCGGCGGCCACAACATCGGCGGCAGCGCGTTGTGCGACGACGGGCTGGTGCTCGATATGTCGGCGATGAAATCCGTGCGCATCGATCCGCAAGCGCAACGCGCGTACGTCGAACCGGGCGCGACGCTGCACGATTTCGATCACGAAGCGCAGGCGTTCGGACTCGCGACGCCGCTCGGCATCAACTCGACGACCGGCGTCGCGGGCCTCACGCTCGGCGGCGGTTTCGGCTGGCTGAGCCGCCGCTACGGGATGACGGTCGACAACCTGGTCGGCGCCGATGTCGTCACCGCCGACGGCGAATTGCGCCGCGCGAGCGCCACGCAAAACGACGACCTATTCTGGGCAATCCGCGGCGGCGGCGGCAATTTCGGCGTGGTCACGCAATTCGAGTTCGCGCTGCATCCGGTCGGCCCGCTGGTCTACGGCGGCCTCGTGGTGCTGCCGTTCGCCGAAGCGAAAGCCGCGCTACTGAAATACCGCGCGGCTGCGCCCGCGATGCCGGAAGAACTGGCGGTGTGGGCGGTCGCGCGACTCGCGCCGCCGCTGCCGTTCCTGTCGCCCGACGTGCACGGCAAGCCGGTGCTGGTGTTCGCGATGTGCTTTAACGGCCCGGTCGAAAACGGCCCGGCGGCGGTCGAAGCGGTGCGCGCGTTCGGCACGCCGGTCGGCGAGCATCTCGGCCCGATGCCGTACGAAATGTGGCAACAGGCGTTCGATCCGCTGCTCACCCCGGGCGCGCGCAACTACTGGAAGTCGCACAATCTCGGCGCGATCGACGACGGTCTGATCGACGCGCTGATCCGGGCGATCGACACACTGCCGTCGCCGCAATGCGAGATCTTTTTCGGGCTGATCGGCGGCGCGACGCAGCGCGCGGCGTCCGATGCGACCGCTTATCCGAACCGTGACACGCTGTATGGGATGAACGTGCACGGCCGCTGGGATGACGCGCGCGACGACGAGCGCTGCATCGCGTGGGCACGCGCATTCTGCGACGCGACCCGACCGTTCGCGCTCGGCAGCGTGTACGTGAACTTCATGACCGAGGAGGAAAGCGGGCGCATCGCGGAAGCGTATGGCCCGAACTACGACCGGCTGGTCGAGGTGAAGAACCGCTACGACCCGCACAACCTGTTTCACCACAACCAGAACATCCGTCCGACGGTGTAGCGCCAACGCGGGAAGCGCCGCCAGCAGCACGAAAGCGGCCTGGCAACCGAAGGCCCGCGCCGCGCGCGGGCTGTTCTCCAACCGCTCGCCAACCCACGCCCGCAGTCGCGCGCCGCCCGCCCAGACGGCGCGCCGACGGGCATGCAACCTGCTGCGCCGACCCCGGCGCCCATGCGTGATGGGCGCCGCGGCGCGCTGTTGCCCCTGCGACAAGCGGCCGGCGTGCGGAACCTCCCGCACGCAAATGCGCACAAACGCAAGCGGGCGACACCGCCGCACACTCCTATAACGTACAAAAAGAACGTACAAAACGCGTTGGAAACGCAAAAGGAAAACACTCATGCGCAGACGACAGTTCATCATGACCGGCAGCGCTGCATTGGCCGTCGCGGGCCTCAGCCTCACCGGTTGCACGACGACTTCGCCGTCCTCGAGCGCCTCGCCCGCCGCCAACGCCGGCAAGCGCGACACGATCAACGCGGGCATCGACTCGACGCTCGCGCGTCTCTATGAAAACGTCGACGGCTCGCGCGAACTGGTCGCGAAAGCGCGCGGCGTGCTGGTGTTCCCGTCGGTGATCGCGGCCGGCTTCTGGGTCGGCGGTCAGTATGGAGAAGGCGGCCTGCGCGTCGGCGGCCGCACGGTCGGCTACTACAGCACCGTCGCCGGTTCGTTCGGATTGCAGATCGGCGCGCAGTCGAAGGCGCTGGTGTTCCTGTTCATGACCCAGGAGGCGCTCGACGAATTCCTGCGCAGCCAGGGCTGGGCCGTCGGCGCCAACGCGACCGTCGCGGTGCTGAAGGTCGGCGCGAACGGCGCGGTCGATTCGTCGACCGCGACCGGTCCGGTGCAGGCCTTCGTGCTGACCAACGGCGGGCTGATGGCCGGGGTATCGCTCGAAGGCACCAAGGTGTCGCGGCTGATTATTTGAGCCAGGCGTAAGTAAGCGGCCGCCGGGCCGAGGCCGAACGCGTGGTCCCGCGCCGCCGCCACGGGTAATGGCGTAACGGGGTAGCGGGCCCACGCGATACGCGCTCCCCGTCCCCGTTCTCACCATCACGCCACCCCGCGTCGCCCGCTCAGCCAGCCCCGCCTGCATCGCCAGCGATATTCATCGTACTGCTGTAAAATCCACGCCTTTCGCAAACCGCCCGCGCCCCGCGGACGCCCCCTTTGCGCAGCCCGTGCGCCGCCAGCCGGGGTCGCTGCGATGCCTGGGAATGCCATGCAATCCCGGCCAATCGATCGCAGCAGCCCACCAGCCCGACCCACGCCAGCCGCCAGCATCGCGCGCTCGCGCGCCCCACGACAACATGAACACCGCTAGTCCCCTCGCCGGTTCGCCCTCGCGGCTCGCCGGCATCCGCAGCAATGTGCTCGCCGGCCTGACCTCGTCGTTCGCGCTGGTGCCCGAGTGCATCGCGTTCGCACTGGTCGCCCATCTGAATCCGCTGATGGGCCTGTATGGCGCCTTCTTCATCTGCACCATCACCGCGCTGTTCGGCGGCCGGCCCGGGATGATTTCCGGCGCGGCCGGCTCGATGGCGGTCGTGATCGTGGCGCTCGTGGTCGAACACGGCGCGCAATATCTGCTCGCAACGACAATCCTGAGCGGTCTGCTGATGGTGCTGTTCGGCGTGTTGCGGCTCGGCAAGCTGATCCGCATGGTCCCGCATCCGGTGATGCTCGGCTTCGTCAACGGTCTGGCGATCGTGATCGCGAGCGCGCAGTTCGCGCACTTCAAGGAACTGACGCCGCACGGCGAGCAATGGCTGCACGGCGGCGCGCTCGCGACGATGGCCGCGCTGGTCGCGCTGACGATGGCAATCGTCTATCTGCTGCCGCGTCTCACGCGCGCGGCGCCGCCGGCGCTGGTCGCGATCGTCGGCGTCGGGCTGTTCACGCAGCTGCTGCATCTGCCGACCCGCACGCTCGGCGACATGGCGCACATCGCCGGCAATCTGCCGGTGCTGAGCCTGCCGGCCGTGCCGCTGACGCGCGACACGCTGCACATCATCCTGCCGTACGCGGTGCTGATCGCGATCGTCGGTCTGCTCGAAACGCTGCTGACCTTCAATCTGACCGACGAGATCACCGAAACGCGCGGTCAGCCGAATCGCGAATGCGTCGCGCTCGGCGCGGCCAATATCGCATCGGGACTGTTCGGCGGGATGGGCGGTTGCGCGATGATCGGCCAGACCATGATCAATCTGAATTCGGGCGGCCGCACGCGGCTGTCGGGGATCGTCAGCGGCGTGATGATCCTGCTGTACATCCTGTTCCTGTCGCCGCTGATCGAGCGAATTCCGCTCGCGGCGCTGGTCGGCGTGATGTTCGTGGTCGCGCAGCAGACCTTCGCGTGGGGCTCGCTGCGGGTGCTCGGCAAGGTGCCGCGCAACGACGCGCTGGTGATCGTCGCGGTGACGATCATCACCGTGTTCTCCGATCTCGCGATCGCGGTGATGTGCGGGATCGTGATCGCCGCGCTGAACTTCGCGTGGCAGCATGCGCGCGAAATTCACGCGCACGCCGAGCATCGCGACGATCACAAGACGTATGTGCCGCGCGGCACGCTGTTTTTCGCGTCGACCACGCGCTTTCACGAGCTGTTCGATCCGGTCGCGGATCCGGCCAGCGTGACCGTCGATTGCAGTCATCTGCTGCTCGCCGATCACTCGGCGCTCGCCGCGTTGCAGGGGCTGGCCGAGCGTTATCGCAAGGCCGGCAAGCAGTTGCGGATGAAGAATCTGTCGGAGCGCAGCCGGCAATTGCTGAGCCGCGCGGGGATCGCGTTGGTGTGATTACGCACGCTGCTCCGGCAGCGTAAATACCGCAATCGCCGCCGTCAGTTGCCCGGTCTGCGCTTTCAGCACATCGGCCGCGGCGCTCGCCTCTTCCACCAGCGCCGCGTTCTGCTGGGTCGTCTGATCCATGCTCGCGACCGCGATATTGACCTGCTCGATACCGGACGTCTGCTCGGCCGACGCCGCGCTGATCTCGCCCATGATGTCGTTCACGCGGCTCACCGCCTGCACGACTTCCTGCATCGTTTCGCCGGCGCGGCCCACGTATTCGGAGCCGCCCGAAATCTGCGCGGCCGACTCCTCGATCAGCGCCTTGATCTCCTTGGCCGCCGCCGCGCTACGCTGCGCGAGCGTGCGCACCTCGCCCGCGACCACCGCGAAACCGCGTCCTTCCTCGCCGGCGCGGGCCGCTTCGACCGCCGCGTTCAGCGCCAGAATATTGGTCTGAAACGCGATCCCCTCGATCACGCCGATGATGTCGCCGATCCGGTGCGACGACTGCGAGATACCGCGCATCGTGTCGATCACCTGGCCGACCACGTCGCCGCCGCGCGCCGCCGTTTCCGACGCGTTGTGCGCGAGCTGGCTCGCCTGGCGCGCGTTATCGGCGTTCTGGCGCACGGTCGCGGTGATCTGCTCCATGCTCGACGCGGTCTCGCCGAGCGCGGCCGCCTGCTGCTCGGTGCGGCGCGACAGGTCCGAGTTGCCGGCGGCAATCTCGTTCGACACCGACGCGATCAGCGTCGCGCCGCCGCGAATCTGCTCGATCGCGTGCGCGAGACGCTGCTGCATGCGGCGCATCGCGGCGAGCAGACTGGTGCTGTCGCCGGCCTTGGTGTCGACCACCACGTCGAGGTCGCCGTCGGCAATGCGCGCCGCGATCTCCACCGCGTAGGCCGGCTCGCCGCCGAGCTGGCGCAGGATGCTGCGCAGAATCACGCCGATCACCAGCGACACCAGCGCGCACAACACCGCCATCGCGATGATGTACTCGACGAGGGTCCGATAGAACAGCGCGTCGATGTCGTCGACATAAACGCCGGTCACGAGCACCCAGCCCCACGGCTTGAAAAAGCGCATGTAGTTGATCTTCGGCGCGAGCGCGGTCGAGCCCGGCTTCGGAAACTGCAGATGAACGACCGACTCGCCGTCGCGTTGCGCGAGGTCCGAGCCTTCGACGAACACGTGACGCCCGCTCGGGTCGACCACGCCGGTCATGTCCTGGCCTTCGAGTTCCGCGCGTACGCCGTGCATCAGCACCTTCGAGTGGCTATCCTCGATCACCACGTAGCCGCCGGCGCCGTTGTAGCGCATCACCCGCAGGTCTTCCATCGCGGCGCGCTGCGCGTCCGCGAGCGGCATCTTGCCGGCGGCGGCCTGCGTCTGATAACGCTCGATCACGCTCGTCGCGACGCTGATCACGCTGCGCAATTGCGCTTCGCGATCGGCAATCATCGTTTCGCGCGACTTGTACGCGCCCCACAGGCCGATCGCCAGAATGCCCATGCACATCACCGCGAGTGCGAGCCACAGCCGCACTTTCAGGCGAAACCGTTCCATCTTCCGTATCCCTCTCAGAATGGTTCGACGGCGCTCCGCGCGAGCGGAGGCCGCAAACGTTTTGTGTCGTTGCAGGGATTAACGGCTGGGCGACGGAAAACTTCAGGGCCGGCGCGTCACTCCGGCGGCAGCGTCACTCCGGCGGCAGCGTCAGCGCGGCGACCTCGCAGCGCGGCCATTGCCGCAGCAGCTCGGGCGCCAGCAGCAGCTTGGCCGCGCGCACGCCGGCGCCCATCACGACCTGTTGCCGCTCCATCACCGCGGCGTCGACCAGAACGCGCCAGTCGGCCGGCAAGCCGAACGCGGTGATGCCGCCGAACTCCATCGCGCTATGCTCGACCGCCGCCTCGCGCTTCGCGAACGACAGCCGCTGCGCGCCGAGCGCGGCCTTCACCGCGCCGTTGATGTCGAGCCGCCGCGAGCCGAGCGACACCAGCGCCGCGTAGTGCTCGCCGCCGTCCTTCTTGTAGCGGATCACGATGGTGTTCGCGCAGTCTTCGAGACCGAAGCCGTAGCGCTCGCTGAAGGCGGCGGTATCGGACGCGTCGTCGCTGACGCTGAACACCGTGACGCCCTGCGCGGGCAATTGTTCGACGACGTGCGCGGGCAAATGCGCGCCCCACTGCTCGGGCGCGATGACGTCCAGTTGCTGGATCAGTTCGTGCGAATGCATGGCGATATTAATGAGAGAGGAACCGCTGCATTCTAGCGGCCCGCGTGCCCCGCCGGCAGCGCCGTCCCGCGCCGCCGCGGGCCTGTGTGCAAGCGGACGGCGCACGCTGGTTAACTTGTATAGTGACGGGCACAAGCTTTGCGAAAGCCACGGAAGCAATAACGCCAACTCGAACGCCCACGAGGCAACGGCACCGACATCGTAGAGATACGCTCATGGACATCGACTCCCTTTCCCGCGAGAACCTGCAGCAGGTGGCTCGCCAGCAGGCCAACTGGGCGATCGGCGCATTCCGGCAATTTGCCGACAACCGCTGTCCGGCGCTGGCCGCGAGCATCGCGTTCTATGCGGCGTTCTCGCTCGCGCCGACACTCGTGATGGTGATCGCGGTGGCCGGCTGGTTCTTCGGCCCGGCCGCCGCGCGCGGCGAACTGTACGGCCATATCAACGGCCTGATCGGCGACCAGGCCGCGGCCGGCGTGCAGACCATCGTCGAAAACGCGCATCACGCGGGCGCCAAGGGCGGCATCGCGGCGGTGATCTCGTTCGCGCTGCTGGCGCTCGGCGCATCGGCGACGTTCTCGTCGCTCAATAGCGCGCTCAATATCGTGTGGCCGTACGAAGGACCGCGCACCTCCAGCGTGCTCGCGCTGGTGCGGGTGCGGCTGATCTCGTTCGGACTGGTGCTCGGCGTGGCGTTTTTGCTGATCGTGTCGCTGGTGCTCGATACGGTGATCGTCGCGATCGGCAACTGGCTATGGGGCGACTCGCCGTACGTGATCATCGGCAATCTGCTGCAGTTGGGCGTCGGGCTGCTGGTGCTGATGTTCGCGTTCGCCGGCCTGCTGAAATTCCTGCCCGATGCGCGCGTGCAATGGCGCGACGCGCTGGTGGGCGGGATCGTCGCGGCGGTGCTGTTTACCGCCGGCAAGAAACTGTTCGCGCTGTATCTCGCGCATGCCGGGATGGCCAGCTCGTTCGGCGCGGCCGGCTCGCTCGCGGTGCTGCTGATGTGGCTGTACTTCTCGGCGCTGGTGCTGCTGCTCGGCGCGGAATTCGCGGCGGCGCGCGGACGCCTGCACGATCCGCGCGGCGGCTGGGGGATGCAAACCAGTTCGCCGCCGGGCAGCCGCGCGAAGCTCGCGTCGGTGCTGGCGGCATCGACGGTCGGTTCGGCTGCGGGCGCGCGCGCGGAGGCGCTGGCCGGCCGGGCGGGTGCGCAGCGCGCGGCTGGGTCGACGGCTGACGCGGCAACGGCCGCGGCGGCCGGCGCTGCCGGCGCCTCATCCGCAGAGCTAGCCGCCGCGGCCTCGCGGGCTCGCGCGCGCAGCCGCGCTTCCACTCACGCGAGCGCTGTTGAGTTCGCCCGCAAGATGATCGACGCCGAAGCGCAGGCGACCCGGCTTGCCGCCACCGCGCTCATCGAAGCGCGCCGCCAGGCGCGAGCCGCCGACCGCTACGTGCGGCGCAACCCGTGGACTTCGGTTGCGCTCGCGGCGGCCGCAGGCCTGACCGCCGCCGCGGCGGTCGCGCGACGCACCGCAAGCAGGCGCTGAACCGTCAGCGCGTTCCCTCGGGCCGGGGATGGCGACACGGGTAACCCGGTCGCCCGCCTCGCCCCAATCCATCCTTGATCCCCCGCGACGGTTGCACCGCCCGCTGGGCACTGGTTGCGCCCACGCATAACGGGCCGCGTCTGTCCAGCCTGGCTAGTCATCCGCCCGCCAGATCCGTTTACGCGTTCGCTACCTCACCGCTCGCGTGACTAGACGACTAAATTACATTCGCCCTTCAATTTAGTGCCGCGAGCGGGGTCATTCATCCAGTCACTATCAACAAAACAACAATAATGCGGGTTATATCAACAAATGTTGCGCAAATAGAAATAATCCTTGATGAGCTTTAAATACAAGGCGTTGCGTGAGATGTCGGTTTTTAGAGACAGTCTTTTTTTTCCTCTACTGCCCGTTTGAAGCAGTGAGCTATTCTGCTTTCCGCAACAACGAACACTAATCGCGTGGAGAAATGATGAAACGAATCGCACTGTCTACCCTCTCGCTGGCGCTGCTCGGCGTCACCGGCATGGCACACGCGCAAAGCAGCGTGACCCTCTATGGCTTGATCGATGAATCGATCCAGTACGTGAACAACGCTACCCCGAACGGCGGTAGCCTCGTGCAACTGTTCGGCGGCAACCTCCAGGGTAATCGTTTCGGCCTGAAAGGCACGGAAGACCTGGGCGGCGGTCTGAAGGCAATCTTCCAGTTGGAAAACGGCTTCGACATCAACACCGGCCGTCTCGGCCAGGGCGGTCTGATGTTCGGTCGTCAGGCATACGTCGGTCTGTCGAGCGACGCGTTCGGTACGTTCACGGCTGGCCGTCAGTACGACCCGCTGGTCGACATGATCCAGCCGCTGACGGGCGACAACTACTTCGGCAGCACGTTCGCTACGCCGGGTGACGTCGACAACAACGACAACAGCTTCCGCGTCAACAACGCGATCAAGTACGTTTCGCCGGTGTTCTCGGGCTTCCAGGTCGAAGGCCTGTATGCACTGGGCGGCGTCGCGGGCTCGACCGGTTCGGGTCAGACGTGGTCGGGCGCGGCAACCTTCGCGACCGGTCCGCTCAGCATCGCCGGCGGCTACCTGCACGCCGACAACGCGCACTCGCCGGTTACCCGTGCTGCTGCTGGCGGCTGGGCAGGCACCGCGGGCGGTACGTTCGATTCGAACTTCCCGGCTGCAGCGGGCATCAACTCGGCTTACGCCGCATCGAAGTCGATCGGCATCGCTTCGGCAGCGATCCAGTACGTGACGGGTCCGTTCACGGGCAACCTGTCGTACAGCAACGCACAGTACAAGCCGGACGCAAGCTCGGGCTTCGCAACGACGCAGAAGTTCAACGTCGGCCGCGCTTACCTCGGCTACCAGCTCACGCCGGCAGCGCTGCTGGGCCTCGGCTACGCATACACGCGCGGCACGGGCGACGCAACGGCAACGTACAACCAGGTTTCGCTGGGCGCGGACTACTCGCTGTCCAAGCGCACCGACCTGTACGCAGTCGGCGCATGGCAGCATGCGAGCGGCGAACAGCGCAACCCGACGACCGGCGGCCTCGAGTCGGCAACGGCTTCGATCGGTTCGTACGGCAACCAGTCGAGCACCGACAACCAGGTCATGGTCAGCGTCGGTATCCGTCACAAGTTCTAAGCGGACTTTCAGCGGAATCTGCTGCGCGGCTGACGAGCCGCGTAGCCAGAAACCAGCCACGGGCATTGCCGGTGGCTGGTTTTTTTTCGTCCAGAGGTTTTTGGGGGTTCCGGCCTAGCGGCGCTGCGCCTTGCCTTTGTCGGCCTGCGCGAGGGTCTGCGCGGGCGCCAGATCGCGTTCGTGTTCGAGCCCGTCCGCGCCGACCGGCGCGTGATACAGCACCAGCGCGCGCTCCGGGTGCAGCGGCGCCGCGCCCAGCGACTCCTGCCAGTCCGGATCCGGAATCTCGGCGAACACCTGGCGCAGCCGCTCGCCCCACGTGCGGTGAATCATGTCGAAGTACGCGTTGTCGCGATCGATCGACACGAAGCGCGTGACGCGCAGCGCATCCTTCTCGTACACCAGCAGATCGAGCGGCAGCCCCACCGACAGGTTCGAGCGCAGCGTCGAGTCCATCGAGATCAGCGCGGACTTGGCGGCCTCGTCGAGCGGCGTGGACGGCGTCAGCACGCGGTCGATGATCGGCTTGCCGTACTTCGCCTCGCCGATCTGGAAATACGGATTCACCGCCGACGCCTCGATGAAATTGCCGGCCGCGTAGATCATGAACAACCGCATCCGGTTGCCCGCGATCTGGCCGCCGAGAATGAAGCTGCAATTGAAGTCGACGCCGAACTGCTGCAACGGGTCGGCCTCGCGCTGATGCACGCGGCGCACCGCGTTGCCGACCACGCGCGCGGCGTCGGCCATCGTCGGTACGCTCCACAGCGTCGGCTGGCCCGGCTCGGCGGGCTCGGACAACTCGTGCAGCACCGCCTGGGTCAGCGACAGATTGCCGGCGCCGAGCAGCACCAGCAGGCGCTCGCCCGGCTGCTCGAACACCGACATCTTGCGCGCGGTGCTGATGTGATCGACGCCCGCATTGGTGCGCGTGTCGGACAGGAACACGAGGCCGTCGTCGACGGCCATCGCTACGCAGTAAGTCATGAGGAATCCGCAGGGAAGCAAAGAGACGGGGTTATTGTAATGCGGCGTCCGAGCGCCTTTTATCCGTGTTTACGGCCTTATTTACGAGTTCTCGGCAGATCGGCGCGGGACGATTGCCAGGAATGTTAAATAGCCGCGCGTGTTGCGCGGTGCGCGGCGGGACCGGATGGCCGCGCCGCGCAACCCGCCGGTTTTCTTCTGCATCCCTACAGTAAATTCGCGCCATGCGTCGCCGCCCACGGCGACGCGTCCGCACGCGTTACTGCGCCTGCTCCCCGCTCACCGTGACCGCCACATCGAGCTCCTCTTCGAGCCCGCCGATGCGTCGCCCGCGTACCGGCGCCGCGGCTTCGTAATCGCGCGCGACCGCGAGCCGGCAGTAGATCTCGCTGGCGAACGCCGCATGCGTGACGTCGACCGAAATCCAGCCCTTGCCGGCGAGCCACACGTCGACCCACGCATGGCTCGCGCCGTGCGGAACGTCGCCCGGTTCGATATAGCCGCTCACGTAGCGCGCCGGCACGCCGCGCGCGCGGCAGCACGCGAGCATCAGATGCGCGTGGTCCTGGCACACGCCGTTGCCGAGCGCGAGCGCTTCGGCGGCGGTGCTGGTCACCGCGGTGACGCCCGGACGGTACTGCACCCGCTGGACGATCTGCTCGGCCAGCGCGAGCAGGCTCGCCTGGCTCGTGAGGTCCGGCACCGTCGCGGCCAGTTCGCGGATCGCCGGATCGGCGTCGGTCAGCCGGGTCGCGCAGGTGAAATGTTCGAGCGGGATCGGCCCGGGCGGCTCGCGCAGCCAGCCGTCGACGAGCGGCAGCGTGACCACCTCGCCGGTCACGTGCAGATGAATCTCGCTGTGCGGCTTGTTGATGACCAGCGTATGCAGCACGTTGCCGTACGCGTCGAGCGTCGCGTCGAGCTTGCCCGGCGCGTCGATGCTCCAGCGCCGCACGGTCTGCGCGGCGCCGCTCGCCGGTGTCAGGCGCAACTGTTGGATCGAATAGTGAACCGTCGCTTCATAGCGATACGAGGTGTCGTGGCGGATCGTCAGATTCATCGTAAAACTCCGTCAGGCCACTGGCAGCATCAGATAGGTCCGCGCGACCAGATTGCCGAGTTCGAACACGCGGGCGAGGAACTGGGTCAGATAGCCGTGCAAACCGCTTTCGAAGATCTGCCGGATATCCGCATACAACAGCTCGGCGCGCAGCTTGCCGGCGAAGCGTTCGCACTGGTTCGAGCCGGGCGTGCGCAGCATCGCCAGATTCGTGCAGACGCCGTCGAGCGATGCGAGCAGCGAGCGCGGCATCTGCTGATTCAGGATCATCAGCTCGACCACCCGCGCGGGCGTGACGACGTCGCGATACACCTTGCGATAGATTTCGAGCGCCGACACCGAACTCAGGATCGAGGTCCAGTAATAGAAGTCCTCCAGCTGGCGCGCGGCGTCGCGCGAATTGGGCTCGACATTGGCGAAACGCACGTCGAGAATCCGCGCGGTGTTGTCGGCGCGCTCCAGATAGGTGCCGAGCTGCGTGAAGAAAAACGCGTCGTCCTGCAACGCGGTGCCGAGCGTCACGCCGCGCGACAGATGCGAGCGGAACTTGACCCACTCGAACAGCGCGCCCGGGTTGCCGGCATCCTGCCCCGACGCGAGCCGCTCGTTGAATTCGAGCCACGTGTCGTTGATGGTCTCCCACCACTCGGTGGTCAGCGTGCCGCGCACCGCGCGAGCGTTTTCGCGCGCAGCCTGCAGGCACGAATGAATGCTCGACGGATTGCTCGCGTCGGCGACCATGAAGTCGAGCACGTGCTCGCGGGTCGCTTCGTCGTAGCGCTGTGCGAACGCGGTTTCGAGTTCGGAGATGCGCAGCACCGAGCGCTGCGCGCGGGCCTCCTGCTCCGGCGTCTGCGGCAGCAGTTGCGCCTTCAGATTGATGTCGAGCATGCGCGCGGTGTTCTCCGCGCGCTCCATATAGCGGGCCATCCAGAAGAGGTGATCGGCGGTTCGGCTAAGCATGATGGCGTTCCATATCGGTGAGCTGGGCGCGCGGTCCTTGCGTGGTTCGCGCAGGACCGGGCGGGTTATCCGGGCGCGGCGGCGGCCGCGTCAGTCGACCATCCACGTATCCTTGGTCCCGCCTCCCTGCGATGAATTGACGACCAGCGAACCTTCCTGCAACGCGACCCGCGTGAGCCCGCCCGCCACCATCGTGGTGGTCTTGCCGGACAGCACGAACGGGCGCAGATCGATATGGCGCGGCGCGATGCCCGACTCGACGAAGGTCGGACACGCGGACAGCGCGAGCGTGGGCTGCGCGATATAGCCGGCCGGCCGTGCGATCAGCCGTTCGCGGAACGCCTCGACCTCGGCTTTAGTCGACGCCGGCCCGACCAGCATCCCGTAGCCGCCCGCGCCATGCACTTCCTTGACCACCAGCTCGGGTAGATGCGCGAGCGTGTAGGCGAGATCGTCGGGCTTGCGGCACTGGTAAGTCGGCACGTTGTTCAGAATCGGCTGCTCGCCGAGATAGAACTGGATCATGTCCGGCACGTACGGGTAGATCGATTTGTCGTCGGCGATGCCGGTGCCCATTGCGTTGGCCAGCGCGACGCGGCCCGCGCGGTACGAGCTGAGCAGACCCGGCACGCCGAGCGCCGAATCCGGGCGGAATGCGAGCGGGTCGAGAAAGTCGTCGTCGACGCGCCGGTAGATCACGTCGACGCGGCGCGGCCCCTGGGTGGTGCGCATGAACACGTAGTTGTCGTCGACGAACAGATCCTTGCCCTCGACCAGCTCGACGCCCATCTGCTGCGCGAGGAACGTGTGCTCGAAATACGCGGAGTTGTACATGCCCGGCGTCAGCACCACCACGACCGGATCGTCGACGCCTTCCGGCGCGACCGAGCGCAGCGTGTCGAGCAGCAGATCGGGATAATGCGCGACCGGCGCGATGCGGTTCTGCACGAACAGCTCAGGAAAGAGCCGCATCATCATCTTGCGGTTTTCGAGCATGTACGACACGCCCGACGGCACCCGCAGATTGTCTTCGAGCACGTAGAACTCGCCGGCGTCGCCGGCTCGCACCACGTCGACGCCCGCAATATGCGCGTACACGCCGAGCGGCACGTCGACGCCCTGCATCTCCGGCCGGTACTGCGCATTGGTATAGACCTGCTCGGCCGGCACGATGCCCGCGCGCACGATGTTGCGCTCGTGATAGACGTCGTGGATAAACAGATTGAGTGCCTGCACGCGCTGGCGCAAACCGGCTTCGAGCGTCTGCCACTCGCTGCGTGGAATGATGCGCGGAATCAGATCGAACGGAATCAGCCGCTCGGTGCCGGACAGGTCGCCGTTCACCGCGAAGGTGATGCCGACGCGCCGGAACAGCAGGTCCGCTTCCGCACGCTTGCGCGCGATCGCTTCGTTGCCCTGCCGCTCAAGCCAGCGCTCGAAGCGCGCGTAATGCGGCCGTACGCCATCCTCGTGATGACGCATCTCGTCATAGCATCGCATCTCAGCCCCACTCTTGTTCTGTCAATTGAAGGCGAATGCCATGCGCATTCGGTACTCGCAATCGATCAAGCAAGCGTTATGCCATTGAAGCGATGCTGCTGCGGCACGCAGCGATGCACGTTAACAGCGCATCCGGGTGGCCTCGTGTCGCATCGATCGATCTGCCGTGGATCATGATGCGCCAGTGCGGTGCGCGTGCGCCATCGGGGCGCACACTATGAGAGCGCGAGCGTCGTTTCGCCGATGGCTACGCGCTTCGCTAACGAACTCGCTGTTACTCGTCTACGCCTCTGCATCGCTACGCCTCTACGTTTCTCCGCAGCGCGCGCATAAAAAAATCCCCGTGGATTCGCATCCACGGGGATTTCGGTGTGCCTGCAAGCAGGCGCTAAAACAAGCACTCAAACGTCAGGCAACGTCAAACCTCGCAAGGCCAACGCTATGCCGGCGCCCGAGTGGCGCATGCGGCGCGCTTAAGCTGCCGCTGCGTCCTTCAGCTTCTTCAGCGCGCGTGCCTTGATGCGCACGCTTGCCGGCTTGGCCGGGAACCAGCGCTCTTCACCCGTGAACGGGTCCTTGCCGAAGCGCTTCTTCTTCGCCGGCACAGCTTGCACGACGATCTTCAGCAGACCCGACAGCGTGAACTCGCCTGCGCCCTTCTTGTGAACCGAGCCGAGGATCGTGTCTTCGAGCGCGGCCAGCACGGCCTTGGCGGTTTTCGGTTCGACTGCGGCGCGTTCAGCAACGTGAGCTGCCAACGAGGCCTTCGTGAAGGTGTCCTTGATCGGCGACGGTGCGCTAGACGCCTTCACGGCGACCTTCTTGGCTGCGACGGCTTTCTTCGCAGGAACTTTCTTTGCAGCAACCTTCTTGGTCGGTACCGGGGCAGCAGCCTTCTTGGCCACCTTTTTTGCGGAAGTCGGCATGTTTCTCCTACCTGTTGTGGTCAGTGAATTGCACGAAGCGCACACCGTATGTGCACGCTTCAACGCCGGATTCTACAAGCGCTCAAGCGGTTTGCGTGATTCTTTCGCGCGCCGGATGCAAAAAATGTTGCGCGGCGCCGACTGCGCATTACGTTTTAGCCCCTGTTTTAGCGGCTAAAACGCACGCCGCAGGGTTTTCACCGGGACTACGTAACGCACGTTACAGTTCGTTTCGGGAAAGCTTTTGCGCCGTTCGTCTATAGCGTCGCGGTCTTTTCAGCCCTTGAATTAAGACACTTTTGTCATTTTCGCGATCGTGAAGCAGTTGCCGCGACGTGTAACGAGGTACCGCCGCTGTCTTTGCGATGCTGGCGGCACACTACGTTTTTCAGCGTGCGACACGCGACAGGATGTCGCCGAGTGTGTTCAACGCGGTATCGATATGCTCGGGCGCGATGCTGCCGTAGCCGAAGATCAGTCCCGCTCGCGGCGTGACTTTGCGGTGAAACGGCGCGAGTCCGTAGAGGCCGATCGACGCTTCGCGCGCGGCGGCAACCAGTGCCGCTTCGCCGCGCGACGCGAGCGGCTCCTTCAGATGCGCGGCCAGATGGATGCCGGCGGTCGGCACGATCGGGGCGAACCACGGCGCGAGCGGGCCTTGCAGATGTTCGAGCAGCAGCGCGCGACGCGCCGCGTACGCCTTGTGCATGCGCCGTAAGTGACGCGCAAAGTCGCCGTTCAGCATGAACGACGCGAGCGCGGTTTGCGTGAGCGTGCAGCCGTGACAATCGCCGATCTGCCGCGCTTTGAGCAGCGGGCCATGCAGCGAAGCCGGCGGCACCAGATAGCCGATCCGCAATTCCGGAAAGATGGTTTTCGAAAAAGTCCCGACGTACGCGACCAGCCCGGCGCGATCGAGGCTTTTCAACGGCTCCATCGGCCGGCCTTCGAAGCGGTATTCGCAGTCGTAGTCGTCCTCGATGATCACCGCGCCGCGTTGCTGCGCCCATTCGAGCAGTTCGACGCGACGCTCGAGGCTCATCGGCATGCCGAGCGGAAACTGATGCGACGGGGTCACGTAAATCAGCCGCGCGTTATCGGGCAACTGGCTGACGATCAGCCCTTCGCGATCGACCGGCACCGCCACCACGCGCGCGCCGCTCGCCATCAGACACGCATGCGCGGGCGGATAGCCGGGGTCTTCGACCGCCGCGACGTCGCCGGGACGCAACGTGATGCGCGCGAGCAGATCGAGCGCTTGCTGCGCGCCCTGAGTGACGATCACGTCTTCCCAATTACTCGACACCGCGCGGTTGAACGCGAGGTAGCGCGAGATCGCGAGCCGCAATTGCTGGTCGCCGGCCGGTTCACGATAGGTGCCGGGCGTGCGCGTTTGCGCCCGCAGCGCGTGATTCACGCAGCGGCGCCACACGTCGAACGGGAACAGCGACTTGTCGGTCGCGCCGCCGACGAAGTCTTGCGGCGAGTCCACCGACGGCCGCGGCAACGGCAGGCTGTCGGGCATCTGCTCCCACAGCGGTTGTGCGCGCGCCGCCGCCGGCGGATTCGCGGCGGCGACCGGTTCGCGCGCGCTGTCGGCCGCGCGCGCGTGCGCGGAGCGCTGGGCCGGCAGGCGTTCGAGTCCGTCGGCGACGAAGGTGCCCGAACCGGCGCGCGCGCTCAGATAGCCCTCCGACAGCAGCCGCTCGAATACGTCGAGCGTGGTCTTGCGCGATACGCCGAGTTGCGTGGCGAGATCGCGGGTGGACGGCAAACGCGTGCCGCCGGCCAGACGGCCTTCGAGAATGCCGGCGCGCAACTGTCGATAAATCTGTCCGGACAGATCGTGATGACCTTCGACCGCGATGTGAATGTCCATGCGGGGGTGGTTACCTTGAAGAACGGGGGAAAGCGGCGCTCAGAAGATCACCGAGATCGCCACCGCGAGCCACAGCCCGGTGACGCCGGCGAGAAACAGATGTCGCGCGATACGGATGCGGGAGTCGCTGCCTTCGGGCTCGACCGGACTCGTCGCCATCCACGGCACGAGGCCCAGGCACGCGAAGCCGCTCAGCGCGAGCACGAACACGACGACGTCGGCCGCGCGCCACGCGGTCGGCTCGTACATGCCCC
Organism: Burkholderia sp. SRS-W-2-2016; assembly: GCF_001931485.1. Classification (GTDB taxonomy): domain Bacteria; phylum Pseudomonadota; class Gammaproteobacteria; order Burkholderiales; family Burkholderiaceae; genus Paraburkholderia. The sequence continues at coordinate 200,151 of NZ_MSDV01000019.1, read as the reverse complement.
AGTAGCCGAGAAACGCGATACCGATCGAGAACACCGTTGCCGAAGCGGCGCTGAGCGCGGGCACCGAGCCAATGGGAGCCGGCATGCTTGACCTCCGATCGTTGGACTGCGGTTCGACTGCGCCGCGCGCATGCGTGCCGCTTGCGCGGCGAACGCTCAGGACGTGCGGGCCTGCCGCGCTTCGTACGTCTTCAGATGACTATAGGCGATGCGCAGCAACGACAACGTCTGCTCGCTTTTGTGCACGTCGCCGCCGCGCGCGATCAGATCGCCGAGAATGTGATCCGCCTCGGTATGCGAGTGATTTTCGACGTCGCGCAGCATCGACGCGGTCAGCGCCGACGGCTTCAGCAGCATCTGCGCGGCGCGCGTGTCGAACGCCGCGTCCATCGTGAAGCCGTTGTGTTCGGCGACCGCGCGGCATTCGCCGAGCAGTTTTTCGACGATGCGCTTGCCGTCCGGCGCCGCCAGAATATCGCCGACCGAACCGCGCATCAAGCAGGTACTTCCCGCCAATGTGGCCAGGAACACCCACTTTTCCCACATCCGCAGCAGGATGTTGTCGCTGACCGCCACCTCGAAATTCGCGCCGGCCATCGCGTCGGCGATCTGCTGGGTGCGCTCGGAGGTGCCGCCCGCGAGTTCGCCGAACGTGATCGCCTGCATCTCGTTCAGATGCACGATGTGCTGCGCGGCATCGAGCGTCGCGGCGATCACGCACTGGCCGCCGAGCACGCGTTCCTTGCCGAAGCGCGCGCACAGCACGTCGATATGGCGCATGCCGTTGAGCATCGGCAGGATCACCGTGGATTCGCCGACCAGCGGCGCGAACGAATCGATCGCGTCGTCGAGACTGTAGGCCTTGCAGCTGAGCAGGATCAGGTCGAACGGCTCGGCGCTCACGCCGGCGAGAATCGTCTTCACGTCGCGCAGTGCGAGATCGCCGCGCGCGCTTTTGATGACGAGGCCGTCGCGTTGCAGCTTTTCCGCGCGGCCCGCGCGCACGAGGAACGTCACGTCCTGCCCGGCCGCCGCGAGACGTCCGCCGAAATAACCGCCTACCGCGCCAGCTCCCACTACCAGAATTCGCATCTTGAGCCTCTTCAAAGATTTCGATCTTGCCTGCCGGGTCACCGCTCGCGCGTCGCCGTTGTCGATGCGGTCGATGCGGCCGCTGCGGTGCTTGTTCAGGAATGTAGCAAAGATTGAAAATCGGTTCTGCTCTGGTTGAGGGGTGGCCGGCGCGATCGTACGTGGTGCACGGGTTGCGCGCGTTGCACGGGTTGCGCGGGTTGCGCGCTTCGCACGTGAACGTGCTGCGACGCAGCGTTAGCGCGCGGCGGATTGCGTGACCGCGGGTTGCGCGGCGGATTGCGTAGCCGCTGCCACCTTCTCGCTGTCGTCCCACCCGCCGCCGAGCGATCGGTACAACGCGATCGCCGCGAGCGCATGTTCGCGCCGCGCCTGATTCAGCGACTCCGAATCGCGCAGAAATGCTTCCTGCGCGGCCAGCACGTCGAGAAAATCGGTCGCGCCGCCCTTGTACAGCTCGGTCGACAGCCGCAGCGCGTGATTCGACGCATCGAGCGCGCCGCCGAGACGCTGCACCTGCGCGGCGCCGCTGACCAGATCGCTACGGTTGTCCTCGATCTCCTTGAGCGCCTGCAGCATCGTCTGTTGCAGGCCGAGTTGCGATTCGCGCATGCGGCTCTCGCTCGCATCGATATTCGCGGTGATGCGCCCGGCGTTGAAGATCGGGCTGGTCGCGCTCAACGCGGCGCTGAAGAGGTTATCGGTCAGCGTCGGCAGCCCCAGATACGACGAGGCGAGCAAGCCGTCGGCCAGATTGATCTTGAACTGCGGATAGCGCTGCGCCTTCGATACCCCCACCTCCGCCGCGCGCTGCTCGACCTGCGCATACGCGCTGCGCACATCGGGCCGGTGCAGCAATGCGTCGGACGGCAGCATCTGCGGCGCGCTTTGCGCGGGCACCGGAATCGCGCGCGCGTCGGCGAGCAGCAATGGGTCGATGCTTTCCGGCGTGCGCCCCGAATAAACGGCGATCAGGCTCATTTGATGCTGCACGGCCGACTGCATGCGCGGAATCTGCGCCTGCAAATCCTGCAACTGATTCTGCGCGCGAGCGACATCGAGCTGCGTGGATAGCCCGTAATGCAGACGTTCCTGCGTGAGCTTCAGCGCGCGGCTGCGAATCTGTTCGTTGTCGCCGAGGATCTGCAATTGCGCCTGGGCCCAGCGCAAATCGATGTAAGCCGCCGCCGTATTCGCGGCGAGCGCGAGCCGCAACTGCTGCAATGCCCCTTCGCTGCCGGACACTTTGGCCTGCGCGGCGAGTACCGCGAGACGTTCGCCGCCGAATACATCGGGCGTCCAGCTGGCGGCCAGACCGAAGCCGGCCTGGCGCACATAACCGAGCGGCGGCGGCGTGTTCTGCCGTTCGGTCGATGCGCCCGCATTCGCATTCAATTCAGGCAGCAATGCCGCGCGATTCTGCGTGACCACGTCCTGCGCCTGCTTCACGCGTTCGATGGCGGCCTGCACGTCGAGATTGCCGAGCAACACCGACTCGACCAGCTGATGCATCCGCGGGTCGCCGAACTGGTTCCACCAGGCATCCGCGCTCACGTTGTCTTGCGGCGCGTCGACGCTCCACGCGGCCGGCGCCAGCGTCTGCACCGTATGCGGTAAATCCGCGTGGGTGGCCGGCTGCACCGCGCAGGCCGCGAGCGCCAGCAATGCGGCGCTCGCCGCCAGTTTCATCACTATTCGTTTCATGTTGAGCTCCCGGCTCGGTTTAATGGGCATCCGGCGGCGGCGCTGTATTGCCAAACGGCCGCGAAAACAGCACGCTCACCAGGCCGACCACGAAGCACAGCGACACCGCGAGAAACGCATCGGAAAACGCCTGCACCAGCGCTTCGCGCATCAGCAGCGCATGCAGTTCGGCGAGTCCCGCGTGGGCCGCATCGAGTGCGTTGCCGCCGAGTGCCGCGAGATAACCGGCCTGTTTGTGCAGCAGCGCTTCGACCGCCGGACGACCGGCGTTCAGATGCTCGTCGAGCCGTTCGTAGTGCAGATTCAGGCGGTCGTTCAGCATCGTGCTACTGACCGCGATGCCGATCGCGCCGCCGAGATTGCGCATCAGATTGAACAGGCCGCTCGCGGAGCGCAGCCGCGACGGCGGCAACGCACCGAGCGCCATCGTGACGATCGGCGGAATGCAGAACTGCTGACCGATCCCGCGCAACGCCTGCGGAATCAGCAACTGCTGCCAGCCCCATTGATTCGTCAGCGGTACGTACAAATAGCAGCCGATGCCGAACAGCACGAGCCCGAACACCATCAGCTTGCGCATATCGACAAAGCGCGCGAGCGTCGAATACGCGCCCAGCGCGAGCAACTGGAAACAGCCGACCGACAGCAACGCGAGGCCGATCTGCAACGAATCGAAGCCGCGCACGCGGGCCAGAAACACCGGCGTCAGAAACACCGTGCAGAAGATCCCGATGCCGGTAATGAACGACAGCAGACTGCCGATCCCGAAGTTGCGCACCGCGAGCGCGCGCAGATCGACGATCGGTTCCTTCGCGGTGAACGCATGAACGAAAAACAGAAATCCGCAGATCGCCGCGACCCACGCGCATATCACAATCACATCGTCGCCGAACCAGTTCTTGCGCGGGCCTTCTTCGAGCACGTATTCGAGGCAGCCGAGAAAGCCCGACATCAGCAGGATCCCCAGGTAATCGCCCTTCTTCAGCAACGACAGATCGACCTTGTCGATATGCACGTACTTCGGCACCAGCAGCGTCACCGCCACGCCCGGCACCAGGTTCAGATAGAACAGCCAGTGCCACGACCATTGCGACGTGATCCAGCCGCCGATCACCGGACCGATGGTCGGCGCGAGCGACGCGAGCGCGCCGATCGTCGTCGAGGCGATCAGCCGCTGCTTGCCGGGAAACAGCACGAACGCGGTGGTGAACACGGTCGGAATCATCGCGGCGCCGAGCGCGCCTTGCAGACCGCGAAACAGGATCATCGAGTTGATGTCCCACGCGAGGCCGCACAGCATGCTGGTGACCGTGAAGCCGAACGCGGAAAACGTGAACAGCCAGCGCGTCGAAAACACCCGCGTGAGCCAGCCCGACATCGGAATCACGATGATCTCGGCGATCAGATACGAGGTCTGCACCCACGACAACTCGTCCTGGCTCGCGGACAGGCCGCCGCCGATATCGCGCAGCGACGACGCGACGATCTGGATATCGAGCGTCGCCATGAAGAAGCCGACGCACATCAGCGCGAACGCGAATACCTTGGTGCGGGTCGGCTGGTCGGCGGGGTTGTCGGTGAGGTGGGCGGCTGCGGTGGCGGGCGCGTTGGTGGGCGCGTTGGTGGGCCGATTGCCCGCGAGACTGCCGGTAGCGGTCGTCATGATCGGTTCATCCGCGCGAGGTGGGGTTACTGGCGGCATTGCCCGAATCGACGTGCACCTTCACCGTCGCGGACAACCCCGGGCGCAGCACGCCCTGCATATCGCGCGGCACGTCGAGGCGCACCCGCACCGGCACGCGCTGCACGATCTTCGTGAAGTTGCCGGTCGCGTTTTCCGCCGGCAGCACGCTGAAGGTCGCGCCGGTCGCCGGCGCGAGGCTTTCCACCACGCCATGCAGCGCGCGGCTCGACGCATCGAGTTCGACATCGACGCTGTCGCCCGCGCGCATCTTCTTCAGCTGGTCTTCCTTGAAGTTCGCGTCGATCCACAGGCCGCTCGCCGGCACCACCGTCAGCAGCGACACGCCGGTATTCGCGAGCAGCCCGACCCGCGCGCTGCGATTGCCGACATAGCCGTCGATCGGCGCGCGAATCGTCGTGTACTCGACGTTCAGCGCGGCGACGCGCTGCGCGGCCTCGGCGGTCGCGATGCGCGCTTTCGCGTCGCCGATCTGCGCATCGAGCACCGCGATCTGGCGTTGCGCGGCGAGCAGCGCCGCGCCGCTGCGATCGACCGCCGCGCGCGCCTTGCTCAGATCGGCATCCGCGCGCTCGACCACCTGATTCGATACCGCGTCGTCCTTGACCAGTTCGCGGTAGCGGGTCTGATCGGCGGCGCTGCGCGTCAACTCCGCGCCCGATGCGCGGACCTCGGCGGCCCGCTCGCTGATCGACGCCAGTTGCAGCGCCTTCTTCGCTTCGAGTTCGGTGACCGACGCCCGCGCGCTCTCGACCTCGGCATTGGCCTGCGCGAGGCGCGCGTCGTAATCGCGGGCGTCGAGCCGGATCAGCACCTGGTTCGCGTGCACGAACTCGTTGTCGCGCACCAGCACGTCGGTGACGAAGCCGTTCACTTTCGGCGCCATCACGGTGACGTCGCCGCCGACGTACGCGTCGTCGGTGGTCTCGATCAGGCGGCCGACGAAAAACCAGTACGACAGCGCGAGCGCCAGCGCGACGAGAACCGTCAGGACCGCGAGCAGCATCCACGGGATACGGCGCGCCTGACGGGCGGGTTGCAGCGCGCTCGGCGGCGCGACGGTCGAAGGGGTGGTGGACATGGTGTCGATATGTGCGTATGCACTCTTCAGGTTGAAAAAAACGGCGCGCGGCGCCGGCCTCCACTGCTTATGTCCTGCTGGTGTTCCGCTCGTGTTCTGTTGATGTTCTGTTTGTACTACCGCCCGTTCACAGCGAATCTTTAGTGATCGCAAACAACTCGCTGCGCAACGCGGCCGCGCGCTGTTCGCCGAAGCGGTCTTCGAATTCCGCCTGCGCCGCATACCAGTGCGCACGGCCCGCGCTCAGGCGCTGCTCGCCGGCGGCCGTCAGCGAGATCAGCAGCGTGCGCGCATCGGCGCCGAGCGCGTCGCTCGTCACCAGTCCATCGCGCCGCAGCGGCTGGATCGTGCGAACCAGCGTGGTGCGCTGCATGCGCATCTGTTCGGCGATCTGCTTCATCGTCATCGGACCGACGCGTTTAAGCCGGCCCAGCAGCGAGAATTGCGTGATCGTCAGCCCGACCTTCGACAGATGCCGGTCGTAAAGCTGCGATACGTGGCGCGCGGCCTGGCGGATCGCAAAGCAGTCGTCGTCGAACAGCGCTTCCATGTTGCGGTACGTCCTGGGTTCGTCAGTGCATATGCACATCAGGCGGCGCAACAAAACCCGCCGCGGCGGGTCTGCGCGCACCGGTTTAATCGGTGATGCTGAACAACTCGGCGCGCAGCGTCTTCGCGCGCGCGCTTCCGAACTTCGTTTCGAACTCTTCCTGCGCGGCTCGCCATGCGATCGCCGCCTGATCGAAGCGCGTCTCGCCCTGCTCCGTCAGGCTGAACAGCAGCGTGCGGCCGTCGTGCTCCGCCGGCTCGGCGGCGACCAGGCCGTCGCGCTGCAACGGCTTCATCGCGCGGACCAGCGTGGTGCGCTCCATCACCATCGAGTCGGCGAGGTCGGCGATCGGTTGATTCGGCGTGCGCGCGAGCTTTGCAAGGATCGTGAATTGCGCGGCCGTCAGGCCGACGCCGCCCAGATGGCGCTCGTAGATCTGCGTGACGTGCCGCGCCGCCTGGCGCAGCGCGAAGCAGTTGCATTCGTCGTAGGAGAGAGGACGGTTCATGCGACGAAGCATAGATGTGCATATGCACGCATTCAAGTTTTTTTGCGGCGGCTTCGCGCTGACGCATCGACGCTCGTGATTCGCCGGTCGTCCCCAGCCCGTGCCAAAGGCTTGTCAGCCGTGAATGTTATGTTATAACATCTCTCGCGTTGTTCGACCGCACCCGACTGCTTCGCGCCGATCAGTACACGGCAGCACAAAGCAGCGCACGCGCACGCCACCACTTTTCCGATCGCATGCTTGCCCCGCTCCGGGGACGAGGCAGGCGGGACTTCGCCGGTCGCAAAAGAACCATCAACGCATCGTCATCAAACGAGCCACAACAATGAAAAAACGCACACTGACCGCCCAGGCGGCGCTGCTGTTCTGCGCCGTCGCTTCGAACGCATGGGGAGCGTCAACTCAAGCAGTCCTGACGGGCTCGGTCTCCGATCCCGCCGGCCAACCGGTTTCGCACGCGAAAGTGGAAGTGCAGGACGCGAGCGGCGCGGCAATCGGCAGCGCGAGCACGGACACGGCGGGCCGTTTCGCGATCGACGGCGTCGCGCCCGGCACCTATGCGGTCGTCGTCAGCGCGCCCGGTTTTGCCAGCGGTAGCCGCATCGCAACCGCTGAATCCGGCGCTTCGGCGGCCATCGACGTGCAACTGCAAAAGAGCGATACGCTCGACGTGCAGGTCAACGCGCAACGTCTGAACGCGGCCCGCAACGGCCTGTTGCCCGAGACCGGCAGCAGCGTCTACCGCTTCAGCCAGGCCGATATCGCGACGCTGCCGGCCGGTGCGAACACGCCGCTCAACCAGGTGCTGCTGCAAGCGCCCGGCGTCACCAACGACTCGTACGGCCAGGTACACGTGCGCGGCGAGCATTCGAATCTGCAATACCGGATCAACGGCATCATCATTCCGGAGCCGATCAGCGGCTTCGGCCAGTCGCTCGATACCCGCATCATCGACCAGATGAATCTGCTGACCGGCGCGTTGCCCGCGCAGTACGGCTATCGCACGGCCGGCATCGTCGATATCCGCACCAAAACCGGCGACACCGGCAACGGCGGCTCGATCGACGTCTACGGCGGCAGCCATCAGACCATCCGCACCAGCGCCGACGTGTACGGCAGCGAGGGACCGTTCAGCTACTACCTGAGCGGCTCGCTCGGGATGAACAATCTCGGCATCGAGAACCCGACTTCGAGCGCGACCGCGATTCACAATCACACGCGCCAGGGCAATACGTTCGGCTATCTGTCGTATCTGCTCAATCCGCTCACGCGCGTGAGCGTGCTGTTCGGCGCAACCAGCAATCAATTCCAGATTCCGAATACGCCGGGCCTGCCGACCAACTTCGAACTCGCCGGTCACGACACGTTCGATTCGTCGCAACTGAACGAAAACCAGTCCGAGCTGAACAACTTCGCGGCGATCGCGCTGCAAGGAACCAACGGCGCCGCGTTCGATTATCAACTGGCGTTTTTCACCCGCTATACGCGCACCAAGTTCAATCCCGATCCGATCGGCGACCTGATGTTCAACGGCGTCGCGTCGGAGAACTTTCACAGCAATCGCGCCAACGGCGTGCAGGCGGATACGACGTGGCGGCTGAACGATCGCCATACGGTTCGCGCGGGATTGTTTTTCCAGCAGGAACGCGCGGTATTCGACGACAACGTCAGCGTGTTCGCCGCCGACGAGGACGGCAATCAGCTCTCCAACGTACCGTTCGACATTCACGACAGCAGCAGCAAAACCGGCTACCTGTACGGCCTGTACGCGCAGGACGAGTGGAAAGTCACCGACCGTCTGACGCTCAATTACGGGCTGCGCTACGACCGGATGAACCAGTACATCAGCGCCGGCCAGTTGAGTCCGCGCGTCGGCCTGCTCTACACGCTCACGCCGTCGACGACCGTGCACGCCGGCTACGCGCGCTACTTCACGCCGCCGCCGTTCGAACTGGTGTCCGGCGCGACGATCTCGAAGTTCGATGGCACGACTAATCAAAGTCCGTCGAGCCAGAACGATCCGGTGCGGCCCGAGCGCAGCCATTATTTCGACGTCGGCGTCACGCACAAACTGAATTCGGCCGTCACGCTCGGACTCGACGCGTACTACAAGCAGGCGCGCGATCTGCTCGACGAAGGACAGTTCGGTTCCGCGCTGATCTACGCGCCGTTCAACTACAGCTACGGCAAAACCTATGGGGTGGAATTCACCGCGAACTACAAAAGCAGCAACCTGTCCGCGTATCTGAATCTCGCCTATAGCCGCACCCGGGGCAAGCAGATCAACTCGGCGCAGTTCAACTTCGACGCCGACGAACTCGCCTACATCGCGGACAACTGGGTGTATCTCGATCACGACCAGCGGGTTACCGCGTCGTTCGGCGCGGCTTACGACTTCCGCAATACCACCTTCACGTTCGACGGCATTGTCGGCTCAGGCTTGCGCAGCGGCTTCGCCAATACCGAGCGGCTGCCGGTCTACGCGCAGGTGAATCTCGGCGTGATCCAGCATTTCAACGAACCGCTGATCGGCAAGGTCGACGCGCGGCTGGTCGTGATCAATGCGTTCAATCGCGTGTACCAGTTGCGCGACGGTTCCGGGATCGGCGTCGGCGCGCCGCAATACGGCCCGCGCTTCGCGGTCTACGGCGGCATCACCAAGTACTTCTAAGCGAGCGCACGGAGAATCATCATGGATGAATGGACGGGATTGGTCGCGGCGCTGCGCACCGGCGGATGGATCATGTATCCGCTCAGCCTGCTCGGCGTGCTCGCGTTGACGATCATTTTCGAGCGCGCGTATGTGTTTGCGCGCTTCGCGCGGGCGCCGATGGCGCTGCTCGAGCCGGATACACCCGATATGCCGGTGCAGGCCGCTGACGGTGTCGAGCGGCTCGCGCCGCAACACGCGTTTCGCCGCATGGCGGCGGCGTGGCGGCCCGACGCGGCCACGCCGCTGTGGCTGCGCGAAGCGTCGGCGCAGGCGATCGCCGCGCGCATCGAGCGCGACATGAGCCGCGGGCTGTGGCTGCTGGAGACGATCGTGACCGCGGCGCCGCTGCTCGGACTGCTCGGTACGATCGTCGGGATGATGCAGTCGTTCCAGCTGTTCGGCGGCGCCGGGCTCGTCGATCCGGTCGGCGTAACCGGCGGCGTTGCGCAGGCGCTGGTGGCGACCGCGGTCGGGCTGATCGTCGCGGTATTCGCGCTGTTCGCGTTCAACTATTTCTCGCGACGCCTCGAACGGCTGATGGACGAACTCGAACTGTTCGCGAACGCGCGCCTCAATGCGCTGCGCGTGCGCGACGAAACGGGCGGAGCGTGACGATGAAACTGCGCCGCTCGCGGACCTCGAAGCGAGGCCGCATCGAGATCATTCCGATGATCGACGTGATGTTCTTTCTGCTCGCGACCTTCATGCTCGCGTCGCTCGCGATGCAGCGTCTCGACGCGGTCCGCATCGATCTGCCCGCCGGCCGCGCGCAAACGCTGAGCGAGCACGAACCGCTGACGATCGCGGTCGACGGCAACGACGCGGTGTCGATCAACCGGCGGCCGGTGCGCGCGGAGCAGATCGAGGCGGAGGTGAAGCGTCTGCTGCGCGCGGACGGCAACGTCGTGATCGCCGCCGACGACCATGCGGGCCACGGCGCGGTCGTGCAGGCGATGCTGGCCGCGCGGCGCGCGGGCGCCGAGCACTTTCTGATTGCCGTGCATCGTGAATAGGGCCTGTTTCGTGGGGTTTTCCGAGCGCTGGGGGTACGCGCGGCGCAGTGCGATTGCGTTCGTGCTGGCGTTGGGGCTGTGGTTGAGTGTGCTCGCGGTGCTGTCGTCGGGGTTGGCGATGCGTGTGAGCGATGCACCGAGGCCAGCGGCTGCGTTGGATATGCGGGTAGTCGTGATGGACGCGCCGAGCGCGACAGGTGCCGCGCTAGCTGCGGAAAAAACGCCGGCCCGCGTGCAGCCTGCAGCAGAAACGCCGACGCCGCCCGCCAGGAGCAAATCAAAGCCGGTCAGCGTGCGGGAAGATGTTGCGCGTCACGACGCGCAACGTGCAACGCGAGAACAGCGAGTAAAGCCGGCCGTCACTTCAGACGCGCCACCGCACGCGCCCAAAGAACCCGTCGAGGTGCCGCCCGCGACTGGCCCTTCGGAAGGCACAACGCGGTCGACCACCACAAACGCCCCACCCTCCACTGCCACTTCAACCGCTTCGACCACTCCAACCGCATCACCCACCGCAACCGGCTCCACCACCACCGCCCGCACAATCGCGCAGCCTCTCCCAACGCTACCCGACGACCTGCGCGAACAGGCGTACCGCACGGTCGCGACCGCGCGCTTCACGATTCACGTCGACGGCTCGGTCGACGTCGAACTACTGCAGGCCACGCCGAATCCGCGCCTGAATGGATTGCTGCTCGAATCGTTGCGGCGCTGGCGTTTCTTCCCGGCATTACGCGACGGGCATGCGGTCGAAAGCACGCAGGACATCCGCGTACATTTCAACGTCAGTTGATGAGTTGCCAATAGGGAGTCGCGCGGAAAATGCGCAGATAAAACGCGGAAGAAGTACGCCGAATCCCACCGGACTACTGAAGATCGGGCGAATAATCCAGAAACTCGAACGGTGGAGCGGACGCCCAAACGCGCCCGCTCCACCGCCGGTGCCAACGCCATCGCTGCTGCCGCCTCGGCTGCCGAGGCCGGGACCGGAGCCGTTGCGGCTTCCGGTTCTGGCAACTCTCGCCGAACAGCGGCATGGCCCGGCCGCTTAGAACCGCTGCTGCAAGCCGGCCATCACGCCGACCTGATTCATGCCGGTGCCAACCGAGCCGCCCGCCGCGACCGTATTGGCCGCTTTGCTGCTATTGAACATATAGCCGAACGACGAATAGACCGTCGTGCGCTTCGACAGCAGATAGTTCGCGCGCGCGACCACCAGCGTCGAGTTCAAATTGTTCAGATCGCCGGTCGTGCGTTGCAGGAAGCGCGTGCCCTGGCCGTCGAGCGAGAAGGCCGGGGTCACGAACCACGTCGCGCCGCCGAAGAACATATCGGTCTGCAAATGCGTGAGCGCCGACTGGTTGCGGCGGATCCAGCCCGCGCCGACCTTCACCGGCCCGAACAACGCATAACCGTCGACGATATTGCGCGCGTCGGTGTACTTGCTGTTGTTCATCGGCGCGGTCGCGCCGGTGCCGCCGCGCAACAGGTCGTACGATGCGGCGACGCCGAAGCTCGCCGAATCGTACGCGAGCATCGCGGTGTACTGCTTGCACGCGCGGAAGTCGCCCGCCACCTGGCCGCCGCAGTTGGTCGCCGACGGACCCGCCGGGCCCGCTGCATCGCGGCCGAAGCTGTAGGTGCCGCCGACCGTCACGCCGCTGAATTTGCCCATATAGCCGATCGCGTTGTCGCTACGCGCGTTCGGCAGATACGAATCGAGATTGCTCAGCGCGTGGATCGACGGACCGATCACATCGGCATTCGCGAGCGCGTACATCGTCATGTTCATCTGCCGGCCCAACGTCAGCGAGCCGTAGCTGCTGCTCAAACCGACATTGGCCTGACGGCCGAACAGCCGGCCGCCATAGTTCAGCGCCCCGGTGCCCGGCTGAAAACCGCTTTCCAGTACGAAGAAAGTCTTCAGGCCGCCGCCCAGATCCTCGCTGCCTTTCAGGCCCCAACGCGACGGCACTTCGCCGGTCAGTGTCGGCATCCCGACAACGGAGCCGTGAGCCGCCGCATTGTTGTAGTACGACACGCCGGTGTCGATGATCCCGTACAGCGTCACGCTGCTCTGGCCATAAGCCAACCCCGTTGCGGCTGCGAGAAGTGCCGCGCTCCATTTCATTTTCATAGTGTCCCCTATCTGCTTCGAGTGTATTTATTGGGTGCCGTGAGGCGGAAAGGATTGTGCCGTACATGCAATCGACGCGCGACGGTGGTTCCCCCAGGCCTCGCAGACCACTGTCGCGCGAGTCGTCAACGTGATGACGAAACTGAAACCGGCTGCTCCTAGCTGCGCGCGGCCTGCTGCGCGGCGACCGGCGCGCTCACTTCGACCTGATGCGAAGCCGAGCGGCGATGATCGATCAGCGCGACCGCCGCCGCTGCAACTAGCGCGGGCAGACCGATCGCCATGAAGTTCTGCTGCAGCGGCAGGCCCATGCCGACCAGCACGCCGATCAGGATCGGCGCGACGATCGCGCCGCCACGGCCGACGCCCAGCACCCAGCCGATCCCGGTCGAACGCACAGCCATCGGATAGAACTGCCCGGCGTACGCGCAATTGACGATCTGCGTGCCGATCGTCGACGCACCCGCGAGACCCACCAGCACGAACAGCACAGCGGTCGGCATCGGGTAACCGAGCAGCGAGATCGACACAGCGGCAAGCAGGTACATGCCGACCAGCACGTACTTGATATGCAGCTTGTCCGCGAGCCAGCCGCCGCCGATCGCGCCGATCATCGCGCCGAAGTTCAGCACCAGCACGAAGGTCAGCGCCGAGCCCAGGCTATAGCCGGCGGACGCCATCAGCTTGGTCAGCCACGAGCTGAGCGCATAGACCATGAACAGGCACATGAACGTGCCGACCCAGAACATCAGCGTGCTGAAACCGCGGCCGTCCGCGAACAGCTGACCCATCGACGCCTTGCTCTGCTCCGCGCGGTTCAGCACGAAACGGTCGCCGCTGCGCTGCTGGTAGGTCGGATCGAGCCGGCCGGCAATCCGCGCGAGCTTGTCGGTCTCACCCTTGCCGATCAGAAACGCCATCGACTCCGGCATCCATTTGAGCAGCAGCGGCACCAGCAGAACCGGCGCGCCCGCGGCGACGAACACCGACGGCCAGCCGAAGCGTTCGATCATCCCCTTGCCGAGCACCGCCGCCAGCATCCCGCCGACCGAGTAGCCGCTGAACATCAGCGTGACCATCGTGCTGCGCAAACGGCGCGGCGCGTATTCGGTCATCTGCGCGATCACGTTCGGCATCACGCCGCCGATCCCGATCCCCGCGATAAAGCGGGCGAGGCCGAATTCGACCGGCGTCGCCGCAAGACCGGCCAGCGCGGTGAACACACTGAACAGCCCGAGACAGATCGCGATCGCCCAGCGACGGCCGATGCGATCCGCGACCGTGCCGAACACGATATTGCCGAACATCATCCCGAACAGCGCGGAGCTGACCATGAAGCCGGCCTTCGCCGGATTGACGCCCATCTCCTTCATGATCGACGGCAGCGCAATGCCGGCGACCGCGAGGTCATAGCCGTCGAAGATGATGATGAGTGCGCACCAGATCAGCACGATGTAGTGCAAAGGGCTGAGCTTCGCGTCCTCGGCGAGCGCGTGCAAATTGATTTCCCGCATGGGTGTCTCCTCCGTTTCAAAGCCTGTTCCGCGCTGTAGCACAGCCCGGTCGAACGTCGCCGCGTCGCTTCGGTTCGCTATCCGGTCCGCTATTAGCGGTTACCCGAAGCAAACCGCAGTCGGTGCGGCAGCGGTGTGTGTTCTCTATGTATGAATGGGCGCAGTGTATGAATCCAGAAAGGTTTGCACTATCCAGAAATTGCACATCAGCTATCCAGGTCAGTCCGCTTTTTTCCTTGCTGACATAAACTGGCTCCAACCCGTGTGGCGATATCAGTAGCTTTCCGAATTCAGCGCATTGGACAGCGAGGCTATGCTCGGCTCATCGCCACATCCGCACAGGACATTCACGCCCGCGAAAGAGGCCTGAGACAGTGCATTCCGTTAGTTCGGAATGCGACGGGAAGCGCACCAGGCCACATTGGAGACGGCATGACTTTGTCAACGAAATCTGAAGCGCTGTCGGCGCTGTATCGCAATTGCCTGTTCCGTTCCGACAACGCCGTCGACAGCCATGACCACGTCGCGCGTGAATTAAGCGACCATGTACTACATTGGAAAAACGGTGCGCCAGATACCGCGCTATTCAAGGCGGAGTTGAATCATCTGCGCATCTACGCGTTGCAATACGGTGCGGAGGTCGAGGTCACGCCGCGGCCATTCGATGGCTTTACGCTCGTGCATACGTCGTTGAGAGGGGGCGCGGAAATCGAATGCGACGGCACTGTGATGAGCGTCGCCGAGGGGCGCACCGCGGTGTTGTCGCCGCAACGAAGCGTGCGGCTGCGCTGGTTGCCGGGGACCCAGCAGTTCATCGTTCGAGTGCCGGACTCGTTGATGCTGGAAGTCGCGGGCCGCGCGCCCGACGATGAACTCGAGATGGTGCCGGGCCGGTTGCTGCCGCAATCGCTCGGCTCGCAGTGGGATCTGATCACGCAGTCGTTGCTGAACATTGCCGCGCAATCCGGCAGCGGCGCTCTGCGGCCCGAGTGGAGCGATCATTTCGAACGCAATCTCGCGCTGTTTCTGCTGATGCATCAGCTGCCGCAAGCGGCGCCGGCACCCGTATTAGCGATTGAATCAGCCGAGCCTGCCGGTTGCGGCGCCGACACGCGGCTGCACAACGGCGGCGCGAAACAGATGGAAGTCCTACTCGAATACATCGACTCGCGGCTGTGCGCGCCGATCTCGCTCGAAGATCTCGCGCGAGTGGCCGGGGTCAGTTTTCGCACGCTGAACGTGCTGTGCCGGCGCCATCATGGCGTGACGCCGATGGAACTGCTGCGCAACACGCGCCTCGAAGCGGCGCGCACCCGTCTGCTGACCGAGTCGGCGTGCAGCATCACCGATACCGCGCTCGCGTTCGGCTTCGGCCATCTCGGCCGCTTCTCCGCGTACTACTTCGCGCGCTTCAATGAATTGCCGAGCGATACGCAGAAGCGCCGGCAACGGTGTGCGTAGCGTTGCCGGCAAGACTGCGGTAATGGACGACGGTTACTGCCCGACCTTCTCCGACTCCACCACCAGATCGAGCACATACGCGACCGCCGGCGCATCGGCCGGCGGATTCTTCACGGTGAAACGTTTGACTCGCAACACGTTGCGAATGCCCGGCGTGTGCGTATAGCCGTCGATCGTCTGATTCAGCGGTTGCCACGGCCCGGGCGTGCCGCTCGCGAGACCCTGCTCGTCGAAATGACGCTCGCGCACCTGCAGACATTGCTGGTTGGCCATCAACGGATGGTTGCATGGCACCGTCTGCGGCGCGACCTCAAGGAACGCGATTTCGCCGGGACCGCCGTAGCGCGTTTCCGCGGTCGGCACGCCGGTAAAGCTCAGCGTATCGCCGCTATCGGTGACCAGTTGCAGGCTCGGCGCGTTGTCGCGCGCCAGCAGTTTGACCGCGGGGCTGCCGCGCAGACGCTGGGAAATCGCGTCGTCGAGCGCGGCGAGGCCGGCGTCGTGACAGGCCATCATCGTGCTCACCATCGGCCCCACCTGCAAACGCCCTTTCTTGACGCTGTAGCCGGCGCCCAGGTTGTTGCAGCTATTGACGACGTTCATGCGGTCCGCGCTGAAGTCCAGTTGCAACGGCTGATCGGGACGCACGAATAGCGCATCGATGCGGGTGCCCTTGCTATCGATCGCGTTGTTGAGCCGCCAGTGATAGCGGCTCAGCAGCTCGGCTCCGTTCGCCGCGGGCGCGGGCGCGCTCGCGGCGGCGGCCGCCGGTGCGTTCGCTGCGCTGCCGGCGGTTGGTGCGGCTGTTGCGCCTGTTGTGGTGGTGGCGGTCGTTGCAGTCGTTGCGGAAGCCGGTCCGGTCGCTTCCGGTGTTTGCGCGCAGGCGGCAAGCACCAGCGGCAGCAATAGCATGCGGTATTTCACGTCGGCACCTCTGTGGGTTCAGTGGATGATCCTGGCGTCTGGCCGCGTCGACAGCAAGTTCGACGCGCCGCGCAAATCGCTGGCAGGAAGGCTTGAGGAGCCGGTGAAATAAAAC
Source organism: Burkholderia sp. SRS-W-2-2016 (assembly GCF_001931485.1). Classification (GTDB taxonomy): domain Bacteria; phylum Pseudomonadota; class Gammaproteobacteria; order Burkholderiales; family Burkholderiaceae; genus Paraburkholderia. Next base: position 183,637 of record NZ_MSDV01000019.1, on the reverse strand, counting down.
ACCCGGCGGCATTGCGCCGGGTTGTTCGCACCTGCCCGTTCAGGCCGCCAGCCGCGACTTGACGACCGACAGCATAACGCAGGTGGATGACGCAAAGCGCGCGGGCTCAGTAGCCGGGCGCCGTCTGAAGCCGCAAGCGCGGCCGCAGCAGCAGATAAAACGCGGCCCCGTGCGTGATCACGAGCAAGGGCACGTAAATGATCGGAATTGCGTAGGTCGCGCCGAGTTCGCCCGCGTGCGCGGGAAGATCTGCCTGTATTGCATGCGCGTAATCGAGAATCAGATCGACCGCGCCGGCCAGATTGAATGCGACGACAAGCGACCAGAACAGCGGCCGGATCCGCGCGGTAAGGAGCGCGAGCATCGCGAGTAGACCGGTGATGAAGTCGCCGTACGCGGCGAACGTCGCGAAGCCGGCCGGCAACCCGTTACCGACCACACCCGGCAGCAGAAACACCAGCCCGAAAAAGCGGAAGCTATGCAAGGTGGCGATCGCGCGTTGCGCATCGAACGGGTTCATCGTCTTCAGTTTCGGCCATATGTAAGTGCCGAAACACAGCAGCCAGGCCACATAACCCAGCACCAGGTGCAATTGAAAAAGAACTCGCGGTGACATGTATCGTCTCCTGTCGGGGGTACTCCGGTCGTCACGGAAAGGAATGCGCGAGTGGCGGATCTACCGCTGTGGACGCGCTGATGACAGGTGTACCATCGTCACGCGCGAGCGACTATTCCTCACCAGGTTGACAGGCTATGAAGCAGAACTTCACAGTCAGGCAAGGCGCACTCGACGGCGTCGAAGTATTCCTGAGCGTCGCCCGGCACCGCAGTTTTCGCGGCGCGGCGGCGGAACTCGGGGTCACGCCGTCGGCGGTCAGTCAGGCTGTGCGCGCGCTCGAAGCGCGCCTCGGTGCCGCGCTGTTCGTGCGCACCACCCGCAGCGTCGGGCTGACCGAAGCCGGCGAGCGCTTTCTCGCTCGCGCGAAACCCGCATTCGAAGAACTGCTCGCGGCCAGCGAGGTTGCGCGTGGACTCGGCCAACGACCGGCCGGCCTGTTGCGGCTGTCGGTGCCGCGCGCGGTCATCCCGCTGCTGCTCGAACCGCTGATCGCGTCTTTCTGCAAGGCGAATCCGGAAGTCGAAGTGGAGCTGTCGGCCAGCCGCGAGCTGGTCGATATCGCGGCGGAAGGTTTCGATGCCGGCATCCGGCTCGGCCAGTTCGTCGCCGCCGATATGGTCGCGGTGCCGTTGACGCCGCCGTTCCGCTCGGTCGCGGTTGGTAGTCCCGACTATCTGGCCGCGCGCGGCACGCCCGCCACGCCGGACGATTTGCGCGAGCACGCGTGTTTGCGCTGGCGGCGCACCGACGGCGCACTCGCGCTGTGGTCGTTCAACGACCACGGCCGCGCGCTCGAGATCGCGGTGTCCGGCCCGCTGATCGCCAGTGATTTTTCGACGATGCTCGGCGCGGCCATCGAAGGCGTCGGCCTCGCGCAGCTACCCGCGCCGATGGCCGCCGCGGCGTTGAAGACGCAAAAACTCGTGCAGGTACTCGAAGCGTATGCGCCGATGATGCCCGGCGTGTTTCTGTTCTATCCGGACCGGCGCCAGATCATGCCGAAGCTGCGCGCGTTCATCGACCACGTCAAGCAGCACACGCAAGCCGGCTAGCGTTTATCAGTACCCCGTACCTTGTCGGGAAAGCATTCGAGCAGCCAGTCGATAAAGACCCGCAAGCGATGCGTGACATAGCGATTGTGCGGATAGACGACGTGAAACGGATAGGCCGGCGGCCGCCACTTCGCCAGAATTTCAGTTAGCGATCCTTCACGAAGCGCCGCTCTCGCGGTATGCGCGAAAGTTTGCACGATGCCGATACCGGCGAGCGCCGCCGCGAAATGCGCGTTGCTTTCGTTGATGCCGATCCGGTGCTCGACCTTGATCTCGATTCGCTCGCCGTTGTGCTCGAAACGAAACGGCATCGCCCTGCCGTTTTGCGACGACACGTAGCTGACCAATCGATGGCCGTTTTTCAGCTCTTCCGGATAGGCCGGTATGCCGAACTGCTTCAGATACGCGGGCGTCGCGCAGGTCACCATCACCGCATCGCCAATATGGCGCGCAATCAGCGACGAGTTGTCCAAAGGCCCGCCGCGAATCACGCAATCGACGTTGTCGCCGACCAGATCGACCGCGCGATCGGCGACACCCAGTTCGATGCGAATCTCCGGGTAGCGTGCGATGAAATCCGGCAGCAATGGAATCAGCACGTCTTTAGCGGTCAGCCCGCCGACGTCGATCCGCAGGTTGCCGCGCGGCTTGCCCCGCGCGACGTTGAACGACGAATCGATATCTTCGAGGTCGTTCAGAATGCGCGTCGCCTTTGCGTAGTAGTCCTGCCCCTCCGGCGTCACGGTGACCCGCCGCGTGGTCCGCTGCAACAGCTTCACGCCCAGATGCGCTTCGAGTTCCTGCACCAGCTTGCTCATCGTCGCGTTTGGCATATCGAGCGAATCGGCCGCGCGGGTGAAGCTGCCCGCCTCCACGACGCGGGCGAAAGCGCGCATCGCCAGCAACTGATCCATGTTGAGCCTCGGGTTGGGAAAGAACCGCGCCGATTATACACAGGGGTGGATAGTCATTTCATCGTTCGCTATTTATCAATAAACGACGAATCCCTAAAGTGACACCCATGCACTGCACGACACGCAGCAACGAACGACAAACGCGGCACCGTCGCGGCAGGCATCCAACCCGATTCAACTCAATTCAACTCAAGAACTGGAGCAGATCATGAACAAGCAACTGAACGGCAAGATTGCACTCGTCACCGGCGGCAGCACCGGCATCGGCTTCGCGGCGGCACAGGAACTGGCGGCTCAAGGCGCGCGGGTATTTATCACCGGCCGCCGCCAGGCGGAACTCGACGCGGCTGTCGAAGCAATCGGCCCGGCCGCCACCGCGATTCGCGCCGACGCATCGGTGCTGTCCGATCTCGATGCGGTGTATGCGCAGATCGCCAGCAGCGCGGGCAAGCTCGACATCCTGTTCGCCAACGCGGGCGGCGGCGACCTGCTGCCGCTCGGCGCGATCACCGAAGAGCATTTCGACCGCATCTTCGGCACCAACGTGCGCGGCGTGCTGTTCACCGTGCAGAAGGCGCTGCCGCTGCTGACCGATGGCGCGTCGATCATCCTGACGTCGTCGACCACGTCGGTGCAGGGCACCGCCAGTTTCAGCGTCTATAGCGCGAGCAAGGCCGCGGTACGGAATTTCGCTCGCTCATGGGCGCTCGATCTGAAGGACCGCGGTATTCGCGTCAATGCCGTCAGCCCGGGCCCGATCCGCACGCCGGGTCTCGGTGGGATCGTGCCGGACGAAGCGCGCCAGGGTCTGTTCGATGCGCTGGCCTCGCAAGTGCCGCTCGGACGCCTCGGTGAGCCGCAGGAAATCGGCAGCGTGGTTGCGTTCCTCGCGTCGGATGCGGCGAGCTTTATCAACGGCGCCGAGCTGTTCGTCGATGGGGGGATGGCGCAGGTGTGAGGGTGAGGTAGCCCGGGGCTGGAGTCTGTCCGGGCTTCGCTGTGCGCGGCGGTTCGCGCACAGCGTGATCGAAAACTAGCGGTAGTTGACCTCGGGGGGAGCATCATATGCCTTGAACACGAAATTACGGACACCCCCAGTGCCCTCTGATACTGTCCACCATTCACCAGCTTGCCGCCCTTTGCGGAACAAACCCAGTCCGCCAGCGTCTTTATGAAATCGACAATGGACGCGCCGCTTCGGATATGCCAACGCCATCATCCTTTACTGCCCCTTCACTCAGCTCCTTCGCATACATGGCATTGATAATCCCGTTCATCAATGCCTACACTCCCCATTCTCCGCAACTCTTGAGAACGCCATGCCATCCGCGCTCCCCCTCGTCACCGTCGTTATTCCAGCCTTCAACGCGGAACCCTTCATTCGCGAAGCGATTGTCTCAATCCAACGCCAGACCATTGACGACTGGCAGCTCATCGTCGTGGACGATGGCTCGACCGATCAAACCATGGCCGTCGCCACCCAGGCCGCCGGCAACGACGCGCGGATTCGCCTGATCCACCTCGACCAGAACCAGGGTATTACCGTCGCTTCAAACGTCGCCTTCGATGAAGCCGAAGGCGAGTTCATCGCCCGCCTCGACGCCGATGACAGAGCTCTCGCGCCAAGGCTTGCCACCCAGGTCGCCGCCTTTAAAGACAGTGATCTGCTGGCCGCCGTCGGGTCACACGCCAGAGTGTTCGGTGATGTCCCCGAGGGTGTCGCCTATTGCGCGCTGGGTGACGCCAATATCAAGGCCCGCCTCCTGGACGGTCTTAACACGATAAGCGGCGGCACCCTTATGGTACGGCGCTCCTTCATTCGAGAGCACCATATCCGGTTCGACGAACGCATGGCCAGCGCCGAAGACCTGGACTATCTCGCCTCGATCATGGCGGCTGGCGGCCAGCTCGCCAATGTCGACCAGGTTCTCACCGAGCACAGGTCCCATGCCACCAGTTTTACCGCCAGTCGGCACGACATAGGACGCCAGTACCTTCAAACCTTCCGCCGTCGCCTCCTGGCCATCTGGTACCCCCGTCTGGATCCACACGACCTCGATCTTATCGTCGAGATGTTTTTCGAGCCCTATCCACCCCATACCGAGGCCTTGCTCGAAACCGTGCGCGCGATTGACAGACTCATTGTCGCCAACGCTGACGATTACGGCCAGGACAGCTCCGTTGTCCACACCATCGTCCTCAAGCGCTTACTCAAAATGGCCGCCCTCTATCGCGACCACGCCCTCCTCAATGCGTCTCACCTGCAGGCTATCCGCTGCTTCGCTTCCTCCACTACTACCGCTGCCCTCGATCAACTCGGCCTCTAGCCCCAGGCGTGGCCGACAGACAGCCCTATTGGAAAGGCGAGAGTCGTGGCGACGAAAACAGGTATTTGGTCTGGTGGGCTTTGTCACGTTGGCGCCACGGCCGGTTATCGAACTCGATATCCTGCTACAGAAGCGGCGTGACAAAGCGTGACAAAGCGTGAACGCGTACGCCGTCACGCCGCATTGCGCACAGGAAACAGGACGCTGACCAACAGCCCACCGCCGCGCGCATCGCTCAGCGCAATCAGCGCGCCATGCACGCGCGCAATTTCCCGAACGATCGACAGACCCAGCCCGCTGCCTTCGACCGCCTGGGTCGCATCGCTCCGATAGAAACGTTCGAACACCGCCTCACGTTCTTCGCTCGCAATACCGGGGCCATTGTCGATCACCTGCAGCAAAGGCTGCTCGCGTTCGGACGCGACGCGCACGGTGATTACCGCGCCATCGCCCGAATAGCGGATTGCGTTGTCGATCAGATTGCCGACCAGTTCCGCAAGCAGATCGCCCTGCCCGGTCACCTCGACCCGTGCATCCTGTTCGAAGCCGAGATCGATGCCACGCGCACGCGCCACCGATGACCAGTCAAGCGTCACATTACGCGCCACTTCATGCAGAGGCAGCGCCGCGTGCCGGACTCTGTAGCCGCTGTCCGCGTCGAGCCGCGACAATGACAGCAACTGCTGGACAATGCGCACCGCCTGCTGCACAGCGCGGTTGAGCCGCTGTAAATGCACGCCTTGCCGCCGTTCGCCATTGATGTCTGCGTCCACGCCGTCAATATCGCGTAGCGCCAGTTCGGACTCCGCCTGAATCACCGCGAGCGGCGTCTTCAACTGATGCGCGGCGTCGTTGAAGAAACGCCGCCGCGATGACTGCATCGACTGTGTGCGGCCAATGTACTGATTGATCGAGTCGACCAGCGGCGCCACTTCGCTTGGCAAGCCGGCCGTGTCGAGCGGCGTCGGATCGTCGTCGGCACGCGCGGCCACTTTCGCCGACAGGCGGTTCAGCGGCTGCAACCCTCGCGCGACGCCGAACCACACAATGCCCAGCGCCAGCACGACCAGCAGACACTCCTGTTGCAGCGATCCGGTCAGAATCTCGCGCGCCAACGCCTGGCGCTGCTCGATCGTTTCGCCAACCCGCACCAGCACGACTCGCGTCTGCGCACTCGGCACGTCATGCACCGGCAGCCTGAGCGTCGCGATGCGCAGCGGGCGGCCGCGAAAAACGTCGTCGTAGAAGTGCACGCGGTAAGGCTCGGCAGGCTGCTTGCGCGGTTCCGGCAGATCGGCATAGCCCGTCACCACGCGGCCGCCCTCCTCCCGAATCTGATAGTAGATGTTGCCGCCGTCGTTCGATTCGAACATCTCCAGCGCGAGGTACGGCAGATCGACTTCAATCTGGCCGTCGCGCAAACGGATGGCGTCGCGTATCGACCGCAGAGAAAACTTCAGCGTGCGGTCGAAGGCGGCGTGCGCCGCATCCATCGCACGCTGATACGTGAGCCATGCGTCGAAAGCGAGCAGCAGGAGCACCGGCAACAGCAACCACAGCGCGACCCGCACGCGCAGATTCGGCCGCGTCATGCGTTGCGCGCTTCGAGCAGGTAGCCGAGGCCGCGCAGCGTCACGATGCTGACCGAACTGCGTTCGAGCTTCTTGCGCAGACGGTGCACGTAGATCTCGATCGCATCAGCATTCACAGATTCGTCGAGCCCGAAGATTTTCTCCGACAGCGTGTCCTTGTTGATCGCGCGGCCATTGCGTAGGAGCAGCACCTCCAGCACCGAACGCTCGCGCGGCGTCAACGCCAGCACTTCGCCGTCGAGCGTGAAGCCGCGATCCATGCTGTCGTAATGCAGCGTGCCGCATTGCGCGCGCAGCGGCTCCGCGCCGTGACCGCGGCGCAGCAGTGCGCGCGCCCGCGCTTCGAGCTCCGTCAGTGCGAAGGGCTTGGCGAGATAGTCGTCGGCGCCAAGATCGAGCCCGCGTACGCGCTCCTCCAACGAGCCGTGCGCGGTCAGCATCAGTACCGGCACAGCATTGCGACGCGCCCGCAGACGCCGCAGCACTTCAAGGCCGTCGAGCTTCGGCAAGCCGATGTCGAGAATCACCAGGGCGTAGTCCTGCGTACGCAGAACATGGTCGGCGGACTCGCCATCCCGCATGCAGTCGACGGTGAATTTCGCACCGGTCAGCGCATCGGTCAACGAGCGGGAAAGGATCGGATTGTCTTCGACGAGCAGTACACGCATGAGCAGAATCCCAGGGAAATCCATGAGGCGAATTCGGCCATTGTGCCGCATTTTATTCATTCGATGAAAGCATTCAGAAAGCAAACGTCACTTACCATTTACTTACGCAAAACAAACATCAAGCTTTCTGGAGGAAGACATGCACAATGCTTTAAAAGTACTCGCCGCAGCTATTGCAGTTACCGCAGTGCCAGTCCTGGCAGCCATTCCAGCCGGTTATCCCGATGCCTACCAGGCCACCGTCGACAAAGCGAAAAAGGAAGGCAAGCTGATCGTCTACTCGGTCACCGACACCGCGCTCGTGCGACCGCTCATTAAGGATTTTGAAAGCTTGTACGGCGTCAAGGTCGAGTACAACGACATGAACAGCACCGAGCTGTACAACCGCTACATCAGCGAAAACGCGGCCAGCAGCACCAGCGCCGACGTGCTGTGGAGCTCGGCAATGGACCTGCAGGTCAAGCTCGTCAACGACGGTCTGATGGCCACTTACGAATCGCCGGAAGCACGGCAGTTGCCGCAATGGGCGCAATACCAGAAGCAGGCGTACGGCACCACCTACGAACCGCTCGCGATTGTTTACAACAAACGCCTGCTGCCCGCGGGCGAAGTGCCGCAAACGCGCGCCGAACTGATCAAGCTGCTGCAGGCGAGGCCCGAGCAGTTCAAAGGCAAGGTCACAACCTACGACATCGAAAAGTCCGGCGTCGGTTTCAACTATCTGACTCAGGATGTGCGTGTCAATCCTCAGGTCACGTGGGATCTCGTGAAGGCGATGGGCGCCACCGGGCCGAAGCTGCAATCGAGCACAGGCGCGATGATGGAGCGCATTTCGTCGGGGGAGAACCTGATCGGCTACAACATTCTCGGCTCGTACGCGCTCACCAAAACGAAGAAAGATCCATCGATCGGCTACGTCTACCCGAAGGACTACACGCTGGTGGTGAGCCGCCTCGTGACGATCTCGAAGAAGGCGCAAAGCCCGAACGCCGCGCGGCTGTGGGTCGACTACCTGCTGTCCCAACGCGGCCAGACGCTGCTCGCGAATCACGCGAGCCTGTTCTCGATCCGCCCGGACGTGGCGGGTGACACGTCGATGGCCGGCCTGAGGAAGCAGCTCGGCGACTCGCTCAAGCCGATCCCGATCGGCTCCGGCCTGCTGGTCTATCTCGACCAGGCGAAGCGGCTCGAATTCCTCAAGCAATGGCAACAGTCGATCAAGCGCTGATCCTCGGCGTCTGACATCAGGGCATGCACGCCGCCACGCGCGCACGCCCGACTTTCCTTGAATACCTGTCGATGTGCGGCGCACCTGCCGCAGGGGGACACTCATGCTTTCCACTAGCGCAACTGGTCACCACGATGCCACGCAACCACCGGCAGACGGCGGCGCCATCGGCGCGCTGCCGCGCAGCGGCCTCGCGCCGATGGCGGAGGTGCTGCGCTGGATCGTCGTCGCGGTGTTGACCGTCGCCGTCGCGCTCCCGCTCGGCTTTATCCTGTTTCAAAGCGTGCTGGACGCACCGTTCTTCGACGCGAAGCGCACGCTCGGACTCACCGGCTTCCAGTTCATCTTCAGTGATCCTGACTTCTGGTCTGCGCTGAAGAATTCGTTCTTCATTGCGGGCGGGATGCTGTTCATCTCGATTCCGCTCGGTGGCATCCTCGCGTTCCTGATGGTGCGTACCGACCTGCCCGGTCGCCGCTGGCTCGAGCCGCTGTTGCTGACCCCGGTGTTCGTCTCGCCGATGGTGCTCGCGTTCGGCTACGTGGTAGCGGCCGGCCCGGTCGGCTTCTACTCGGTCTGGTGGAAAGAGCTGTTCGGCAGCGCCGAAGCGCCGTGGACCGTGTACTCGATTCTCGCGATCACAGTGATTGTCGGGCTCACGCATGTGCCGCACGTGTACCTCTATTCGTCGGCGGCGCTGCGCAATCTCGGCTCCGACGTCGAAGAGGCGGCACGCGTCGCCGGCGCGCGGCCATTTCGCGTCGCGCTCGACGTCAGCCTGCCGATGACCATGCCCGCGCTGCTGTTCGCCGGCGTGCTGGTGTTCTTCCTTGGCTTCGAAGTGTTCGGGCTGCCGCTCGTGCTCGGCGATCCCGAAGGGCACCTCGTGCTGGCCACCTATCTGTACAAGCTCACCAACAAGCTCGGCGTGCCCTCGTATCACCTGATGGCCGCGGTCGCGGTATGCATCGTCGCGATCACGTTCCCGCTCGTGCTCCTGCAACGCCGGCTGCTCAAAAGCGCGAGCCGCTTCGTCACTGTCAAAGGTAAAGCGGGACGTCAAACCGTACTGCCGCTCGGAGCGTGGCGTTGGGTCGCGCTCGCCATCGTCGCGCTGTGGCTCGCGCTGACCGTATTCGTGCCACTGTCGGGCATCACGCTGCGCGCGTTCGTCACCAACTGGGGCGAGGGCGTACGGCTCGCCGAAGTGTTGACGCTCGCAAACTTCACCGAACTGCTGGAACAGGACAACCTGGTCCGCGCGATTCTGAACACGCTCGGCATCGGCGTGCTCGGCGGTGCGCTGGCGGTTGGCTTCTATTCGCTGGTGGCGTTCGCCGGCCATCGCCGCAACGACTGGGCAACGCGTCTGCTCGACTACCTCGTGCTATTGCCGCGCGCGGTGCCGGGCCTGCTCGCCGGTCTCGCGTTCCTGTGGATCTTTCTGTTCGTGCCGGGCCTGAAAGAACTGAAGAACTCCATGTGGAGCATCTGGATTGCGTACACGGTCGTGTGGCTCGCGTACGGCATGCGTCTTATTCAAAGCGCGCTGCTGCAGGTCGGCCCCGAACTCGAGGAAGCGGGACGCAGCGTCGGCGGCACGCGCGCGCGCGTCAGTCTCGACGTGACGTTGCCGCTCGTGCGCTTCGGCTTGCTTGCGGCGTGGCTGTTGATCTTCATGATCTTCGAGCGCGAGTACTCGACCGCCGTCTATCTGCTCTCACCGGGCACCGAAGTGATCGGCGCGTTGCTGGTATCGCTTTGGGCGACCGGCGCGGTCGATCAGGTCGCGGCGCTTTCTGTCATCAACATCGCAATGGTCGGCGTCGGACTCGGCGTCGCCCTGCGCTTCGGAGTGAAACTGCATGGATAAGCTTTCGGTCGACAACCTCTTTCTCAGCTATGGCGACAACCCGATTCTCAAAGGCGTGTCGTTCGACCTGAACCCCGGCGAAGTGGTCTGCCTGCTGGGCGCCTCAGGCAGCGGCAAGACAACGCTGCTGCGTGCGGTCGCCGGTCTCGAACAACCGTCGTCGGGCCGCATCGAACTCGACGGTCGGGCGTTCTTCGACGGCGCTGCGCACGTCGACCTGCCGGTCGAGCAGCGCTCGCTCGGGCTGGTGTTCCAGTCGTATGCGCTGTGGCCGCATCGCACGGTGGCGGACAACGTCGGCTATGGGCTGAAGCTGCGGCGCGTGGCGGGTGCCGAGCAGAAAAAGCGCGTGCAGGCCGCGCTCGATCAACTCGGCCTCGGCCACCTCGCCGCGCGCTATCCGTATCAGCTCTCCGGCGGCCAACAGCAGCGCGTCGCGATTGCGCGTGCGCTCGTCTACAACCCGCCGGTGATTCTGCTCGACGAGCCGCTGTCGAATCTCGACGCCAAGCTGCGCGAGGAAGCGCGCGCGTGGCTGCGCGAGCTGATCGTGTCGCTGGGTCTGTCCGCGTTGTGCGTGACGCACGATCAGACCGAGGCGATGGCGATGTCCGACCGCATTCTGCTGCTGCGCGACGGCCGCATCGAGCAGGAAGGCACGCCCGCCGAACTGTATGGCGCGCCCCGCTCGCTCTACACCGCCGAATTCATGGGCAGCAATAACCGCATCGACGCGCGTGTCGCCGCGGTCGACGGCGAGCGCGTCACGCTGGCCGGCGATGGCTGGCAAATCGAGGCACAAGCGCGCGAAGCGCTCGCCGCCGGCCAGAACGCGCAGGCGGTGATCCGCCTCGAACGCGTCCAGGTCGCCGACGGTCCCGGCGCGAACCGTCTCGAAGCCGAACTCATCACGTCGATGTATCTAGGCGACCGCTGGGAGTACCTTTTCCACTGCGGCGCGCTGCGCCTACGCGCATTCGGCCACGTGCCGCACGCGGCTGGCCGCCACTGGATCGAATTCCCGGCCAACGACTGCTGGGCCTTCGCTCAGGCGAGCTGAAGCGGACGGAAAGGTGGAACTCATTCCCCACAGAAGACTGTTGATGAAGTGGAGCATGAGGAAGGCAACCCTCGGCATAACCTGCGCCGGACTCGCCGGTTTTGCAGCAGGCGCGCACGCGCAATCGAGCGTGACGTTGTACGGTATCGTCGACGCGGGCGTCGAATATGTGAACCGCGCGGAGCCAGACGGCGGCGCCACGCGTCTTGTCTCGGGCGGCAAGAACACCTCGCGCTGGGGGCTACGTGTCGAGGATCTGGGCGGCGGCCTGAAAGCGATCTTCCAGCTGGAAAGCGGCATCAACGCCGCGAACGGTCAGTTCGACGACGGCCCCGATGCGATCTTCGAACGGCGCGCGACCATCGGCCTGAAAATGCGCTTCGGGCAAATCATCCTCGGCCGCACCTTCACCACCACCTTCCACTACATGCTGCAGTTCGACCCGATGGGTTACGCGCCGAACTATTCGTGGGCAACCTCGTCAAGCGCGACGGGCGGCCGTAAAGACGGCCTGTTCGCGCGTTCGGCCAATGCGGTGCGTTACGACGGCATGTTCTCCGGCGTCAAGCTCGGCGCGCTGTACGGCTTCGGCAACGTGCCCGGCAGCATGAAGTCAGGTTCGAAGTACGACTTCGGTCTCGGTTACGAAAACGGATCGTTCGCCGCCGTCGTCACCTTCAACCGGCGGAACGGCGCGGGCGACAGCGTCAGCCCCGCGGATACCACTAACTACATTCAGGGCATTCACGCGGGCCTGAGCTATGACTTCGGCGCGGTAAAGACAATGGCGGGCTATCGAAACTACCGGCGCACATTCCACACCTCCGCGCCGACGCTGCGTAGCGACATGTACTGGGTCGGCGGTCAATACCGCGTGACGCCGTTCGTCTCGCTGTTCGCGGCCGTCTACCATCAGGACATCAAGGACGCGAGCGACGCCGATCCGACGCTGTTCTCACTGCGCGGGCAATACGCGCTGTCCAAGCGCACAGTGCTGTATCTGGCGGGCGGCTATGCGATGGCGAGGCACGACAACGCGATCAGTCTGTCGCGCGATCTGAGCGGCGCGGCAGACACGCAAACCGGTGTCACCGCCGGTATCCAGCGCCGCTTCTGACAGGTCGGCAGACGCGTTAGAAGCGGCGCAAACGACGCGGCGCGCAGGGCAGCAAAAGCGCCGCGCCTGCTACCTCGCCGTCCTGCTGTCACACACCGCGCCACCTGACGCCCTTTCCCTCAAAGCCCCTTGGCGCCGGGTCTGACCATGGCGGTTAAATCAAACCCCAAGTTCAACAGCTACAAAGTGTGTTCATCGCCTACCGCCATTTTTTTACGGGCAAAGGGGCACTGAAGGTGATCGTATTACCCGAGTGCCTCCGCGCACCGGACTACCGGTAGTTCACGAAGTTAATAATGTCGTTCAGAAACCAAGGCAGGATCAGTTGCGTGTCCGAATAGCTGGTGCCGACAGTCAGCCGCTGCGCTCTCTCAGCAGAAGCCGGCTTCGCGCCATCCGGCGTATGCAGCATGTAGGTATCCGTATCGACCGAAGGTGGGCGAGTCAATTGATCGTTCGCCGGCGACGAGGTCGAGGTACAGCCGGTAACGAGTACGACGAGTGCTGCTGCGAAGCAAAGAGACTTCATGAGGGTGTGAACTCCGGCAACGTGACTGGCAGCCATTATGGCCGAAGAACGCGAGGTTTCGATACGCGTGTCGCTTACCGCACTGCCACCGCCTTCTCACGGCACGCCCTCACAACGCCAGCACCGTCACCCCCACTTCCATTCGGTGCGCGCCGCCGCCGAGTATTGTCCCGCGCAGCAACGACACATCGCTGTAATCCCGCCCGATCGCGAGCGTCACATGATCGAGATCGGCGAGCACGTCGTTGGTCGGATCGAGGTCGATCCAGCCGCTGCCCGGACAATGCACCGACACCCACGCATGCGACGCATCCGCGCCGATCAGCCGTGGCTGCCCCGGCGGCGGATCGTTGCGCAGATAGCCGCTCACATAGCGCGCGGGCAACCCGAGCGAGCGCAGACAGCCGATCATCACCTGCGCGAAATCCTGGCACACGCCGCTCTTCAGTTCGAACGCGCGCTCGGCCGGCGTATCGAACAGCGTCGCCGACGGCTTGTACGCGAAGTCTTCGTGAATCCTATGCATCAGATCGATCGCGCCGGCGACCAGCGGCCGGCCCGGCGTGAAACTCGGCAACGCATAGTCGCGCAGCGCCGGGCGCAGCGCGATATTCGGCGACGCGAAGCAGAACTGCGTTTCGGCCTGAAACTCGCCGCCCACCCGAAACCGCAGCGTGTCGGCGACCGTCTCCCACGGCGGCGTCGCGTCGGCCGCGAGATCGGTCCAGCGCGGCGTCAACGCGACCGTCGTTTCGCTGACGAGTTGCAGGCGTTCGTGCGGCGTATCGAGCGCGAAGTACAGCACGTCGTTGCCGAACGCATCGATCCGGCTGTGCAGATACGACGGCTCCGGCTCGATCCGCTCGCTGCGCGACACCACCCGCTGCCACGGACACGCGAGCGGCCGGATCGTCGCCAGATGCTGGGCGGTCTCGACATAGGTCGAATAATGGTAAGTGGTCCGATGCGAAACGGACAGCACGGTCGGCGCGTGTTTCATACCCACACCTGCGAGGCGACCGTGGTCGCGTGACTGAAATAGCGCGCGCTGATCTCCTGCGCGGCCGCGTTCGCGAAACCGCCGATCTGATCGCACAGCGCGATCAGTTTGCTGTAGCGGCCATCGGCGTCGAGCGTGCACAGCGCTTCGAGCGACGGCAACAACTCGACCGGCGGCAGCAGTTCCGCAAACGGCCGATGCCGCGCGCCGCTCGCCACCGCCGCGATTTCGTCGAGCTTGCTGCGCAGGCGCTCGTACACGCCGTAGATCCCGCGCGGGTTGTGCGGCTCGATCACCAGCAGATCGAGCAGCGCCGGCACTTCGAAACGTCCCGGATACAGCGAGCGATACGTGAGCGTGCTGTCGAACAGTTGCAGCAGCAGATCGAAGCCGGCCGGCGTCGCCAGTTGACCGTTCGCGGCGACTCCGCGCATGAACGCGGCCATCGTCGCGACACGCTCGATATGGCGGCCGACGAACAGCAGGCGCCACGCTTCGTCGCGAGTCATCCGGTCGCCCTGCGCGCCGCTGATCGCCGATAGCTGCACCGACAACTGCTCCAACGCGTTCGACAGCGTCACGCGGTCGTAGCGCTCGAACGCGCTGCTGCTGCCCGCCGCACTAGCAGTACCCGCAGCACCACTAACTAAACCGGAACCCGCCGCCGGCAACAACGCCTGCAATGCATCCTGGAAGTCGTTGCGCGCCGCGAGAATCACACGCCAGTGATCGTTCGACAGACGCCCGCGCACCTCGCCGTTCGTGCGCGCCTGGCAATTCAGGTTCTGGCTGATGCTGACGCTGCCCGGGCTGTCGGCGAGGTTCGCGACCAGCGCGCGCTCGAAGCTGCGCGACGAGGGCGCCGCATCTGACGCCGGCGCCGCCGCCAGATCGCCCGGCTGTACGAGCCCGCACCACGTCGCCAGTTCGACCAGCGCGGGGAACATCGCATCGGCGTCGTTGCCTTCGAGCGAGCCGAGAATCAGCCGCAGCAGGCGCACGTTGTTTTCCGCGCGCTCGCCGTATCGCCCGGCCCAGAACAGGTTCTCCGCCGCGCGGCTCGACACCGTGCGATGTTTGCGCGTGAGGTCGGCCGGTTGCAGCGGCGACGGCAGCAGCGTAAAGGTCGAACTCGGCTGGCTCGACAGCACCCATGTATCGACGCTGCTGCCGCCGTGCTGCATCGATACCGTCGGTTGCCGTTCGGCGGCCACGCGCGTGAAGCCGCCCGGCATCACGTGCCAGCCGCCGTTGACGTCGGCGATCGCATACACGCGCAGCACCGCCGGCCGGCCGCCGATCGTGCCGCCGTCGTAGCGCGGCGTGCAGGAAAAGCGCTGTTCCTGCTGGATCGTGAACGCGTCCGGCGATGCCTCGATCCGCTCGCGCCACGCGGCGAGCGGCTGGCTGCCCTGCTCGATGCCGGGCGGCGCATCGGCTCCGGTATGCGGCCACGTCGGCACGATGAACGCGGAGTCGAGTTGCTCGAACGCCTGCTCCCGCGCCGCCTGCTCACCGCACCACCAGGTCGGCACCCCGGGCAGCAGCAGCGTTTCGCCGAGCAACGCATCGGCAATGCCCGGCATGAATCCATGCAGCGCCGGCGATTCGATAAAGCCCGACCCCGGCACGTTCGACACGATCACATTGCCCGCGCGCATCACCTGCAACAGCCCGGGCACGCCGATCGTCGAATCGGCGCGCAATTCGACCGGGTCGCAGAACGCGTCGTCGAGACGGCGCAGCACCACGTGCACGCGTTCGAGTCCGGCCAGCGTCTTCAGATAGAGGCGGTCGCCGCGCACGGTCAAATCCTTGCCCTCGACCAGCGTGACGCCGAGATAACGCGCGAGAAAGGTGTGCTCGAAATAGGTTTCGCTGAATGGCCCCGGCGTGAGCAGCGCGATATGCGGCGACGCTTCGGTTGCACCTGCCGCGCGCTCGTCGTCGCGCAGCGTCGCCTGGGCGGCCTGCACCAGCGTCGCGATCAGTTGCGAGTAGATCGGCGCGAGGCGGCGCACGCGCAGCGAGCGGAACGGCTCGGCGAACAGCGACGACACGATCAGCCGGTTTTCGAGCGCATAGCCAAGGCCCGACGGCGCTTCGGTGCGCTGCGCGAGCACGCTCCAGTCGCCGTCCGAAGTGCGTGCGAGATCGAGTGTGACGACCTGCAGGTACTGGCCGCCCGGCGGCGTGAAGCCCTTCACCGAGCGCTGATAGCCGGGATGCCCGAACACCAGCGCGGGCGGCAGTTGGCCCTGCTCGAGCAGCGTCTGCGGCCCGTAGATATCGGCGACGATCGCGTTCAGCAGCCGCGCGCGCTGCGTGATGCCGCGCTCCAGCTGCGCCCACTCGGCCTCGCCGAGCAGAAACGGCAGCAGATCGAGCGCCCACGGCCGCGACTTGCCGTTGTCCGCGTAGACGTTGTAGCTGATGTCGTTGTCGCGCACCTGCCGTGCGATCGACGCGCGATGCTCGGCCAGCCGCGCAATGCCGTCCTCGCCGAGCAGCGCGAAGAACTGCCGCCACGGTTCACGCAGCGCGCCGGCCGCGTCGCGCAATTCGTCCCAATGGCCGTCATGCCCCGGCAGCAGGCGCAGCAGGGACGAAGCGTCCGCCTGCTGCGCGGACGCTTCGAACGGCAAAGTCGATTGAAAGGCCAAGGTCGTGTGGTGTCAGTGCTTCATTGTTTTCAACTGCGGCGCAGATCGAGCGTGAACGGAAACTCGAGACTGCGCTGCGGCGTGCCCACCGCGAGCGGTCCCGGCGTATGCCCCGACGCGAAGAAGCGCGCGCGCCGCCGGCTTTCCGCCTCGTAGGCGTTGACCGGAAAGGTCTGGTAATTGCGCCCGCCCGGATGAGCGACATGATACTGGCATCCGCCGAGCGAACGGCCGCTCCAGCTGTCGAGCAGATCGAACGTGAGCGGCGCGTGCACGCGGATCGTCGGATGCAGCGCGGCCGCCTGCGACCACGCGCGAAAACGCACGCCGGCCACGTACTCGCTGACGCGCCCGGTCGGCTGCAACGGCAGCGGCACACCGTTCACCGCGAGCACATGACGGTTGCTGTTCAAGCCGAGCACACGCACCTCCAGCCGCTCGACCGACGAATCGACATAGCGCACCGTGCCGCCGCTCGCGCCCTCCTCGCCCATTACGTGCCACGGTTCGAGCGCGTTGCGAATCGTCAGTTCGACGCCGCTCAGCGTCAGCTCGCCGACCAGCGGGAAGCGGAATTCGAAATGCGGCGCGAACCACGCGGCGTCGAACGCGAAGCCGGCTTCGTTCAGGTCGGTGAGCACATCGTCGAAATCCATCTTCACGAAGGTGCCGAGCAGGAAGCGGTCGTGCAGTTCGGTGCCCCAGCGCGTGAGCCGCTGCGTGTACGGGGTGCGCCAGAAACGCGCGACCAGCGCGCGCAGCAGCAGTTGCTGCACAAGACTCATGCGCGCGTGCGGCGGCATTTCGAAGCCGCGCAATTCGAGCAGGCCGAGGCGGCCGGTCGGGCCATCGGGCGAATACAGCTTGTCGATGCAGAACTCGGCGCGGTGCGTGTTGCCGGTCACGTCGATCAGGATATTGCGCAGCGCGCGGTCGATCAGCCACGGCGGCAGCGTTGCGCTATCGCGTCCGCCGAGCAGATCGAGCTGGCGTTGCAGTTCGCTAAAGGCAATTTCCAGTTCGTAGACCTGATCGTTGCGCGCTTCGTCGATACGCGGCGCCTGGCTGGTCGGGCCGATGAACAGTCCGGAAAATAGATAGGACAGCGACGGATGATTATGCCAATACGCAATCAGGCTCGCGAGCAGATCGGGACGGCGCAGGAACGGGCTGTCGGCAGGCGTCGCGCCGCCGAGCACGAAGTGATTGCCGCCGCCGGTGCCGGTGTGGCGGCCATCGAGCATGAACTTCTCGCTGCTCAGATAGCTGTGTGAAGCGGACTCATACAGATACTCGGTGTGATCGACCAGTTCGTCCCAGTTCGCGGCCGGATGGATATTGACTTCGATCACGCCGGGGTCGGGCGTCACCTGCAATACCTTCAGGCGCGCGTCGCGCGGCGGCGGATAGCCTTCGAGCACGACCTGCATTTTCAGATCCGCGGCCGTCGCTTCGACCGCGGCGAGCAGGTCAAGATAATCGTCGAGGTCGGGCAGCGGCGGCATGAATACGTGCAGCAGCGTGCGGCCGCTGCCGAACGAAGTGCTCTCCGCCTGCGGGCCGGCCGCGCGTTTCGGGTCGCGCGCCTCGACGCATAGCGCGGTGCGCAACGTGTCTTTCGACGATTGGCCCTTAGCCGGCGGCGCGTCTTCGTGCGGCTGACGCGCATACGCGAGCACGTTGTCGTGCGGCATTCCGCTCAGTAAATCCGCGGCCGAACGCGATAGCGCCGCTGCGTGGCGCGGGTCGGTTTTCAGTGCGCCGTTCGCAGCGCTTGCGCTCGTTGTGTCCGCATCCGGCCCCAGCGCGCCGCCGCCGCGCAGCGCGTCATATTGCACGCGCAATTGCGCGGCGCTGCGCAACGGTTCCTGCGGCGCGAACGGATCGTGCGCGTGCTGATACGGATAGTCGGTCTTCGACACCCATGGCAGCGAATCGAGCGGCAGGCGGTAACCCATCGGCGAATCGCCGGGAATCAGATACATCCGTTCATCGCGGAAGAACCAGCGGCCGGTGATCCATTGCGGCGCGGTGCCTGGCATCCGTTGTTCGCGCCCGATCGGCAGCACATAGCCGGTCGGACTGCCGAGCCCCGCGTCGAACACGCGACGCAGCCGCACCCGTTCCAGTTCGTCGTCGAGCCGCGCGTCGAACGGATCGACATTGACCGGCAGACGGCGCTCGCGCCACAAGTAGTACCAGGTATCTTCGTAGCCGGGCTGGATGCAGCCGGGATCGAGCGACAGCTTCGCGGCCAGATGCGCGACGAAGCGTTGCGCGTCGCCGGCCGTGTAGCGGCCCGGCTCGCGTTCGTCGGCGAATAGCGCCGGGTTGTGCCAGCACGGCTCGCCGTCCGCGCGCCAATACAGCGACATCGCCCAGCGCGGCAACTGCTCGCCCGGATACCACTTGCCCTGGCCGATATGCAGGAAACCGTTCGCGCCGTAGCGCTCGCGCAGCCGGTCCATCAGCGCGACCGCATAACCGCGTTTGGTCGGGCCGAGCGCATCCGTGTTCCATTCGGCGGCATCGCGGTCGCGCACCGACACGAAGGTCGGCTCGCCGCCCATCGTCAGCCGCACGTCCATGTCGGCGAGTTCGCGGTCCACCTGCTCGCCCATGGTCAGCACGTCGCCCCACGCGGCCTCGCTGTACGGTTTGGTCACGCGCGGCGTTTCCAGCACCCGTTCGATCGACATCGTGTGCTCGAACTCGACTTCGCATTCGTCGACCGCGCCCGAGATCGGTGCCGCGCTGCCCGGCTCCGGCGTGCAGGCGACCGGGATATGTCCTTCCCCCGCGAGCAGCCCCGAGGTCGGATCGAGCCCGATCCAGCCCGCGCCCGGCAGATAGACCTCGCACCACGCGTGCAGATCGGTGAAGTCGACTTCGGTGCCGCTCGGGCCATCGATCGATTTCAGGTCCGGCGCGAGTTGCAGCAGATAGCCGGACACGAAGCGCGCGGCAAAGCCGAGCTGGCGCAGCGTCTCGACCAGCAGCCAGCCCGAATCGCGACACGAACCCGACGCGTTGACCAGCGTTTCCTCCGGCGTCTGCACGCCCGGCTCCATCCGGATCAGATAGCGGATTTCCTGTTGCAGCCGCTGGTTCAGCGCGACCAGAAAATTCGCGGTGGCGGCCGGCGCGCGGTCGATGCTCGCGACGAATTCGGCGAAGCGCGGCGTCATCGGCCGCTTTACGCGGTACGGCGCGAGTTCGAGCGCGAGGGCCGGCGCGTAGTCGAACGGAAACTGCTCGGCCGACGGTTCGAGAAAGAAATCGAACGGGTTATAGACCGCCATTTCGGCGACCAGATCGACGGTCACCTTGAACTCGCGGGTCTGCTCGGGGAACACCAGCCGCGCCTGGTAGTTCGCGAACGCGTCCTGCTGCCAGTTGATGAAGTGCTTCAGCGGCTCGACCCGCAGCGAATACGACAGGATCGGCGTCCGGCAATGCGGCGCCGGCCGCAGCCGCACGACCTGGGGCGACAGCGACACCAGCCTGTCGTAGCGGTAATGAGTGACGTGGTGCAGCGCGACGCGTATGGACACTCCGGACTCCTCGACGAAATGGGCAGCCCGCCAAAAAAGCAAGCTCTATGCCGTGCTTCGACTGCGTTGTATGAAGCGCTCGATGCGCTGCGGTGCGTGACCGGCGTGTTGCGACGCCTGATGGTGCTGGCCTTGGCCGGGCTCGCTCCGTTCGCACCCAGCTCGGTGCCGTCCAGTGCCACCGCTGCGCCGCTTCGGATCACTGTGTCCCGCCCGCACCGCGCTCCGTCCGCCCGTGTCCGAAGCCCGCCTCGCTCCATGCACCAACCCGGCGCACCACCGCTGCACGATCATGCACATACTGTGCGTTAAAGCGGTGAGCGCCCGCAACCGCGGCATGAAGATTGCACTCGGATTGCGACCCAGTCTGGTCCGCCACCACCGCCCTCACGAGGCCCGCCCGATGAAAACCTTCCACTGCAACCGCTGCGCGCAGTTGGTGTTCTATGAAAACGTGCGCTGCGAACGCTGCGAATCGCTGCTCGGCTACCTGCCCGACCTGCGCGAACTGAGCGCGTTCGACGACGCCGGCGACGGCCGCTGGCGCAGCCTGCATCCGCGCGCGAACGGCGCGCTGTTTCGCCAGTGCCACAACTACGCGGTCGAAAACGTCTGCAACTGGATGATCCCGGCCGACTCGCCCGACACGCTGTGCCGCGCGTGCCAACTGACCCGCACGATTCCGAATCTGGCCGAGCCGGAGAACCGTCTGTACTGGTATCGGCTCGAAGTCGCGAAGCGGCGCCTGCTGTACACGCTGGCCGAACTCGGCCTCGACGTTCGTTCGCGCGACGCGGACCCCGAGCACGGCCTCGCGTTCGAATTTCTCGCCGACGGCGGCGACGGCGCGCACGTGATGACCGGCCATGACAACGGGCTGATCACGCTGAACATCGCCGAAGCCGACGACGCGCATCGCGAGAAAGTCCGCACCGCGATGGGCGAGCCGTATCGCACGCTGCTCGGTCACTTTCGCCACGAGACCGGCCACTATTTCTTCAGCCGGTTGATCGAGGATGAGCCGCGCTGGCTCGAACCGTTTCGCGCACTGTTCGGCGACGAGCGCGCCGACTATGGCGAAGCGCTGAACGCGTACTACCGCGACGGCGCGCCGCCCGACTGGCAGACGTCGACTATCAGCGCGTACGCGACGATGCATCCGTGGGAGGATTGGGCGGAGACGTGGGCGCACTATCTGCTGATCGTCGACGTGCTCGATACGTCGACGTCCTATGGACTCGCGCTGTTACCCGACGATCCGAGCGAGCCGACGCTGACCGACCGCACGCCGGTCGAGGACGCGAGCTTCGGCAATCTGATCAAGCGCTGGTTTCCGCTGACGTATGCGCTGAACAGTCTGAATCGCAGTCTCGGGATGGCCGACGGCTATCCGTTTACGCTCGCCGCGCCGGTGGTCGACAAGCTGCGGTTCGTGCATCGGGTGATCGCGGCGGCGGGCAATAAAAGCGCGCCCGGCGCCAAGATCGCATCGCTCGCGCCGCTCGCCACCGAGCCCGCTGAGGCCGCTGAGGCCGCCGCCGAAGAGCGCGGCGCACCGCATCGCGAGTTCAACGACGACGCGCCCTGAGCCGGCCCCTTCTCGCACCCGAGCGCATCAAACGGTGTTCGCGACACACCCGCAGATTCGCTCGCACTTACACTAGGGGCTTATCGTCCCGTCGGGAATCACCCGGAACAACCCACATGCGAAACACGCAGTACTTCACAAGCCGCTTGCTGATCGTCGCGGTAGTCGCGTTGCCTGCGCTGATGTCGACCGCCGGCTGCAAATCGACGACGACGCGCGACGCGCCCGCCTCCCCCACCGCGCCGCGCTCCGCTCCGCCGAGAGTCGCCACCACCGATGACGCGACGCTCGCCAGCCGCGTCAAGCAGGCGCTGGCCGCGGACCCGGCGCTGCGTTCGGCGACGATCAGCGTGGCCACGTATCGAGGCGTCGTGCAGTTGCTGGGATACGTCGATTCGCAGGCACAGATTCTCGAAGCGCTCGCCGTCGCCCACGGCGTGGCCGGCGTGCAATCGGTGAGTAACGAGCTGGAAATCAAGCCGCAGTAACGCGCGCGCTGGCGCAACGAGTTCAGGGCCGCCCCTATGCCTTGCGCCTTGCGCCTTGCGCCTTACGCCTTGCGCGATCTCCTGAGCGGACTACATTTAATCAATGTCCGTCCCGAGCGCGATACCGGCCACGCAGCACCGATCGCGCCGACCTCACAGGAGACGTCAAATGGCAGAGATCGACAAGCAGGAAGTGGTTGCGGTACTGAACCGGATTCTCGAATCCGAACTGGCCGGCGTGGTTCGCTACACCCACTATTCGTTTCTGGTGTTCGGCTTCGGCCGCATTCCGATCCAGTCGTGGTTGCGCGCGCAGGCCGATGAATCGCTATTGCACGCGCAGCAGGCCGGCGAATGGATCACGACGCTCGGCGCGTATCCGTCGCTGACGATCGGCCCGCTGCTCGACTCGCATACCTTCGATATCGCGTCGATCCTGCGCGAGTCGTTGCAGGCGGAGAACGTCGCATTGCAGCTGTATCGCGATCTGCTCGCGCTGGTCGCGGACCGCTCGGTCGCGCTGGAAGAGTTCGCGCGCCAGATGATCCACGTCGAAGAAATGCACGCGGGCGAAGTCGACAAGATGCTGCGCCGTCCCGGAGAAATGTCGACGACGGCCGAACGGCAGACCCCTCAGGGTTGAATCTCCGGGGACCACCCGCGCCGGGAATCCGCGAGGTCCATAAAAAAGCCCGCCGCCGACCCAGTCGGCAGCGGGCATCACCCGGAGTTTGTCACTCCTTCTCGCAAAGTTTCCGGCGCGCTCAATGCGTGTTTAACGCACGCTCCGGCTCACGCTCACCCGCTCAATACGCGACGTAAGGCCCGGTCCCACCCGGCGTCGCCTGCTGTTCGATCGCCGCATAAACATTGCGCCCATAGAAGAACGGCAGGCCCCAATCGAATACCGTCGAGGCCACGAACGCCGGTCCCGCGAGCAGCGGCAACGCCGCATCGCCGCGATAGCTCTGCGCGATCGACGTCGCGTTGCCGACGCTGAAGTTCACCGCGCTGGTCGTGCCGTTCAAACCTTCGATCGTCGCGCTCAATTGCTGCGTCGACGATGGGCAGTAGTACGCACTATTCGGACTCGGACACGCGGCCATCGACGAGGTCTGGAAAAACAGCCCGGTCGAGCCGCTATCGAGAATGCTGTGGTTGTACGTCGTACCGTTCTGCACCGTGGTGAAGGTCCCGTTCGACGCGCTCACGCCGATCACCTGCGCATTGCCGAGCGCATTGTTGCTCTGCGTGCCGATGCCGAACACCAGTTGCCCGGTCACCGACGGCGCGCCGCCCGACACGGTCGGCAGACTCAGCATCGAGCCGTTGTTGTCGGTCGTGAAGTACGGCACCGGATTGGCGACCTGGTAGGTTTCGGCGAGCGGGATCGACGTGCAGGTCGAGCCCGCGCAACCGTAGTAGGTCGCGGGCAGCGCCTGCTGCACGCAGGCCGCGCCGCAATCGTGCTTGAACACGCCGATGCCGAGAATGCCGTTGGCCTGCAACGTCGCCGGCGTATTGCGCGCCGCGCCGACCGCCGCGCAATCGGCCGGCACCGATGCGTAGCCCGGGTCGATCACCTGCACCGGCAGCGACGCGGCTTTTTCGCCGGCGATCTGCAGGTCCGCGAGCTTGACCGCGCCCCACGTATAGCCGTCGAAGAACTGCATGCATTCGGCGACCAGGTTGCCGGCGCCGTCCTTCTGCTGCGGCAGGCTCACCGACGCGGGCAATTGCGACGCGAAAATACGCACGCCCCACGAACCGGTATCGACCAGCACGTGATCGATCGTCTGGCAGTTGCCGGTGCCCGGCGCGCAGATCGTGATGCTGACGAACGGCATGTTCGGCACGTTGCTGACGCCCGCGTCGATCGTCACGCGCACCGCGTTCGCGGCCAGCGCCTCGGGCGTCGGCGATGTGTTGGTCACGGTCGAGCCCGACGAACTGGTCGAACTGCTGGTCGTGCCCGCGCCACCGGAGCCGCCACCCCCGCCGCCGCCGCCGCACGCGCCCAGCAACAAGGTCAACGCCACGAGCGGCGCCGCGCCGAGCACGCTCAGCCACGAAGATCTGGATCGCAGTGTGGATCTCATGATGGGCCCCGTTATTGAATGACGCTGACGTCGACGCCGGCGGGCACCGCCCGCGGCAGATACGCGTAACCGCTGAACGCGCGCAGATGGCCGCCCGAGAACACCACCAGCTCGTCGCTCGATACCGCGAGCGGCGCGCCGCGCCGGCTCGCATTGGCGGCGACGTACGCATCGAAGGACGCACCGAGCATCGACTTCAGATCGGGCAGCGTCGGGCCGTCCCACGCGACGCCGAACACGACGCCATTGGCGCCGACGTATTCGCGCACCAGCGTGCCCGACGGCAGCGTCAATTGCTGCACCGAATACGCGCGCTGCGTGGTCGCCACGCGGGCAACCGCATGCTGACGCGACTGATCGCCATCGACGGTGCCGGCGTTCTGGCCGAGCGTCGCGTGCGCGGCGAACGGCAACGCGCAGCTCGCCCCGAGCATTGCGCACGCAATGCGGGTAATAAGCATCGGTTTCAAGAGAGTTCCTTCGAGGTGAAACGCCCGTGCCGGCCGCGAGCCGATCACAAACGCAAAACTAGGGGGCGCACACCTGACCGGCTGAGCCGGGTTGCCTTCACGCCGGTTGGGCTGCGTGAATGCGTCTACGGAACGGCGGGCCGAAACTTTAACGACGAAATCGCGCGCGGCAATCGTTTGCGGGTCGATTTAAACCTACGCGTTTTGCGATGCCGTTTAATCGCGTTTGATTATCGTGAAGGAGTTCTTTTATGGACGGTGGTTTGCCGCGGGTTTCGCGGTTCTTCGATGTTTAAAGCGAACAGGCTGAATGACGCTCGCGGGTGGCGCGTGCATCGCATGGCTGCGAAATACGTTGTTTCGACAATGTAAGCGGATGCTGAACAAATCTGCGAAAAACGGCTATTCATCAGACTACGCGCGGCTAGCAGCACGATTGAAGCGCATCGCCGCGCTGGTCGCTCTCACCCCCCAAACGAAAAATGCCGCGGATGGCACTGTGGCCATCCGCGGCATCGGATCGTAGCGAACGGAACGCGTCGCGCGATTAATTTCGCGGCTTACTTCTTCTGCTGTTGCAGCAGCGACTTCAGTTCCTGCACGTTTTCTTCGACCCGCTTCGCGATCACCGCATACGACTCGGCCTGAGTCTGATACGCGGCCTGCGCGAGTTGCTGCATGTCGGCGAGCGATTTGTGCAGGCTCTGCTGAACCAGCTCGGCGGTATTGGTCGACGGCTTGATGCCCGAGGCCGCCAGTTGAGTGGTCAGCGATTGCAACTCGCCGAGCGTCGCGCGCAGCATGTCGGCCTGTTTCTGCGCGAGCGACTGCATCCCCTGAAAGGCGGTCTGATTCGCCTGCACCAGCGCTTCCATATCCTTGCGGCGCGCTTCCATGATGGCGGGCACGTCGAAGCCGGGGAGCTTGAACTGCTCCAGCATTTTGGTGAGATCGCCAAACGGATTGGCGGCTTCAGGTCGGTCCATGCGAAATCCTCCTTGGTGTGGGGTATGGGCCATCATGCGCTATCCGGCCGCGTTGCGCCAGCGGGCTCACCCTGGCAGAACTTGTGTCGGATGCAAGGCACGGTAAGTTACAGATGCATTTCAGTAACCCGACGAATCGAACGCTCGTCTATCGTTGCCCATGTGCCGGCCCATCGTGGGCCGACGCTGGTTTCGATGGGAGCGACATCATGAAAAAAGCATTGTTTAGCGCGGCGCTGGTCGCGATTCTTGGCATCACCGCAACGGCCGCGCTCGCCGACGACGGCACGCCGCCGCCTCCTCCGTCCGCCGCGCAGCACGGCGGCGGTCCGCGCGGCGACGGCCCGCCGGGGCATGGTCCGATGGGGCCGATGATGGGTCCGCCGAGCCCGTCCTTCGCGGTCATCAACGATCTCGAACAGCTGCGCCGCCTGTATGCGCTGAACGGCCATCAGGGCGAGATCGTCGCCGTTTATCACGACGTGCTGAACAAGACGCAGGACCCGATGCTGCGCCACTACGTGTACGACTCGCTGGCGCGCGAGCAGTTGAAGCCCGCCAATCCCGAACAGGCGATCGCGACGCTGCGTACCAGCCTCGCGGAAGATCTGGTCGCGGCGAATAAGGCGCCGCGCTCGATGCCGCCGGGGCAGCCGCCGGCTCAGGTGCAGTAAGCTGCGCGGGGCTGCTGGAAGCGCTCCCGCGGCCCCGCCCCATACGGCTTTCACGGACTGCGTTGGCTGTCCCACATAGCCGCTTCACTGCCGCTTTTCATCTTCCGTCAGGTGATTAGGATAGGAGCACCGTAACGTCAGGGCAGGGTGAAGGAATGCGCTATCCGCTGGACATCGCCATTGCGGCCGCGCTGCTCGTGTTCGTTCTCGTCTGCATCGTCAAGCTCGCTTTGAACTGATCGTTCGATCTATTTGCGCGGGGCGCCGCCGCGCTTCTTCGCTTCTGTTCTTCTTCCGCTTCTTCTGTTCTTCCGCTTCTTTCTCTTCCCGCGTTTTCCGCGCGCTTGCGCCCCGCCGCCGCTGCGCCATTTCACCGTGACATCGCGCGAAATAATTGTTGAATGGAGTTCGCGAGCCGGCTCGTCGATACTTCGTTCGCTGCCGGTGCGTTACGAAACAAGCGACGCATGAGATCGAAACCGCTCCACGTGCGAATCCCTTCGCCGATGATCGACGATCCCTCGGTTGCCCGATCATCGGCCGCTTACTTCGAACCGGAACCCAGGATCATCATGTCGACCTCAGTGAACAGCATCAAAAAGAACGCCATCCGTTTCAGCTGCATCGCCCTCGTCTGCGGCAGCGCATTGTTCAGCGGTTGCGCGAGCGCGGCCATCAGCAATGTCAGCCCGGCCGCCGCGCCGGCCGCCACCGCGGCAGCAACCACAACCGGCGCGCAGCCGACGCTGCATCCGCAAGTGATCTACGTGGCCGCGTTCGATGCCGATCCGCAGCAGGTCCAGCTCGACAACAGCGGCGTGCTGCACAAACTGAAGACGCAGTTGTCGGGATCGTCGGCCGCGCAGCAGCAGGCCGACGACGCGGCGCAGGTTCGCGAGCAGGTCGCCGATGAAATCGTCCATCGCTTGCAGTCGCTCGGTCTGAACGCGGTGCGCCTCGACGCGCCGCTGCCCGCCGATCAGAACGCGCTCATCGTGCAAGGCAGTTTCGACTCGATCGACGCCGGCAATCGCCGCCGCCGCACGCTGATCGGCCTGGGCGCCGGCAAGAGCGAAGTCAGCAGTTCCGTGCAGATCGTCTATCAGCCGGCGGGCGGCGCGCCGCGCGTGGTGGAAAGCTTCACCGCCAACGCCGACAGCGGCAAGATGCCCGGCGTGGTCGAAACCGCCGGGGTCGGCGCGGCGGCCGGCGGCATCGCGACGGCGGCGGCCGCGGGCGCCGGTTTGCATGGCGTGACGGAAACGAAGCGCGCGGGCGTGTCGGCCGATGCGAAGCGCCTTGGCGATGCGGTCGCGAAACAGATCGCGCAGTTCGGCGCGCAAGCCGGCTTCGTCGCGGCTGCACAGAAGAGCTGAACGCGACACGCCAAAATCGGCGACGCGCGACGGCGGCGGGGAGTTCGGCTCCCCGCCGCCGTTTTTTTGCGCCCGCCCTGATTCGCCCTCTTACTCCCGCCAGAATTCCCGGATCATCGCGAGCAGCGCGCTCGGCGCGGTGCCCTTCTGGCAGTAGCCGTCGAAATTGTGACGCTCGCGGCCGGTTTCCTTCACGTGATCCTCGTCGAGCGACGTGAACGCGACGATGCCCAGGCTATGCGTGGGCAGATAGCGGCGCAGCGCGCTCGCGGTTTCGTAGCCGTCGCGCTCCGGCATCATGATGTCGAGCACCACCACGTCGGGCACCCAGTTGCGCACGCAGCGCAACGCGGCCGCACAACCGTTCGCGCTGCGCGCGTCGACACCCTCGTAGGAAAGATAGGTCGCGAGCGCTTCGGCCGCGTTTTCGTTGTCGTCGACGACCAGCACGCGCGGTAATTCGTGCAATAACTGCACCGCGCGGGCGCTCCATCGCTGACAGGTAGACTGGATTCGGGGCATGCGTGTGAACCTGCGATAAAAATTAACAGGCGTTCTAGCAAGCATCGTTCCGCGTATCGTCATACGAAAAATCTCCCGTCCCGTCACATCAGACCCCATCTAAATTTCTTATTTGTCCATCTGTTTTGTTTATCGTTGCATTTATGCAATAGGAATGATTCCCATTTGCACTATAATCCCGCCCAATCTTTCGTTCGCGTGCTGTCAACTTACATTTAAGCGTAGTTGTCGCGCGCGCAGCCGAGAACAATACCGCCCGGATGGCAGCCATGGTCCCGGGCAAAAAACAACCGACGACACGCCAACTTTTTATTCATGTCCGTTTCCCGCCCGTCTCACCCGCAGGCCGCTCCGGCCAAAGCCACGCTGCATCGCGCCACCATCCTCGCCGCCATCGCCATCGCCTTTAGCGCGCCGGCCGGCGCGTTCGCCCAGGCGGCCGACCCGGCGCCGGGCGCCGACAACACGCTGCCGACCGTCAAGGTGCAGGCCAGCTCGGTGGCCGAACTGCCCGGCGATCTGCAGCCGACCTTCGGCGGCGGTCAGGTCGCGCGCGGCGGCGATTTCGGCGTGTTCGGCCAGCAGAAGAACATCGACATGCCGTTCAGCATGACCACCTACACGGCCAAGCTGATCCAGGACCAGCAGGCCCGCACGCTCGCCGACGTGCTCGCGAACGATCCGTCCGTGCGCACCGCGTACGGCTACGGCAACTTCGCGCAGGTGTTCGTGATCCGCGGCTTCCAGCTGTACGGCGACGACATTTCGCTGAACGGCCTGTACGGCATCACGCCGCGTCAGATGGTGAACACCGAGGCGCTCGAGCGCGTCGACGTGCTCAAGGGCGCGAATGCGTTCCTGGGCGGCGCGTCGCCGGCCAGCTCCGCAATCGGCGGCGGCATCAACGTGCAGTTGAAGCGCGCGGACGACAAGCCGCTCACCAGCGTGACGCTCGAAGCCAGCGGCTCGGGCGAAATCGGCGCGCACGTCGACGTGGGCCGCCGCTTCGGCAGCGAAGGCCAGTTCGGCATCCGCGTGAACCAGGCCAATCGCGACGGCGAAACCTCGGTCAACGACGAGCACCGCCGCGACAACACGACCGCGGTCGCACTCGACTGGCGCGGCGAAAAACTGCGTCTGTACGGTGATTTCCTGTACCAGCGCCAGCGCGTGAACGGCGGCCGCCCGACCGTCTTCGTGACCGCCGACACGATGCCGACCCCGCCGTCGGCCACCCACAACTACGCGCAGGATTGGACCAATACCTCGCTCGAGGACACCGTCGGCATCCTGCGCGCGGAGTACGACTTCGCACCGAACTGGACCGCGTATATCGCGGGCGGCGTGCGCCACACCAACGAGTTCGGCGACTATGCGTCGCCGTATTACGGCAACGCCGGCACCACCGCATCGCGCCTGACCGTGCCGCACCAGGAAGACGCGAGCTCGGCCACGGCCGGCGTGCGCGGCCGCTTCAACACCGGTCCGGTGTCGCACTTCGTGACCGCCGGCGCGTCGATCGTGCGCGTCGATGCGCAGTCGGCCTACACGATGAGCGGCTCGTTCGACACCAGCCTCTACAACACCCCGCAAGTCGCGGTGCCCCCGACGCTGTACGCGGGCGGCAACATGGCCGATCCGCAGACCACGTCGCTCACGCTGATGCGCAGCGTCGCCGTGTCCGATACGTTAGGGTTCCTGCACGATCGCGTGCTGTTTACGGTCGGCGCGCGTCACCAGTCGATTCTGTCGAACAACTACAGCTACACCGGCACGCAGACGGCGAACTACAACGAGTCGGTCACCTCGCCGCTGTTCGGCCTCGTGCTGCGGCCGACGCAGAACATCTCGGTGTTCGCGAACCGCACCGAAGCGCTCGGCGCCGGGCAGATCGCGCCGTCGTACGCGGCCAACTTCGGCGAGGCGTTGCCGCCGCAGCGCTCGAAGCAGTATGAAGTCGGCGCGAAATACGACAACGGCAAATACGGCGCGTCGCTGGCCGCGTTCCAGATCGACAAGCCGCAAACCTTCACGAATAGTGCGAACGTGTTCGTCTCCGACGGCACCGAGCGGCATCGCGGGATCGAGGCATCGGTGTTCGGCGAGCCGTACAAGGGCGTTCGCCTGATCGCGGGCGCGACCTACATCAACGCGACGCAGATGGACACCAGCGACGCGAGCACCGAAGGCAAGCGTCCGATCGGCGTGCCGAGCTTCATTTTCAACGTCGGCGCCGAATACGACGTGCCGATGCTCACCGGCCTGACGGTAACCGCGCGCTGGACGCACACGGGTCCGCAGTATCTGAACACGACCAACACGCTGTCGATCCCGACGTGGGACACGGTCGACCTCGGCGCACGCTACGCGACCGTGCTGTTCGGCAAGCCGACCACGTTCCGCGCGAGCGTGCTGAACGTCGCGAACAAGTCGTACTGGGCGTCGACGTCCGGCGGTTACCTGACGCAAGGCAAGCCGCGCACGTTCCTGATGTCGATGACGACGGATTTCTGACGCGCGGTTAGCGCTGGTTTGTCGTAGCTCGATGCGAAGGCCGCCTTGAAGGCGGCCTTTTTTTCGGCGGCGGCTGGGTGGTAGAGAAACCCATATGTCGTTGCGTTCGCGCTGAACAACTTGCAGGTGTTTGCACGTTGGCAAACCGGGCTTGCGCGTTGGCAGGCCCGTGTTTCGAGTCAGCGGACAAGGCATCGGCCAGCGGAACTGGCAGAACGCGCGGCCTTCACTGTTACTGACTGGCAATAAAAGGCGCCGCGGGGCTGGCGTGGCCCGGCGGCGCTTCTGTCTTCCGCGGTGGCGGTGGCTTGTTGGCGCTGCCGCTGCTTTTGTCTTCGCGCGCACAGCCGGACGGCGCGCCGCGTTGGCGCGGCATTCTTCAGGACTGCGTGCCGATTCGAACTTCAGCGGCCCTGCTGCGTATCGGTTACCGCCTCTTCGGCTTCTGTCGCTGGCTCACTGGCAACGTCCGCCGCCGCGGGTTCCGCCTGAGCGCCGCCTTGCGCGGCCCGCAGCGACCACACGCTATCGCTGCGCCCCGCCGCCACCCGCTGCCGCGTCTTGCGCCACATCCACGCGAAACACAGCGCGCCGAGCGCCGCGCCGAGATCGACGCCGAGCGGCCCCGCATCGGCGGAAAACCACAGGCCGCTCGCCGGCACCAATGCGCCGATCACGCTCGCCAGCGGAATCGCCGCGGTCGACCACGTCGCCAGCGCGAGCAGTTCCACCGACCCGCGCGCGGCGCCGCGCAGCATCGCCCACGCGATTGCGCCGACGAACACCGTGTAATACACCCAGCTATGCCAGTCGTGCAGATTGTCGACGCGCCCGGCCAGCACTTTGCCCGCGAGCAGCGTCAACGAAATGCCGCAGATACTGCCGAGCGCGACCCCGACCGTCAGCGATGCCATCACGAACGTGGAGCGCCGCTGCGTAACCGGGACGCCGTCGCGCCGCAGCGCCTTGCGGCGGCTTTCGATCCACAGCAGGTTGCCCGAATAGAACAGGAACGCACCGGCGAGCCCGAGCAGGAAATAGCCCCAGCGCACCGGCGCGCCGCCGTAGCTGCCGAAATGCAGCGCGTAAAACGCGCTGGTCGACGCGGACCAGTTGTTGCCGTTGCCGTCGCCCGGCAGGAATTGCGCGTTCAGAAACTTGCCGCTGAATGGGTCCATCAAGGCAAAACCGCCGTCGCGCGCGAGGAAACGCGCATCGTCGCCGGCGACGAACACGGTCGCGCCCGGCTGGCCCGCGCGCCGGTAGCGCAATGCGGTCGGCTCGAAACGCGGCGCGCGCTCGCGCACTTTCGCCAGCAGTTGCGCGGGCGGCAGCATCGTCGGCGCGGGTTCGCCGGCCGCCTGCTTCGTGACCGGCGCCTTTGCGAAGTACGGGTTTTGCGCGACGATCATCGCCTGCAACGTGCCGTCGTAGATCAGCCGGTCCTGCGCGTTGAAAATGTAATCGCCGAGACCGAACGCGACCACGGATAAAGCCATCACCAGATGAAACGGCAAACTCAGAATGCCGACCGCGTTGTGCGCGTCGAGCCACATCCGCTTCAGGTTCTTACCGATACGCAGTGCGAACAGATCCTTGACGAGCGTCGGCAGCAGCACGATCACACCCGACACCAGCGCGAGTCCGTACAGCAGCGAGACCACCCCCATCACGCCCACGCCGAACGTGTAGCCGCCCGGCACGCCGCCTGTCATATGCAGCACGTCGATAAAGCGCGCGGCGTCCGAAGGCCGGCTCTGCGCGGTGCGTAACTGGCCCGCGTCGTCGAGCCACGCGTCCCAGCGCTGCCCCGGCGCGGACTGCCACGACAGCCGCACATGGTCGTCGTCGGCCAGCGTCAGCGTGAACAGCTTGCGCGCGGCCGGATGCGCGGCGAGCGTGCGTTCGATCAACGCGTCGGCGCGCTCGAGCGGCACCGTTGGCGACGCGGCCAGCGCGGGCGGCGTGCTCCACTCGCTGAGCGAATCCTTGAACATCGTGACTGCGCCCGCGTAGAACGCGATAAAAAGCAGCAGACCGGCGACGATGCCGGTCCATGTGTGAACGGTTTTATAAACGCGAAGAATGTCGCTGCGCATGCTGAACGGAACGGAAAACGGGCGGCGCGCCGCTCGCGGAATTAACGGCTAAAGCCGGGGCTCGAAAGTGCGAAGCAGTACTCAGAACGGGTAGTCGGAACAGTGCTCAGAAAGGCACGCGCTGACACAGCAGAACCAGCGCGAACGCGGCCACGTTGCTCGCGGCGAGCCAGCCGAATGCGCGCGCGGCGCCGCGAAACATGAACGACGCGGCAGCGATCGCAATCCATAACGGCGGCACCAGCCACATCGTCACGTGAAATTTGCTCGACACGTCGAGGCCGCCCGGCGTGAAGCGCGCGAACAACGCGCTCGCCGCCAGCGCGAGCCCCAAACCGCCGACCACGCCGATGATAAATTTGGCGAGCAGAGCGCGCTCGATCGAACCGGCCGCGCGCCGGCTGCCCGATGCGGCGCGGATCATTGCGCAACCCTCCGCGCGCGGCGTCGTTCTAGCAGCGCGCCGAGAAACGGCCACGCGGTCAGGCTGGCCATCAGCGTCGTCGCGACGACCGCGAGCGACGTGGCCGGCTGCAACGCCCGCACCGCGCAAACCGCCGACAGCGCGACGCAAACAGCCGCCGCAACGCGCGTGGACCGGGCCGGCCACGGCGCGCGCAACCAGCGTTGGCCGGGTGAGCCGAGATAAAACAGCAACGCACCGGCAATAGCCGGCGCGACGATTGGAAGATTCCCCATGATTCGGCGAAAACGGCATGAGACCGCTGCGGCTCATGCTCATTAATGAGAATCATTATCATACCTGCAAGCGTGGGATTCCGGCGCCAAAACCCGCGGTTTTCAAGGCGTTCTGTCGAGTTTTCCGCCCGCTTACAGCGCTGCGTGAAGGCAGCGCCCTGCATTTAGCACGCGAATTCGCACCCCCTAATAGCCGTTTGTCAGCCGCCTGCCGAGCGTCTACACTGCGCAGGTTGATGCAGTGCAGCAGATGCCGTTTCCGCGCGCGTCTAATGTCACGCGATGCGCGCCGCTCTACGTTGTTCGACCCGACGACCCGCCTGGAGAGACCCGCATGGACCAGCTGTCCGCGCAGCCGTTTGCGCAACGCAAGGTGCTGATCATCGGCATCGCTAACGAACATTCGATCGCCTACGGTTGCGCGCGCGCATTCCGCGAACTGGGCGCCGAACTCGCAATCACCTATCTGAACGACAAGGCGAAAACCTATGTCGAGCCGCTCGCGGAAGAACTCGGCGCATCGCTGCTAATGCCGCTCGACGTTTCCAAACCCGGCGAACTCGAAGCGGTATTCGACACGATCCGCGAGCGCTGGGGCCGGCTCGACGTCGCGGTCCATTCGATCGCGTACGCACCGAAAGAGGATCTGCAAGGCGGTTTGCTGAACAGTTCGGCGGCGGGCTTCGCGCAGGCGATGGACATTTCGTGCCACTCGTTCATCCGCATGGCGCGGCTCGCGGCGCCGTTGATGGACGACGGCGGTTCGCTGTTCGCGATGAGCTACCTCGGCGCGAGCCGGGTCGTGCCGAACTACGATCTGATGGGTCCGGTCAAGGCCGCGCTCGAAGCATCGTGCCGCTATCTCGCGCACGAGTTGGGGCCGCAGCGCATCCGCGTGCATCCGATTTCGCCGGGACCGCTGAAGACGCGCGCGGCGTCGGGGCTGAAGGACTTCGATCTGCTGCTCAGCGAAGCGGCCGCGCGCGCGCCGATCGGCGAACTGGTCGACATCATGGACGTCGGCTACACCTGCGCGTTTCTCGCAACCCCGTACGCGCGGCGGATGACCGGCAATACGATCTTCGTCGACGGCGGCGTCAGCATCATGGATGGCGGTGGGAGCTGAACGGCGCGGCTTGAGCGACGCGTCGCCGCGCGTCACCTCTCGTCACTCTTCGGCCGGCGGCTCATGCCTTCGTGCCAACGCAAATCAAACAGCGGCGTGCCGGAACAGTTACGGCACGCCGCGTGACTGAAGCAGTGCTTACGGTCTGTTTGCAAAGCAACGGAGCGCCGCTGCATTCCTTTTGACACGCTACGAATGATGCTCGGCCGCCTGCGCGAGATCATTCGCGCTCCCCGCGCTGGCCGTGGCCTCCGGCACGTCCGCTGCCGCGCCCATCGTCACCAGCACGCTGCAGGTCACGCGATCGAGCAACAGGCCGTCGTGACGGCCGCCCCACCAGCGCGCGAGCCCATGACTGCGGCGATGGCCGACCACCACCAGATCCACGTTCAGATCATTGGCGAAAAACGGAATCTGCTCGAGCGCCTCGCCGATCGCGATATGCCCGGTTGCATGAATGCCGCGCGCGGCGAGTTTGCGCAAGCCCTCGTCGAGCAGCGCCTTGGCCGAGTCGTTGATGAAATCGACCGGCACCGCCGACGTAATGTCCGCGCCCTGCATCCAGGCGGTATTGTTGATCACCGATAGCAGATGCACGTCGGCGCCGAGACTCTGCGCAAGCGCCGCACCGTCCTTCAACGCGTGCTGTCCTTCGCGGGTTCCGTCGTAACAGAGAAGAATGCGTTTGAAGCTCAACATGGCGGGTCTCCCTGCACCGTTTTCGCGGGCTCAATTCATTAATCGAGTATATGTCAAACAATGATATATACCGCGCTGCGCCGATGCCCTGCATGCGCATAAAGAATCGCCGCACAAGAGCCTGAAACACGCACTATTTGCGGTCTTCCGCGCTCACCGACTCGCGCCCATCCAGCCACGAAAAGCGCCGGAAGCGTTCGCGCTCGCGTTCCTCGTTGAAGATCGACAGCGACGGTTTGACCAGATCGTGGCGCGACACGATACCGATCAGCTGGTAGCCGCTTTCGTCCGCGACCACCGGCACGCGATCGAGCGCACGCGCGGCCAGCCGCGCGGCGACGTGGCGGCAGGTTTCGTCCGGCAGCGCGATTTCGGGCGCGGCCTGCGCGCAGATCTCGCCGACCATCGCCGCGCCACGGCCCTGCTCGAACGCGGCCGCCAGCGCGCTACGGTCCGCCATGCCGATCAGGCGCCCCGCTCGCACGACCGGAAACGCGCGATGCATCTGCGTCGCGCCGAAGTGCTGTTGCAGCGCATCGGCGACGCTCAACTCCGCGTCGATCGTCTTCACGATACGCGTCATCACTTCATTCACGTGATGGCGTTCGAGCGGATCGATCCCGTACTCGCGATAGATGTGATAACCGCGCCGCGCGATCTTCTCGGTCAGAATCGAGCGACGCATGAACACCACGGTAAAGCCGTACGACACCGCGGCCGCGGTCAACAGCGGCAGCAACGCATTCGCATCGTGAGTGAGTTCGTACGCGAAGACGACCGCCATGATCGGCGCGCGCATCATCCCGCCGAGCGCGGCCGCCATGAATACCAGCGGCCACACGGCGGGATCGCCGCCCGGCATCGCCGGAGCGAGCACCGCGCCGACGCCGGCGCCCATCATCAGCAACGGCGCGAGCACGCCGCCCGACGTGCCGGATGCGAGCGCGATCACCCAGATCACCGCCTTCACCAGCACGATCGCGAGCACCGCGCTAATGGCCAGATGATTCAGCAGCAGATCGCCGATCACGTCATAGCCGACACCGAGCGCGCGCGGCTGAAAATAGCCGCCGATACCGACCGCGAGACCGCCGAGCGCCGGCCACCACATCCAGTGAATCGGCAATCGTGCGAACGCGTCTTCGACCTTGTAGAGCCACGTCGACAGTCCCCACGACAACGCGCCGGCGATCAGTCCCGCGAGCGCGCACGACGCGAGCCCGAGCGTGCCGAGCGGCAAGGTCTGCAACGGAAACAGCGGACCGCTCGCGAGCAGCAGCGGCCGCGAGAAACCGGCGACCGCGCACGCC
This sequence comes from Burkholderia sp. SRS-W-2-2016, assembly GCF_001931485.1. Lineage (GTDB taxonomy): Bacteria > Pseudomonadota > Gammaproteobacteria > Burkholderiales > Burkholderiaceae > Paraburkholderia. The sequence goes on along the minus strand of NZ_MSDV01000019.1, from coordinate 146,791 downwards.
ACCGCGACCGGCAACAGACTGCGCGGGCGCAACTCGAACAGCAGCAATTCGACCGCCAGCAGCACCGCGGCGACCGGCGTGCCGAACACCGCGGTCATGCCGGCGACCGCGCCCGCGACCAGCAGCGTTTTGCGCTCCCCGCTCGATAGATGAAAGTACTGCGCGATCAGCGAGCCGAGCGCGCCGCCGGTCATGATGATCGGCCCTTCGGCACCGAACGGTCCGCCGCTGCCGATCGCGATCGCGGATGCGAGCGGTTTCAGCACCGCGACTTTCGGCGACATCCTGCTTTTGCCGAACAGGATCGCCTCGATCGCTTCAGGAATGCCGTGCCCGCGAATCTGCTCGGAGCCGAACCGCGCGATCAGTCCGACGATCAGGCCGCCGACCACCGGCACCACGATCACCCACAGGCCGAGCGTATGAGCGGCCGGCGAGCGGTCCGTGATCGACAGCGTTTGAAAGAAGAACAGGTTGGTAAAGAAGTGAATCAGATGCAACAGGAAATCGGCCGCGACCGTGCTGAGCACGCCGACCACCGCCGCGATCAAGGTGATACGCAGAAGCCGGGTATCGGTGGCGAAGTCGCCTTTTGATTCGTGGATATGCACATTCCCCCCAGTCGATATAGATCACGTTGTGATATATAGTAGCCGGGAAGCAAGCACCGTGACAGGTCGCCGAGCCACTTGCGTTCGGTGCTCGTGTGCTACGTAGTGAATACGGGAGGAGACAATGGTCATCAACAACGACTTAGAAATCAGCTATCTGCTGCTCGCGTTTGCGTTGCTCGGCATCATTCTGATCGGCGGGCTGCTCGACCGGATGCACATGCAGAAATGGCATCCGCGGCTGGTGGGCGCGACGGTCGGCATGCTGGTCGGTTTTGCGTTGATCGAAGCGGTGCCGCTATTCACCTGAAGGCGCTCTTCGGTGCCCGGCGGGCACCACGGCGCTACGAATCGGGCCACAGAAAGAACACATGCGCACCGCCGGGCGCGGAATCGCCCGGCATCCTGTCGCGCCGCGAGCGGGCGGTCCAGCGGTCGTGGCGCGAGCCATCCGGCCATTTCACCAGCACCACCCCACCGCTGGACAAGCGATCGAGCACGCTGCCGCGATTGACGCCGATCACGCCGTCCGGCACGGTTTCGCAGCAAGCCGGCGCGGACGCCGGCGGCAACATCGCCAGAGGCGTCGATTGGCGCTGCGCGTGCTGCCATGGTTCGTCACCACCCGCACCCGGCGCGCATGCGTACACCTGGGCGGCCGGTATCACACAGGCCGAAACAAGCAGGATTACGAAACGTCGGCGCGCCGCCAGCCGTTTCATCGTCGACTCCCGAAGACGGGCTACAGCCCCCAGATAATGTCCGCGTCGCTCTTGCGCGCCTCGCGCATCATGTCCAGAAACGGCCACGCGCGTTGCGACAGCCGGTTGCGCGATTCGCGCTGATTGCTGGTCGAACAATGCAACGCTTCGCTCGTCGCTTCGGCGTTCGCGTCTTCGGTAATCGCGGCTTCCAGCCGGTCGATCGCATGCGGCAATTCATCGTGACTGATTACGCCGCGCTCGCCGAGGCGCTTACCGATCAGGCCGAGAAGATATTGCGCGAGATCCCTGAGCATCACGACGTCCGGGGTCGCTGTCGATTGAAAGGTGATCATCATGATGGCTCCTTTTTAGATGGATACGAAAACGGGCCGACGAATCCATTTCAGTTTGTCCGCCTTTATTTTATATCACGACATGATAGAAAAGAACGGACCCTGGCCGGTAGAACTTACCCGGCTGCGATCACCGGGTTACCACTGCCACCCCATGCCAGATGCTGCCGTCCACTGTCACGGATATACGACAGTCGCGCCGCCCGCGAAGCCGCGCGGCGGCGTTTTATATCACATTGAAATATAATCATGACCACACTGTATTCGCGTTGCCAGGGTTTCCCCGGTAATGTCGGGCCCGGCATAATCGACTACTTCCCACTCCTATCTTGTCCCGCTCCCACCTTTCCGGCTGGCTCGCCAGCTTCGTTCCCGCACCTGTCACCGTCAAATGGCACGAGCGTGCGCGTTCGTGTCTCGGCGCGCTGCTCGGCATCGCGTTCACCGGCGGCCTGATGTACCTGCTGCTCGGCCCGTCCACCAGCATTCCACTACTGGTCGCGCCGATGGGCGCGTCCGCGGTGCTGCTGTTCGCGGTGCCCGCGAGTCCGCTCGCGCAGCCGTGGTCGATCATCGGCGGCAACCTGGTGTCGGCGACGGTCGGCGTGACCTGCGCGAAGCTGATCGGCGATCCGACCCTCGCGGCCGCGGTCGCGGTGGCGCTGGCGATCAGCGGAATGTTCGCATTGCGCTGTGTTCACCCGCCGTCGGGCGCGGTCGCGCTGACCGCGGTGCTCGGCGGCCCGGTCATTCATGCGCTCGGCTATCGCTTCGTGCTGGAGCCGATCCTGATCCAGTCGGCCGCGCTGCTGTTCGGCGCGCTCGTCTATCACGCCGCGACCGGCCACCGCTATCCACATGCGGGCCGCCAGGACCGCGCAACCCCGAGCGAAGCCGCCGACGAAGCCGCGCGAGTCGGCTTCACGCGCGACGACGTGACCGCGGTGCTGCAGCGTCGCGACGAAATGCTCACCATCGATCCGGATGATCTGTATTCGCTGCTGCGCGAAACCCAGTTGCAGGCGTTCTCGCGCAGCTTCGACGAACTGCGCTGCGAAGACGTGATGTCGCGCCATGTCGTATCGGTGTCGCCGGGCACGCGCGCCGGCGCCGCGTGGGAGCTGTTCAAGCGGCACAACGTAAAGGCGCTGCCGGTCGTCGACGGCGCACAGAAGCTGCTCGGCATCGTCACGCGCGCGGACTTCGTCGAGCGCAAGAGTTTCGGCGCGCTGACGCCGATCCTCGATTACGTCGACGGCTGGCTGCGCGGCGATGCGCTGCGCACCCGCAACGTCGGGCAGGTGATGACCACCGATGTCTGCACCGTCAACGCGAATTCGCCGATTACCGAACTGGTGCCGATGTTCGCGAACTTCGGCCACCACCACGTGCCGGTGCTCGATCAGGCCGGGCGCGTGGTCGGCATGATCACCCAGGTCGATCTGATTTCCGGGCTGCACCGGCAAACCGTCGCGCAGGCCCGTAACGCCGCGTGAGCGGTAAATAGTTAGACAAACGAAGCAACGCACGCGACTCCGATGCAGGGCCGCAGTCCGCCCAAATACATCATTCTGTGATATATTTTTGCGTTTCTCAGATCGGCGGATACCCATGAAAGTACGGACTCGCAAGCTGCATAAAAACGACTTCGAGCAGTTGTCGGAGTTTCGTTACCAGATGCGGCGCTTCGAGCGGTTCTCCGAGCAGGCCGCGCAGAACGAGGGCATCACGCCGCTGCAATATCTGCTGCTGCTGCATATCAAGGGCTATCCGGACCGCGACTGGGCAACCGTCGGCGAACTCGCGGAGCGCTTGCAGGCGCAGCATCACGGCGTGGTCGCGTTGGTCTCGCGCTGCGAGGCCTTGAATCTGGTGCGCCGCCAGATCAGCGAAACCGACCGGCGCCAGGTTGAAGTACACCTTGAAAAAGCGGGCGAACGAGTACTCGAACGGCTGGCGGAATTGCACCGCGCCGAGTTGAGATCGCTCGAAGGCTCTTTCCGGATTCCACAGATCGATCTCGAGTAAATATGAGCATGGATTCACACAAGCGCGACTTCTCAGCGAACGCGCGACTACCCGGCATTTTCGCGCTGGCCGCCGGCATCGGCCTCGTCAGCACGCTGGCCGCATTCGTACTGCTGAACCTGATTCATCTGTTCACCAATCTGTTTTTCTTCGGCACGCTGTCGTTCGCGGAGCGCTCGCCCGCCACCAATACGCTCGGCCTGTGGGTGATCGGCGTGCCGGTGATCGGCGGCCTGATCGTCGGGATGATGGCGCGCTTCGGCTCGGAAAAGATTCGCGGCCACGGCATTCCGGAAGCGATCGAGGCGATCCTGTTCGGCAAGAGCAGGATGTCGCCGAAAGTGGCGGTGCTCAAGCCGCTGTCGTCGGGCATCGTGATCGGCAGCGGCGGCCCGTTCGGCGCGGAAGGTCCGATCATCATGACCGGCGGCGCGCTCGGCTCGCTGATCGCGCAGTGCGTGAAAGTCACGTCGGCGGAACGCAAGACGCTGCTGGTGGCCGGCGCCGCGGCCGGCATGACCGCGGTGTTCGGCACGCCGGTCGCCGCCGTGCTGCTCGCGGTCGAACTGCTGCTGTTCGAATGGCGTCCGCGCAGTTTCCTGCCGGTCGCGGTGGCCTGCGCGGTCGCCGGCTTCGCACGGGCAATCTTCTTCGGCACCGGTCCGCTGTTCCCGTTGCAAACCGCCGCGCCGGACGGCTGGTCGCTGCTGTCGTGCCTGATCGCGGGCGTGTTGTCGGGCGCGTTGGCGTCGGGGCTGTCGGCCGCGCTGTACAAGGTCGAGGATCTGTTCGGCAAGCTGCCGATTCACTGGATGTGGTGGCCGGCGCTCGGCGGCATCGTCGTCGGTATCGGCGGCTGGCTCGAACCGCGCGCGCTCGGCGTCGGTTATGACGTGATCGGCGATCTGCTGCACCAGAACATCGCGGTGCAGGTCGCGTTGCTGCTGCTCGCCGTAAAAGCGGTGATGTGGGTCGTCGCACTCGGCTCCGGCACCTCGGGCGGCGTGCTCGCGCCGCTGCTGATGCTCGGCGCCGGCCTCGGCACGGTGCTCGCGCACTGGCTGCCGGGCAGCGAACCGGCGCTGTGGCCGCTGGTGTGCATGGCCGCGACGCTCGGCGCCACGCTCGGCGCGCCGCTGACCGCGATCGTGTTCGCATTCGGCCTCACTCACGACGCCAATGCGCTGCTGCCGCTGCTGACGGCGACGCTGGTCGCGCACGGCTTCTCGGCGGTGGTGATGCGCCGCTCGATCATGACCGAGAAGATCGCGCGGCGCGGTTATCACATCTATCGCGAGTACGGCGTCGATCCGCTCGAGCGTCATTACGTGGATGAAGTCATGACGGCGTCGGTCGAAGCGGTCGATAGCAGCACGACGGTCGGCGACACGCTGCACACGCTGTTCGGCGCGAATCAGCTGCGCCGCGCGTATCCGGTACTGCGCGACGGCGCGGTGATCGGCGTGGCCGAGCGCGGTCTGCTCGAACGCTTCTGCGCGGACGACAGCGAACGCAAGCGCGCGCTGACGCTCGCCGATGTGTTCGCGCAGCAGAATCCCGCATTTGCTTTGCCATCCGAAACTTGCCGGCTGGTCGCGACACGCCTCGCGGTGCTCGGCCTCGAACGTCTGCCGGTGGTCGCGGATCGCAATAGCATGCGGCTCGTCGGCATCGTGTCGCGTAGCGACCTGGTGAAGCCGTCGCTCGCGCACTTCGAAGAGGAGCACAAGCGCGAGCGGTTCCGGCGGATCCGGCCGGCGCTCGGCAAGCGGCGCTTTGCACCGGTGCGTAAGACCGGCTAAAGCTTTTCGTCGCTAATGAGAAAAAGCCGACGCCCGCGAGGGCGGCGGCTTTTTCTTTTGCCGCGATGCATGCGTGGGATCGAATGCCCCGCTTCGAATGCCCCGCTATTTCCCCGCGCCGCGCGACTCGACGCAACTGAGCACGAGCGTATCGCCCGAACGCGCGCCAGGACTCAGCGCGGCATCGTGGAAGCTGCCGCCGTCGCAATGCCATTGCGCGAGAAAGTTCGCCGGACACGCACGCGTCGCGTGATCCTTGCGCGCGCCGGGCACTACGTAATCGCAGGTCTGCCGGCCGTTGCAGCGACGCGCGATATCCCGCGTCAGGTTGCCGTGCGGCGCGCCGCAGTTTTCTCCGTAGGTGCCCGAAACGATCGTGATCGAACGCATGTCCGCAGCGGCCGCGCCGGCGAGCATCAGGATGCCGAAAGAAAGCAGCGCGCCACGAATGATTCCGCTGAAGAAACGCCTGTTCTCATCAGCGGGTTCAGTGGGCCTGGTCATTTGCGCCTCCATTCCAGTTACGCCGCGGCGGCGTCGTGAATCGAAACGCGCACCGCGTCTTCTTCAGGTATAGAGGAAGCAACGCAGGACTGCCATACAAATACCGGTATCGTCGAACGCGAGCCGTATGCGCCGCGCGGCGTCGGCCACTATGGGCCGCCGCCATAAACCACCGTTATTCAAACGCCTTATCGTTCGGCGCCGCATAAACCTGCTTCAGCGCATCCGTCATCGGAAAATCGAAGCTGATGTTCTTCGGCGGGACCGGCTTCATGAACCATTTGTCGTACATCGGCTGCAGTTCGGAGCCCTTCATCACCTGCGCGAGCGTGTCGTCGACCAGCTTCTTGAACTCCGGGTCGCTGCGACGCAGCATGAAGCCGTACGCTTCCGACGATTGCGGCGTACCGGTGATGATCCAGTCCGCCGGCTTCGCGGTCAGCGTGCGGGTGCCGGCCAGCAACACGTCGTCCATCATGTACGCGACCGCGCGGCCGCTTTCGAGCGTGAGGCGCCCTTCGCCGTAGTCCTTCGCGCTGATGATCTGCATGTTCATCTTCCTGTCCTCGTTCATCTTGCGCAGGATGCGCTCGGACGTGGTGCCCTGATTCGTCACGACGGTCTTGCCGGCGAGATCGGGAAAGTCCTTGATGCCCGAGTCCTTGCGCGTCAACAAACGGGTCGTCGCGACGAAGAACGTATCGGCGAACGCGACCTGGTTCTGGCGCGACGCGAGATTGGTGGTCACCCCGCATTCGAGATCGATCGTGCCGTTCTGCACCAGCGGAATGCGGTTTTGCGACGTCACCGGGATAAAGCGCACCTTCAGATCGGCGCGTTTGGTCTTCGCCTTGACCGCGTCGATCACCTTGTTGCACAGGTCCTGCGAGAAGCCGATCACCTGGTTGTTCGAATCGACGTACGAAAACGGCACCGAGGTCTCGCGATGGCCGATCGCGATCACGCCGCTTTGCTGGATCTTCGCGAGCGTCGGCGTCGCGTCCTGCGCGAACGCGGCCGGGGCCGCGGCGGTCAGCGCGGTCAACACGGCGATAGCGGGCCAGTTCATCACTTTCATAGGTTTCTCCATTCGTGCGGCAGGTTGCGGATGGTTGCGGGCTTCTACGCGAGCCGTCTACATATGTTGCCATTAAAAAAATAATTGCAACATATGTTAACTACCGAGACTACCGCGACGCGCGCGATCCCACTCTCCCCAGCGGACACTTTCGCCCATTCCGTACCGGACACCATCCCCAAAACCGTACAGGTACTGTACCGGGCCATATCGATAGAATGTGCTGCCATCAAACAATCCCGAGCCGATCCCGGAGCCTTCCATGTTTTCCATCACTCTCAGCGCGCTGCCCGCCGGCATTCTGTTCGCGCTCGTCACGTCGATCACGCCCGGTCCGAACAACACGATGCTGCTGGCCTCGGGCGTGAATTTCGGCTTTCGCCGCACGCTGCCGCACCTGTCCGGAATCAGCGCCGGCATGGTGTTGTTGATGCTGTCGGTCGGGATCGGACTCGGCGAGGCGTTCGTGCATTTCCCGGTGCTGTACACGGTGCTCGAAGTGCTGAGCGTCGCGTATCTGCTGTATCTGGCGTGGAAAATCGGCACTTCGGGCGAGATGAAGCTGCGCAACGGCGAGCGCCGGCCGATGCGCTTTCATGAGGCGATCGCGTTTCAGTGGGTCAATCCGAAGGCGTGGATGATGGTGCTGACGGCCGCGACCACGATCCACCTCAGCGAGAGCTTCGGGATGAACGTGGTCGCGATGGCGATCGTGTTCTACGTGATCGGCTTTCCGTGCATCTGCCTGTGGGCGGGGTTCGGCACCGCGATGCGCGACGTGCTGTCGAATCCGAAGCGGCTGCGCATTTTCAACGTCGCGATGGCGTTGCTGCTGGTCGGGTCGCTGTATCCGATCGTGCTGAAGCTGCTTGGGATGGCTGGTTGAAATTGCCGAGAAAGCGCGGCCACGAGGCCGCGCCGGCGTACTGTACCGGCCGTGCCTACTGCACCAGTCGCGGCGGCGTATAAGCGCCGTAGTTCGTCCCAACGCCGCCCGAAGCCGGCGTTTCGCAGTGACTCATGTCGTTGGACATCTGCACGAGGACGTAGGGCTTGCTGCCGTTCGACGCGCTCAGGATATGAATACAGGCAAACGCGACCACCGGCTGGAACGAACCGGTCGACAGATCGCTCACGACCGCAACCGTCTCCCATGCGCATTGCCCATTGCCCGCGGCACTGCATGTATCGACACTCTTGAAAACCGAATTTTCCTCGCCCGACTGGATCCAGGTGCCCGGTGAAGAGCCGATCGAAAGTGTCGTGGTGTTGCCGCTCGTCAACAGTCCCTTCGTGTAGCTCGCGGACTGATTGCTCGAATCGAACGACGTCCATTGTCCCGCTGTACACGACGAGTACTGATAGGACGAGCCGATCTGAAAATAGTACGGCTGTCCCGCTACCTGAGCGACGCTGGTCCCCGCAAGCGTCCCACTAGTCGGCGACAGCTTCGGCGAACTGGTCGTCGAATTCCAGTAGGTATCGAACAGGCACTTCGACATCGCGAGCGGAAACAGCCCACCCGGCCCGACACTGCCCGGCGACGAGAGCACCGCGGTCGCCACCGCGCTCGCCTTCAGCACCTGCACGCCGAATACCTTGCCGAGAAACGCCGACACCGAACCGTTCGCGTTCGAGCCGTCCTTGCGTATCGTCACCTGCACCGCCGGCATATCGTTAGTGCCCGGCGTGAACGGCAGCGCTTCGAGTCTGTACGGCGAGCCGGTCGCATTCCAGTAACCGGTCGCGACGGTACTCGCCTTCAGATACGCGCCCTGCACTTTGTTAGTCATACTGGAGGTCGAAAACGTCGACGCGGTCGTCGACGCGGTGGTCCAGTCCGGCTGCGTCGCGCTGCTGTTGCTGCACTCGCTGCGCGGCTTCAGACAGCCGGCGCCGGCCATCGCGGCGGCATCGGCGGCGTTCTGCAACTCGTTGCGCGCGACCATCAGATTGCCGATATCGACCGCCAGCGCGCCGATCCCCAACAGCACGATCAGCATCAGCGCGACCATCACGGCCACCGCGCCCTGCTGGCGCTTTTTGCTCCGCGTGCGCATGGCGGCCTCCTACTCGTTGTTCATCACGGTGGTCGCGGACAACGTGACCGGTCCCGTGAAGGCCGACAGCGCCCGGCCCAGGCCAAGACCTGTGTAGCGATAGCTGACCGTCACCGACAGCGGCTGACCGAACGTGCCCTGCGCACCGGTGGTGGTGACGACCGGCGTATTCTGCGTGCCGAACGTGAGCAGATAGCTCGACGTGTAGTTCGTCACGACCGTCTGAACTTCGGTTGAAGTGGGTTTCGGGCTTTTCAGCACCACACCGGCACGCGCGCCTTCGCGGCTCGCGTTGGTGATGACCGCTTTGTCGTAGAGCGCGATGCCGAGCTCGACGATCGCGAACAGAACCAGCAGCAGAATCGGCAGCACGATCGCGAATTCGACCGCGGCCACACCCCGTTGCCCTGACGGGCGCTTGCCGTTGCCGCGCCGAAGCGCGTGCACGGACCGGTATTTTTTGTAGTCCATACTTCCCCCTGACTCACGCATTGTCTTGAGCGACGAAGCTCGCTTCTGCGTTTATGACCGGCGTTTGTGGATTTCACTGCTGAGCCGGTTTGTCTCAAATGTAGGCACGCGAACCCGCCGGCACTGTGGGACAGCGCACGTTGGACGTCATCTGCGTGTGCGGGTATTCGAGGAGTCCCGGGGGTTTGGGGTTAGAGCGCGCCGCGGCCGACCCGCTCGATAAAGCGCCACAACGCATCGTCGTCCGCATACGGCGCGTTGAAGCGGAACCACGCGCTCGGCGCGTCGTCGGGCCGGAAGTAGGAGCCCGGCGCGAGCCAGATGCCGTGCGCGAGCGCGGCGGTCGCGACCTCGCCGGCGCGCTGCGCGTCGATCGGCAACCGCGCCCACGCGAACAGCCCCGCGCGCGGCCGGTGAAACAGTTCGAGCCCGAGCGCGTCGAGGCGCTCTTCGAGCACCGCATGCGCGAGCTTGAGCCGCTCATTGACCGTTTCGACGTGGCGCGCGTAGCGCCCTTCGACCAGCACCTTGTCGACAATCCGCTCGATCGCCTCCGACGACGTCAGCCCGACCGCCATCTTGGTGCGCGCGAGTTCGCGCAGCACCGCCTGCTCGGCGACCACGTAACCGCAGCGCAGCGCCGGCGTCACCGTCTTCGAAAAGCCGCCCACATACACGACCCGCTGCAAGCCCTCCAGCGCCGCGAACAGCGGCGCGCCGGGCGGCGCGAGTTCGCGGCTGACGTCGTCTTCGATCACCCACATCCGCGCGCGCTCGGCGATCTGCAGCAGCCGGAACGCGGCCGCCATGCCGTAGGTCGCGCCGGTCGGATTCTGCAGCGTCGTGTTCACGAAGATCGCCTTCGGCTGGTGCCGCGCGACCAGCGTTTCGAGCACATCGGTATCGACGCCGGTCAGCGTGCGCGGCACCCCATGCACGACGAGGCCGGCGAGCTTGAGAATTTGCAGCAGATTGCCGTAGCCCGGGTCTTCGACGATCACCGCGTCGCCCGCGCGCAGCAGCGTGCGCACGATCAGATCGAGCCCCTGGGTCGCCCCCTGGGTCAGCAGCACATTGCCGACATCGACCGGCAGGCCGAGCCGGTCGAGCTGTTCGGCGACGCGCTCGCGCAGCGGCGCGAAGCCATACGGATGGCCGTAGTCGCCGAGCCGCGCGGCCGGCACCCGGCTCAGCGCGCGCAACGCATGTTGCAGGCCGCTCTCGTTGACCCATTCGCTCGGCAGCCAGCCGCAGCCGGCCTTGATCGGCACCGAATGATCGGCGAACACATCCGACAGCAGCCAGTTCGCGGTCAGGCTCGGCGGCTGCCAGCCGGCGGCGGCCGCGCGCGGCGCGGCGCCCGCTACGGGACGCGCGGCGACGCGATAACCGGAGCCGCGCCGCGCGACCACCAGCCCCATCGAGACCAGCCGGTTGTACGCCTCGGTCACCGTAAAAGTGCTCAGCGCGTGACTGCGCGCGAGCTGCCTCACCGACGGCAGCAGCGCGCCGGCGCGCAGCGACTGCGCATCGATCGCGCGCGCGAAGCCCTGCACGACCTGTTCGACGAGCGTCGAAGCGGCACGGCGGTCGCGATGAAGGTCCAGTTCGATCATGAGGCTGGCTAAATAAACGGGCTAAATGGGCCGCGACGGCGGCCGGGTCGAGTGGGTGCGGGAGCGGATAGCGGATAGCGGGCGGCGGGTGGTGCGGCCCTGAAGCCACTACAGTTCGCGCGAATCCGCCAGCACAGTTAGCACCACACCTGAGCAACTGTGCATGCCGCCATTAAACCGCGAGCGCTAGAGTTTTGGCTATCCAGGACGTCCCCAGGAACAGCCGTGAGCACGTCCGTCCCTACCCACTTCGAGGAGATGCCATGAATTCGCGCGCCGTCATCGACGATCTGTCGTCGTTCTGGATGCCGTTCACCGCCAACCGTCAGTTCAAGGCCGCGCCGCGCCTGCTGGAATCGGCCAAAGGCATGTTCTACCGCAGCACCGACGGGCGCGAGATCCTCGACGGCTGCGCGGGCCTGTGGTGCGTGAACGCCGGTCACGGCCGCGAAGAAATCATCGCGGCGATCACCCAGCAGCTATCGACTCTCGATTTCGCGCCGACCTTCCAGATGGGCCACCCGCTCGCGTTCGAAGCGGCCAGCAAGGTCGCCGAACTGATGCCGGCCGGTCTCGACCGGATCTTCTTCACCAATTCGGGCTCCGAATCGGTCGATACCGCGCTGAAAATCGCGCTCGCCTATCACCGCGCGCGCGGCGAAGGACAGCGCACGCGCCTGATCGGCCGCGAGCGCGGTTATCACGGAGTCGGCTTCGGCGGCATTTCGGTCGGGGGCATCGCGCCGAATCGCAAGACTTTTTCCGGCGCGCTGCTGCCGGCGATCGATCATCTGCCGCATACGCACAACCTCGAACAGAACGCGTTTTCGAAGGGGCAGCCCGCGTGGGGCGAGCAGCTGGCCGACGAGCTGGAACGGATCGTCGCGCTGCACGATGCGTCGACGATTGCCGCGGTGATCGTCGAACCGGTGGCCGGCTCGACCGGCGTGCTGATTCCGCCGCAAGGCTATCTACAGAAGCTGCGCCAAATCTGCACGAAGCACGGCATCCTGCTGATTTTCGACGAGGTCATTACCGGCTTCGGTCGTCTCGGCGCGGCGACCGCGAGCGAACATTTCGGCGTCACGCCGGACCTGATCACGCTCGCGAAGGCGATCAATAACGCGTCGATTCCGATGGGCGCGGTCGCCGCGAGCCGCACGATCCACGACACGGTGGTGAACGCCGGCGCGCAGGGCGCGATCGAGCTGTTCCACGGCTATACGTATTCCGCGCATCCGGCGGCGGCGGCCGCGGCGATCGCGACGCTCGATCTGTATCGCCGCGACAAGCTGTTCGAACGCGCGGCGAATCTCGCGCCGAAGTTCGAAGCGGCCGCGCATGCGCTGCGCGGCGCGAAGCACGTGAAGGACGTGCGCAACCTCGGGATGGTCGCCGGGATCGAGCTCGAATCGCGCGACGGCGCGCCGGGCGCGCGTGCTTACGAGGCCTTCGTCAAATGCTTCGAGGCGGGCGTGCTGATCCGCTTTACCGGCGATATTCTCGCGTTCTCGCCGCCGCTGATCATCGATGAAGAGCAGATCGCGCGGCTCTTTAATACGGTGAGCGAAGTACTGGCGACGGTGCAATAAAAACGCGGGGCACGCGGCAGCCTGCTGCCGGATGCCCCGCGCCTTGACGTGCTCCGTCACAGATAGCGGGCCTGCGTTGTAAAAGAAGCAGGCCCGTTTTCCTTAGTGATGCGCGCGCGACGCCCGCGTCTGCGCGGCCTTCTTCGCGGCCGCCGAGCGACCGGCCGCGCCCTTGGTGGCCGCCGCCTTTTTAGCCGCCGCCGAACGGCTCGCCGCGGGCCGCTTGGCCGCCGCCGACTTCGCCTGCTTCGACATCGCTTCCGGCGACGCGCCCGCCTTGCTCTCGCGCTTCAGCACGCTGGTCGCGACACGCGAGCGCTTCGCGCTCGACTCCTTGCTCGCGGTTTTCTTCGCGGCGCCGTCGTGCTTGCCGGCGGCGCTGTCCTTCTGCGCTTTCTGGCGGGTCGCCTCGCTCGTCGCGCCCTTCTTCCGCGGTTTCACATCGACGCCCGCGCGGCGCGCCTCGGACAGCCCGATCGCAATCGCCTGCTTCGGCGAGCGCACGCCGTGTTTGCCGGCGCGCACCTTGTCGACCTGCTCCTTCACGAACTCTCCCGCTTGAGTACTTGCCGACTTGCCGGCACGCTTATCGGCCGCGGCACGCTTCAGGGTTTTCTGCTCTGGCATGACAGTTCTCCGGTTGTGGCTGTGGACTTTCCATTCAGCAACGGCCGTGCCGGGTTCGCAGTGCGAATCGCACTCGACTTCATGCAGGCGGCGCGGCCGGCGCGACGGGACTCGCGCACAGCCGCGCGACGGCGTATGGTGGAGAACAACGGGCGGCGCAGGGTCCGCCCCGACCGCCCTGCATCGGAGAGAACTCATGAAGATTGCTAACGTTCGCGCGGGAGCGCATATCGAGGGCGTGCACTGGGTCGCCGAATACGCGGAGGACGTGCACGAGATTCGCGTGTTTCGCGAGGGGCAGGAAGTGGACGTGCACAACGCGCCGTCCACGCTGTTCGGCGACGAGGAAAACGCGGGCTCGAAAAGCACCGCCGATCATCGCGCGATGGAAGCCGCCGTGCTCGCTTATCTAAGGCGCTTTGTCACCGAGCACGACGCGGAGGAGTAGAAAGTTTTTACGGGAGTGACAGCGCGCGGGTGTCACCCCGCGCGAGCCCCCAAGCGAACCACGCGTCAATCCGCCGGCCGCAGCTTCTTCACTTCGGCATCCGACGGCTGCACGCTCGCGCCGTCGATATACCGGTACGACGTCATCACGCCCTTGCCGTCCTTCACGCCGGTCACGCCGACATACGCGCCCATCGTCGACTGGTTGTCCTGCGCGCGGTAGGCGATCGGCCCGAACGGCGTCTCGACGTTGAGCCCCTTGAACGCGGCGGCCAGTTTATCCGGATCGGTCGAGCCGGCCTTCCTGATCCCGTCCGCAATCGACATCAACGCCGAATAGCCGACCACCGAACCGAGGCGCGGATAGTCGTGATATTTGGCCTGATACGCCTGGACGAATTTCTTGTTGGCCGGCGTATCGATCGAATACCACGGGTAGCCGGTCACGATCCAGCCGGTCGGCGCTTCGGCGCCGAGCGGATCGAGATAGTCGGGCTCGCCGGTCAGCAGCGAGACCACCGCGCGATCCTTGAACAGGCCCCGCGTATTGCCCTCGCGGACGAACTTGCCGAGGTCCGCGCCGAACAGCACGTTGAAGATCGCATCGGGCTTCGCATCGGCGATCGCCTGGGTGACCGCGCCGGCATCGACGCTGCCGAGCGGCGTCGCCTGTTCGACGACGAACTGCACGTCCGGCTGCGCGGCGGTCAGCAGCTTCTTGAAGGTCGCGACCGCCGATTGCCCGTACTCGTAGTTCGGATACACCAGCGCCCAGCGCTTTTTCTTCAGCTTGGCCGCTTCCGGCACCAGCATTGCGACCTGCATATAGGTGGAAGGCCGCAGACGGTACGTGTATTTGTTGCCATCGGCCCAGACGATCTTGTCGGTCAGCGGCTCGGCGGCGAGGAAGAAAATCTTCTTCTGCTTCGAGAAATCGGCGAGCGCGAGGCCGGTATTCGACAGGAAACCGCCGAACAGCAGCTGCACCTGCTCGCGCGCGATCAGCTCCTGCGCGACGCGAACGGTGTCGCCCGGGTTGCCGTTGTCGTCGCGCGATACGACTTCGAGCTGCTTGCCGAGCACGCCGCCGGATGCGTTGATCTGTTCGAGCGCCAGATTCCAGCCGTTTTTGTAAGGCCCGAGAAAGGCGGGCTGCGCCTTGTAGCTGTTGATCTCGCCGATCTTGATGGTCTGCTGGGCGCTCGCGCCGAGCGCGGCGAACGAGCACACGGTCGACACCATGAGGCGAGAGATCCATCCTGCGCGCGTGGTCATGCGTTTCTCCGTTATCAGAAGGATTGCTGGTTTTTATCGGGCGGGCGTGCGGCCTGCGGCGCGTCAGTGCTTCAGGGTTCGCGCGGCTCGGCGCGGATGCGCGCCACGCTGGCGGCGACGTCCTGCCACGCCGGCTTGCCGCCCGCGAATTGCGTGCGCAGATACGACACCAGCTCGGCAAGCTGCGCGTCGTTGAAACTGTCGCGGTAAGCCGGCATCGTACCGAGTTCGGGCCGCGCAGGCGAGTCGATCCCATCCAGAATCACCCGGATCAGGTTGTCCGGCGTGGCGCCGTGCAGGTTCGTATTGAGCGCCAGCGACGGATGCGCGCCGAACAGCTGCGGTCCGCTGCCGGTGTGATGGCAGGCCGCGCAGGCGCCGTCGAACAGGCGCGCGCCGGCCGTCACCGGCGCACGGGCCGGCGTGCTCGCGCGTTCGAATTCGCGCGCGGTCGCGGCCGGATCGGCGTTCGGCTCCAGCGGATTGAGCGACGCGAGATAGACGGCCATCGCGCGAATATCGCTGTCGGGCAGCGTCGCGAGATCGCCGATCACCGGCGCCATCGGCCCGGCCGCGACGCCGTGCAGCGGCGCGTGACCGGTGCGCAGATAGCTGAACAGTTCGTCCTCGCTCCACGGCACCGGCGCATTCGACAGCGACGACAGCGCCGGCGCTTCCCAGCCCTCCGCGAGGCCGCCGCCCATGAACGCGGCGCCGCTCTTTTCGGCGCCGAACGCGTTGCGCGGCGAGTGGCACGCGCTGCAATGGCCGAGGCCGTTCACCAGGTACGCGCCGCGATTCCATTGCGCGTTTTGCGCGGGATTCGCGCTGAACGCGGTGCGCTGCAAAAACATCCCGTTCCATGCGGCCATCAATGGCCGCACGCTGAAGGGAAACGCCAGCTTCGTTTCCGGCGGCCGGCTGCGCACCGGCGTTTGCGACATCAGATACGCGTACAGCGCATGAAGATCGTCGTCCGAAATATTCTGGAACGACGTGTACGGAAACGCCGGATACAGCCGATGACCGTCGCGGCTAATACCATGCCGCATCGCGCGCAAGAATGCGTCGAGCGACCAGGTGCCGATGCCGGTCAGGCCGTCGGGCGTCAGATTGGTGCTGTAGACGGTGCCGAACGGCGTCGCGAGCGCCTTGCCGCCGGCATTCGGCACGCCGTTCGGCGCGGTATGGCAGACCGCGCAATTGCCGAGCGACGCGAGCAGCTTGCCGCGCGCGACCAGTTCCGGCGCGAATGCGCTCGCGAGCGGCGGCGCGATCGGCGCGAGCGGCGTGGCCGGCACCGACGCGAAAGTCAGGGCGCCTAACCACCCGGCCGCGCCCGCGGCGCCCGCCGCCAGCAGCCCGAAAAACCCGCGTCGGCGGCGTTGTTTGCGGCGCGCGGCAGCCGCGTCCTCGGCCTGCGCATCGGCGAGCGCCGCGCGAATCTTTTCCGGCGTGAACGGCGGACGGCGAAAGCGCACGCCGGTCGCGTCGTACAGTGCGTTCGCAATCGCCGCCGCGCCGGGCAGCGACGCGGATTCGCCGGCGCCCATCGGCGGCTCGCCGTGGCGCGGCATGATCACGACGTCGATCACCGGCACTTCGCGGAACGTCAGGATCGGATACGCGCCCCACTCCTGGCTCGTCACCGCGTTGCCGCCGAAGCTGACCTGCTCCTTCAGCGCGCGGCTGGTGGCCTGAATCACGTTGCCGTGAATCTGGTGGCGTACGCCGTCCGGATTGACCGTGGTGCCGTTGTCCTGGCCGACCACCACGCGCGTGACCGCCAGTTCGCCGCTCTTGCGGTTCACTTCGATATCGGCGACCCATGCGGACCACGCGGCGCCGAAGCCGGGGAATTTGCTGTGTACGTAGCGGGCGTACGCGATGCCGCGGCCGCGGGCGATGTCGGGGTTTTCTTCGCCCGCTTCGTTGCCGCCTTCGTTGCCGCCTTCGTTGCCGCGCGTTTTGAACGCCGGTTCGCGCGCTTCCCAGCCCGCCTTTTCCGCGACCGCTTTAACGAGGTCGATCGCGCGCGGATCGGTCAGATGCTTGAGGCGAAATTCGACCGGATCGACGCCAGCCTGCTCCGCGAGTTCGTCGATAAACGACTCGTGCGCGAACGTGTTCGGCAACGCGGACACACCGCGCAGCCACGCGGCGCGCACGATCGGCGGCGTGTCGTCGCAGACCACCCGCATGCTGCTGTAGTCGTACGGCGGCACCGCGGTGCGGTCGCCCATTTCGAACACCTGCGGCTGCGCGGGCAGCATGCCGGTCAGCAGCAGCGCGAGCGTCGGCGCATCGTTCGACGGGTAGCGGGTCGCGAAATCGTAGGCCGCCAGTTCTCCTTCGGCGGTCAACGCGCCGCGCACGTCCATCAGTTGCGCGGCGCCTTTCGGCTCCCACGCGTGCTCGTCCTCGCGCGACAGTTGCACGCGCACCGGGCTGCCTACCGCACGCGATAGCAGCGCCGCGTCGGCGGCGACATCGTCCGCGCAATTGCGGCCGTAGCAGCCGGCCGCGTCCATTCGCACGATCTCGATGCGCGCTTCGTCGAGCGCCATCAGCAGCGCGAGGTCGGCGCGCAGCGAATGCGGGTTCTGCGTGCCGGACCAGATTTTTAGCGTGGAGCCGGCGCCGTTGTTGTTGTCACCGCTGCCGCGAAAATCCGCCACCGCGCATGACGGCCCAATCGATGCATGCAACTGGAACGGCCATACGTAGGTGCGTTCGAGCGTACGCGCGGGGTCTTGTGCAAGCGCCTTATCGACATCGCCTTCGATCACCAGATCGCGCCGCTTCGCCGGATTCGCACGCAATGCCGCTTCGACCTGCTCGCTGGTATCGAGCGGCGGCAAGCCGTCCACCGTTTTCCAGCGCACGTCGAGCCGCTGCGCCGCCTGCTGCGCGATCTCCTCGCGCTCGGCGACGATGCCGACGAAATCGCGAATCACCACGACCTGGACGACGCCGGGCAGATCGCGAATCGACGCTTCGTTCACTTCAAGCAGGCTATTGCCGATGAACTCGCCCTGCGCGACGCCCGCATACGGCGGCCGCACGACGCGTCCATGCAGCATGCCCGGCACCCGCACGTCATGCACGAAACTCAGCTCACCGGTCGCCTTCGCCGGAATATCGATGCGCGGCGCGCTCTTGCCGACGATCCGGTAATCGTGCGGCGGCTTCAACGGCGCATCGTTCGCGAGCAGCAGTTCGACGCGCCGTCCTTTGATCAGGTCTGCGTAGTGAATCCCTTGCGCCGGGTCACCCTCGCCGGTGCGCGCAAACACGCGGCCGTCCCGCACACCGAGATCTTCAACCTTCACACCCAGCCGCGCGGCCGCTTCCTTCAACAGATACTGCCGCGCCTGCGCGGCCGCCTGCCTTAGAGGCACCGCGCTGATCTGGATCGTCGCGCTGGCGATCGTCGGCCCCTGGTTCGGCGCCTCGCCGGTATGGCCGAGCACGATCGACACGCGGGTAAGCGGCACATCGAGTTCTTCCGCGACGATCTGCGCGAGCGCGGTGCCGATCCCGGTGCCGAGATCGACGTGACCGTTGAACGCGACCACGCTGCCGTCGTCGCGCACGACCAGAAACAGATCGGCATCGGTCGGCACGAACGACGAGCGCGAACCGGGCTGACCGGGCGCGGCTTTGGCCGGCGCCTGCGGCGGCCGCGCGACGATCAGCACGCTGTGCGCGTCGTACAACTGCTTGCGCGACGGCGGCGCACCGCGTCGATCGACGCTGAAGTCCGGGCCCGTCATACGCGCGCTCCGTCGTGCGCATCGGCATCGGCTTGCGCGGCCAGCAATTCGGCCGCGCGCCGCACCGCGCGCACGATCTCGACATGAGTGCCGCAGCGGCACAGATTGCGCGACAGTTCGCGCTGGATCGTCGCGAGATCCGGATGCGGATCGCGTTGCAGCAAAGCGGTCGCCGTCATGATCATGCCGTTCAGGCAGTAACCGCATTGCGCGGCCTGTTCATCGATAAACGCCTGCTGCACCGGATGCAACGCGGTGCGCGTGCCGAGCCCTTCGAGCGTGGTGATTTCGTGGCCGAGCGCGACTTCGGCGGTGGTCACGCACGCGCGCGTCGGCACGCCATCGAGCAGCACCGTGCAGGCGCCGCATTCGCCGAGACCGCAGCCGAACTTCGGGCCATTCAGCGCGAGGTCGTTGCGCAGCAGGTACAGCAGCGGCGTGCGCGCCGACGCACTGACCACGTGCGTCGCGCCGTTCACGTTCAGCACCAGTTGCGCGGGGCGGTTCAGCATGAGCGCGGTATCGCGTGACGTGCCGCGGTCACAGCACCACCGGCACTTCG
This sequence comes from Burkholderia sp. SRS-W-2-2016, assembly GCF_001931485.1. Taxonomy (GTDB): domain Bacteria; phylum Pseudomonadota; class Gammaproteobacteria; order Burkholderiales; family Burkholderiaceae; genus Paraburkholderia. The sequence continues at coordinate 127,285 of NZ_MSDV01000019.1, read as the reverse complement.
GTCGCCGGCGGCGTATTACGGCTGCGCCGGCAACGGATGTGGCCGTCGATCATCACCATCCCGACGCCCGGAATATCGCCAAGCTGCACGCTTTCGAGCAGCGTATCGGCGGCCGTATGCTGCGCGCGGTCCATGAATACGAGGTCGGCCGGACGGCCCACTTCGATCAGCCCCTGGCGCAGATTGCGTTGGCGCGCGGTGTTGCCGGTCGCGAAGCAGAATGCGATTTCGGCGGGCACGTCGGCGAGACTCGAAATCAGCGCGATCATCCGCAGAATGCCGAGCGGCTGCACGCCGGAGCCGGCCGGGCTATCGGTGCCGAGAATGATCCGGTGCGGACACTTCAATTCGATCGCATGGCGCGCGGTCAGCAGCGCGATCCGCTCGTTGCCGTTGTGAACGATTTCGAGCGCGCGAGTCGACTGCTCGCACAGATCGCAGACATGCCGGTACGACAGCGACGTATGACCGCCGTTGACGTGGCCGATCACGTCGGCATCCGCCGCGAGCACGACATCGCGATCGATCAGACCGGAGCCCGGAATCGACGGACCGCCCGTATGAATCGTGCTCTGAATCCCATACTTGCGCGCCCACGCGACCATCTGCTGCGCTTCCTCGCCGCCCTTCACGCTGCCGAGACCGACTTCGCCGAGCAGCTTCACGCCCGCTTCCGACAACTCCTTGAAGTCCTGCTCGACCATCCCCTTTTCGATCACCGGCGCGCCGGCCAGCACCTTCACGCCGCCGCCGACGCCCGCCGCGCGCATCCCGTCGAACGAACGCTGCGCGGTAATCGCGAGTGCCTTCACGCCGAGCACGTCTTTCGGACGACCAGGCAAATGCACTTCGCCGGCCGAGATCATCGTCGTCACGCCGCCGTTCAGATTCGACTCGATCCAGCCGAGCTGATTCTGGCGCGGGGTCCAGTCGCCGAACACCGGATGCACGTGCGAATCGATCAGCCCCGGCGCGACCGTCGTGCCCTTGCAATCGACCGTGGTACGCGCGCCTTCGAGATCGCAATCCTTTTCCTTACCGACCGCGACGATGATGCCGTCGTCGATCACCAGCGTGTCCGCGTCCAGAATCGGCCGGTCGATATCGCCCGACAACAGCAGCCCGATGTTGGTTACCGCGACCTTGCCCGACAAGCCTGTCAACGTCTCTGCCGCCATCTGCCTCTCCTTTCGCCACGACTACTACCGGATGGATTTACACGCTCAGATAAGCGCGCCTCACTGTTTCGTTCCGTGCGAGTTCGCCGATCGTGCCGCTGAAACGGATCTGCCCTTTTTCGAGCACATACGCGCGGTCGCTGACCAGCTCGGCGAAGTGCAGATTCTGTTCGGACAACAGAATGGACAGCCCTTCGCGCTTCAGTTCGAGAATCATGTTTGCCATCTGCTCGACGATCACCGGCGCGACGCCTTCCGACGGTTCATCGAGCAGCACCAGATACGGATTGCCCATCAGCGTGCGCGACACGGTCAGCATCTGCTGCTCGCCGCCGCTCATCTGGCCGCCGGGGCGCCTGGGCATTTCGCCGAGATTCGGAAAGAGGCGAAACAGTTTTTCCGGGGTCCATTGCGGCGCGCCTTCGCGCGGCGGCTGGCGGCCGGTGTCGAGGTTCTCCATCACCGTCAGGTCCGCGAACACGCGGCGGTCCTCGGGCACGAAGCCGATGCCCATCCGCGCGATCTTGTACGGCGCAAGAGTGCCGATGTTCTGGCCGCGAAACATGACCTCGCCGTGGCGGCGCGGCAGCAGGCCCATTAGCGCTTTCATCGTGGTCGATTTGCCGGCGCCGTTGCGGCCCATCAGCGCGACCACTTCGCCGCGGCCGACTTCGAGGCCGACGTCGAACAGAATATGCGCGCGGCCATAGAACGCGTTGAGGCCGGAGACTTTCAGCATCGGCTCGTTCATTGCACGCTCCCCCGCGCCGCATCGTGCGACGAATCTTGCGCGCCGCCCGCCGTGTCGTGCAGCGGCGCGTGCGGCTTGAATGTCTTGCCGGTGCCGAAATAGACTTCCTGCACGCGCGCGTCGTTGCGGATCGTGTCCGCGTCGCCCTCGGCGATCAGCTTGCCGCGCGCGAGCACGATCATCCGGTCCGCGTAGGCGAACACCACGTCCATGCTGTGTTCGGTGAACAGCACGCCGATCTTGTGCCCGGTCACCAGACGTTTGGTCAACGCCATCAATTCGTTGCGCTCCTTCGGCGCCATGCCGGCGGTCGGTTCATCCATCAGCAGCAGCTTCGGGCGGTTCGCGAGTGCAATTGCGAGTTCGACGCGCTTTACGTCGCCATAGGCGAGCACCCCGCACGCGCGGTTCGCGTGCGCGCCCATGCCGACCTGTTCGAGCAGCGCGAACGCTTCGTCCGCATAGCGCGAGCCGGCCGGCTTCCATAGCCCGAAGGTCTTTTTCTCGCGCGATACCAGCGCCATCTGCACGTTTTCGAGCACCGTCATCGAGTTGAACGTCGCGGCGATCTGGAACGTGCGGCCGACGCCGCGCCGCCAGATATCGCGCGGCTTCATTCCGACCAGCTCATCACCGTCGAGCCGGATCGAACCCGACGACGGCGCCAACTGCCCGTTCACCATGTTGAAACAGGTGGACTTGCCGGCGCCGTTCGGCCCGAGCAAGGCCAGCAATTGACCGGCTTCGAGATCGAACGAAACGTCGTCGACCGCCTTCAGTCCTCCGAACGATCGCGACAGACCGCTTACGCGCAGCAGGCTCATAGTCCCTCCTTGACCGCGCCGGCCGGTTGCGACGACGCGGCGCCGCCATTGGTTTTATCGGCCTGATCGGCGTTCGCGTCGCCGAAGCGCTCGCGGACAAAGCCGACGATGCCCTGCGGAAACGCGATCACCAGCAGCAGGATCGCGAAGCCGAGCAGCGCCTGCCAGTAATCGGTCTGACGCGCGACCGTATCCTGCAACCAGGTGAACACCGCCGCGCCGACAATCGGTCCACTGAGCGTCTGGATGCCGCCGAGCAGCACCATCACGAGACCGTCGACCGAACGGCTGACGCTGATCACTTCCGGCGAGATATTGCCCTTCGAGAACGCGTACAACGAGCCGGCGAGTCCGCAGAACACCGCCGCGATCACGAACGACGCCCACTGCACGCGCTTTACATCGATACCGATTGCTTCGGCGCGCAATGCGGAATCGCGCGACGCCCGCATCGCGTAGCCGAGCGGCGAGAACAACATGCGCCGCAGCAGCCACACGCCGAGCACCGCACACACGAGCGTCAGGTAATAGAACGCGACCGGCGACGACAGCCAGTTCGACGGCCATAAGCCAAGCACGCCATTGCTGCCGCCGGTCACGTCGTCCCACTGGAATACGACCGACCAGACGATCTGCGCGAACGCGAGCGTCAGCATCGCGAGATAGACGCCGGATAGCCGCACGCAGAACCAGCCGAACACCAGCGCGCCAAGCACCGCGAGCAATGGGCCGAGCACGAGCGCCGCTTCCATCGGCAAATTCAGCACCTTCAGGAACAGCGCCGCGCCGTATGCGCCGAGTCCGAAGTACGCGGCATGGCCGAACGAGTGCATCCCGCCCGGGCCCATGATGAAATGCAGGCTCGCCGCGAACAGCACCGCGATCAGGATTTCGACCAGCAGCACCGGCATATACGGGAACGCATTGGCCGCGAGCGGCGCGAGCAGCAGCACCAGCAGCACGAACGCGGCAAGCCATTTGAGCCGCTTGCCTGCCGGCCGCAACGGCGCTTCCGGCGCACCCATCGCACGCACCGCGGCGCTCGCGCGGCCGAGCAGCCCCCACGGTCGCACCACCAGCACGATCGCCATCACGACGAATTCCGCGACCAGCGTAAAGCGGCTCAACGACAAACCGATGCCGAAAATCGTCACGTGTCCGATGCCGATACACAGCGCCTTGATCTCCGCGATCAGCAGCGCGGCGACGAACGCGCCCGGAATCGAGCCCATTCCGCCGACCACGACGACGACGAACGCATTGCCGATCGTCTCCAGATCGAGCGACAGATTGGCCGACATGCGCGGCCCTTGCAGCGCGCCGCCGAGTCCGGCGAGAAACGCGCCGACGAAAAACACCCCGGTAAACAGCCACGCCTGGTTGATGCCGAGCGCGCCGAGCATCTCGCGATCCTGGGTCGCCGCGCGCACCAGCGTGCCCCAGCGGGTGCGCGTCAGCGCGTACCACAGCAGCAGCAACACCAGCGGGCCGATCACGATCAGCGCGATATCGTAGGTCGGCAGCGGATGGCCGAGGAACTGGACCGCGCCGGCCAGATGCGGCGCGCGCGGGCCGAACAGATCGTCGGGCCCCCACAGCCATAGCGCGGCGTCGCGAAAGATCAGCACCAGCGCGAAGGTGGCGAGCAGATGAAATAGTTCGGGTGCCTGATAGATTCGCCGCAACACGACGATCTCGACCAGCGCGCCGAGCACCGCGACCGCCAGCGCGGCGGCCAGCACCGACAGCCAGAAGCCGCCCGTGGTCTGCCCATAGCGGCTCGCGATGCTGTACGCGACGTAGATCCCGAACATATAGAACGAGCCGTGCGCAAAGTTGACGATACGCGTGACGCCGAAGATCAACGACAAACCGGCGGCGACCAGAAACAGCGTCGACGCGTCGGCGAGTCCATTGACCAGTTGTACCAGCAGATTCGAAAGCATCGTGATCCTCGGCGGCTTGCTGAACGGCGCGTCCTGTACGACACGCCGCGCGTATTTCGGCCCGCTCGGCAGACGTTGCGACGCAGCCGGCACCATGCGCGCCCGCGGCAACGGCAGGACACTACCAGCGAAACATCCCGTGCAACAAGCGGTGCAAAAAGCGCGGGCCCGCTTTACCGCAAGCCGTCCTCGCCTTTGATCTCGCCGACCTGCAAACCGCCGATACGCGGCAGCGGCCGGCCCGACGCGGTCACCGCGACCGCGACGACGATTTCGTTGGCGCGCGGCGCATCGGCGACGCGCGCTTCGATCGCGTCGAAATGGCTGCGCACGAACGCGGCGTCCTTGTGGCCGAGCGGCACGTCGATCGCGGTGCCGAGCGTGCCCATCTTCTTCGCCGACGGCACCAGCGCCGCGCCCTTCTCGACCGCCGCGCGCAGCGGCGCGCCGAGCTTCGGATGCAGGATCGCGGCCGCGTGTTCGAGTTCGCCCGCCTCGCCGACGATCGCGGCCTTGCCGTAACTCTGCGCTTCGCCCGGCGCGATGCCGAGCGCTTCGACGCAGCGCTTGCCGAGCAGCGCGCCCAACTCCTCACCCGCTTCGATCAGCGCGTCGAGCTTCGCTTCGTAGCGGCCCGCATACGGATTGTCGATCACCGCGATCGCCACCGCGCGGCGCGCGGGCGGCTCGATCGTCTGGCCCATTTCTATACGCGTTTCGTCGACCTGTACGACCAGCTTGCGAAGCCTGATTGCCATTTGCGCTCTCCGAGTTCGATGTTGTGCTGTTGTGCTGCTGTGCTTTGCTGTTGGCCCGGGTGGGTTTCAGCGCAATCCGTCCTTGCCGGCGATCGCTTCTTTCGCGAGCCCGCCGACCCGCGCATGCACGCGCTGCCCGGTGCTCATCACGAGGATGTAGACGATCTCGTCGGCGGCCGGCGCGCCCGGCACGCGCACTTCGAGCGCGTCGAAATGGCTGCGCACGTAGCTCGCGTTCACATGCGTGAGCGGCACGTCGAGCGCGGTGGACGGCGCGCCGACTTTTTTCGTCGACGGCACGATCGCGTTGGTCGGCACACCATGCTTTTCCAGCAGCTCGCGCATCGCGTAGCCGCCGGGCACGTGCCACAGCGCGCCATGTTCGAGTTCGCCGTGCGCGCCGACGATCGCGCCTTTGCCATAGCTTTCGATCGATGCGTGCGGGACCGCCATCGCGCTAAGCAGCCGCTGCGCCATGTCGAAGCCGATCGGCTTCAGCGCTTCCATCGCGGGCGCGATGTCCGCTTCGTAGCGCCCCGCGAACGGATTGGTCATCACCGCGGCAATCGCGCCGCGTCGCAATGGCTGCGCGGGCGCGGGGCCGAACTCGTGGAAGATATCTTCGACGTGCGTCAGCACGCGGCGTATTTCGAACACGGAGCCTCCGTTGTCAGTGAAGCGCGGACCGTGTCGGGTCGCGCTTCGGTTTCGTCGATGCCGGTTACGCGCACCTGTCCTTGCAGAAACAGCGCGGCGCCTTCGATCAAACCCTGCTCGCGCAGCCGTCGCGCGCGCTCGACGCCGCGTGCCAGCGCGAAATCGATTAGCGGCAGCGGCAGCGCGGGGACGTCGACGGTCACCAGCAGGTCGCCGAGATCGCTATCGTCTTTCAGCGACGATGCCGGCCGCCGCACGATCCCCGCATGGTCGAGATCGACTGCGTTCGCGATCATCGTCGCGGCGGCGTCGGCGCTCGCGGCATCGCGTGCGAGTACGGTCACGCTATCGGCGATGCCGAGGCTGAAGCTGCGGCCGCGCCAGCCGCTTGTCGCGATGCCGCGAACTGGTTGGCTTGCGTCTAACGTCAGGTGAGCGTCGAGCGCCGGGTCTTGCGCGAAACGCGAACCCGGCTGGTATTGCGCGAGGTCCGCGAATACGCCGACCTTGTAGCGCGGCCCGTCGCTCAGATACAGCGCGATATCGCCGCCGTTGTTGATGAACGCGCGCTCGATACCGTCCCGCGCGAATGCGCCGATCAGTTCGTCGGCGACGCTGCCCGCGACCGCCGCCATCGGCGTGATAAAACGCGCGCGATGCGGATAACACGCGTGCCACATCCGCCGCGCAACCGTCCCTTGCAGCGGACAGTCGTGCAACGCAGCCGCTGTTTGCACCGGCTGCCGCAGCACTTTTAATTCACCGACCAGTTCCTGCAACACATCCCCGAAGCGCTCCCAGGCCGCCTCATACGCAGCTTGCAGCGCGCGCAGCTCGCCCTGCGCGCCGACGATCAGATCGATCGGCCCGTGCTGCCAATGCCAGCGATGTTCGTCGAGCCGGTTGCGGGTGGGGGTCATCGGGTTCGCGTGTTTGTGGGTTCACAACATTTAGTCAGGATGCTTAAGCAGGCAACACCGCCGGCCACGGATTGTCCGGATCGCGCGCCAGCGTGCGGCGCGCGAGCGGCGCGCCATCCGCATGGGTCGGCCCGTTCGCGAGCACGCTCTGCAACGAGCGCACCGCATCGACGTGGCCGCCGAGATCGCAATAGGTGTCGTACGCCATCGTGAATTCGATCGGCGCGACGATCGCGGGCGTCGGCACCGTGCCGAACGAACGATCGGGCATTCGCGTCACGTCGACCATCACGGTGATGCCGCCGCCCGGCCACACATAGGCCGGCGCGCCGCCGCAGGTGACGTTCACGAGTTTGCGCTTGATCGCGCGCGTGAGCAGCACCGGATTTTCGGTCGCGCCCGCGCGCAGACTGCCGCCCGCACCGCCGAGAAACAGCACGGTGGCCAGCGACGGCTCGCAGTTCTCGCCGATCCGCTCGACCGTGCGGCGCACCGCGTCCGGCATCTCTGCGATCCGCGGCACGAGTTGCTCGTCGAGTTCATACCATTGCGCATGCTCGCCGGTTGTCGACACCATCAGCACGCGCATTCCCGGTTTCGCGACGGCCGGATCGAAGCCTTCGACAATGGCTAGCGGGTCCTGAATATCGGTGCCGCCCCAGCCGGTGCCCGGGTTCGCCACCTGAAAATAGCGGCCCGGCGTCGATTTGCGGCCGCGAATTTTCAGGCCCGAGCGCGTCATGCCGAGACAGCGCCCCGCCTGATGCTCGGTCAGCACGCCGGTGATGTGATCGTCGACCACCACCACTTCGTCCACGTGCCCGAACCATTGCTTCGCGAAGATGCCGATCGTCGCCGATCCGCAACCGACCCGCATCCGCTGCTCCTCGACGCCATCGACAATCGGCGCCGCGCCCGCGCGAATCACCAGCCCCGCGCCGCCGTCGATGCTCAATTCCACCGCTTCCTTGTTGCCGAGCGCGAGCATCATGTCGCACGTCACGCGGCCTTCTTTCTTGCTGCCGCCGGTCAGATGATGGACGCCGCCGAGGCTCAGCATTTGCGAGCCGTATTCGGCGGTGGTCACGTGGCCGACAATCTCGCCGTTGCAGCGCACGTTCGCCTGTTCGGGGCCGAGAAAGCGATCGGTGTCGATCTTCACCTTGAAACTGCAATAGCTGAAGATGCCTTCGGTGACGACGGTGACCATATCGACGTCGTCGAGTTTCGACGCGACGATAAATGGCGCGGGTTTGTAGTCGGGATAGGTGGACGACGCGCCGACGCCGGTGACGAATAGCGCGGGTTCTTCGGCGTTGTCGGGGGTGGCGCTTGCTGCGCCGAACGCGATAGCCGCATCATCACCGCCCGCATCCGGCAGCGCCGCCGCACGCGACAGAAACACGACCGGATCGACGCGAATCAGCCTTCCATCCGCATTCGCATAGCGGTCGCACGCGCCGGTGCGCCCGTCGGAAATCTGGCACAGCACCGGACATGCATTGCATTCGATCTTGTTCGACGCCATCCGCTCGCTGCGCGGCGCCGACTTTTCGAGCACGGTCGGCCCCGGCGTCGACGCGGTATCGCGATCGACGCTGTCGGCACCGAAATCGACCTTCGTATGTTCTGTCATCGTGGGGTTCCGTACGACATCACAAGCAATGGCGGGTGCTACCCGGTCCGCGAAACGCCGCTGTTTCAGGGCCTTTTCGCGCGGGCCGCACATTTTCATGTTGCGGCCACTAACCGTTCATGTAGTATCTTCTACACCAAACGTGAGTGAAATCTACTCGATCAAAAACGACTGCGCAACGGCTTTTCCATCGGCCGGCGCGATGCTGCAACGCGGCATCGGCCCGCGCGATTCATCCGCAAGCCGCCGTGGTCAAGCGTTGAAGCCAGCCCGAGCAACGCAGAAAAAAACTTCGTGACCGGAGATCCGACACCGCCATGAGTCCTACCGCCGTCCGCAAACCGGGCGCCCCCGGCATCCGCGCGAAACAGGCGCAGGACACCCGCGCGAAACTGCTGAAAGCGGCTATCAAGGTATTCGCGAAGCAGGGTTATGCGAGCGGCCGTATCGAAAGCATTTCGAAGGCCGCGCGCTCGCACGACCGGATGATCTACTACTACTTCGGCAGCAAGGAGCAGTTGTTTATCGAAGTACTGGAGACGATCTATACGCAGTTCAACGAGGCGGAAAGCAAACTCGATCTCGACCTCGCCGATCCGGTGCACGGGCTCGAACAGATGGTCGAATTCGTCTGGCAGTACTACCTCGATCACCCGGAATTCGTCACGCTGCTGTCGAGCGAAAACCTGCATCAGGGCAAGCATGCGAAGAAGTCGGTGAAGCTGAAGGAGATTTCCGGCTACGCGATTTCGGTGGTGCAGAAGCTGCTCGAAGCGGGCCGCGCGCAGCAGGTGTTTCGCGACGATATCGCGGCGCGCGACGTGTATCTGATGATCGCGTCGCTCGGCTATTTCTATAACGCCAATCAGTACACGCTCGGCGCGTTTCTCGGCGAACCGATGATGGACAAGGCGGCGCTCGCGCATTGGCGCGAGGTGATCAAGGAGACCGTGCGGCGCGCGGTGTGTGTGCAGGTGCCGGTCAGCGAGGCGACCGCATAAAAAAACGCGCGACGGAAATTTTCCGTCGCGCGTTTTTCGAATGCAGCAGCAGTAAAACTACCGCAACCAGCCCTTACGGCTTCTCAGCAGCAGCGGCAGCCGCCGCATCGTCCTCACGGAACAGCTTGTCGGCCAGGTGGAACGCCGAGTTCGCCGCCGGCACGCCGCAATAGATCGCGGTCTGCATCAGCACTTCCTTGATCTGATCGCGCGTCACGCCGTTGTTCTTCGCGGCGCGCAGGTGCAGCGCGAGTTCCTCGCTGCGATTGAGCGCGACCATCATCGCAATGGTCAGCAGGCTGCGCGTATGACGCGGCAGACCTTCGCGGGTCCAGATTTCGCCCCATGCATAGCGGCTGATCAGGTTCTGGAATTCCGTGGTCAGCTCGGTGCGGTTCGCGAGCGAACGGTCGACGTGCGCGCTGCCCAGCACCGCGCGGCGCACCGCGATCCCGGCTTCGTAACGGTCTTCGTCGTTCATTATTTCGTCTCCGTCAGGAAGTCGATCACGGTCTTCGTGAATTCGTCGACCTTTTCGATGTTCGAGATATGCGACGCGTCGAGTTCGACGTAGCGCGCGCCCGGAATCGACTGCGCGAGTTCGCGGCCTTGCGCCGGCGTCGCGGCCAGATCGTGAGTACCGCTGATCACCAGCGCCGGCAGCTTGATGCCCGGCGTTTCGGGGCGCAGGTCGGCCGCGTCGATCGCGTCGCAGTTCGATGCGTAGCCATCCTTATCGGTATGCACGAACACGTCGCGGATCATTGCCAGCACGACCGGCTCGCGTTCGATGAACTCGGCCGTGAACCAGCGCGGCAGCACCGCGTCGGCGAGCGACAGCATCCCTTCGTTGCGGGCCTTCGCGGCGCGCGGCACCCACACTTCCGGCGAACCGATACGCGCCGCGGTGTTGCACAGCACGACACGGTCGAAGCGGTCGCTATGACGCGCGGCCAGTGCGATGCCGGTCAGGCCGCCCATCGACAGCCCGCAGAAATGCGCGCGCGAAATCTTCAGCGTGTCCATCAGGCCGAGCACGTCGCCGGTCAGCTGCTCGATCGTGTACGGACCCTTCGGCGCTTCCGAATGGCCGTGGCCACGGGTGTCGTAGCGCAGCACGCGGAAGTGCTTCGAGAGCGCCGCGACCTGCGGCGTCCACATGGACATATCGCTGCCGAGCGAATTCGACAGCACGAGCCACGGCGCGTGGCCATGACGATCGCCGTCGATACGATAGTGAAGCTCGGTGCCGTTGACTGCGGCGTAGGGCATGCCGGTTACTCCTTGGAATGGGCGCGCTGCGCGCGCGAGGTGTGAAGCGCCAGCGCGGCGTCGACATATGCGTGCGCCTGGCCGACGTATTGAGCGGGATCGAGCAGTTGCTTCAGACGCTCAGACGAAAGATGCTGGGTCACCGCGGGATCGGCGGCAAGCACGTCATACAGCGTCTTGCCTTCGGCGATCGCCGCCTTCGAGGCGCGCTCGACCAGATGATGCGCGTCGAGCCGGCCGATGCTGTCGCCGAGCGCGAGCATCACCGCTTCGCCGAGAATCAGCCCGCGCGTGACGTCGAGATTCTTCGCGAGGCGCGCGACGTTCACGTTCAGGCCCGCGGCGATCTGTTCGATATTCGCGAGCGCGCCGCCGGCCAGACGCGCGAGGTCCGGCAGCGCGTCCCATTCGGCCTGCCAGCCGCCGAGCGCGCGCTCGTGTTCCTGCACCATGCCGGCGAACACGGTGGCGACCAGCCCCGGCGCCCGCGTCGCGGCGGTCAGCACGGCCGCGCAGCCGACCGGGTTGCGCTTGTGCGGCATCGTCGACGAACCGCCCTTGCCGGCCGCGGCGGGCTCGGCGAGTTCGTCGATTTCGGTTTGCATTTGCAGCGACACGTCGCGCGCGATCTTGCCGAGCGTACCGATCAGCATGCCGAACAAAGACGCGGTTTCGGCGATGCGGTCGCGCTGCGTGTGCCACGGCAGCGTCGGCAGCGCGAGGCCGAGTTCTTTGGCGAGCGATTGAGTGACCTGCGGAGCCGCGTCGCGCAGACTCGCGAGCGTGCCGGCGGCGCCGCCGAATTGCAGCACCAGCACGCGCGCGCGCAGTTCTTCGAGGCGCTCGCGATGACGCAGCAGCGCGTCGAGCCATTGCGCGAACTTCAGGCCGAGCGTGATAGGCAGCGCCTGTTGCAGCCACGTGCGGCCGATCATCGGCGTCGCGCGATGGGCGGCCGCGAGTTTCGCGACCGCATCGCAGGTGGCTTGCAGGTTAGTGTCGAGCAGATCGAAGGTGTCGCGCAGTTGCAGCACCGTCGCGGTATCGATGATGTCCTGGCTGGTGGCGCCCCAGTGCACGTATTTGCCGGCTTCGGCATCGGCTGCCTTCACGCGCGCGGTCAGTTGCTTGACCAGCGGAATCGCGAGGTTGCCGCCGAGCGCGGCGTCGCGCGCGAGCGCGTCGGCATCGAGCTGGTCGGCCTGGCAGGCCGCTTCGATCGCGGGCACCGCGGCGGCGGGAATCACCTGGTGGGCAGCCGAAGCGCGCGCGAGCGCGGCTTCGACGTCGAGCATCCGCTGCAGCGTGGCATGCGGCGACCAGATATCGTTCATCGGCTGTGTGCCGCAGAGAAGGCCGGTCAGACGGGCGCTGGAGTCGAGCATGGTGACGATCTTCGAGGAATCGGGGAAAGCGGAAGTGAAGGAGCGGCGCGGCGGATCACGCTGCGCGGCTTCGCGCTATCGCGGCGTGAAGCTGCATCGCGCGCTCGCTCGTTACAGCACGGCGGCGCCGGTGCCGCGTTCATGGCTGCATATTGTGCGCCAAAACACGTCCGGCACGTCGCCGAAGTTACCAGGCCAGCGCTGACGAGACCGTAGTCTCATCGGCGCTGGCCTGGACGCGACGCGCTGCGCGTCGCGTGGGTACAGCGGAAATACAGCGGGAATACAGCAGCAATACCGCGGCTATCAGGCCGCGTTTGCCGCCTGCGAGCCGTCGGTCATCGGCACGCCGGTCAGCTTCTGCAGTTCGTCGAAGCCGATATCCGTGAAGATCTCGCGCACGACGAGGCCCTGCTTCGTCACGTCGATCATCGCGAGGTCCGTATAGATACGGGTCACGCAGCCGATCCCGGTGACCGGGTACGAGCATTCGGCGGTGATCTTGCTTTCGCCCTGCTTGGTCAGGTGTTCCATCATCACGTACACCTGCTTCGCGCCGATCGCGAGGTCCATCGCGCCGCCGACCGCCGGAATCGCATCCGGTGCGCCGGTGTGCCAGTTCGCGAGGTCGCCCTTGGCCGACACCTGGAACGCGCCGAGCACGCAGAAGTCGAGGTGGCCGCCGCGCATCATCGCGAACGAATCCGCGTGATGGAAGAACGCGCCGCCCGTCAGCAGCGTGACGTGCTGCTTGCCGGCGTTGATCAGTTCGTCGTCTTCCTCGCCCTTCGCCGGTGCCGGGCCCATGCCGAGCAGACCGTTTTCGCTGTGCAGGAAGATTTCCTTGTCGGCGCCGAGGTGGTTCGCCACCAGCGTCGGCACGCCGATGCCGAGGTTCACGTACGCGCCTTCAGGGATGTCCTGGGCAACGCGCTTGGCCATTTCGTCGCGGGTCAGTTTTTTCATGTCGGTCTCCGGTTCAGGCAGCGGCGTCGTGAGGGTTCGGCGCCGGGGCATGTGCCGCTTGCGGCACTTCGATCACGCGTTGCACGAAGATGCCGGGCGTGACGATCACTTCCGGATCGAGCGCGCCGAGCGGCACCACTTGCGACACCTGGACGATCGCGGTCTTCGCGGCGCTCGCCATGATCGGGCCGAAGTTACGCGCGGTCTTGCGATAGGTCAGGTTGCCCCAGCGGTCGCCCTTGTACGCCTTGATCAGCGCGAAGTCGGCGTGCAGCGGCGCTTCGAGCACATAGTGCTTGCCGTCGATCAGGCGCGTTTCCTTGCCTTCGGCCAGCTTGGTGCCGTACGCGGTCGGCGTGAAGAAGCCGCCGATGCCGGCGCCCGCCGCGCGGATGCGCTCGGCGAGGTTGCCTTGCGGCACGAGTTCGAGTTCGATTTCGCCGGCGCGATAGAGCGCGTCGAACACATACGAATCGGTCTGACGCGGGAACGAGCAGATGATCTTGCGCACGCGCTTCGCTTTGAGCAGCGCCGCGAGGCCGATGTCGCCGTTACCTGCGTTGTTGTTGACGATGGTCAGGTCGCGCGCGCCCTGCTCGATCAGCGCGTCGATCAGCTCGGACGGCATGCCGGCCGTGCCGAAGCCGCCGATCATGACGGTCGCGCCGTCGTGGACATCGGCGACCGCCGATTGAAGTGTCTCGAAAATCTTGTTGATCATGTCGAATTTCCTTTGGGGGCGCTACGTGCCGTAGGGCTGACAGCCCTCACCGATCAGGCTCGCGGCAAGGCTCGCGCGGAAACAGGCTCCGGGCAATGCTGGCGACGGCTCGCGCGATGCGAAGCGGGCTGGCGCCTTCGGTTGGTTCACCACCGGGTTGCTCGATATAGCCAAAAAGTTCGGCATATGAACAGTGATTCGTTTAGCGAACGCTGCGGCGATTATGGTTGCGCAGCGGCCGGCTTGTCAAGGCAGGAAAACCCCCTTCATGATAGGCGTCAAAAGACGGCCGGAGGGAGCCAGCGTGCGCCGGGGCGTGCTCTGCGAGGTGTGCCCAGTTGCGCGCGAAAAAGCCGGCTACGGCAAATCCCACTATGCTGACGGGCGATTTTTCACCTAGGCTTTATAACGTTCAGCGATAACGGCGCTGCGGCCATTTGCCTGCCCGCTTGCCCTGCCCAAACATAACAAGCATGTCCGAGACATCCCTGGATCTTAATCTGATCCCCTACCTGGTCGCGATGGAAGACACCCGCAACGTGAGCCGCGCGGCCGAACAACTGGGCGTCAGCCAGCCGCGCGTGAGCACCGCGCTCGGCCGGCTGCGCGAATACTTCGACGACCCGCTGTTCGTGCGCACCTCGAAAGGAATGGAGCCGACGCCGCGCGCGCTGGCGATTCTGCCGGCCGCGCGCGACGCGCTGCTGCGGATCGAAAAAGGCATGCTCGATGTGCAGGACTTCGATCCGGCGACCAGCACCCATACGTTTTCGATCGCGCTCTCCGACGTCGGCGAGATCGTGTTTCTGCCGCGGCTGTTGCAGCTCTTCGCGGAGCGCGCGCCGAATGCGAATCTGCGCTCGGTGTCCTTGTCGCCCGCGCAGGTCGAACGCGGGCTCGAATCGGGCGACGTCGATCTGGCGGTCGGCTACTTCCCCGATCTGGCGGGCACCAACTTCTTCCAGCAGCGGCTGTTCACCCACCGTTTCATCTGCCTGATGCGCAGCGGCCATCCGCTCGCCAAAGCACCGTTGACGCTCGACCAGTACGTCGCGTCCGGGCACGCAGTGGTGCGCGCCGAGGGCCGCAGCCAGGAAGTGCTCGAACAATATCTGGAGAAAAAGCGCATCAAGCGCCGCGCGGTGCTTGAGACGCCGCACTTCATGAGCCTGCCGTTTATCCTCGCGCGCACCGATCTGCTCGCCACGGTCCCGCACGCGATCGGCTTCGCTTACGTGTCCGAGCATGCGTCGATCACGCTGGTCGAACCGCCGCTGCCGTTGCCGCGCTTCGATCTGCGCCAGCACTGGCATCGCAAGTTTCATAACGATCCGCGCGGCGGCTGGCTGCGCGGCGTGGTCGCCGAGCTGTTCAACGATGCGCTCGACGAGTGGCCGAAGTAGGCAACGCCGCAAAGCGCAGCGGCACCCCGCGACGCAAAAACATGGAACAATGGCCGAATCAGTTACTGACCCCGCGCGCAATCCGCAGCGTCGGCGCGCGATCCAGAAGGAGCGACGCATGACCAGCAGCAAGGCAAAGAAAACCAAACCCGCAGCGGCCGTCGAACGTCCGAGCCGCGACGAAGCCGAGGCGGCCGTGCGCGTGCTGTTGCGCTGGGCCGGCGACGACCCGAAGCGCGAAGGCCTGATCGATACGCCGGCGCGTGTGGTGCGCGCGTACGAGGAGTTCTTCGCGGGCTACCAGACCGACCCGCGCGAGATCCTCGCGCGCACCTTCTCCGAAGTGGACGGCTACGACGAAATGATCGTGCTGAAGGACATCCGCTTCGAAAGCTATTGCGAACACCATATGGTGCCGATCATCGGCCGCGCGCACGTCGCGTATCTGCCGAATCACCGGGTGGTCGGCATCTCGAAACTCGCGCGGCTGGTCGATGCGTTCGCGAAGCGGCTGCAGATCCAGGAAAAGATGACGGTGCAGATCGCCGATACGCTGAACGACGTGCTGCAACCGGCCGGCGTCGGCGTGATTCTCGAAGCGGCGCACCAGTGCATGTCGACGCGCGGCGTGCACAAGGCCGGCGTGACGATGGTCACCTCGCGGATGATCGGCACGTTCCGCAGCGATCCGTCGACGCGGCGCGAGTTTCTGTCGATCGTCGGCAGTCCCGGCGTGATGGCGGTGCCCAATACCTGAGCGCACCTGAGCGCACTGGCAGCGCCGGCTCGATGCCGGCTCAACCGCCGGTTCAACCGCAGCAACAGGAGCGCGTCAATTGCTCGAGTTTCCGACGTCGGCGGTTGCCAGCTGGGGCAGCGCGATCGTCTTTGCGAATGTTCTGCTGACCCGCCTCGGCGTGCCGATTCCGGCCGTGCCGGTGCTGCTGTTCGCGGGCTCCGCGATCGCCGCCGGCACGCTGTCGTTCTGGCCGATTCTCGGCGCGGCGATGCTCGGCGCGCTGATCGGCGACGGCACGTGGTTCGCCGCCGGCCGTCTGTATGGACGCACGCTGCTGGCGTGGCTCGGCCGCCTGTCGCCGGCCGTCGACGCGAAGCTGGACATGGCGCGCTCGCTATTCGAGCGCTATGGCGTGCCGCTCGTGTCGGTCTCGAAGTTCGTGCCCGGGCTCGGGCTGATCACGCCGCCGCTGATGGGCACGACCGCCGTCGATATCCGTATCTACGCGCTGTGGGAGCTCGCCAGCGTGCTCGCATGGGCGAGCGTGTGGCTGCTCGGCGGCGCGGCGGTCGAACGCGAACTGCATATGCTGCGCGAGTTCGTGGTCGCGCGCGGCGGCACGCTCGCCGATATGCTGGTCGGCGTCGCGCTCATCTATCTGGGTTACCGGCTGTATCAGCGCCATCGCCAGCGGCGTCTGCGGGCATTGGCCGCCGCGCGGCGCGGCGCGCCGATGCTGGGCGCGCCGGCGCCGGTCGCGGCGCCGTATCGCGGGCCGCTGCCGGCCGCGCCGGACGAAGCAGCGCCGCTAGCCGCGCTGCCGGCCGCGTTCCCCGGCGCGGGGCGCTGGGGCCGCTTCGGCCCGATTGGCCGCATCGCGCCGTCGCGTGTGCTCGATACGCGCCCCGACGCGCCGCTCGTCGAACTGCAGCGCTATTTCCCCGGCGCGCTCGCGCTCGATCCGCATAGTCCCGAGCAACTCGACGGCGCGCTGCGCACGCATGACATGGTGATTTACTGCATCTGCCCGGACAACACGACCGCGGCCGAAGTGTCGCAACGGATGCGCGGCAACGGCTATACGCGGATTCGCGCGCTGCGCGGCGGGCTCGATGCGTGGCAACGGCGCGGCTTTCCGGTCGGCCTGCCGGCCGCGGCGAACGACGCGACCGCCAACCAGGCGGCGCCGTGGTTGCGCGACGCGACCCAGGGCGCGGTGACGTTACGCGGCTTCGCGCCGCGCAGCGGGCGGCGCGCGTGAAGCGCGCGGAGTGCGGCGGGCGGCTTGAAGCGCGCGGCGGGCGGCGTGAGGCGTGCGGCTTGAAGCGCGCGGCGTGCGCGTGCGGCGTGCGGCAGCGGCCCCCGCTCACGGTAACGACTGACCAGCGCGAACTACTCAGCCCGACGCGCCCTGCTCGACCGGCTCGCGCCACTGCGCCGAGCTGGTCCGATTACGCCCCTGCTCCTTCGCGATATACAGTTGCCGGTCGGCCTCGGCGAGCAACGCGGCCGCGCCGCCGCGCTGCTTGCGCGTGGGCGTCGCCGTCGCGCAACCGACACTGACGGTCAGCGTGATTCCGGCCTCGGCTCCGCGCACGACCACCACCTTGCCTTCCACCTCGCGGCGAATCCGTTCGCCGATCTCGAACGCGCGCTGCGCCGTCGTGTCCGGCAACACCACCGCGAACTCTTCGCCGCCGTAGCGCGCGACCAGATCGACCGAGCGCCGCGCCACCGATGCAATGCGGGCGGCCACCGCGATCAGCGCCTCGTCGCCGCTCGCATGGCCATACGTATCGTTGAAACGCTTGAAGTGATCGATATCGATAAACAGCACCGACAGCGGTTTCTGCTCGCGTTGCGCGCGCCGCCATTCTTCGCCGAGCCGCTGGTCGAGCACGCGGCGATTGCTCAGGCGGGTCAGCGGATCGGTGGCGGCGAGGCGCATCAACGCGGACTGCGCGCGCTGCTTGTCGCGCAACGCAAACGCGAGCAGCCACGACACCACCACGAACACGCCGCCGAACGCGACCGTCAGCGCGCCGGCCAGATCGCTGCGCTGCCGCCACGGCGCGAGCACGTCGTCGAGCGCGGGCGCGACCACCGCGATCAGCGGCGTGCCGGGTACATGTGCATAGGTGTACATACGACGCACGCCATCGATCGTCGCGGTCGCTACATAGGTGCCCGAATCATGCGTGGCCATCGTGCGGAAAGTCGGCGAACCGGCGACGCTCGCGCCGACCTCGTGCTCGTCGAACGGCTTGCGCGCGAGCAGCGTGCCGTCTTTCATCACGATAAACACCGAGCCCTTGCGGCCGGTATCGATCTGCGCGAGCAGATGTTCGAAGTACTCGATGCGAATCGCCAGCAGCGCGACGCCGGCGAAGCGGCCCTGCGCATCGTCGATGCGCCGCGTCAGCGCCACCGATAACTTCTCGCCGCGCAGCCGCGAGCGGAACGGATGCGAGAAATAAAGGCCCGTCGCGGGATTGCGCTGTTGCGCCTGGAAATAATCGCGGTCGTCCAGATGAACCGACGGATCGACCGTATCGTTCTGCGCGGCGCTCACCGTGCCGTCCGCGCCGAGCAGATACGCACCGCCGAGATACGCGGCGGTGGTCGCGCGATCGAACAGCATCGCGCGCCGCAGCGCGGCCGGCAGGCTCTGCATTCGCGGATCGCGCGCGCCGTCCACCATCGCTTGCAACGACAGGTCGTAGATCTCGACATTGCGCGCGAGATCCATCGATATGATCGATACGAGGTTTTGCGAGGTCTGGCGCGCATGTTCGAGCGCGTCGCGGCGGCCGGCGTTCAGCGTGGCAAGCGTCAGGCCGGCCATCGCGGTCGCGACCAGCGTGCCGGCGATCCCCGCGAGCCACGGCCAGTCGCTGACATGGCGGACCATGCCGGCTCTGAGCCGATGCCAGATCGCTCGCACGCGGCAACGTCCCCGATGCGTTTGCTGTACCACGCCGATCGCCTCCTTGTGCGGACGATTTTTCTGTCACCAGCGTCGCGGCCCGACGTGGCTCCCCTTTTTGTTCGCGTCGTTCGCTTCGCTTGTTTCGTTCGTTTCGTTGCTCTGGCGCCGGGCGCGCATTCCCGCCGCTGCTCAGTCGAGCAATCTGGCCGCCGCGCGCAGACGGCGTTTGCGCTCCCGGTTCAGCCAGTCCAGCGCGGTGTCCAGCTCGCCGCTACTGCTCGTTATCGCCGCATTGTCGCGCAATAGCGTCGCGCTGGCGACGGTGTCGTTCAGCATCCCGAAGCGCTTTTGCAGGCGTTTCAAACGCTTCAGCATGCGCTTATGGCCGTCCTGCAATTGCGGCCCGAAAAACTCGAACAGATAGCGCAATTTTTTACCGGCCTTTCTGACGTCGTGAAAAGCCGCATAGTCGGAACGCTTCGCGCGCCGCGCACGTTTGATGCGTTTTTTTAGCGTGCGCTCCGATGCGTTCACGCGTTTGGCGGCGAACTTGTGCAGTGCAATGCGCGGCGTATGCGCGGTGTTCAACTGCGCGGTCGTGGTCGTGAACGCGTCGCGCAGCAGATGCTTGACGTCGGCGTTGAGCAGCGTGTCGCGGCTGACCGCGAGCGTTTCGCCGCGCGCCTGCCGCAGCTTCGGCAGCAGATCTTTCGCGCCGCCCCGTTGGTCCTCCAGCAGTTCGATCAGGATGTCCCAGTCGCGGGTCTTGCCGGCTGCCGTCGCGAGGAACTGATAGACCGCGCGTTGCCGGGCGTTTTCGCCCTTGTCGAGCAGCGGCGCGAATGCCCACCACAATGAACGCAAGCGCCGTAACGACACGCGCAATTTGTGCAGCGCTTCGGGCGACGGATCGTCATGGACCGCATCGGCCAGCGCGATCGTCTCGCCGATCAGCGGCCCGGCATATGCGCCGAACGCCTGTTGCGCGGAGGCTTCGCGAGTGGGCTGGGGAGTGCTTTCGCTGTCTTGCTTCATCGACGCTCCTCGAAACATGACGGTATTTTCAGCGTAGCAAAAATAGTGCACGCGAGCGATTCGCGTGCGCGTCCACAGCGTCTGATCGTGAAGCTATCGGTATCGGCGTGTCGTGCGTATCCGCGCATTCCCAGCGCACGCAGTGTAGCAATCCACTTCAACGAGGATCTATGCGAATACTCGTAGTCGGCGCCATCGGTCTGCCCGGCTCCGCCGTGGTGAAACTACTGGTAGCCGGGTCGGCGAAATTCGCATCGCTCGAAGTGTCCTCGCGGCGTTTCTATTCGCCGTTTGTTTCATAGCGATTCTCAGTGTAGTTTTTGCACTGTTCTCGTTCGGATTTCTTAATTTTTCCGACTCGCCCAGCGGCGGTGCATTCACCCTTGCGGCACGCGGCGTAAGCCCCGTGCCGCAGCCGTCTTAGCGGCACTCCGGCGCCGTCATGCAATTGTCATCATTGCGACACATCGCGCCAGCAGCATCGGGAGTCCGCGACAAACTTTTGGGGCTTATGTCATGCCGGAACTTTCGTATCCGCAACCCGGCGCCGCTAGCGGCAAAGGGCGTAACTTCGGACTGTTTATCTTTCTGGCCCTGCTGGCGGGCGGCGTCGTATATTGCGCGGTCCATCTCCTCGACGATTTGCAGCCCGTTCGCGAAAGCTCGGTGTTGCCGTATCTGCTATTGGGAGTCGCGCTGCTGATCGCGCTCGGCTTCGAGTTCGTCAACGGCTTTCACGATACGGCCAACGCGGTCGCCACCGTGATCTATACCCATTCGCTGACGCCCAATCTCGCAGTGGTCTGGTCGGGCGCGTGGAATTTTCTCGGCGTGCTGACTTCGAGCGGCGCGGTCGCCTTCGGCATCCTGCAACTGCTGCCGGTCGAACTGATTTTGCAGGTCGGCAGCAGCGCCGGCTTCGCGATGGTGTTCGCACTGCTGATCGCCGCGATCATCTGGAATCTCGGCACCTGGTATTTCGGCCTGCCCTCGTCGAGCTCGCACACGCTGATCGGCTCGATCATCGGCGTCGGTCTGATGAATCAGATGCTGCATGGCGCGAACGGCACCAGCGGGGTCGACTGGAATCAGGCGCTCGGTGTCGGCAAGTCGCTGCTGTTCTCGCCGCTGATCGGCTTTCTGCTCGCCGGTCTGTTGCTGCTGATTCTCAAGGCGGTGGTGCGGGTGCCGGCGCTGTATGCCGAACCCAAAGGCAAGGAGCCGCCGCCGTTCTGGATTCGCTGCCTGCTGATTCTGACCTGCACCGGCGTGTCGTTCGCGCACGGTTCGAACGACGGCCAGAAAGGCATGGGCCTGATCATGCTGATCCTGATCGGCACGGTGCCCACCGCGTATGCGCTGAACAAGGCGGTCACCGCGGAGCAGACGCAGAACTTCGTCGCGGTCGCGCAGCAGACGTCGGCGACGCTCGCCCGCCACACCCAGGGCGCCGCGCCTTCCGCGAATCCGCGTGCCGATGTCGAGGAATTCGTGCGCACCCGGCAGCTGACGCCCGCCACGCTGCCGGCACTGCAGCAATTGACCGCGCAGATCGGCCAGCAGGTGGCCTCGTATGGCTCGATGGCCGCGGTGCCGCAGAGCGTGGTCGATAACGTGCGCAACAACATGTATGTGACGTCCGAGGCGATTCGTCTGATGCAAAAGGCCAATCAGCCGCAGTTCTCGCCAGAGGACGCGAAGGTGATCGGCAACTTCAGAAAGCAGATCGACGGCGCGACCAAATTCATTCCGACATGGGTCAAAGTCGCGGTGGCGATCGCGCTGGGGCTCGGCACGATGGTCGGCTGGAAGCGCATCGTCGTGACGGTCGGCGAGAAGATCGGCAAGCAGCATCTGACCTATGGGCAAGGCGCGGCCGCCGAAGTCGTCGCGATGGTGACGATCGGCGCCGCCGACGTCTATGGCCTGCCGGTATCGACGACCCATGTGCTGTCGTCCGGCGTGGCCGGCACGATGGCCGCCAACGGTTCGGGTCTGCAATGGGGCACGGTGCGCAGTCTGCTGCTCGCCTGGGTGCTGACGCTGCCCGCGTCGATCGGGCTCGCGGCCGGGTTGTACTGGGTATTCCGCACGGTGTTCTAGGCGCGGATACGCGTAGATTCAAGGACAAAAAAAGCGCGGTACTTTATGTACCGCGCTTTTTTATTGGGCCGCCGCGCTATGCGTAAGCGGCTCGCGATCAATACGTGTCGGGCACGATCATCGCCTGCGGCACCGGCTGACGGCTATAGTCCTCGTGATAAACACGCGACGGCAATTCGATCTGCGGATGCTCGATCTCGTGATACGGCACCTGGCTGAGCAGATGATGAATGCAGTTCAGACGCGCGCGTTTCTTGTCGACCGCCTGTACGACCCACCACGGCGCCTCCGGAATATGCGAGCGCTGCAGCATTACCTCTTTTGCCTGCGTATAGGCTTCCCAGCGACGCCGGCTTTCCAGGTCCATCGGGCTCAGTTTCCACTGCTTGAGCGGATCGTGAATACGGTTCTGGAAGCGGATTTCCTGCTCTTCGTCGGTAATCGAAAACCAGTACTTGAGAATCTGCACGCCGCTGCGCACCAGCATCTTTTCGAACTCGGGCACCGAGCGGAAAAACTCTTCGTACTCGTCGTCGGTGCAGAAATTCATCACGCGCTCGACGCCCGCGCGGTTATACCAGCTGCGATCGAACAGCACCATTTCGCCGCCAGCGGGCAGATGCGACACATAGCGCTGGAAATACCATTGCGTGCGCTCGCGATTGTTCGGCGCGGGCAGCGCGGCGACGCGGCATACGCGCGGATTGAGCCGCTGCGTAATGCGCTTGATCGCGCCGCCTTTACCGGCCGCGTCGCGGCCCTCGAAAATCACCACCAGCCGATGGCCGGTCTTGACGATCCAGTCCTGCAGCTTGACCAGTTCGCCCTGCAGCCGGAACAGCTCGCGGAAATAGTGCTTGCGCGCCTCGCGATGCTCGGCGGTAAAGCCGCCCGGACCGTCGATGATCCGATCGTCGACTTCCATTTCGAGTTCTTCGTCGTAGGCATCGATCAGGTCTTCCTCGAAACGGCGCTGCCGCTCCGCCATCAGTTCGACTTCAGATCTCGGGTCCGGCTCTTTCATTGCGGCTCTCCTCGCAACAGGAATGGAATGGCGCGCGGCGGCGAGCGCGACGCGGGCGCTTTCGATTATCGAAGCGCGAGGTGTCACGCGTATTACCGCAACGGGCGCGCCTATGGCGATGTTCATGATAGCGAGTTTTGCGCCCGAAACCGCCGGCGGCGGCCGGTGCTTCCCGCGTTCCCGCTGCTTCTCCTTGCTTCTCCTTGCGTCTTCCGAAACTAACGCAGCGGCCGCGCAAAGCTCAGTTCATGGCCGTCGGGATCGGTGATATGGAAATAGCGCTCGCCCCACGGCGCATCCGCCGGCTCAAACGACGGCTGCAATCCCGCCGCGAGCGCCCTACGATAAATCGCATCGACGTCCGAAACATAGACGATCACGCGCCCCCACCAGTTGACCGGCGCGCGCGGATCGGCGATCAGGTTCAGATACGAGCCGCCGAATTCGAACGAGGTGAATGCTTCCTGCGGACCGCCGAATTTAAGCGGAAAGCCGAGCGCCAGATAGAACGGCACCGCGCGCCGCATATCGGCGGTCGCGAGGGTGATCGCGCTGAGCGATTCGATGCGCGGTTCGGCGGGCGTGGGTGGTGACGCTGAAGAGGCGGCTGCGGACATAGCGATGGTCTCCGTGGCGCGTGACAGGCGGCGGGTGGTTGGCATGAGCTTAAGGGTACCCTTGAAAACCCGCGCGGCGCCCCGCATTTCGCAGCCCGTTTATCTGGAGCATCGCAATGGGAAGCCGCCCACGCTTCATCGATGACCTGACGAGCGCCGCAGCCGACGCCCCCGGGCCCCAATCCACCGCCCTACTCAACCCCGACGACGACGCGTTGCTGGACGCGTACTCGCGCACCGTAATCGGCGCGCTGAAACGCGTGCAGCAGGCGGTCGCGTTTATCGCGGTCGAACGCCGGCTGCCCGGCGAGCCGTCCGCGCAAGGCCGCGGCGCGCGCGGCGGCAGCGGTTCGGGTTTTCTATTCACGCCCGACGGTTATCTGCTGACCAATAGCCATGTCGTGCATGGCGCGACGCATATCCAGGTGACGCTTGCCGACGGCGCGAAATTCGACGCCGATCTGGTCGGCGACGATCCCGGCAGCGATCTCGCGGTACTGCGGATCGGCTCGCCGGAACCGTTGCCGCATGTCGATCTGGGCGATTCGTCGAAGCTGCGGGCCGGCCAGATCGCGATTGCGGTCGGCAATCCGCTCGGTCTGCAGCAGACGGTGACGACCGGCGTGATTTCCGCGCTCGGCCGATCGCTGCGCTCGAACTCGGGCCGCATGATTTACGACGTGATCCAGACCGACGCGGCGCTCAATCCGGGCAATTCGGGCGGGCCGCTGATCAATTCGGCGGGCCAGGTGATCGGCGTGAATACGGCGATCATCCCCGGCGCGCAGGCGATCTGTTTCGCAACCGCGATCGACACCGCGAAGTGGGTAATCATGCAGATCTTTGCGCATGGCCGGGTGCGGCGCGCATATATCGGCGTGGCCGGCACCACCACGCCGCTATCGCGGCGCGTGCAGCGCTATTTCGGTCTGAGCGCGACCAGCGGCGTGCATGTGATGGAGCTGGTCAAAGGCAGCCCGGCCGCGCTCGGCGGCCTGCGCACCGACGACACGATCGTCGCGATCGACGCGCAGCCGGTGCAGGACGTGGATAGCCTGCAGCGCACGCTGGACGCATCGCGGATCGACAGGCCGGTGAATGTGACCGTGCTGCGCGGCGCGCAGCGGGTCGAATTGACGGTGACGCCGGTGGAGCAGGCGGGGTGATCGCTTTGCTGGCCGCGCTGCGGCCAGCAGGGCTCACGGACGGTTTTCGACTCTACAATCAACCCTACATCGAACCCTACAGGAAAAAGAAAAATACATTACAAATCAAGAAATTACAGTATAAAATCGCGGACATCGAACCCTACATTCAACCCTACCGTCCGCTATGACGACTGTCGTTTCATTCGAACCGTTGTTTCCCGAGGACCGGGTACTCGATCCCCTGCTCGATCGCACCGCGGAGCTTGTCGATTCGTCCCGGCAATTGCAGGCCGTGCAACGAACCCCGCTAGCCTTGGCGCTGATACCGCAGTTGCGGGCGATGAATTCGTATTACACCAACAAGATCGAAGGGCAGCACACCACACCGGCAAAGATCGAGGCCGCCCTGATGCGCGACTATTCACCCGACCATACCGAACGAAAAAAACAGCGCCTGGCAATTGCGCATATTGCGGCGGAAACGGCGCTGGAAGAAGAATGGGGTTCGCTCGAGGTCTCCGCTTTATTTGAACCGGCACGGCTAACCACTATTCACGACCGGTTTTTTTCCGATCTGCCAGCCGATGAGCGATTTACCAGCGAAGGCGAACCAATCGTCCCCGGTGAGCTTCGTCAGATCGACGTTACCGTTGGCCGCCATCTGGCGCCGGAGCCCGGCATGATCGAGCCGCTACTCGACGCATGGGCAAAACGCTATGCGCGTATCCGGATCAAGGAGTATCAGTTGATTGGGATCGCCTGTTCGCATCATCGGTTGGCCTGGATTCACCCGTTTGCGGACGGCAATGGCCGGGTAGCACGCCTGCATTCGCATCTCGCGTTGCGAGCGGCTGATTTAACCCATGATCTCTGGTCGCCGCTGCGCGGCCTGGCACGCGAACACGAGCTGTATTACGCAAGATTGAGTGAAGCCGATCAGACCCGTCGCAACGATCTCGACGGTCGAGGCAATCTTTCGCAGGAAGGTCTGGTGAAATTCGCGCAGTTCTTTCTCGACTGCTGCCTGGACCAGGTACGTTTTATGGTCCGTATGACCGAATTCGATGGCGTAACGGATCGCCTGCTCGATCTATTGCGATATCTCGATGCCAACCCCTGGATGGTGGGCTCCGAAAAATCGGTTATCCGTCCCGAGGCCTCTGGCCTTGCGATGGAATTCGTGGCCACGCGGCGCGCCGTTACGCGCGCGGAATTCAATCAGATGCTCGGCGTAAGCGATGTTCTGGCGCGCCGGATTACGCGCTCGCTACTCGATATCGGCCTGCTGAATTCGCCTTCGCATCGCGGCGATCTTTCATTCGGACTCCCGTTAAAAAGCCTTCGCTTTCTATTTCCGCGCTTATGGCCTGAAGTCGATCAGGAGTAGCCGCATCAACAACGGTAATGCCGCCGGGCCAGCCGGCGGCATTCGCATTCCTACCTCACCACCCGCGCCACCCCACGCCCGCGCGGATCGGCCGCCGGCTCCGGCTTGTCGCCGTTGATCCTGATCACCTGGATATCGCCGTTGAACCCCTGCCCCGACAACGTATAGCCCTTCGCTTCGATCTGCTTGGCCAGCTCGCCGTCGATCGGCTTATACGGCTCCCAGAAAATCGTATTGGCCGGCAATAGCTGATGATGGAAACGCATCGCGGCAAGCGCATCCGGCAACGGCATCTCGTAGTCGTAGAGGTTGTTGATCACCTGGAAGATCGACGTAAAGATACGCGAGCCGCCCGGTGTGCCGATCACCAGCACAACCTTGCCGTCGCGGGTCAGAATGGTCGGCGTCATCGACGACAGCGGGCGCTTTTTCGGCTCGATCGCATTCGCGTCGCTGCCCACCACGCCGAACATATTCGCGGCGCCCGGCTTGGCCGAGAAGTCGTCCATCTCGTCGTTCAGCACGATGCCCGCGCGATCGACCACCACGCCCGAACCGAACGCGCCGTTCAGCGTATAGGTGTTCGATACCGCGTTACCCCATTTATCGACCACCGAAAAATGCGTGGTCTCCGCTTTCTCCGGCATCGACGTGCCGAGCCCCGCCTGCACGCTCGTCGTATCGGACGGCGCATTCGGATTGACCTCGCCCGCACGCTTCGCGACATACGCGTCGTCGATCAGTTGCGCGACCGGCACGTTATAGAAGTCCGGATCGCCGAGATACTGCGCGCGATCCGCGAATACGCGCTTCTCGATCTCCGCGAGCAGATGCACGTATTGCGGGGAATTGAGCGACACGCCCTTGAAGTCGCCAGCGAGATCCGCCTTCATCTTCAGCAGCTGCACGAGGCCGATGCCGCCCGAACTCGGCGGCGGCGCGGTAATCACGCGATAGCCGCGCCACTCGGCCTGCACCGGCTCACGCCACGCCGCCTTGTATTGCGCGAGATCGGCCTTGGTAATCAGGCCGTGGCCGCGCATCGACGCGGCGATCAGATCGGCGGTCTTGCCGGTATAGAAATCTTTCGCGCCCTGCTGCGCAATCCGCTCCAGCACCGCGGCCAGATCGGGCTGCGTGAAGTTCACGCCCTGCTTCAGATTGCCGAAATAGCTATCGAAATTGGTCTTGCCCGCAAAGCTCTTCGCCGCCGAGTCGCGACGCGCCTGCAATTTCTCGCTGACCTCGAAGCCGTCGTGCGCATAGTGAATGGCCGGCGCCAGCACCTGCTTCCATTGAAGCTTGCCGAAACGGCGCTGCGCCTGCCACATTCCATCGACGGTACCCGGCACGCCGACCGCGCGATAACCGACGAGGCTCATGCCCGGCACGACTTCGCCTTTATCGTCGAGGTACATGTTTTTCGTGGCCGCGAGCGGCGCGCGTTCGCGATAGTCGAGAAAGTACGGCTTGCCGTCGACATACAGCGTCATAAAACCGCCGCCGCCGATATTGCCCGCTTCCGGATAAGTCACCGCGAGCGTAAAGGCAATCGCGACGGCCGCATCGACCGCATTGCCGCCTTCCTTGAAAATCCGCTCGGCGGTATCGGCGCTATAGCGGTCGGGAACCGCGACCGCCGCACCGGTCAGAATGGCCGGCTGGGCGGTGGCCGTCTTTGCGACGGCCGGCGTTGGCTGGAGAAAACCGCTGGAAACGGTGACGAGTGCGACCAGCGCGAGGCCGCTGGCTGATTTGATGTGACCGAACAACTTCAAGCCCTCCTGAACGATGACAACGCAATCCGTATGAAGATTTCAGCTGTCTTGCGCTTATAACACGCGCCGTCAGGATTTGCGAAGCCGCCGGGAATGCGCAGGACAAGCTGCGAGCGGCGCTTAAGCCCGCCCGCGGCTGCCTCGCGCGATCTCGTCGCCGGCATCGCGCGGCATCCGCGCGGTGATCGGAATCGATAGAAACGAGAACAGGCCGACCACCAGAAACGCGGGCCAGAAATCGGAGAACACGATCTTCGGATGGCCCTGCAGATGATGCGAAATCTGCAGCACGATGCCCGAAATCGTTACGCCGAGACCGAGCGACATCTGCTGGATCACACTCGCGACACTCGTCGCGCGGCCCACGTCGCTGCTCGGAATATCCGCATAAGCCAGCGAATTGAGCGAGGTAAATTGCAGCGACGGGAAAAAGCCGCCGACCAGCACCACGCACCAGATAACCCAATGCGGAGTGCCGGGGAAAAACAGTCCATAGACCATGATCGCGAGACCCGCGCACGCGGCATTGGCCATCAGCACGGTGCGAAAGCCGAAATGGCCGAGGATGCGCGACGCGATCGTCTTCATAAACATCGAGCCGAAAGCCGACGCACAAGTAATTGCGCCGGCGCGAAACGCGGTCATGCCGAGCCCTTCCTGCAACGCGAGCGGCAACAGAAACGGCACCGCGCCGAGACCGATACGAAACAACGAACCGCCGGCCACGCTCGCATGAAAACTCGGAATCCGCAGCAGACGCAGATCGAGTACCGGCAGCGCGACGCGATTCGCATACGCGACATAGACCAGCAATAGCACGACACCGGTCACGCACATACCGACCGAATTGCGGGTCGACACCAGTTCGCCGCCGACCAGCGACAAACCCAGCATAAACAGCGATGCGCCGCTCGCCGACAGCACGAAGCCGATCCAGTCGAGCCGGCCCGGATGCGGCTCGCGCGTATTGGAGATGTATTTATTGGTGAGCCAGATACCGAGCAGACCGATCGGCAGATTGATCACGAAGATCAGCCGCCAGTGCAGATAGGTGGTGATAAAACCGCCGAGCGGCGGACCGACCACCGGGCCGAGCAGCGCCGGGATCGATAGATAGTTCATCGCGCGGATGAATTCGGATTTCGGCAGCGAGCGAAAAATAATGATGCGCCCCACCGGCACCATCAGCGCGCCGCCGATCCCTTGCACGAAGCGCGCGACCACGAAGGTATCGAGCGATGTGGAGGCCGCGCACATCAGCGAGCCCGCCATAAAGATGCCGATCGCGGTCCGGAACACAGTGCGCGAGCCGAAGCGGTCGGCGACCCAGCCGCAGATCGGGATAAATACGCCGAGGCCGATCACATACGCGGTGACCGCGAGCTTCAGGGTAATCGGATCGTGGCCGAGATCGCGCGCCAGAACCGGCAGCGACGTCACGATGACCGTGCCGTCCACGTTTTCCATGAACATCGCGCATGCGACGATCAGCGGAACGATGAAAGTGCCTAAAGCGAGCAGCATTGTCGTAACGACGGGCGGCCAGGCCTTTGGTGGAAAGCGACGATTATGGCATTGGGGGCGGCAACAAATGTTGTTGCGCGGGGGGATTTTGCCGCGGCTAGCCGAACGAGTGGCGCGGGCGAGGCGGACAGCAAGGTGGGAAATACAGGCAACGCGGACGCTGCAAGCAGCGCGGACGGCACGTACTGCGCGCGCTACGAGCCGGCGCAAACACCGGCTCGTAGCGCGCGCGGTCGTTGAGGCTCAGCGCGACGCGCTGACCAGCGGCTGCAACTGCGGCAGGATTTCGTTGGTCGCGCGCGCGACGTCGTTCGGGAAGTCGATTTCGATCCACGGCGCGCCGGTCACGTCCGCGGTATCGAACACCGAGCTGCGTTCGAGCAGCAGGTCGCGCACCGCTTCTTCGTGCGGCATGTTGGCCCGGCCGCTGTCGATATAACCGGCGACGATCTGCGCAAAGCGTCGCGCGGTGTCCTGCTGGAAGCGGAAGAAACCGACCGACTCGCCGATCGTGTCGTACTCCAGATTGACCGCCAGCTGCTTGCGCAACTCGACCGGCACGCCGTCTTGCAGACACAGCTTGACCGGCTCGTCGCCCGCTTCGAAATCGCGGTCGATCAGCAGACGGTTGGCCGTTTCACCGGCCACCAGCGCGCTCAGAATGCGCTCGTCGTACAGCACGTCGGCATCCATCAGCAGCACGTCGCCGCCGCGCGTCAGCGCATCGGCGACCGTATGCACGGTCAGCACGCTGCCCAGATCGAAGCGCGAGTTGATCACGGTCTCGACCGAATGCGGCCAGTTGATCCGCGCGAGTTCCGCCTGCACCGATTCCGGCTGGAAACCGAGCGCCAGCACGACGTCGGTCACGCCGGCGGTTTCGAGCATCTGCAGATGCCGTTCGAGCAGGCTCATGCCGTCGAACTGCAACAGGCACTTCGGGAACTGGGCTTGCGGCGGCTGCTGAAGACGCAGGCCGAGGCCCGCTGCGAGAATGATGGCGCGCATGCGCGGTCCTTTGAAAAAATACGGAGATCAATGGGCAACCGGGGTGCGCCGTGGGGCGCGCCGCCGTTGCCAGCGTCGTTCGCTGAAATGCAGTACCAGCAGGCCCGGCAGGCCTAGCAGGAGTTCACGCGCACGCTTGGCGAGCGACAACGCCAGCGCCGCGTCGGGCGGCAGACCGACCAGCGGCGCGAGCAGCAGATAGCCGCCCTCCTGCACGCCGAGCGAACCCGGAATCATAAACGCCGCGCCGCGAATCGCCTGACCGATGCTTTCGAGCAGCAGCGCGTCGAGCCAGCCGACCGGATGGCCGAGAAAACGCAGCGCGAGCCACACCTCGACCGTGCCGACGATCCAGCCGACGAGGCTCAGCAAAAAGCTCGCGGCGACCCGGCCGCGCTCGCGGTACAGGTCCTGCACGGCCGCATCGACCGATTCCGCGCGGGTCATCAGCGACGACCAGTCGCGCTTGCCGAACAGCTTCGACACGAGGCCGAGCAAACCGCCGAACAGGCCGCGCCGCTGCGCGAAGTAAAAAAGCGCGATCAGCGCGCCGAGCACGCAGGTCGCGACGAGGGTCGCGGTGCGCACATCGTGCAGCGTGCCCTGCGCGGCATAGGCGCCGAACATCGCGAGGCCGCCGAGCGCGAACAGGATTTGCGCGAGCGCCTGCCAGGTCGTGCTGACGGTAATCGCCGCGGCCGCGTCGCGCAGCAACATGCCGCGCTGCGACAGCTGCCGCACCATCACGACCGGACCGCCGATCTGACCGGCCGGCAACAGACTATTCACCGACTCGCCGATCCAGCGCGCGAACAGCGCATCGCGCAGAGACGGCTGATGCGCGGGCGCGCCGTCGCGCGCGGGTTCGTTACGCTTGAGCAGCACCGAAATCGCGCCGGCATCGAGCACCAGTGGCACGAGGTGAAACAGCGCGACAACCGCGAGCCCCCAGCCGGCCGCGAGCAGCGTCGATGCAACCGAGCCGAACCCCTGCCACGCGAGCAGGCCGACGAACAGCGCCGTGCCGATCGACAGCAGAAGTACAGCCGCGCGACTCATGCGGAGTCCTTCGCGCGCGAGGTCATCTGACGGAACACCTGGCGGAAACCGAAGTACGCGATCGCGTCCTTCATGTTGGAGATAAAACGGCGCCACGGCCGCATGTTCGGGTCGGTCACATACTCGAACGTCAGCGACACGCGCATCTCGTTCGCACCCGCCGGCGTGATCCGGTGACGCAGCTTGTCGCCGTCGAAAAACACCAGCCCGCCCGGCGGAATCTGCACCGAACCCGGCTGGTCCGGCACATCCGGATTGCGCGTATGCAGCTCGTAGTCGAGCCGGCAGGTCGATTCGTCGATTACGCCCAGCAGCAGCGTATAGCGGCGTCCGTCGTAGTACGAAGTATCGTAATGCCAGCCGATATGGTCGCCGGGCCGCGTGTAGTAATACAGCGCGTACGCGTGCGGATCGTCGGCCGGCGACACCTGCAGCTTGTCGCCGCTCAGTTGCTCGAGCCAGCCGATCAGCTCTTTCGAGCGATACAGCTCGGCGATAAACGGCGCGAGCCGGTCGATCGTATGGCGGCTCACGCTGCCGCCCTGCTTGTGCCCCGGCAGATAGTTGCGGTTCACTTCGTCGAGCAGGGAGCGCGCGCTATGAATCAGCTGCGCGGTGACTTCCGGCGCGAGAAAGTCTTCCAGATACAGAAACGCGTCCTGCGCGGCGAAATCCTTGCGCAGGCGCGGGTTGTCGAACGTGCGGGTGCGGCTCGCGACCGCGCGGTCCGGGTCGGGCGCGGGCGTGAGCGCGGCTGCGGGAGCAACTGACGACACGGGCGCGATCACGTCGTCTTCGGCGTGGGAACTCATTCGCTGGCCCAAAGTTGAGTTTTGGAAGCTTCGGCGGGTGCCGCCGAGCGGGCGCTGCGGCGTGCAACGCGGCAGTAATCGACCACGACCCACGCGGCAAACAGCGGCGCACCGATCGACGCGACCACCACGAACGGCGCGGTCACGCTGGTCAGCGTGACGATCGGCAGCAGATACAGCACGTCCTCGGTTTCGAAACCGCCGAGCGACGCCTGTTTGGTTCCGGCCTTGCCGGCCATTTCCTCGATGCGCATGCGCAAAAAGAAAATCAGCGCAACGGCCACGCCGGCGACTGCGCCGAGCACGCCCGGCGCGATCTTCAGGCCGCCGAGCGAAGTGGCGCCAACGCCGATGCCCATGCCGACGAACAGCATCACGGTGACGAGCGCGTCGCACGCGAGGTCGTAAAAATGACCGATACGGCTCGATTTGCCACCGATACGCGCGAGCTCGCCGTCCGTATGGTCGACGAAATTGGACAGCACGATCAGCAGCGCGCCCGCATTGGCCCACGCGAAACCGCCGTGAGCAAGACACAACGCGCCCGCGACGCCGATCAGCAGGCGCAGCGTGGTCAGGTGATTGGGCGTGACCCAGGTATCGACTAGCGGTGTCACGAGCCGGCGGGCGAGCCGGGCGTCCCACGTGCGTGGCAATGGGACGTTTAATGGAGATTGGGCTTGCGAAGTCATAACCCGGAAATATATACGGGATCGTGAAAGATTGCTTTCATCCCGCGTGTTTCTTTGCGCTTGAACAATGACGTTTCGGTGTCGGCGACAAAGCGCAATCGCGGGAATCGCGATAAAGTGCGAATCCAGTTGCGCCTGCCACGCGGAATCCCTTCGATGCACGGCGTTTCGCGGCCCGCGGCGCGGCGCCCAAGGCCGTTGTGAATCCACGACATCGAAGCGGACCTGTCGCCTACACTCATGAACCGTTTTCTTGCCCCTGCCCTGTTGCTCGCGGCTCTCGCGTTGCCGCTGCCGTCGTTCGCGGTGGAACTCGATACGCCGCTGACCTGCAACGAGAGCGGCCACCAGTTCATCGCCGATCTTCTACAGCAGCAATTGATCGACCCGAAGCCGAGTCACGTGGAACGCAATTCGATCAACGCGTTTTCGCCGGTCTCCAATGCCAATCTGACCGCGTTCGGCTTTCGCGTGTTCGCGGTGGTCGGTTTCGAAAAAGACGATCCGCTGTTTCGCGTCGGCGACGGCGAGCCGCTCGCGCAATCCGCGTACGGCGCGGTCGTGTTCGGCAGCGAGGAGAAGGTGAAACGCGCGTTGCAGGACGCCGGCAGCACCGCCATCGTGCATCACGTCGCGCCGCTGATCACCGCGATTTTCTGCAAGCGCAGCTAAGGCTGCGCCGCCTTCCCTCCACTACGCTTCACCGCGCCATTTAGCCGCCGCTCACCCCGGCCGGCGAAATTCGTTTTCCACCCACGCCGCCGCGCTCGCCTTGCTGAGCTTGAAGTTCGGTGCGACCTGCACCTGCGCGATCTGTTCGCCGAACATATCGAGCGCGCTCAGCAGTGCGTACGGTTCGATGTCGTCGGGGATGATGTCGAGCGTGATTTCGAGTTCGTCGTTGCCGTCCGCGCTCGGCACCCGCAGCGTCTTGTGCAGTTGCGCGCGCAGTTGCTGCTCGTGACGGCGCAGCACTTCGGCCGCGGTCTTCACCAGCGTGTTGAACGCCGACACGTCGAGCGGCTTCGGGTCCTTCTTGTTGCGGCCCATCGTCCACGGTCCGACCAGCGCGGGCTCCGCCTCGCCGTCCTTGATCATTTCGACGGCCCAGCCTTCGTCGTCTTCGTTCTTGATCACGCGCGCGGTCCAGCCGTTGTCGCGCCACAGACGATCCTCACGCACGCTTTCGTCCGCCCCGGACGATTCGTCGGTCGGCAATTCGGCGTCCATCTCGGACGAGGGCAAGGGCGTGTCGGTCATCGCAGGTTCACTCACTTCGCAAGGCATCAAACAGATTCGAACCCGCGATTTTACCTGCCCGCGACCATGCCGCCCCGCCACCCTGCCGAACGGACAAGTCGCGGCGGCCACCGCGAACCGTCCGGGCGCGCTAATAAACTGTTTTATTCCGCATTAAAAGCGTATAAATTCCATTTTTAAATCGGGATTAAAAAACGCGGCCCACAGGCCGCGCGTAAAAATGAAAAAGACCCACTTGGTCAGAGGGGCCGTTCGGAATTATAAATGGCCGACCAGCCTGGTTTAATAGGCGCATCGCAAGACTGCGTTGCGCAAAATAGTAGGAATCAGTAGCCGTGAAAGCTCGCCGACAGGCGCTTGCGCGCTGGCGTCGTCGCGCACCGACAACGGCGTTTCGCTTGACAATGCCGCACGCATTCGATTGTCAAAAAGAGAATTCTTTTATTCGCCGGTACTTGCCGGTTTACTTTTTACATTTCCAAAGCCCGGAATTAATTATTGTAATGCGCGCAATTAAGTAGCCGCGCAACCGGAATACACTGCGCCGCGAATCGCCAGTCATCGAGCGCAATCCGCGCCTCATCGCTGGAACGCCGATTCTCCATGCACTTTTCCGGAGTAATCTGAAGATGAACAAAACCCTTATCGCGGCCGCTCTGCTGGGCGCGTTCGCCGTCACCGCGCAAGCACAGAGCAGCGTCACCTTGTACGGCTCGCTCGACGCCGGCATCGTCTATTCGAACAACCAGGGCGGCCACAGCAAATGGCAGCAAGGCAGCGGCGCGCTGTCGAATACCTACTTCGGCCTGCGCGGCAGCGAAGACCTGGGCGGCGGTCTGCACGCGCTGTTCACGTTGGAAAGCGGCTTCAATCTGAGCAACGGCCGCAACATCGAAAACAGCACGCTGTTCAACCGCCAGGCGTTCGTCGGTCTGAAGAGCAACAACTTCGGCACGCTGACCTTCGGCCGTCAATACGACTCGGTGAGCGACTATCTGGCGCCGCTGTCGGAAGCGGGCGAGGGTTTCGGCAACAACCTCGCGGCCCACCCGTTCAACAACGACAATCTGGGCAGCGCGTTCTCGATCAAGAACGCGGTCAAGTACACGAGCGTGAACTACGGCGGCCTGAAGTTCGGCGGCCTATACGGCTTCAGCAATGCGGCCGGCGAGTTCTCGAACAATCGCGCGTGGAGCGCGGGCGCTTCGTACAACAACGGCCCGCTGCGTTTGGCCGCCGCCTATCTGCAACTGAGCAACTCGGGCAGCTCGAACCTGAACGGCGCGGTATCGCAAGGCGACGGCGCCTCGGCGATCGGCGCCGATCTGCAGCGCTCGTTCGGCGCGGGTATCAGCTATGCGTTCGGCCCCGCGGTCGCCGCTTTCGTGTACACGCACTCGCAACTGGACGGCATCACCAGCATGAATGTCGGCGGCGCGACGCTGCCGGGCATCAGCGGCACCAATCTGCATCTGGACAACTACGAAGTGAACGGCCGCTATGCACTGACGCCGGCGCTGAGCGTCGCGGGCTCGTACACGTTCACCAACGGCAAGATGAGCGGCGCGAACGGCTCGGGCGATCCGCGCTGGCATACGGTGTCGCTGCAGGGTGACTATTCGCTGAGCAAGCGCACCGACGTGTATATCGAAGGCGTGTATCAGCACGCGTCGGGCAAGTTCGGCAGCTTCGGCCGCAACGTCGCGTCGATCAATACGCTCGCGCCGTCGTCGACCGACAACCAGGTGGCTGCCGCGATCGGTCTGCGTCACCGCTTCTGATAGCGACAGGTCTTCCACAGGCAGCGGCTGCGCGAGTCCGGCGATTCGCGCAGTCCCCGAACCCGCGCGTGATGCGATCACGGCGCGGGTTTTTTCGTGGACCTTACGATTGGCCGTCATGCTCGCGAACCAACGGCGCCGGATAGTGACGATGCCGCCGCGCGCTCGGTATACTGCCCCGGCCGCAATGTGCCGCCGTGCGATACGAACGACGCGCGCATCGCGGCTTCGTCGCGAAGCATCGCGCTGCCCGTCAGTGCAGCGCGCTTCGCCCGCGCCTCTCCTTCCCATGCACGACCGGGAACGCCGACGATCGGATCCATGAAAAGACTTTTCCTGCTTGCCCCTGCTGTCGCCCTCACCGCCACTCTCGCTGCCTGCGGTTCCGCCAGCGGCCCCGCGCGCGATGCATCGGTGCCCCTGGTGTACGTGTCGTCGTCGCGTCCGCCCGCGGCGATTGCCGCGTGTCTCGAAGACCGTCTCGCGCGCGTGCGTACCTCGCACGCCGGCGCCGCGACCGAACTCGCGGTCGGCGCCGATGGACGCAACTCGTACTTCATCACACTGACGCCGCTCAACGGCAGCACCGTGATCAAGGTCATGCGTCCGGCCAATGCGCCCGACGATCCGCCCGAAGAGGAAATGCGCTTCGACATCGCGCGCTGCGCGTCGTAAGCCGTTTCGTCAGCACCGAGCCGACGCGCGATTTTTATCTCGCGTCGGCTATTTTTTTGTTCGCGCATCTGCGAACATAGCCGCCCTCTGATTTTCGGGCGGCGCTCGTGCCGCAAGCTTCAATGGCATCAAGCAAAGCCCATCAAGCGACCGGCTTCGCGGCCGGCGTCATCGCTGCCGCAATCGTCGCGCGCTATGGCGGCGGTCCGTTTCAGCCGGGCGTGCTGCTCAGTTTTATCGCCGGCATGGCTGGCGCCACCGCGCCGGACTGGCTCGAGGTCGCATGGTGGTCGCGCTCGCGGCGCCTGTGGATCACACATCGCACATTGACGCATTGGGGTATCGGCTGGCTCGCGTTGCTCGCGGTGTCGTACCACCTGCTCGGCCATTCGATTTATGCGGCGCCGGCGTTCGGCTTCGCATGCGGCGGACTGATGCATCTGTTCGCGGACTGGCCGAATCCGCTCGGCGTGCCGTGGATCGCCGGGCGTCACTCGCTGAATTTGTGGAATAGCGGCAACTGCGATCTGATCGTCGTCGCGGCGTCGTGGGCGGCCGCGTGGTTTATCGGCCAGCATGTGTGGCTGCACGACGCGTATGGCTTGCCGTGGTTACGGCATTTGTGCGCTGGATGACGCGTGCCCGGAATGCAGCCCCGGGCAGCCCCTTGCAATTGAAACTTCGCTGCCGGCTTTAGCGCGGCGTCAATGCCGGCCGTCGTGATCGCGCTCGCCCTCGCGGACCTTGCCTTGCGACACGCTGCTGCCCGGCGGCACGCTATGCGTGAGCCACACATTGCCGCCGATCACCGAACCGCGCCCGATCGTCACGCGTCCGAGAATCGTCGCGCCCGCGTAGATCACCACATCGTCCTCGACGATCGGATGGCGCGCATTGCCCTTGATCAGCGTGCCGTCCTCGTCGGCCGCGAAGCTCTTCGCGCCCAGCGTCACCGCCTGATACACCCGCACCCGCTCGCCGATGATCGCGGTCTCGCCGATCACGACGCCGGTGCCGTGGTCGATAAAAAAGCTCGGCCCGATCGTCGCGCCCGGATGAATGTCGATCCCGGTGGCCGAGTGCGCGATCTCATTGATAAAGCGCGCGAGCAGCGGCACGCCGAGACGATGCAGCGCATGCGCGATCCGGTGATGGGTCATCGCGCCCACGCCCGGATAGCACAGCAGAATTTCGGTGATGTGCTGCGCGGCCGGGTCGCCGGTGAACGCCGCCTGAATATCGCTGACGAGCAGCGCGCGAATGCCCGGCAGTTGCGTCGCGAATTCGCGCGCGACCGCGAACGCGCGCTCGCGCAGCTCGGCCTCCGGCGTGGTGCCGAACTCGGGCAGAAAGCGCAGCGCGCGGCGAATCTGTTCGGCCAGCAGACGTAACGTGCTTTCGAGCGTGTGGCCGACGTAGTAGTCGACGGTTTCGTCGGTCAGATCGGGCGCGCCGTAGTGGGTCGGAAACAGCGCGGCGCGCAGACCGGTCACGATATTGATCACCGCTTCGCGCGACGGCAACTCGCGAATGCCGAGCGGATGGCGCGTGCGATGCAGTTGCTCGCGCGACGCACGCAGGTCGGCGACGATCTGTTCAAGACCCCAGTTCTGGGAAGGCACGTTGGGCATGGGGAAGGCGCCGTGCGGCAAGCACGGATCAAAGTGGTTATTGCGCAGAGATTACCGCGTTTTAACGGACGGGGTGCGCGATGGCGCAGTTCGACGAGACGATGGCATCGGCGCGGGAGCGCGCTGGGGAGCGGCTCTGAGCGGCGCGCGTGGCGCGAGCGGCGCACGCTGCGCGCGCCGCTCGCGCGGGTCAGATAGTCAGGCTGCTCATATCGATCCAGCGCACCGCCCAGTCACGCGCATGGGCGATCGCCGCCGCTTCGTCGGAGAAGCGCAACTCGGTGGGAAAGAACCGGTTGGCCACCAGTTCGCCGTCGCTCGAGCGCGAGATCACCACATACGGTTGCCAGGAGCCGTCGCCCGCGCGCGCCGGTTCGCAATTCAACAGATAGCCGCGATGTGTAAATGCAGCATCGAAGTGCATGAGTCACCCGCCCCTGAAGCCCCGTAACATATTTTCGGTCGCGCGGCCCTGTGTATTTGTTCATTATTTCCGATCCCGACATAACCTCAACCGCATGTCGTCAATTTAACCGCGCATCGCTTGCCGGAGTAAGATCATACTCTGTAGAAAATACGCGTCCATTAAAAAAATCGAAAAGAATCGCGGACGTCATCGCCACTCGATCAACCGACAAATGCGCGCCGCGATCAAGCGCGCGGCAGGCGTCGCGCAAGTGCCGCGCACTGGGGCGCCGTGAAGTTCGGAACGGCTTTTGCTGGGTCTTTCAACGATGTCTTCTTCAGGAGAATGCACGATGAACAGCGCGATTACGAAGCCAGAGAACGCCGGCACCAAACCCGACGCGAAGGATCCGAAGAGCACGGATATGCACAACGACCGCACGCACGACAGCACGGTCGATACCGACGGCAAGAACCACGAAGCCGCGCGGATCGCGGGCCACAGCGCGATTTCGCCCGACGAGATCACGACCAGCAATGCGACGCTCGACAACAGCGTGCCCGAAGCACTCGACGGAATGGCCGGCTTCGACAGCCGGATCGGCGGCAATCATCTACTGCTCGCTCTCGAGCCGGGCTATGCGGTGATCGACAAAGGCATGGTCGAACCGCTGGGCGCTTATTCCGCCGACCATCAGTACAACGACCCACGTCCGGTCGGCCAGCGCCAGGATCGCGGCCGCATTCATTACGCGCTCAATCATTTGCGCCCCGCGCGCGTGATCGAAATACAGCGGCTGAAATAAAGGTAAGCGGATAACGCGGTCCCGCTCGCCGCGCGTTTTAATTACCGGTTTTATTCCGTTTAATCAGTAAATAATGGAGCACGCGCCGTTTCACTCGCGGCGCGTGCTTTGCCTCATTTGATGTTTTGCGAATTCGACGCGCGCCGAGCCGGCTTTAGTGAATCTCCGGCTCGCCGGTGGAACGCGGGTTCGCCCCGCCCGCCGTCGCGGCAGTGCCAGCGGCGGCCCCGCCGCGTTGCAGGAAATCGAAGTCGCAACCCTGATCGGCCTGCATCACATGCGCCTGATGCAGCGCGCCGTAGCCGCGTTCGAAGCGCGCCGCCGGTCTGACCCACGCGGCCTTGCGGCGCGCGAGTTCGTCGTCCGAGATCAGCAGGTTCAGCTTGCGTTGCGGCACGTCGAGTTCGATCAGATCGCCGCTTTGCACCAGCGCGAGCGGCCCGCCGACGAACGACTCGGGCGCCACGTGCAGCACGCACGCGCCATAACTGGTGCCGCTCATTCGCGCATCGGAAATACGCACCATGTCGCGCACGCCTTTTTGCAGCAGCTTGCGCGGAATCGGCAACTGGCCCCACTCGGGCATCCCCGCGCCGACCGGACCCGCGTGTTGCAGCACCAGCACACAGGTCTCGTCGATATCGAGCGAGTCGTCGTCGATCCGCGCGGCCATGTCGTTGTAGTCGCTAAAGACGACCGCGCGGCCGGTATGCACGAGCAGATGCGGCTCGGCCGCGCCCGGTTTGATCACCGCGCCGCCGGGCGCGAGATTGCCGCGCAGCACCGCGAGGCTGCTGTCGGCGAGCAGCGGCTTGTCGCGGCGGCGGATCACGTCGTCGTTGAAGATTTGCGCGCCGGCCAGATTCTCGCCGAGCGTGCGGCCGTTCACCGTCTTCTGCGAACCGTCGATCAACTCGCCCAACTCCGCGAGCAGCGCACGCAAGCCGCCCGCATAGAAAAAATCTTCCATCAGATAACTGCCGGTCGGGCGGATATTCGCGAGCACCGGCGTGCGGCGCGCGATCTCGTCGAAGCGATCCAGCGTCAGCTCGATGCCCGCGCGCCGCGCGAGCGCAATCATGTGCACGACCGAATTGGTCGAGCCCGACAACGCGACGCAGGTCGTCACCGCGTTATCGACCGATGCGGCGGTGATCAGGTCCGACGGCTTCAGATCCTCCCACACCATTTCGACGATGCGCCGGCCGGTTTTCGCGGCCATCTGCGCATGTCGCGAATCGACCGCCGGAATCGATGCGAAGCCGGGCAGCGTGAAGCCGAGCGCTTCGGCCGCGCTGGTCATCGTCGACGCGGTGCCCATCGTCATGCAGTGCCCCGGCGAGCGCGCGATGCCGCCCTCGACGCCCTGCCAGTCGTCCGCCGTCAGCGTGCCCGCGCGCAGCTCGGCCCAGTAGCGCCACGAGTCGGAACCGGAGCCGAGCGTCACGCCGTTCCAGTTGCCGCGCAGCATCGGGCCGGCGGGCAGAAAGATCGCCGGCAGATCCATCGAGATCGCGCCCATCAGCAGCGCGGGCGTGGTCTTGTCGCAACCGCCCATCAGCACCACGCCATCGGCCGGATACGAGCGCAGCGTTTCCTCCGCTTCCATCGCGAGGAAGTTGCGATACAGCATCGTGGTGGGCTTCTGGAACGGCTCGGACAGCGTCTGCACCGGCAGTTCGACCGGAAAGCCGCCGGCCTGCCAGATGCCGCGTTTCACTTCCTCGACACGCTGGCTGAAGTGCGTGTGGCACGGATTGATCTCGCTCCACGTATTGAGAATCGCGATGACCGGCTTGCCCGCGTATTCCTCGCGGTCGTAGCCCATCTGCGCGGTGCGCGAGCGATGGCCGAACGAACGCAGATCGTTCGCGCCATACCAGCGATGGCTGCGCAACTGCTCGGGGGTCTTTCTCTTCGTCAACGTCTACTCCACGATGCGCGCCGGACATGGTTCAGCGCCGCTGTTCTTTCACGCGCGACACGATCTGCGTCGGGCTCACGAATTGCAGTGCGATCAACACCCAGATCAGCGTGATCGCCATATAGATCATCGCCATCGCGTCGATCGATTGCGGCGCGCGTACGCCGGTTGAAAACACAGCGTAGTACAACGCGACCACCAGCGTTTGCGTCGCCGGTCCGGCGGTGAAGAAGGTCAGCTCGAACATGCCGATCGTGCGCACCAGCACCAGCAGCCCGGCCGCCAGCATACCGGGTACCAGCAGCGGCAACAGCACGTAGCGGAAATAGCGGAACGTGTTCGCGCCGAAGATGCGCGCGGCCGC
Source organism: Burkholderia sp. SRS-W-2-2016 (assembly GCF_001931485.1). Classification (GTDB taxonomy): domain Bacteria; phylum Pseudomonadota; class Gammaproteobacteria; order Burkholderiales; family Burkholderiaceae; genus Paraburkholderia. The sequence continues at coordinate 85,166 of NZ_MSDV01000019.1, read as the reverse complement.
TTCGAGATTCGGATCGATCTGCTCGATGAACGGCGTCATCACGAGAATCACGAACGGCAGCGCCGGCACGAGATTCGCGAGGATCACGCCCCACAGCGTGCCGGCAAGGCCGATCTTGTACATCACGGTCGCCATCGGAATGCCGTAGGTGACGGGCGGCACCATCAACGGCAACAGGAAGATCAGCATCGCCAGACGCTTGCCGGGAAACTGCACGCGCGCGAGCGCATACGCGGCCGGCACGCCGAGCAGCACCGACAGCAGCACAACCGCGCCGACCACCTGCACCGTCACCCACAGCACGCTCGCGAGCTGGAAATCGCGCCATGCCTGCGCGTACCAGTGCAGCGTGAAGCCTTGCGGCAACGCGGTGCCGAACCAGCGCGTCGCGATCGAATTGACCGCGACGGTGGCGATCAGCAGCACCACGTTGAGCAGAAAGAACACCATCACCGCCCAGACCAGCGTCTGCCACAGGCGGCCGGCGACGCTCGCGCGCTGGCGTGCATGTTGCGCGGGTTCGCGGGCGCCGTCGCCCGGTTGTGGCCCGGACGCCAGGGCGGACGCGTTCAGGTCGGCAGGCGCGCGGCGATCGGTCGTCATCAGCCTTTGCCTCCGGTCGTGGGTCCGCGATAGAACCAGCGACGCGCGCCGAGCAGCGCGGCGACCACGATCAATTGCACGAAGCCCATCACCATCGCGATCGCGGATGCGAGCGAGTAGTCATAGCTCTCGAACGCGGCCTCGGCGGCGGCAATCGACATCACCCGGGTCGGGCCGGCCGGTGCGCCGAGCAGCACCGCCGACGGAAACACCGAGAACGCCTGCACGAACGACAGGCACGCGGCCATCGTCAGTCCCGGCACCAGCAGCGGGAAATAGATGCGCCGGAACTGCTGCCACGGACTCGCGCCGAGCGTCGCGGCGGCACTGGCGAGCGTCGGGTCGATGCCGGTCACATACGACAGCGTCAGCAGAAACGCGAACGGAAAACCCGACACGATCAGCGACAGCAGCACGCCGGTGAAGTTATGCGTGAGCCGCACTTCGCGCGTGTATAGATGCAGCGCCTGCAACGCCTGCGGCAACCAGCCGTGCGGGCCGAAATAGGTGAGCATGCCGTCGGCGATCAGCACGGTGCCGAGCGTGACCGGAATCACCAGCAGCGTCGTCACGATCTTCTGATAGCGCGAGTAGCGGCGCAGCGCGAACGCGACCGGCACCGACACGCCGACGTTGATCAGCGTGGCCGGAACCGCGAGCTTCAGCGTGACGATGATGGTCGGCCACATCGACGTGTCGGTAAAGAACGTCAGATAGTTGGCCCAGACGCTGCCGCCGTTCATCGGCTGGAACGACAGCGCGAGCCCGTACGCGAACGGATAGATGAACAGCGCGACGATGAACAGCAGCGCGGGGGTGACGAGCCATGCCTTTGCGTCGCGCGGCGCACGGGCCTGCAACGGCGGCGATAGCGTCGGCGTGTTTGGCGTGTTCATGCGGCCTCGGCGTCGTAGACCAGCACGCAGGCCGGCCGCACCCGCAACGCGATGCGTTCGCCATGCGCGAATTCGCCGCTCACGCGCGCCCATATGTCGCCGAACGCGGTCTTCGCGCGCAGCAGCGAATCGTGGCCGCCGTATTCGACCGCGTCGATCAGCGCGTCGAACGCGTTGTCGGCGCCGGGCTCGGCAAGCTGCATGTCCTCGGGGCGCAGCGCGACGCTCACGCGTTTGCCGTTGAACGCGGCCATCGGCGTGCCGGCGAGGCGCACGCCGTCGGCAGCGACCACGACATGCTCGCCTTGCATTCCCTCGAGCGTGAACTCGGCGACATTGCGATAGCCCATGAAACGCGCGACATGCAGATTGCGCGGCCGCGTATAGACCTCTTTCGGCGTCGCGACCTGCTGCACGACACCCTCTTTCATCACGACGATGCGATCGGCCATCGACAATGCTTCGTCCTGATCGTGCGTCACGTAGAGCGTCGCGCGATCGAGCTGGGTATGAATGCGGCGAATTTCCGCGCGCATTTCGATGCGCAGCTTGGTGTCGAGATTCGACAGCGGTTCGTCCATCAGGATCAGCGGCGGTTCGATCACGATCGCGCGCGCGATCGCCACCCGCTGCTGCTGGCCGCCGGACAGTTGCCCCGGCAGTTTGTGCTCATGACCGACCAGTTGCACGAGCTGCAGCGCTTCGCGCGCGCGGCGCGCGATCTCGCTTCTGCCGACACCGCGCATCTTCAGCCCGAAGCCGACGTTCTCGAGCACGCTCATATGCGGGAACAGCGCGTAGTTCTGGAACACCATGCCGAAGCCGCGCTTTTCCGGCGGCAAGACGTCGATGCGCCGTTCGTCGAGCCAGATGCCACCGCCGGTCAGCGGCTGCAAACCGGCGATACAGTTCAGCGCGGTCGACTTGCCGCAGCCCGACGGCCCGAGCAACGCGATGAACTCGCCGCGCCGGATCGTCAGGTCGAGCCCTTGCAGCGCCGCGATCGCATGGCCCTGGGCGTTGGTGAAACTGCGGCTCACCGAGTCGAGTCGCAACTGCTCGAAGTGATGCTTCATGGCGGTTTCCTGATCCGCTTGGCGCGCGCGATACGGCAGGTGCTGCGCGAGTGACGGGCGCGTGATGCGTGTGAAGTGGCCGGCGCGCGTTGGGCGTGGTGCGAAGCGCTTGCCTGTATGCACGCACGCCGTAGCGATGACGCGGCACGCGGCAACGGGTGAAGCGGTTATCGACGCGCGACGCGGCCGGCCTCCGATCGCGTCGCGCGGCACGCGGCTCTCGCTGGACCGGCTTACTTGGTCTTCTGCGCGCCCACGTCGGTATCCCACTTCTTGAAGGCCGCGACCATCGCCGCCGCATTCAGCGGCAACGCGTGCGGATGATCGGCCAGCATCTTCGCGTACTCCGGCCGGCCGAACTTCTTTAGTACTTCCTGGCTATGCGCGGGCGCCTGCTCGACCGTCACACCCTTGATCGCCGGGCCCGGATAGAAGTAGCCGTCGTCGTAGGTGAGCGCCTGTTGCGCGGGCTCTAGCATGAAATTCATCATCTTGTAGATCACGTCGAGCTTTTCCTTCGGCACGCCCTTCGGGATCACCATGTAGTGCGCGTCGTTGACCCACGTCATGTTGTCGAACGGCTGCACGCGAAATTCCGCCGGCACGATGCCGAGCGCGCGCGGGTTGATGTCCCAGCCGGTCACCGTCACCGTCATATCGCGGGTGCCCTCGCCGAGCTCCTTCATCACCGCCGATGTGCCGCCCGGATAGTAAGGAATGCAATCGTTCAGCTGCTTGAGGAACGCCCACGTCTTGTCCCAGCCGTGCACCGGATCCTGCGGGTCCTTGTCGCCGAGGATATACGGCAGGCCCATCAGGAACGTGCGGCCCGGGCCGGAATTCGAGGGCCGCGCGTAGATCAGCTTGTCGGGATGCGCCTTGCACCACTGCAGCAGTTGCTCGGGCGTCTTCGGCGGATCGCTGACTTTGGCCGGGTTGTATTCGAGCAGCGGACCGGCCGGCATATACGCGACCTCGAGCCCGTAGCCTTGCGCAAGCTCCTGCATCTTGCGCGGACCCGGCGCGTACTTGTCGAGCACGCCGGGGAACTGCGCCGCGTTGTCGGGCAGCAGCTTCAGCCACAGGTTCTGTTCGATGCCGGCGGCGAGCGCGTCGGTGCCGGTCAGCACGAGATCGATATCGGAGCGGCCGGCGGCCTGCATCGCCTTGATCTTGCCCGGCAACTGCGGCGCCGGCGCGTTCGTGAAGGTGATGTTGCCGACCAGGTTCGGATATTTGGCTTTGAACGCCTCGAAGCCTTTTTGCGTGAGTTGCAGATCGCCGGCCACGTCGACGATGTTGATCGTGACCGGGTCGGCCGCGTGCGCGGCGGGGGTGAAGGCGGCGCTCGCCGCGATGCATACGGATACCAGCTTGAGCGACAACCTGTGCGAAACAGTCATTGCGTCTCCTCGCTTCTTGGTATGGAAGCCCGCCGGTCCGAGCACTGCGGGCGGTGTCTTTCTACCAACGCAACATAGCGAAGCGCAACAGCCGATGTCAAGCAAATAGTCGTGGCCGGCGGGGGTGCGCGAACACGACCGATTCGGTTCGGAATCCTTGCGGCTCAATGGTTTGTCCGCTGCGTCCAGGGACAAACCCGAGCATTGGAAACGCTGACAACAAACGTTGTCTGGCGAGCAGACGACTGACGGGTTGTTGGCGTCGCCCCGTCTGGTCGTCCCCGCTCAGCCGTCCTGCCTGGTCGTTCTGTTTAACCGCCGCGCACGCCCTGTGTGTTCACATAGAGCGAGTACAGCCCATGGCTCGCGGCCATGAACAGCCGGTTGCGATGCCGGCCGCCGAAGCACACGTTCGCGCAACGCTCCGGCAACGCGATATGACCGAGCGCCTCGCCCTGCGCATTGAACACGCGCACGCCGTCGAGTTCGTCGGTGCCCATGCCCCAGCCGCACCACAGATTGCCGTGCACGTCGACGCGGAAACCGTCCGGCGTGCCCGGGCCCGCGTCGATCAGCACGCGACTGTTCGACAGCGTCGCGCGTTGGCCCTTGCCATCGCCATTCACGTCGAACACGCGAATCTTGCGGGTCGGCTCGCCGCGCGATTCGACCACGTACAGCAACGCTTCGTCCGGCGAAAACGCGAGACCGTTCGGGCCGAGCACGTCGTCGGCGACCATCGACACTTCGCCCGACTGCCCGTCGATCCGATACACGCACGCGCTCAGTTCCGACTGCTGCTGCTCGCCTTCGTAGAAGCTGTCGATGCCGAAGCTCGGATCGCTGAACCAGATCGAGCCGTCCGATTTGACGACCACGTCGTTCGGCGAATTGAAGCGCTTACCCTGGTAGCGATCGGCGAGCACGGTGATCGAGCCATCGTATTCGGTGCGGGTCACGCGGCGCGTCAGGTGTTCGCAGCTCACGAGGCGCCCTTCGCGATCGCGCGTATGGCCGTTCGCATTGTTCGACGATTGCCGGAACGTGCTGACCGCACCGGTCGTTTCGTCCCAGCGCAGGATGCGGTCGTTCGGGATATCGCTCCACAGCAGGTAGCGGCCGTCGCCGAACCACACCGGCCCCTCCGACCAGCGCGCGCCCTGATACAGACATTCGACGGAGGCCGACGCCAGAATCAGCGACTTGAAGCGCGGATCGAACACGCGGATGGAGGGATCGGGATAGCGTCGGCTGTTGTCGGTCATGCGGATGTCTGAGTGTCGGAAAGGTTGGGGTGGGTGTGCGCGAACTCGCGCTCGAGGGCGAGCAGCGTGTGCGCGGCCTGCGCGATCTTCGCATGATGCTCGGCCGGCGTCGAACTGAGCAGCGGCAACAGCGGTCCGGTCTCGGCGAGACCCGCGAACGCGACGGCGTCGTGCAGCACGCGGATCAGTGAGATCTGCTCGCGGAGTGTTTCGAGCGGAAGGAACGCGTCGTATAGGCGGCGTGTGAGGTTGTGGTCGGGGTTGTGGTCGCGGTCGTGGTCGTGGTCGTGGTCGTGGTCGTTTTCGCTGCGGTAGCGGCCCTTGCCGCCACCATCGCCCACGCTGCCGCGGTGCCCGTCGACGCCAACGCTGCCTGCGTCGCTGCGATGGCCGTCGTGGCCGTCGCCGCCGTCATCGCGACCGCTCCAACCGCCACGCTCCCGCTGCACCGCCCGCAGCAACGCCATCGCCATGCGCGGCGCGATGCAGCCGGATCCGGTCGTCCACGCGGCGAGGCCGAATTCGCGCAGATGCACGAGCGCCGGCCGCTCGCCCATGCCGGACACGACCTTCGCGGCCGGCACGCAGTCCAGCAGCCGGCGCAGATAAGGATCACGCGCAGGCTCGGCGCGCGCGATCGCGTACTTGATCGCGCTCAGCGTGCCGCGCTCGACCAGCCGCGTCAGCGCATCGAGCGCCAGATAGTCTTCGCTCTTCAGATACAGCGTGAGCGGCATCCCCGCGGTGTCGGCGATCCGCGTCAGACCGGCCTCGACGCCATCGGACGTCGTGAAGCCGCCGAGCGGCAGCACCATCGCGGTCCGGTAGCGGGACTGCGCAAGGATGCGCGCCTGGTCGAGCATCTTGCCGTAATCGGGGCCGATCGCCGGAATCACCCGCGTGGCGGGACCCGCCGCGTCGGCCAGCAGATCCAGCAGGTCGCGATACTCGCTGACCGCGACGTGATAGAGGTTCGCGTTGCCGCCGTACAGCAACGTGCGCACGCCGCCCGCTTCGATATGGCGGATCAGCGCGCGATTCTGTGCGGGGTCGAGCGAATAGTCGGCGCGCCGCGCGAGCGGCGGCACGGCCATCACCGACGCGGCGAACTCGCCGTCGTTGAGCGGAGCTTCGTTCATGAAATGTCACGCGAGCGGGCACGAGCAGGAATTTGACGGTAGCATTGGACCGCAAAGTCGTCAAACAACTTCGAATAAGTCAGTCGAAAAACGGGCGTTGCGGGGGGCGGAGCATGCGGACTTCGAGTCGTAAATTATTCTTTTATAAGACAATATGGGCTGTTGGCGGTCGAACCGCCCACCGCAGCCGTTCCAGCATTTCGAGGCTTCGCACCCGCCAGCCGCCATTAACCGCGTTCCCGGATAATCGGATGAATACGATTAATTAAAAATGCATCAGGCAATAATGTTGTCAACCAGACAGATTAAAATCGCGCGTCGCGATTAAATGAGCGGTTTTTAAGCGTTGACGCACCCTGTATTGGCTTAAATTTGACGTCGTCAGGCGTAGCGTTCGCGATCCGGCAAGTGCCGGCGTCCTTCCGCAAGAGAATCCGGCGCGTTGATTTTAATTTTTAGTGATAAATTACGCGGATAAAACAGGCGGACAGAACACCTGTCCGTCAATAACGCAAATGGGCTGTTTGCGAGTCTGAGAGAGTCAAAAAATTGTCGCTACATTTTATCGAGCAGATGGCACCGCTACTGGACGCCGCCGACGAAGCGGAATGGTTCGGCGCGATCGCGGGCCTCGCCGAGACGTGGGGCTTCGACAGGATTCTGGTCGCGATGCTGCCGCGTCCCACCATGCGGCTGGAAGACGCCTACCTGCGCAGCACTTATTCGCCGGCATGGCGCCAGACATATGACGATCAGGGAATGGTCCATTTCGACCCGACGGTCGCGCATTGTCTGTCGCGTTCCGCGCCGCTGATCTGGACCCCGGAGATTTTCTCGACCACCGCGCAGCAGTCGCTGTACGAGGAAGCGCGCGGGTATGGCCTGCGCTCGGGGATCTCGCTGCCGATTCACGGACCGAATCAGGAAGCCGGCATGATGTGCTTCGTCAACGACAGCGCGCCGTCAGACAAATTCCGGCGCGACGTGAACGCCGCGTTGCCGAACCTGGTGTTGTTGCGCGACCTGGTGATCGATACCAGCCAGCGCCATCTGAATACGCACGCTCAGAGCCTGTTGCCCAAGCTCACGCCGCGCGAGCGCGAATGTCTGATGTGGACCGCACGCGGCAAATCCACCTGGGAGATCTCCCACATCCTGAACTGTTCGGAAGCCGTGGTGAACTTCCACATGAAAAACATCAGGACGAAATTCGGCGTGAATTCGCGGCGTGCGGCCGCAGTGATTGCGGCCCAGTTAGGTCTTATTGACCCGGGTTAAGCAGCGCGGCGGCGTCGCGGCTGTACATCACACGTTCGGCGCGACCCAGATCGGCGTCCGACACGGTCTTCATGAAATACAGACCCAGCAGGATCGACACCGGTGCCGGAATCTCCGCGCCCGATTCGAAACGGCTGCCGCGCGACTGGGTGACACCGAAACGGGCCCAGAAACGGCGCTGGCTTTCCTTTTTCTTCTTGCGGTAGGCAATGATCAGAACACGGTCCACTGCCGAGGAAACCTCCGCGGGACGCGCCGGGAGATGGGTCTGCGGTTGCCAGTGATTGTCAAGAAGTTCCATTTTCGAGCCCTGTAGGTTATTGGCGGATACGTGTCTGAATTCTCCTTTACGCGATAAGCATCCACACCTATCCAGGTAGGTAGGTGGCACAAAGATTCAAAGTGCATACGTTTTCCTGCGTACTGGCAACCCCAACACGTTCAGGAGAACGTCATGCAAACAACGATCCGTATTGGAATGCGGCAGGAATTCGACAACGAGCTGATCAACGAGATGTACCGCCTACGGGCCCGGGTGTTCCACGGGCGGCTTGGGTGGGAGATCCCGACCATCGCGGGGATGGAAATCGACGGCTACGATGCGCTCGGTCCGCACTACATGCTGATTCAGGATGAACAGCAGCGCGTACGGGGCTGTTGGCGACTGATGCCAACAGAAGGCCCCAACATGCTGAAAGATACCTTCCCTCAGCTGCTACATGGCGCCGCGGCGCCGTGCGGGCGTCATATCTGGGAATTGAGCCGCTGGGCGATCGAAACCGGCGGAGAAGAACAGTCGTTTGGTTTCACGGATATGACAATCCGCGCGATTCAGGAGGTCATGCGCTTCGCGCAGCGCATGAGTATCACCCATTACGTGACGGTCACCACCACGCCGATCGAGCGGATGTTGCGCCGCGCCGGCCTCGACATCAGCCGGCTGGGTGAACCGATGCGCATCGGCATCGAACGCGCGGTGGCGCTCGACGTCGCGGTGAGTGAAAAAACCCTGACCGCATTGTTCGGCCCGGTCGCCGCGGCCGCGTAAGCGCGGTCCGAACGGGTTTGAATACGGCCCGGTTGCCGCAAAAAACCGCGCTGCCTGATGCGGTCCACGGTAGCTCTGGCGGATCGCGCCCGGGCTTCCGCTAGCGGCAACCGGGCCGGGCGCGCGCAGACTCAGGAGCCGAACATCCGCTCCAGCGCATTTTCGAGATGCGCGCGCATCGCCTCCCCCGCCCCCGCCGCATCCTTGCGGCGGATCGCATCGAGCACCGCCATGTGTTCGGCCTGCACCAGCCGCTGCCGCTCGACCGTCTTCACCAGCGACAGATTGCGCGACAGATTCATGCTGAACATGATCTGCTCTTCGATAAACGACATCACCGTAATGAAAAACGGGTTCTTCGACGCGCGCGCGACCGCCAGATGGAACATGAAGTCGTCTTTCGCGCCGATCCCCTGCGTCTCGATGATGCGCTCGAGCTCCTCCCACGCATGCTGGATCGCGGCGATATCGTCGGCATCGGCCTTCAGTGCGGCTTGCGCGGCCGCGCCCGCCTCCGTCACGATCCGGAATTCATAGCAGCGGCGAATATCGGACAGGGTTTCCAGCGGCGCAAAGCGGCGCACATCCGGATCGGGCCGCCGCGCGACGGTGGTCCCCGAACCGTGCCGCGTAGTGATGATGCCGTCGGCGCGCAGCCGCGCCAGCGCCTCACGCACGGTCGGCCGCGAGGTCGCGAAACGCTCGGCCAGCGCATGCTCGGTCGGCAAGCGCTCGCCCTCCTTGTATTCGCCTTCGAGAATGCGGCTGAGAATGTCGCTGTAGATCTGGTCGGGCAAGCCCTTGGTTTTACGATCGTTCATCTGCGGACTGGGCAGCGGGTCGGAATATGGCCTGATTGTACGGTCAAGCATCGGGGCGCTTCAGCAAACTTATGCGCGCTGTATCTTGCGCGAGCGCCCATGCACTGTCGATTTTTCGTATGTTCAACGCGGATATATTTGGCAAAAGCTTGATCTATGTCTAGGTCGAGTGCATGTTTTTCGGCAATCCTCTAAAGTTCGCTGGTATAAAAGATCAATTAACCCTGCCGTGGCGAACAACGCGGCAGTCGCATTTTTCACACGCGGAGCCGATATGTACACACGCATTCTTGTAGCGGTCGACGGCAGCAATACCTCACGCCGGGCGTTCGAAGCAGCGCTCGACCTTGCCAAAACCAACGGCGCGGTACTGAGACCCTTCTACGTCGTGGAAAACACTCCGATGTACTTCGAGGCCCCCGGCTACGACCCGTCCATTCTGCGTACCCGGCTGGTCGAGGAAGGCCAGGAACTGCGCGCCGAATTCTCGAAAGCGATGGCCGACCGCGGCGTGCAAGGCGACCCGGCGGTGGCCGAAGCGTCGTCGCTCGGCGATGTGTCCGAAGTCGTGCTGAAGGCCGCGGCCGAATTCAACGCCGACCTGCTCGTCATGGGCACGCATGGCCGTCGCGGCTTCCAGCGGCTGATCCTCGGCAGCGTCGCCGAGCGCTGCGTGCGCCAGGCCACCCTGCCGGTGCTGCTGATCCCGTCAGCCGCGGGCACGGACAAAGAACCCAGCTGATTTTTTCGATGCAAGGGGCGGCGCGCCATGCATCGCCCCGCCGGATCGAGCCGCTCCAACGGTCGAGGCACGCCGTCGCACCATCCAGTGGCTCCCACCCCACTCCCGCCAGAGCACGCTTCGTCGCTCAGGACCACTGAGCAGACAGACGCGTCACTTTGCCACCAATGGCGCGTCTTAGCGGGTGGGACAATTCACCACTACTACGATACGCGCGCAGACCATGTTGACCCCAACCCCGACCCGCCGAGCCCGTTCAACCCCCTCCACCCGCAGCACCAAGCGCCCCGCCGTCAAGTCGCCTTCGCATAGCGCCCGCGCCGAGCCGTCCGTCGCAACGCCGCGCCCGCCTACCCGTACCGAAGCCCGCTGCTCGAGTTGTTCGATGCGTCAGCTGTGCATGCCGCAGGGCCTGTCGGCGTCCGAACTATCGAGACTCGAAACCCTGATCTGCAGCGCGCGCTGTCTCGAACGCGGCCAAACGCTGTATCGCACCGGCGACCGCTTCGACAACATCTACGCGGTCCGCTCCGGCTCGCTGAAAACGGTGATGCTGCACCGCGCCGGCCGCGAGCAGGTCACCGGACTGAAACTCGCGGGCGAAGCGCTCGGTCTCGACGGCATCAGTACCGGCGCGTATGCATGCAGCGCGGTCGCGCTCGAGGACAGCACCGTCTGCATCGTCCCGTATCGGGCGCTGAGGTCGCTGTGCCGCGAAAGCGGGCCGATGCAGGACCGCATGCACAAGCTGCTCGGCGCCCATATCGTCAGCGAGGCCGCGCAGATGATGGTGCTCGGCTCGCTGTCCGCCGACGAGCGCGTCGCCGCGTTCCTGCTCGACGTGTCGCAGCGCAATGCGCAGCGCGGCTACTCGGTCTCGGAATTCAATCTGCGCATGACCCGGGAAGAGATGGGCAGCTACCTCGGCATGACGCTCGAAACCGTCAGTCGCGCCCTGTCAAAATTTCAAAAGAGCGGATTGATCGACACCCAGGGCAAGCTCATCCATATCGTCGATCTGGAACGGCTGCAGCAGATCTGACGCCCCCCGATCGAACTGGACGCGCCGCCTGGCGCGCCCCATGCGCTCCTCCATCTGATTGAACCGGCTGGTCCGCCGGTTCCGCCCGGCCACCGCGCCGGCGCTCATTTCGCCTTGGCATGGCCCCTGCGAGCGGGTACAGTCTTCAGACCGTCCCCCGCAAGGAGACCCGGCGAAATGAATCGCGACCCCGCCCCGCATCACCCGCTCGTGCAGCGCCTGATCGATGCGCGTCAAGTCACCGACGCCCTGTTTGCGATCGTCAAACCCGACTATCTGTATGAAAGGCCGATCCGCGAGCGTCACCGGATCGTGTTCTATATCGGTCATCTCGAAGCGTTCGATCGCAATCTGCTCGACCAGCGCCTGTTCGAGCTGCCGGCCTTCTCGCCGCAACTCGACCAGCTGTTCGCATTCGGCATCGACCCGGTGGGCGGCGGTTTTCCGACCGATCAACCCGCCGACTGGCCGTCGCTAGAAGCAGTGCGTGAATATGGGGCGCGCGCACGTCGGCAGATCGATGCAGCGCTCGCCGGACTCGGCGATCCGACGCGCAACGAAGTGGCCGCGCAACTGCTGAACGTCGCGATCGAGCATCGCTTGATGCATGCGGAAACCCTTGCGTACATGCTTCATCAGTTGCCGCTCGAACAGAAGGACACCGCGTTGCGCGAGCCGGTGCTCACGCAGGCCGGGCGGCGCGACGCGTTGGCGTCGATGGTCAGCGTGCCCGGCGGGTCGTGCGTACTCGGCATGCCGCGCGAAGCGGGTCGTTTCGGTTGGGACAACGAGTTCGGCGAAATGCGCGTGGAAGTGCCCGGGTTCGATATCGATCGCCATATGGTGACGAACGGTGCGTTCGTCGACTTTATCGACGCGGGCGGTTATCGCGAGCAGAAATGGTGGTCGCCGCGAGATTGGGCGTGGAAGGAAGCGGAGCGCATCGCGCATCCGGCCGGCTGGTCGCAACGCGCGGCGCCGGACGGCGCCAGTCAGTGGACGCTGCGCACGATGTTCGCCGAAGTACCGCTGCCGCTCGACTGGCCGGTCTATGTGAGCCACGCCGAGGCGAGCGCGTACGCGCGCTGGGCCGGCAAGGCGCTGCCGACCGAAGCGCAATGGCAGCGCGCGGCGCAAGGCACGCCGCACGCGAGCGCGGGTAATTTCGATTTCCGCAGTTGGGATCCGCAGCCGGTGGACGCGCATCCGGACAACGTCAGCGCGTTCGGCGTGCAAGGCCAGTTCGGCAATGGCTGGGAATGGACCTCGACGCTATTCGAAGCACTGCCAGGCTTCGAGGCATTTCCGTTTTATCCCGGTTACTCGGCCAATTTTTTCGACGGCCAGCATTACGTGCTGAAGGGCGGCTCCGCGCGTACCGCGCAATGCATGTTGCGGCCGGAATTTCGCAACTGGTTTCAGCCGCATTATCAATACGTTTATGCGGGGTTTCGCTGCGTGCGGGCCTAGTGCGCAATACGGAGGCGGAAGCGGTCCGCCCCGACGCGCGTCGTCAGAACTTATGACGTATTGCCGCGCGAACCACCAGTTGATTGCGATTCGACGAAAAACATCGGCTGTATACCCGGCACATACGCGAAATCGCGCACCGTTTTGAGTCTTGTCGCTGCCCGCGTGTTCGTATCCGCATCGGCAAAACCGCTGCATTCCACCACTACTAGTAGAACGAAAAGCCGCTACCCGCTAGCTAGCCCGCAACGGTAATCCCGGCGTCGAGCCAGCCCTGCATCATGACGCCGGCCTCTTCGGCGAGCCAGTTGCGGAACTGCAGATACTCGGTCCGCGGCCGTGCTTTCCGATGCGTAATCAGATAGTGATGGCGATCCTTAAAGACCAGCGCATCCGGAACCGGCCGCATCAGACGCCCTTGCTCGATCTGCTGATGAACCAGATGGTGCCAGCCGAGCAGCGTGCCTTCGCCGGCTTCAGCCTGGGCGACCAGCAACCGATAGTCGTTGCTCTCCAGATGCCGGTTCTCAGCCGGGATGTCGGTGCCGTCTCCCTGCTGAAACCAGTTTCGCCACACCCGCCAATCCACATGCTCGCAAATCTGCGCGCGCCCGAGCAGCGACAGATTCAACGTGGGTTGCGTCAGCAGATCGAGCGGCTTGAGCCTCTTGCCGCGGAAATGCCGCTCGTGAAATGCAGGACTGCAGACCGGATAGACGACATCATGAAACAACGGCTCCACCTCGTATTCCGGCTCGCGCGGCGGGTTCTTCGTGATGATGATGTCGGGCTCCATCAGTTCGTCCAGTTCCATGAAATGCTCGGTGGCCATTACATGTAAGCGGATTTCCGGATATTGCTCGCGAAAAGACGGCAGTCGCGACGATAACCACAGCGCCGAAAACGTGTGCGACACGCAGATGGTCAACGCCTGCCGGTCGGTACGCCGCACCGCCTCCGCCGCTTCGGCGATGTTCATGATCGACAGGTACGACGCGTTGTACAGAATCCGGCCGGCATCGGTCAGCGCAATATGCCGGCCGGTGCGCTCGAATAGCGGAACGTCGAGCGAATCCTCGAGTTCTTTTATTTGTCTGCTGATCGCGGCCTGCGTCACGCACAACACTTCCGCCGCCTGAGTAAAGCTCTCGTATCTCGCCGCGGTGACGAAGCATCGGAGTGCCCGCAGCGACGGCATCTGGGCGAGGAGTCGATCTGCAAATAGCTGCTTCTTCAACATGGCTTGCGCTCTCTAACGGGGGCTCGCATCGCGCGTTGCGGGTCGCTCGGCCGGCACTTCCAGCCGCTGGTGCCCGGCAACGCTCGCGCCGCGAAACATCGAGGAATTCGAAGAATAATAGTGTGCGAGTCCGTCTGTTTGCTGGCAATCGAGGTGATCCATAATCCGGCTCGCGCAGGCGACGCAAACCCTTCTCCAAGCGCCCGCCGTGCTCACCGGCTTATGATCCGCCGACGCTCCGCGCCGGCGTCGCAACACGCGGATCGCGAACCGTCCTCCGGTCCGCGCTTTTTTCCGCTGCAAGTTCAAGCGAACTTCAACCCAGCTTCAACCAGGTCGTCTTCAGTTCACAGTACTGATCGTGGGCATAGACCGACTTGTCACGCCCGCCAAAACCGGATTGCCTGAAGCCGCCGAATGGCGTCGACAGATCGCCCTCGCCGAAGCAGTTGACCGTGACCGTCCCTGCACGAATACGCGCGGCCACTTTATGAGCGCTATTCACGTTATCCGTCCACAACGACGCGGCCAGTCCGTAGCAGGTATCGTTTGCAATCCTGATCGCGTCTTCCACGTCGTCGTATTCGATGAAGCAGACGACCGGCCCGAACACCTCTTCACGCGCAATCGCCATTTCGGGCGTCACCCGATCGAAGATAGTTGGTTCGACGAACCATCCGCCCGTGTCGGCCAGCGCCGCACGGCCCCCGCACACGAGCCGCGCGCCCTGCGCATTGGCCTGCTCGATGTGCGCGAGCACCTTTTCGTAGTGCTCCCGTTCGATCAGCGCGCCGAGCTTCACGTCAGGATCGAGCGGGTCTCCGGTCTTCCAGCCGGCCAGCACCGCCTGAAGTTTTTCGACCAGTTGCGCGCGCTGACTCGAATGAACCAGAATCCGCGAGCCGGCGCTGCAGTTCTCGCCCATGTTCCAGAACGCGGCAGCGACCGCCTGTTCGGCCACCGCGTCGAGATCCGTCACATCGGGAAGAATCACTTGCGGGTTCTTCCCGCCGCATTCGAGTACGACCCGCTTCAGATTGGTGTCCGCGGAATAATGCAGAAAGCGTTTGCCGGTAGCAGTCGAACCGGTGAACGCGATGAGGTCGACATCCGGGTGGCGGCCCAGCGCCTGTCCCGCGCTTTCGCCCAGGCCCGTGACGACACTGAACACGCCTGCGGGCACGCCCGCCTCGAAAGCCAGTTCGGCGATACGCAACGTGGACAGCGACGTCTGCTCCGCGGGTTTGACGATCACGCTGTTGCCGACCGACAAAGCCGGCCCGATCTTCCATGCGAGCATCAGCGCGGGGAAATTCCACGGCAGCACCGCGCCGACCACACCGATCGGCTCGCGCGTAATCATCCCCACCACCTCCGCGCCCGAAGGCGACAGCGCGTCGTAGCGCTTGTCGGTCACTTCGGCATGCCAACGAATGCAGGCCGCCGACTCGGGAATATCCAGCCCCATGCATTCGCTAATCGGCTTGCCGGCCTCCTGCGCTTCGAGCAGTGCCAACTCTTCGGCGTGCTCATCGATCGATTGCGCGAGACGCAGCAGCACCGCCTTCCGATGCGCGGGCGCGGCCTTCGACCATACGCCCGCCTCGAATGCGTCGCGGGCCGCCGCGACCGCGCGATCGACCTCGGCGTCATCGCACTTCGCCACCTGCGCCAGCAACTGGCCGGAGGCGGGATTGAGCGTCGCAAAGGTTTCGCCCGAGGCCGCCTGACAGCGCGCGCCGGCAATGAATGCCCGGCCGTCCAGCGACAGTTCCGCTGCTTTCTGTTTCCACTGCTGATACGTCGTCATGTTGCGTCCTCGGTTGATTAGAGTTCGGCGCCGGCCGATCTTTCCTTGGCCCAGATCGTCGCGGAAACGGCCACGTCCACGATCGGTCGCAGCGGCAGCGAGCGTGGCTGCGGCTGGTTCAGAAGCTGGCGCACCAGTTCGTTGGTCTCGCCCAGCGCGTATTCGGCGATCAGCTTGCCCGACGACGACCCTCTGCTCAGCCCCAAACCATTGCATCCAACTGCTTGCAGCAGGCCGTCGGCGCGCCGTCCGAACAGCGCGCCGTGGTTACTCGACAGACACAGCGGACCGCCCCACGTGTACTCGAACTCGACATCCGCAAGCATCGGAAAACGCCGCTCGAACGAACGTTGATGCAGCGCTTTGGCCTTGGCCAGATCGCCGGCTGAAACATGCAGTTCCGGCCGGAACGCGAAATGATTGCGAATGCAGATGCGATCCGTCGCCAGCCGGCGCACGGTCGTGCCCATCGGGTCCGCGGGAATCAGCGACCACGAGCGCGTGCCGCCCAGCCGTTCGATCTCGTCGGCGTTCATCACGCGAGTCAGCGACGCGAACGTGTAGACCGGCAGCAAACCATTCGGATGAATGCCGAAGGTCGCCGCGTACGCGTTTGTGCACAGAATCACCTGCTTCGCGGTGATCGTTCCGCCCGCGAAATGCAGGACCTTTTCGTTGCCGCCCGTTTCGACCCGGGTAACCGGGCTCGACTCGAAGACCGTCACGTTCGCGGGCTGGGTGGCCGCCAGACCGCGCATCAACGCGGCCGGTTGTACCGTGCTGCAACCGGGCGTAAACAGCGCGCCCTGATAAAAATCCGTTCCCGTCACCGCGCGAATCGCGGGGCGGTCGAGCCACTGGAATGCTTCGTCGATGCGGACCAGTCCCTGCGCAAAATGCCCAAGCGCATCAAGTCCTTTCTGATTGACCGACGCGTGGAATTTGCCGTCGTCGCGCCAGTCGCAATCGATCCCGTGCTCGCGCACGATCGAGCGCACGTAGTCGATCCCGTGACGCTGGAAGCGCACGTCGGCTTTGTCCTCCGCGACGCTGCGCGAATAGCTTTCGCTGCTGATGTCGTGCGGCAAATCGACGAAAAATCCGGAATTGCGGCCGGCCGTCGTGCGCCCGATCCGGTCCGCCTCGACTAGCGCGATCGACGCTTCCGGCGCCAGCTCGGCGAGCCGGCGCGCGGCGCACAGCCCGGTGATGCCGCCGCCGACCACCACCCAGTCATAGCGATGCTGCGCCGACACGATGTTCGCGGCCCGCGCGGGAGCGAGACTTTCCCACCAGCCGTTGACGCCGTCAGGCGCGGGAAAGCGCGCGAATTCCAGATTCGAGGCCATCTCTGTCGTTACCGGACGTTGCGAATCAGCGGCTTCACGAGTTGCGCGAACGCACCGCGTTCCTCGTCCGTCAGCGAACCGAGCGGCGCGCGCGCGACGCCCACCGGCACGCCGGCCAGCTCGCAACCGTAGCGCACGTATTGAATGAATTTGCCGCTGCGCTCGAGCAGTTCGAGCACCGGCAGCAGTTGCGCCATCAGCTTGCGGCCCAGCACGAAATCGTTGTGCTTCACGCAGGCGTCGAACAGCGCGGTGTGCGCTTCCGGCAGAAAATTCGACGCGCCGCCTACCCAGCTTTTCGCGCCCCATGCGAAAAATTCGAGCGCCTGGTCGTCCATTCCGCAACTGAGCACGAGCCGGTTCTCGTAGTGAGTGACGAGATGATGCAGACGCGCGATATCGCCGGTGCTCTCTTTCATCGCGATGAAGTTCGGGCGCTCGAGCAGCCTGGTCAGTACTTCGTCGCTAATTTCCGTGCCGGTGCGGGCGGGAAAGTTGTACAGCATGATCGGCATATCGAGTGCGTCGTCCACTTTCAGAAAATGGGCGAGCAGTTCCGGCTGGGTCGGTTGCGCATAGTACGGCGCGGCTACCAGTAGTGCCGACAGGCCCGCGCGCTTCGCCTCAACACCGAGCCGGATCACTTCCTTCGTCGTGGTCGCATTGATGCCCGCGGTCAGATAAGTTTTGCCGCCCGCCGCGTCGGCGACGGTGGCGAATGTGCGGACCCGTTCGTCGAAACTCAGCGCATAGTATTCGCCGGTGGTGCCGCCGATTCCGAGCCCCGAGACGCGGCCCGCGAGATCGGCTGCGTGCTTGCCGAGCAAAGCATGATCGATTTCGCCGTCTTCGCTAAATGGGGTGACGAGCGGAGTATGGACGCCTTCAAAGCTCATTTCGGTTGCACTCCTGATTGATAGTAAAGACGGAGCCGTAACGCTCCGCCGCATGCGCGCTCGTCAAGGCTTACGCCAATACGTCGGCATGCGAATAAATCGGAAACTGGTGGCACAGGTCGCGCACACGAGCGCGCACCGCGCGTTCGATCCGGTCGTCGCCGCCTGGGTCGCGCGCGAGTCCGGACAACACCTCGAGAATCATTGCGCCGATCTGCTCGAACTGCGCGACCCCGAAGCCGCGCGTGGTCCCGGCAGGCGTGCCGAGCCGGATACCGGACGTGACGGTCGGGCTTGCGGTATCGAATGGGATGCCGTTCTTGTTGCAGGTAATGCCCGCGCGCTCGAGTGCTTTCTCGGCCTGCGCGCCGGTGATCCGTTTGGTACGCAGATCGACGAGCAGCAGATGGTTGTCGGTGCCGCCGGTGACCAACGAAAGTCCGCCGGATTGCAGCACCTTGCCCAGCGCTTCGGCGTTGCGCAGCATCCGGTCGATGTAGTCGGCGAACTCCGGACGCAGCGCTTCGCCAAACGCCACCGCTTTACCGGCGATCACATGCATCAGCGGGCCGCCTTGCAAGCCGGGGAACACCGCCGAATCGATCCGCTTCGCGAGGTCGCCGTCGTTGGTGAGAATGAAGCCGCCGCGCGGTCCGCGCAGCGTTTTATGAGTGGTCGACGTCACCACGTCCGCGTACTTGAGCGGATTGTCGTGACGCCCGGCCGCGACGATCCCCGCGATATGCGCGATGTCGACCATCAGCAGCGCGCCGACGCTATCGGCGATCTCACGGAACGCGGCAAAGTCGAGAGCGCGCGGATAAGCCGAGTAGCCGGCGATGATGAGCTTGGGCTGATGCTCGCGCGCGAGCCGGCGCACCGCGTCGTAGTCGATCCGGCATGTCTGCGGGCTCACGCCATACTGCACCGCGTTGAACCACTTGCCGGAGAGTGCGGGACGCGCGCCGTGCGTGAGATGGCCGCCGGCATCGAGCGACATCCCCATCACCGTATCGCCGGGCTTCACGAGCGCCAGCATCACCGCGCCGTTTGCCTGCGCGCCCGAATGCGGCTGCACATTCGCATAGTCCGCGTCGAACAGCGCCTTCACGCGATCGATCGCGAGCGACTCGATCCTGTCGACGTGCTCGCAGCCGCCGTAATAACGCTTCGACGGATAGCCTTCCGCGTACTTGTTGGTCAGCACCGTCCCTTGCGCTTCGAGCACCGCGGCTGAAACGATGTTCTCGGAAGCGATCAGTTCGATCTGCGTTTGCTGCCGGCGCAGTTCGAGCTTGATCTCCGATGCAATCACCGGATCGCGGCTTTGCAGCGTGTCAGAAAAGAAGCTCGGGGTTTCGCTCACAGGTCACTCCAGGAAGTAATCGTGTCAGGCAGGCCCTACGGAATCACCGGCTCGCGCGAGCAGCGGCCCGTTGCCGCCTTCGCGAGTCCTCGCCACGCGCTTACTGCTGCAACCAGGCCTTCACCTTGTCCGGGTGCGAATCGACGAATTTCTTCGCGGCGGCCGCGTAGTCGTTCGTGCTGTTGCCTTCCAGTTCGATCGCCTCGATGTCGGCCAGCGTCAGCTTGAAATGCTTGAAGAACACATCGGCGCGCGGATATTTGCCGGCAAACTGTTTGGACGCGAATGCATGGATCTGCTCTTCACCGCCGAGCGTGCCCTTCGGATCCTTCAGATAACGCATCGGCCACTTCTGCCACAGCCAGTGCGGACTCCAAACGGTCGCGACCACCCACTGCTTCGACTGATTCGCGCGCGACACCGCGGCCAGCATGCCGGCCTCGCTCGACGACTGCAGGTTGTAGCCGTTCAGGCCGTACGCCTGCACCGCTTTCTGCGACGCCTGCATCAGGCCGGATCCCGGTCCGGTTCCCTGAATCGTGCCGTCGAGCTTGCTTTTGACCTCCGGCTTGTTGAGGTCCGCAATCGAAGACAGTTGGGACTCCGGTACATACGCCGGCACCGCCCAACCATTGCGGCCGCCCGAGTAGATGATCCCGACATCGTCGAGGTCGTTCTTATACTTGTCGTAGTACACCGCATGGGTGACCGGCAGCCAGCCACCCACCATGATATCGAGGTCGCCGCGCGCGACGCCCTGGAACTGGATGCCGATATCCGCGTTGACGAATTTGACCGGCTGATTCAGTTTGGTTTCGAGTGCGTATTTGGCGACATTGGCGGTGGCCAGCACGTCCGCCCAATCGGTAATCGCCATCTTGATCGGCTCCGCGGCCGACGCGGAGCCGACGCCGACACCCACGGCAACCACGGTCGAGACCGCCAGCTTTGCCAGCATCGATCCGAAATTATTGCTTCGCATATTAGTACTCCGTATTTATGTCGAGATTACCCATTCCGTCGCGCACTGCGCGCCTGTCACATCAGGCCGTCCTCGAAGTGCTCAGGTGCGCGCCGCCTCTGCGCCACCGGTCTTGCCCACTTTCGCGACGGGTCTCCTCTTCTTCGCCTTCACACCAAACGTCTCCGTCAGACGGTCGAGCACGATGGCCAGCAGCACGACGCCGAGACCGCCTTCGAAGCCGATACCGATATCCAGGCGCTGGATGCCGCTCAACACGTATTCGCCGAGACCGCCCGCGCCGATCATCGACGCGATCACCACCATCGACAGCGACATCATGATGGTCTGGTTCACGCCGGCCATGATGGACGGCAATGCATTCGGCAGCTGGATTTTCCACAGCAGTTGCGAATCGGTGCTGCCGAACGAGCGGCCCGCTTCCAGCAGTTCTTCGCGTACCTGGCGGATGCCCAGTGTCGTGAGCCGCACGACCGGCGGCATCGCGAACACCACCGTGGCGATCACGGCGGGAACCCGGCCCAGCCCGAACAGAATCACCGCGGGAATCAGATAGACGAACGCGGGCATCGTCTGCATGAAGTCGAGCAGCGAGCGCAGCACCATTTCAACCCGCTTGTTGCGCGCGCCCCAGATGCCGAGCGGCACCCCGACGATCAGGCTGAAGACCGTCGCGGCAACCACCAGCGCAAGAGTCGCGACGGTTTGCGGCCACAGGCCCATGTAGTTGATCAGCAGCAACGCGATACCGACGAAAATCGCGAATGCGATGCCACGGCGCCACAACGCGAACGCGACCAGCATCACGAGCATCGCGATAAACGGAATCGCGCCGAGACCGTCTTCGAGAAGTTTGACGACCGCGCCCAGTGCCGCGGAAAAAGCGTTGAAGCCGCCCTGGAAGTGATTGAAAAGAAAGTTGACGCAGTTCTCCGCGAACTTGCCGATGACTGATGAGTTCATGCTGCTCTCCGCTCCATAACCTGCTTGAGAATTGTCCGGCACGACACCACGCCCGCGAGCTTGCCGGCGCCATCCGTCACCGGCACGTCGTGTTGTTGGCTCAACGCGATCGCGGAGAGTTCGTGCAGGTCGGTGTCGAGCGAAACCGCGTTCAGGTCCCGCAGCAACGCATTTCGCAGCGGACCGGCACCGACCTTGTGCACCGACGCGGCGGTCACGCAACCTTGATAACGGCCCGCCTGGTCGCATACATAGCCACACTCGGCGCCGCTATCGATCAGTTGATTCAGATAACGCTCGGCAGGCGCGCCGACATCGGCGACGATCAGGCCGCGCTCGACCCGGGTCAGCAGGCCCTCGGCCTTCAGGAAGCGCGACACGTCGACGTGCCGGAAAAAGTCCCGCACGTAGTCGTCGGCCGGCGACTGGATCAGCTCGGCCGGCGTACCGACCTGAATCAGGCAACCGTCTTTCATGATGCCGATCCGGCCGCCGATCTTGATCGCCTCTTCGATATCGTGCGAAATGAACACGATGGTGCGCTGCTCTTCCTTCTGCAGCCGCAGCAGTTCGGTCTGCATTTCGAAGCGGATCAGCGGATCGAGCGCGGAGAACGCTTCGTCCATCAGCAACACCGCGGGATTGACCGCGAGTGCGCGCGCGAGACCCACCCGCTGCTGCATGCCGCCCGACAGTTCGCCGGGCAACAGCTTTTCGTACGAACCGAGACCGACGCGCTGCAACGCGGTGCGGGCGATTTCATAGCGCTCGGCCTTCTTCATGCCGGCGACTTCGAGGCCATACGCGATGTTGTCGAGCACCGTGCGGTTCGGCAGTAGTGCGAACGACTGGAACACCATCGCCATTTTCTTGCGGCGCACTTCACGCAGTTCCAGCGTGGACATCGGCGCAATATCGCGGCCTTCGAGAACGACCTGGCCGGAAGTCGGTTCGATCAGCCGGTTCAGCAAACGCACCAGCGTCGACTTGCCGGAACCCGACAGGCCCATGATCACGAAAATTTCGCCGGCCTTCACGTTCAGGCTGACGTCGTTGACCGCCACCATATTGCCGGTGCGCTTGAACACTTCATCGCGTCCGAGGCCCTGTTTGACGAGTTGCGCGGCGACTTCGGGCTTGGGGCCGAAGATCTTCGACAGGTTTTTCACCGTCAGGATGTCGGTACCGGAGATGGCGACGGGCCGGGTCACGGAAGGCGTGGGCGCTGTATCGATTGCGCCTGGGGGTATCACGTCATGCGGCGAGAACGTCAGATTCGGGCTCATTCGGTCTTCCCAACTGGCTGATTCAAAAGGTGACGCTGGAGAACTCCGGTATGACCAGAAAATCCGGCGTGGCGATTTGGCGGGCATCGGCGCATAGCTGACAGCGAATTCGCTTCGTCGATCATTTCGCTTTAGCTGCGGCAGTTGATGCGGTGATTGGAGCGTAGCAATTCAAATTGCGCCCTCCAGCGATATTTTTGCGACCCTTTTCCATACCTTTGGTAATGCATGACACGGAGCAGGCGGGCAATGAAGCGTGCGTTGAATTGACGTGCGAAGCGCCGAGCCTTGACAGTCGGACCTTCGCGGCAAGCGTGGGGCGCGGGTCAGGCGGTTTGGCGATTTGCGGACGATTAACGGCAATCGGCCGCGCCGAGGGAAAGTCCCGACAGGGTTTGCTCTGAGAAAGTAGCCGCAAAATCGCAATTCGCCGACCTTGCTTACGCAATTAGCACTATTGCAGTGCATTCACCTGTCGGTTACGGTTTGAATTAATAGCAATACGATGAGTCCTGGCGGAATACGCGCCGCTACTTTTTTTGCAGGGGCATTCATTGATGTATGCGCGACCTGAAGAACTGACCCATTTCATCGACGTAGCGCACGAGCTATTTCGCTCTCACGCGCTTCCCGACCCGGCGCGTCAGCTCGCGGTAAAGGTGTTCGAGCGGATCGGACAACCATCCGACGACGGCAAACGCCACGCGCGGCGTTACCCGGCCTGCGCCCTGCTCGATGCCGCGCTGGCGCCGCTGCTCGATGCCCGATCCCAATTGACTGTCGCCGCGCGCGCGATCAAAGCGCTCGAACCGTGCATCGGTTGGCAACGGCGCACGTCGGGAGCGAATGGAAGCGACGGTTATATCGACGGTCACGTGCACGGGATGATTTGCGGCCCCGGCGGAATGGAAAGCCGCTACGACATCCAACTGGGCTTTTCGCTACTCGCGCCGCGCACCCGCTACCCCGATCACCAGCATCCGCCGGAAGAGGCGTATGTGCTGCTGAGTGCCGGGCAATTCCGGCAAGCGGACGGCGACTGGTTCGATCCGGGCATCGGCGGCGGTCTCTACAACTCGCGCAATCTCGTGCATGCGATGCGTTCCGGCGATACGCCGTTGCTCGCGCTGTGGTGTCTGCTGGTTTGAAGTCGCGACCGTGCACTGGTGCGCGCGCAGTTCAGAGTTCGCACAGCAGCCGCTGCGCATCGCGCGCGGTGTTCGCCGCAAAAGAAAAACCGGCAAGCGGTTCCCCGCCTGCCGGTTTTTCATCGAGGCTCCGTACGCGTCACCGCGCCGAAGCCGCCGCACTCATCCGCGCGATTACTTGCGCTTCAGCTGCGAAATATCGCGCACCGCGCCGCGATCGGCCGAGGTGGCCAGCGCCGCATAAGCCTGCAGCGCCTGCGACACCACGCGCTCGCGATTAGCCGGCTGCCATGCGTTGTCGCCGCGCGCTTCCATCGCCGCGCGACGCTGCGCGAGAACTTCGTTCGACACCGCGAGGTGCATCTTGCGCTGCGGGATGTCGATCTCGATCACATCGCCGTCTTCGACGAGGCCGATCGTGCCGCCTTCGGCCGCTTCCGGCGACGCATGACCGATCACGAGACCGGACGAGCCGCCCGAGAAACGGCCATCGGTAAACAGCGCGCAGCTCTTGCCGAGACCCTTCGACTTCAGATACGAAGTCGGGTACAGCATTTCCTGCATGCCCGGGCCGCCCTTCGGACCTTCGTAGCGGATCACCACGACATCGCCTGCGACGACCTTGTCGCCGAGAATCGCTTCGACCGCATCGTCCTGGCTTTCGAACACGCGCGCGCGGCCCGAGAACAGCCATTGCGATTCGTCGACGCCCGCGGTCTTCACGATACAGCCGTTCTGCGCGAGGTTGCCGTACAGCACCGCGAGACCGCCGTCCTTCGAATACGCGTTTTCCTTGCTGCGGATACAGCCGCTCTTGCGGTCCGTATCGAGCGTCTGGAAGGTCGCTTCCTGGCTGAACGCAACCGTGGTCGGAATGCCGCCCGGCGCCGCGCGGAAGAACTTCTGCGCTTGCTCGCCCGCGCCGCCCGCGACGTCCCACTTCTCGATCGCGTTGCCGAGCGTGCCGCTATGCACGTTGCCGCACGACAGGTCGAGCAGGTTCGCGCGCGCCAGTTCGCCGAGAATGCCGATAATGCCGCCCGCGCGATGCACGTCTTCGATGTGGTACTTGTCGGTCATCGGCGCGGCCTTGCACAGGCACGGCACCTGACGCGAGATGCGGTCGATATCCGACATCGTGAAGTCGACGCCCGCTTCCTGCGCGGCCGCCAGCAGGTGCAGCACGGTGTTGGTCGAGCCGCCCATCGCGACGTCGAGCGTCATCGCGTTTTCGAACGCCTGCTTGGTCGCGATGTTACGCGGCAGCACCGAGACGTCTTCTTCCTGGTAGTAACGGCGGCACAGATCGACGACGAGGCTACCGGCCTGTTCGAACAGGCCCTTGCGCCATGCGTGCGTCGCGACGATCGTGCCGTTGCCCGGCAGCGCGAGGCCGATCGCTTCGGTCAGGCAGTTCATCGAGTTCGCGGTGAACATGCCGGAGCACGAACCGCAGGTCGGGCACGCGCTGCGCTCGACTTCGGCGACTTCGGCGTCGCTGATCTTCGGATCGGCGGCCTTGATCATCGCGTCGATCAGGTCGATCTTCGCGATCACCTGGCCGTCGGTCGGCGACTTGACCTTGCCCGCTTCCATCGGACCGCCGGACACGAACACGACCGGAATGTTCAGGCGCATCGCGGCCATCAGCATGCCCGGGGTGATCTTGTCGCAGTTCGAGATGCAGACCATCGCGTCCGCGCAGTGCGCGTTGACCATGTACTCGACCGAGTCCGCGATCAGTTCGCGCGACGGCAACGAGTACAACATCCCGCCGTGGCCCATCGCGATACCGTCGTCGACGGCGATCGTGTTGAATTCCTTCGCGACGCCGCCGGCCGCTTCGATCTGCTTCGCGACCAGCGCGCCGAGGTCGCGCAGATGCACGTGGCCCGGCACGAACTGCGTGAACGAGTTCACGACCGCGATGATCGGCTTGCCGAAATCGTCGTCCTTCATGCCGGTCGCGCGCCACAGCGCGCGGGCGCCGGCCATGTTGCGGCCGTGAGTCGAGGTGCGGGAGCGATAGTGGGGCATCTGTATCCTCAGAATTGCTGTTATCGGTTTTGGTAAGCGCCTGCGCCGGCCTGCCGCTGGGTCGCCGTGCCGGTTATGGCAACGACGCTGTCGCGGGCTGGCTCGCGGGCGGTGGGGATCGCAATGGTACGCGCAGTTTGCGCTGGGAACGAATAGTGCAAGAACGCCAGTAAGACGTCCAATATATTTTTTCGGCGCGATTAGGTCGCAAAAGATATTAATGCGGCGGCGCGATTTACCCGCCCCGCCGCGCGCCCGGCGCCGCTCAGCCCCGCTTCGCGAGCACGCTCAGCAGGACGCCGTCCGGCCGCGCCAGATCGTCGAGCACCGAGAAATGCGTGCAGCCCGGCACATGGACGAGCGCGGCCTGCTCGCCCGCCGCTTCGCAGGCGGCCGCGTAGTCGTCCGAATGACGCACCAGCTCCGGCAATTCCGCGCCGCCGACCGCGACCAGCGTCGGCACGCCCTTGCCGATATGAAGGATCGGGCTGTACGCGGCGATCTCCTGCTCGCTCAGTTGCAGCTTGTCGTTCAGCCAGCACAGGCTGATCGGTTCGAGATCGACCAGCGCGCTGATCGGCAGCGCGCGGGTAACGGACGGATGCGCGCGATGCAGCGCGGTCAGATGGCCGCCCGCCGAGTGCCCGCTCAGGCACACGGGCCGGCCCGCGGTGCCGAGCCCGTCCGGATCGCGCTGCAGATGATCGAGCAGCCCGGTGATTTCCCCGACGATCTGCGTCATCGACGCTTCCGGCGCCAGCGTGTACTCGGCCAGCACGACGTTGTAGCCGAGCGCGAGCGGACCGTCCGCGATGAACGCGAAGTCTTCCTTCACGCAGTTCTGCCAGTAGCCGCCGTGAATGAAGATGAAGGTCGGCGCATCGGCTTTGCCGCACGACAGCCAGTCGAAGCGCTCGCGCGCCCGCTCGCCGTAGCGCAGATCGCGCTGACCGGGCACGCGCGCGTAAAGCTGCGCGCTGCGCTGCTGGAAATCCTTCAGCACTTCAGGAAAGTTCGGAATCGCCTGGGTGTTGTTATAGGCGGCATCGAGCGTCGGTCGATCCATGCCGCGATAGACGGTCGTCATACTCTTCAGTCCCGTTCGGAGAGATTAAGGGCAATGCGCGCGAGCGCATCGTCGTGCTGTTTCGGACTGGGCGACGGGACGGCATGGGCGCGGCTCGCGCCGCCGTCGAATGCGGACGTATCCGCGCTCGCAGTGTGCCACACGGTTATGCCCGCACACGCCGGCACTCTCCCATGCGTTGCCACCGCCGCGCCGGACGTTTCTTGACATTCGATCCGCATAAGACGAATAATGTAGCGTTCGCTTACCGAAACACTGTTCATTGTAAGAACATTGAAAAGCAAACGAAAGTCTCGCACGGCACTTCGCCGCGTTCGACATCAGTCGCGCCGAAACCCGGCTTCCCGGCCTGGAATTCCCGCCGCACTGCCTTCCGTCATCGAGGTCAGGTAAGGCAACAAAAACTTGCCGACGATACGCGCCCGCTCCCCCACACCGGCCCGGCGCGCCGTTCCTGTCCGCTCCGTCCTGCCAGTGGCCGGTATCACACAGAGTCATACACATGAAGCGAGACACCGCTCCCCATGCCGCCCGGCCTGCCGCCTCGCGCGGTATCGTCGAAGGGCTGGTTTATGTTTTCGAACAGGTCATGCCCGATCCGTTCGTACTGTCGATCTGCCTGACGTTCTTCGTCGCGGTGCTGGCGATGCTGATCGCGCCGACCGGCACGCTGCCCACGCTGCTCGATGCCTGGTACACCGGAACATTCGGGATCCTCGGTTTCGCGCTGCAGATGATCCTGATTCTCGCGACCGGCTACGCGATCGCCGAAGCGCCGGTCGTGCAGCGCGGTCTGCGCGCGCTCGCCGCCCATGCGCACACGCCGGCGCGCGCCGCGCTGCTGGTGTTCCCGGTCGTCGCGCTCGCCGCGTGGCTCAACTGGGGGCTCGGGCTGATCGTCGGCGCGTTGCTGTCGCGTGAAATCGCGCGGCGCGTCGACGTCGATTTCGCGTGGCTCGTGGCCGGCAGTTATTCGGCGTGGTCGATCTGCAATAGCGGGCTGTCGAGTTCGATTGCGCTGTCGCAGGCGTCGCACGGCAATGCGCTGAACCTGGTCGAGAAAGCGACCGGCCAGGTGGTGCCGCTCAGCCAGACGATCTTCGCGCCGTTCGTGTTCATTCCGACCGTGCTGGTGGTGGTCGTGATGACCGCGATCTTCATCAAGATGCATCCGAAAGCGGAAAACGTGATCGCGTTCCGCCAGACCGCCGAAGCCGCCGCCGACGCACCGAGCGACGATCCGCACGCGCGCGCGAGCAATGCGTCGTCGCTGGCCTCGCGCCTCGAACAGTCGATGCTCGGCACGCTGTTGCTGCTCGCGCTCGGCATCGGCTATCTGACGATCACGTGGCGCAAGGAAGGCTTCGATCTGGACATCAACAACACGATCCTGATCTTTCTCATGATCGGCCTCGCGCTGCAACGCACGCCGATCGCGTACGCGAATTCGATCCGCCGCGCCGCGCGCCAGACCGGCTCGATGCTGCTGCAGTACCCGATGTACGGCGGGATCATGGGCATCATGAAGGGCACCGGGCTCGCGTCGATGATCGCGAAAGCGTTCGTGACGATCGCCTCGCCGGTCACGCTGCCGATCTGGAGCTTCCTGAGCTCGCTGATCATCACGCTGCTGGTGCCGAGCGCCGGCGGCCACTGGGCGGTGCAGGGTCCATTCGTGCTGCCGGCCGCGCTGAGCCTGCATGCGTCGGTGCCGCGTACCGCGATGGGCGTTGCAATGGCCGAGAACGTGTCGAACATGCTGCAGCCGTTCTGGGCGGTGCCGATCGTCGCGATCGCGGGCATCCGCATCCAGCGCGTGATGGGCTATACCGCGGTGACGTTCGCGGTGTCGCTGGTGATTTACGCGGTGGCGTTGTGGCTGGTGCCGTAACGGTTTAACTCCGCGCAGCACGCATCGATGCCGGATGCAAAAAGGGCCGATGAAGCATGCTTCATCGGCCCTTTTGCTATTTACCGCTGATCGGCGGCTACCCGCTTCTTACATCTTCACCACGTCGACCAGCGTCTTCTTGCCGTCCTTGTAGTTGTACAGCGAGATCACGCCGTGCTGCAGGTCGCCCTTCGCGTCGAACGCGGTCTGGCCGGTCACGCCCTTGAAGTTGGTGCCCGGAACCTGCGCGAGAATCTTCGCCGGCTCGGTCGAGTTCGCGCGCTTCATCGCGTCGACGACGATATACACCGCGTCGTACGTGAACGGTGCATCGAATTCGACCGGGTGACCGAAGCGCTTCGTGTACTTGGCCGCGAATTGCGCGCCGCCGTCCATCTTCTCGATCGCCATGCCGGCCTGCGAGCACACCACGTTGCCGGCCGCCGGGCCGGCGAGGTCCGCGAGGCTTTCGGTGCAGACGCCGTCGCCCGACAGCATCTTCGCGCGCAAGCCGAGCTGACGCGCCTGCTTCGCGAACGGGCCGCCGGTCGCGTCCATGCCGCCGTACATGATCGCGTCCGGATTCTCGCCCTTGATCTTGGTGAGAATCGCGCGGAAGTCGACTGCCTTGTCGTTGGTCGCGTCGTGCGACAGGACCTTCAGGCCGAGCGACTTGGCGGTCTTTTCGAATTCGTTCGCGAGGCCCTGGCCGTACGCGGTCGAATCGTCGACCACCGCGACCGACTTCACGTTCAGGTTCTTCGCGGCAAAAGTTGCGAGTGCAGGACCTTGCTGCGCATCGGTCGCGACGACGCGGTACGTCGTCTTGAAACCTTGCTGCGTGTAAGCCGGATTCGTCGACGACGGCGAGATCTGCACGATGCCCGCATCGCTATAGATCTTCGAGGCCGGAATCGATGCGCCCGAGTTCAGGTGGCCGACCACCGCGACGACCTTGTCGTCGACCAGCTTCTGCGCGACCTGGGTGGCCTGGCGCGGGTCGCCCGCGTCGTCCTGCGCGTCGAGCACCAGCGTGACCTTCTGACCGTTGATCGTCAGGCCCTTCGCGTTGATTTCCTCGATCGCGAGGCGCGCGCCGTTTTCGTTGTCCTTGCCGAGGTGGGCGGAGCCGCCCGTCAGCGGACCGACGTGACCGATCTTGACGACCTGATCCGCGTGCGCGGTGCCGGCGATAGTTGCGAATGCAACGACTGCCGCGCTAACCGGCAGCAGCTTATGAAATTTGAACGACATACAACACATCTCCTCTTTGCTTACCTTGCCAACCGGGTGGTTGGGCATTGCTGATGGTCCCGATACTGCGGTCACGCGCCATTCATCCTTGCCGGACGAGTCGATTTGCGGCGGATCGGGCTGGCTGCGCCCGTCCGCCTTTTTAAGTGGCAGCACAATAACGCAAATCTCGCCGGAGCGACAGATTTGCGCACGACCGGCTTTTTCGAGATAGCACGCGCGCCCGCGTCGACATGCTCTTTTCCGGCCGCCTCGCAGGCCTTGTCAGCGAGTTGAAAAGCGCTTGCGGCGACGCTAAAAAGCATCGCCAATCATTCAATCCGGATATTCTTCACACTTATCTTGCGGTAAAAATTTATTCCGCCTAGCATTGCCGAAAAGTCGATTCAAAAATGAATAAAGAAAGACGACGCGAGCAATCAACATGATGAGAGGCAGGGGTATTCAAACCGGGACATCCACGCACCGTTCGCAGCCACTGCGATGACCGGCAGGGTCGCCGGCAACGCTTGTTCGCTATGGGTTCGCGCGCGCTGAGACGGCGCATTGCACGCTTACCGGGACATCTGGCGGACCACTCTTAACCATTAATTCCGCAGCGGCTTAAAACCGGCTGCGTGCGTCGCGTCATGCGCGATAAATAACAAGACTATTCAATCGTTTTGCATAAAAACCCAAATAACAATTAATTCCCGGAGCCCCACATGGCTTTCGATATCCCCGTTACACGCCGTACCTTCCTGAAGGTGATGGGAAGCAGTACGCTCGTCGCGATTTCGATCAGCAATCTGCCGGCGGCGGTGCTGAGTTCGGCGTCGATGCAAACCGAGCCCGACAACGGTCCGCCGTGGGCGCCCGAGCCGGGCCAGGCACGCTGGCGCATCGACGGCGTGCCGAAGGTGACCGGCCAGAAAATCTACGCGCGCGACTTCAAGGCGAGCGACTTCGCCGGCTGGCCGAAGCAGGAAAACTGGCTCTATGCGCTGCGCTGCAATCGCGTCGATCGCGTATACGACGGCTACGACCTGAGCATGCTGCCGCCGGAATTGCGGCCGATTGCGATCGTCGACACCGATGCGCTGCTCGCGCGCCAGATCGCGCTCGCGCCCGAAACCGATCCGATCGCGAGTCAGGACATCTACTGGCTCGCGCGCAAGGGCCACGCGGCGGACTGCTACGGTCAGCCCGCCGCGCTGCTGATCTTCGCGAACTTCGACGTGTACCGGCGCGCGCGCAAGCTGCTCGAATTCAACGACAGCGCGATCCGCTACGGCGCACCGGTCAATGCCGAGGATCGTCCGAAGGCGGTCCCGTATACGCCGACCACGACCTACGTGCGCGACGATGACACCAACTTCAACTACGTCAAGGACTACCAGACCGGCAGCGACGGCAAACCGACCCCCGCGTATCTGGCGGCGCTCGCAAAGGCCCGCGAGAACATCTACGCGACGATCCAGCGCAACCTCGACGCGGGCACGTGGTTCAGGGCCGGCGCGTCGAACCCGGCCGGTTTCATCACGCCCGCGATGGACCCGGTGTTCATGGAACCGGAAAGCGGGCTCGCGTGGTACGACGCGAGCGCCGGCCAACTGCGCCTCGTGCTCGGCACGCAATCGGCCGGCGAGGACGCGGGCAGCGCCGCGGCGCTGTTCGCGAACAGCAAGGTGACGATCAACGGCGTGCACATCGTCGCGTGCTATCCGGGCGGCGGCTTCGGCGGCCGCGATCGTTCGTATTTCCCGCTCTATCTCGCGCTCGCGGCGCCGTTCGCGCAAGGCCCGCTGCGTTGGCAGCAGTCGCGCTACGAGCAGTTCCAGGTCGGTCTCAAACGCTGCGAAACGCAATTTACCGAAGCGCTGTGGTTCGACCGGCAAGGCAAGATCCAGGCGCTCAGTTGCGACTTCACGATGAACGGCGGCGGCAAGAAAAATCTGTCGCCGTACGTCGCGCAACTCGCGGCGCTGAGCGCGATGAGCTGCTATGAAATTCCGCGCGCGAACGCGACCGCCGCGTCGCTGTACACGCCGGAAGTATTCGGCGGCTCGCAGCGCGGCTTCGGCGGTCCGCAGGCGTTCATCGCGATCGAAACGCTGCTCGACGAAGCGGCCGCCGAACTGCGCATGTCGCCGTTCGAGATTCGCCGCGCCAATCTGCTCGGCAGCGCGCCGTCGCTCGGACGCGGCCGCGCGATCACCGGCGCGCCGATCCTGTTCGATCTGCAATTGAACGGCGTGCTCGATGGGCTCGAACAGCATCCGCTGTGGCGGGAGCGCGACGCGACGCGCGCACAACGCGCGGCCCAGGGCCTCAAATACGGCGTCGGCCTCGCGATGGCCAACGAAGCATTCGGCACCTCCGGCGACGGCATGTACGGGATGGTGCAGGTACTGCCCGACGGCAGCCTGCGCGTAATCACGACCTACACCGACATGGGCAACGGCGCGGCCACCACGCTCGGTCTCGCGCCTTCCGAATATCTCGGCCAGAACGCGCGGACGATTGCGATGAGCGTGTTCGAACCGTTCAACGCGCTGGGGCTGAACACCACCAGCAATCCGCAGAAACCGACCGACGTGCGCTACGGCTCGGGATCGTCGAGCGCGTGCCTCGGCGCATTTCATCAGTACCACGCAGTAAAGGGCGCGGCCCAGGCGTTGCTGCTCGAAAGCGTGCTGCCCGCCGCGCAAACGCTGTGGCATCAGAACGTGAAGGCCGCCGACGTGAAGTGGGTCGACGGCGCGCTGGTCGCGAACGGCAACGGCAAACCGCTGCCGTGGGCCGATCTGCTGCAACAGATGCGTAACCTGAATCTGCCGACCGTCGCGGCCGTGCATGCGAGTTACGCGGGCTCGTTCTGGACCGCCACCTATCCGTTCAAATCCGGTCCCGCCGACATCGAATACGACTACGTCGCGGTCGGCATGAATCCGGACAGTCTGACGCCGCTGCAACGCGAGCTGCATCAGCCGGCGGTCAACGGCGCGAAGTTCCAGCGCACCACCTATGCACCGTCGGCCGCGTTGCTGGCGCTGTCGGTCGATCCGTCGAACGGACGGGTGAAGGTCGAGCACGTGGTGTCGTCGGTGAGCGTTGGGCGGCAGCTGTGTCCGCAACTGGTGCAAGGGCAATCGGAAGGCGCGGTCGCGATGGGCATCGGCAACGTGCTGAGCGAAACCTGCCCGCTCGGCAACGACGGCCCCGGCAACGGCCGCTGGAATCTGGACCGCTACCAGATCACGCGGCTCCCCGACATTCCACGACAAACGCTGATCGCGCTGCCGCCGCCCGCCGACGATCCGCACAACGCGCGCGGCATCGCCGAGGCGGTGATGTGCCCGATCGCGCCGGCGCTGCTCAATGCACTCGCGATGGCGACAGGCCAACGCTTCAGGGAAACCCCGGTTACGCCGGAACAGATTCGGAGGGCTTTGCAATGGGCAGCGTGATTCGCCTGTATATCAACGGAGAGGCCGTCGACGCGCCAGCGGACGACGCCGACATGAACCTGATCGACTTCCTGCACGAACGGCGCGATCTGACCGGCACCAAGCTGTGCTGCGGAATCGGCGTATGCCGCGCGTGCACGGTCGGCACCCGCAACCTGCCCGACGCGCCGATGGAAAAAACCCTCGCGTGCTCGACGCCGGTCAGCGCGGTCGAGGGGCTGCACGTCTATACGGTCGAGGGCTTGATGCGGGACGGCAAGCTGTCGCCGCTGCAGCAGAGCTTTCTCGAATCGTTCGCGTTCCAGTGCGGCTACTGCGCGCCCGGCTTTCTGATGGCCGCGACCGCGATGCTCGATCACCTGCGCACGAATCCGGTCGACGCAGCGCAACTCGACGACACGATCGAGTCGTGGATCGGCGGCAATCTGTGCCGCTGCACCGGCTACGTGAAGTACCTCGAAGCGATCCGCAAGGTCGCGGCGCCCTATACCCGCAACGGAGCATGACGATGACAACCTGTTTGCGCGTACTGCTACTGCTGCTGATGTGCGCGGCGCGCTCGAGCTTCGCCGCCGGTATGGCGGAGCAAACGCTGCTGCAATACGGTCAGCAATGCGCCGACGAGATCGGCGAGATTCCGGCGTTCGACTGCAACGCGGGTACGACGGTGCCGATCACAGTGAACAACCGCGTGCCGGCGCGCTACTTCGCGAACATGACGTGCGACCGGCCCGCGCTGCTGCCCTACGAAGCGCCGACTTCCGGGCCGTGTACGCCGTACTCGAAGATCCTGAACCTGTCGCACGGCGAAACGGAGATCTCGGCGTTCTGCCGCCGCAAGATGATTCGCTCGAAGGAAAGTCCGCTCTACGACGAAGTCGACATCGTGCTGCACAACACCGGCAACGGCAAAACCTGCTGGTTTCATGCCGAGCATCCGGGCAGCGCGGCGGGCTTCAACGCGACCCGCGTACCGCCGCCGAACGAGAAGACGCCGCCGCCCGGACACGTGTCCGCCGAGACGTTCTGGTGGGCGCCCGCCGCGACCGCGACGAAGAAATGCGTGTCGTGCCACGACGCGAGTCCGGTGATGTACAGCCCGTGGATCGGCCAGGTGTGGGACAAGGTGCCGACCGATCCGTGGGGCAAGTACATCAATCTCGGCGATGCGTTCGAGTCGTGGGCGACGCTGTCGATCAGCACGCCGGGCAATACCTGCATCGGTTGCCATCGGATCGGCAATGAAAAGAGCTGCAGCATTTATGTGCCGCTCGCGGCCGGCATGCTGGCGCCGCCCAAAGGCAGCAACAAGCTGGCGAGCAGCTATCCGCTCAATCACTGGATGCCAATCGACAATAACCGCAGCAAGGACGAGTGGGATGCGGCGAACGTCGAGTCGGTGAGGAATCTGCTGACCTGCTGCTCCGAGCAGGGCAAGAACGATCCGAAGTGCCACTTCGCGCCGAATGCGCAAGGCAGCACGAAGGGTGGTTGAGCGGGGCTTCGTATGAAAAGCCGCGGCGCGAAAGTCGCGGCGTTCAGGCCTTGAAATCGGCCAGCATCACGCCCTCGCGGATTTGCGCGAGGGCGGCTTCGATATAGTCGACCACCGGCGCCGGTGGATTATCGGGCTTCGCCCACACGAAGCCCGAGCATTTATCCGGCTCCATGTTCGCGAGTACGCCATCCCATGCATGGCACGCGAAAAAGAAGCTGATGCGATTCTGGTCGGAATCGCGTCGCATCACGAGTTTGAATTCGAGTGTGCCGGGCGCAATCGTCACGCCCGCCTCTTCCTTCGCCTCGCGAATCGCGCACTCTTCCACCGATTCGCCCGGTTCGAGATGGCCCGCCACCAGCGAGTACTGACCGTCGCGAAAGCCGGTATTCGCGCGCTGGAGGAACAGGCACTCGCCGTGCGGATTCAGAAACAGCACGTTGACGTCGACGACGCTTTGCATTCGGCTCATGGTGATTTCGCGGGCAACTGACAGAATCGCGAGTGTAATGCAGCCGCGCGCGGTCGTGCCGTTATGCGCGCTGCGCGGCCAGCAGCTTGAGGCCGAGCGCGACGAAGATCAGTCCGCTGCCGCGCTTGAGCACCGCAAGCCAGCGATTCGCGCCGAAGCGCCGATGAAGGCCGCGCACGCCGAACGAATAGATGGCGTGCACGCTCGCGACGATCACCGCGACCGTCAGATACATGACGATGAACTGGCCCGCCAACGCGCGCTCATGGTCGATGAATTGCGGCATGAATGCGGATAGAAAGATCAACGTCTTCGGATTGCTGCCCGATACGAGCAACGCTTCGCGGAAGACTTTTTTCCATTCGAACGTGTGGACCGGCAAGGCGCCAGCCGTGGGCTGTGTGGTTTGCGCATGTTGGCCCGCCTGAGTTTTGCCGCCGCGCAATTGCTTGATGCCGAGATACATCAGATACGCGGCGCCGAGCACCTTCATCGCGACGAACAGCGGCGGCAACGCCGCCAGTGCCGCACCGACGCCAAGCGCCACCAGCAGCACCACCACCGCTTGCGCAAGCAGATTGCCGCCGACAGTCGCCGCCGCGCCGCGGCTGCCATAGCGCACCGAGTTGCGGATCACCAGCAGCACGTTCGGCCCCGGCGAAATCGTGGTGAGCAGATAAGCGGCGGCGAATAACAACCAGGTGTGCAATGACATGACGGACCTTGCGTGTCGTTTTTAGATGCGGTCGAACAGCAAGGGGATCATGCCACGGACAAAAATGCGTTACCCACGCAACCTCAACGTTTCGCCGCCGTCACCAGTTGCAGCGGCGTCTCGACCAGCGGCGACAGTTCGCGCTGCTTACGGTGCTCGCTGACCGCTTTGACTGCGAAGTCGATTCCGAACACCGCCTGGCGGTCGGCGAACTGATTCATCGTCGCGAGTACGCGGCCGTCGGCGAGCAGTGGCTTGATCGCGTCGATCGCGTTGTAGCCGGTCACGTAGACACCGCCGCCGCGGCCCGCGTCGCGAATCGCGTCGACCGCGCCCATCGCCATGTTGTCGTTGCCGCACAGCAGCGCGCGCAACTGCGGATGATCGACTAGCATCTTCGCGGCCACGTCGCGGCCACGCCCGTAGTCCCAGTTGCCGGACTGCACCGCGACGACCTGCATGCCGGCCGCTTCCATCGCGTCACGACCGCCGGCCGTGCGTTGGCGCGCATTGCTGCTGACCGAAATCCCCTCGATGATGCCGACCTGATCGCCGCGCTTGAGCCGCGCGGCCAGATATTCGCCGACCTGGCGCGCGCCGTTGCGGTTGTTCGGCCCGACGAACGGCACCGAAATACCGGCGGTCTTTTGCGCGGCCTCGTCGAGCGGATTGTCGATCGTGATCACGATGACGCCTGCCTTGATCGCGCGCGCGAGTACCGGCGCCAGCGCCTTCGAATCGGTCGGCGCGATCACGATCGCGTTCATCTTCGAGCGGATCATCTCCTCGACCATGCGAATCTGCGCGGCGGTATCGGTCTGCTTCGCGGTGCCGCGGATCGTCAGACTGAATTGCGATGCGAAGTGCTGCTGGTAATTGCGCGCGGCATCGACCATCGCGACCGTGAATGGGTCCGTCATCGATTTGACCACCAGCGCGATCTTCGGCTTCGCGACGGACATCGCTTCGGTGCGCGCGGCACGGGCGAGGCCGGCCGCGCCGGTCAGACCCGCAAGGCCGGTCGCGGCCAGCGCGCTCGCGAGCAACGCGCGGCGGCGCAGGTTCTGCGTCATTACTTGTCTCCTTCGTCGCGTGTCCGATCGAGCGCCGCGATGCAGGCGGCGATCTCGTCGAACAGCGGCCGGCTGTCGGGCTGCTCGCTCAGGCAGCGCGCCTGCAATGCGGCGAGTTGCGCGGCAAGCCGCGGTTGGGCGTCGAGCGCGGCGCAGCGTTCGACCAGTTCTTCGAGCAGGCAGCCGAACGCGCGCACTTCGAGCCGCTGCAACGCGCCGCCGAGTTCGCGATCGTCCGCGCGATAGAACGACGCCGCGCCGAAGTCGCCGAGCAGCGCGTGCCCGGCGCCTCCGTGCAGGATATTGTGCGCGTACAGATCGCCATGCATTACGCCGCGCCGATGCAGATGGCCGCCGACTTGCGCGATGCCGCGCGCGATCCCGAGCAGCGTGTCCAGATCGAAACGTGCGGCGTCGCTGTAGATATCGCGGGTACACGATGCGAGGCTCGGCGGCCCGGCGAGATTGACGAAGCGCGGCTCAATCAGCTCCATCACGAGTCCATGCGTATCCGCAGGATGATCGATCACTTTGCCGAGTACCGGAATCAGATTCGGATGATCGCCGCTACGAATGCAGGCGGCCATTTCGCAGTCGGGCAAGCCGTCGCTCGTCACCGCGCCTTTGAACAGCTTGACGGCGACCGGACGCGCGGCGGCGTCCGCATCGGTGTCCGCTTCAGCGCTTAATGCCGCGCGATAGATCACGCCCGATGCGCCTTCGCCGAGCGGTTGTTCGAGCTTCAGCGCATTCCAGCGAATCGCGCGGATCGGCGTGTCGCTGAGCGCCGTCTGTTCGAGCGCCGCGTTAAACGGATTGCCCGCATACGCGAGCCACGTGAGGCGCGGCATCCGCGGCAGCCAGCGCGGCAGTTCGTCGAAACGGTTGGCCGCGAGCCGCAGCAATTCGAGCCGCGTGCACGATGCAAGCTCCTCGGGCAGCGAACGCAGCCGGTTGCCGGCGAGCATCAGCTTCTGCAACTGCGTGCAGCGGCCCAGTTCGGCGGGCAAGTACTCGATTTCGTTGTCGGTCAGAATCAGCCAGCGCAAGCGCGGCGGCAACGCACTCGCCGGTACTTCGCGAATCCGGTTCGCCTTGAAGCCGATCATCTCCAATTGCGCGCATTCGCCGAGCACGGCGGGCAGCACCGTAAACGGATTGTTGGACGCGAACAGAATGCGCAATTTGCGCAGCCGCGGCAGGTCGTCGGGCAACGTGGTCAGCGCGTTATTCGACAGATCGAGTACTTCCAGCGTATCGGCGAGCTCGAAGATTTCGCGCGGAAATTCGCGCAGGCCGCACGCCAGTTTGAGTTCGCGTGCACCGGCCAGTTGGCCGGTACGCAGTTGTTCTAGAGTGGTGGTCACAGTCGTGGAGAAAAGGTTCGGGTAGCGCCGCGCGTCGTACCGAAGGACTCAATTCTACTGAGTTGACGGCTCTCTGCGGTACAGTGGCGCGAAACGCCGGGTTCGCGGCGGCCAGTCGAATGCGAATCAGACCGCAAGATCCGGAGCGCGTTCAGACCACGTGAAGCACACACTGCAGAATAACGGCGCAGCCTTTATGCGGCTTTCCGCGACAGATCGCGGATAGATGCCGCAAGCCGCGCGCCTCCACCCCGTCAGGAGTAGATTCAAATGACGTACGCATACAAGTTGATCGAGTCGCCGGTCGGCCAGTTGAAGCTCGTCGCAAAAGGCGAGCGCCTCGCGGCGATTCTGTGGGAACACGACAAACCGAACCGCGTGCGGCTCGGCGAAATGGTCGAAGCAAACGAACTCGCGGTGCTACTCGAAACCGAGCGGCAATTGCGCGAGTACTTCGCCGGCACGCGGCAGAGCTTCGATCTGCCGCTCGAGTTTCAGGGCACCGAATTCCAGCAGAAAGTCTGGCACGCGCTGCTGACCATTCCATTCGGCCAGACCCGCAGCTACACCGAGATCGCGCAGCAGATCGGCAATCTGAACGCGGTGCGCGCGGTCGGCGCGGCCAACGGGCGCAATCCGATTTCGATCATCGCGCCGTGTCATCGCGTGATCGGCGCATCGGGAGAGTTGACCGGGTTCGCCGGCGGACTCGCGAACAAGATGCTGTTGCTGGCGCTGGAGGCGGGACAGACTTCGCTCGAAGCGGCGGCCGAGGCTGGGGCCGAGCGGGAGCATGGGCAGGAGCAACAGCGCGAGCCGGCGCGGCAAACGGTGCAAGCAACGCAAGCGGCTAAACCGAAGCCCGCGGCCGAACCGGCCGCTGCCGAACCCGCCACAGCGGCGCAACCGGCGCGTCATCCGCCGAGCCGCGGCACTCAGGCATCGCTGTTCGGAAACTGAGCGGCAACGCGCCGCCGCCGCGATTGCGCGGCAATAGCCCGTCAACCGGGCGGCCACAGAGGTAACGCGTGAGCGATCCGGCGGCGACGCAACGCCGCCGCCCCGCTCTCGCTCTATCAACTGACGTTAGCCGCCAACTCCAGCAGCATCGAAGCGGCCGCCGTCGCCGCGACCTGACAGCCGAGCACGATATGTTGCTCGGCCGTGTCCTCGATAAAGTCGTGACTCACGCCGCCGATACTCGGCACGAACATCATGCAGGCCGGCATGCAGCGCGCGATCACCTGCGCGTCGTGCGCGGCGCCGCTCGGCATGTGCAGCCATTGCCCCGGCGCAATCGCCTCGGCCGCTCGCGCGATGTGCTCCGCGAGCGTCGCGTCCATGCTGACGGGGTCGATCGCTTCGTCGACGGTCTGCAGTTCGACGCTCACCGCGTTACGCGCATTGAAGTCGCGCACCAGTTCGGCGAGCGCGCTTTCCATTGCCTGCAGCCGCGCCGGATTGGCGTCGCGAAATTGCAGGTACATGTCGGCGGTGCCCGGCACGACGCTCATCGAACCCGGTTCGAGATCGATGCGGCCGACGGTCCAGACCGTGTCGGCATCGGCGAGCTGTTTGAACGCGTCGTTCATCGTCGCGATGAACGCGACCAGCGCCGCGCCCGCGTCGCGGCGGATCGCCATCGGCGTGGTGCCGGCGTGATTGCGCTGTCCGGTAAAGCGCAGCCGCAACTCCCGCATGCCGACGATCGTCGTGACGACGCCGATCGCTTTGCCGATCGCTTCGAGCCGCCCGCCCTGCTCGATATGCGGCTCCAGATAGGCGAGCTGGCGGCCCGGCTCGAATTGCGCGCGCGGCCGGCCCGCGAGTCCCGCGGCCGCCAGTACGTCTTCGAGACGCTCGCCCT
The DNA here is from genome assembly GCF_001931485.1 of Burkholderia sp. SRS-W-2-2016. Lineage (GTDB taxonomy): Bacteria > Pseudomonadota > Gammaproteobacteria > Burkholderiales > Burkholderiaceae > Paraburkholderia. The sequence continues at coordinate 44,633 of NZ_MSDV01000019.1, read as the reverse complement.
GACGGTTGGCCGCGTCGCGAATCGCGCTGTCCACCTCTTCGCCGACGAAGCTGCGGCTGCCGAGCAGTCCGGAGAACGTGCCCTCCTCGTCGATCCACGACGCGACATCGACCGCCAGATGCCGGGTCGCTTCGTGTTCGCCGAGCGCGCGAGCGATCTCGAGCCCGTAGATCACGCCCATCGCGCCGTCGAGCCAGCCGCCGGTCGGCTGCGTGTCGGTATGCGAACCGATCAGCAGCGCGGGGCCGGGATTGCGCGAGCGCCCGAACACGGTGCCGATGCCGTCGATGCGCGCATCGAGACCCGCTTCGCTCATCCTGCCGGCCAGCCACTCGCGCGCCGCCAGATCCACCGGCGACAGCGACAGCCGCACCACGCCGGGACCGGTCGCGCCGAAACTGCGCAGCTGTTTGAGGTCGGCCATCAGCCGGTCCGGATCGATCTTCACCACGTTGTCATCTCCTTTGATTGATTGCCGATGCCGTCGCGCGAAAATCGCCCGGCGACATCTCGTAAGCACGCCTGAACGCACGATTGAAGTCCGACGCGCTATTGAAGCCCCAGCCATACGCGACGTCGATCACCCGCTTGTGCGGATAGCGCCGCAACTCGTCGGCCGCTTCGCGCAGCCGGCGGTTGCGAATATACGCGGCCAGCCCGCCTTCCGGTTCGAACAACCGGTAAAGCGTGGGACGCGACAGTTGCGAAACCGCGAGCACGCGTTCGACCGTCAGGTCCGCCATGCCGAGATGCGCATCGATATAGCGGCGCGTGGCCGCGAAGCACGCGGTACGGGCGATCGCGCGCGCATTGCCGATAAGTCCGCTCTGCTTGCCGAAGGCGGTGGCGATCAGCTGCACGCAACTGTACAGCGCCTGTTGCGCGTCGGGCGCGCTCAGCGTGGGCAGCGTGCGGCCCAGCTCGGCCAGTTGCGCGGGAATCAGCCGCGCGAGCGGCGTCTGATATTCGAGCACGCTGCCATGAATCGACTCCGCTTCGGGCAGCATCGCGTTGACCATCTCGCGCGACACGAACAGCGCGATCATGTGACACGGGCCGCGCGCCATCCGCATCGGCTGATCGAGGTCGAGCGCGAGAATGCCCGGGCGGGTTTGCAGCGCGGTGCGCTTCGGATACGGACCGGTCGTGGTTTCGAACGGGCCGTCGAGCGCTACATGAAACACGAAGTCGCGCATGCTGTCGGTCGAAATCCGCGCGAGCGGACGCGATTGCGTAATCGGATCGGTGCTGCAATCCATGAACGCCATGCCGCCGACGCGATAGCTGTCGACTCTCGCGCGAAAGCCTTCGCTCAGTTGCTGGCGCGAGATCGGCACATCGAGGATATAGCAGACGCGCTCGCGCCATGCGAGCAGTTGCGCCTGGGGCGCGGCGCGATAGGTATCGAAGTGGCTGTATTCGCACTTCGCCGCTGTCGCGGTCGGCGCGGCTGTCGCGGTGCTCGCGCGGCCGGCTACCGGATCGCTCATCAAGGTGTCTCCGCAGGGTCGTCATTTGCACGGGATCATAGCCGCACTTTGCGTGCCCAGGATGACGATCCGGCCTTTTGCGAAGCGGCCGCGGGCACCGGCCGCGCGGCCTCTCAGGTCTACCCGCGAATCACTTCCACAAGGTGCGGCCGAAGAACGTCAGCGTGCGGTCCCACGCCTGCTGCGCCCACACCGGATCGTACTGGGTCTGCGCGATGCGGCCCGGCCCGACCGCCGTTTCGTTCGCGAACGCATGGTGCGCCTGATAACGATGAAACTCGAGGTCGACATTCGCTTCGCCGAGCTTCTTTTCCAATGCATCGACGGTGTCGGCCGCGAAGAACTGGTCCTGCAGCGCCCAGTGACCCATCACCGGCGCGCTGATCTTCGACGCATCGATATAGTCGAGCGGCGGGAAGCCATACCAGACCACGCCGGCCGCCGCTTCGGACACGTTGCACAGCGCCAGCAGCGTGAGCGCGCCGCCCATGCAGTAGCCGGTCACGCCGACCTTCGCCGAATGCTGCTTCAGGTATTGAACCGCGCCGCGCACGTCCTGGCTCGCGGCGTCGCCGAAATCGAGGCCGCTCATCAGGTGATGCGCCTCCTCTTCCTCGACGGTCGTCTTGCCGCGATACAGATCGGGCACCAGCGCGAAATAGCCGGCCTGCGCGAGCCGATCGGCGACGCCGCGAATCTGCTCGTTCACGCCCCACCATTCCTGAATCACGACGACCGCGGGCGCGCCGGCGGTTTTTTGCGGCGTGGCGAGATAGCCCTGCAACTGCTTGCCGTCCGGGCGGTTGAACGTGATCATCGAACCTGCGGGTTGGGTCATGGTTGCTCCTTGAGTAGACGAGACCGCTAGCATAGCGCCACTACCCGCTGTTCTGCCCGCCAATACAGCGTTGCGCGCCGATGCGCGAACCGCGCGCCGCATTTCAAACCGCGCTGTCAACAGAATGCAAGTCGAATCAATTCGATCCTTATTCCAATCCGCCAATCGAATGATAAACGTGACAATTTCGTGCTAATTAAATGGTAATATTTTTCTTTCACAAAATCGATTTACGACGTTATACTCGGCGCCATGCGTTTTGGTTCAGCGACGCTCACCGGCCGGTCGTTCCACCTGCGAACCTGACGTTACCCGTATTCCGTTGGAAAGCGCCGCCGGTAAGCGCGGCGTGCTTACCGCGCATTGCATCGGCCAGCCGTACAGGCCCATGCGTTGCGCCGCTTCACTGCTTCACGTTCACGTCTCTCAGGTTCTGGCCAACATCCTCGGACGCCAGAATCTTTAGGCCGGCACTTCGTGCCGGCCTTTTTTTTATCCGGAAACCTGACAAGTCAAAAGCCATCCGGACTTTGACGAAGAACGGCGCGATTTATAGAAATTCCGTGCATTTCGCATCGGGTTAATTCCGACACTGCCCACGCATATTTACACGCTATCGATTCACGCGCCTTTACCCAATTAGTGGGCTAATGGCGAGCACTGCCGGCCGGGTCGAATCGATATCAGAAACGCTGCAACAAGCCGACCTGCACACCCGCGACCGGCGCACCCGGATAGGCGACCGGCAGCCCGGTCACGTTGACGCCGCGCAGCGTGAAACTCGAGTCTTCGTGATTCGCCAGATAGGCGGCGCTGAAATAGAGCAGCAACGTGCGCGACATGTCGTATTCGAACGCGGCACTGAACTGGTCCGCGCTGCCGTTGGAGGTCGTGTAGTCGCGTACGTGCGCATAACCGAGCGCGGCGCGCGCATGGGCCGAGAAGCTGTATTGCGCCGACAGCGAGCCGCCCGCGCCGTGATAGACCGGCGAGCCGCCGTCGCCGTTGAAAAACGCCAGCCACACGCGCAGATGGCCGAAGCCGTAGCTCGCGCCGCCGAGATTCGCGCGCAGCGCACCGCTGCCGTGGGTCTGCTGATGCGCGTACAGCAGATGCAGCGCGTCGAGATGATAGGTCGCGGTCACGTAGTAGCCGTCGATACCGTTGCCGTCGTGCTCGGACGGATCGCGCGTCGCGGTCATCAGCGTCGCGCTGAAACCGGCGACGCGCGGCGACAGATACGCGATCGCGTTGCTCGCATACGGCGTGATCTTCGACAGGTTGTTGAGCCCCGACGCGATGGTGCCGGCGCCGAACGCATCGAGATCGCCCTTGAACGGGATATAGATCGGCGAGTACTGCCGGCCGACGCGCACTTCGCCCCATGCGCCGCTCGCGCCGAGCCACGCCTGGCGGTTGAAGATCGAGCCGGGAAGCTGCATCGAACCGTCGACCGAACTGAAGCCGTTCTCCAGCGTGAACACGATCGACGTGCCGTTGCCGAGCGGCTCCGCGCCATGCAGCCCGAGACGCGAGCCGCGAAACGCGCCCGAGTCGAGCCGCGGGGTCCAGCCGGAGCCGGGGTCGGTGATTTCGAGGCTGGTGTCGAACACGCCGTACAGCGAGACGAAACCGCTGTCGTTGCCGAGCGCGGCGAACGCGGTTTGGGCGTGGAAGAAAAGTAGCGCGCCGCTAACAAGGCCCGCTTTCGCGCTCAAGTTAAACGCCAGCCGCGCGCGATGGCGGGCGGTCTTCACGAAAATCACCGGAGCATGTCGCAGGATCAGGTCCTCCGCGGGCACATCGATCGGCTGTATCGCGAGCGAAGTTATCACGTTCGCGCGGCCTCGTGCAGCACCACTTGCGGTAGCGCCGTCCAACACCTAACGCCTAACGCCTAACGCCTACCGCCCGCGATTGAACAACGGCGACGCATGACTCGCCGCCGCCACTTCCGCGGCAGCCGCCAGCAGCGTCGGACCGAGGCTCGCCATGCGTTTTTCGTCGAGCCGCACCAGCGGCCCGGCGATGCTGATCACGCCGAGCGCCGGATAACCGCGTCGCTGCACCGGCGCGGCCATCGCGGTCATGCCGGGCGCGAACACCTCGTTGATCGTCGCGTAGCCACGCTCGCGCGCCGCGTGCACGAACTTCAGCAAGCCGGCGATCGTGGTCGGCGCATTCGGCCCGTACTGTTTCGGCTGACCGAAGCCCTGGCGCGACACCAGTTCGAGCGCGCGTTCGTCCGTCATCGTCATCATCCATGCGTGGCCGGTCGCGCTGCACGACAGGATCGTGTCCATCCCCATGTCGGGGTCGTAGCGCAGACCCTTCAGCGCGCCCTGCGCTTTCGCGACCCACGTGAGGCGGTCGCCGTCGACGATCGCGAGCCGCACCAGCTCGCCCGATTTTTCCGCGAGGCGGTCGAGCATCGTCTGCGCGATATCGACGATGCCGGACGTCGCGAGAAAGCCGAGTCCGAGGCCGACGAGTTTGGTGGTCAATACGTAGTCGCCGTGCTCGCGCAGCTGCCGCACGTAGCCGCACTGCTTCAGATCGACCAGCAGCCGGTGGCATGCGCTGCGCGGGATGTCGAGTTCATCCGAGATCATCGCGAGCGGCGTGCCCTCCATCTGGGTGGCGAGAAATTCGAGTACCGCGAGGGTGCGTTCGGTGACGCCGGGCATCTCTGTCTCCTGGATTCTTGTATTCGTGTGTGCGACGAGTTTTGCACATTATGAGATGAAATTCCACCCTGGAATGGCATCCCACCCACGGGTGTTAAGCTGTTTTCACGGTAGCGGACACGTGTCCACCGACGCGAATCGTTCCGGACTACCGATTACATTTCTCGCTCACACAACAGCGCGGCAGGCGCACCCGGCACAGCCCGGTCGCCCAGCCGCGCGGCAGATGCACAAGGAGACAACATGATGGACGCTGCACAACCCGGCTCGCACGCCGCGATGCGCACCCGCGCGGTCACGGCCGCCGCGATCGGCACCGCGCTCGAATGGTTCGACTTCACGCTTTACGGCGCACTCGCCGCGACGATCCTGCCGCGGCTGTTTTTCCCGTCGATGGACCCGACCTCCGCGCTGCTCGCGTCGCTCGCGACCTTCGGCGTCGGGCTCGCGGCGCGGCCGCTCGGCGCGATCATCTGCGGCCATCTCGGCGACAAGCTCGGGCGCCGCAATCTGATGCTCGGGACCGTCACCGTGATGGGGCTAGCGTCGATGGGAATGGGCTTTTTGCCGACCTACACCAGCATCGGCGTGTGGGCGCCGGTGCTGCTGGTGCTGCTGCGAATCCTGCAAGGCTTCGCGCTCGGCGGCGAATCGACCGGCGCGCAGTTGATGGCGATCGAGCACGCGAGCCCCGACCGGCGCGGCAAATACTCGGGAATTCTCGGCCTGTGCTCGCCGCTCAGCCAGATCATGGCGAACGGCGTGCTGCTCCTGCTGTCGTCGACGATGTCCGCCGCGGCGTTCGACAGCTACGGCTGGCGCATCCCGTTCGTAATGAGTTTCGTGCTGGTGATCGTCGGGCTGTATATCCGTTTGCGCGTCAGCGAAACGCCGGCCTTCGTCGCGCTGCGCAAGACCGAGGTCGTGCATGTCGGCAGTCCGCTGCGCGACGCGCTGCGGCTGCACTGGCGCACCGTGCTGCGCTGGATGCTGTTCTTCTGCGGCCCGGCGGCGATCTTCTATCTGATCGTGGTGTTCTCGCTCAGCTACATCACCAAAACGCTGGCGATTCCTAAACAAACCGGCTTTTTGCTGCTGATGGGCGCGAACGTCTGCGCGATCGTCGGCGCGCTGGCGGGCGGGATGCTGAGCGACCGGATCGGCCGCAAGAAAGCACTCGCGATCGGCTCGACCGCGACGCTGCTGATGCTGTTCGTCTACTTCCAGATTCTCGATACCCGCAGCTTCGTGCCGATGCTCGCCGCGATGGGTTTCTTCCTCGGCTTCACGCAGTTCCAGAGCGGCATCCAGCCGGTCGCGTTCGCCGAGGCGTTTCCGACCAACGTGCGCTACTCCGGTTCGGCGCTCGCCTATACCGGCGCGAACCTGGTGGCCGGCGGTCCGATGCCGGTGCTCGCGGTGTGGCTGTTCGCGGTGTGCAACGGTTCGCCGTGGGGCGTCGTCGCGGTGTGCGTGGTGTTCAACGTGATTTCGCTGGTGATGATTCTGACCGCGCGCGAAACCGCCGGTATCGATATGAACCGCACCGACTCGGCGGCGGCCGTCAGCGGCGTGGACGATTTCGCGGCCGTGCATGCGGGCAATAGTCATCGGCTGTGACGGTGACGCCGGGGACTTTTTCATTTCGCAGTGCGCACGTATTTGGCTCCATCGTTTTGGCAAACAGGTAATAGAACCATGACTGATCTCGTCTATGTATTGAACGGCTCGAACCTCAACATGCTCGGCAGGCGCGAGCCGCATCTGTACGGCACCACCACGCTCGCGCAGATCGAGCAGCAGATGCAGGCGCTCGCCGCGCGCCTCGAACTGCGCTGCGAGTTTCGCCAGACCAATAGCGAGGCGACGCTGATCGACTGGCTGCAGGAAGCATTCGAGCGCGACGCGGCGGTGATCCTGAACCCGGCCGGCTTTTCGTTCGGGTCGGTGCCGGTGCTCGATGCGGCCAAGCTGATCGAGCGGCCGTTGATCGAGTTGCACATCACCAATATTCATAAGCGCGATGAGACGTATCGCCATTCGCTGATTTCGCGGGTGGCGACCGGCGTGATTTGCGGGCTTGGGGCCGACGGGTATCTCGTTGCGTTGCAGGCAATGGCGATGGCGCTGGGGAGGAAGGCTAACTTCGGGTGATTGGCGCCGCGGGTTGAGCGGCGCGCCGGATTGTCTTTTGATAGATGCAAAGCCGTGCTCTCCGTAGCACGGCTTTTTTATTGGCCGCGCGCCACCCTCCCCGCCCACTGTCGCGTCCGCACGACGATTAATTTCGGATCAGGGAAAACCCGTATAATCGACGAAGAGGTCAGACAACTTGCGTACAATCGTCGGCAATCTGACCGCGACCCGACGCGCAGCGCCTACTCCCGACACTTCCGCCCGCCCCGTGAATTCGACCGCCCCCGACTCCGCCTCGCCCGCCGCAGCAGCCGCACCCGCCACGCCCTCCACTTCCGCCCTGCCGTTCCGCCACGCGTTGTACGCGATGCTCGGCATCGGTCTCGTCAACATGCTGGTCGCGCTCGATCAGACCGTCGTCAGCACCGCGCTGCCGTCGATCGTTGCCGAACTGCATGGCTTCGAATATTTCGCGTGGATCGCGAGCGCTTATCTGCTCGCGTCGGTGGTGACGGTGCCGGTGTTCGGCCGGCTCGGCGACTACTTCGGCCGCAAGCGCTTCGTGATCGCCGCGGTGATCACGTTCACGGCCGCGTCGGTACTGTGCGGGCTCGCCAACAGCATGCTGTTTCTGGCGATCGCGCGCGGCCTGCAAGGCATCGGCGGCGGGATGATGGTCGGCACCGCGTTCGCGTCGATCCCGGACCTGTTCCCCGATCCGCGCACCCGCGTGCGCTGGCAGGTCGTGCTGGCCGCCGCGTACGGGATCGGCACGGCCGCCGGTCCTTCGCTCGGCGGCTGGATGAGCGAGCACCTCGGCTGGCGCTCGACATTCCTCGTCAACCTGCCGGTCGGCGCGGCGGCGCTCTATTTCATCTGGGCGCATCTGCCGAATTTCCGCCGGCCGATCGAGGGCGAAGTGAAGATCGACTGGCTCGGCGCGGGTCTGGTCGCGGCGGTGCTCGGCGGCTTGCAGGTGTTCATCGAGGCGGTGCCGAAGCACGGTCTGACGGCCGGCAACCTGGTGCTCGGCGTCTGCGTGATCGTCGGCGCGATCGCACTCTATATGTGCGAAAAACGCGCGCAGCACCCGATCATCCCGCTCGACCTGTTCAAGGACGGCCAACTCGTCACGCTGTTTACGCTCGGCATGCTGTCGGGCTTCGTGATGTTCTCGCTGATCTTCTTCGCGCCGCTGCTATTGCAAGGCGGCTTCGGCCTGTCGCCGCAGCAGGCCGGCCTGCTCGCGACGCCGATCGCCGCGTGTATCGCGCTCGGCAGTCTGCTGAACACGCGCATTGTGATTCACATGAAAAAGCCGACGAAGATTCTGACGATCGGTTTCGCTCTGCTGATGTTCGCGTCGATCGCGCTCGCGTTCGCGAATCCGGACACGCCGCATCTGCGCATCGTGGTGCCGATGGGCGCGGTCGGCATCGGGCTCGGTTTCATCCTGAACAATCTGAATATCTTCGCCCAGGAAATCGCCGGACGCGAACGCTTCGGCATCACGACCGCGCTGCTGCAATCGACGCGGATGGTCGGCGGGATGCTCGGCACCAGCATCGTCGCGACTGTCGTGTCGCATCACTATCGCGATGTCGTCTCGCGCACGATCAGCGTGCTCGGCGAGCCGGCCGCGTCGCAATGGCAGCCGCGTTTCGCGGACCTGCGCATTCTGATCGACGACGCGTCGCGCACGCAGTTAATCGCGGATATGAAGACTTCGGGGCTCAATACGCTTGCGCTGCTCGATAGCGCGCGCGATGCGCTGGTGCAGTCGATTCATATCGGCGTATGGTTGACGGCAGTGGCGTCTCTTGCGGCCGCGCTACTGGTGCAGCGCATTTCGCACGTGGTGTTTCGCAAGGGGTAAGGGGGCGGGTCGACGTCGTTCGATGGAGCCCGCGTTTCGTTGATCGCTTGAATTAACGGAGCTGAACATGCCTGGTTATCCGAAGATCGAGCAGGTAGGTTTGCCGCCGGCCTCACGGCTCAGTTCGTCGTATGGCCGGGCTGATTTCGCGGACGCATTCTCGGTGGACCTGTCGGACACCGCCGCCGACGACGCCGCGTCTCTCGCGCGGCACGCATTCGCAAAACAACCCGAGTGGATCGCGATGCTGGTGAAATTGCGCGACATCCTCGTGTTGCCGTTCGGCCTGAAGCGAGCGGTCGATCTCCAGGCCAAACCGGCGAACGCAGACGAGCGGATCAGCCTGTTTCGCGTGTTCGAACGACACGACGACGAGGTCGTTCTCGGCGAGAACGACAAGCACCTTGATTTCCGCGTGTCGGTTCTGGTGCAGCCGGCATCTCGAGGTCGTTCCCGTCGCCTGATAATAACGACGCTGGTTTTCTACAATCGTCCGCTGGGGCAGGCCTATATCGCGTTGATCGCACCGTTCCATCGGATGGTGGTGCGAGCCACGCTCGATCGGGCGCAGCAACTCGGCTGGCCCACCGCATAACGACGAGCAGAGACAAGCAGAGGCAAGCAGAAATGCAAACGCCCCTTTTTCAAGGGGCGTTTGAACCTTCCGGCTGAAACACGCCGGAGCGTTCGTTAGAGCTTGCCGCGCAAGCTCAATACAGTCACCGCACGATCACCGCACCAGGCACGGCTTCTTGTTGTCGAACTTCCAGTTCGGAATCAGGTACTGCATCGCGACGCCGTCATCGCGCGCACCGAGCCCATGCTGCTGATACAACGCGTGCGCTTTCTCCAGTTCGTCCATATCCAGTTCGACGCCAAGACCCGGCTTCTGCGGCACCTTCACCTTGCCGCCGACGATCTGCAACGGCTCCTGCGTCAGGAACTGGCCGTCCTGCCAGATCCAGTGCGTGTCGATCGCGGTGATCTTGCCCGGCGCGGCGGCCGCGACGTGCGTGAACATCGCCAGCGAAATATCGAAGTGGTTGTTCGAGTGCGAACCCCACGTGAGGCCCCAGTCGTTGCACATCTGCGCGACGCGCACCGAGCCCTGCATGGTCCAGAAGTGCGGATCGGCGAGCGGAATGTCGACCGATTGCAGCTGGATCGCGTGACCCATCTGACGCCAGTCGGTCGCGATCATGTTGGTCGCCGTCGGCAGACCGGTCGCGCGGCGGAACTCGGCCATCACTTCGCGGCCCGAGTAGCCGTTCTCCGCGCCGCACGGATCTTCCGCGTACGCGAGCACGTCGTGCTGGTCGCGGCACAGGCGCACCGCTTCGGCGAGCGACCACGCGCCGTTCGGGTCGAGCGTCACGCGTGCTTCGGGGAAGCGCTCGGCCAGCGCCGTCACCGCTTCGATCTCCGCATCGCCCGGCAGCACGCCGCCCTTCAGCTTGAAATCGTTGAAGCCGTAGCGCGCCTGCGCGGCTTCCGCGAGTCGCACGACCGCTTCCGGCGTCATCGCGACTTCGGTGCGCACGCGCTCCCAGTCATCGCGCGCGCCGGCGTTGTCCGCGTAGGGCAGATCGGTCTTGTTGCGGTCGCCGATATAGAACAGATAGCCGAGCATTTCCACCTCGTCGCGCTGCTGGCCTTCGCCGAGGAGTGCCGCGACCGGCACGCCGAGATGCTGGCCGAGCAGGTCGAGCAGCGCCGCTTCGAGCGCGGTCACCGCGTGGATCGTCGTACGCAGATCGAAGGTTTGCAGACCGCGGCCGCCGGCGTCGCGATCCGCGAACTGCGTGCGCACCTTGTTCAGGATTGCTTGCAGATTGCCGATCGACTGACCGACCACGAACGGCCGCGCGTCATCGATGGTCTTGCGGATGTTCTCGCCGCCCGGCACTTCGCCGATGCCGGTATGGCCCGCGCTGTCGCGCAGAATCACGATGTTGCGTGTGAAGAACGGACCATGCGCGCCGCTCAGATTCATCAGCATGCTGTCGCGGCCGGCGACGGGCACGACGCGCAGTTCGGTGACGATCGGCGTAGCGTTCGATTCGGGAGATTTCGTGGTCATGGAAAAAACACCTGTGTGGTGAAGTAAGCCGGCCGGCGGAAGCCGCAGCGCTGCGCGCGCGTGTTCGACCGGACGGAAACGGAACGACGGCCGCATGCGACCGCCAGTGCACCGACGGGAAAGCACACACCGCGAAAAACACGTTGTCTGACGACAGTCTACCTTGAGATTTTCTTAAAAACCACCCGAGTGTTTACCCTGTAAACGTGGTTGTAATCATTGTTTTATCTGGGTTTCACGCTGCACCAGCTTGAGCGATCGTCAGGAAATTACGCTCAACAAGACGTCTGATGACTTAAAATTTACGTCCTGTCGGCCGGTCCTGCCAGCGTCACGCCAGCGCGTCGCCCGGCCACCGCGTCTCCGACGCTGAAAACCGTTCGCCCTTCCACTAACGACAACCCTCGCCTCGCTACCCCACCGCACATCGGGTGGACATTCAACCGGCATTCAACCCGCAAAAATAGCCCGTCCCCCTGCCGCCCGGACCGTCAAATCGAGTAAAGTCCTGTGCGATACTTTGCGGGCAATCAGTCAACCAGCCACAAAAATGAGCAGCCTAACTGAGAAGGTGGTGGCCACCCTTTCCGACGAAATCCGCCGCGGAGCGCTAAGGCCTGGCGACCGCATCCCCACCGAAGTCGAGATGATGAAGCAGCTCTCGGTGAGCCGCTCGGTCGTGCGCGAGGCGATCTCGCGCTTGCAGGCCGCCAACATCGTCGAGACGCGCCACGGCATCGGCACCTTCGTGCTCGCGCCGGCCTCCGAAAAACCGATGCAACTGGCGGCCGCCGACCTGTCGAGCATGCTCGACGTGATGGCGATCATCGAATTCCGGATCGACGTCGAAGCGGCCGCGGCCGCGCTCGCGGCGTCGCGGCGCACCGAACAGAATCTGAAGCAGATCCGCGCCGCGCTCGATCGGTTCGAATCGGAGCTGGAGCGCGGCAGCACCGACACGCTCGCGCACGACATCGAGTTCCATCTGCAGATCGCGCGCGCGAGCGGCAATCGCTATTTCTTCGATGTGTTGAGCCAGCTCGGCCGTTCGGTTAGCCCGCGTACGCGGCTTGGCTCGGCTGAGATCGCCGAGCTCGACCAGATCGAAGTGCTGCGTAACGTGCTCGGCGAGCATTTGCTGATCTATCGCGCGATCGAGCGGCAGGATGCGGACGATGCGCGTGCGGCGATGCGCATGCATCTGAGTAACAGCCGCGAACGGCTGCGGCGTGCGCATGAGTTGACGAGGGTGGGGGTTTGAGGGAGGCGCGGATGGGGGCACGCGCTGAACGCTCGTTATCCGCTAGGCCGCCGCCTCCTCGAGCAACCAATCCCGGAACGCCACCAGCTTGGGAAGGCTGGCACACTCGGCGCGATACACCACGTAATAGGCCAGCGGCGAAGCGAACGTTACTTCCGAAAATAATCGAATCAGGCGCCCCGCTGCCAGATCGTCGCGCGCCATCACACTGCGAGCGAGCGCGATGCCCTGCCCGTCGATCGCCGCCTGCAGGACTGCCGCCGAATTGTTGATCTTCATCCCGCGTCTGGTAGAGACATCAACCGCGCCCGCCTTTTGCAGCCACGTGTTCCAGGTGGGAAAGCCCGTATGGCTGTCCATCGACAAATCGTGAATCAGCGTCTCGCGAGCCAGGTCATCTGGATTCTGCAAACGCCCACGCTCGCGTAGCAGTTTCGGCGAGCACACCGGGTAGATCTCCTCATCCATCAACTTGTCCGCCGTCAGGCCCGGCCAGGCGCCCGCGCCGTAGCGCACGCCGATATCGACTCCCTGGGCAACGAAATCCACCGGCTTCAGGTTCGTGTCGAGCCGCACATCTGTATCCGGCCACGCGCTCTGGAAGGTTTCGATGCGCGGCAGCAACCACTTGGCGGCAAACGCCGGACTGACGGCCACGGTGAGCACCCCGCTGGCCGAGCCCTCCCTGAGCTTTTCGAGGCCCAGCGCAATCCTGTCGAAACCCGCGCGGAAGTCCGGTAACGCGCGCTCGGCCGCCTCGGTGGGAATGAGGCGAACTCGCCCGCTGTTACCGCGATGAAACAGCGGGGTACCCAACCATTCCTCCAGTGTGCGCACGAGCTGGCCGACCGCCGCGGGAGTGACGTGAAGTTCGGCCGCCGCCGCGGAAAAGCTCTGATGGCGGGCGCTGGCTTCGAACGCACGCAATGCATTCAGATGAACGGGCGTTTTCATACCGATAAAGAATTTCTTTCAGTAACCGCAACTTTATCTCGTTTGTTGTCGGCGCGAAATCAGAGAAAAATTCCTTCTGTACCGAAGAAGCGTGCTCCTGGCACGCACATGACCGTCGCTTCAGCCATCGCCCAGCAAGATAGTTTTGCTTCTAGCAGGTGCGGGCTTCGATGGCGCCCTTAACCCAGAGCCTGCGATCGGCAGGTAGAGAGATTTCAGATGAGCAATCAGTTCAAAGGCAAAAAGCTGCTGGTCGTCGGCGGCACCAGCGGTATGGGTCTGCAGACGGCCCGCATGGTTCTCGACGAGGGCGGCAGCGTTGTGATCGTCGGCAATCGCGCGGAGAAAACCGAACAAGCCCGCAAGGAGCTGGCCGCGCATGGCCAGGTCGAGGCGCTAACGGCCAACCTGTCCAGCGAAGAAGGGCTGGCCGCGCTGCTCAAGGTCATCGACGAACAGCACTCCGACATCGACCTGCTGGTCAACGCGGCCGGCATCTTCTTTCCAAAACCCTTCCTCGAGCATCAGGACGCCGATTACGACCAGTACATGAAACTGAACAAGGCGTTTTTCTTCATTACGCAGAAGGTCGCCGCGAACCTGGTCGCGAAGGGTCTGCCGGGCGCAATCGTCAACGTCGGTTCGATGTGGGCCAGGCAGGCCATCGCGGCAACGCCGTCGTCGGCATACTCGATGGCCAAGGCCGGTCTGCACTCGCTGACCCAGCACCTGGCGATGGAGCTGGCGCCGAAGCAAATCCGCGTCAACGCAGTGTCGCCGGCGGTGGTTCAGACGCCGATCTACGAGGGCTTTATTCCGAAGGCCGAAGTGCATGGCGCGCTGCAAGGCTTTAACAGCTTCCATCCGATCGGTCGTGTCGGCACTGCGCAGGATGTCGCCGAAGTGATCGCGTTCCTGCTGTCGGACAAGGCGAGCTGGGTCACCGGCGCGATCTGGGACGTCGACGGCGGCGTGATGGCCGGGCGCAATTAAGGCGCTGGACGGCCGGCAATCATGCCGGCCGGTGCGGGCGAAAGACGACACACGAAGCACGCCCCCCCGCCGACATTCCCCTGACAACTTTCTCATCTTCGCGTCATACCCGCGAACCGCCCGCCTCACATACTGACTTCCATGACACGTCACCCGACGGTCGTATTCATGGAAATGGAGAAGGAGATGAACATGAAAGCAGCCAGGTTCGCAGTTATCGTTCTCGCGGCATCGGTGGGATCGACGATCCTTTCGCCGGCCGCGTTCGCGCAGGCCAAAACCCGCGAGCAGGTCAAGGCCGAGTTGATCCAGGCCCAGCATGAAGGCGTGACGCCGACCACCAAAACCCAGTATCCGCCGACGCCCGACAATCTCGAGCGTCAGAAGCAACTGCACGTGCTCACGACTCACGCGGGCGAGGCGGCGCCGGGCCTCGATCAACACGACAACCTCGCGAGCCGCCGCTAACAGAGCCGGGATCCGGCTCTGTTACTCAGACTCCGTTACTCAGACGTCTTCGCGAACGCCCGGCGCGCGCCCAGCCCGCGCGCCGCGCGGAAACCGCAGCCAGAACGTGGTGCGGACGCCCGGCTGGCTGTCCACCCCGCATTGGCCGCCGTGACTGCTCATGATGGACTTCACGATCGCCAGCCCAAGTCCGGTGCCGGACGCGGAGTTGGACCGCGAAGGGTCGACGCGATAGAAGCGCTCGAAGATCCGCGCGGCATGTTGCGGCTGTATGCCCGCCCCGCTGTCGGTCACCGCGATCGTTACGCCATCCTCACTTTCGCCGCACTCGATAAAAACCGTCGAGCCTCGCGGCGCATGCGCCAACGCGTTGGAAAGCAGGTTGCTGAGGGCGCGCTGGAACAGCAACAGATCCGCCTGCACGTGCGCGCTGCCCCGCACTTCGATCAGCACGTCCACATCGGCCGCCATCGACTCATAAAAACCCGCTACCTGCTGTGCTTCCGCAAACGCATCGATCGTTTTGACGGCGACCAGCGTATCGGCATTCTCGGCTCTGGCCAGAAACAGCATGTCCTCGACCATCCGCGACAGCCGCTGATATTCGTCGATGCTCGACTCGATCACCTCGCGATACTCCCCCGACGAACGCGGCGCGGACAACGCCACCTGCGCGGCCGCCTGCAGATTCGTCAGCGGCGTACGCATGTCGTGCGCGAGATTCGAAGAAAACTGGCTCAGACGCGAGAACGATTCGTGCAGCCTCTGCTGCATGCCGTTGAACGCGTGCTCAAGTTCCTTGAGTTCACCCGCTGTGTCGAGTTCGGGAAGCGGCTGCGCGAGACGGCTCGACGACATCTTCTCCGCTCGCCTCGCGAGGCGCCGCAGTGGACTCAAGCCGACGAGCGCAATCCCATACGCGAGCGCGGCCGCGAGAATCACGCCGCTCACTTCGATCAGCACGATCGTCCATGCATGCGCGCGCAGCAACGCAATGTCGCGCGTCCGGTCGTACTGGATCATCACGCGCAGCGAAGTCCCCCCCTGAAGCGGGACCACCGCCACGAGGTAGCGGTAGCGCGTTGCGCGCGGCGCAATCAGCACGGGGGCTGCGCCCGTCACCGTCAGCAGCGGCGCGTACGGCTGGAAACCGACGGTCGTCAGCAGCGCCTGGTCCGCCATATCGAAGATGGCGAGATCCATGCTTTCGTGACCGTGTAACTGATCGAGCCAGAGTTCGGTGTTGCCGGCAACCTCGGCCGTCGACTGGAACTGCGCCATGTGCGTCTTCAATGCCGACATCGTGCTGTCCATCTGTTCCAGCGACGTGCTGTCGATCCGGCTTCGCAAAGCTTCGTAGAGCGCAACACCGCTGAGCGCGAGCACGACCGAGGTCGACAGGAAAATCAGCGCGGTGAGCCGGGAGCGCAGCGTGCGCGGCAAAAGTCTCGTCAGCATCAGTCGTCGCTGTCGCGCTGTTCCAGCACATAGCCCATCCCGCGCACGGTATGGATCAGCTTGGGTTCGTACGCATCGTCGACCTTCGAGCGCAGGCGCCGGATCGCCGAGTCGACGACATTGGTGTCGCTGTTGAAATTCATGTCCCAGACCTGCGACGCGATGATCGCGCGCGGCAGGATCTCGCCCTCGCGCCGCATCAGCAGCCAGAGCAACGCGAACTCCTTCGCGGTGAGCAGGATGGTATCGCCCTGCCGGGTGGCCTTGCGGCGCGTCAGGTCGAGTTCGAGATCGGACACCTTCAGTGTGTTGGTGTCGCGCGCGGCACCACGCCGCAGGATCGATTTGACGCGCGCAGTCAGCTCGACGAAGTCGAACGGCTTGGCGAGATAGTCGTCCGCGCCCAGTTCCAGGCCCTTCACGCGATCGCCGACATCGTCGCGCGCGGTCAGGAACAGCACCGGCGTCGACTTGCTGCGCCGCAAATTGGCCAGCAACGCCCAGCCGTCCTGCCCGGGAAGCATCACGTCGAGAATCAGCAGGTCGTAGTCTTCCGTTTCAGCCTGGTGCTGGCCGGTGATGCCGTCCTCCACCCAGTCGACGACATAACCGGCCTCGGTCAGCCCCTTGCGCAGATAGGCGCCGGTCTTTTGCTCGTCTTCCACAAGCAGTATCCGCATCGATCGTTACCTCGTAATCAGTCCAAGCCGGCGCAGCATCTGGCCGGGCACACCGTTGCGCAGGCGCGCGCCGAACGCGCCGCGCAGCGACACCGAATGGCACACGCGGTACAACACCGGCAGCACCAGCAGCGTGAGCGCCGTAGACGAGAGAATGCCACCGATCACGACGGTCGCGAGCGGACGCTGCACTTCCGCCCCGGTTCCCGTCGCCACCGCCATCGGCAGAAAGCCGAGCGATGCTACCAGCGCGGTCATCAGCACGGGCCTGAGGCGCGTCAGCGCACCCTCGCGGACCGCGACATCGAGACTCGCGCCTTCCTCGCGCAGATTACGGATGAACGAGATCATCACCAGCCCGTTGAGCACGGCCACCCCGGACAACGCGATGAAGCCGACAGCGGCGGTGATCGACAGCGGGATGCCGCGCAGCCACAGCGACACAACGCCGCCGCTCAACGCGAATGGAATGCCGGTGAACACGAGCAGACCGTCCTTCAGGTTGTTGAACATCACGAACAGCAGCACGAAGACCATCAGCAGCGCCAGCGGCACGACGAGCTTCAGGCGTTCGCTCGCGCTCTGCAACTGCTCGAACTGGCCGCCCCAGGAAACCCAGTAGCCGGCCGGCACCTGCACGTCGCGCGCGATCTGCTCGCGCGCATCCGCGACGAACGAGCCGACGTCGCGGTCGCGCACGTTCGCGCTGACCACCACCCGGCGCTTGCCGTCTTCGCGGCTGATCTGGTTGGGACCGGGCCCGACCTCGATCGTCGCGAGTTCGGCGAGCGGCACGTACGGCGCCTGCATCATCGGCCCACTGGCGCCCGCCGGCGCGGCGACCGGCAATGCGATCGGCAGGCGCTTGATCGCCTCGACATCCGAGCGCAATTCGTCCGGCAGGCGGACCACGATATCGAAGCGGCGGTCGCCCTGGAACAGCGTGCCGGCTTTCTGGCCGCCCACCGCGGCGGCGACCGCATCCTGCACTTCGGTGACGGTCACGCCGTAGCGCGCCAGTTTCTCCCGGTCCAGACCGATCGTCAGGACCGGCAGGCCGGTGGTCTGCTCGACCTTCACTTCCGCGGCGCCGGCGACCTTTTGCAGCGCAGCGGCGATCTTCTCGCCGGTCTCGTTCAGTACCGCCATGTCGTCGCCGAAGATCTTCACGGCGACGTCGCTGCGCACTCCCGAGATCAGTTCGTTGAAGCGCAACTGGATCGGCTGGGAAAACTCGTACGCATTGCCAGGAATTTCCGCGAGCACCGCCTCGATCTCCCTGATCAATTGCTCGCGCGGCTTGTTCGGGTCCGGCCAGCTGTCGGTCGGCCGCAGCATCACGTAGCCGTCGGACAGATTCGGCGGCATCGGGTCGGCGGCGATCTCCGCGGTACCGGTGCGGGCAAACACGCGTTCGATTTCGGGAATGCGCTGCTTCAGCGTGCGCTCGATGGTCTTCTGCATCTCCAGCGACTGCGACAGGCTGGTGCCCGGAATACGCAGCGCGGCGACCGCGAGGTCTCCTTCGTTCAGGCTCGGAATGAACTCGCTGCCCAGGCGCGTCACGAGGCCAAGCGTCAACGCGACGATCACCACCGCACCGGCGAGCACACGCTTTGGCCGCGCGATAAAGCGCGTCAGCACCGGCTCGTAAGCGCGCCGCGCCCAGCCCATCAGGCGGTTTTCCTTCTCTTCGACGCGCTCGCCGATGAACAGCGCGACCGCGGCCGGAATGAACGTGACCGTCAGCACCATGGCCGCGGCGAGCGCCATCACGACGGTCACCGCCATCGGATGGAACATCTTCCCTTCGACACCGGTCAGCGCGAAGATCGGCAGATACACCACCATGATGATCAGCTGTCCGAAGATCAGCGCGCGGCGTGCTTCCTGTGATGCGCGGAACACTTCGGCAAACCGTTCGTCGCGCGTCAGCGACCGGCCCGCCGCCGCCTGCGCGTGCGCGAGCCGCCTCACGCAGTTCTCCACGATCACGACGGCGCCGTCGACGATGATCCCGAAGTCGAGCGCGCCGAGACTCATCAGGTTCGCGCTGACCTTCGCGTTGACCATGCCGGTGAACGTCATCAGCATCGACAGCGGAATCACCAGCGCGGTGATCAGCGCCGCGCGAATGTTGCCGAGGAACAGGAACAGCACGGCGATCACCAGCACCGCGCCTTCCAGCAGGTTCCTTTTGACCGTCGAGACCGCTTTCTCGACGAGCACGGTACGGTCATAGACCGGCACCGCCCTGACGCCCGGCGGCAGCGAACGGTTCACCTGCTCCATCCTGTGCGCGACCGCCTTCGACACCGCGCGGCTGTTCTCCCCCATCAGCATGAACACGGTGCCGAGCACCACTTCCTGGCCGTTCGACGTCGCCGCGCCCGTGCGCAGTTCCCGGCCGATGTCGACCTGGGCCACGTCCCGCACGCGCACCGGCACGCCGCCCACGTTGGTCAGCACGATACTCGCGAGGTCGCCGACCGACCCCGCCTGGCCCGGCACGCGGACCAGATACTGCTCGCCGCGCTTCTCGATATAGCCGGCGCCGACGTTGTCGTTGTTGCGCTCGACCGCCCGCACGACATCGGCAAGCGTCAGCCCATACGACATCAGCTTGGTCGGATTCGGCGCGATCCGGAATTCCTTCACGTAGCCGCCGATCGAGTTGACTTCGGTGACGCCGGCGACATTGCGCAGTTGCGGCTTGACCACCCAGTCCTGCAATTCACGCAGATCCGCTGACGTGTAGCGCGTTCCGTCCGGCTTGCGCGCGGCGGCGTCGGCCTCGACGGTCCACAGATAGATCTCGCCGAGACCGGTCGAGGTCGGTCCCATCGACGGCGCGACGCCAGCGGGCAACTTTTCCTTCGCCTCCTGAATCCGCTCGTTCACGAGCTGACGGGCGAAGTAGATGTCCGTGCCGTCCTTGAAGATCACCGTGACCTGAGACAGGCCGTAGCGCGAAATCGAGCGCGTCTGGTCGAGATTCGGCAGGCCGGCCATCGCCGTTTCGATCGGGAACGTGATGCGCTGCTCGGCTTCGAGCGGCGAATAACCCGGCGCGGACGTATTGATCTGCACCTGCACGTTCGTGATGTCGGGCACCGCGTCGATCGGGAGTTTCTGATAGCTGAATACGCCGAGCGCGGCGGTCGCCGCAACCGCGAGCATCACGAGCCAGCGATGCGCGATCGCGAAGCGGATCAGTCGTTCAAACATGGAACGTTCCTATGAACTGGGTCGAAGCAGGCGGCCTGCGGAAGCGTCGCGGGCCGCGTTGAAAGCGGGGTCGTCGTCAGTCTTCTTCGACGCTGCCTTTGCCGAGTTCCGCTTTCAGCAGGAAGCTGTTGGCGGCGACGTATTGCTGCCCCGGCTTCAGTCCGGCCGTCACCTCGACGACGCGGTCGTCCTTGCGTCCGGTCTTGACGGCCTGGGCGACGAAGCCTTTCGGTGTCCGTACGAACACCGTTGGCGAGCCGTCGATCTCCTGAATCGCCTCGTCCGCGACAGCCACCGGAACGGCTTGCTGGCCGGCGTTGACGGTCACGTTGACGAACATGCCGGGTCGCCACACGCCCTGCGGATTGGTCAGCACGACACGCGCGGGCGCCGAGCGGGTCTGCTCGCCGAGCAACGCGCCCACGTAGGCGATGCGGCCCTCCGCGCTCGATTCGAACGCGGCCGCCTTCACCGTCGCGTCGCGACCGACGCGCACGTCGTTCAGATGCTGCGCGGGCACCGCCATCTCGGCCCACACGGTGGATAGGTCGGAGAGCGTGAATACGTTCGCATCCCCCGCGATCGCTTCGCCGGCCGTCGCATGCTTCTCGACGATCGTTCCGGCGAATGGCGCACGCAGTTCGTAACGGTTGAGCGGGCCGCCGTTGACAGAGGCATTCAGCGCCAGCAGCTTCTGACGCCCGGTCTGCACCGCGATCTCCGCTTCACGCAACTGAACCTGCGCTTGCAGATAGTCCTGTTCGGCGGAGATACGCTCCTGCCACAGTGTTCTTTCCCGTTCGTAAGCAGTCCTCGCGGCGGCGAGCCGGCGCTCCGCGGTCAGCAGTTCGCTGCGGCGGTCCGCGAGGTCTGTGCTCGCGATCACCGCAAGCAGCTGTCCTTTCTCGACGGTCTCGCCGATCGAAACCGCAACCCGTTCGACGATTCCCGCCACGCGCGGCACCACGTGGGCGGTGCGATCCTCGTTGAAGCGGATTTCGCCCGGCACCTGAAGCGTCGATTCGATTTGCGCCGGGCCGGCCTGGGCGAGCTCGATGCCGGCGCTCTGAATCTGCGCGGGCGTGAGGGCGATCAGGCCGTCGCTGCGGGACCAGTCGAACGTCGTCGCTTTACCCTGCGACGTCAGCGTGAACGATGCATCGAACACGTGCGGCTTCGCGATCGGCTCGACCGACCGGTAGCCGTTTGCCGAGCGCACGAAGCGCACGCTTTCGGTCGCGCCGTCGACACGCGTCAAGCTGCCGGAAAGCTGCGCGTCCGCACGAACCGGCCCGCCGTTCGCCTCGGGATAGACCACGAGGCGGGCATCGCCGGGCTTCTCTTCGAGTACGACCTCGAACGTATATTCGCCCGCTTGCGCGAGTGTCCCGCCATGCGATCCGAGACCCTCCGCCGTGGTTTCGCCGTTGCTCGCGGGCGTCGATGCCGACCCGGCGCCGGGCTGATTGCGCGTCAACGCATACACCGTCAATGCGGCACCCACCCCAATAGCGAGGGCCGCGGCGACGGCCACGATCTTTTTACGCGACATGTTGTTTCCTTCGGATTTACTGGATTGCAGGGGACGTACCGGCGGGCATCGGCATACCGACGAGACGGTAGAGCTCCGCATAGGCAACATGGACGCTGGCCAGCGACTGCACGTAGCGGGACTGCTGCTCGAACAGCGTGCGTTGTGCGTCGAGCACATCGAGAAAGCTGAATTTGCCGAGTTCGTAGCCGCGCGACATCGCATTCAATGCGTCGCGCGCGGCGGGCAAAACATCGGTCCGCAGACGCTTCGCCTCCAGAGCCGAGGTTTCGAACGTCGCGTACGTCTGGGTCAGTTCCATCCGCAGCGACGCCCTCTCGGCATCCATCGCGGCCGACGCGCTTTCCGCCTTGTGGGCCGCTTCGAGGATGGCGCCTTTGTTCGAATCGAACAGCGGCAACGGGATCGAAATGCCGACGACCGCCTGGTTGTCGGGCACACCACCGGTGACGACGCGCTTCATTCCGGCGCTGACGGTGATGTCGGGAATGCGCTTCGCGCGCTCGACGGAAATCGCCGCGTTCGCACGCAGCATCTGCGCCTTCGCCGCGCGCGCGTTCGGCGAATCGTCCAGACGCGACACGAGAGCACTGAGCGGTTCCGCGGATGGCACGTTTTCCAGATCGCCGACGACCGGGTGGCCCCGCAGCGCGTCACTGCCCGCTACGTTCTGAAGTCTCTCCAGCGCGGTCAGCACCCGCGTGCTGGCGTTGTCGCGTTCTATCTGCGCGCCTGCCGAAGCAACTCGCGCTTTGGTCGCCTCGACCGGCGACACCTTGCCCGCGCGGGCGCGCTTTTCCGCCATGTCGGCAGAGCGCGCGGCGATCCGCGCGGAGTCTTCGGCGACTTCGAGTTGGCGCTGTGCCGCCAGCAAGCCGTAGAACGCCGCAATGACCTGGGCGCGAAGCGCGGCGCCGCGGCCGTCGAGCGCGGCGAGCGCCGCTTCGCGGCCGTAGGCGGCGACGTCGAGCCGCGCGCCGCGCTTGCCGCCGAGTTCGATCGTCTGGTTCACGAGCGCGGTGCTCGTGCGCTCCATCCCACCGAAGCCTTCCTGCAGAAACGACAGACCGGGATTGGGACGAGCGCCAGCTTGCAGCAGCACGCCCGCCGATGCGTCGGCATCGGCGCGGGCGCCGCGCAGCGAGGGATTGGCCTGCGCGGCGAGGCCGAGCACGTCTTCGAGTGAAAGTGCACTTGGAGTACTTGCGTCGGGCGAATCGCCGTGCGTGGCAGTCAGCGATGTCGTCGCGAGCGGGGCGGCACTATCCGCGGACGGAACCGCCAGTTGCGCGGCCGCCGAGGAGGCGGTCGTCGCGAGGAGCAGCAGGGTCAACCAGCGTGGGAGCATGTCGAGACATAAGGCTTCATTGATGTGCGGCGATGCTACGGGCGCACCGCAGTGCAAACATGACGGCAATATGAGAATTCCGTCATCTGCGATTTGCGAACCGCACCCGGGTCCGACGCGCTAATTAGCCGGGAGCCTGAGCAGGCTTGAGAGAGGGGGAGTTTGTCGGGCGCGGAGTTGAATTGCCCGGAGGCGAATTTTGCGGTCGTGCATTGAACCGCACGCGGGTGCCCGGCAACACAAACCGCGTTACGGAAGGCCCCGCGACACGGCACAGGCCGTACGCAGCCGGCCCGGGACTATCGATGAGAAGGAGATGACAAGAATCTCACTTTCGCGTCATGGCAGGAATGGATGCGGCGCCCACACTGGGCCATCCTTTCCCACCCGTTCGATCCTCTGACGACGCGAGTCTTGCCGCGCCGCCGATCAGGGAATCGGGCTTTACAGACCGACCGCCGATGAACCGCCTGAGACTCCTGCTGCCCAGTTTCGCGACTGCGATCGCGTTGACGCTTGGCGGATGCGCTTCCGAAAGCCCGCTCAAGTCGGGCAGCGCTTCAACTCAACGTGTAAAAAAGCCGCTGCCCAAAAATCTGCTGCCGGGAGAGCAGATTGACTATGCGGGGCATCGCTGCGGTAGTCCTTATCTGCACGTAAAAACGCATCTTTGTCTTTTCCCGATACGTCGCAGCGGTCAGCAAGGGGCGCCGGCAGAGCCACGCGGCGCTCCTGCGCTACTCACTCCCCTACCTCGAAATCCATCAACGCCGAACTCACCGATTTCCCGTGCGCATCCAGCGCGAGCGAACGCGTGACGCCACCACCAAGCGCGTCGCCGAGCACGAAATTGAACGCGGCCAGATTCGGCAGTTCATGGCGCACTACCCCGCCGCGCACCACATCGCGCAAATGCGCTTTCACCCGCTCCGGCGTCAGCACCGCACGCAACCGGTCGTAATTGCGCGCGTCATAACAGATCACCGAAACATTCAGCGTATTGCCCTTGTCACCGGTGCGCGAATGCGCGAGTTCACGTAGTTTCATCTCAAGCCTCCACCAGCGAGAAAGCGGGCACCGCATGTTCGCGCGGCAGCAGCACCGATTGCACCGCGACCACCTCGCGCGCCGCCTTGGTCACGCCACCGCCGCCCGCCGGTCCATTCGTATAAAGCGTCTCGATTTCGTTGCCGATCCGCAGCGCTTCGTCGAGCGACGCGGTGCGGCCCGCCACGCGCACACGCACTTCATACGGCTCAGCGTAGCCCGCAGCCGCCGTCTCCCCGTGCAGCGAATTCACACCGATCAGATCGAAACGCAGTTCGCGAGTCGCGACACCGGTCAACGCAAGCCGCTCGCGCACGATCTCCAGCGCAAGCCGCGCACGCGCAACCGCGCCGGGGCCACCGTACGAAATCTGCCCTTCGCCGATATAGCCATCGAAATACGCAACCGACACCTTCAGCGTCCCAGTCCGCTCGCTCCCCTGCCCGCCGCTCACCCGCACGCGATCCGGCGCCTGCTGTTCGATCCGCACCTGCGAAAAATCGGCGACCACGTCCGGCTGCAAATAGCGGCGCGGATCGTGAATCTCATACAGCAGCTGCTCCTTGCAGGTCGCCTCGGTCACCTGCCCGCCGCTTTGCGCGAGCTTCGTAATCACAACCGATCCGTCACCCGCGACTTCCGCGATCGGAAAACCGAGCCGCGCCAGATTCGGCACATCCTTGAAGCCTGGGTCTGCAAAATATCCGCCGGTGATCTGCCCCGCGCATTCGAGCAGATGCCCGATCACCGTCGCCTGCCC
Source organism: Burkholderia sp. SRS-W-2-2016 (assembly GCF_001931485.1). Classification (GTDB taxonomy): domain Bacteria; phylum Pseudomonadota; class Gammaproteobacteria; order Burkholderiales; family Burkholderiaceae; genus Paraburkholderia. Next base: position 19,777 of record NZ_MSDV01000019.1, on the reverse strand, counting down.
CAGCGTCGACCAGTCGTCCATACGCCAGCCGAATTCATGGATCAGCGGCGCGACGAACAGCGACGGATCGGCAACGCGCCCGGTCAACACGATCTGCGCGCCGGCCGCCAATGCATCGACGATCCCGCTCGCGCCCAGATACGCATTCGCCGAAATCAGCCGCTCGCGATAGTCGCCCACCGCTTCACCCGATTCGACAAACTGAAACTCGCCCGCGCTCACCACGTCGAGCACGTCGTCGCCGGTCACCGCAGCGATCTTCAACCCGCTCAGCCCCAGTTCGCGCGCGATCTGCGCGGTCTTGCGCGCCGCCGCGAGCGGGTTGGCCGCGCCCATGTTCGAGACGATCCGCACGCCGTTGCGCGCCGCCGCGGGCAACACCGCGCGCATCCGCGCTTCGAGCAGCGGGTCGTAGCCGAGCGCCGGGTCCTTGCTGCGCGCCTGTTGCGCGATCGCGATCGTGCGCTCGGCAAGGCATTCGAACACGAGGTAATCGAGCTGGCCGTGCTCGGCCAGTTCGAGCGCGGGCTCGATGCGGTCGCCCGAATAACCGGCGCCGGCGCCGATGCGCACGACGCGTTGATCAGTGGCTGTCATGCTGGTCAATTCCGTTCAGTGGAACTCAGAGAGGAAAGATCCCGAGCACGACGCAGGCAATCGTCATCACGATCGACGCGCCGAACAGTAGGGGAAAAGTGAATTTCTGATGATCGGCCAGATCGATCCCGCACAGGCCGACCACGAGAAACGTGGCGGGCGTCAGCGGGCTGACCGGGAAACCGGTGGTCATCTGGCCGAGCAGCGCGGCCTGGCCGACGTGCACCGCGGGCACGCCGAGCTGTCCGGCGACTTCCGCGATCACCGGCAGGACCCCGAAATAAAACGAGTCGGGGTCGAACAGCATCGAGAGCGGCATCGACAGCAGCCCGAGCACGATAGGAATATGGCTCGCCATTGCCGGCGGCACGAAACCGACCGCGGCCTGCGCCATCGCCTTCAGCATCCCGCTGCCCTGCATTACGCCGGTAAACACGCCGGCCGCGAGCAGGATGCCGGCCATCATCAGCGCGGCGCGCGCATGCGCGTCGATCCGTTTGCGCTGCATGTCGACGTTCGGGTAGTTGACCATCAACGCGATACACAGGCCGACCATGAACATGATCGCGGGCGGAATCTTCTCGCCCATCACGACCATCGTGCCGAGCACGATCAGCGTCAGCACGATGTTGAACCAGAAATTGCGCGGCCGGCGCAGCGCCTGCTCTTCGGGCGTCAGCTCGCGCTTGGGCATCGGGATCGAACCGCTCGCCGCGCCGAGGCCGAGGCGCTTTTCTTCACGCCGGCCGAGCCAGTACGCCATCGAGAACACGAACACGAGGCCGATCGCCTGCACCGGAATCAGCGGATTGAACAGCGCCGAGATCGGCAGATGCAGCGACGCCGACGCGCGGATCATCGGTCCGGTCCACGGCAGGAAGTTGATGCCCGCCGCCATCGATACCGCCGCGGCCAGCACCCGCCGGTCCATCTTCAGGCGGTCGTAGAGCGGCAGCATCGCGGGAATCGTCACGAGGAAACACACCGCGCCGGAGCCGTCCAGGTGGATCAGCAGCGCGAGCAGCGTGGTGCCCATCACGATGCGCGTCGGTCGCGTGCCGACCGCCTTCAGGATGCGGTCGATGATCGGGTCGAGCGTGCCCGCGTCGGTGATCGTGCCGAAGTACAGGATCGCGAACACGAACATGCAGACGACCGGAGCGAGACTCTTCAGCCCGTCGAGCACGAACTTGCTGGTGTGCAAACCGAAGCCGCCGAGCAGCGACGCCGCGAGCGGCACGATGATCAGCGCGACCAGCGGCGACATCCGTTTCGACAGGATCGCGCCGAGCAGCACGACGATGGTGGCCAGCCCCAGTAACGGCAGCATGTCTTTGTCTCCAAGGTTGTTTTTTACTGGGATCGAGCGTAAGTTCGGCGCAGCGATAAAACAATTGAAATGAATTGATTGCAGCAATCACGAATCATCATGGATCTGAATCTACGGGATATCCGCGCGTTTATCGCGGTTGCGCAAACCGGCAGCTTCACGCGCGCCGCCGCGCGGCTGCATCTGTCGCAACCGGCGTTGACGGTGCAGATCCGGCGGCTCGAGGAGACCGTCGGGCTGCGGCTATTCGACCGCAACAGCCGCAACGTCGCACTGACCCCGACCGGCCGCGAGCTGCTGCCGGTGCTGCAGAAATCGCTGCACGACATGGAGCACGTGCTGCTCGATGCGCGCGCGCTCGGCGAAGGCGCGAGCGGCACGGTGCGGATCGCGTGTCTGCCCACCTTCGCCGCGAGCGTGCTGCCGGAACTGGTGCAGCAGTTGAGGAAGAGCGTGCCGCGGGTCGGCTTCGAGGTGCGCGATGTGGTCGCGAGTATGGTCAATGCGCTGGTGCGCAGCGAGGAGGCCGATATCGGGCTGACCGGCGGCGAGCTGAACGACAGCGGGCTCGAAGTGCTGCATACGAGCGTCGACCGGCTGGTCGCGGTGCTGCCGAAACAGCATCCGCTCGCGCGGCGGCGCCGGCCGCTGACGCTCGCCGATCTCGCCGCCGAACCGCTGGTGCTGACCGCGCAGGGCACCAGTGTGCGCGCGGTGGTCGATCGCGCGTTCGCCGCCGCGCAGTGCGCGCCGCGGATCGCCTGCGAGCCGACTTACATGATGAGCGCGGTCGCGATGGCGCGCGCCGGGCTCGGCGTGACGATCCTGCCGGCCTCGGCGCGCGAGGTGCGCGCGGAGCCCGAACTGGTCGCGCGGCCGATCGACGAACCGGCGTTCACGCGGCACATCGCGCTGATCCGCAAGCGCGGCCGGACCTTGCCGCCGGTGACCGAAACCTTCGTCGGGATGCTGATCGAGCGGCTCGGCGGCGACGGGGAAAACGAAGCGAAGCCGGCGACGTGATACAACAGCGGCTGCCGCATCCGCTCGCGATACCGTGATGCTCGCCACGACGCGCATGCCGGCGCCGTGCCGGCGCTAATCGGCGGCAAGCCCCCCCCGATCCCGAACCGCTACCCGCTCTCCGGAGTTCGCCATGCAGCCCTCCCCGCAGCAGCACGACGACACCCTCGAACACTTCACCGCGCACGGCGCCGCGCCATTGCCGCCGGCCGACGCGAGCGGCCAGCTCGACCACGACGGCGCCCGCATCTGGTACGCGACGTATAACGCGGAGAGCGCGGCAGGACCGGACAAAGACGCGAGCGCGGGCACGCCGGTCATCCTGCTGCACGGCGGACTCGGCCATAGCGGTAACTGGGGCTATCAGGTGCCGGCGTTGCTCGCCGCCGGGCATCGCGTGATTGCGATCGACAGTCGCGGCCACGGCCGCAGCACGCGCGACGCGCGGCCTTATAGCTACGAGTTGATGGCGTCGGACGTGCTGGCGGTAATGGATACGCTGCGCGTCGACAAAGCCGCGCTGGTCGGCTGGAGCGACGGCGCGTGCGTGTCGCTGGTGCTGGCGTCGCAGGCACCGGAACGCGTCGCGGGCGTGTTCTTCTTCGGCTGCAACATGGATCCGGGCGGCACCAGGCCGTTCGTGATGACCGAGGTGATCGAGCGCTGCTTCAGCCGGCATTCGCAGGACTACGCGAGCCTGTCGGCGACCCCGCACGACTTCGACAATTTCGTCGCCGCGGTCAGCGAAATGATGCGCACGCAGCCGAACTACACCGCCGACGACCTCGCCCGCATCGCAGTGCCGGTCGCGATCGTGCAAAGCGAGCACGACGAGTTCATCAAACCCGAGCACGCCGACTATCTGGCGCGCAGCATCCCCGGCGCGCAGTTGATCGTGCTGCCCGGTGTCAGCCACTTCGCGCCGCTGCAACGGCCGGCGCAGTTCAATCGGGCGATGCTCGATTTTCTGCGGCGGATCGCCGGCTAACGCCCGCCCGACACCGCTCCCTTCGTTCCGGATAACGCTCCGCTCGCGGCATAGGGCCGCAGGGCGCCGCTTTGCCTATTGCGGCAGCCCTATAAATTTCACGATACGAAACGATCCCGCGCGTCGTAAAAAATCATGTTGCGTGGCACAAATCGGCCATTTCACGATGTCGCCCCACGTTGCACATCGCAAAACGACCGTCGCAACACATTGTTTTTACAGTTACTTTTTTCGATAGAAGAAGTGTTTGACGCCCCTTTGCAGGCCGGGTCGCTGACGTAGACTCTTTCACAAGAGCACGCGCTTCACGCAGTCGGATTCGAGGGGGTCACCAGCCAGGCCCGCCCAAATCCCACAGATTGCAGCGAAGCCGTCACGAACCACGGTTTATCGATTGGCAACTTATTGGCAACTGGGAGACGACAAATGAAAGGCTTTCGCTTTGGTTCCACGCAAGGTGCGTTCTACATTCTGCCGGGTCAGGACGGCTGGGCAGCCACCTACGGCAACGAGACACTCGGTGAATTTTCGAGCCCGCAACAGGCCTGCGACGACCTCGCCCGCGGCCTGAGCTGCGAGCATCTGTCCGAGCTCGATACGTCGACGCTCGAGATTCCGGAAAAGCTCGCCGACTGGGAAATCGTGCACGTGTAAGGACAGCAGATGACCGATACGCACGTAGACGAACCCTCCGACGTACAAACGACAATGGCGCCTTTCGGCGCCATTGTCGTAGTTACAGCCTTGCTTGCTGCGGGGCTGAGTGCGTTGCCGCGGGTTTATCGCGTGTTCATCGACTCACGCGGTCCCCGAGCCTCAGGCCAGCGAGTCGACGATCGCGTTCAGCGTCGCGCTCGGGCGCATCGCGTTGCCGGTCAGCTCGACGTTCGGACGGTAGTAGCCGCCGATGTCCACCGGCTTGCCCTGCGCCGCGCCGAGTTCGGCGACGATCTTCGCTTCGTTGTCGGCCATCGCCTTCGCGACACCGGCGAACTGCGCCTGCAGCGCCGCGTCGTCGGTTTGCGCGGCCAGTGCTTCGGCCCAGTACATCGCGAGGTAGAAGTGGCTGCCGCGGTTGTCGATGCCGCCGACCTTACGCGCCGGCGACTTGTCGTTGTCGAGGAACTTGCCGGTCGCCTGATCGAGCGTCTTGGCCAGCACCTGCGCCTTCGGGTTGTGATACGTGGTGGCCAGATGTTCGAGCGACGCCGCCAGCGCGAGGAATTCGCCGAGCGAATCCCAACGCAGGAAGCCTTCTTCGACCAGCTGCTGCACGTGCTTCGGCGCCGAACCGCCCGCGCCGGTTTCGAACATGCCGCCGCCGGCCATCAGCGGAACGATCGACAGCATCTTCGCGCTGGTGCCCAGTTCCATGATCGGGAACAGGTCGGTCAGGTAGTCGCGCAGCACGTTGCCGGTGACCGAGATCGTGTCCTTGCCGGCACGAATCCGCTCGACCGAGAACTTCGCCGCTTCGACCGGCGTCATCACGCGGATGTCCAGACCGTTGGTGTCGTGGTCCTTCAGGTACTGCTCGACCTTCTTGATGATCTGCGCGTCGTGCGCGCGCGCCGCGTCGAGCCAGAACACGGCCGGCGTGCCGGTCGCGCGGGCGCGGTTGACCGCGAGCTTGACCCAGTCGCGAATCGGTGCGTCCTTGGTCTGGCACATGCGGAAGATGTCGCCTTCTTCGACCGCCTGCTCAAGCAGCACCGTGCCGGCTTCGTCGGTCACGCGGACCACGCCGTTCGCGGCGATCTGGAACGTCTTGTCGTGTGAACCGTATTCTTCAGCGGCTTGCGCCATCAGGCCGACGTTCGGCACCGTGCCCATCGTGACCGGATCGAATGCGCCGTGCTGCTTGCAGTCTTCGATCACCGCCTGGTACACGCCCGCGTAGCAGCGGTCCGGAATCACCGCCTTGGCGTCGTGCAGCGCGCCGTCGGCGCCCCACATCTTGCCCGACTCGCGGATCATCGCCGGCATCGACGCGTCGACGATCACGTCGCTCGGCACGTGCAGGCTGGTGATGCCCTTGTCCGAGTTGACCATCGCGAGCGGCGGACGCTGTTCGTATTGCGCCTTGATGTCGGCTTCGATCGCCGCGACCGTGTCGGCCGGCAGATCCTTCAGGCGTGCGTACAGATCGCCGATACCGTTGTTCGGGTTGAAGCCGACCTTGGCGAGCGCGTCGGCGTGCTTCGTGAGCACGTCCTTGTAGAACACCGAAACGACCTGACCGAAGATGATCGGGTCCGAGACCTTCATCATCGTCGCCTTCAGGTGCACCGAGAACAGCACGCCGTTGTTCTTCGCGTCGGCGATCTGCGCTTCGATGAAGCTGCGCAGCGCGTTCTTGCTCAGCACCGATGCGTCGATGATTTCGCCCGCCTGCACCGGCGTCTTCGCCTTCAGAACCGTGGTCGCGCCGTCGGCGGCCGTCAGTTCGATCTTCACGCTACCGGCTTGCGCGACCAGCGCCGACTTCTCGCTGCCGTAGAAATCGCCGCCGTCCATGTGCGCGACGTGCGACTTCGAGTCCGCGCTCCACGCGCCCATCTTGTGCGGATGCTTGCGCGCGTAGTTCTTCACCGACAGCGGCGCGCGACGGTCCGAATTGCCTTCGCGCAGCACCGGGTTCACCGCGCTGCCCTTGATCTTGTCGTAGCGGGCCTTGACGTCCTTCTCGGCGTCGGTGGTCGCGACGTCCGGGTACGACGGCAGCTTGTAGCCTTGGTCGCGCAGTTCGCCGATCGCGGCCTTCAGCTGCGGCACCGACGCGCTGATGTTCGGCAGCTTGATGATGTTCGCTTCCGGGCGCGTGGTCAGACCGCCGAGCTCAGCCAGATCGTCGGAAGCCTTCTGTTCCGCGCTCAGGTAGTCGGGGAATGCCGCGATGATGCGGCCGGCGAGCGAGATGTCGCGCGTTTCGACGAGCACGTCGGACGAGCGCGTGAACGCCTTGACGATCGGCAGCAGCGAGTAGGTCGCCAGTGCGGGCGCTTCGTCGGTCAGGGTGTAGATGATCTTGGACATGATTGGTGCTTGGCCAGGTAGTGTTAGACAGAGCGTTGGCAATCGGAGCCAGCGCAAAAGCGCGCCACGGCGGCGGCAACGGCGTCCGGAAAGCCGACGCGCCCCCGCGCTTCGTTTTGCGATAAGACCGAGAGTATATGCGCGTTTTCCACTATGTGTGGCTAAACAAACAGGTCCACAGACCTATGCGAAAGGGGTCGAGCCCCGCCGGACAAGGCTTTGCGGCCGATTCAGCAAGTCTTAGAACAGATATCTTATAGATGACTTGAGCAGGCTCAATTTTGGATGAATGAGAATTGATCGCATTTTGCGATGTGCGCGGGTGGGGTTACACGCGTGCTTCCCGCGCGGCGGGTTTTTGCGCGGATTCCTGTGCGGATTCCTGCACCGATTCCTGCGCCGATTCCTGCGCCGGTTCCTGCACAGGGTCTTGACCCGGGTTCTGAGCGAATTCCTGCAGCGGCGCCGCCGCCGGCCTGCGCACCAGCGTCCACACCAGCGCCGCGCCGAGCAGATCGCCGAAACCGAGCGCGACGAAGAACGGCGTATAGCCGACGCGGCTGACGAACCAGCCCATCGTCAGCGTGAACGCGAAGTTGCCGAGCCCCGCGACCAGCGCGGCGAGTCCGGTCACGGTGCCGACCTCGCGGCGCGGGAACAGATCGGCCGACATCGAGATCACCGCGATCGACAGCGTCTGATGCGCAAAGCCGCCCAGGCACAGCAGGAACACCGCGAGCGCCGGACTGCGCACGAAACCGACGCCCGCCATCCCGATCATCAGAACCGCCGCGAGCGTGAACGCGATGCGCTTGCCGTCGACGATCGGCACGTCGAAGCGGCGCTTCAGCCACGCGGACAGCGGCCCGCCGACCATACAGCCGAGATCGGCGGCGACGAACGGCAGCCACGCGGTCAGCGCGATCGCCTTCAGATCGAAGCCGCGCGCCTGGTACAGGTACAGCGGCATCCAGTAGACCAGCGTGCCCCACAGCGGATCGGCGCAGAAGCGCGGCAGCGCGATGCCCCAGAAATTGCGCTGTTTGAGGATGTCGAGCACTTTCGGCCCCGAACGCGGCGACGCGCGCCGCCCCGGCTCCTCGCTCGCGCCGATATACGCGGCCTCCTGGCTGGAGAGCGCCGGATGCCGGTCCGGATTGCGGTAGAACACGAACCACAGCACGACCCACGCGAGCCCCAGCGCGCCGACGATCATGAACGCGACGTTCCAGCTGTAATGCAGGATCGACCACGCGATCAGCGGCGGCGCGAGAATCGCGCCGGTCGACGTGCCGAGGTTGAACACCCCCGCCGCGGTGCCGCGCTCGTGCGGCGGAAACCAGTACGCGGCCGTGCGCATTCCGCCCGGAATGAACGCGGCTTCGACGAGTCCGAGCAGCGCGCGCAGCACCAGCAGTCCAACCCAGCCCGACGCGAAACCGTGCGCGAAGCAGATCAGCGACCAGCCGAGCCCGCACAGCAGAAAGCCGAGCCGCAAGCCGACCCGGTCCATCAGATAGCCGGTCAGCGGCGCGCCGAGCGGATACATGACGAGAAACGCGGCGGTGATCCAGCCGTACTCGTGAGTGGAAATATTCAGGTGATGCAGCACCGTCGGCGCGGCGACGCTCAGCGAACTGCGCGCGAGATAGTTGGTGATCGTGCCGAGCGTCAGCAGTCCGATCATCCACCAGCGCAGTCCTTTCACCTTCATCGTCATCGATTTCCTCGTGTGTCTCTCGTGTTTCATGCGGCGCCGGCGCGGACGTGGCGCGCCTTTACGCTATTTGGGCCAGCCGATATTATTCAGAAATCGATATAAAACGTTACCCGTACCAACGCTACCAATGAAAAAGGGTGCCACCATTCGCGATGTCGCGGCCGCCGCCGGCGTGTCGGTCGCGACCGTCTCGAAGTACATGAATGGGACCCAGCGCTTCACCGCGGCCGTCGAAGCACGGCTCAAGGAAGCGATCGCGCGACTCGGTTACCGCTCCAATCCGCTCGCGCGCTCGATGATCACCGGCCGCACCCGCGCGATCGGTCTGGCGATTCTCGACATCAGCAATCCGCATTTCACCAATCTCGTCAAAGGCGCGAATCGCGTCGCGATCCAGCACGACTACACGCTGCTGCTCGTCGATACCGAAGAGAATCCGCAGCGCGAGCAGACGCTGATCGAATCGCTCGCGCAGCGCGTCGACGGGATGATCGTCAGTTCGCGGATGCCCGACGATTCCGTGCAATGGCTGCTCGATCTCGGCAAACCGGTCGTGCTGTTCGGGCGCGGCGCGCGTTTTCCGGTGGCGAGCGTCGGCACCGACAGCTGCCTCGCCGGCTATATGCTCGCGAATCATCTGGTGAAACTCGGGCATCGGCACATTGCGTATCTGGGCTTCGGCCGTTCGCGCTGGAACGACGAGCGGATTCGCGGCATTCGCAACTGTCTCGACGAGCACGGGCTGGCGCTCGACATTCACGACGCGGCGAGTCCGTCGGCGGCGGGCGGCGAGCGTGCGTGCTCGGGTCTGGTGCTGGGGCCGAAGCGGCCCGATGCGGTGATCTGCTACAACGATCTGATCGCGCTCGGCTTCATCAAGCAGGCGCGTGAGTTAGGGCTGCAATTGCCGCGCGATGTGTCGGTAGCCGGGTTCGATAACGTGCCGTATGGGGAGTACACGTCGCCGGCGCTGACCACGGTGGATTTTCAGAGCGAGAAGATGGGCGAGCTTGCGATGACCAAGCTGCTCGATCAATTGCACGGCAATGCTGAAACGGCGGCGAGCTATTCGCTGCTCGATCCGCGCCTGGTGGTGCGGGAATCGACGCTGAGGCGAGAGGTGGCGGCGGACGATGCCGCCGCGGCCGGCGATGCGCTTACGCGCCGGCATGAGAGTCGGATGCCGGCGGCGGAATAACGCCCTGCTTAACCCTTCCGCCCCAAAAACTCCACCACCATCCGGTTGAACTTCTCCGCATGCTCCCACTGCGCCCAGTGCCCGCAGCGCGTGAAGATATGCATATCCGCGTTCGGCATCCCGGCAACCAGGCGCAGGCCCACGTCCATCGGCACGAAGCGGTCGTCGCGGCCCCAGATCACCAGCGTCTGCGCGGTCACTTCGCCGAGGCGCGCGTTGAAGTCGTTGAACTGCTTCGGATTCGCGGCAAGGCTCGCGACGAAGTTCTCCAGGTGATCGCGGCGCGCCAGCATATTGTCGAGCCGCGCCTGCATCAGGTCTTCGGTCAGCGCCTTCGAATCGAACACGAACACGCTCATCATGCGCTGCAGGTTCTCGATCGTCGGATTGCGGTACAGCCCCTGCAACAGCTTGATGCCTTCGGTCGGCATCGGCACGAACTGGCTCGGGCCGCCGGTGCCGCCGCCCATCAGCACCAGCTTGCCGACGCGTTGCGGCTCGGCGAGTGCGAACGCGACCGCGCTATGGCCGCCCATCGAGTTGCCGATGATATGCACGCGGTCCAGCCCGAGCGCATCGAGCAGCGACTTCAGCGAGCGCGCGTTCAGCTCCGAGCGCGAACCCTTGCAGACGATCGGATCGCTCTTGCCCCAACCGAAGCAGTCCATCAGGATCACGCGATAGCCGGCCGCGACCAGCGGCTCGACGTTGCGGTTGAAGTTCGCCCAGCCGGTCGCGCCCGGACCCGAGCCGTGCAGCATCACGACCGTTTCCGCGCCCTGCCCGGCGTCGTTGTAGTGCAGCTGCATCTCGCGGCCATCTTCGGTAATCCGAACGAACCGGCTGGTCGCTTCTTCGGTAATCGCCACTGCCTGGGTGTTGGTGTTGCTCATGTCGAATTCCTTTCTGTCACGGGTTGAGTGAGCGGAGCGCCGTCGACGGCCACTCCGCGCAATATGTGAGGCCGCCGGCTTATTGCGCGGCCGCCGGGGAATAACGGGGCGTCGAACGGTGCACGACGAGCCAGGCCGCGAGCGCCGCGACCGCGATCAACGGAATGCTCGCGCCGAGCAGCACCGTCGCGCCCTGACCGATCGCGAGCAGTTGCCCGGCGATCAACGGTCCGAGAATCGAGCCGAGACGGCCGATCGCGACCGCCGCGCCGACGCCGGTGCCGCGCACTTCGGTCGGATACAGGCTGCTCGCGAGCGCATACAGCACCGACTGGCCGCCGACGAGGAACAGCCCCGCGAGCAGTCCGCCCCACGCCATCGACGTACCGCCGCTCGCGCTCAGCAACGCGCCGAGCGCGGCCACGATGCCGATATACATGCCCACCACCGTGCGGCGCCGGCCCATCCGGTCCATCATCCCGGCGATCACGATCGCGCCGATCCCGCCGCCGATGTTGAACATCATCTGCACGACGCCCGACTGCACGCGCGTCAAACCGCGCGTGAGCACCAGCGACGGCAGCCAGTTGATCAGGAAATACAGCACGATCAGCGTGCCGAGATAGCTGATCCACAACGCGATCGTGGTGCCGGCGCGGCCCTCCTGCCACAGCGCGCGCGATACGCTGGCCGACGCGTCGCGGCGCGATCCGCCGGACGCACGCGTCGCGCGGGCCGCGACGAATTGCGACGACTCGCGCAGAAACAGCGCGAGCAGCGGCAGCACCAGCAACGGCCCAAAGCCGCCGACGTAGAAGATATGCCGCCAGCCCGCATCGCTCGGACTGAGAATCCCGATCACCGCCGCCAGCGCCGCGCCGAACGGCATCCCGCAGTACATCGCGCCGACCGCGGTGTTGCGCTGATGCGGCGGCGCCGCTTCCGTGCACAGCGCGATCAGGTTCGGCATCGCCGCGCCGAGACCGAGGCCGGTCAGAAAGCGCGCGGCCAGCAGGCTGTTCAGATCCCACACGTGCGCGGTCGCGAGCGAGAAGATGCCGAACAGCGCGACCGACCACATCAGCACGCGCTTGCGCCCGAGCCGGTCGGCCAGACGTCCGCCGATCGCCGCGCCCGGCAACAGCCCGAATGCGCCGATGCTGAACGCCCAGCCCATCTGCGCGACCGCCAGCTGAAACTCGCGCGCCATGCGCGGCGCGGCGAGGCCGGTCGATTGCAGGTCCAGCCCTTCGAGCAGCGCGACGATCAGGCAAAGCCCGATCGTCAGCGCGCCGTGGGTGGGTGTTTGTGTCGTTTGCGTTGACTGCCGCATAAAAGTCTCCAGTGTTGTTTCAGCATCGCTCTGACGGCGATCTCGCTGCTTGAAATGAACGCGGCACGCGCGACACTTTCGGTGCCGGCGTGCCGCGTTCGGGATCATGAAGCCGAAGCTCCGTTGGCCTGCGCGCGCTTCAGATCGAGCGCGACGTCGACGATCATGTCTTCCTGGCCGCCGACCATCCGACGCTTGCCGAGCTCGACCAGGATGTCCACGGTCTTCAGCCCGTATTTCTTCGCGGCCACTTCCGAGTGCCGCAGGAAGCTCGAATACACGCCCGCATAACCGAGCGCGAGCGTTTCGCGGTCCACCCGAACCGGGCGATCCTGCAACGGCCGCACGATGTCGTCGGCGGCGTCCATCAGCGTGTACAGATCGGTGCCGTGGTTCCAGCCCATCCGTTCGGCCGCGCCGATGAACACTTCGAGCGGCGCGTTGCCGGCGCCCGCACCCATCCCCGCGAGCGATGCATCGATACGGTCGCAGCCCTCCTCCACCGCGACGATCGAATTCGCGACGCCGAGCGACAGGTTGTGGTGCGCGTGCATGCCCGTTTGCGTTTCCGGCTTCAGCACCGCCTTCACCGCGCGGAAACGGTCGCGCACGTCGTTCATCGTCAGCGCGCCGCCGGAATCGACCACGTAAATGCAGGTCGCGCCGTAGCTTTCCATCTTCTTCGCTTCGACCGCGAGGTTTTCCGGCGTGGTCATGTGGCTCATCATCAGGAAGCCGACCGTGTCCATCCCGAGTTCGCGCGCATATTCGATGTGCTGCTTCGAGATGTCCGCTTCGGTGCAATGGGTCGCGACGCGCACGATGCGCGCGCCCGCGTTGTACGCGGCCTTCAGATCGTGAATCGTGCCGATGCCGGGCAGCAGCAGCGTCGCGATCTGCGCGTGCTTGACCACGTCGGCGACCGCCTCGATCCATTCGAGGTCGCTATGCGCGCCGAAACCGTAGTTGAAGCTCGAACCTTGCAGACCGTCGCCGTGCGCGACTTCGATGCTGTCGACTTTGGCTTTGTCGAGTGCGCGCGCGATGTCCTGCACGTTCTGGATCGAGTACTGATGACGAATGGCGTGGCTGCCGTCGCGCAGCGTCACGTCGGAGATATAGAGTTTCTTGTCCATGCGAGTGTCTCCTGATGCCGTTAGGCCTGCACGAGCGCTTGCGCCATGCGCTCGGCGGTCGCGAGCGCGGCGGAAGTCATGATGTCGAGGTTGCCTGCGTATGCGGGCAGGTAGTGAGCGGCGCCTTCCACTTCGATGAACACCGAGGTTTTCAGGCCGCTGAATTTGCCGAGGCCCGGAATGTTGAGCGGCGCGCTCGCGCTGATTTCGTCGAACTGCACTTTCTGCTTCAGGCGATAGCCCGGCACGTACGCCTGCACCGCGGCGGCCATCTGTTCGATCGACGCTTCCACCTTCGCGCGGTCCGCGAGTTCGGACAGCGTGTAGACGGTGTCGCGCATCATCACCGGCGGCTCGGCCGGGTTCAGCACGATGATCGCCTTGCCCTTCGCCGCGCCGCCGACCACTTCGATCGCCTTCGAGGTCGTTTCGGTGAACTCATCGATGTTCGCGCGGGTGCCGGGGCCGGCCGACTTGCTGCTGATCGACGCGACGATTTCCGCGTAATGCACGTTCGCGACGCGCGACACCGCCGCGACCATCGGGATCGTCGCCTGGCCGCCGCAAGTGACCATGTTCACGTTCAGCGCGTCGAGCTGCGCGTCGAGATTGACGACCGGCACGCAGTACGGACCGATCGCCGCGGGCGTCAGGTCGATCAGGCGGATGCCGGGCTTCAGCGCGCGCAGGAACGCGTCGTTCTTCACATGCGCGCCGGCCGAGGTCGCGTCGAACACGAAATCGATGTCGTCGAACACCGGCAGACGCGTGAGACCTTCGACGCCTTCGTGGGTGGTCGCCACGCCGAGCCGCGCGGCGCGCGCGAGACCGTCCGAGTTCGGATCGATGCCGACCATCGCCGCGACTTCGAGATGCTTGCCGTGCCGCAGGATCTTGATCATCAGATCGGTGCCGATATTGCCCGAGCCGATGATCGCGGCCTTGAGTTTTTCGCTTGCCATTTGAGTCCTCAATCGAGTGAATGCGCTTGCCGGCGCGTGCTGCGAGTGCCTGGGTGTGCTTGCGTTAGGCGGAGAAAGTCGCGCGGACGCTGCCGAGGCCGTCGATCTGCGCGCTGAAGGTGCCGGCCTGTTTGACCGCAACCATCGGGCCGAGCGCGCCGGTCATCAGCACGTCGCCGGCCCGCAGCGGAGTGCCGAGCCGGACCATCCGGTCCGCGAGCCACGCGGCGGCGTTCAGCGGATTGCCGAGACAGGCGGCGCCGTTGCCGCGCGACAATACTTCGGTTTCCTGAGAAAGCGTCATCGCGCAGGCGGTCAGATCGAGATCGCGCAGCAGCACCGGGCGGCTGCCGAGCACGAAACGTGCGCTCGACGCGTTGTCCGCGACCGTATCGACGAAGCGGATGTTCCAGCCTTCGATACGGCTGTCCACCACTTCGATCGCCGCCACCGCATAGGCGGTCGCGCGCAGCAGATCGGCGTAGGTATGGCGCTCGTGAATCAGATCGTGTTCGAGCACCAGCGCGATTTCGGCTTCGACTTTCGGCTGGATCAGCTCGCCGAGCGGGATCGGCTGGCTGTCGCCGTACGCCATCGACGCGAACAGCGCGCCGAAGTCCGGTTGATCGACGCCGAGCTGGCGCTGCACCGCGGGCGACGTCAAACCGATCTTGCGGCCGACGATCCGCTCGCCCGCCGCGACGCGCGCGGCCACGTTGACCTGCTGGATCGCATATGCGAGCTGTTCGGCGTCAGCCGGGTTCGACACGGCGGCGAAGCCCGGGTCGTCGCGCAACGGCGCGACGGTCTGACGGCTGCGTTCGGATTCGCGCAGGCGCACGGCCAGCGCTTCGATGGTGCTCTGATTGCTCATGACGTATTCCTGATTCGGTTAGACGTTGGCGGCAACGGGGCGCGCATGCATCGCGCCGAAGCCGGCGATCCATTCGGGGATCGGGCGGTAGTAATCGAGCGACGCGCGATACGGGCCGCTCGCGTTCAATGCGCCGAACGCGGCGACCCACGTGCGGATTTCGTGCGCCGACTTGCCGGCGTCGCGAGTGATCGCTTTGTCGGTCAGGCCGTCGAGCGCGGTCAGCTCGCCCTCTTCGAGCAGCTTCAGGAATGCGCGGTCCCAGTCGGGATTGAGCGGATGCAGATGGCTGTCGCCGCTCGCGAACGCGCGCGCCGCCGCAATCGTGCGGGCCTGGCGAGCGGCGCGCGATTCGGCCGACGGATTGCGGCCGGCGATCAGACGCTCGGCGACTTCGTCGTTCGCGCCGGCCAGCTCCGGCACCGGCGGCTCGTGCGAGATGCCGCCCGAGCCGACCACCAGCACGCGTTTGTTCATCCGCGCGAGCGCGCGGCCCAGCGCATCGCCGAGCAGTCGAGCGCGGCGGCACGACGCCATCGGCGCGGCGACCGAGTTGATGAACACCGGCACGACCGGGTAGCGATCGAGGCCGCCGGTCAGCAGTTCGAGCGCTTGCGCGCAGCCGTGATCGACCTGCATCCGGTACGACACCGCGACGTCGACGTCGCTCGCGAGCACCGCTTCGGCGAGTTCGAGCGCGGTATCGGCGGGCACGCTCAAAGGGCCGGCGAGGCTCTTGAAGTCGCCGATCGCGCTCGCCGACGCGCCGATGCAGAACGGCGGCATCACGTCATAGAAGAAACCGTTGTAATGGTCGGGCGCGAACACGACGACCAGTTCGGGATCGAACTCGGCGACGCGTGCGCGCGCCGCCGCGTGAATCCGCTCCACTTCCGCGACCACTTCCGGCGCGGGATCGTAATAGCCGGACAGCGGCGTGTGCGACAGACATTCGAGCAACATCGGCATATCAGGCTCCGGCGGTTGCGGCGGTGGCGGCGCTTGCAACGCTTGCGTTGCCGGCAACGGTTGAGAAAGTGACAACGCCGTTTTCCGAAGCAGCTGCCTCGTGGTTCGCAGCGCCAGCGGCCGTGGCCGCATTCGCGCGCGCCGCCATCTCGAGGTGCAGCTTCGCCGCCAGTTCGACGACCGACTGCGAGACCTGCTGCGGCGAACACACACCCGCGACGAAACGATCCGGGCGCAACAGCACGACCGATTGCGGAATCCGCGTGAACCAGTCCTTCATGCGCGTATTGACGTCGCCGATCGCAATCACGCCGGCGGGTACGTCGTCATGGAAAACCAGTTGCGTATCCGGCTTCGCGAGCACGAACACGCCGCCGAGACGCTCCCAGATCGCGCGCGCTTCCGCGCTGAGGCCGAAGGTCGGATCGGCGCCCCAGCCGAGAATCGCGAAGCGGTTGCCGAGCACGTCGTCGAGTCGCACGACGTCGCCGCCGACCGTGCGCACGCGCGGCTGGATGAACATCCGGCCGACCGGCGAATTGCAGTGCGGATCGCGACCATAGACGAGGCGACCAAGACGCGATTCGCGCTTCTCGCTCATCAAACCGAACAGACGTCCCGGCGCCGAATGCCCCGAACGTTCGAGCACGCGCGCGAGCCAGCCATGCTTGCGCGGCGTGCGCGCGAGCAGCACGACGCCGCTCTCGTAACGCGGCATCGGCTTGAAACGCATCTCGACGAAGTAGCGCTTGACCGCCGGGAACAGATTGAAGGTGCGTACGAACGCGTCGCGGAATTTGATGCCGAAGCGGCTGGTCGGCGCGAAGATGTCGCCCGCCACTTCCGACAGATGGATCATCGAACGCGCATGCGAACGGCGCTCGGCGGTGTAGGAGTCGAGCAGCGCGTCGCCGGCGAGGCCCTTGACCACCATCGACAGCTTCCAGCCCAGATTGCTCGCGTCGCGGATCCCGCTGTTGTAGCCCTGGCCCTGCCACACCGGCATGATGTGCGCGGCGTCGCCGGCGAGCAGCACGCGGCTCACGCGGAAGCTGCTGGCGAGTCGCGCGTTGTGCGTGTAGACGCGCTTGCGGATGTAGTCGACCTTGTCCGGCTCGGCAACCACCTTGCGGATCAGCGCGGCGAGGTTCTCCGGCTTCGACAGTTCTTCCTCGGTCTCGCCCGGCATCACCATGAATTCGAAGCGGCGGATCCCGTGCGGCAACGCGGCCGACACATACGGACGACGCGGATCGCAATGCATGTACACGTGCGGCGAGCCGATCGGGTCGTTGCGCACATCGACGACGATCCATTGATTCGGTTTGGTGCGGCCTTCGAACGGCACGTCGAGCGTGCGGCGCACGAAGCTGTTGCCGCCGTCAGCGCCGACCACATACGACGCACGAATCGTGCGGCGCTCACCATTCACGTGTTCGGTTTCGATCGTGACGCCGTTGCCGTCCTGCGTGAACGAATCGACCGCGTGGCCGAACAGCACTTCGACGTGCGGAAAGCGCGCGAGTCCTTCGTACAGCACGCGATCGGCCAGCGGCTGAATGAAGGCGTTGCGGCGCGACCAGCCGAATTCGTCGGTACGCGGCTCGATCGATGCGAAGCAATGACCGTTGCTCGTGACGAAGCGCATCCAGTGATCGGGAGTGGTGTGCGGCAGCAATGCGTCGGCGAGACCGACCGCCTGGAACACGCGCAATGCTTCGTCATCCAGACCAATTGCGCGCGGATAGTCGATGATCTTTTCGAGCTTTTCGATCAGCACGACGCGCACGCCCTGCAGACCGAGGTAGTTGGCGATCATCAGACCGACCGGGCCGGCGCCGATAATCGCGACGTCGGTGGCGACGGTTGCGCTGTTGGCCTGGGGAGCGAGCGGATCGGGAGCTGCGGGCATGTTGTCTCCTAACTGGGTCGAGATAGTCAGGGAGCGCGCCGGCCGGGAACCGGCCGTGGCCGCGGCGAAAAAAGCGCCTGCGGACAACAGCTTGCGTCTCCATGAGATCTTTGATTTGTTCGCAGTCTAGGACCGGCCCCGCGCCCGCTCAACAAAATCTCCAATTTGTGCATAGAATGCACATAGCTGATTTCATTGAGGTTTTAGGTGACCAAATACACAAATGTCAGAGGATTGTCGCGCGGGCTGCAGGTATTGCAGGCGCTCAATTCGATGGACAGCGGGCGCGCGACCAGCCAGCAGATCAGCGAGCTGACCGGCCTGCACCGGACCACCGCGCGGCGTCTGCTCGAAACGCTGATGGAGGACGGCTTCGTGCGCCGCAGCGCGTCGGACGACAGCTTCCGGCTCACGCTGAAGGTGCGCGCGCTGAGCGAAGGTTTTACGGACGACGAACGAATCGCGACGATCGCGCCGCCGGTGATGGGCCGGCTGCTGCAACGGGTCGCGTGGCCGTCGGATCTGACCACGCCCGACGGCGACTCGATGATCATCCGCGAGACCACCCACCGTTTCAGTCCGCTGTCGTTCCATCGCGCGATGGTCGGGCGGCGCCTGCCGATCCTGCTGACCGCCGCGGGCCGCGCGTACTTCGCGATGTGCTCGGATACCGAACGCGAGGACATTCTCGATCTGCTGCGCGCGGGCACCGGCGGCGAGGAGCAGAAGGCGCTCGCGTCGAACGATGCGTTGATCCGCAACCTGGTGCGGCGCGTGCGCGCGGACGGCTTCGGCTCGAATCACGGCGACTGGCTCGATCAGGGGAAGATCGGCGCGGTCGCGGTGGCGATCGTGTTCGAGGAGCGCGTGCTCGCTAGTCTGAACGTGGTGTTTCTGTCGCGGGCGGTGTCGCTTGCCGAGGCGAAGCGGCGCTATGTGCCGGAGCTGCAGACCGCCGCGCGCGAGATGGTGGCGGAGCTGGAGGCCGAAGCGGCTAGCGGGAAAGGTGGGGGGAAAGCGGCGGTGGCGATGACGCGCGCGCGGCGGTCGTGAGCGGCGCCGCAGGCGGCGGTGCGGGCGGTGGCCGAGCGGCGGCGTAAGTAGCGCCGTGAGGCGATTTTCGTGTTTTATGCGAGTTGGCTAAAAGGCCGTTACGGCGCGGCCGGACGTTACGTAGCACGGCGCGGAACAAGGCCCGGACACAGTCTGCTAAACACGCGTTTTGACGATTTAGATTGCTTGCTCAGCTCGCTTATTCGGTGAATATTCTTACCAATCGTTATCTGGAAGTATTAATTACGTTTGGCGCATAACTTGCATTGCTGGCCTCCATCAATAGTCGTTCAACGAGGACATCATGCAAAAATTCGCCGGTCGCACAGCCATCGCTCTCGCGACGTCCACACTGCTCGCCCTGTACGGCTGCGGCTCGACTCTCAAGACTCCCAGCACCGGCGGAAGCGCGCTGTCGGGGATCGGGTCGTCGGGTAGTTCGGGGGCTTCGTCTTCTTCGTCGGGGTCTTCGGGATCTTCCGGTTCTTCGGGTTCTTCGGGTTCTTCGGGTTCTTCGGGTTCTTCGGGTTCTTCGTCGTCGGGTAGCTCCTCGTCGGGCACCTCTTCGTCCGGTACCTCTTCGTCCGGTACCTCTTCGTCGGGTACCTCTTCGTCGGGTACCTCTTCGTCGGGTACCTCTTCGTCGGGTACCTCTTCGTCGGGTACCTCTTCGTCGGGTACCTCTTCGTCGGGTACCTCTTCGTCGGGTACCTCTTCGTCGGGTACCTCTTCGTCGGGTACCTCTTCGTCGGG